>JBEKNY010000004.1:0-291870 GCA_049522315.1 Occallatibacter sp.
CTTATCGGCTGGCTGTGGTTCCTGGGAACGCTGGTTCCGGTGATCGGCATCGTGCAGGTCGGAGGACAGGCCCTGGCCGAGCGTTACACCTATATTCCCTATATCGGCCTTTTCATCGCCGTTGTCTGGCTGGCCGGCGATGCAGTGGCCAACTCCCCGAAGATCAAGGCCGTAGCTCTGCTGCTTGCGGCCGCGGTCATTGTAGCGTGCGCCATAAAAACCGATGCACAGGTTAAGGTATGGAAAGATACGGAGACGCTGTTCGGCCACGTGCTCGAAGTTGACCCGCGCGGGGAACTTCCCAACTTAAGCCTGGGCATTGCGTATATGAAGCAGGGAAGGCTTGCCGATGCGCAAAAATATTACGACCGCGCGCTGAGCTATAACCCCTCCTGGTATCTGACTCTCTCTTATTCCGCTTATTGCCTGATGATTTCCTGCGAGCCCAATGAACGGCGCAATCTGCCGCTTGCGGGGCAACGCCTGGAAACGGCATTGCGTGCTGCTCCCGACAGCCCCGATGCCCTATCCGTTATGGCGCTATGGTCTTACATGATGGGCAGGACGAAGGATGAGGAGACATATAGCGAAATGGCGATCGCCGCGAACCCGGATTTTGTACCGGCGCGCCTCTATCTTGCCGATGCTCTTCAGACGCAGGGAAAATTTGACCAGGCGGTTGAGCAGTACCGTCAGGCGCTTGCCATCCAACCGGATAATTACGATGCGCATAACGACTTAGGCGTTATTTTAGGCAAACAGGGGTTGACGGAGGAAGCGCTAAAGGAACTCCGGCATTCTCTGGCCATCAAACCCGATCAAGCAGCGCCCCATTTCTATATGGGCAAGATCTTTATGCGGGCGCATCGGTTCTCCGAAGCGGTAGAGGAATATACCCAAGCGGTACGCTTCGACCCCGCAAACGCCAATGTGCATAATGAGCTGGGCGCGGCCCTGTTTCAACTTGGGGACTATGAAAAAGCGGCCGCGCAGTTCAACGAAGCGTTGCGGATCGATCCGTCTCATGTCTACGCAAGAAAAAATCTCGATCTTGCTCAAGCCCGGATGAAAAGCAAATCGGTTGAACAAGGAAGAAAATGAAAAATGCCGGGCCGGGCGGCCCGCGTCCGAGCGTAACTAAGCGGGCGATCCAGATCTTCCGCCGCGGCGGAAGAGACCGGGTGTACCCATGTCCCGATTTTGGGACTCGGGAAAGCAAGAGCCTCTACCAAGAGGTTTTTCTGTCCCCTGTTCCCTGCTTTTCTCAATCCGCGTACTTCACCGAGCAGCCGTAGGGCCGTGTGTAGGAGTGCTCGACGGGCTTGCCCGCCATGGCTTCAGTGAGCGCGTCGGAAAGGTAGTTGTCCGCGCCCTCGATGCCGCTCACGTCGGTCGTAGGACGGTTGTCGATGGCGCCTTCGTAGATCAGCTTGCCCTCGGGGTCGATGACATACATTTCCGGCGTAGTTTTGGCATCATAAAGGCGGCCGAGCTTACCCTCCGGATCCATGAGCACCGCCGTGGGATCGGCGTGCATCTGCTGGAGGTACTCGTTCTCTTCGGCGTCGGTGACGTAGCCTTGCTTGCCGGGCGCCGAAGAGATGACCGTGAACCAGACCACGTCCTTCGCTTTCCACTCTTTTTGCAAAGCCTCCATGTTGCCGGAGGCGTAGTGCTTGTGGGTGTAGGGGCAGTCCCGGTTGTGCCACTCTAGGACGACGTACTTGCCGCGGTACTCGCTCAGGGTGTGGGTTTGGCCATGCGAGTCGGTGGCGGTGAAGTTGGGCGCGGGCGAGCCGACCACGGCCTGCGCAGCAGCGGAGATGGGCACGAGCGCGACGACGAGGGCAGTAATTCCGGCAAGAACGGGCAGAGATTTCATGAAGGTCAACCTCCTGAGGGGAATTGGGATAAGCGAGCCTGATTGGGCTTCCGGCGAGCAGGCTTCCAGCGAACAGGTTTCTGGCTTACTTTTGCTTGGACGATCCATCTGTGGCCTGAGTTGCAGAGGTGGGCAATTTGGTCACGGCGTCGAGGACGATGCCGGGGGTGAGTACCTGCGGGAGGAGCTGCGGGGTGGCTTGGCCCGGTGTGTAGAGCGCGTAGACGGGCACTCCGCTGCGGCCGAGCGCGGCAAGGGCTTCGGTGATAGCGGGGTCCTGGAGGGTCCAGTCGGCGCGAAAGAGGGCGACGTTGGCAGCGGCAAATGCCCGCGTAACCCGGGGTTGATCTAGGGCGACGCGCTCGTTGACCTGGCAGGTGAGGCACCAGCTTGCGGTGAAGTCGACGAAGACGGGCTGGCCGGCGGCGAGGGCGTGCTGGACCGCTTCGGCGGACCAGGGTTGCCAGGTGGCTGTGGCAGAAGCTTGCCCGGTGGCTGAGACCGCCGGTTTCGACGCGGTGGCCAACTCTTTTGGCGTCGCCACGCAGATGCCAGCCACGACGACCAAAAAGAACGCGGCAACCGTGGTAGCCCAGCGTTGGGCTGGCCGGCGGCCGAGAAACCATCCGGCGATGGCGAGCAAAAGGAAGCTGGCAAGGAGCGCGGCCAGCAACGCCGCGCCGTAGGCCTGCGCGACGACCCACGCCAGCCAGATGACGGTGACAAAGATGGGAACCGAGACGGCTTGCTTGAGAATGTCCATCCACGCGCCGGGCCTGGGCAGCAGGCGCGTCCAGGCGGGTTGGAGCGTGAGCGCAAAGTAGGGCGCAGCGAGGCCGAGGGCGAGCGCGGTGAAGACAGCGAAGGTGACGGCTGCGGATTGAGCGAGCGCGTAGCCAATGGCAGCTCCCATAAACGGCGCGGTGCATGGCGTGGCGACGACGACCGCGAGAACCCCAGTGAAGAAGCTGCCCGCGTAGCCCTGTTTTGCGGCGAGCGAACCTCCGGCGCTGGCGAGCGTGAGGCCAACCTCGAACTGGCCGGCGAGCGAGAGGCCGAGGAAGAAGAGCAGCGCGGCCATCAGCGAGAGGAAGACTGGCGACTGGAATTGGAATCCCCAGCCGAGAGTGGCGCCGGCGACTCGGAGGGCGAGCAGCGCGGCCACGAGCACCCAGAAGGAGACGAGAATTCCGATGGTGTAGACAAAACCGTGCGCGCGTAGCTTGTGGCGTTCCTCAGCCCCGGACTGGCAGAGCGCCAAGCCTTTTAAGAAAAGCACAGGGAAGACGCAAGGCATGAGGTTGAGGAGCAGCCCGCCGAGGAAGGCGAGGGCGGCGATTCGCGCGAGCGCCCTGAGCGAAAACCTCTGCGCCACAGCCGGCATAGGCTCCATCCCCGCAACCCCGAAGGACACCTCCCGCGTCGCGGCAATCTCGTAATTGCGGCCGCCGGAGAGTTCGAGCACTCCGTTCAACTGCACGGGGCTCGTGGTGAGGTTCGGGTCTTTCTTCAGGTCGAGTACCAGCCCATTTTTTACAGGCGTCATCGTTTGCGGCGCGGGATTGTCGATGATGTTTTCGTCTTCAGGAAAGAATTCTGCTTGCGTCTCGCGTTGGCCGGTGGAGACGGCGAGGCGGAAGCCGGTGGGCGTGGGTTGGAAGACGGCGGAGTCGGCGGCGGGAATCGACTTTGGAATCTGGCTGAGAAATTGCGCAAAGATGGGCGGGTGAATGAGCCCGAGATCATAGAGACCGCGATACACATCTCGCGTGACCTGGAGCTCCGCCTTGCCAGGAATGCAGACCTCGCGGCAGACGAGCCAATCAACTTTTGCGCGCAGAACTACTGGACCTGCTTTGACACTGTCCTCGACATGAAACGTGAACGGAAAGAGAACTTCATTTTCGTATCCGAAGTCCATAAGCGGGCCGAGAGGCAGGCGCTTTGGTGCAGGGAATTGCATGGGAGCAGCGCTGATGCCCTTGGGCAGCGTCCATTGAATATGCGGCGGCTCGCCCGAATCGCCAGCGTTTTCCCAGTAGATATGCCAGCCCGACTCGAGCTTGAAATGAAGCCCGGCTTCATTCAGCGCGTCGCCGCTGTAGAGATTGTCCCCAGGCACGAGCAGTTCGACGCGCAGGTGGGGCGCATCAAAGGCGGCCTTCGTATCTTTTGGCGAGCTTGCTGGCGCGGAAAGTTGAGCAGAGGCGGGCAGAGTCCAGACGAAAAGGGCGACGAGCGCGAAGATGGGCCAGAAACGGCGCATGGCTGGAGAGGGATCGAGACTCCTGACGATTGGACTCAGTGTAATGGATGGGGGTTGCAGAAGGCGCGCTCCTCAGTGCCGGTCATCGTGATCCAGGATGGCGGCGTGGCGGCGGAAGATGCAGTCGTTCTGCACGCATTTGACGCCTGCAGCCCGGGCGCGGGCGACGGCTTCGTCGTGGATCACTTCGTCCTGCAGCCAGAGATAAGGAATGCCAAGGCGAATGACGTCGTCGACGATGGGCGGCACGTGCTCGGAGGCGCGGAAGACGTCGACCAGGTCGATTCCCTGCCCCGTTTGGGCAGAACGCGTTTCTTTAAGGGCGGCAGCCTGCGCGGCGTCGAGGTTGGCATAGCACGGCCCGTCCAGCACTTCCTTGAGCGCGGGATTGACCGGAAAGACGCGATAGCCTTGTTCGGCCAGGTACCGGCCGACGTTGTGGCTGGCGCGATGAGGCTTGTCGCTCATGCCGACGACGGCGATGTTCTTTGCAGTGCGCAGGATTTCGTCGATGATGGCGGGGTCGTTCATCAGTGGTCAGTAATCAGTGGTCAGTAATCAGTGGTCAGTGATCAGTGGTCAGTGATCAGTTCTCAGTTCGTGGTTCTCGGTGCGCCGCTCAGTGGATTACACGTCCAAGTCATCGCTTGCGCCCGTTGAAACAGCCGTTCCGCGGCGCTTGGCGAGCAGGTAACCCTTCAGGAACGGTTCGAGGTAGCCGTCGAGCACTTTGTCTACGTCGCCCACTTCTACCTTAGTGCGGTGATCCTTGGCCATGCGGTAGGGCTGCAAGACATAGGAGCGGATTTGCGAGCCGAAGTTGATGTCGAGCTTGGAGTCCTCGAGCTTTTTGGCGTCGGCGCGCTTCTTTTCAAGCTCGAACTCGTACAGGCGCGAGCGCATCATCTTCATGGCCTTGTCGCGGTTCTTATGCTGCGAGCGCTCGTTCTGGCACTGGACGACAATTCCTGTGGGGATATGCGTCATGCGCACGGCGGAGTCGGTGGTATTCACGTGCTGGCCGCCTTTACCGCCGGAGCGGTAGGTGTCGATGCGCAGGTCTTCGAGCTTCAGATCGACATGAATCGTTTCGTCGATCTCCGGCGAGACGTAGACCGAGGCAAAGGACGTGTGGCGGCGCTTGGCGGAGTCGAAGGGCGAGATGCGGACCAGGCGATGGACGCCGCTTTCGCCGGCGAGCTGGCCGAAGGCGTACTCGCCGACGATGGTGAAGGTGGCGGACTTGATTCCGGCCTCTTCACCAGACTGGTAATCGTTCATCTCGGTTTTGAAGCCCTGCTGCTCGGCCCAGCGCAGATACATGCGGAGCAGCATCTCGGCCCAGTCCTGGCTTTCGGTGCCGCCGGCACCCGGGTGCACGGTGACGATGGCGTTGAGCGGATCGGCCTCGCCCGAAAGCATCGTGCGCGCTTCAAGCTCCTCGGCGAAAGCCCCCAGATCCTTGATGCTCTTCTCCAAATCGAGGAGAACATCCTCGCCCTCTTTGGCCAGCTCGAAATAGGCTTCGATGTCGCCGGTGCGGTGGACGAGTTCGTCGTCGTCGCGCACCAGCGCCTCGAGGCGCTTGCGGTCGCGCATCAACGGCTGCGAAGCGGCGGGATCAGACCAGAACTTCGGGTCGGCGAGCCTGGTTTCAATTTCGGAGAGTTCCCTGCGGATGCGGGCAGGGTCAAAGATACTCCCGCAGGTCGCGCACCTGATTGCGGACGGGAGCGTAGGCGAATTCGAGATCGTTCAGCGACATTTTGCTCTTAAGACCTGGCTTTGGATTAGCAAGTTGGCCGCGCTCAAGCGCGGTTCGCAGGTTGGCGAGTCGGCGGCAGAGTTTCAACCCTTCGCAGCAGGAGCCTTCGGTCTCTTGCCGAGCGACCAACTGACAACGCCTAGAGACAGTATGGCACAGAGCCCGGCGAAGAGGTCGCCGTGGGCGGTGTAGAAGGTGATGCCGTCGCGAAAGCCGAACTCGGCAGGCAGCGCGTCGACCTGGTGGCGAGGAATCGACTGGCGCACGCAGCCGTAGGGATCGATAGCAGCAGTGATGCCGTTGTTGGTGTCGCGCAGGAGCCAGCGGCGGTTCTCGATGGCCCTCATGCGAGCCATGTTCAGGTGCTGCCAGGGAGCGCTGGTATCGCCGTACCAGCCGTCGTCGCTGATGTTGACGAGGACTTCGGCGCCGTTGCGCGCGAGCTGGCGCACCTCGCCGGCGAAGACCGCTTCGTAGCAGATGAAGACGCCGTAGCGATGGCGTCCGCCGTTCTGCGTATCGAGGAGAAAGACTTTGTGCTCAGTGCCGCGCGTGAACGAGGAGACGCGGCCGGTGAGTTTGTGGGCAAAAAACAGCAGACGCGCGAAGGGAATGTATTCGCCGAAGGGCACCAGGTGGATTTTGTCGTAGCGGCCCACTTGCTGCCCCTGGGCGTCAAAGATCACCGCGGAAACATGGTCTTGCCATTGGCCCTCGGCAGGATCGAGATCCGATCCGACGGCATTCACGATCAGCGGCGCTTGTTCCTGGCGGGCGATACCCGCCATCGCCTTTTGAAAGAGCGGGTCCTGGTCAAAGAAGGGCGCGGGCGATTCGGGCCAGACGACGAGGTCGGGATGGGTAGGATACGGCGGGCAGACGATTTCACCCGTGGGCGCGCCGGTTTGCGGAATGCCGGCGATGTAGGTCTTGCATTGCTCGCTCGCGAGACGAGTGAAATCGACGATATGGCGGTCCCACTCCGGCCCCTGCCAGTTGTTGGCGGCGCCCACGTCAAGATTGGGTTGGATGAGGACGGCCGTGGCTGTGGGATCGGGCCTAGCAGGCAGGACGAAGATGCCGGCAAAACCTGAGATCGCCAGGATTGCGCCGCAGGCGGCCCAGGCCCAGCGGCCGGCGAACGGATTCTTGCCTTCGCGACCCAGCAGCAGGCCGCCAGCGAGGAGCGCATTCGCGGCGACGAGAACAAAAGTGATGCCATAGACGCCGGTCCACGGCGCGATCTGGTTGACAAGGGCGTTATCGACTTGCGAGTAGCCAAGCTGATCCCAGGGAACGCTGGTAATGCGCGCGGCGGCGAGGTCCAGGCCCGTCCAGAGGAAGGGCGCGAAGGCCAGGGCCAGGCGCGTGGAGCCGGTGGTGCGGCGGACGAGCAGGAGGCCGAGACCGAAGAGACCGAAGTAAAGCCCCAGAACCAGACTGAAGCCGATGAGCAAAAGCGTAGGCGCCAGCGGCGGCATATCGCCGTAGCGAAGCATGGTATCGCGGACCCAGTAGCAGTTGCCCATGTACCAGAGGAAGCCGCAGAGATAAGCGATGAAAAAAGCGCGGCGCAGGGGATGGGGAGGGCTGGAGCGCGGAACCGAGAGCAAAGTCCAGAGCAGTGGAACCAGCCCAAACCAGGCGAAGATCGTACGCCAAGCCGGCAGCGGCCCGGCGAGCGGGAAAGGCAACTCAAGCAGGCCGGCGGAAAGGACCGCCGCAGCCCACGGCTTCCAGGAAGATTGCATACAGGGGCGAGTGTAAAACATCGGGGTGCAGTAGAATCGCAACATGGTATTGGCCACTTTTGGAATACGGCTGCTGGAAGCGATGTTCTTCTTCGGGATGATCGGGTCGGCGGTGGTGATCTTGATCAGCTTTATTGAGGACGGGAAAGAGCTTTTCGGCAAAGACTAGATTCTCGGCCGGAGTGCCGTGGACGCCGATGTTCGCCCGCCAAATGAGTCCCTTGGCGCCAAACCATGGATGCTCTCACATCGAGCCGCTCTGCATGAGCATAAGTACTTGAAATCATAGAGTTGATTCCCGGCCTGCGTTTGCCAGGGCGTGCGGAAGTGCGTGCGGACGGGCGACAACAATGAGGAAATGTTCATTTCTCGTTGACACTGCGTTGATTGAAAATTAGACTCGTCGCAGAGCGGTGGTTTCGCTCATACGATTTCGACCACCGGCTGCGCCTCGCCGGATCCCTCGCGATGGCCTCTACCCGAACGACCGTAGCTCCTCCCAATGACCGCGTGCGGCTGATCGTCGCCTCCTCGGTGATGCTCACCTTCATCTCCTTCTGGCGCGCGGCGGCTATCGTTCTCAATGACTTGGGTTCCTCGGCTTTCTACGCGGGGGGCATCGCCGAGCAGGCGGTGGGAGCGGCGGCCCCGTGGTTCATCCTCGGCATCATGCTGTTCAGCTTCGCGGTGCGCGCGGTGTACGTGGAGAGCTGCTCCATGTTCACCCGCGCCGGCGTGTACCGCGTGGTAAAGGAGGCCCTGGGAGGCGGATTCGCCAAGCTCAGCGTTTCAGCGCTGATGTTCGACTACATCCTTACCGGCCCCATTTCCGGCGTGTCGGCCGGCCAGTATATCACCGGGTTGCTGAACGAGCTGATGATGGTCGCCGACCAGAGCCACTGGCTGCCGCCGGCGTTGATGAGCGCGAACGGGCAACCCATCCAGTTCAATCCGGGTTACACCTCGGCGCTGTTTGCCGCGATCGTCACGATCTACTACTGGTGGCAGAACATCAAGGGGATCGAGGAATCGAGCGACAAGGCGCTGCGGGTTATGCAGATCACCACGGTGATGGTGGTGATTCTGTTTATCTGGGGCACGTATACTGTGTGGCTCCGCGGCGCGCAACTGCCACCGTCGCCCATCCCTGCTCACCTCCACTTCAGTGAAGATTCGCTCGGCTTCCTGCGCGGAAGAGGATTGCCGATCTTTGGGTTCTTCGGCATCCTGATGGCATTTGGCCACTCAATTCTTGCCATGAGCGGCGAAGAGACTCTGGCCCAGGTCAACCGCGAAATCGCGCACCCCAAACTCAGGAATCTGAAGCGTGCAGCGATCGTCATCGCCATCTATAGCCTGATCTTCACCGGCGGCGGCACGCTGCTGGCGTCGATGCTGATTCCCGGCCCGCAGCACCATGCCTACCAGGACAACCTGATCGCCGGACTGGCCATGTATATGGCGGGCCCGCTGGTGGCGCGCATTGCCTTCCGCATCTTCGTGGTGGTGGTTGGATTCCTCATTCTCTCCGGCGCCATCAACGCCTCCATCATCGGCTCCACGGGCGTGCTGATGCGGGTGGCCGAAGATGGCGTGCTGACCGACTGGTTCCGCATGCCGCATCCGAAGTTCGGCACCAGCTACCGCATCGTCAACCTTGTATTCATCCTGCAGATGCTCACCATCATCGCGAGCCGCGGCAACGTCATCATGCTGGGCGAGGCTTACGCCTTCGGCGTCATCTGGTCGTTCACCTTCAACAGCCTGGCTACGCTGGTCCTGCGCTGGAAATACCACGGCGAACGCGGTTGGAAGGTTCCGCCCAATATCCGGATCGGCAAGACCGAGATTCCGCTGGGCCTGCTGTCGGTCTTCATGGTGCTGCTGGCGACGGCCACGGTTAACCTGTTCACCAAATCGGTGGCCACCATCAGCGGCGTGGTGTTCTCTATCGCGTTCTTCATCGTGTTTACCATCTCGGAGCGCATCAACCTGCGCCGGCACGAGCAGACCGCGCGGCAGATGAAGGACCACTTCCAGCTTGAGCACCAGGACACGATCAGCCGCGAGTCGGCGGCCATCCGGCCCGGCGGCGTGATCGTGACCATGCGCGACGCCGCCAATCCGCTGGCCTTGAAGTGGACCTTGGCGCGCACCAGCACGGTGGAGCGGGACGTGGTCGTCGTGAGCGTGCGCCTGATGGGCGTAGGCGGCCCGGAGTATCTGAGCGCCGAGCAACAGAGCTTCAGCGAGCACGAGCAGATGGTCTTTACCAAGGCGGTTTCAGTGGCCGAGAGCTTTGGGAAGAAGATTTCCCTGCTCGTGGTGCCGGCGGGCGACGTGTTTGCCGCGTTGGTGCAGACGGCAAATTCGCTCGAGGTCGAGTCGGTGGTTGCAGGACAGTCGAGTTCCATGACCGCAGAGGACCAGGCGTTCCACATGGGACAGGCCTGGGAGGCGCTGCCCGAGCCCAAGAGGCAGTTCAACTTCTACGTGATCGGCGCTTCCGGCGATACCAAGGTGTTCTATATCGGTCCGCACGCGCCCGCGCTGGGGCCCGAGGACGTGGAGCTTGTTCACCGGCTGTGGCTGAATATGCGGCGCGATCCTTTAGCAGGGGATCTGCATCACAGCGACATCATCACCTACGCCCTGACGCGGCTGGCCGGCCAATATGCGCGCGAGAAGCAGGAGATCCTTCGCGACCTGCGCAACTGTAGCGCCGGCAAATCGCCTGCGGCGATGCGCCTGGGCATGCAGGATTCGCACGGACCGGGCGAACTGGTGCAGTCACCGCGCGCGATCAAACAGACGCGCGACCAGTAAGAACAGTGGTCAGTGGTCAGTGGTCAGTGGTCAGGGGTCAGGGATCAGTGATCAGCGTTGCCGCTGAGCGTGCTCTCAAAAAAGCACGAAGCGCGGGGTTCAGTCGACCGACCTGAGCCCGACGCGTTCGTTAGACGTAGATTTCGTCTCCCGGCTTCCAATGCACGACGTTGACGGAGGACCCAACGAGAGCCGCCAGCTCTTCCGGCGTACCCTTGAGCGGCGGAAACGTGCCGAAGTGGATGGGGAGAACGGTCTCCGGAGCCAGGAGGCGGCAGGCGAGAGCGGCCTCTTGCGGACCCATCGTGTAGAAACCGCCAATGGGCAGCATAGCAACGCGAGGCCGGTATAGCTCGCGAATGAGCTGCATGTCGCCGAAGACGGCGGTGTCTCCCGCGTGATAGAGCACGGGGCCGCCGGTGACGGCCAGTACGAAGCCGACGGCGATGCCAACGTAGTGCGTGCCCTTGTCGTCGGCAGCGGCCGCGGAGTGCTTGGCTTCGACCATGGTGGCCGTCAGGCTACCCAAGGTGACGGAGCCGCCCAGATTCATGCCGATGGTGTCGGAGACCCCCTTGCTTGCGATGTAGTCGGCCAGCTCATAGATCGCGACTACCGTTGATCCGTATTTCTTTGCGATGGGAACGGCATCGGAGATATGGTCTCCGTGCCCATGCGTTAAAAGAATGTAGTGAATCTTCGACGGCAGCACAAAATTCCGGGGGTACTTGGGGTTGTGCGCGATGAACGGATCGATGAGGATGTTGGTGTCCTGGGCGGTTTGAATCAGCACGGTGGCGTGACCAAGCCAGGTGATGCGCGTTTCCAATGATTTGCTCATGGTGTCTCCTTCGCTTTCAGCTCTTTGTCTCCAGTTTCCGGTCTCAGGGGAAGGCCCCGGGCCGAGGAAGTCTGACCGGAACGTCCCCCTGGACGGCTGGCCGTCCTGGTTCGACATCAGCGCGTGACGATGACCTCCGATACGCTGTCCTTGGCCAAGAACTGGCGATGGCCCGACCAGCCGGCAAAGAGGCGCTCAATGCTGCGGTTGGTGAAGGCTCTCTGGATGGGAAATTGCTGGGTTAATTGCATCTCCACGTCGTCGCCAGGAGTGACATGAAAGCGGCAGTAGGCCGCCTCCTCGCCTTGCAGCCGGGTATGAAAGAAAGCCAGCACCTGCCCGCCAGGGTTCATGGCCGCAAAGAGATGCGCAACCACGGGAGCCACCAAACGCTCCGGCAGATAGTCGAGCGCGGTCCATAGCAGCACCACATCGAAGGTGCGTCCGGAGAAGTTGAGGGTCTGATTGAGGTAGCCTTCCACATTCCAGACCGGATTGCCGTCATCGTCGGCGCCTGTTTGACAGTTTTCCGCGTAGGCATCGTGGACGAGGTCGGCAAGAAAAACGCTATGGCCCAAGGTGGTGAGGTAGTTGATGTTGGCCGGCGAGGTGTAGCCGGTGTCGAGGATCCGCAGTCCGGGCTCGGACTGAAGGCGCTTGCGCAGCATAGCCCACGCGCCGGAGTGGCGCGGCACGCGGGGACCAGCTAGTCCCGAAGCCGAAGCGGTTGGCCCGGCCTCCGGTTTCTTGTCGAACCAACGGTGCAGCACCTTGAATCCCTCTCGCAGCCGGACAGATTTACGTGAAGTTGCCCGGCCAAGGTCTTTCTCTTCTTTTCCGCGCTCAGAAGATGCTGCCGGTCTGCGGAACGGGTGGGCTATCGGGCACTCTGGAAACCGCCTGCGTCAGGTCCACCTTGCCGCGGAAGACGGCATTATCTTCGACGGCGAGGCGCAGGGCTCGGATATCGCCTTCGAGGTTACACCCGGCGCGCAATTCCACGCGGCCGGTGGCCACGACGTTACCCTGCACCCGGCCCATAATGAGCACGTCTTTGGCGCTGAGGTCGGCGGCAACGTTGGCGTTGGGACCGACGGTCAGCCGGTTGTCAGACAGGCTGACGGTCCCTTCGACCCGCCCATCCACGATCAAGTCCTCGCTCCCCTTCACTTCACCGCAGATTACGATGGTCTTGCCGATGCGCGCGGGAGAATTGTCCACTGCCATGATTTCAATCCTTCTCGAATTGCCCTATGGGCCCTGCCCGCAATATATCATCCGGCCACGATGCTTTCACGAACGCAGAAAGAGGTTCCTTTGGCAGCTGCAATGGCGCCGGGGAATGCATGCGGCCAGACAGGGCGAAAGAAAGCCCAGGGCCCTCCCGGCTAAACTACCCATGTGCACAGGCCCTTTTCTTTTCTGCTCCTGTTCGCCTTGACGGCGGCCGCACCCGGGCAGCCAGCCCCGAGCGCCGCGAACAGTCTTCCGCTCCTGCAAGGCCAGGCGCTCGTGGATCGGGCGCTCGCCAACGAGTACAACGCGGCCCAGGATGCAAACCATCCTATGCGCTACGAGTTGCGCAAATCCAGCCCGAGGCTGACGACAACCAAGAAAATCTGCGAGACCCAGGACGGGGACGTGGCCCGGCTGATCGGCCTGAACGGCGAACCGCTGAGCCCGGCCGACGCCCAACAGGAAGAGGCTCGCCTGAACGCCTTGCTTGCCGATCCGGGAAAGCAGCGGCGCCGCAAGCAGGCTGAGAACGAGGATGCCGGACGCGCGCTGAAGGTGCTGCGCGCTCTGCCGAGCGCCTTTCTGTACCAGGATGCGGGCGCCGGCGAGGGTTCCACGGGAAAGGTGGAAAAATTTACCTTCCGGCCCAATCCGGCCTTCAACCCTCCGGATCTGGAGACGGAGGCCCTAACCGCTATAGCCGGCGAAATCTGGATCGATCCCGTTCGCCAGCGCGTGGTCTGGCTGGAGGGCCACCTGCAGCAGGACGTGGACTTCGGATGGGGCATTCTGGGGCGGCTGAACAAGGGCGGATGGATCGCGATCGAACAGGCGGACGTCGGCGGAGGCCAGTGGCGAACGGTCCACTTCCAAATAGCGATGAGAGCGCGCGTGGTGTGGAAGACGCGGGTATTCGATACCACGGAGGACGAGACGCGGTACAAGCCGGTGCCGTCAGGCCTTGGCTACCAGCAGGCGATCGCGATGCTACGCGCCGACCCGTAGCAGCCGGGGAGACCCTCCGACGGAGAACAATTCAGGGTAAAAACGAAAGGCGGCCCGGAGCTCTCGCTCGAGGACCGCCATCTCTTTGAACCGTACCTTTTACATCTTGGCGAAGACGATTACCAAGGTGAAGAGGGTGAGTGACTCGATGAAGGCCAGGCCCAGCACCAGGAACAGCATGATGCCGCCACGGGTCCCGGGATTGCGGGCCAGCGCCTCGGTTGCCGAGGCAACGGCGCGTCCCTGTCCCATGCCGCACAGTCCGGCGGCCAGGCCCATGCCGAGGCCGGCGCCGATCGGAACCAGGCTGGCTGCGGCCGTGCCGGTATCCGCGAAGACCGGCATGGCGAAACACAGAACCGCCAGCGTCATGAACACGAATTGAAGTTTGCGCATAGTTCTCCTGCTTCCTTGAGATTGGCTGCCAGTGGGTGGTTGAGGCTCACCGTGCCGGCGGAAAGGCTGCTTCTTGCTTTTAGCTACTAGCTTCTAGCCTTTTTCCGGTGAATCGTGGCCTTTCAATTCACCGAAGCTTGGGCTAGCGGCTAGAAGCTGGAAGCTGCTTTACCGCCTTTGGCCCCCTCACGCTTGCGACCGTCCGTTGATGCGGAGCGGAAGCGCTCTCCGCCGGAAACCTTGTCAGTTCGCAGTTCTTAGTTCACAGTTCTCAATCTTCGCTACCGGGCTTCTACTGTGAACTGCGAACTGTGAACTGCTTTTAATGCTCGTGCGCCACAGCCATCGAAAGATAAATCATGGACAGCAGCATGAAAACGAATGCCTGAATGACTGCAACCGCCGCGTGCAGTCCGAGAAAGATCGACGGTACCGCGATCGGAACCAGCGAAAACCAAACCAGCGTAAGCATGTCGCTGGCGAACATGTTGGCGTAAAGACGAACCGTGAGCGACAACATACGCGCGAGGTGAGAGATGACCTCTATGACGAACATCAGCAACGTCAGCGGGATCACCCAGGGAAGCGGACCCAGAAATTGCTTGATATACCGCGGGCCGTTCGCGCGTATGCCGTGGAAGTTGTAATAGAGGAAGGTCAGCACGGCAATGCCCAGCGGCACCTCAGGCACACCAGTCGGTGTGTTCACCTTGGGAGAAAAACCGATTACAAGCCCGAACATGTTGTTGAGCAGGATGAAGAGACCCACGCAAGTCACAAACGACTGGAAACGCTCGTAGCCGTGGCCGATGACCTGATCTGCCAGGTCTCCAACGCCTTCATGGATCATTTCGGCGACCTGCTGCGCCGGATTCGGGCGCTCGACCGACAGGGTGAAGCGCACAACCAGAAAGAATGCGACGAGCACCGCCGCAACAAGCAGCTCCAGCGCAAACGCGTTGTTAATCTGGGTGACTTTCCCGGCGGCGTCAGCGGAACCAATGCCGATTGCGTGGTAGAGCTTGAGCAAAACCCCTCCCACGACAAGGTCCAAAAAGTGAGTCAACTTTGAAAAGCCTCCACCACAAGATCTTGGGTCCTTCCACTTCAGGGAGTCGCTGGGGCCCCAAGGCCACCCATCCCTTAGTCCCGAAGCAAGCGAACTGCCTCCCAGACCATAGCCAGAACCGCCAGGCCAAGGCCGCAGAGAAGCGCCACCACTGAACCCCGGAAACATTTCAGGCTACCATAAATGGCCGCGCCGAAGACGCCCAGGCGGAGCACAAAAAGGACGGCCGAGACCGTTGCGCCACGCGGCGCCTGCCTGTGGTCCAATTTGGAATTGAGGAAGCGGATGAGCCGGCGCCACTCGTAAATGCTGGCGGCGGAGATGGCGGCGCCCGCGGCCAGCATGGCGGCATCGCGCCAGCCGGAGGCCTTCCAGAGCACGAGCGCGGCGAGCGCACCGGCGATGAGGATGATGCGCATGGCGCGCATGAGCAGGGCCTCGAGGCCCGCATCGGTCAAACCGGCCAGGGAATGCGGCTTTTCGGTCATGATCCTGTGCCCCCGCCGCCCTTTTCGCTGGCGCTGTCTTCGTCTTGCATAGCGGGATCTTTATTCACGGCGAAGACCAGGCGGACGACGTATACCATCCCCGAGATGCCGCCAAAGACGAGCCCGGCAATCGCAATCCAGGATTGATGCAGGCGGCGGTCGAGCCAGGCGCCGGCCAGCCAGCCGATGAACACCGAGCAGGGCAGCACGAGCGCGATCTGCATCAGTTTTTCGGCCTGAATCCAGGCGCCGAGGATGCCGGTGGGTTTGCCCGTCTGCTTCGAGTCCGGAATGGGGCGATGATAGGGCAATGGAGGCTCCTCAAAAAGAATACAGCGCCCCATAGGCAAGGCGGACGGCGTCAACCTTCGACCGCGTATACTTCCCTATTGAGCATCCGCTCTTCGAGATGGAAGGAAATAACCGTGTTCGACTCGGAGTTTGAACGGAATCTCTTCGAGCTGCGCAAGGAAAAGCTCAAAGAGATCGAGAAGCTGGGGCAGGCCGCGTATCCCAACCGGTTCCCTGCCCGACAGGACGAATCGGCGATCACGCTGGCCGAGGTGCGCGCGAAGTGGGACAAAGCGACGGGCGAGGAGCTGGAGGCCAAGCGCGAGACGGTGGCCGTGGCGGGGCGCATCATGGCCATTCGCCAGCAGGGTAAAGCGGGATTCGCCACGCTGCAGCAGGAGGGCGCGCGGCTGCAGATCTACGTGCGGCTGGACGCGGTGGGCGAGCAGGGCTTCGCGCTCTACAAGCTGCTCGACCTGGGCGATCACATTGGAGTCACCGGCTATCTGTTTCGTACCCGCACCGGCGAGCTGACGGTGCACGTGGAGACGCTGACCTTTCTGGCCAAGGCCATGCTTACGCTGCCGGAGAAGTATCACGGGCTGGCCGACGTGGAGCTGCGCTACCGGCAGCGGTACGTGGACCTGTTTGCGAACCTCGACGCCCGAGAAGTGTTTGTGAAGCGGGCGAAGGTGCTGAAAGCGCTCAGGAAGTTCTTCGATGACCGCGGCTATCTCGAAGTGGAAACGCCGATGATGCAGCCCATCGCGGGCGGGGCGGCGGCGCGGCCGTTTAAGACTCACCACAACGCGCTGGACATGGATTTGTTTTTGCGCATCGCGCCGGAGCTCTATCTGAAGCGGCTGGTGGTGGGCGGGATCGACCGGGTGTATGAGATCAACCGCAACTTCCGCAACGAGGGCGTGAGCACCCAGCACAATCCCGAGTTCACGATGCTGGAGTTCTACCAGGCGTACGCGAATTATCACGACCTGATGGACCTGACCGAGGAACTGATCGCGTTTGTGGCGAAAGAAGTGAATGGGACGACGGTGCTGCCGTCCGGGGAACTCGATCCGAGTGGAAAGCCCGTTCCGCGTCTCGATCCGTCCGGCGAGCTGATCGACGTCGCGAATTGGAGGCGGCTCACGATGCGGGAGTCGATCATTCAGTTCTGGCCTGTTGGAATTTGCGAGCCACCCACGCTAGGCGACCTTGACAGCGATGAGCCGCTCCTCATTTTGCTCCGCCGCCTATTCGCGGCATGCGCGCGGGCATGGGGTACCCTCATCGAGAACGTGAGCGATAATGAGCCGGACTTGCCTCCTGAGGAGGCTGAGCGCACCGTGCCCCCGATCATTCAGCATCGGCGGCAGGCTGCCAAGATTCTCAATGCCGTTCAGGAGATGGCTTCGGGGCTGGAAAGCAAGAAGAACAGTGTTGGCAAGGTGATCAACGAATTATTCGGAACCCTGGCCGAGCCGCACCTCATCCAGCCGACCATCATTTACGAATTTCCCACCGCCGTTTCGCCGCTTTCGAAGCAGAAGCCGGACGAGCCGGATTGGGTCGAGCGGTTCGAGGTCTACATCGGCGGCTTCGAGATCGGCAACGCCTTCAGCGAGCTGAACGATCCGGTGGAGCAGCACAAGCGCTTTGAGCAGCAGATCGCCGAGCGAGCCCGCGGCGACGAGGAAGCCCACCAGATGGACGAGGACTACGTGCGGGCGCTGGCCTACGGGCTGCCTCCGACGGCAGGCGAAGGCATCGGCATCGACCGCCTCGTCATGCTGCTGACCGGATCGAAGTCGATTCGGGATGTCATACTCTTTCCGCTGATGAGAAATACAGGGAGTAGCCAGTAGGGAGTAGGGAATAGGGACGGCGTTGAACATTCTTTTTGTCGGCGATATCTTCGGCAGCGCGGGGCGCAGGATCGTGCGCGAGCATATTGGGCATGTGCGCGAGGCGCATCAGGTCGATCTGACGATTGTGAACGTGGAAAACGCAGCGGGAGGCTTTGGCGTGACGCCGGCACTGGCCGAGGAGATCTTCGACCTGGGCGCGGATGTTTTGACCACAGGCAACCACGTGTGGGACAAGAAAGAACTGGTCGATTATCTGAACTCGGCTGCTCCGTACACGCATGTGCCCGCGCGGCGAGTGCTGCGGCCGGCGAATTTTCCTCCCGGATCGCCGGGCTACGGCTTCTATGAAGGAAAAACCGCCGCAGGCGTGGACTACGCGGTGTTGCAACTGCAGGGGCGCGTCTTCATGACGGCGATCGACGATCCCTTCCGCACCGCCGACGGCCTGCTGGCCGCGCTCCGGGCCAAGGTGGTCGTGGTGGACTTCCACGCCGAAGCCACCAGCGAGAAGGCAGCGATGGGGTGGTACCTGGATGGCCGCGTGACGGCGGTTCTGGGCACGCACACGCATGTGCCGACCGCCGACGAGCGTATTCTGCCGCATGGAACGGCTTACCAGACGGACGTGGGCATGAGCGGGCCGTACGACAGCATCATCGGCGTGGAAAAAGACCTGGTTTTGCACAAGTTTCTTTCATGCATGCCGGGAAAGTTCGAGGCGGCGAAGGGAAATCCCAGGATGTGCGCGGCGCTGGTGACCTGCGATCCCGCGACGGGGCGAGCGTCGGCGATCCAGCGCATCATGCTGGGCGAGTAGGCACTGCGTGCGGCAGTTCTCTGGACAGGGGACGTGCGTGGCGCGGCCATTCCCCGCCCTGAAACACTGCATAAAAACAGAAAAAAGGCAGCCCGCCGAAGCGGACTGCCCTTGATGATCCCAGAAGCATGGTGTTGCGCGGCCCGCGATCGCAGATGCGACACCGGCGAAGGAGGGCCTGCCGGTTATTGCGCGTGGTGCGCGGGCGAAGGCTTGACGGGGTGATGCACCGGGGCCTTCTTCTCCTCCTGAATGAATCCGCCACTCAGGACGATTTGCGCGGATGCGGCAGTTGTTCCCGCAGCCGCGGTATGCGTGTAGGTATCGTAGGTGCCGTCGAGCTCTGTGGCGTTAGGCTGGAATCCGAGCGCCGTGCCGGTGCCCGGAGCGTCCTTGCAGGAGGCCGGCTCCTTCAAGTTGACGATGAAGTCCGCGACGTGATTGTCCTTGGCGTCCTGCGTGACGGCCACGTTGACCGCCGAAATCGCGGGCTCGATGGCGATCTTGCGGACGTGCGCAGCCGTTTCGGTCAAGACGTCTCCCATGGCATCCGTATCGGCCTTGACGCCGTTCGCCAGAATGTAAGCCTGCGCGTCCTTGATTTTGAGCTCGGTGGGCGGCACGGGAACGGCGCTGCACGCCACTGGATTCGAGAGCTTGACTACGAAATCCTTCGGCTTGGGCGATGCCGCCATCGTGACAACGACCTTCAGCGTGGTAGCGGGGTCAGCGATGACAATGCCCGGAACCGGAGTCGCCTGACCCTTCAGAAGCGCCCAAAGGCCGCTGGCATCCTGGTCGGAGCCGTTGGACAGAATGTACTCCTTGTCTTCGAGACCCAATGCTTTCGGGTCGCCGCTGGTGTAGGCGTGATGCGCCAGTTCCGCTGGCGTTGGAGCAGGCGCGATGGTGAAGTCCGCCGGCGGGAAGAGCGTGGCCTGGGACTTCGCCTTGATCGCGTTGATCTGCTGCGTAATGGCGGCATCGCCGTCGAGCGTGCCGTGATAGCGCTTGTACCAGTAATCGAGCAGCGGTTCGATCTGAGTCTTGTAATTAGGAGGCGCAAAGTCGATGAAGCGGGCGAAAAACCAGACGGCCTTCACTGCATCTTTGTCTGGACCCGGCTTGGCGTAAGCTTGCGCAAGCTGCAGCGTGTCCGCAAGGCAGGGGCCCGGCTTCGCGCACGCGTCAGGCGGATAGAGCATCAGTTCGGCAGTGTATTCCTTGATGGCGCCAGCGAAGTCCTTCTTCGAGACCGCGTCGTCAAAGGCGATGGCCGAGTGGAAGATGGGATACGCAGTAGCCGTCAGATTCTTCCAGTCGCTGTCTGACGTGTCGGCCGTCTTGGGAACCGTGAGCCCCTTCTGAGCCAGGGCCGCGGCATCGTCGCAGGTTTGCGGATCGGTGCTCGATCCCGACGCATCGAGGCTCTGGCTGCACTGCTGCTTCTTGACAAAAACAGACACGAAGATGGCCTGGAAATTCGTGGGATCCACCTGCAGCAACCGTGTGGCGGCGCTCAAAACCTGCGCCGGCTGGTTCAATTGCTGGTAGGTTTGAATCAACTGGGTAAGGACGCCGGTCTTTACCTGGGTTTGAGGGTACGCTTGCAGAAAACTCTCAAGGGCTGAGGCCTTGGCTGCCGGATCGGTTTGTGTGATGGCGTTTTGGTACGCGTTGTACTGATCCGCCGGAAGGCTGATCTGGCTGGAGTCCTGAGCCCGCAGTGGCGGCGCTGTAGCAAGGCTCATGCTTGCCAGTGCCATCGCAGATGCAAAGACTAACTTCTTCATGCAATGCTCCTGGGAAATGCCGAAATAGAAATCAAGATTGACTCTTTCGCCCATGAAGACACAACCATCCTTCAAGGCGGACGAGAGCCGCGGCAACGGATATACGATACCACGCCTCCCAATGCTTTGTAGGAGGATTATAAGAAGCTATCGCGCCGCTGACAAGCGAAGCCACGGAACCGTCGCCGGCGGTTCCGCAACCCGATAAGGCGAGAGGGCACGGGCAGTTGCGATCCATTTGGGCACGGCAGTTCCAAATTGCAGGACAGGCCCTACTGTAGCAGCCGCACCAGCTCTGCCTGTTCGGCCAGGAAAGCATCGTGGCCGTGGTCGCTCTTCATCTCGCGATAGTCCACCCGGGCGCCCGCTTGCAGGATGGCCTCGGCAAAGCGCCGCACCTCTTCAGCAGGAAAGAGCCAATCGGAGCTGATCCCGACGAAGCTCAGGCGGGCCTTGATTCGCCCGAAAGCCTCCTGGGGCGAAGCGTAGCCGCGCAGCGGATCCCAGGTATCCATGGCGCGCAGGATGGCCAGGTAAGCGTTGGCGTCGAAGCGCTCGATGAACCGCTGGCCCTGGTAATCGAGATAACCGGCGATGTCAAAGCGCC
This sequence comes from Occallatibacter sp., assembly GCA_049522315.1. Lineage (GTDB taxonomy): Bacteria > Acidobacteriota > Terriglobia > Terriglobales > Acidobacteriaceae > Telmatobacter. The sequence goes on from JBEKNY010000004.1 coordinate 20,902, forward strand.
CGCCGGTCAGTCCGCCGCATTTGCCGTCCGCTGCCCAGGGATCTTCACCCGTGCGGTTGGGATTGCGGCCGAATCGCTCGTCGAACAGCGGCGCGGACTTGTAGCTGATCATGCCGATCTGGCGGGCCAGCGCCAGCCCGCGGCGCGGCGGGCGTTGCGGCAGATAGCGTCCGCCGGCCCACTCCGGATCGTGCAGTATGGCCTGTCGCTGCAGGTGGTTGAGCGCCAATCCCATGGCGGAGAGCGGCGTTACACCGATGACGAGAGCGCGCTCCATGCGATCGGGATAGAGGATGGTCCAATCCAGCGCCTGCATGCCGCCGATCGATGCGCCCAACACCAGCCGCAGACGGCGGATGCCGAGGGAATCCAACAGCCGGGCCTGCGCCCTCACATTGTCGCGGACGCTGACCAGAGGAAAATCGGGCCCATACGATTGACCCGTCTCGGGATTGACGGCGCCAGGTCCCGTGGATCCATAACAGGAGCCCAGCATGTTGATGCAGATGACGAAGTCGTGCTCCAGCGAGAGAACCGCGCCGGGAGCGAAGATCTCGGGCCACCAGGAGCCCACCAGCGCCGAGCCCGATAGTGCGTGGCAAATCAGTACGGCATTGTCCCGCGCCGCATTCAGCCGGCCGTAGACGGCGTAATGCAGCGTGGGACAGACAAGCGAGTGGCCGCACTCGAGCGGAAGGGAGCCGTCCAGCACAAAATCGCCTTCGTAGGTGGGCTCCACGATCTTCGACCCCGCGGACGAAGACCCGTCGATGAGGACCCCCGTCTTCGATCCCGGTGGCGACGCGCCGCTGCGGTTGTAGGTGTCGGTCATCTTGTCTATTTTGCCTTATCGCGCCGCCGCCGTGGCTGATCCCGCGAATTTCTGCCCGTTGGCAACTTCAATTGCCTGGTCAAGGTCCGCCAGGATGTCACGAATGTCTTCAATACCCACCGAAAGTCGCACCAGCTCGGGTGTGACACCGGTGGATGCCTGTTCCTCGACGGAAAGCTGCTGATGCGTGGTCGATGCCGGGTGAATCACCAGCGACTTGGCGTCGCCGATGTTGGCCAGCAGCGAGAAAAGCTCGAGCGTATCGATCAGCTTCTTTCCGGCCTCGTAGCCGCCCTTGATGCCGAAAGTGACCAGCGACGACTGACCGACAGGCAGATACTTCTTTGCCCGCGCGTAGTAGCGGCTGGAGGCAAGACCGGGATAGTTGACCCACTCCACGCCGGGATGCTGTTCCAGGTGCCTGGCCACGGCCAGGGCGTTCTCTGAGTGGCGTTCCATGCGCAGGTGCAGGGTTTCGATGCCCTGCAGGAGCAGAAAGGCGTTAAACGGCGAGAGCGCCGCGCCGGTGTCGCGCAGCCCTTGCACGCGCGCCTTGAGGATGAAGGCCAGCGGACCGAAGGCCTCAGTGTAGCGGAGGCCGTGATACGACGGATCGGGCTCGGTGAAGTCCTTGAAGCGGCCCGAGGCGGCCCAGTCAAACTTGCCGGCGTCCACAATCACGCCGCCAATGGCCGTGCCGTGGCCGCCGAGAAACTTGGTGGCCGAGTTCACCACGATGTCCGCGCCCCACTCGATGGGCCGCGCCAGCGCCGGCGAGGCGCAGGTGTTGTCGATGATGAACGGCAGCTTGTGCTCGTGAGCGATCGAGGCGAGGGTTTCGACGTCGGCGACGTCGAGCTTGGGGTTGCCCAGCGTTTCGGTGTAGACGGCGCGGGTTTTCGAGTTGATGGCGGCGCGCAGGCCGTCGAAATCGTCGCCATCGACGAACTTCACCTTGATGCCGAGCTTGGGCAGCGTGTAGTGGAAGAGATTGTAGGTGCCGCCGTAGAGCGAGGTTGTGGAAACGATCTCGTCGCCCGCCGCAGCCAGCGTGATAATCGCCAGCGTCTCTGCCGCCTGGCCTGAGGCCGTGGCCAATGCAGCCGCGCCGCCTTCGAGAGCCGCCACGCGCTTCTCGAAGACGTCGGTGGTGGGGTTCATGATGCGCGTGTAGATGTTGCCGAACTCCTTGAGCGCGAACAGGCGGCCGGCGTGGTCCGCGTCCTGGAAGAGATAAGAAGTGGTCTGGTAAATGGGTACGGCCCGCGCGCCGGTGGTTGGATCGGGCGACTGGCCGGCGTGGACGGCCTGCGTGGCAAGCTGATGCTGTTTCGGTTCCGACATGATGATCTCCTTCAAGTTCGTGGGTTCTTTGCTTCGGGGACGGTGGGGATCGATAGCGGGTCGAGCTGCCCGGGGTCCCCAACGACGGGCTTTTCATCGTTGGGGTGAAAGAAGCAATGAAAACGGCCCGCATCCGTTTTCAGGACCCGGGCCGCTTGACTTCTGAATCGGTTGCGTTTTTAACGCATTCGCCGCTCAAGAGCCGCACGGACGGGCCCGCATGACCTACACATGCACATGGCCATGACCGCAATTCCGTGTTCCCGTGAGACCGGCATAAAGGCAGTATCAAGGGGAGAAGGGGTGGGTGTCAAGCAAAGAACGAGGCTGATGCGATTGGACTTTGACACTGAAGTGTTACTGGGTACCCGCCCAATTTCCTACTCTTCCGGCTTCCATACATATGCACCCGGCTGGGGCAGGCCGATGTGCGCGAGCACGCGGCAGGCGAACTGACGGGCCATCTCCTCAGAACCGGCGGGGTGGTTGTAGAACGCCGGGATGCAGGGAAAAACGGTTGCGCCGGCTTCGGCGGCCAGTGTCATGTTGCGCAGGTGAATGCGGTTGAAGGGGGTTTCGCGGACGCAGAGCAGGAGCGGGCGGCGCTCCTTGAGCGTGACGTCGGCCGCGCGGGCAATGAGGGAGTTGGCCAGGCCCAGCGCAATGGCCGCCAGCGTGCCCATCGAGCACGGCAACACAATCATGCCGTTCGAAGGATGGCTGCCGCTGGCGATGGGCGCGCCGATGTCGGCGTCGGCGTGCTGGATTATTTTCCTGGTTTTGGAGGAGAGTAGTTTCCCCACAAGATCATTGCGGCCGGAGACGCCGAGTTCTTCGGCCAGCACGCGCAGCGAATTCTCCGAAGCGACGAAGTGGACGCGGGCGACGCGCTCGTCGGCTTCGAGCGCGCGGAGCGCCTCGCGGGCTAGGATGGCGCCGGATGCGCCGGTGACGGCGAGGGTAATGTTCACGATTCTCCAGTCTCTGGCTACGATCTGCGATCTCAGTCGCGCTGCCATTCACATCTTGCGTAAGGTCTCGATCCATTCGTCGATAGAAGCAACCTGCGCCAGCGTAAACTTACTATTCGCCTTAACCTGGTCACAGTATTTCCTGAGTTCCGAGTCGCCTGTCACAAACACGTCACAATAAGCTAGCGCGACGATTGCGTGTTCGCGGTCGATCTGACGGTTCTCCTCCATGATCGCTTCCCCATGCCACCGATCACTCGTCATAATAACCTCAACTCCATGCGCCTTGAGACGACCCGTAGCCCCACTTTCAACAAAGATCGATATTTCCGAAAAAGAACGATCAGACTCGAGCAAACGGTTGGCCCTCTCGTGTATCTCCTTTTGGAGCGGGCCTTTCTCACCGATTCGCGCTAGCTGAGTTGCGACGTACCTCTTCTCGACTTGGCGCAAAAGCTCAGGTGTAATCTCTCCGGCTCTTTGTCTTGATCGATTGTGGTCGTGCGCTAATAGGTTTTGACTGAATGTCTCACGGATTTCCTGAAGTGATGAGTAATCTCGAAAGGGCTGGATAAAGTCGCGCGGAGTTAATCCTGCAAACAATTCTGGGGCCTTCCGGTGAATCGCAGATGCCGCGTGCGCAAGATCTCCAATTGGAGAAAAATCGAAAGGTTGCTTCCTCCAGAATCGATTCCACTCAGACAGAAACTCGTGCAACAGAAGGTCGAATCTTTCCAGAATCCACCTGGGCTGAGCATCCTCGACAAACTGAATGGTGCTCTCACATAAATCCTCACGAACAGTGCCAATTTCGTAAAAATGCATGGGAGAAAGGACAAGAGTAGCTTTGCCAGATTTATGGGCCGGAATGACCAAGTCCTTGCCATCTGACGTATCTCGACACCGGATTAGGAAGTTTTGATCGGCATAGACGTACATAGTCAACGTGCTCTCGCAAAACCGCGAATACGTCCATCTCCCCAGCGTCTTACCTGAACCGCCGCGAGGTTATTCCTCCAACACCCGCTTGAAGATCGCATCCACATTGCCCAACTGTCGTGAATAGTCGAAGGTGCGCGCCAGCTTTTTAGGGCTGAGCAGCTTTGCAATTTTGGGGTCGCGCGCCACTTCGTCGCGGAAGCTCAGATCGTTTTTCCAGGCGCGCATGGCGTGCGACTGGACGAGGCGGTAGGCATCTTCGCGCAGCATTCCGGCCTCGGCGAGATCGAGCAGCAACTGGCCCGAGAAGATGAGGCCGCCGGTGAATTCGAGGTTCTTCTTCATGCGCTCCGGGTACACCAGCAGACGGTCGATGAGGTCGGTCGCCTTGGCAAGCAGGTAGTCGGCAAGGATGGTCGAATCGGGAAAGATGACGCGCTCGACCGAAGAGTGCGAGATGTCGCGCTCGTGCCACAGCGCAATATCCTCAAGCGCTGCCTGCGCATTGCCGCGAAGGACCCGCGCCAGGCCGCTGATCTGCTCCGAAGTAATGGGATTCTTCTTGTGCGGCATGGCCGAGGAGCCTTTTTGCTTTTCGCTGAAATACTCCTGCGCCTCGCGCACTTCGGTGCGCTGCAGGTGGCGGATTTCGACGGCGATCTTGTCGAGCGTGCTGCCGAGGATGGCCAGCGTCGCTATGTAGGCGGCGTGGCGGTCGCGCTGGATGACCTGGGTGGCAACGGGCGCAGGCTTGAGGCCGAGCCGCGCGCAGATACGCTCTTCGTGTTCCGGCTTTAAGTGGCCGAAAGTGCCCACAGCGCCCGAAAGCTTGCCCACGCGCATGTCTTCGGCGGCGGCGTCGAAGCGGACGAGGTTGCGCTGCGTTTCGGCGTACCAGTTGAGCAGCTTGAGGCCGAAGGTGGTCGGCTCGGCATGGATGCCGTGGGTGCGGCCGATCGTGGGCGTGTGCTTGAACTCGAGCGCGCGGCGCTTGAGCACCGCCAGCAGCGCCACGATGCCCTCGCGGATGAGCGCCGATGCGTCCTTCACCTGGAGCGCCTGCGCCGTATCGACGACATCGTTCGATGTGAGCCCGTAGTGCAGCCAACGGGACTGGCCGTCCAGGCCCTGGTTTTTGAGGCTCTCTGCGACAGCAGTGGTGAAGGCAATGACGTCGTGCTTGACCTCGGCCTCGATCTCCGCGACGCGGGCGGCGGAGACCGTTACCCTGGTAGCGATGGCTTCGGCTGCCGCAGCGGGAATCACGCCGTCCTCGGCCAGCACGGCGCTCGCCGCCGCCTCCACCTGGAGCCAGCAGCGGTACTTGTTCTCGTCCGTCCAGATGCGGCCCATGGCCGGGCGCGTATAGCGTTCGATCAAGGCAAGCTCCTTAAAGACAGCCTTCAGCCGTCAGCTTTCAGCTCTCAGCTACGGGCTACCGTCCACGGCTTGTTCGCACAAAACCGGGTGCCCCACCCTCGCCGCGCCTTTGTTTTTGCGGCTAGGGTGGGAGATCCTTCGTGAACTGCAGTGTACAGCGAGCCAACTATAAATTGTACGAGGGAAAGGGGCTTATCCGCGAGGAATTCCGAGGCGCCGGTGCAGCTCGTCGACCAACAGGCCGCGGCCAGGCGTGTAGGGCTGGAACCACTCGCCATCGACCACCAGTTGCGGAACGGCGCGCTTGCCCACGCGGCGAATCACTTCGGCTGACGCGGCAGGATCTCGGTCTACATCGACTTCGGTGTACGGAATGCCCTGAACATCGAGAAACTGCTTGGCTGCGCGGCAATCGGGGCACCAGATCGTGGCGTACAACTGCACGTTCATAGGGGGATTCTACTCAAATTGCGATGCTACGATCTGTGATGACGGCCACCTGGGAGGGCGATGACCGCGAAGGAGATTAAGGCGCTGCTGAAGCTGGAGCCTCACCCGGTGGAGGGTGGATGGTACCAGCGTACGTACACGTCGGCGGGCACGGTTGAGTTGCCGCGCGGCGTGCGGGCGCAGGGCACAGCCATTTATTACCTTCTCGAAGCCGGGACCTTCTCCGAGATGCACAGGGTCGCCTCCGACGAGATATTTCACTTCTACCTCGGCGATCCGGTGGAGATGCTGCAGCTCTACCCCGACGGGCGCTCCGAGACTCTGCTCTTCGGGCCGGATCTGGCGGCTGGTCAGCTTCCGCAGATTGTGGTTCCGGCGGGAGTGTGGCAAGGCGAGCGGCTGGTCGAGGGCGGAAAATGGGCGCTCTTCGGCTGCACCGTGACGCCGGGCTTCGATTTTGCGGATTACCGTAGCGGGAATTACACGGAATTGGCCGCAAAGTGGCCGGCGGAGGAGGAGAGGATTCGCAAACTGACGAGGATCTGATCAATAAAACATTTCACATGGCCGGATGCTGGGTGTATCGTATCCCTGCACGACGGGCCCCAATCCATTCCCCAGATATTCCCCAAGGAGGTAAGCTATGCCGGCAACAGCGTTAAAAATGGAAAGAAAGAATTTCAGTGCGCCCGCCGAGGTCAGGCCGTTTGACAAAGGCAAGGTTGAAGTCCTGCATGTGGGCGAACATACGGTTGCACGCGCCACTTTCGAGCCTGGATGGAAGTGGTCCACCTGCATCGCGCCGATTGCCAAAACACGCAGTTGCGAGGCCGCCCACTTCGGCTACCAGCTTTCTGGAAAAATGCTCCTGCGCATGGACGACGGCGCCGAGATGACCACCGTAGCCGGCGATGTCGTCCTTATTCCACCAGGACACGACGGCTGGGTCATCGGCAATGAACCTGCGGTCTTCATCGACTTTCAGGGCATGGCCGAGTACGCCAAAAAACACTAGACCAGGCAGAAAACCGCAAACCACCAACCCGGGACCGCACGGATAGCTCTTCGTCCGTGTGGTAGCTGGGCGCTTGGGGTGGGAAACCACGAACCCCAAGCCACCGGCCCGTGTCGGGACAAGATCCACCGCGGCGCAGTATGACGATCGGCGCCAATTCAAAGTGGCCGGCGCAGGCGGAGCGGATCAAGGAGCTGACACGGATGTAGCGGAGTTGGCGAGTTGGCGGCGCTGCGCGCCTGTTCGGAAGTTGGCAAGTTCGCCGGATGAGGCAACTTTACCGCCGCTCCCGGAAGAAACCCCGCAGCAGTTCGGCGGATTCCTCAGCGCCAATTCCCTGCTCCACCTGCATCTGGTGGTTAAGCTGCGGGTGGTTGAGCACCGAGAGCACCGAACCGCAGGCGCCGGCCTTGGGATCGGGGGCGGCGAAGACCAGCCGGTCGATTCGGGCGTGATTCATGGCTCCAGCGCACATGGCGCAGGGCTCGAGCGTGACATAAAGCGTGCAGCCGGCAAGGCGATAGTTGGCGAGCGCCGCCGCGGCCGCGCGCAAGGCGACGATCTCCGCATGGGCCGTGGGGTCCACATTGCGCAGCACGCGGTTCTGCCCGCTGGCGATCATCTCTCCCCCGTGCACCACCACGGCTCCGATGGGCACTTCGCCGCCTTCGGCTGCGAGCCGTGCCTCGGCGAGCGCCAGCTCCATCGCATCGCGATCGTGGATCATGGCTTTGATGGTAGCGCCGCCGGCTGTTGCTGCGTCATGCAATGCAGCGCGCCGAGGCCCCAGATGAGATCGACCGAGTGAATACCAACGACCTCGCGATCCGGAAAGACTTCAGCCAGCGCGTTCAGCGCCACGCGGTCGTTGGGATCATGAAAAGTCGGAACCAGGACCAATCCATTGGCAATGTAGAAATTCGCGTAGCTGGCCGGCAGACGCTGGCCGCGGAAGACGACCGGGCGCGGAAGCGGCAACTCGACGACGGTGAATTGCTTGCCGTCGAGGGTCCGCGCGGCCTTCAATCGCGCGAGATTTTCCTCGAGCGGCGCGCGGTTGGGGTCGTGCGCATCCGGCTCGACTGCGGCGACGATCGTGGCGGGAGCGACGAAGCGGGCGATGTCGTCCACGTGGCCGTGGGTATCGTCGCCAGCGATGCCACAATTGAGCCAGATCACCCGATCCACGCCGAGAAAATCCGAAAAGACCTGCTCCATTTGCTCGCGGCCCACGCCCGGATTGCGCTGCTGCACCTCGCTCAGCAGACATTCCTCCGTCGCCAGCAGGGTTCCCTTGCCGTTCCCGTCGATGGCGCCGCCTTCGAGCACAACCCTCTGCGTATGCCCGTCCGTCAGCCGCACTCCGGGTTGCCAATCGCGCATCCCCAGCAGTTCCGCAACCCGCCCCGGCACTTGGTCGTCGAGATGCCAATCGTCGTACTTGGCCCAGGCGTTGAAGCGCCAATTGGTCAGGTCTACCCGGCCCTGAGCGTTGCGCACGAAAATTGGCCCGGAGTCGCGCGTCCACCCGCGGTCGGTCGGCCACTGATGGAAGCACACCCCATCGAGGTTTGTCCCGGCGCGCGCCAGCATGCGGGTCACGCGCTGCTGCATCGCCGCATTTTCCACGATCAGATGCACCCGCTCGTGCGCGGCGAGCAGGTGCACGATCTCCACGTAGAGCCACGGAATGGATGAAAACTTCCCCGGCCAGTCGCTGGCGTTGTGCGGCCAGGCCAGCCATGTGGCCTCGTGCGGCTCCCACTCGGCGGGCATGCGGTAGCCGAGTTGGCGCGGTGTACTTGTCGGCATCGTTCGCTACCGTGAATAAATGTGGATGAGGGATCGGATCAGGGATTGAAGAGCCAGGATCGCAAAAGCGATGCTACAGATTCCGAGGACGGCATTAGGGAGCCGGCCTACTTTCCTGAGCTGGTCAGCGTGCTGAGAAAATTTCCTTTCCCCCAAGAAAAATCTGTAAATCGGCAATGCTTTTCCAGACTCTACAATCAACAAAACACCCCAGACAATCAAGAATGCAGATCCCAAGAATCCAAATCCGTAGGTAAACAAGCCAAAGTATTTCATTTCCTGTTGTCCAAGAATCTCTCTGTCACGCCGGCGTAGGCATCCACGCGGCGATCACGCAGAAAGGGCCAATTGCGACGAGTCTCCTCAATCAGCGCGCGGTCGATCTCGCCCACGACGATCTCTTCGGAATCGTGCCCGGCCTTGGCTACGATGCGGCCGAAGGGATCGGCGAGAAAGCTGCCGCCCCAGAACTCGATTCCCGGCCCTTGGGCGCGATTGCCCAGCACATCGCCGTGCTCGTGGCCGATGCGGTTCACGGCAGCCACATAGACGCCGTTGGCGATGGCGTGAGCGCGCTGGATGGTGCGCCATGCGTCAAATTGCGCGGCGCCGAACTCGTCCTTCTCCGCCGGGTGCCAGCCGATGGCCGTGGGATAGAAGAGCACCTCGGCTCCCTGCAGCGCCGTGAGCCGCGCGCCTTCGGGATACCACTGGTCCCAGCAGACCAGAGTACCCACTCGGCCAAAGGCCGTATCGACGGCCTGAAAACCAAGATCGCCCGGCGCGAAGTAATACTTCTCGAAGTAGAGCGGATCGTCAGGAATGTGCATCTTGCGGTAGACGCCTGCGATGTGGCCATTGGCGTTGAGCGTGACCGCTGTGTTGTGGTAGAGACCGGGCGCGCGGCGCTCGAAGAGCGACGCGACGATGGCCACGCAGGACTCGCGCGCAGCTTCAGCCAGCTTTGCGGTGGAGGGGCCGGGGATGGGCTCGGACAGATCGAAGAGGCGCAAGTCCTCGCGCTGGCAAAAGTACTGTGTGCGGAAGAGCTCGGGCAGGCAGACGATTTGCGCGCCCAGGCGTGCGGCCTCACGGATGTGGCCGAGCGCAGAGGAGAAGTTCGCCTCGGGGTCAGCGCCCATGCGCATCTGTACGAGGGCGATCGTGAACTTGCGTGCAGCGGTCATACCTCGTTTTTTCGAGCCTCCATCAGGATCTTTCTTCGCCTACACGGCAAGGCCAACCCCGCCGGGCGGAATTGGCCCCAACCTGCCTTTGGAGCGCCCTGCCGTCACTCTTCCAGGATCAGCACCGCGGCGGCGATGGTCGTGGTCCATTTTCCGCGCCGATCTCCCACGGCCGACTGGGTGATGTTGCTGGTGCGGACAATCTTATTGGAGATGCGGTAGATCTCTTTCTTCTCGTCCCAACTGGTGTCAGGATCGAATTCCACGTCCAGCGTTGTGGCGAGCATCTCGGCGGCCAGTTCCTCAGCGTATTCGCCGGCCTGCTCCTCGGTCTCGCCGTAGCTGTGGTGCTCGCTCAGGTAGCCGTAGGTGTTGCGGTCGGCCGGGATCGCCACGCCAATGCTGGAGGCCACCAAGCGGTGCGGCTCGCGCGTGGAGTTTTCCGCAATGACCGCGAAAACCACCTCGCCGTCATTCAGGTACTTGAGACCTTCTTTGCGGGGAATCAACTTGCACTGCGGAGGAAAAATGGAAGAGACGCGCACCAGGTTCTGCGAGGCGATGCCCGCATCCCGAAGGGCCAGCTCAAACGAGGTCAACCGCTCCTTGTGTTTTCCGACGCCCTTGGTGAAGAAAACCCTCTTCGGGACCATGCTTTTTCCCAATTTCTATGTACCCTCCGTGCGTGAGAGATTTGCGGCCGTTTTCAAACGTTCCCGCATGAGTCTATCGCATCTGGGCGGGCGCGAACAGGATTTCAACGAAATTCATTCGCGGTTTATGCCAGAGAATTTGCGCGCAGGTTGCGGAACCGGTCCGCGCCGGCAGCCTTACAGCGCAAGAAGACCGCGAAACGTTTTTTCGAGGGCCGGCACGGTGCAACTTTCCTGGGTTTTGAACGTTTAATAGAGCATGAAGAAACGAATGCCTTGGGTGGAGATCCTTGTTTTGAGCGCAGCCATGAGTTGCGGCATGGCGCAGGCTCCTGCGGGCCCCTCTGGGCCACCGGATTCCGGTGGCGCGCCGGCCGCTACTCGCTTGCCGCCTCCCAGCTCCGAAATCGGTCCGGCGATCCTGGAGTGGACGCCGCCCGCGCTGGCGCAGTTGAGCGCCCAGGCCGTAGCCAAGGAGAGCTTCACTCTGGACCGGACCATGCTCGAAGCGGCTGCGGGACTCCTGCCGGACTCCGACGCCGATGTGAGGCAGGCGGTGGCCAAGCTCGACGGCGTGAGTGTGCACATTTTGCGGTTTGCCGCGCCCGGAGCGGCCGATCCAGCGCAGATCGATGCCATTCGCCAGGCCTATCACCTGCGGGGATGGAAGCACGCGATCGACAGCACCGGCGCCGGGGGCCCGGATCACAACGACACAACCGACGTGTGGCTGGTGATGGACGGCGCGAACGTGCGTGGCGGAGTGGTGCTGGTAGAGACTCCTAAAAGCCTGACCCTGGCGACGGTGGCCGGCAACCTGAGCCCGCTCGACCTGCTTCACCTGCGCGGCCACTTCGGCATTCCGCGGTTTGAGGGCGACGGACTGCGCGACCCGCTGGAGAAGTAGAACTGTTCCCACGCTGCCCGCCGTTGCCACTCCCAAATTGTAGGTGTTAGCCTCAACTTTGGACCGCTCACAGAAGGGGCTTCCCTCAGAATCATGCAAAGCACGTATAACGGGCAGGACCTGCCTAAAAACGGCCAGCCGATTGAATACAACGACGGGCAGTTTCATGTGCCCGATCATCCTATTATTCCCTTCATCGAAGGCGACGGCACGGGCCGCGACATCTGGAAGGCCTCCCAGCGGGTCTTCGACGCCGCCGTGGAGAAGGCTTACGGTGGCAAGCGCGCCATCCGCTGGTTCGAGGTCTTCGCCGGAGAAAAAGCCTTCAGGCGTTTCAATACCTGGCTGCCCGACGACACCGTAGCTGCGGCGCGCGATCTGCGCGTCTCCATCAAGGGACCGCTGACCACTCCTGTCGGCGGCGGCATCCGTTCGCTCAATGTGGCCTTGCGCCAGATTCTCGACCTCTACGCCTGCGTGCGGCCGGTGAAGTACTACCAGGGCGTGCCCAGCCCGGTGAAGCACCCCGAGAAACTCAACATCATCATCTTCCGCGAAAATACCGAGGATGTGTACGCGGGCATCGAGTTCAAGCAAGGCTCAGAAGACGCCGCGCGGCTGATCGGCTTCCTGAACGACGATTTGCTGAAGGGGGGCAAGAAAAAGATCCGCGCCGATTCAGGCGTGGGCATCAAGCCCATCTCCATCTTCGGCACCAAGCGGCTGGTGCGTTCCGCCATTCGCCACGCGCTAGAGACGGGCCGGAAGACCGTCACCCTCGTTCACAAAGGCAACATCCAGAAGTTCACCGAGGGGGCTTTCCGCGAGTGGGGCTACGAGGTCGCCACGCAGGAGTTCCGCGACCAGACTGTGACGGAACGCGAGAGCTGGATTCTGGGCAACGTGGAGGCGAAGCCCGGACTCTCGATCGAGGAGAACGCCGCGCTCATCGAGCCGGGGATGGAATTTGGCTCTCCGAGTTTCCAATCTTCGGTAAGCGAAGAGGTGAAATCGGTTGTCGATGCGATTGGCAAATCCCATGGCAACGGCGCGTGGAAGTCAAAGATTCTGGTCAACGACCGCATCGCCGACTCCATCTTCCAGCAGATCATCATTCGTCCGGAGGACTATAGCGTCCTCGCCACCTCGAACCTCAACGGCGATTACATCTCCGACGCGGCGGCGGCGCAGGTGGGCGGCCTGGGTATCGCGCCCGGCGCCAACATCGGCGACGGCTATGCGGTCTTTGAGGCTACGCACGGAACAGCGCCCAAGTACGCCGACAAGGACGTGATCAATCCCGGGTCGCTGATTTTGTCGGGCGTAATGCTTCTCGAGTTCATCGGGTGGAAAGAAGCGGCCCGGCTTATCGAAACGGCCATGGAAACAACCATCGTGCAGAAATTCGTCACCTACGACTTCGAGCGGCAACTCCCAGGCGCCACCAAGACAGGCACCAGCGAGTTCGCCACGCGCATCATCGGAAACATGTGAACAGGGCTCAGCGATCGGGAATCAGAAAGGGCACGCCCGGTGGGAGACAAAAATCCAGAAGCGGTCGCGAAACGCGTCTTGGAAATGGCCATACCGGGAGCGCGCATGGTATTCCGTCCTGAACAATCCCACGGTGAATACGACTACGATCTGCATTATCCGAATGGTGAGGTCGCCGCAGTGGAGGTGACTTCATCCAGGAATCAAGCGCTGACGCAAATCCACTCGGAGATTTTTGGCAAGAAGAGGGGCGGATCAGGAATTTCTGCGATCCGATGTACAAAAACCTGGTATATCTTTCCAGCCGTCGATGCAGATATCAAAACGACCCGGCAGAATGCTGATGAATACCTTGCTGACCTAGAAGCAGCGGGCGTCGAAAGCTTCGACTTATCTGACTGCTGGAGGAACGGCTCTCCGGAGTGCGTATTAAAAATATGCCGCGACCTGAGACTTACCCGCGGTGACGTGATTCGGTCGTCAGGAGTTCCGCAGATTCGCATCGGCGGCGTCGTGAGCGGGGGGGCGGTTGGTCCAACAAGTGCGACAGAAGCTGGAGAGAAAGAGGCTGAGGCTAATAGGGAAAAGCTCGGGCGAGCGAGCACCAAAGAGCGCCACCTCGTCGTTTATGTGGATCAACAGCACGGGCAACCATTCACCGCGTTGACGAGTTTCGATCCGCCCGCCAAGCTCCCAAAGCTTCCGGCTGAGATCACACACATGTGGCTAGTCACAGAGATGGGGAAGGATCAGTTCGTTGTCTGGCGCGGCAGTTCTACCGAACAATGGCACAAGGTTGACCTCTAGGCAGCGCCACGAGCATTTTCAACAGGAGAGAAATATGCGGAAAAAGATCAGTATTGTGGGTGCGGGCAACGTGGGCGCCACGACCGCGCATTGGATTGCGGCCAAGGAACTTGCCGACGTGGTCCTGGTCGACGTTGTCGAGGGCGTGCCGCAGGGCAAGGCGCTGGACCTGCTGGAGGCCATGCCCATCGAGAAGCGCGACGTGGCGATCGCGGGCGCCAACGACTATGCGGCCACGGCTAATTCCGACATCGTGGTCATCACCGCAGGCATCCCGCGCAAGCCCGGTATGAGCCGCGACGACCTGCTGAACACCAACTTCAAGATCATGTCCGATGTGGTCGAGAAAGTGGTGGCGCAATCGCCCGAGTGCATCCTCATCATCGTGTCTAATCCGCTTGATGCAATGGCCCAGGCCGCGTACCGTCAGGCCGGCTTCAATCGCCAGCGGGTGATCGGCATGGCCGGTGTGCTGGATTCGGCGCGCTTCCGCAGCTTCATCGCGGCTGAACTCAACGTGAGCGTGGAGAACGTGTCGGCCTTTGTGCTGGGCGGCCACGGCGACACCATGGTGCCCCTGGCGCGCTACTCAACCGTCGCCGGCATCCCCATCACCGAGCTCATCGCGCCGGATCGCCTGGAGCAGCTTGTGCAGCGCACGCGCGACGGCGGCGCGGAGATCGTGAAGTATCTCAAGACCGGCAGCGCCTACTATGCTCCATCGGCTGCCGTGACCGAGATGGCCGAGGCCATCCTCAAGGATAAGAAGAAGATTCTGCCCTGCGCGGCGTACCTCGAGGGTGAGTACGGTATCGAGGGCTACTTTATCGGCGTTCCATGCAAACTGGGCGCAGCAGGCATCGAACAGATCATCGAGATCAAGCTCACGCAGGAAGAAGCGGCTGCTCTCAACAGGAGCGCCGCGGCCGTTAAGGAGCTCTGCTCCGTGATTGGCGTGTGAGTGATTAGCTGAGAGCTAAAAGCCGAAAGCTGTTTCTTCAGTCCATGGCCATGCTTAACTGGTGGCGCACGTCGGCGCCGCGAATCCAGAAGATCACGTCGGTGGCGATATTCGACGCGTGATCGGCGATCCGCTCCAGATTCTTCGCCACCAGGATGCCGTTCATCGCCTGCTGCGTGTATTGCGGCTTCTCCTCAATCATCTTGAGCAGATCGTTGTGGGCGCGACGGTTCATGCGGTCGATCTCGTCGTCCATTTCGCGCACCGAATCGGCCAACCGCGCGTCGCCATCCAGCAGCGCCTGCAGCGCGGTGCGAATCATCTGTGAAGCAAACTCGCCCATGGCCGCAAAATCCACGGGCAATTCCACCTCGTCGGCGGTAAGAATCTCCTTCGTCCGGCGGGAGATGCTCATCGACTGATCGCCCACGCGCTCCAGGTCGCCGTTGATCTTGATGACCGCCAGGATAAAGCGCAAATCGACGGCCATCGGTTGTTCTTTGGCCAGTAACTCATAGGCCATCTCGTCCAGCTCGCGTTGCGCGGTGTCGATGGCCCTTTCGTTCTGCTTGACAAACTTGCACAGTCCCTTGTCGCGCCGCAGGTAGGCTTCCACCGCCGATTCGACCGCCTGCTGCGCCAAAGCGGCCATGGCCAGAAGCTTGTCCTTGAGTTCGGCGAGTTGCTGTTGAAAGTGAATGCGCGGCACTACGATCCGTCTCCCATCCAACCATTTTGCACCAGACTACGTTACAGGAGAACAAATTTCCCTGCGCGCACCAGAACTGTTACACCCCGGGAAGCCCCTTAGGCGAGTCCGAATGTGGGAGGCGGCTGCTCGATCTTGCCCAGCAGGAAGACATACCCTGCGATGCCGATGGCCAGATAGGCAGCCGCAACGGTAAAGGCCCACGCGAAGGAATGCTGCGCCGAAACCAGATATCCAGTGACGACGGCAGCCGCAATACCCGAGATTTGGCTGGAAAAGTTGATGATGCCGCCTACCTTGCCCACATCGTTTCGGCCGGCAATAAGCGAGGGCAGTGACCAGGCGACAGGCGCCGCCGCGGCAAGGCCGCCGATCGACACGCTGATCCAGAGCAGGGCCTGTGTGGCGTTGCGAGCATGAGCCGCGCCCAGAATGCCCAGCCCGAACGCCGTACCGCCGATCAGGACAACGCGGCGAATCCCGCTCGCATTCCATCCGCGCCGGACGAGGAAATCCACCAGCCATCCACCGATTACGAGGTCCGTCACCGTGGCGATGAGCCACGGCAGGCTTGTGTATACGAACGAGTGCAGCAGATCGATGTGCAGAGCAGAGGACAAATAGGCCGGCAACCAATAAAGCAGCATGTAGAAGATGTAGTTATATGCACCCATGCCGAGGGTGAGCCCAATTACCTTGCGTTGGGAAAGAAGCTGGCCCAAGCTCGACGACGGCTCTTCGCCGCGATCGGGCGTGACGAACGAGGTCTCTTGCCCCGCGATGTGCAGACGCTCGCTTTCGGCCAAACTCGGATCCTCATCCGGATCGCGATAGACACGCCAGAAGAGAAGGAAGTAAGCGAGACTGATGGCGCCGGTGCAAGCGAAACTCCAGCGCCATCCCGCGCCGATGAGAACGATCCCGATGAGGGGAACGCCGATGGCCGAGGCAAACTTGGCTGCTGCGTCGAAGAGCGACGTGGCCAGGCTGCGCTCGCGCGCAGGAAACCATGCGCCAATGGCCTTGGCGTTGGCGGGAAACGTGGGCGCCTCGCCTAAGCCCAGCAGGAACCGCGCGCCGAACAATCCGCTCAGGTTGGGCGTGACGGCGGCAGCAAAGGAGGCCGCGCTCCAAAGGAACGCCCCGATACGCCCTACGCGGCGGACACCGACTTTGTCGAGGACAACTCCGATGGGAAGCTGACACAGGGCGTAGGTCCAGTTGTAGGCGCTGGAAAGATAGCCGAAGGCGACCTCGGAGATGCCGAAGGCTGCAATCAGGGAATCGTGCGAAACGGAGAGATTGACGCGGTCGAAGTAGTTGACCAGCACCCCGATGCCGAGCAGCCACGCGATGCGCCAGCGGCGCCGCGGCAGGCTCGTACGCTGTGGCGTGTTTCGCGCTGAATGAAAATCCCGGTCTGCCAAGCGTTTTCCTAACCGTAGAACCGCCGCCATTGGGCCGCCGGATCAACGTCGTGAAATAGGGAACCATCTCTGCCCGAAATCCAGCGATGAGAACCGGCAAACCGTGCGGCTGCGGCACGGTTTGACATGAGGGAATCCTTCCACCGGTTCCCCATCTCACTCTTCGCCAATGTCTTCGTTCCAGATCTCCGGATGCCCCGCGATGAAGCCCGCGAGCATCTCGCGGCATTCGGCGTTGTCGAGGTCGATTACCTCGACGCCGTTCTCTCGCAGCCAGTTCAGGCCTCCTGCAAAGGTGCGGCTCTCGCCAGCCACCACCGCGCCGATACGGAACTGGCGCACCAGGCCGCTGCAATACCAGCACGGGGCCAGGGTAGTGACCATCACCAAGTTGCGGTAGCTGCGCCGGCGGCCTGCGCGGCGAAAGGCGTCGGTCTCGCCGTGAATGCTTGGATCGCCCTGCTGCACGCGACGGTTGCGGCCCCGGCTCACCAGCTCGCCCGTGCGCGTAAACAGCGCCGCGCCGATGGGAATGCCTCCTTCGGCGAGG
Organism: Occallatibacter sp.; assembly: GCA_049522315.1. Taxonomy (GTDB): domain Bacteria; phylum Acidobacteriota; class Terriglobia; order Terriglobales; family Acidobacteriaceae; genus Telmatobacter. Next base: position 38,340 of record JBEKNY010000004.1, read on the forward strand.
CCCAGGCGGGCTTCCTCGATAGCCACGGCAAGCATTTGCTGGTAAAGATTCACAAGACTAATGTAACGCAGCAAGTCAGCGAGCCGGCGCCGGCCAGCAGAAAGCGGCTTCGCGAGTTGTCTGGCGCGCCAAGGAGCTCAGCTTATGGTGAGCACCAGCTTGCCGAAGTGGCTGCCTTCTTCCATGCGCTCGAAGACTTCGCGCGCCTGGCTCCAATCGAACTCTTCGCCGACCGGCCGCAGCTCAGCCAGCGCAATGGCGCGGTTCATCTCGACAAAGTCCTTGCGCGAGCCCACGTACATGCCGTGAATGCGCGCTGCCTTGTGGAGGACAAGCGGAATCGGAAACGGCTCCGCCGAAGGGGCCAGCACGCCTATTTGCGCCACCGTTCCCCCAGGCCGAATCGACTTGAGCGAGCGCACCAGAGTGCCCCCGCCGCCCACCTCCACCACCAGGTCCACGCCCTCGCCGCCAGTCTGGTCAAGGGCCCAGCGGTCCCAGTCGGGGTTGTCGCGGTAGTTGAGACCGGCGTCCAGGCCCATGGCGCTGGCCCGCTCCAGCTTTTCGTAGCTTGAACTGATGCCGAGCACGCGCGCGCCCTTGAGCCGCGCGAACTGCAAGGCGAAGATCGATACACCGCCGGTGCCCTGGATCAGTATGGTCGCGCCGGGCTTGATCTCTCCGGTGGCCAGCGCGTTCCAGGCGGTGACGGCGGCGCAGGGCAGCGTGGCCGCTTCCTGAAAGCTCAGGTGATCGGGCAGCTCGACCAGTCCCGCCTCCTTGAGCACGACAAAGTCCGTCAACATGCCATCGATGTCGCCGCCCAGCGCGCCGCGGGCTTTGGCTGCGGTCAGCGGCCCGTCCAGCCAGTTCTGCATAAAGATGCCCGCTACGCGGTCCCCTGGCTTCCACGCGCTCACCCCCGCGCCCACGGCCACCACTTCGCCGGCGCCGTCGGAGCAGGGAATGCGCGGCAGCTTCATTTTGGGGTTGTAGAGTCCTTTGACGATCATCAGGTCGCGATAGTTGAGCGAAACTGCGCGCACGCCGACCAGAACTTCGCCGGGAGCGGGCGCCGGTGTGGGCCGCTCCACAACTTCCAAAGAATCAATGCCAAACGCCGGAACTTGCCATGCGCGCATGGAAAACCTCTCTTCCTTCCCGCTCCCACCTGCTCCATTCTGCGGGACGCGATCGCACAAACACCCGTAGAATGAAGATATGGCTCGTGGATGGGAAAGTAAATCGGTGGAGGAGCAAATGGCAAATGCCCTGGGGAACCCCGTCGCCGCTTCCGAGGATGAACCAATGAACGAGGAGGAACGGCGATCAGCCGAACAAAGGCGCGCTGCCCGGACACGGCGAAAACAGGGACTCAAGTTGCAACGCGAAAACATTCTTTCGCAAAAGACGGTAAATCCGGGCCGCCGCGCCGCTCTTGAGGCCGCACTGGCCCAGATTGATGCGCAGCTTCAGAGCATGGGTTGAGCCGATCTCCGGAAAGCGGCTGAAACTACCCTTTTCAGTCAAATCGTGCGCGAGGGGCCGCGGCAGCGCGTCTGGAACAAAATCATTGCAGGATTCCGCTCACGCGGCGGCCAAGCCGCACCGGTCACGGCTCGCGGTGGATGAGCAGCGGATTCGCTTGCTGTATCGGCGTGAGCGACACGCGCGAGATGTTCACGTGCTCCGGCCGCGTGACGGCCCACAGGATCACATCGGCAATGTCTTCGGCGGTCAGCGGCGTGATGCCTTTGTAGACCTTTGCGGCGCGGCTGGCGTCGCCGTGAAAGTGGACCAAGCTGAAATCGGTCTCCACCAGGCCAGGATCGACGCTGGTGACGCGCACTGGCGTGCCCAGCAAGTCCTCGCGCAGCCCGTCGTTGATGGCGCGAGCCGCGGCCTTGGTGCCGCAGTAGACCGCGCCGTTGGGGTAGACCATCTCGCCGGCCATCGACCCCAGGGTGACCACGTGGCCACGCCGGCGCACCACCATCCCGGGAACCACGGCGCGCGCCACATACAGCATCCCCTTGATGTTGGTGTCGATCATCTCTTCCCAGTCTTCGACCCGGCCGGTGTAGAGCTTCTCCATGCCGCGGCTGAGGCCGGCGTTGTTCACCAGGATGTCGATCTCCGCCCACTCCGGCGGCAGCTCGTCGATGGCGCGCTGCACCGCGTGGCGGCTGCGCACGTCCAGATCGATGGAGTGCACGGCGCCAGCGCCGCGAGCCAGCGCCTTCGACGCAACCTCAGCCAGCTTGCCGGCGCGGCGGGCGGCCAGCAGCAGCCGTGCGCCCTCGGCCGCAAACGCCAGGGCCGTGGCTGCGCCAATCCCTGCGCTGGCTCCGGTGATGAGGACGATCTTGCCCTTCAGGTCCATCTGCCCCACATCCTACAAGTGAGTTTCATTGCCCTGCTGTGACATACGGTACAGGCCGACGGCCCAATCCTCCCGGCCAAGACCGGCGGCGATGGCCTCGGCGAAGACTTCGGCCAGCGAATCGGCCAGGCGCAGATGGGCGCCGCGAGCGGCCGCGGCCTCACGCAGCAGCCGCAAGTCCTTCCCGCCCAACTCGATCGTCGCGCCCGGCTGCTCGGGCGGGTGCAGCATCACCTTTCCATATGCGGCATAAAACGGCGACTGAAACAGCGCGCTGTTCACGGTTTCGAGAAAGGTCTCGGGATCGATTCCCTGCCCCGCCGCGTAGACAAACGCTTCACCGAGCGAGTAAATCATCGCGCTGATCAGGAAATTGCCGCCCAGCTTGACCGCGTGCGCCTGGCGCGGCTCTCGTCCAACAACCGAGATGCCGCGCGAAAGCGGCTCCAGCAGCGGCCGCGCTTTGGCGACGGCTTGCTCTGCGCCAGCCGCCACAATCCACAGGCGGCCTTCCTCGGCAACGTTGGGGCGGCCAAACACCGGCGCCGCCACAAATCCGTGCCCGCGCCGCGCGTGCTCCTCAGTGAGCCGTTCGCTCAACGCCACACTGATTGTGCTACAAGAAATATGGAGCGCGCCCGGCGAAAGCGCGTCCATCAAGCCATTCGCGCCAAACATCACTTCCTCGTTTGCCGCATCGTCAAACAGCATGGTGAAGACGGCATCGGCGCCCAGTTCGGCCTCGGCCGGGGTAGCTGCAGCGATTGCGCCTTCGCGGATCAGCGGCTCCGTCTTGCCTTCGGTGCGGTTCCATACACGCAATTCGTGGCCTGCGGCAATCAGGTGCATCGCCATCGGCAAACCCATCTTGCCTAATCCAAGAAATCCAATCTTCATGGGGAGATTGTAGAAGAAAGGAAGCGGGGATCAGCCGTCTGTGATCGGTTGTCAGCGAACAGATTATGGCGAGGGTTGCAAGAATCCGAACCTTGAAAGGGCACGACCTCGATCGTGCCGGAAGCAATTCCAATGAAGTGGGCATTTGCCCCTGAGGGATAGGACCCTGTTCCCTCCAGCCGCGCACGCCTTCACTCGACCGTCAGATTCTCTAAAAAGAAGTCAAAGTCTTTCATCGCCGGCACCTCAATGGAGGCTGCCGTGTCCAATAAGACGAGATAGTAGAGTTTGCCGGGAATACGCTGCTGGATTGGACTTGGGCGGTAGAACTGCGCACCTCCGTTCCGGTCGCCCTTGGGCAGCTCTATCGGGGATTCAAAGATCAGCCCCGGAAACTCCGGCTCATCTCGCTCGAAGATAACGATTCGTGCATGGCCGTCTCCGTCCTTCTTGTACATTTTTGGCTGTTCACCCTTTAGGGCAATGCAATGCGCAACCGGGCAATGCAGCGTAGGATCCGGCTCGAAGGTGCCATCCGTTTGGAACTTCTTCGCGTACTCCTCCAGCGACTCGCCATCCTTCGGCTGCTGAACGAGCAACAGGATTTCCGGGTGCAGAACATGGACCGTTCCCTTGTATGGCCCGGTGCCGAAATTCGCCACACAGGAGCCGTTACTCAGCGCCAAGTTTTCGACCTCCCAGTTTCCGTGCGAACGCAACCGCACACCGCAAAGCGTGGTGGTGAACACAGTATCTTCTCCCAGATTCTCCGCTTGCCACACTTCCTTCGGCTCGTAACTCTTTTTCGGATCAAACGGGACCAAGCGCGAGCGATTCATATCCACCGCGGCAGCATAATCTGACGAATCGCCGGCGTGAAGCTTCTCCAGGTAATCCACCGCACGGAGCGCGTGCTCGGGCAAACGGTTGAGGGTCGCACAATTCAAATAGTCGCCCCAGAATGCCGTGGGAAGAGAATCCCAAGTGTGGCTCTCCTCAACCGCGAGGAACTCCCTGGCACCGGCCCCCATTTCTCTCGTCTGGCACTGGAGCGTGGCGCGAAACCAGGGAGCACGGAAGTCGCTGGGCGTAAGCTTCTGGGCCTGATCCAGAGCGTTCATTGCGGCATCGTAGCTACTGTCGACGTCGAGGTTGTAGGCATACCGCGCCACCAGGCCGGTGAGCAACAGCAGTTCGGCGTTGTCCGGGTGATTTTTCGCCGCGAGCGTCAGAAACCCGAGATCCTTGCTCAGCCGCGCCGCCACTTCGTCCTTGCTCACGGGATACTGCCAGTTCGAGGTCCACGATTCGCTGTAGGGCTCAAGCTGTTTCGCATCGTCAAGCGCCGCCAGTACAGCCGTCTCCTGCGGAAGCGCATTTGCATGAATCGCGGCAATATCGGCACGGAGATGAGAAGCGGACAGGGAAAGGAGGGATGCCAGTAGGAGGGCTTTCATCTTGCGCATGGGAGCCTCGCATTTAGGAAGGTGGCCCCAGTTTACTCGAATGACTGTATCGCGGAGCGCTCTGGCTGTGGCTGCCGGGCTAATTCGGCGTCCCCTTCGTCTCCGCTTCCGCAAAAGTGCACTCCTGGCACTGGCAAACACGGCGCAGATACTCCCACGAATAGATCCCGCCCGAATGGCCGTCGAGCCAGTTGAACTGGATGGCGTAGCGGCCCACGGCATGCGCGCTCCTGGGCTTCGGCGGCGGCGTGTACATCGGCAGCAGAGCGGCGGACTTGGGTTTGGGCTCGCCCGCCTTGCGACCCTCGGCGTTGCGCTCTTCCACGCAGGTGGCGCAGGGGCAGGCCTCGCGCAGCCAGGCAAAGTTCCACGCGCTCTTGTGGCCGTCGGCCCAGTCGATCTCCAGCCCTTTGCCCTCGGTCAAGAGCACGCGCACCTTCTCCGGAGTCACGGCAATGCGCGGCAGCGGCCGGTTCTGCAGGTTTTCGCGCGCCTGCTCCTCTTTTGTCGCGAAGCGGATGCCTTCGTGGCTCATAAGGACAGTTTACAGTTCACAGTTCGTAGTTCACAGTTCCCGGAAATCGCGTCGCCGCTAACGCCGCCCAAGCTGCGAACTGAGAACTATGAACTACGAACTGTTTTTCCAGAAGAACCACGCCGCCATGCCCAGCCCGATCACCACCACAATCCCGCGCAGCACCGGTTGCGGAACGCGCTTCGCCAGGCTTGCCGAAACGTAGCCGCCAATGGCCGCCGCGATCATGGCCGCCAGGCAATAGCGCCACACCACCTGCCCATCGGCGATGAAAATGACGAACGCGATGCCGTTGGCGAGCAGGTTGGCTGCAACCTTGAGGGCGTTGATGGCGTGGATGTCCTCGTAGCCGAAGAGCGCCAGAAGCGTCATGTAGAGAAAGCCCGCACCTGCCCCGAAGTACCCGACATAGAAGCTAATGACGATTGCGGCAAAGAACAGCGGCACGCGGCGCGGCCCGTGAACCTCTCCATCGGCTGCATGTTCGTGCCGCGCCGCCTTCAGCCGCTCCAACCCGCGCGAAACCGGCCCGCTGACTGCAAAGGTCAGCGCCGCGCCCAGCAACAGCCACGGAACGAGCCGCATAAAGGCCGTTTGCGGCGTGTTCAGCAGCACGACCGCTCCGGCCGTGCCGCCCAGCAGGCCGGCCAGCCCCATAAGACACGCGGAGCCCAGGTTCTTGCGCACGTCTTCGCGGTAGGCGGCGATCGAGGTCAGCTGGCCGGGCCAAATGGCCACCGTATTGGTCGCATTGGCCTGCACTGGCAAGATTCCAACGCCCAGCAGCGCGGGAAATGACAAAAAAGAACCGCCGCCGGCCACGGCGTTCAACACACCAGCCAGAAAGGCGGCCACCACGAGCCAAACCCAGTGCCAGTTGATTGTCGCCGCTATGGCAGAAGGGTGCATGAAGCGGATTGTATTCGACGGGTCCGGCCGCGCTTTCCTGCCTTGGAGCCACCCTGGCCCACGCAACAGAGGCACTTGCCCCCGTCGGCCGCAAGCTTCCGCGTCGGGATTTGCAGCCAGCCCACGGCCAAAAACCCGCCTTCCGGCGCCAAAAACCATCAAATCCAAAGGCTCAAGCAGAACGAACAGCCTGCCATCTTCAGCATAACATTTGTATTTTGAACAACATAAAGACAATGACTAAATATTAGTGTTATGCACTCATATTTTATGAATCACTTATACTATAGTTTCATCAGATTGGTTGAGTGGCAGGGATTCCACCCCGCCGCAATCGAATTCTTTTGATCCATCAGGAGGGAAAGATCATGGCAATCACTCGTTGGGACCCGTTCCGAGAAGTTGTGGCTCTGCAGAATCGCTTCAACACGCTTTTCCGAGATCTGAACGAAGGCGAAGCGCCGTTGACCGCTGCCAGCTTTGTGCCGGCAGTTGACGTATACGAGGACGAGGAAAAGGTGATGCTCAAGCTCGAAGTGCCGGGCATCGAAGAGAAGGACCTGGACGTGAGCGTGGAAAACCACACCCTGACCGTCAAGGGCGAGCGCAAGTTCGCTGGTGAAGAGAAGGAAGAGAATTTCCACCGCATCGAGCGCCGCTATGGCAGCTTCTATCGTGCCTTCACGCTGCCCACTACCGTCGACACCGAGCACATCGCCGCCAACTACAATGCGGGTGTGCTCAAGCTGGAGCTGAAGAAGAAGCCCGAGGCTCAGCCCAAGCAGATTGTAATCAAGGTGGCGTAAGACTAAGGGACCACTGTCAGCGGGAGCCCTCGATAATGTCTAAGGGCACCCGCCTTCTTGAGTCCGATCCTGAAGCCATATGCTGACGAGGTAGAGGGGATGAAGCCAAATGCTCAAGATTCTTAAGCTTTTTGTTTCATTGATATTTGCGTTTATGGCTGCAATGGTCGGAGTCTTCGCGGTGGCAATGATGAAAGCGATCGTGCCAATATTTTCGTTTACAGAAGGGACGAAGTTTCAAGTTTATGTTCAAGATCCTATCCTCTACACTCTTGGCCCTATATACTGTGGGTACATGGCGTTCCGAGGGGTGTGGAAGTGGTTTAAGGCCCATCAGGCGAAGCCACAATGATGGAAGCGTCGGTAGGTGGCAACTGGCAGCATACTGTCGTCGCCAGGAAAACAAAATGGAAATTCCGGTCAAGATTATGAAGAAACCGAACGAGAAGAAACCGAATGAACTGAACGCACGCGATGCTTTTATTACCATTCTGAGGTCTCTCACGGGCATAGAAGACTGGGAGTCTGTATCGCCTGATGAGGTAAATCGAAGCACTCGTGACGTTGACTTCCTTCTGTTCCCCAGTAGCAACGAAAATGACAAGATTGCGGTTGAGCATACCAGGGTTGAATCTTTCGAAGGGCAGATTGGGTATGTGAACAGATCGTACGATATCGTCGATTCCATCAATGCTGGCTGTAGAGAGCGAATTCCCCCCGGTCGTTATTATATTCTTACTGCTCCTCCAATAATAGTGGATTCCCTTGTCGGGAAGAGTAGGGAGCGGTTTGTCAGAGCTATCTCTTCCTGGGTAGTGGAGACCTCCCCGAAGCTGCTACTGGAGGACAATTACATACAGACTGAATATGAAGGGCATAAGATAACACTTAGGTGTGGTGGGGACTGCGAGCGGTTGAATGGAAACGTCTGGCGCATACCTCAACAACCAGAGAACCAGAAAGCTCTACAAAGCGATAGGCTTGGGCGGGCAGTTAGAGATAAGCTTCCTAAACTTACGCAGTACAAGGAGCTGGGTTTCAAAACCGCTCTCCTGCTTGAGGACGTTGCCGGTACTTTGTACGGTAGTACACTGAGAGGCTGTGAGATTAGTTTAGAGGAAGTTGACTATATCGTCGTTTTTGTATCGAACGAAGAACGGATGATTGTCGGTAATGTGTTGAAGGAGAAGTCTGTTTGGTATTCGTTCGTCCCAGGTAATAGGAGATTCCAATTCCCTATAGAACCTCAGCACAAGTCTGCAACACGCGTCTTTGTTGAATAAACTATAAGCATGAAGTGGCAGGTGACCCACCCTTGAGTCCAGCAACCAAGTGAGGGTGCCCCATCCTTTAACTGGAGAGAAAATGGCCATTCGTTGGGACAAATTCACCGTCAAGTCGCAGCAGGCGATGCAGCAGGCGCAGTCGCGTGCTGCCGATCTCGGCAACCCCGAACTCCAACCCGTGCACCTGTTGCTCGCGCTGGTCGAGGATCGCGAGGGCGTCATCCCCGCCGTGCTCGAAAAGATCGGTGTGCCCATCGAGCGGCTGGAAAGCGATCTGCATCGGATCGAGGAGAAACTGCCTCGTGTAGCAGGCGCCGCCGCGCAGCCGGGCCTCAGCCAGACGCTGAACAAGGCTCTCGAGCAGGCCTTTCGCGAGGCGGCGAACTTCAAGGACGAGTACGTTTCTACCGAGCACTTGTTGCTAGGTATCGCGCACCTCAAGGGCGACCCCTCGCGCGACGCGCTCGTCGCCCACGGCGCAACCCACGAAGCTATTTTGCAGGCGCTCACCGCCGTCCGTGGTTCGCAGCGCGTCACGGATCAGAATCCGGAAGGCAAGTTCCAGGCGCTCGAAAAATACGCCAAGGATCTCACCGATCTCGCGCGCAGCGGCAAGCTCGATCCCGTCATCGGCCGCGACGAAGAAATTCGCCGCGTCGTCCAGGTGCTAAGCCGCCGCACAAAGAACAATCCCGTCCTTATCGGCGAGCCCGGCGTGGGCAAAACCGCCATCGTCGAAGGCCTCGCCCGCCGCATCGTCTCCGGCGACGTGCCCGAGAGCCTGCGCGACAAGCGTGTCATTGCGCTCGACCTGGGCTCCATGCTTGCCGGAGCCAAATACCGCGGCGAGTTCGAAGACCGCCTCAAAGCCGTCCTCAAGGAAATCGAGGAATCGCAGGGCCAGGTCGTCCTCTTCATCGACGAGTTGCACACGCTCGTGGGCGCAGGCGCGGCCGAGGGCGCCATCGACGCCAGCAACATGCTCAAGCCGGCCCTCGCGCGCGGCGAATTGCGGGCCATAGGCGCAACCACGCTGAACGAGTACCGCAAATACATCGAGAAGGACAAGGCCCTCGAGCGCCGCTTCCAGATTGTCTACGTCGGCGAGCCCAACGTCGAGGACACGATCGCGATTCTGCGCGGCCTTAAGGACCGCTACGAGCAGCACCACAACGTGCGCATCAAGGACGCGGCCATCGTCGCCGCGGCCACGCTTTCGCACCGCTACATCAGCGACCGCTTTCTACCCGACAAGGCCATCGACCTGGTCGACGAGGCCGCCGCGTCTCTCGCCATCCAGATCGGCTCCGTGCCCACCGAGATCGACCAGTTGGAGCGACAGGCCACGTCGCTCGAAATCGAACGCGCCGCGCTCAAGCGCGAAACCGACGCCAATAGCAAAGAGCGGATGTCGGAGGTGGAGCGGATTCTCTCCGAGACAAAGGAAAAAATCACGGCCCTCCGTGCCCGCTGGACCAAAGAGCGTGAGGCCATCAACCGCATCGGCGATCTGAAGAAGAAGATCGAAGCTCTGCGTTTCGAGGCCGAGGAGCAAACCCGCAAGGGCCAGCTCGACCGCGCCGCGCAGATTCAATATGGCGAACTGCCCAAGCTCGAAGCCGAGCTGAAGAAGCTCGATGCCGCCCAGGACGGCAAGTCCGGCGTCGCGCGCATGTTAAAGGAAGAGGTCGACGAGGAGGACATCGCCAAAATCGTCGGCAAGTGGACGGGCATTCCTGTCTCGCGCATGTTGGAGGGCGAGGTCAAGAAACTCGTCCAGATGGAAGACCGCTTGCGTGAGCGCGTCGTCGGCCAGGATGCTGCGCTCTCGACCGTCGCCAACGCCATTCGCCGCTCGCGTGCCGGCTTAAGCGATCCCAAGCGCCCTATCGGCTCGTTCATCTTTCTCGGGCCCACGGGCGTAGGCAAAACCGAGACCGTCCGCGCTCTCGCCGAGTTCCTCTTCGACGACGAGCAGGCCATGGTGCGCATCGACATGAGCGAGTACATGGAAAAACACGCCGTGGCTCGCTTGATCGGCGCGCCTCCGGGCTATGTGGGCTACGACGAGGGCGGCCAGCTCACCGAAGCCATCCATCGCCGTCCCTACGCGGTTATCCTTTTCGACGAAATCGAAAAGGCGCACCCCGATGTCTTCAATGTCCTGCTGCAAGTGATGGACGATGGCCGCCTCACCGACGCGAAGGGCCGCACCGTCGACTTCAAGAACACGGTGCTCATCATGACTTCGAACCTGGGGTCGGCGATGCTCACTGCCGACGTGCTCAAGACCGAGCACGACTACGATATTGCGCGCGAAAGCGTAATGAAGGTTCTACGCGAGCACTTCCGTCCGGAGTTCCTCAACCGCGTGGACGACATCGTGATCTATCGCTCGCTGGGCAACGCGCAGTTGAGCCAGATCCTCGAAATGCGGTTGAACGATCTGCGTAAGCTGCTTGAAGACCGTGCCATCTCCATCGAGCTGAGCGAACCGGCTCGACAACTGATTCTCAAGTCCGGCTCCGATGCGGCCTACGGCGCACGCCCGCTCAAACGCGCTTTGCAGCGCATGGTGCAGGACCCCTTAGCGATGAAGATCCTCGACGGCGAAGTGATGCACGGCGCGCACGTCCGCATCGACGTCGACCGCAAATCGAACCAACTGGTCTTCGAGCCCATGGGCCGCGAAGCGATGGCGTAACTACCTGCGGTACGGCAGCCGCGCTTCGCGCATCCCGACAGCGGTTTTGCAGGTTAGCGAACAGGCTCCGCAATGCGAAGCCTCTTTTTGTTTACTGGAATTGGCTGAATAGCTATGAGGACGCAGATTTGCGGCTATTCTCGGCGGCACGCAGCGCCTCATGAATAATCATTTTTAGATAGGTCTGGTAGCGCAAGCCGCGCTCAGCTGCCTGTACACGCGCTTCTGCAATATCGTCCGGGTCAAGGCGAATCGTAGTCGAGGGCAATGCCGCTCTTTGGGCGACAGTGCCAATGCGGACCCTTCCCTCGGCCGTGGCTTTTTTGAAGTCCTCAAGAAGCCCATCCTGGTTGGCTTCCCACCAAGCCGCCTCTTCCTCTTCATTCGCGAAGGTCTTGTTCTTGAGCTCTTCCAACATTGCCATTCCTCTTCATGGAAGCAAAGTAACGCCGATAATTTCTGTCCGCGGGCCAAGCTGTTACAACCCGAATCTTCTCGCCGACCGTCGTCGAGATCACAGTCAAGACTCGCCCAGCATCGGTTTCACCAATCTGGGCCACCCTCTCTTCGCCGTTGCGCAGCTCCGATCCCACTTCGACCGGTCGGTTCAAAACTACCTGTTCGGCCTCTTCTGGTTTGATCCCATGTCTCGCCAAATGGCGAACATTCTTATCGTCCCAATCAAAGTTAGGCTTATACATCTCCTGTTTCTCCATTGGCGATGCGCCGATTTGTAGTTATCGCGTCTCGGCGCTTCCACCCAGGCAATGAACGCGTTCACTCCTGAGACCCAAGGAGCCTATCCCTTGGGAATTAACGGCTTGCGAAACAGGGTATTGCTTGAAGCAACACACGCTCCCAATAAATCGTAGCTACATCGTAGCTATCTGTCAACTACTGCCTCAGCTCCACCAGCGTCGCGCCCTGCCCGCCTTCGTTTTGCGGAGCCTCTTCGATCCCTGCCACATGCGGATGGTTTTTGAGGAACTCGCGGACGCCGCGGCGCAGAATTCCGGCCCCGTGGCCGTGAATCACGCGCACACGCTCGAGCCCGGCCAGGAATGCACGATCGAGGTATTTTTCTAATTCGTCGGTTGCCTCGTCCACCGTATGGCCGATAAGGTTGATCTCCGCGCGCATCTCGTCGGTGTTCGCGCTGGTCACGGAGACGTGCACGCCTTTCTGGCGGCGCGCAGCCGACAGCGGATCCATGCCGTCTCCTGCCTGCGGCGCGGCCGAACGCACCACCTCGGCAATGTCATCTCTCTTCACCCGCATCTTAATGGGGCCGAGCGCCACCTCGAAGAGATCTCTCTCGATTTCGCGCTGTATGATTGCGATTTTGCCCATCGACTTGATGCGCACCTCGTCGCCTGCTGCCACATGTCGCACGATGTGCGGCTGCGCATTCGCGTCTCCCTGGTCCGCGCCGGTGCGGTGCGCCACCACGGCCTGGTTGAAGCTCTCCTGAAATTCGCGCCGCAGCCGAATGATGCGCCGTTCCGCTTCTTTCGAGAGCTTCTGTTGCGCCACGCGATCCTCTACCGCGCGCACGTTTTCCCGCATCTGGAACTCGAAGTCCTTGAGCAGCGAGGCCAGCTTGCCTTCGAGCTCGCGCACGCGGTTGCGCACCTCCACGTCGCCCTCGCGTTCGAGCTTCTTTCTCTCCTGGTTCAGCGCGTACTGCTGCTCGCGCGCCGCCTTGCGCTCGACTTCGAGCTGCGCCAGATCCTCATGCAGCTTGTCGAGGAACCTGGCGATATCGGCCTGTTGCGAGCCCAACCGCTCGCGCGCGGCGGCGATAATCGCGGCGTTCAGACCCAGCCGCTCCGCCGTCTGAATGCCCGCCGAAGCGCCTGGCACGCCGAGATGAAAGTGGTAGTTCGGAACCAGCGTCTTCTCATCCACGCCCGCCGCGGCGTTGCGCACGCCCGGCGTGTTCGCCGCATACACCTTGAGCGAAGTGTGATGCGTCGAGATCAGCGTCCATGCGCCGGCCTTCAAAAAATGGTGCGCCACGGCCACCGCCAGCGCCGCGCCCTCTGCGGGATCGGTCGAGGATCCCAGTTCGTCGAGCAGCACCAGCGAACGTGCATCCGCCAACCGCGACAACCGGTCGAGATTCGTAATGTGCGCCGAGAATTCCGAGAGTCCCGCCTCGATCGACTGTGCGTCGCCGATATCGGCGAGAAACGCGGTGAAGACAGGAAAGCTTGCGGCCGCGGCGGGCGCCGGAATCCCCGCCTGCGCCATCATCGCCAGCAGCGCCACGGTCTTCAGCGCAACAGTCTTGCCGCCGGTGTTGGGCCCGCTGATGATGAGCTGGCGTTCGTCCGCCGTCAGCTCCAGCACGAGCGGAACGATCTTTCCGCCGGTCGCCCGCAACCTTTTCTCCAGCAGCGGATGGCGCGCGCCTTCGAGCGACAGCCGCTCCTGACCGAACGTTGGGGCGACGCAATCGAATTCCCGCGCGAAGCGCGCCCGCGCCAACAGACTATCGACGAGGGCCAGAACGCGCGCGCCCTCGACCAGGCTGTGAGCGTAGCCCGCGACCTGCCGGGTAAGCGCGACAAAGATGCGATGAATCTCCTCCTGTTCCTCTTCGATCAGGCGAACCAGCTCGTTGTTCTTCTCGATGGTTTCGAGCGGCTCGACGTAGACCGTCTGCCCCGAGGAGCTCGCCCCATGGATCACGCCGGTGACGCTCCGCTTGAGCTCCGCGCGCACGGGAATCACGAAACGCTCGCCGCGAATGGTGATGAGATCGTCCTGTGTGGCGCCTTCGCCAGAGAGCTTGCGCAACGCCGTGCGCAAACTCTCTTCAATGAGCTTCTGTTGCCGCTCCTGCTCGCGGCGAATTCGTTTCAACTCGGGCGAGGCATCGTCGGCCAACGAGCCGTCGGGCTGGATCTTGCGCTCGATGGACTCAGCCAATGGCCGCAGACTTGTCGTCAGCGCCACCGAAAGCTCCGACAGCCCAGGCAACTTGCCAACAAGCCGAGCCGGCGGCTCGCGCAGCAGCGCCTGCCAAGCAGCCACATTGCTGGCGAGACGCGCCACGGCTTGCAGTTCGCCGGCTTCCAGCGCTGCGCCGGCGATTTGCGCCTTGGCTGCCAGATGCGTGGGATCGAACAGGCTCCCCAATGGGATCGAGACCTGTTCTTCCAGGAGCAGACGCACCTCTGCGGCAAGCCGGTGCTGGCGGCCGATCCAATCTTCGTCGATGGAAGGGTGCAGCGCGAGGACCGCCTCGCGGCCTACCGGCGACGCGGCGAAACCGGCAACCAACGCCAAAAGCGGCTGCCACTCGAGCGCGGCAAGATCAGCGTGCTCGGCCGGAGACGGAATGGGATCGAGGAGCGGCACCTTCAGGAACTATGGTAGCGTTCCGGGGGCTTGATCCGGCATTATCGATCTGTCTTTGCATCGGCGGTCGCCATCCGTGCCGCGCGGCGCAGCTCGACGCGAGCAAACAAACGCGTGGAATCGAGCACCGGCAGCGGAGAACTTGTATCGTTCATGAGCAGAGAAATCTCCGTCAACCTAGCACAACCGCGTTGCAACCCTCAGCGCAGATCGTCCGACAGCAAAGAGCGGCTCCCTCGGCGGAACACGCAGCAATGACTATGTGGCCGGGCATGACTCGATAACAGAAAGGAGCGCTGCGCGGGATTATTTTGCCGGGGAGCCGGTCGCCGCCGCGGAAGCGGCAGGGCTGGCCGCGCCGCTTTCTCCTCCGCTCGCGGTCTTGACTTCGGACTTCGTATCCGGCTTCGCAGCCGGCGGCGCCGACCTTCCACCCGAGCCTCTGCTCTTTGAGGCGTAATCGTTCACGTACCAACCCGAGCCTTTGAAATTCAGTCCGGGCGCAGTCAGGAGGCGCTCCAGCACCCCGCCGCACTTTGGGCATTCCTTTTCGGGTTTGGCGCTAAAGCGTTGGATTTTTTCGAAGCGATAGCCGCACTGCGTGCAGCGATACGGATACAGTGGCAAGGTTCTTGCCCCCTAGGCAAGGAGTGATTCACACACCCTATTGTACCGGGAGGGCGGCGAATCTTGCGCAACACTCGCCGCCCTCGCCGCATGCCGCAGGGATTGGGAAAACCAGCCTTCAATGCACCATGATGGGTACCGAAGCGCTGACATGTTCCCACGCCAGCGTCAGCGTGCCCTTACCGCCTCCATCGTCGCTGACCGTGTACTTCAGATCTTCCACCAGAGCCTGGGGGTTGGACATTTGCATCTTCACCCTGCCCAGGTCCTGCGCAGCGTCGTAGGCAAGTCCCCACTCACCGGTCTTCTTGCTCACGATCAGAACCCAATGCGCGGGGTCGGAGATATCTACAAACAGCGTGTAGGTGCCCGCGGGAACGTCCAGGTCGCCTATGGTCAGGTCAGCGTCAGTATGCAGAGTGGTGGCGGCATTCGCGCCCGCGCGCCAGACCGGGTAGTGCGGGTCGTGGCTGATGAGTCCATCTTTGGTGAAGATGCGGCCTTCGCGGCCTCTCACGCGCGGCGAGCTGTAGGTAATGGTGATGGATTTGCCGGCGATGGTCGCCGTTTCATTGGCCGGCGGACTGAGCGGCGGTTTTGGCTGGGCAAACAGAGTGGTTGCGGCAAACAACAAACCCGTACATACCAAAACATGTTTCATTGGGATGTTTCTCCTCCGTGCAGAGCCTTGTCTCTTGCGGCATGGCCCTACGCGATGATTGTCGCACCGCACCGTCAGGTTTCGGAAGCCGTGCGGGGGAAATGATCTGCAAATCGGTTGGAGGGATTTTTGCGTGTGTTTCAGCTCTTTGCTGACTGGAGGGGCAAGGCGAGGTCTTCGGCGGGGGTGCGGGACGGTAGTTTCCCGGCCTCAAAACGAAACCTGGGGCACCCTATTTAGCGTACACCGTTCGTGGCGGGCTAGTTTTCGCAGAAGGAGCCGGGGCAGCAGGCGCCGTCCATGCCGCAGCAGGGCGAGCCGGAGGCGCAGGGCTGGGGCGCGCCGGCGCGGCGGTGGCTGGAGCCTTTCGTGATGGCGCCAGCGCCTCCGCTGATGAGGCGGCGGACGGGCCCGCCGCAGGAGGGACAAAGCTCGAGCGCGGGGTCGGACATTTTCTGGCGCTTCTCGAAGCGGGAGGAGCAGGAGTCGCAGAGGTATTCGTAGGCGGGCATGTTTTCTCTTTGATTCATTTTACGGGCAACGAGCTTTGAACTGCCAGCTGCCTGCTCTTCACTATCAGCTTTTGGCTTTTAGCTTTCCCGGGTCCCGGAAGCGAGAGTTGGGTTACCTGGCCTTTTGAGACGGCTTGAGCTTGCGGCGCGCCAGCGCGTTGCTTTGTGAAACGCCGTACAAAAGCGGCTGGTATTCTGATTCCGAGAACCAAAATCAGGATGAACGCAGAGACGAACAACGCTCGAAAGACAGGCGCGACGCTCGACCGGCCGCGGCAAACGCCGGGGACGCGCGCGGTGTGGCTGCTGTTTGCGGCCATATTCATAGCGATCTACTTTGCGTCGTTGTTTTCGCCGCCGTTGATGGACGACGTGGACGCGGCGCATGCGCAGGCAGCCCAGCACATGGCGGAAAGTGGCGACCTGATCACGGCGAAGACCAACGGGATTCGCTACATTGAGAAGCCGCCGCTGCCCTATTGGGTGGTGGCCGGCATGTACAGGATTTTTGGCGAGAACACCTTTGCCACGCACCTGCCCAATGCGCTGGCCATGCTGGGCCTCATCTGGCTGGCGTGGCAGTGGGCGCGGCGGGCGTGGGGACCCCGCGCCGGGCTCTATGCGGGCTTGGGCGTGCTGACTTCGATCGGTCCGTTTCTGTTTACGCGCTTCATCATTCCCGAGGCGATCATCTCCCTTTTCCTGCTGATTGCCCTCTATTGCCTGATCACCGGCCTGGAAATGAGTCGGCCTCTGCGCTTTTACTGGGCTTGGGCCTGCGTGGCGCTGGCGCTGCTGACGAAAGGGCTGATCGCGCCGGTATTTTTCGGCGGGGCGGCCATTCCTTATCTGCTGCTGACCGGGCAGTGGCGGCGGTGGAAGGCGCTGAAGCCGGTTACGGGGCTGCTAGTTTTTCTGGCCATTGGCGCGCCCTGGCACATCCTGTGCGGGCTGGCCAATCCCGACCAGGGCCACCCGGTGGGGAATCATCCTACGATCGGCAACGTCCATGGTTTTCTTTACCAATACTTCATCAACGAGCATGTGCTGCGGTTTTTCAATCTGCGCTATCCGCACGACTACAACAAAATGCCGACGCTGTGGTACTGGCTGGGCGAGCTCGTGTGGATCTTCCCCTGGAGCCTTTTTCTAGGTGCGGTGGCGGCGCTGGCGTGGAGGACGCGGCACAGCTGGCTAAAGCACCTGCGGCACGATGCAGGCCAGACCGTGGATTTTTATCTGGACAACGCCATGCGCGAAGACGTGGCGAGCTACGTGGTGCGGCTGAAATTCCGCGTGAGGACGACCTGGCTGCTGAGTTTGTTCTCGGCGTGGACGCTGCTCTTCTTTTCGATTTCGACGAACCAGGAGTACTACACGTTCCCGGTGTGGCCGCCGCTGCTGATGTTGATTGCCGGGGTGGCGGCGGATGTAGAAGAGAACTACGGCGCGGAGGGCGGCAAGCCAGCCTTATCGACCGCGTGGCTGACAGGCGCGCAGGGAGTGTTCACGACGATCGGCGTCGTCTCGGCCGCGGCGCTGGGCTGGGGATTGTGGACCTCGCGCCATTTGCCGTACGTGCCCGACATCGGCACGCTGCTGGCGCACCGCGGCGTGGGCGACTACACGCTGTCGATGTCGCACCTGTTCGATTTGACCGGCGAGTCGTTTGCGGCGCTGCGGCTGCCGGCGGCGATGGCGGCGATCACGCTGCTGATTGGGCCCGCGGCGGGCTGGCTGCTGCGGCTGAAGGGAAAACATGTTGCCGCCACGGTGAGCGTGGCGTTGACCATGGCGGTTTTTTTGATCGCCGCGCACATCGCGTTTGCCCGGTTTGAGCCCATGTTGAGTTCGAAGCCGATGGCGGACACGATCATGAAAGACGGCACGCCCAACGACATCCTGATCGTCTACGGGGAGCAGTCATCCGGATCATCGGTGATCTTTTATACGAACGACTTCTTCGGCGGGCGGCCCGCGATGCTGGTGCTGCCGCGCTGCGGGCAACACGGCGAGGGGACTACGCTGCTGTGGGGCTCGTGCTATCCCGATGCGCCGGACATTTTCCTGAGTCCTGCGAAGCTCGCGGCGATTTGGGGCGCGGGTGAGCGCAAGTGGATCTTTGCCGAGGACCCGGATCGGGACAAAGTGGAAAATGTGCTTTCCGGGCGGCTGTACGAGGTGCAGACGCTGGCCGACAAGACGCTGTGGACAGACCGGCCAGTGCAGTAAGACAGCTTTCAGTTCACAGTTTGCGAATTCCCTGGGTTCGCGGCGCGCATTTTGCCGCCGGGGAGGAGTTCGTAAATGCGGCCGCGCCAGAGAATGCGGCGGCCCAGGTAGCTTGCGGCCCAGAAGCAGAAGCCCATCAGATCGCGAATGGGGTAAAGCACGAACAGGCTAAACCAGCTTGTGTCCTGCACCACAAGCCGGCCGACGGCGATGGAGAGCGTGAGGCGCGTGGCGACTCCAAAAGCGAAGAGCGCGAGGCCCCAGGAGAGATGGCCGAGCCAGGCCGCGGCGGCAAAAGCGAGCAGGCCGAAGGGCATGCTGAAGGTGAGCGCGGTGCCGAAGTGACCCCTGGGGCGCGAAAAGCGCGTGGACTTCATCCAGCGGATTTGGTGCTTGAGCGAGCCGGCTAAGCGCGCGTGCAGGACCATGTGGTCGATGACGTGATGGCTCAGGGCAACCGCCTGGCCAAGCTTCCAGGTCTCGTTGCCAAGGACGAAATCGTCGGCACAGTAGTCGGCCGCCACCTTGAACCCTCCCAAGCGGCGGATGGTGTCACGGCGGAAGGCCATGGTGGGGCCAAGGGTGAATTGCATCCCCTCCATGGCGCGCGCGGCGAGGACGCCCGAGGACATTTCGACGCTCATGCCGACCGCTTCAAGACGAGCCCAGAGGCCGCCTTCGACGGCAACGCCGCGATAAAGACAGCACATACCGCCAACTCGCGGATCGGCGAACGGGAGGGCCACGGCGCGGAGGTAGTGCGGCGAAACTCGCACGTCGCTGTCGCTGATGACGAAAATTTCGTGTGCGGCCTCGGCCTCCATTTTTTCCATGGAGATGACTTTGTCGTTGATGTAATCGGGTTGGCCGCCGGTGGAGAGGAATTTGACGGGAATTCGCGGGTGGCGCGCGGCGACACGGCGTGCGGTATCGAGGCCGGCGTCGTTGGTGTCGCGGGCACAGAAGAGAATCTCGTACTCAGGGTAATCCTGCGTGAAGAAGCTTTCGAGGTAGGACTCAAGGCCGGGGTCGGTGCCGCGCACGGGCTTGAAGAGCGAGAGCGGAGGCGTGAAGCCGGGCCGGGCTGAGAGTGCGGCGAGCGCCGCGCGGCGTTCGCGCAGATAGCCGGGAACGGCCCAAAGCACAATGCAGGCGAAGACCGTGGAGGTGATGAGGCCGAAAACGGCCGCGCCGAGGAGGACGTAGGGCATGCTGGTAACAGCATACCTGCACGTCAGCAAGTCGGCGAGTCAGCAGGTTGGCGAAGATTCGTGCTATCCCGGGTCCCAGAATCGGGACCCGGGGCGCCCCATTTTTGTGGTGAGTTTGCTGGGCGCCCGATTCGCTATAGTTTGCGCGTTGGCGTGGGGCGCGGCGCTACGGGCTTGCGGATGGGGACAATGGCCGCGGATGAGCCCGAGGCGGCCTGCTGGAAGCGCGCGAGCATTTCGGTGCGCACGTACTCGACGAAGCTCTGCATCTGCCGGTTCATCTCTTCCATGCGCTCTCGCATCTGCAAGATGATGGCGATGCCGGCGATGTTGACGCCGAGGTCGCGGGCGAGGTTGAGAATGAACTCGAGGCGCTCCAGGTCCTCGTCGGTGTAGAGGCGCGTGTTGCCCTCAGTGCGCGAGGGCTTGAGCAGCCCCTCGCGCTCGTAGAGGCGCAGCGTCTGCGGATGAATCTCGTACATCTCGGCCACTGCCGAGATCATGTAGGCGCCTTTGGATTTGCGTTTTGTGGCCATCGTCTTTCCCCGGATCAGCTTAAGCGATCATTGAGTGGGCCCATCCCTGTCCCCGCCCGCTTTCCTGGTCCCTTGTTCCCTTGGTCCCTCGTTCCCAGCCTTTTACAGCTTGTCAAACAGCGCCTTGCGCGGGTCCTGGGGGTTGAGGCGGGCGAGCTCGCGCATGATCTCGCGGCTTCGCTCATCGTTCAGATGCGGCACGGCGACTTCGACAGTGACGATCTCGTCGCCGCGCTGGCCAGCATGCTGCGCGTTCTCCACGCCGCGCTCGCGCATGCGCAGCTTTTGCCCGCTTTGCGTGCCGGGTGGAATCTTCAACTGCGCGCGGCCGTCGATCGTGGGTACTTCAACCTTCGCGCCCAGCGATGCCTCGGCCACTGTCACCGGCACAGTGAGCAAAATGTCGTCGCCCTGGCGCGTGAAAACCGGGTGCAGGCCGGTGCGCACGATCAGGAACAGATCGCCGGGTGGGCCGCCGTTGATGCCGGCGTTGCCCTTGCCTTGCAGCCGGATGCGCTGACCGTCGCGCGTACCCTGTTTGATGCGGAAATCGACGGACTCAGAGCGCGTGACCGTGCCCTCGCCGTGGCAGGTGGGGCAGGCGTTGGAGACGCGTCCGGTGCCGTTGCAGCGCGGGCAGGTGATGTTGAACTTCATGCGGCCGCCCATCTGCGTTACCTGGCCGGCGCCGTGGCACTCAGGACACTGCATGGCGCCGCCCTGGGTCGCCTGGCCGTGGCAGGTGGGGCAGGTCTCCTGGCGGTTGATCTGGATGCGCGCCTGGCCGCCGCGAATCGCCGTCCAGAAATCGACCGTGGCCTGGTATTCGAGATCGGTTCCCGGCTGCGGACCGCGCGGCTGCTGCGGATGCTGTGCTCCGGAAAAGATTCCGGAAAAGATGTCTTTGAAGCTGCCCCAGCCTCCCACGCCAGCCCCCTGCGGCGCCTGGTGCCCCATCCCACCTTCGAAGCCGGAGAAGTCGAAGCCGCCGAAGTCGACCGGGGGCTGGCCGCCGGAGCGCTGCGCGCGCGCGTACGCCTCGGCCTGAGCGGGATCGATCTGGTCGGAGTAGAAGCCGACCTGGTCGTAGATCTTGCGCTTCTTCTCGTCGCTCAGAACGTCGTTGGCCTCGGAGATTTCCTTAAACTTTTCTTCGGCCTTTTTGTCGCCGGGATTCACGTCGGGGTGGTATTTGCGCGCAGCCTTGCGGAAGGCTTTGCGAATCTCCTCCGGCGTGGCCGTCTTCTTTACCCCGAGCGTGGCGTAATAGTCTTTTTGGGCGGTGGTGGGCATGGGTGTTTTCTTATCTCAAATCCACATCGAGTGCGCGTTGTGCGTTAAGCTGCATGCGTTTTGCCAGATCTGATACCAATCATTCGCAAAGCCTCATGCAATGCGGAGCGCCTTTTGCACAGCCTTCGGTTCCCGGTCAATCACCATCAAATACGCGCGTGTAGGCCCTTCGGGAACGCGCCTTCCCTGCTCCCAGTGGCGAACTGTATTCACGCTGAAGCCAAATCGCACGGCGAACTCCTGCTGCGTCATTCCAAGCCGTCCGCGGATCGCTCTTACGTCGATCTCGGGCGGAATGTGAACGACGTAGGTTCCCTTCTTAGCAGTGCCATTGGCAATGGCAAGGGCTTGCTCGAGGCCCCGAATCATGCTTTCACCAATTTTGCTCATATTGTCGGCCTCCGCTTGCGATTCATTTCGACGAGTGCTCGCGCTATTTTCTGGAGTGCGTTGATCTCAGCCTGACTTAGGTTTTCACGTTCATTCTTTGCATACGCGGTCATGAGATATAGCGGCATCTCCAGATCGTGATAGTAATAAACTACCCGCGCCCCGCCACGTTTGCCGCGCCCTTCAAGCCCCCAACGCAACTTGCGAACCCCACCGGTTCCTGGAATTACTACGCCAGCCGTTGGGTGATACGCGAGGTAGTCCACAAGCTCGGCACGCTCGGAATCGTCCATCAGCTTCCGAGTTGCGCTCAGGAACTCCTGCGTTTCAGCGACCGTTATGGGACCAGTTTGAGTCAAGATTCATTGTAGTGCAATGCACTACTCGGTGCAAGCTCCGAAATGGATGATTCCCAGGTCCGAAAAGCGGGACCTGGGGCACCCGCAAGGGACCGGGGCCACACGCCGCGCGCAGCCGGGTGTAAACTTGCTCCAAACCGGAGAGTCAAGATGGAAACACCGGGAGCATCCGATCTCAAAGCGTACCCTACCTGCAAGATTTGTGACCGTGGAACGCTGATGCCCAGAAAGATACGTCGATTGAGCGGTCCAGCAGTTGCAATCGGCTATATTCTCCTCATCCCGTCGATTCTAGGAATGGCGGCTTGCGCGATCCTGCTTGTCGTCAGCCTGCTTGCCGGTGTTGCCGGTGCCGCTCATGGCAGTGCCTTCGCAACCGCATTCGCTGGCACTTGGAGTATAGCCATGGTATCCAGCGGCATAGGCTGCTTCGTTTTTGGGTTGCTTGGCTGGCTCCTCATCATGAAGAAACACGTTTTGCAGTGCGTTTACTGCGGCGCGGTTGTAAATGCTGACGCTCCAATCTTCTCGCAGCCTGAACGGAGCACGGTGAGCGCGAGAAACGTTATTCTCGGTGCTTTATTCATCCTTGGCATTACCGGCGCAATTTGGGCGTTCGTCGTTGCTGAGGCTGGTACCCAAACCTCCAAACCGACCGCAACGACTGCGGAGCAAGTACAACCGACGCCAGACAACTCCACTGCCGGGCCAACACAACCGGCACCAGATAATTCCGCTGCGGAAGCAGGGCAATCCGACACCTGGAAGCCGTTCACCTACGCTGACGGGCGTTTCAGCGTCCTGTTTCCCGGAACTCCCACGCAGTCCTCGCAGCCTGTCCAGTTGAAGAACGGCGAAGCCGCTACGCTCTACGTGTTCTCTGTCACTACCGAGAACGGTAACACAGGGTACGCCGTGAAATACATCAATTATCCGGCGGACTACGTGAACGGCTACCCGGCGGACTACGCGACCAGCGATCCGGAGGTCCGCCTGCAAGCGGTGGAGAAAGCTAACGCCGCCGGCAAAACTTTATTCCGTGACCAAGCCATCGATCTCGACGGCGTCCCCGGCCGCGACTACGCAATCATGCTTCCCGATGGAAGCTCCTGCACCGTGCATGAATACCTGGCCGGAAACCGCCTCTATCAGTTGCTTGCATGGACCGCGAAGGATTACTTACCAAAGGACCGAGGCTATCAGTTCCTACACTCGTTCAGAATTCAGTAGCCTGCCCTCATGGGTGTGCGATAGCTTTTCGTGAAGCCGCACTTAACAAGTATTGTTTGTGGTATGAAAGTGGACGAAACTGGGCGGCGAACTGCAGCAATCGTGGTGTTCAACGCTGCGCCTGGTCAATGGCTCAACAGTCAGAGCGGCAAACCTGTATGCTTCGCAGTTTCAGCCTTCAGCATAGCCACAGCAACAGCCCTGATCATACTGACGCATGCCGGAATGAGCCCGCCTTTCACCTTTTCAAAGACGGTCTGGTCGCACAGCGCCGCTGCAAATTCATGCCCTGAAGACGTCAAACGTAATGGCACGGCACCCCAAGAAGGGCGCCAATCAACGCTCCTTCGAAAACCAATATCACTACTCCCGTCGTCGCCTTCAACGTATTGGTCATCGACTAATAAGCGGAGGTGAAATTCGAACTTAGGATCATTGTAATCAAGCCCTGCGGCCTTTAGTTCTTGAATATTAGTGGTCGTTCCTGGCGCATCACGAAATCCCTGTAGAAGTTTTCTCAGATAGTCCGCCTCTGGCTTCATCTCCCGTTCTCTCCTGATGGACTCTTTGGCTCATATGCTCCATCCCCGGCAACGCTGACCTGGACTAACGTTTACGCCCTCCATCAATTCCTAGCCATGTCGACTTGGCGGGTGGCCCCGATCTCATGCCGCGGATTTTACCAAGATGAGGGTGCCCCCGGTCCCTCGCCTTTGGGGACCGGGGAGGTTGAGTGAACTCCGCTTATTTCTTCTCGTCCACATCCACGTACTCGGCGTCGATGACTTCGCCTTCCTTTTTGGCGTCGCCGCCAGTTGCACCGCCGGGGGCTGCTCCCGCAGCACCGGCGCCAGCGTCCGTGGGCCCCGATTGCGACTGCGCAGAGCTGGCCTTGTACATGGCCTCTGCCAGCTTATGGCTGGCGTGCGTCAGCTTCTCGTTCGCAGCGCGGAGATCCGCCGTTGAGGACGAACTTTCGAGGGTCTTTTTGGCCTCGGCCAGCGCCGCCTCGACCTCGCTCTTGTCGGCCGCGGCCACCTTGTCGCCGCTCTCCTTCAACATCTTCTCGATGTTGTAGACCATGCCGTCGAGCTGGTTGCGGGCCTCGATCTGCTCGCGCTGCTCCTTGTCCTCGGCGGCGTGGGCGTCGGCTTCCTTGGCCATTTTTTCGACCTCTTCCTTCGAAAGGCCGGAGCTGGAGGTGATGGTGATGCGCGTGTCCTTGCCGGTGGCGTTGTCTTTGGCGGTCACGTTGAGGATGCCGTTGGCGTCGATATCGAAGGTGACTTCGATCTGCGGCACGCCGCGCGGCGCCGGAGGAATTCCGCCCAGCTTGAACTTGCCCAGGGTGCGATTCTGCGCCGCCATGGGCCGCTCGCCCTGAAGGACGTGCACCTCGACCTCGGTCTGGCTGTCGGCCGCCGTCGAGAAGGTCTCGGTCTTCTTGGTGGGAATGGTGGTGTTGCGCGGGATCATGGTGGTGGCCACGCCGCCCAAGGTCTCGATCGAAAGCGTCAATGGAGTCACGTCGAGCAGCAGCAGATCCTTGACGTCGCCGGCCAGCACGCCCGCCTGCACGGCGGCGCCCACGGCCACGACCTCATCGGGGTTGACGCCCCGGTGCGGCTCCTTGCCGAAGAGCTTCTTGACCAGCTCCTGAATCCTGGGCATGCGCGTCTGCCCGCCGACCAGAACCACTTCGTCGATCTGGCTGGTGCTGACGCCGGCATCGGCCATACACCGCTTGCAGGGATCGACCGAGCGCTCGACCAGGTCCTCGACCAACTGCTCGAGCTTGGCGCGCGTGAGCTTGCGCACCAGGTGCTTCGGCCCGGAGGCGTCGGCTGTAATGAAGGGCAGGTTGATCTCGGTTTCGACCGTGGTCGAAAGCTCGATCTTGGCCTTTTCTGCGGCGTCCTTCAGGCGCTGCAAGGCCATCTCGTTGCCCTTGGAGGTAAGGTCGAGGCCGTGCTCCTGCTTGAACTCGGCGATGAGCCAGTCGACGATGCGCTGGTCGAGGTTGTCGCCGCCCAGGTGGGTGTCGCCGTTGGTCGCCTTGACCTCGATGACGCCCTCGCCGACTTCGAGGATGGAGATATCGAAGGTGCCGCCGCCGAAGTCGTAAACGGCGATGGTCTCGTCTTTCTTTTTGTCGAGGCCGTAGGCCAGCGCGGCGGCCGTGGGCTCGTTGACGATGCGCTTGACGTCGAGGCCGGCGATTTTTCCGGCGTCCTTGGTGGCCTGGCGCTGCGCGTCGTTGAAGTAGGCGGGCACGGTGATGACGGCCTCAGTGACCGTCTCGCCCAGGTAGGCTTCGGCCGACTTCTTGAGCTTTTGCAGGATCATGGCGGAGATTTCGGGCGGGGTGTATTCCTTGCCCTGGGCGATGACCCCCACGTGGTCGCTCTGCTGGACGACCTTGAACGGGACCATCTTCATCTCGTCGGTGACTTCGTTGTAGCGGCGGCCCATGAATCGCTTGATGGAGAAGATCGTGTTCTCAGGGTTGGTGATGGCCTGGCGCTTGGCCACCTGGCCGACCAGCCGTTCGCCGGACTTGGAGAAGCCGACGATGGAGGGGGTGGTGCGCGCACCTTCTTCATTGGGAATGACTTTGGGCTCTCCGCCCTCAAGGACGGCGACGCACGAATTGGTGGTGCCGAGGTCAATGCCGATCATCTTTGCCATGGTTTTTTCCTGCCTGAATCGAGATTTGCTCAACATGGCAGAATGCCAGATTGAGTGAGATATTGTCAACTAATATGATGCTGTTTTCCTCAGTTGGATGCAATTTGGAGAGGATTTACGGCTGATTTTGGGGCGGGTTGCGGAGTGGAACGCGGGATTCCGGAGGGCCGAGCGGCTACCGGCTGATGGCGCTCAAGGCGACGGCGAGGGCTTCTTCCGGCTCGGGGCGGACGCGGAAGTCGGCGTACGCCTCGGCGTAGAGGACGCGGCGGTCGCGGGCGAGGACGTATGTGGCGGGCAGGATCAGCCGCCAGGAATCGTCGCCCCCCTTCTCGACACCGTTGATGAAGGGAATATTGACCAGGATGGAGCGATAGTAGTCGCGCTGGTAGTCGGGAATGGTGTAGGCGAGGCCGAACTGCTCGGCGAGTGCGCAGCCGGGGTCGGTGAGCACGGGAAACGACAGCGAGTGCTGGCCGACCATGAAGTCGCTCTGGCGGCTGGTTTGCGGGCTGATGGCGGCCAAAAGCGCGCCTGCCTCGCGCAACCGGGGATACATGTCACGCCAAGCCTCTATTTCGGTAACGCAATAAGGGTCCCAGCGGCCGCGGAAGAAGTTGAGGACGAGAGGCCCGAGGGCAAGGAGGTCGGCAGAGCGGACGGGCCGGCCGGAGGCGTCTGGGAGGGTGAATTCAGGAGCCGTGGCTCCAACTGGCAGAATTTTGTCCTCGATCCCGGAGGCGAAGAGATCGGCGACGGCTCGCTCGCTGACGGCCATGCGCTCGGGCTGGACGAGGTTGCGCGTGTTGGCGGTGATCTCGTCGAGTTGGTCCTGGAGGGCGGTCATGGTTACATCCACTTTCTCTTCTTGAATGCTCGGATGTCTTCGGCAGAGAGATCGAAGATTTCGTTCCGAACATTCTTCTCCTTAAAGCGTTTGTGCCAATACGCTTCGATTCCGGGCGCGTCGTCATATGCGGCGATCGTATGAATCAACTCATCAATCCCCTCGAAGGTTTGCCTGTCGAGCTGACTCATCCGCTGCCAGCGATTCGCTGTTTGCCCAATCTTGAATAATTTGCCCGATCTCGCCAGATATACATATCCCGATGCGTTCAGTTTTCCGGATCCAATCTTTCCT
The DNA here is from genome assembly GCA_049522315.1 of Occallatibacter sp. Taxonomy (GTDB): domain Bacteria; phylum Acidobacteriota; class Terriglobia; order Terriglobales; family Acidobacteriaceae; genus Telmatobacter. Next base: position 65,572 of record JBEKNY010000004.1, read on the forward strand.
TCTCGATCATCACTCGCGGGTTTTTCGCTAATTGTCTCTTTGGTTAAGATTGCCGCCACGTCGGAATACTCCGCTCTTAAAGAACAGAAGATGCGAAACTTCTTAATGGCTTCTACCCTATTCCCGAGCCTCCTGACCAGCGTATTTGGAGCGGGCATCTTCTCGTTGTTTCTCTTATCGAGGAGAATTTCGCTATTGGTGGGATACCTGCCATATTGACGAACTAGCTTTGCGAGTACCTCAAAAATCTCTTCCTCGCCTGACTTGGCGCCCCACACCAGAGGAGTAAACCCGGCTTCTAACAGAGCATCTCCCCAACGTGCCCAGTGCACACCCCGCCATTCATGGAACGCTATACCGGTCTCTGTCTGGAATCTGTCCTGTCCCACGGGCTTGCCGCCGTTGAGCGCCGCCGTCCTCCGGATTTCGCTCAGTATGAATTGCTTATCTCTCATACATCAGTCTCCGAAATTGCGATCTTACCGCCCGAACCGCTGCCTTCCGCCCATTCCCGCCAGCCCGCCGCGCATCATCGCCTTCGCCAGGCCGCCACGGCCCACCTGCTTGAACATTTTGGCCATCTGCGCGTACTGGCGGAGGAGCTGGTTCACCTCCTGCACGCTGGTGCCCGAGCCGGCGGCGATGCGCTTGCGGCGCGTGCCGGAAATAATCTCATGGTTGCGGCGCTCGCGGGGCGTCATCGAGTTGATGATGGCTTCGAGGCGGACAAACTGCTTTTCGTCGACGTTTTGCGCGGCCTGCTGCATGCCGGCGAAGGGACCGACCGAAGGCATCATCTTCAAAATCGACTCCATGGAGCCGAGCTTCTTGATCTGGCGGAGCTGCTCGCGGAAGTCTTCGAGCGAGAAGCCGTCGCCCAGCAGGGCTTTCCTGGCGATCTCCTCGCTTTTTTTGTGGTCGAGCTTTTCTTCGGCCTTCTCGATGAGGGAGAGCATGTCGCCCATGCCGAGAATGCGGCCGACGATACGGTCGGGATGGAAGGGTTCGAAGGCGTCGGGCTTTTCGCCCACGCCGATAAACTTGATGGGCTGGCCGGTCACATGCCGAATCGACAGCGCCGCGCCGCCCCTCGCGTCGCCGTCCATCTTGGTGAGGACAATGCCGGTGAGCGAGAGGCGCGAGTGGAAGTCCTGCGCGGAGTTGACGGCGTCCTGGCCGGTCATGGCGTCGGCGATGAAGAGGATCTCCTGCGGGTTAAGGAGCTTTTTCAGGCTTTCCATTTCGGCCATCAGCTCTTCGTCGATGTGGAGGCGCCCGGCGGTGTCGACGATGAGCGTGTCGCAACCCATAATGACGGCCTCGCGGCGCGCTTCCTTCGCCAGGCGCTCGACGAGTTGAGCGCCGGCGGCCTCGCCCTTCTGGTCGCCTTCGTAAAGGCGCGTCTCGACTTGCTTGGCGACGGCCTTGAGCTGCTCGCGCGCGGCGGGCCGGTAGACGTCAACCGAGACGAGCATGGGACGGTGACCACCCTTTTTGAGCCACGCAGCGAGCTTGCCGCTGGTTGTCGTTTTGCCGGAGCCCTGCAAGCCAGCCATCAAGATGACGGTGGGCGGCTTGGAGGCGAAGTTGAAGCGCGCGGTATCGCGGCCGAGGAGCGCGATCAGCTCGTCGCGAACGATCTTGACGACCTGCTCGGAGGGCGAGAGCGCGGTGAGAACTTCAGCCCCGACGGCCTTCTCGCGGATGTGCTCGATAAGGTCGGTAACCACCTTGAGGTTGACGTCGGCTTCGAGCAGTGCGACGCGAATCTCGCGCAAGGCTTCGGTGATGTTCTCTTCCGTGAGCGTGCCCTCGCCGCGAAGGTTTTTGAAGACACGCTGAAGTTTGTCGGTGAGGTTTTCGAACATAGTCTACTTCGAGTTTATCGGAAGTCGTGAATCAGGGGTTAGGGTTTATGGATTAGAACAACCTGTTGAGACTACACGCCGGCGACGAAAATGCTGGTCCTTCGACGCAGTTGGGCGCGCGAAGCGCGCCCAACTTTGCTTGATGGCAGCACAGAGATTTAGTCGGCGGGGGCGATGAGGTACTGTTCGAGCTTGCCATCGGGATAGGTGTAGGTAGTGAGTTCAAGAAGGCGGCCGGGATAGGCGATCTCGAAAGCGCGGAAGGTCATGCCGCCGCGAAGCTCTTCGTGGGTCTGGCGGAGGCTGAGCGGTTCGCCCAGCGGGGCCAGGCTGGATTGGAAGTCGGCGATTGCTTCAGAGGTGAAGTAGTCGCTTAGGTTGGGCGCAAGCAGCGAACGATCAATGCGGCCCTGTTGCAGGCCTCGGTAGATATCGAGGGCCTGCTGCTCGGCGGGGCTGGGCGGATAACCGGCGACGAGGGGTGCAGCGAGGCGAGCGATGGCGCCCGCCGCTCCGACGGCATCCTGGTTGGTGAGGACGGCTACGGCCGCGCCGTCATCGGTGAGGACTTCATTATCAGAGACGAAGCCGGAGACTTCGCCCGAGTGCTCGATGGAGCGATGACCGTTGCGATCGCGGACTTCGACGCCAAGACCGTAGTGGGCGCCGTCGCCGTTCTTCAGCTTGACCTCAGTGAACATTTCCTTGTAGCTCTCGGGCTTGAGGATCGATTGCGCGATCAGGCTCTGGTCCCAGAGCGCAAGATCGTGCGCGGTCATAGCCAGCTCGCCGGCGGCGAACATCCATCCGCGGCCCTCCTCGGGCGCGGCGCGCAAGGGACCAAGAGCGTGGCGATAGTAGCCGGTTGGGTCGGCCTGCGCGAGTTGGTTCGCGTCGGAGTTCCAGACCGAGATCATGCCGAGCGGGCGGAAGATGTGCTGCGTGAGGAAGTCGAAGAGCGGCTGGCCGGAAACAATCTCGACGATGCGGCCGGCGATGACGTAGTTGGTGTTCGAGTACTGCCACTCGGTGCCGGGATCGAAGTCGAGCGGCTTTTTGGCCCAGGTGTCGAGGATTTGTTGAGCGGTCGCGGGCTGGAGCATGGGCGTCATCACGTAATCTTCGGGCCAGTAGTCCTGATAGCCGGAGGTGTGGGAGAGAATTTCGCGGATGGTGACTTCGCTGCCGCGCGCGAGGCCGGGGATGTACTTACCCACCGGATCGTAAATTGAGAGCTTGCCTTGCTCCTGAAGAAGCAGAATCGCCGCTGCAGCGAACTGCTTTGAGATGGAGCCGATGGAATAGCGCATGTCCGGCGTGGCGGGTACGGCCGGCGACGCCCCCGAAGCGAGACGTGCGAAGCCGTAGGCATTTGCGTAAACCAGCTTGTCGTGCTGGACGACGGCGACGGAGGCAGATGGGACGCCGGTCTGCTGAAGAACTTGCGCCGCAATGCGATCGATACGTGCGCGCAGCGCCGGATCGATTGTGTCGACGGTCTGAGCGGTAGCCGGGATTGCGGCGAACAAAAATGCGGATGCAAACGCGGAGCGGAAAAGCCGGTCAAAATGTTTCACAATTTCACTTCCCCTGGAGAAAGCGGATACCGACAACCGTAACAGACCGGCGGCCGGCGAGGCAGGTTTGGCTATACTGGCCCAGCGTGCACAGCAATTGCAGGAGGAGGAGTTTGCAACGGCTGATCGAAGGACATAAACGATTTCTTGCAGAAGTCTTCCCGGCAAAAAAGAGCCACTTTCATCTTTTGGCCGAAGGACAGACCCCGGAATGGCTGTTCATCACCTGCGCCGATTCGCGCATTGTGCCGGACCTGATTCTGGGCACGGAGCCGGGCGATCTGTTCATTGCGCGCAGCATCGGGAACGTGGTCCCCGTGACAAGCAATGACGTGGACGGCGTGACGGCCACCATCGAGTACGCTGTGGAGGTGCTGAAGGTGAGGCACGCGATTGTGTGCGGCCACTCGGATTGCGGGGCGCTGAAGGCGGCGCTCGACCGCACGAGCCTGGAGAACCTGCCCAAGGCGCGGCGGTGGCTGGAACACGTGCAGTCGGCCTTCGCGTACCGGCAGCCGCTGAACCCAGCCGATGGCGAGGGCGCGGAGCTGGCGTCGCTTATTCGCGGCAACGTGGTGGCGCAACTGATGAATTTGCGCGCGCAACCGCCGGTGCGAAGCGCGGTGACCGAAGGCCGGCTGACGATGCATGGATGGTACTACGACATCCTGACGGGGCGAATCGAGGAGTACGACGAGCACCAGCGGAAGTTCTTACCTCTGGTGAGGTGAATGCCTAGCCGTCAATGCGAAACTTCTTGACTTGCAGGCACTGTACTCTGCGCCGTTTCGTCCACGGCCGCGGGGCGGTCACGCGCCGTCTTTACGAAGTCGTGCGTCAATTGGATGTGCGCCACCTGCGCCGTCAGAATCTCGTGAATGGCGGTGGGCAGGCGGGTCTCCATGGCTCTGCTGTAGATTTCGTTGACTGCGTCTTCGCCCTGCTCGGCCGTGACCAGCAGCGTGTGATCGCCGCCCACGAACCTGGACTTGATGCGTGCCCAAGTGCGGTGAAGGGCCGCTGCCGTGCTGCCTCTCTCTCGGAATCTGCTCACGCCTCGTTGGCAGAGGGCCGTTTCCAGTTGGCTAATGAATTCCGCACGCAGGAGCGACTCAGCGAAGAAGTAGCGCTTGAGCGTTTGATCCTGAAGCCTTTCGCCCACCGTGACAAGCCCTTCCTGGCTGTCGACCAGGATTTCGATTACGCTCTGTACGGCAGTCTCCGATTGCAGCGCTTCTGCGCGGGGTTGCGGCATAACGCACCTCCGGGGGAAGAGCCTGTCCCCGCTATAAGCAAAATGCTTAAAGCCGCTAACAATGGCCGGCGACGCGTTGTTTGCATGAGATGGCGCGTGCCGGTGTGGCCCTTAACCGCAAGCCTGGCGATCTATGTTGCGATCACCGATTGCCGCGGGCGAACTGAAGGAACCTACTGCGGGGAGGGAGAAAAAAGCTCGAACCACCCCGGCCCTTCATTTGACACCTGAACGCTTTCCCCGGGGCCACTCCATCCTGCTTAAGTCCTTAGACGCCTGACGAGGGCAAACCGGTTGTACTACTGTACCACACCTTCTGGTCTATTTCCCGAATTTCGATCTTGAACTGCACCTTATATCTTGAATTGCACCTTACATGGCAGGCATCCCTAAGTTGCGAATAGAGCGCCTTTTGCGGAGCGCCACAGCATCACGCTCGAACTCGGAATGGCTGCATGCCATGTGGACACCGCACCTTTCGATTCATCGCCGGATTCCCTTTCGCTCGAAGCAACGCGGGCCGCCGTCCTCTCACTGGCCCGTTTGCCTAGCCTCAGAGTATTTGACGCATTACTTCGAATTGGTGATGCGGACGGCCCGGCTGACGGTACACGGGTGGTACTACGACATTCTGAGGGGACGAATTGAGGAGTACGACGAGGGAAAGAAGAGGTTTTCCCCACTCGCGGGTTGAGGTTCAGTGCGCGCCCGGCGGCGGCGCCGAGTGGCTCGCGGGCTTTTTGAACAGCCAGGCACAGGCGGCGCAGATGAGGGCCAGTACCGCGGTCCAGCGGAAAACGTCGATATAAGCGAGCTGGCCGGCCTGCTGCAGCATGAGCCCATAGAGCAAGCCGAAGGAGCCGGGGCGCGCGGCGGGCGGGCCGACGTGGCGGCTAAGATAGGCGGCGATCATTGCAGACTTCTGCTGTAGCGCGGGCGCTGACGGCGAGAGGTGCTCGCTCAAGTACGTCTGGTGCAGGTCGGCGCGGCGAATGATCGCGGTGGTGGCCATGGCAATGCCAATGGACCCGCCGATGTTGCGCAGCATGTTGAAGAGCCCAGTGGCGTTCCCCATCTCGTTCCTGGAGATGGTGGAGGTGGTCATGGTGGCCAGTGGGACAAAGACAAAGCTGAGGGCAAAGCCGGTGAGCGTGATGGGGATGAGCAGCGTGTACGGACCGATGGAAAGATCGACGTTGCCGAAGGTATAGGCGCAGACGGCAAAGCCGAGAAAGCCGGCGCAGAGCAGCTTGCGGTTGTCAATGCGGGAACCGAGAAAACCGATGACCGGCGAGCCGACGAAGGAGCCCACGCCGCGGGGAAAGACAACCAGGCCCGCGGTGAACGCCGTGTAGCCGAGAATCTCCTGGTAGTAGAGCGGCAGGATGGCGATGGTGATGTAAATGCACATGCCCAGCATGGCGATCATCAGGCAGCCGGTGCGGAAGTTGCGGTCCTTTAGGACGTGCAGGTCGACGAGGCCCTTGGGATTGGTCCACGAGCGCCAGATCCACAGTACAAGCGCGACGACGAGCGCTGCGACCGCCCAGCGCACCCAGACGGCGCCGAACCAGTCATCCTCCTGGCCCTTGTCGAGGACGATCTGGAGGCAGCCGGTCCACACGGCCAGCAGACCGAAGCCGATGTTGTCGAAGGCGCCCACCTTGGCGTTTTTTATGTAGGGCGGGTCGTGTACGAAACGGCTGATCATGATGACGGCAAGAATGCCGACGGGAATGTTGATGTAGAAGGCGTATCGCCAGCTCCAGGTGTCAGTGAGCCAGCCGCCGAGCGTAGGACCGAGTACGGGAGCTAGGACGATTCCCAGGCCGTAGGCGGCCATGGACTTGGAGCGGTCCTTGAGCGAGAAGCTTTCCAGCAAGATGGATTGCGACAGAGGCTGCAACGCGCCGCCGCCCGCGCCCTGCATGACACGGGCCAGCAGGATAACGGCCAGCGAAGGCGCCGCACCGCAGAAGAATGACGCAACGGTGAAGATGGTGACGCAGGCGATGAGGAAGCGCTTGCGGCCGAAGCGCCGGGCAAACCAGTTGGAGGCAGGCAGAATGACCGCGTTTGCCACCAGGTAGCTGGTGAGGACCCAGGTAGCCTCGGAGTTTGACGCCGAGAGCGAGCCGGCGATATAGGGCAGCGCCACCGAGGCGATGGCGGTGTCGAGGATCTCCATGAAGGTGGGAAGCATGACCGAAACCGTGACCAGCCACGGGTTAACGCCCTGGGTGAGCGGATAGCGTGCTTGTGCGGCGGCCGTGGTCATGCGACAGGGGTACTTTGAGGGTAAACGATGGACCGGATTGCCGCTTGTGACACGGACAACGGCAAGCAGCGGCGTGTTCACGGTCTGTTCGGATATTGCGCCGCATGCCCCTTCCCTTCTGCGGCATTCGCGGCGAAGTACCTCCAGGCGATCCATCGGCCCGAACCCGATTCGTCACTCCGAAGTGGAATGCATGTTCCGGCACTCCTCGACAGAAGGAACAGGAACCTGCGTTCGAAGCTGCGCCAACCCTGATTTGAACGTTCAGACGGAACAGTCGCGCTGCGCTGATCTCGACATCCGTATTTCAGCTCTCAATAACCACTGATGGATCAGGCTTGTCCCGATTCACTTGACTCGCCGCGCGAAGTCTTTCGCCCAACTACCAGGAATTGCTTTCCAAAGATCGGCCAGACAACGGGCATGGCCAGATAAAACTGCAACATCCATGCCGGATACTGGCGGCCATGCGACATCGTGTAGGGTAAGAACCGCGCCACGGCCTGTTCGATCTCATAGCCGCAATCCGTCAGTGCTTCGGCAAGAGAAAGCTCGGTCAACTCTACGTAGTGGTCGAAGAAATCCCAGTATGCGCCTGGAATATATTTGATGTTCGGTCCCATGGCGATGAAGCGGCCTCCGGGTTTAAGACACCGGTAGGCATTCGACAGTACGGCTTTGACGGCATCCTTATTGGGCAAGTGCTCCAGAAAATTACTGGTGAACACCGCATCCAATTCATTGTCTGGCAGCGCCCAAGGGGCGGCACAGTCCTGGTGCATCACCACAATGCCCTGCGCTGCTCGCTTGTGTATGTCGGGATTCAAGTCCATGGCATACTTTACGCCGGCACTGGCGTTATTGATGAACTCGCAGTAGCCGGCGCCGAGATCGAGCACTGAGCCCGTCGAAGGAAACCATTGACCGAAGTACGGCGCAAGCACTTGCCATATCTTCGTCCGGTAGTTTGTCTTCCCCGCAAAGCGAGCGTTGTAGACCCGTTGTAGCGCAAGCTCTTGGCTGTCGTCTGGGCCTTTCATTTTGTGTTCCAAGATCCCCGCCAGTCTACACGAAACACCCTCTGACCGCCCGTATTCCGGAGGCGTAAAGATACGCGAGAGCACGGGCCGGTAGCGGAAGATCTTCGCCAGCCCATCTCTCCCGCAGAACAGACCGAATTCTATGCGCGCCAATCGCGAGGAAACTCGCCGCTTGACACAACGGGCCGAGCCCTTGATGCTAAACAGTTCCGGCTCTTTATGTTTACCGCCCAGGAGGACTCCAGGTTTTGCGGGTTCGCGTCTTCTACCACGACAAGTGCTTTGACGGAGCTTGCTCGGCCTCGCTGTTCACTCGCTTCCACCGCGAGTGCATGGCGCCGGACGCGAGCTACGACTATCACGGGCTAGTCCACCGCGCCGGCGCGCTCTTCGACGAGAGCGAGTTCACGGGCGACGAGAATGCGATCGTGGACTTCAAGTACTCGGCGTCGCCGCGCATCACCTGGTGGTTCGATCATCATCAGTCGGCATTCCTGACGCCGCAGGATCACGAGCACTTTCTGGCCTGCCTGCGCGACCCCGTTTGCGCGTCGCGCAAGTTCTTCGATCCCCACTACACCTCGTGCACCGGTTTTCTGGCCCACATCGCCAAAACGCGCTACGGGTTCGACACCGCTTCGGTCGCGGATCTGATTCATTGGGCCGACATCGTGGACGGCGCACGGTACGAGAGCCCCGAAGCAGCGGTGGAAATGGCCGCGCCTGCCATGAAGCTGACGCTCATCATCGAGGCCGCACAGGATCCGGAGTTCATTCCGCGGCTGATCCCGCTGCTCACGGAGATGCCCTTCACCGAAGTCTTGAGCCAGCCGTTTGTGGCGGGACTGCTGCCGCCGCTGCTCGAGCGCCACGAGCAGGCGCTGGAACTGATCCGCAGCCGCGCGGAAGAACACGACGGAACGATCTTCTTCGACATCACCGACCATCCGCTGGAGGGATTCAACAAGTTCATCCCGTACTATCTGTATCCGCAGGCAACGTACTCCATCGGCTTGTCGAAGTCCAGCTTCCGCACCAAGGTGGCCGTGGGATCGAATCCGTGGACCAAGGCCGACCCGAAAAAGATGGTGAACCTGGCGCAAATTTGCGAGCGCTATGGCGGGGGCGGGCACGCTCGCGTGGGCGCCATCAGCTTTCCGCCGGATAAGGAAGCGGAGGCACGGGCGGCGGCTGCGGAGATCGTGGCGGAACTGCGCGCGAAGAACCCGCTTTGAGATCTGCCCAATCCCCCAGGTCGCGCCTCGAGCGCATATTCTCGATGAGTGATTGTCTTTTCGCTTACGGAACCCTGCAGCCCTGCCGCGTGCCGGCAGAGGTCGCTCCTCTGGCCGCGAAGCTGCGGCCGGTAGGCAGGGGCTTCGTTCACGGCATGCTCTACGATCTGGGCAGATATCCCGGCGCCGTGCCCGGCCCCAGCGCGAAGGGCAAAATTGCCGGGACCGTGATGGAGCTGCCGGAAGACGAAAACATGCTTGCGCGGCTCGATGACTACGAAGGCTTCGATCCACTGGCGCCGGAGGCGAGCGAGTTTGTCCGCGAACGGCAGGCTGTGGAGTTGAACGGCGGCGGCAAAGTGGAGTGCTGGTTCTACAGGTACAACTGGAAGCCGCAGAACGCGCCCATCATCAAAAACGGCGAGTGGGGGAGATAGGCGGCACTGTCAAAACCCAAACTGTCTCACCCAACGGGCTTACCCCACATTCCGTCAACCCCCTCCAACGCCCCGAACCCCCGCAACCCACTGAAAACACGCACCAAATTCTTCTTCCCAACTTTGCAGATCATTTCCTTCGAGGCGCTACACTTGTTTTAGGTGGGCAATCCGCTGGTTTCTGAGACTCGCAGCCTCTGGAGGTCAAAAATAAATAAGAAATTGGGGGTGCCAAAAGCTCAAAATTCAACTTAGCTCATTTAGAATCAACAAATCTATCCCGAAATCATGGTTTAATTTGTTCGATTTTGTGCAACAAAATGGCCCTTGTTTGGCCCGGCTCATTCCATTTTTTGCGCGAATGGGTGCTCCCCTGACGGCCCGCAAGGCCCGTAAAACACCCCTAACCCCTATGAATTTGTTAATTTACGGGATGGTGCCCTTTAGAATCAGGAATTTGCGGATATACCCTTCCCGTAAGCCCTTTGTTATCAAATATGGAGGTATGGCATACTGGGGGAGGGGGTATACCAATCCAAACATTGTTCGGCGTGACCGCAGTCTTTGGCCGAGAAACATGGGTAAGGGAATCGGGAGTAGGATTCCCCATTTCCGGAACTCTACAGAGAGTCACGCGAGAAAGCCGCCTTCGCTCCATTTGGGTCAGGCCTGCGCTTGTGCTTTGCTGTCTTTTGGCGCGATGAGACGAGGCCAGGGATAAGACAACTTCGTCGATGAGACTGCTCTGGACTCACAGTCCCAGCTCGCTGGCCCGCTTCTTCATCGCCTCGATGCAGAACGCGATGTGGGCGTCGAGATCAACGCCCAGTTCCGCCGCGCCCTGCACGATGTCTTCGCGGTGGACGGCGCGGGCGAAAGCTTTGTCTTTCATCTTTTTGCGGACACTGCGCACTTCGACCTCGGCAATGGATTTGCCCGGCTTCACCAGGGCGCAGGCGGTGAGGAAGCCGGCCAGCTCGTCGCAGGCGAAGAGAGCCTTGGCAAGGTGGGATGAGCGCGGCACGCCAGAGTAGCCGGCGTGGCCCAGGATGGCGGTGCGGAGTTCTTCGGGCCAACCCAGCCGCTCCAGCTCGCGAACACCGGCGAAAGGGTGCTCCTCGGCGGTGGGGTGGCGCTCGTAGTCGAAGTCGTGGAGCAGGGCGGTGGAGGAATACAGCTCCAGCAGAGCCGCCCGCGCATCGCCCTCGAGTCCGAGCCGGTCTGCCTCCTGCTCGCCGCAGGCCACCACACAGGCTTCCACGGCGAGCGCATGTTTGCGCAGGCTTTCGCTCTGGGTCCATTCGGTGAGCAATTGCCAGGCTTGTTCGCGTCCATAGCGCAGGTTTGTGGCGGCCATTCTTCTCTCCTGTTGATCAAACCGGTTCGTGTTTTATCGGGTTTCCAGGGATCAAATGGGGCTTTCTCCGATTTGTCCCTAAATTTCTACTTGACAATTATGGTTCCTTTCCTTGAAATTAGCACCAATCGAGGTGCAAATAAGCGCCCCGGAGTCCAATGCTCTGGCACTCCGCGCATCCAGGATGGCTACTTCCTTAGTAAGCGTGGAAACACGTGAAGTGGTGCGGTGCGAGTACTGCAGGCTGATGCAGTATAGAACCAGCAATTCCCTTTGCAGAAGGTGTCGCAGGCCTCTTGATATCGAGGAGCCAGTGTATTTGGCGCCACGGCTGGTGACCAGCCCACCCCTGCCGGATTGCAACGAGGCAGGGCTGCAGGTGGCCACGCAGGTACGCGAGATGCGCAGGGCGCGCCACCTGAGCCAGCGGCAACTTGCGGGGCGTATGCAGGTGCCGCGCACCTACATTTCCAAAATCGAGAACGGCAAAGCGGTTCCGACACTGGGCTCGCTGGAGCGGCTGGCCACGGCCCTTGGAGTGGAAGTGCGCCAACTGGTTCGCGATGCCCGCAGCCGCCGGGACGAAGAGGTGGCAGCGATCCTGAGCGACCCATTTCTGGCCGAGGTGGCCGCGCTGTTGCCGCATCTGGATTCGCTGCACCGGACGCTCTTGTTCGGCGCAGTGCGGGACGCGGCGGTGGGCCGCCGCCGCACTGCCTAGAGCTACCAGGCAAGGGAGCGCTCTGTACAAACGCTGGCGGAGCGCTACCAGGCTGTGTCGCCGCGCATATGTCATTCCGGGACGGCGCCGGACTTTGCATTGCAGAATTCGGGAAAATGCTTTACGGTCGATGGTGTAACTGCCCGGGTCCGGCCGCAGGTTCCTTTATTCAGGCCGGAGATTGGTTCACGCAGGACGCGGCTTTTCCTGGTGCGTGAACTCCGTCGGCGCCACTACGGGACGCCCAACAGGCGCCCGCGTGGAAAAGCGGAAATGCGACCTATAGGCGAGTTCTTGTCTTCTTCTCCCCCATTGCGCATCGATGATCTGAGTGCGGAGGAGCGCGCTGTTTATGCGACGCTGAAGCCCGAGCGCCTTCCCCAGCATGTGGCCATCATCATGGATGGCAACGGCCGGTGGGCGTGCCGCCGCTCGCTCAAGCGGTTTGTGGGCCATCAGCAGGGGGCCAAGGCGGTGCAGCAGGTGACGGAAACGGCCGCCCGCATCGGATTGCCCTGGCTGACGTTGTACGCGTTCTCGCTGGAGAACAATCTGCGCCGGCCGCGCGCCGAGGTCAGCTTTCTGATGCGCCTGCTGAAGGCCTACCTGGACAACAACCTGGAGCGCATGAGGAACAACAATATTCGCTTCCGGTACATCGGGAGGACGCACGATCTGCCGGCCGAGGTTCAGGACAAGATGCGCCGAGTGGAAGAGGACACGGCGCGCAACAGCGGCACCACGCTGACGCTGGCCCTGAACTACGGCGGACGGTCGGAGCTGGTGGACGCATTTCGCGCGCTTGCTGCCGAAATGAAGCGCAAGCAACTTAGCCCCGACCGCATCACCGAAGAAGACATTCACCGCCATCTCTACACGGCTCACATGCCCGATCCCGATCTGCTGATCCGCACGTCAGGCGAGCAGCGCATCTCCAATTTCCTGCTGTGGCAAATCGCCTACACCGAGATCTTCGTCACGGAGCGGTACTGGCCGGATTTCCGGGGGGTTCACCTGCTGGAGGCCATTGCAGACTTTCAGGGCCGGGAACGCCGCTATGGCGGGATCGGCGAAGACGGCGGCGAGGTGGAAGATGATCCGGACCGGATCCGGATTGCAGTGAACTGAGAGCGCGGCAAACATTCAGAGCGAGATGACCGAGCCGCGCATCAGGAACAGCCGCACCTCGTTTCTCCCATCGGCCAGCTTGCCCGCCAGGCGCAGTCCGTTCCACAGAACGTCAGTTCCGTCGTAGGGCTGGCGGTTGAAGATGAAGAGGATCTTCACGTGTGTTCTCCGGACCTGAGCCCGCTAAGTCATGCGGTTGGGTTGGCACGCCGGAGGGTGACGTACTCGGCCGTGAACCAAGCCAGGGCGAGCAGCACGATCAGCGCGATGATGACCTGGGAAATGACGCAATAGAGGCACCAGGCGCCCAGGGCAAACTCTTCGATGAAGGTTAGCCGGAGGGCGAAGCCGAGACCGATCAGGGCGGTAAGGAACAACAGGAACCGCCGGCGAGCGAAGGCCAGGCCGGCAAGCGCCAGATAGCCCGCGATGCCGATGGCGGCCACGGGAATATGTTCGATGACCGCAAAGGAGCTGTGATTGACGATGCCGCAGTCCCACCTGTCGCTGATGGAACAGGGCTCGGCGCCGGTGGAGTAATGCACGCGCAGCGCCAGCACGGAAACCACTGCGCCGGCCAGGGTCAGCAGAACAATCAGGTATCGCATGGTTTTCACAGCCATCTTCCTTTCAGGACGTGTTGGACGCCGCGCCGTTATCAACCGCAGCAGCGAGTGGACGGCACACCGGCTTCATGGCGGCCGCAGCAACAGCCATGGCCCTCGCCGCGGCTTGACGCAGCGGAAACCGGAGGCACAGAAGCCAGCTTTCCCTCCGCGAACATCCGGAGCGCTTCACGCCCAGTGACAGGTCCGGGCACTACCCAAGCGTACATTGTTACCGCCTGCAAATGTCTCAAGGCGCCGTCGCCAATACCGACGAGAATCACATCCGTGCAACCCTGTCCAACGAGGAACTTGACAGTGCTTCTGCCATTGAGCCCATCGTTTCTGATGAATTCGGGCGTTGTGCTTTCAGTGCCCGAAATCATGATCCATTCGGCCTTGCCGAAATGCGAGGACATCGGCGCATCGGCCCGGCCGGCCGACATCATTATCGCAACTCTGCCCATAAAATCTCCTTATTCCGTTGAAGGGAGGCCATTTCCATCGAGTGAATTCTCCACCCGGCTGTTAAATGCAGTTTACATCTAGAATAGATGTAATGTACAGTTAAGCATTGTCACTGTCAACAAGAGCTAATCTTGATTGTGGAAAGCAGGTTACAGTCAATATGCCAGTAAGCCTCAAACCCCGCGCGAAGCGCCTCCAGCGGAACACGGGAACCCGCTGCTGCAAACGGCCCGGTTTCGGCCGTCCATGTACCTGCGCGATGGGGAATGTTTCTCGTTTTATCGAGCCGGTTGTGCTGCGGATTCTCAAAGAGAAGCGGCGATCGTACGGGTACGAAATTGCCGAGTGCCTTCCAAAATACGCGCTCACCGATGCCACGATCGAAGGCGCGGCTCTCTATCGCACGCTGAGAACCCTGGAGGCAAACGGTTACGTTTCTTCAAGCTGGGATGCCGGCGGCGGCTCCGCGCGACGCAATTACACTTTGACCCGATCCGGTGAAGCGCACATGGACGAGTGGACTCATCTTCTGGAAACACTTGGACAGGCGATGATCGAGTTTGCCCGCGAGAGCCGGGCGCAGACAGCGCAATGACGTTTGCAATTGCAGCCTGAGAGTGGGTTCCGGCCGCCCCGGCGGTGTATGCTCAACCGTGAATGAAACGCATTGTTACCGCTGCTGTTCTGATTCCTATTGCCCTCGTTCTGGTGTTTCTGGGGCCGAGGTGGCAGTGGCTCTTCACGCTGGCCGTGGCCGTGGTTGCGGCGCTGGCAGGATGGGAGTACCTGGGCCTGAGCCGGCGCTGCGGGGCGAATCCGCCGCGGATTGCGGCGATTCTGGCGGTCGTTGGCCTGTTCGCCGCCTACATTGCCTGGCCGGATTCCGACCACCTTCTGCCTATTTTCGGCATCCTGGGCTTGTGCCTGCTGGTGTATTGCACCTTTTTCAAGCCGGTTGAGGAGACGATCGCGAACACCTCGGCGTCGATTTCCTGCCTGCTCTACCCGGGGTTTACGCTGCTCGCTTTGCCCATGTTGCACGAACAAGCCAATGGATCCTCGCTGGTGGCATTTTTGCTGTGCGTGGTGTGGGTGGGAGACACATCTGCCTACTACGTTGGCCGCGCCTGGGGCCGGCACAAGATGGCGCCTTCGCTGAGCCCGGGCAAAAGCTGGGAAGGGGCAGTAGCTTCAGTGGCCGGGAGCATACTGGTTGCGCTGGCGCTCGTGGGACTGGCCGCTCTGTTGCAGGAGCCGTGGAACTCGGCTGTCCTAACGTGGCTGGAGCGGGTGTGTCCCTCTGCGGTCCTTTCGTATCCGGATGAGCTCTGGTATTGGCTGGAGCTGGCCGCGATTGTGAATGTGGCCGGACAGGTGGGCGATCTGGCCGAGTCGGCGCTGAAGCGATCGGCGGGAGTGAAAGATTCGGGCGACCTGTTGCCCGGTCACGGAGGGGTGCTGGACCGCATCGACGCGCTGCTGCTCGCCGGCCCGGTGCTATGGTACGCACAGGTGATTCATCAGCGGTTCTGAAGCAGCTATCAGCTTTCAGATCTCAGCCATCCGTCTCGATTTGCCGGGATCTTGGCTGGATACAGCCTTGCGAAGTCCTCAAGTACGGATCGGCTAAACTGAGGCAAGCGTTAAGTTCAGTCATGGATTCCGGCAGAGACAAGGAGCTGGAAGCTTAGAGCTGAAAGCTGAAGACTATTTTGAAGCGACTCGCCATTCTCGGTTCCACGGGCTCCATCGGACAGAGCACCCTCTCCATCGTCGAGCAGTTTCCCGAGCGGTACGCAGTGGCCGCGCTTGCCGCCGGCCGCAATGTGGACGAGGCCTTTGCGCAGGCCGTGCGCTGGCGACCGAAGGTGATTTCACTGGCCACGGAAGAGTTGGCCGGCGAGCTGGCTTTGCGCCTGCACCAGGCGGGCGTGGCGGGAATCGAGACAGTGCATGGGGCCAAGGGCACCATTGCCTGCGCGACGCTGGCTGAGGCCGACTTTGTGGTTTCAGCCATCGTGGGCGTGGCCGGGCTGGAGGCGACGCATGCGGCCATTCTGGCCGGAAAGCCGGTGGGGCTGGCGAACAAGGAGTGCATGGTGGCCGCGGGCGAGATTTTGACCCGCGCGGCGCGGGAGCGCAAGACGCCGATCCTGCCCATCGACAGCGAGCACAACGCCGTGCACCAGTGCCTGCGCGTCGGCGCGCACAATGAAGTGAAGTTTATCTGGCTGACCGCCTCGGGCGGGCCGTTCCGCCAGCTTCCGCTGGACCAATTCGAAAGCATCACGCCGGAACAGGCTCTGAAGCACCCCACCTGGGTGATGGGCCGACGCATTACCATCGACTCGGCGACGATGCTGAACAAAGGGCTGGAGGTGATCGAGGCCTGCCGGCTGTTCGACGTGACGCCCCAGCAGGTGCGGGTGACCATCCATCCCCAGTCGACAGTGCACTCGCTGGTGGAGTACGTGGACGGATCGATTCTGGCGCAGATTTCGGTCACCGATATGCGGCTGCCCATTCTCTACGCGCTGGCCTGGCCGGAGCGGCCCAAGTCCACGCTGACCTTCGACTTGGCGGCGTTGCGGCACCTCGACTTCGAGCAACCCGATTTCGAGCGCTTCCCTTGCCTTCGGCTGGCCTTCGAGGCGGCCGCAAAGGGGGGAGCGCACTGCATTGCACTGAATGCGGCCGACGAGGTGGCCGTGGGGGCCTTCCTCGAAGGTCGTATTTGCTTCACGGGCATCCCGCGTACAATTGAAAAGGTGCTCGCGGCGACCACAGAGGCGCACCCAGCAACCATTGCGGAGGTGCTTGCGGCCGACCGGGTGGCGCGGGAAAGGGCTCGGGCGTTGATCGAGTAGAACTGAGGTTGTGTAGCTGGTCCCTTCCCGGGCCGCGAATCGAGATCTGGCGCACCCCAGACGCTTTGCCGAAGGAAAAACCATACAACGATGCATGAATTTCTAGTTTCTGCCGCTGCATTTATCGTTCTTGTCGGCGTGATGGTGATCGTGCACGAGCTGGGGCACTTCACGGTGGCCAAGCTCTGCGGGGTGCGCGTGGAGGCGTTTTCCTTCGGTTTCGGGCCGCGCCTGTTCGGTTTTAAGTACGGCGAGACGGATTACAAGGTCTGCCTGTTGCCACTGGGCGGGTTCGTCAAAATGACCGGCGAGAGCCCGGAGCAAAACCTCGAGGCACCCGGCACACAAGTTGAAAGCCCGGCTGACGACCCCGGAGCCTTCACGGCTCATCCCCGCTGGCAGCGCATGTTGATCGGCCTTGCCGGCCCGGGGTTTAACTTCCTGCTGGCGCTGGGGCTGATGTGGATTTACTACGGCTTCATCAACGAGGTGCCGTCGGCCACGGTGAAGACGACGACCGTGGAGTGGATTACCCCAGGCTCGACCGCCGCGGCGGCGGGGCTCGAGACGGGCGATGTGATCCTGAGTTTCGACAAGGTCAAGAATCCCGATTGGGAGGCCGTGTATGAACACGCGCGGTTGAATGCAAACCAGATGGTGCCGGTCACGGTGGAGCGCGGGGGAAAGACGCTCCAAATGAGCCTGCACGTGCCGGCCAGCGCCAAGGACGACAGCTTCGACCTGGGCGACGCGGGAATTTTGCCGCAATATCTACCCGGGCCAGTCGCAGTGGCGCAGGTGCAGCCGGGCTACCCCGCGGAGCAGGCGGGGTTGCGGGCGGGCGATGCCATCGAAGCAGTCGATGGCCACGCCTTCCATAGCGTCAGCACGCTGCTGGCCTATATGCAATGGGAAAAAGGCAAGCCGTTGACGCTCGAGGTGCTGCGCAACGGCGCCACGCTGCAGATTGTGGCGACGCCGACGAAAATCGACACCCAATGGAAGCTGGGCTTTGCTGCGAAGCCAACTCCCATCCGCGATGAGCCCTTGTCTCTTTTGTCAGCGTGGAATAAGTCGCTGGGCTTCTTCAAGGCCAACTCTCTGGTTGTGGTTGAAGTGCTGGACCGGCTCTTTACGCACCGGATTTCGGTGACGCAACTCATGGGCCCGGTGGGGATTGCGCAGGCGGCGGGCGAAGCAGCGGAGACCAACGGCTGGTATCCCAAATTCGGCCTGGCCGGGATGATCAGCCTGCAACTGGGCATGCTCAATCTGCTTCCCTTCCCGATCCTCGATGGCGGCATGATTCTGCTTCTGCTGATTGAGAGCGCGCTGCGCCACGACATCAGCCTGGCGATCAAGGAGAGAATCTACCAGGCGGCGTTCGTGGTGCTGATGGCCTTCATGGCCTTCACCATCTTTAACGACGTGAGCAAGCTGCCGCTGTTCATGCACGTCAAGCCGTAACAGCAGAGATCAGGTGTCAGGGATCAGGGATCAGCGAAGACGGCAGAACTGCGGTCTTTTCCTGACTCCTGAACTCTGATCCCTGCCCCCTGGAGAAAGAATGCCAGTTACCACACAAGTCCGTGTCCGCTATGCCGAGACCGACCAGATGGGCATTGTCTACTATGCCAACTACCTGGTGTGGTTTGAGCTGGGGCGCGTGGAGTTGCTGCGCTCGCTCGGGCTTGCCTACAGCCGGCTGGAGACCGACCACGGCTGCATTCTTCCGGTGATCGAGGCGCGGTGCCGCTATCGCGCGCCGGCGCGCTATGACGACGAGATTCTGATCGAGACGCGACCCGCCATGCTGCGCGGATCGGTGCTGAAGTTCGCCTACCGCATCCTGCGCAAGGAGCGCGAGGGCGAGGAGGATACGCTGCTGGCCGAGGGCGAGACGGTGCATGTGGTCTGCGACGACCAGTTGAATAAGAAGTCCCTGCCGGAGCGGTATGCGGCGGCGTTGCGCGAACTGATGGCGGAAGAATAGGGCTGGCGGCCCCGTCGTCGCACAGATTTTGAAGAAGCTATCGAATCCCGTCAACTCTCGGCGAGCGTGCTCCTCAACACCCGCTTGTTCCTTTTCGCGTTGCAATCGATGCAAGCGGTAACCAGATTCTCAAGGCTGTTGTCGCCGCCTTCAGCGACCGGCTTTACATGGTCCAGCGTTGCCGTGAAGCGCGTCAGTTGCTTCTGGCAGTAGCGGCAGACGTAGCCGTCGCGCTCGTAGACCTTGATGCGGTTCTCCTGCAGGTTGTCGTCATCGGTGCCCGAGCGCGGAAACTTGAGTTCCGGTTCCGACGCCACACGTCCCGCGCGGTATTTCTGGCAGGCTTCGATCTCGTCCGGGATCAGCACCCGGTACAATGTGCCATCGCGGTTGGGCTCGCCATCTTTTCGGATGGCGCCGATGCTCTCGAGAGCGCGCAGCGTCTCCTGCACCTTGCCCAGCGAGACCGGGTTTTCCTCCAACTGGGAGTAGGAGGATTTGACGACGGCGGTGCGCAGGTGGCGCGTACTGACGCGAAGATGAGGGTCGCCGTCTTTGGCGATGGAGTGGCGGAAGAGGAACCAGTAGAACGCCGCGTCGTAAGGGGAGAGCTGCGGCTGCAGATCGTCGACGATCTGCTGAATAATGAGCGGCAATTCCAGCGCGGAGAAATCGCGATCTCTTGCCGAGGCGCCCGACCGCATTTCGACTTCCAGTTCGCCGACGAGCTTTCGTATCTGCTCAAGACGCTCGTTCATCTTGCAGAGCATTCTACGCCGAAATACCCGGTGCAGGCACAAAATCGAGCGCTCAGCGCAGGACGACGGCGAGGGCGAAACCGTCGAGGCCCTTGACACCCACTGTTTGCAGGGCGACGGCGCTCAGGCGGGGTTCGGCGGCCATCATTTCAAGACAGCGGCGCGTGCCGACGATTTCGGGCCCGGAGCTTTTGGCCTCAACGACGTTTCCGTGCCGCGCGACGTTATCCACCAGGATCACGGTCCCGGGCCGCGAAAGCTTGAGCGCCCACTGGAGATAGTGCGGGTTGTTCTTCTTATCGGCGTCGATAAAAATCAAATCGAAAGGTTCCGCGCCCTCAGCCGCAAGTTTAGGAAGGGTTGATAGAGCCGGGCCGATGCGGATGTCAACGAGCTTATCCACGCCTGCATTGCTCAAATTCGCATGAGCCACCTCGGCGTGCTTGGGGCTGAATTCGAGCGAGACGATGCGCCCGTCTCTGGGCAATGCGCGCGCCATCCAGATGGCGGAATAGCCGCCGAGGGTGCCGATCTCCAGCACGCGCTTCGCCCGCGTCATTTGGACAAGGACCTGGAGGAACTTGCCCTGGAGCGGGGAAACATCGATAGCGGGAAGGCGGGCCTTGCGATTGGCCTTGACGGCGGCTTCGAGTTTTTCGTCGGATGGGGCGAGCAGATCGCCAAAATAGCGGTCGACGGAGGCCCACAACGGCTTTCCGGAGAGCTTCCGCGACATTTACTTCTCCCGCGCCACAACAAAGTCGGGCACCCAAAGCAGGGCGCGCTTGAACTCGCTTTCGGCGAGCGGAGCCAGGGCCTGGCGCGACTGCTCGGCGTACCGGTCGGCGGCGGCCATGGCGTATTCGACTGAGCCGTTGCGTACCAGGATCTCGCGAATCTGCTGGCGGCTGACGTTCTCGAAACTGCGGTCGTCGAGAACGCGGCGAATGGCCTTGCGGTCGGTCGCGGTGCCGTGGTCGGCGGCGTGGATGACAGCCAGCGTAGCCTTGCCTTCGCGCAGGTCGCTGGCTACGGGTTTTCCCAGAACTTCTTCGGTGGCCGTCAGATCGAGCACGTCGTCGACAATCTGGAAGGCTAGGCCCACGGCTCGGCCGAATGTGGCCAGGCTGGTTTCCTCGGCCTCAGAGGCGCCGGCCAGGACCGCTCCGAGGCGCATGGAGATCGAGAAAAGGCAGGCGGTCTTGCGGAAGATCAGGTCGTAGTATTCGGCCTCGGAGACCATCTTGCCGAGCTTTTGAATCTGGAATAGCTCGCCCTCGACCATTTGCTGCGTGAGGCTGATGAGCAGATCGAGAACGCGCAGGTTGCGCTCCTCGAGCGCCACCTTGAAGGCCTGCATGTAAAGCCAGTCGCCGGCCAGGACGCATTTCTCGTTACCCCAATTTGTATTTGCGGAGGGGCGGCCGCGGCGCACGTCGGCGCCGTCGATGATGTCGTCGTGGACCAGCGTAGCGGTGTGCAGCATCTCGACGACCGCACCCAGACGAATGGCTCCCTGGCCCGCGTAGCCTAACTGGTGAGCGGAGAGCAGCAGGAGCGTGGGCCGGATGCGCTTGCCGCCGCCTTCGCGGAGGTATTCGGCGATCTCAGTAATGGTGCTGACGCTGGACGCGGCGTCGCGGCCCAGTTCCTGTTCTACCGCGACAAGGTCCTCCCGCAGCAGCTCAAAGACCTCTCTGGCCGTAGCTATGGTGAGTGTGCTCAAAGTGCTCCGATTTTATAGCATACGCAGGGGGAAAGGCGATGCGTTGTGTTGGGCGCCTGGGTCTTGCCGCGCCACGGCGGATTTCTGTGGCCGAGGTGAGAGTATCACTCCCGTCAATTGGTGCGGTAGTTCGTAAACTGCAATTCCAGACCGAGATCCCTGCTCCGCAACATGGCGATAATCGCCTGCAGCTCGTCGCGGTCCTTACTTGAGATTCTGACGGTGTCGCCCTGGATACTGGCTTGCGCCTTCTTTTTTGAGTCTTTGACGAGGCGCACAATTTCCTTGGCTTTTTCCACGGGGATGCCCTGCTGCAGGCTGATCTTCTGGCGCACGCTCTGGCCCGCGGCGGGCTCAATGTTGCCGTAGGTCAGGTTTTTGAGCGAGACGCCGCGCTTGACCAGCTTCTGGCAGAGTATGTCTTTCACCGCCTCAAGTTTGTATTCGCTGGCCGAGGCCAACTGGATGCTGTCGTTGCCTTCCAAATCGACCTGGGAATGGGTATCCTTCAGGTCGAAACGCTGGCGAATCTCTTTCATCGCCTGATCGATGGCGTTGCGGACCTCCTGGATGTCCACCTTGCTCACGATGTCGAAAGAATTGTCCTGAGCCATAATTTTCCGATCCTCAGACGGCCGGTGGCCTGCCGGCGCGCCGGCTATCTCTCAGTTTCGCACTTCTTGCTCGGCGGGAAACAGGCGGAAGAAGTTTTTGGTGGTGGCGGCGGCAATTTCGTTGGGTGCGACCTGGAGGAGGCCGGCCAAAACTTGCGCCGTCTGCACCACCCAGGCGGGCTCGTTGCGCTGGCCGCGATAGGGAGCGGGCGCCAGCCAGGGCGCGTCGGTTTCGACCAGAATCCGGTCGATGGGAATGCGAACGGCCACATCGCGGAGGGGCTGCGCCTTGGGATAGGTGAGATTGCCGGCAAACGAAACCAGGAACCCCAGGTCGAGCGAGCGCCGTGCCTGCTCCCACCCGCCGCCAAAGCAGTGCATGATGCCGCCGAGGCCGGTTCCGCGCCAGTGTTCCTCCAGAATCAGAAATAGGTCGTTCCAGGCGTCGGCGGACTCGTTTGTGCCGCGGCAATGAATGAGGATGGGCCGCTTACGCGCAGCGGCGATCTCCAGCTGGCGGATCAGCCCGGCACGCTGCACGTCGCGCGGCGCGCCTTCGTGGTAGTAATCGAGGCCGATTTCTCCGCAGGCGATGACCTCGGGCTCGGCCAGCAGGGCGTCGAGTTTGGCCAGGGCGTCGTCATCGGCTTCAGTGGTGTTGTGGGGATAGATTCCTGCGCTTGCGTAGAGCCTGGGGAGGTCGGAACGCCCGCTGAACTCGCGGCAAAGGTCGAGGGACCGCTGCATTTCGGCAGGCCCTTCGCCGATGCCGATGGAGAGCACCGCGCCCACGCCTGCTTCGCGCGCGCGGAAAAGCATGGATTCACGGTCGCCGGTGTAGAGAGGGCTGTCCAGGTGAGCGTGAGAGTCGATCAGCAAGCGAACCTCGCGGGGTGCATGGGGAACCGCCGGACAACAGGTCTAGTTTAGTGCAATGAGCAGGGCGGGCAGGAATGGCGTGGGGACTGAGCCGGGGGGGTCCCGATTGGTCTACCATCGGAGCAGCAGATGCACACAAAACCCAAGCTGGGGCAGAACTTTCTTGTGGACGCGCAGGCAGCGCAGCGAATCGTGGCGGCGCTGGGCGAGATTGCCGGCCGCACGGTGGTGGAGATCGGCTCCGGACGGGGCGCGATCACCGGGGCGCTGGCTTCGCGAGCCGGTCGCGTGGTGGCCGTTGAGCTGGACCGCGAGCTGGCCGCAGGCCTGCGCGTGCGATTCGAGCCGGAACGCGTGACGGTGGCTGAACAGGATGTGCTGCAGTTCGACTTTGGCGCGACGGCAGCGCAAGCCGGAGAACGGCTGCGCGTGGCGGGGAATCTGCCGTATTACCTCACGTCGCCCATCCTGATGCGACTTGCCGGCTGCCACGCGGCGCTGGACCTGGCGGTGCTGATGGTGCAGCGGGAGGTGGCCGACCGTGTGACCGCCGCGCCAGGGTCGCGCGATTACGGCCTGCTGTCAGCGACGGTGCAGATGTACGGGCCGGTGGAGCGGCTGTTCGCGCTGCCGCCCACGGCGTTTTCGCCGCAGCCACAGGTCCACTCCACGGTTTTCCGCTGGCGGTTTGCGCCGCGCTTTGCCGAGTTGGGCGTTCAGGAGGCTGGCTTTCTGCGTTTTCTGCGCCAGGCCTTTGCGCAGAAACGCAAGACGCTTGCCAACAACCTGCGTGCGGCTGGAGTGGAGTGTGGAGCGGCGGCAGCTGCGCTTGAGCGAGCGGGAATCGATGTGCGGGCCCGTGCCGAGGCAGTGTCAATTGAGGGCCTTGCGGCGCTGTGGCGCGGATTGGAGGAACAGAAATGAAACAAATTGTTTGTTTTCTGACGGCGATGACGTTGATTGCAGGAGCGGCGACGGCGGCGGCAGGCCCGACGCCTGAGGCCAAACCGGTTACCGGGCAGGGGTGCGTGGAGGCTGGCGTGGAAGCGAAGTGCCTGGTGGTGAAAGACGTGAAGAGCGGCGTCCTATATAACTTGCGGATCAAGGGGACGCAGCCCCAGGTTGGCATGGGAATCGAATTTACCGGCGCGCCTTTCGATGGCATGACGATCTGCATGCAAGGCACGCCGCTCAACGTGACGAAGTGGGCACGCGTAGAATCGCTCAAGTGCGTTCCCGGCCAGACACCCAAGCCATGAGCCAGGGTACAGACGGCGCGGCGCCCGATGCGGGAAGCGGATTCCGGCGCCGGGTTTCGCGCGGATAGCCGTGCGCGTAAGCTATCAGTAAGGGAGGGCCCGGAAGCGGCCTCGACGCTGCTCTGGGCCACGATTCCGGAAGCCTGAGGGCATGCCCGCGCATCTTGCTCAGTAGGAAACGATGAATCCGACCACCCAACAGGCTCGCCAGAACACCTTTCAAGAAACGCTGCTGAGCGCCCGGCGAACCATGCTCATGAGCGAGATCCTGAAGATTGCAGGCGACAGCTTCCGCACGAGCAAAACGCGCTTCGCGCTCACAGCGTTGGGCATGGTGATCGGCACCGCTTCAGTCATCCTCGTGGTCACCATTGGCTTGACGGGAAAGCAATACATTCTTGAGCTTCTGCAGAAGATCGGCACCAACCAGGTGGAAGTGGAGTATGCGGGCGGCGGCGCAACGGCAGCCGAGCGCGTGATCTACAACGACTTTTTGACGCGTGAAGATGAAAAGACCGTGGACCAGCAGGCGCCGGGCGTGATGTATTCCTCGCCAGTGCTTTCCATGCACAACCGCCTCAGCTTTCCCGGCGGAATTCAGAAGGACACGGTGGTTCTGGGCGTCTCTCCGGAGTACCAGCAAATCCGCAATCTGATCGTTACCCAGGGTCGTTTTTTCGATGAAACCGACGACTCAGCGCACATCAAGTGCGCGGTCGTGACGCAGCAATTTGCCAAGGATCAATATGGCAGCGACGATTTGGCCGTTGGCCAGACGTTCCAGATTCTTGGCATTCCATTCACCATCATCGGAGTCTTCAAAGAGAGCGTGAACGACTTTGGGCAATCCGAGATCCAGGACGAGACGGTGCTGATTCCCTATTCGGTGGCGCGCTACTTTACCGGAACCGACAGGGTGAACCAGATCTATTTTTCCATGCAGAGCATGAACGAGGTGCCGAGCGCCGCGCGGGAGATCATCCGCGTGATCTCCTCGCGGCACCGGTCAAACTCCGTCTACAAAGCGCAAACGCTCACCGAGCTGCTGGTAACGGCGGCGAAGATCGCCGACGCGCTCACGGCGATGCTGGTCCTGGTGGCGGCGGTGACGCTGGCCGTGGGCGGGGTGGGCATCATGAACATCATGCTGGCTACGGTGCGCTCCCGCATCCGCGAGATCGGCATTCGCAAGGCCCTCGGCGCGACTTACCGCGAGATCAAATTGCAGTTCCTCACTGAGGCTGTCCTCATTTCGCTCACCGGTGGAATTGTCGGCAGCTTTGTGGGCCTTGCTATTCCACTCTCCATTCGCATCTTCTCCGGGTACGACTTTCCCATCTCGTGGCTGTCCGTCCTGATTGCCCTTACCGCAGCCACACTGGTTGGCGTCATCTTCGGCACCGTTCCCGCCACACGAGCTGCGCAAATGGATCCGGTGGAGTCGCTCAAATATGAGTGACCCGGAGATTCTGCGCCCGGCCCCCGGAAAAGACCCCCGCGAAAAGCCGTCCCAGGGTCCGAGTCTCACGCTTCTCTATGGCCTGATTGCGCTGGCGTTGGCCGTGGCGATTGGCTTGGCGCTCCTCATTGTGCTCCCGTTTTACCGGCGGCGCTAACGGAGCGATTCCATACAGCCGGAAACACTTGTATGTGGCGCTACGCAACAGGCGGGATGCTTCTTAACATTAAACGGCAATAGATTCCGCCCGCTCCGCGATCAGCACGGGGATGCCATCGACTATTGGGTAGGCGCGACGGCAGGCGGCACATACCAGGCGCGCCTCTTCGAGGCGAAGATCGCCATGACAGGCCGGACAGGCAAGCTGGGCAAGGACGGCTGCGTCAAAAGCTGATGATGGCTTCGGCTTGTCCTGCAGATTGGCCATAGATGAGTGGCAGCAGAACATCGATCACTGAATCGTCGCGCCGGGCCTGGCGCCATGATCGGGGTGCGGCTTGGGCCGGCTGGCAAAGGCCTGCTCGATGAGCTCGTTGGCGCCGGAGCGCGAGAACTCGTAGGCAACGCGGATGCCGTTGTAGATGGCGCGGTCGTTCGAGGAGCCGTGGCCGATGATGCAAACGCCGCGCACGCCGAGCAGCGGCGCGCCGCCGTACTCGCGATAGTCCAGCCGCTGGCGAAAGTCGTTGAAGGCGCGGCGCGAGAGCAATGCGCCCACCTGCGCAGTCACGGTACGGGTGAGCGACCGGCGGAGCACGTCACGAACGAAGCGGCCGACTCCCTCGCTGGTCTTGAGGGCCACGTTGCCGACAAAGCCGTCGCAGACGATGACGTCGGCCTGCCCGCTGAAGATGTCCCGGCCCTCCACGTTACCGATGAAGTTGATGGGCAGCGCTTTGAGCAGCGGCTGCGCCTCGCGGGTAAGGTCGTTGCCCTTGGTCTCTTCTTCGCCGATGGAAAGAAGGCCGACGCGCGGCTGATGGATTTTGAGCACGGTGCGGGCGTACATCTCGCCCATCACGGCAAACTGCTCCAGGTTGTGTGCCTTGCAGTCAACGTTGGCGCCCACGTCGAGCAGCACGCAGGGATTGCCGGTGGCACTGGGCATGGGCGTAGCCAGGGCCGGGCGGTCAACGCCGGGCAGAGCGCCCAGCACCATCTTGGCCGTGGCCATGGCGGCGCCAGTGTTGCCTGCGGTGACGAAGCCAGCCGCCTTGCCTTCGCGCACCAGCTTCAGGCCCACGCGCAGCGAGCTGTCGCGCTTGGTGCGCACGGCGTGGGCGGCTTTTTCGTCCATCCCGATGCGCTCGGAGGCGTGATGGATGACGATGGGCAGGTCTTCGTCTTCCAGGTGTTCGTCGAGTAGGTCGTGCAGCTCCGGCTCGGGCCCGACGAGATGGACCCGCACGGGCAGCGCCCGGCAGGCGAGGATCGCTCCCCGGATCTCCGGCTCGGGAGCCTTATCGGAACCAACGGCGTCAAGCGCGATGTCGGTGAGCATCAGGATCGATTGTAGCTACTTTTCTTCCTTCACTTCCAGCACGGAGCGGCCTTTATACGCTCCGCATTTGGGGCAGGCGCGATGGGGCAGCTTTTTTTCGTGGCAGTTCGGGCACTCAGAGAGCCCGACAGCGGAAAGAAAGTCGTGAGCGCGCCGGTTGGCGGTGCGGCGCGTGGAATGGCGCCTTTTGGGATTCGGCATGATGCAATTCCTTTCGATTTTGGCCCGCCGGCGTGTCCTGCGGGCACCCGAACGGGAGCGCGCCGCAATGGATTTTGGCCGGTCTTCGGCCGCGGGCAACGCATCCTGTCCTAACATATTGAAATTTCAGGACTTGATCCGGCCGCGCAACCCCGAAAGCGCCCCCCACCGGGGGTCGGTTTGACCCGCTTCACAGGAGCAGGGCTGAGTATTGCGATTGGCTCCGCAGCGCGGGCAAAGTCCTTTGCAGCCAGGCTTGCACAGCGTCCTGACCGGCAGGGACAAAAGTACCTGCTCACGCAGCACATCTTCAAGCAACAGACTGTCCTTTTGATAATAACCGATTTCGGTTTCCGACGCCGAAATGGAGCGCTCGGGAGCGCCCGCATCTGCGCCGAGGGGACGGAAGATGAGATCGAACTCCGCTGCTAATGGAATTTCGACCGGCTCGATGCAGCGGGCGCAAAAAACCTGGAAGTTGCCCGAGTAGCGTCCCTTGAGGCGGATGTCGGCGACGATTTCCCTGGGTCCGCGGTGCTCGTGAATCACTTCGGCGCGGCCGGAGGTGGCCAGATCACCCATCTGCTCGGTTTCGCCGCCGAAGTCGATCGCGCCCGAGGCCAGGCTCAGGTCGAAGTCGAGGGGCTCGCGCTCCAGGTCGAGGATTTTGAATTCCATGGTAAGAGCGTAAAGCATTTTTCAAACAGGTGCGGCGAAAATCAGCCTTCTGTGAGTCTGAGCAGGCAACCACAAAAACGTGAACAGACAGCAAAAAAAGAAGAGCCATCCGAGAGAGTTCGATTGGTTCTGTCGGCCACAGCCTAAGAATCGCCGGCCCCTTTGGGGAACTTTTCCGGCGGAAATTGCAATCCGGGCGGCATATCGTTTTGCAGTCGATTCAGGCTGGCGCAGGCGCAAACCGCCGCCCTGTAATCGCTATGCACAGGGTGGATTGAGCCTGCTTCACAGCCAATGGAATCTCCGGGTTGGCACTTGTGCGCGGAATTGGCACTGAAGATGGACCGCATTCTGCCGATAGTGCCAATGATCCTATTGAGAGGGGACTGTGGCATGTCCTGGCAGAGAAATCTGCCCATATCGCGCAAGTTCACGTTGGCCTTCGGTGCTGTGTGTTGTCTCTGCCTGGTGCTGGGAACCTAGTTGTGACGTTTCGCGGCATCGCGCAAAAGAGTGTAGAGGTCAGCGGAAGCCATCTTCCATCGCTGATTCACATCGGCGATGTCCGCGACGGAGTGAATATAAAGCGGCGGGAGGTTGGCCGGGAAACGGCAGGCTGCGCAACTGCCTGCTTTGCGTGCCGCGCACACGTGATGCCGATTGCGCTTGCCCCAACCAGGATTGAGCCGGCGGGAGCCCAGATCTGCAGCTCCGGCGAGTAAACCCAAATTGCTCGCCGGGGCCTCCCGCCTGTTTTGCCGGCGCCACGGCGCCCGGGGAACGGCTGCGGTTGAAACCCTGTACCCCTGCGAAGGAACTTCCTCATCCTTTCGTTTCTCTTGCCTCCGCTACGGTTATTCTGGAAATGCAACCGGGCCGGTTGTGGAGCGTGGACACATCTCTGCAGAAAGCAGTAAGAGTGCATCCAACCCGAGAGAGACTCGCCATGAGCGCGGCACAGTATGACCTAGTCGTTATAGGTTCCGGACCCGCGGGACAGCGCGCCGCCGTGGCAGCGGCCAAAATGGGCAAGCGAGTGGCCGTGGTTGAGGCACGCCAAGTGGCGGGGGGCGTATGCATCAATACGGGGACCATTCCCTCCAAGACGATGCGCGAGGCGGTGCTTCATCTTTCGGGCTACAACTACCGCTCCATCTACGGTGTGAACTACCGGGTGAAGGAAAAGATCACCATGGCGGACTTGGCCTTCCGGGTTCAGGCCGTAATCAAGACCGAGGTGGACGTGACCGAGGCGCAACTGTCGCGCAACGGCATCGGCGTGGTGCACGGCATCGCCCGCTTTATCGATATATCCCCCTCCCCCGGTATGCCATACCTCCATATTTGATTGCGAAGGACTTAGCGGCGAGCCCATACCTGTCGCATACCCTTGCCCGTACCTTGCATACCAATTTCCGCGCCCCCAACATTGTGCGCCAAGCTACTGATTCTAAATAACTTATTTTCAGATGTGTCTCCGCAAAGGGTTTAGAAGCAGTTGTCAGTGATCAGTGGTCAATGAACAGCCGGTAGTGGTAGCCAATAGCCAATAGCCAGTAGCCAGTAGACAGCAGACAGTGGAAAGACAAGGAGCGCAAAAGCAGGGGCCGAGGGACCGAAGGAACAAGGAGCCGGTGCGGAGCGGTTGCTGGTCTGCTCGTCGATCTCTGCTCGTCGATCATGAGACCATTGTGCGCCAAACGGGGGAAATGATCTGCAAAGTTGGAAAAAGAATTTTGGGCGTGTTTTCAGCGGGTTGGGCACAAAAGTGAACCGGCACGTCATTGACAATTGGGAGGTGCTGGATCGCTGTGTTGGCGTGCCGCAGCGTCTAATCAAATAAATCTAACCCCACGGGGGTATAATTTCAATGTTAACTCTTTTACTTTCAACAAAACGATCCAGAAATCGCTCCAAAAAATAGCGCAAAATGGCGCCTAATAAGCTGAATTTCGGGCTCACCGCCTCCGCAAATAGGTCTTCGACAGGCGGTCGTGCCAGGTGAGGCGGCCATCGTCGAAGAGAGACCAGACCAGTCCCAGGCCGAGAGGCAAGGCTGACAACAGCAGAGCCATCAGCCGCCCGCATCGTTGCGCGCGGCTGGGGATGTAACCCTCGAAGGTGCTGAGCGCGATGCCGGCGTATCTCATGCCGGGTGTGGCCTTGGCCAAGGTGAAAAACAGCGTTTGATAGACCGCGACGACAGCCAGCAACGCGAGTGCAGCTCCCCGTTCGACGGTGCGAATGGCGGGAAGTTCCCTGACATGGAAGGCAATCAGAATGACCGCCGCGAGAAAGGCCATGACGATCAAACTGACGTCCACCACGATGGCCAGAAGGCGCCGGCTCAGTGGCGCAAGCTCAAGAGGCGCCGATAGCGGAACCTTGGGCGCTGGTTCCTCGAGAAGATCTTCTTCGAGCTGCGGTTCGGGTGCGATGCTGGTTAACTCCGTGCGCATCCACGTAGGCGTCACGGGTTCCTCCACCAGGGCCGCAGGCTGGGTCGAGATGGTCCCAGGGTCAACCTCGAAAATGCTCAACTGTGCTTGAGACGCCGCGGCGGCAAGGGGCCCCTCAGCGCGCCGCGGACGCATTTTGCGCGTGGCAACCATCTCGCGCGGGAATTCGATGAGGTTGGCGTAGATTGGCTGGGCGGCCTCAGCAGCTTGAACATGGTCAGCGCCTTCAGCAACCGGAGTGGAGGCAACCGGCTCTTGCCAAGCCGCAGCTCGAGAATCAACGATCGCCTGCACTTGTTCTCGGGCGCGCGCGCGGGAAGGAGCGGACCCGGCCAGCCGCGCTGGCTCCGTCGGTTCCACGCGGGCAGACGACAGAGAGCTTGCCTCGCAGAGGACAGGTTGAGGCAGGATCTGCGGCGCCGGCGCGGGAATGGGCGTGACTTGGCATTTGCGGGCGAGATCCGGCGCGGCCTCCGACTCCACGGCAGGTTCGGCCATCGAGACCGCCTCAAGACCAGCTAGAACATACTGAACGGCCGCATGGGCTTCCAATGCGGCCTTCGATGCGGCTTGGGCGGCGCGCGCCGCAGCGCGCGCCTCACCGGCCAGCATCTCGCTGTAGCTGGGAGCATGAGCATAGCGCTCCGCGACCCGGGCGGCGGCTCGCGCGGCGCGACCGGCGGCCGGCTTGCTTTCCGAGGGCTGCCTGGGCCCAGCGGATGAAGTAGTTTTCTGACTCAAATGGGCGGCGACGCGCCGATTGACTTCCTGCTTCCATGCCGGAAAGAGAGTGGCCGAACTCACCGATGTGCTCAAAGCTCCTGTGTCCCTTCTGCCGCGGCGGAGCCGTCTTGCGCAATTGCGCCGCTGCGATCGCCCACGCTGCCCGAATTGCAACGGGAACAACGCAGACGCTGAAATTGACTGGAGGAAAGAAGGTTGCGGAGAAAGGCGGGTGCGGCTCTCAGGCTTTCAGCCCGCGAGCGAACGGTCAACCCGAATTTTTGCAGTTACCAGAGCAACGGGAGCCACGTCCTATTCCATGCAGCCGGCTTTGCTATGCTGAGCCTTGCACCGGTCATGGACTTAGGATGTGTCCTCGTAATTTAGTATGTATCATTCTGCTGGCCGTCTGTCACCTGCCACTGGGCGCGCAGACCCCTCAGGTGTTAACCAATGCGTTACCCCCGGCGCAGCGGACGGGAGGCGCCTCGGAGAGCTCCGTGTCTCCGGCTTCGGACGCGCTACCTGACGATCCGGGCCAGGAACTGGCGCCAGTGGCCGTGCCGGAGCCGGAGCCGGCATCTGGAATACCGGTCGATGCGGAGGCGAATCACCAGGAGTGGGCCGGCGATACTGTGACTTTGACCGGCGAGGTGGTGTTTCACTACAGCGGTTACGTGATTCGCGCTGACAAGGTGGTGTACAACCGGAAAACGACCGAGCTCGAGGCAGACGGCCACCTGCAGTTATCCGGCGGGCCCAACGACGTGCTGATCAACGCCACGCACGGCGACATGCGGCTGAATATGCACACCGCGCGCTTCTACAACGTGAGCGGCTCGCAGGGCGTGCGCACGGTGGGACATACCATCGTGTATTCCACGCCGTCTCCGTTGCTTTTTTCGGGCCGCGTGCTCTTGCAGACGGGTGAGGGCAGCTTCAAGGTAATCGATGGCTCGATCACCAACTGCCGGCTTCCACACCCCGACTGGCGGATCATCGCTCACTCCATCAGCCTTAACAACAACGAGGCGTCGACAGCGAACGCTTTTTTTGAATTTCTCGGCGTACCGATCTTCTATCTGCCCTATTTGCACCATCCGGCCAATGAGACGGGCCGGGTGAGCGGGCTGCTGACGCCGGTCATCAGCAATGGATCCTCGATCCGCGGTTTTACCTTTGGCGAGCAGATGTACTGGGCCATCAACCGCAGCATGGATATGGTGGTGGGCTCGGAGTACTACAGCAAGCGCGGCTGGGCGCCGAGCGGTGACTTCCGCTACAAAGGCCCGGGACTCGACCACCTGATTGCGCGGTGGAACGCACTGCTTGACCGCGGCGTGGAGGAATCGACCACGACGGGAACAGTGCTTGTAAACCAGGGCGGAGTGGATGTGACCGTGTCGGGACGCAAGGATCTGTCGCCGGCAACGCACGTTGGCGGGACAGCGGAGTATCTGTCGAGCTACGTTTACCGCCTGGTCTTCGACGACAACTATTCGCAGGCCATCAGCTCCGACGTCTCAAGCGACGTGATGCTGATGCACAATCACAACGGCATCATACCCTCGGTCTGGCTGGACCGCTTCCAATCCTTTGCCGGCACCACGAATGGCAACGAAGTGAAGATTCTGCGCCTGCCCCTTGTTCGCTACGACGTGCTCGACCGGCCTCTCGTAGGCTCATCGCTATACTGGGGACTGGGATCGTCGTTGGCATATTTGAACCGCTCCGAGCCCTACTTCCACTCCCGCAATGTCGGCCGCTTGGACTTCTACCCTCACCTTTTCATGCCATTCGAAACGGGAGGATGGAGCTTTTTGCCTGAAGTCGCGCTGCGCGATACCGCTTACACCATCAGCCAGGTTCCCACGCTGACGGGTCCGTATGAGGTTCCGACGATCAGCCACAGCGCCTTGAACCGGTCGGACCTTGAAGCGTCGATTGACATCCGGCCGCCCGTGCTGGAGCGCGATTTTGAGCTCCCCGTCTGGCATCGGGAGTTGCGTCACGTGATCGAGCCTGAAATCAATTACCGCTATGTTGGCGGAATCGGATCGAAGACCCGCAACGTGCTCCTGTTCGATACCAGCGACATCGCCACCGATGTGAATGAAGCCGGATTCAGGTTGATGCAGAGGTTTTATCTGCGGCCTACCGGCGAGCGACCGTGCGCGACGGACCATGCGGAGGCCGGCGACGGTGAGGAGAAAGCCGGCCATTGTCCGGAGACACCGCGCGAGTGGGCAAGCTGGGAGATTGCGCAGGAATACTTCATCGACCCTAACTTCGGCGGCGCGCTCATTCCCGGCAGGCGCAACGTCTTCGACGCGACGCTGGATTTGATGGCACCGACGTTTCTCACTTCGCCGCGCAACATCGCGCCGATTTCGTCGCGTCTGCGCTTCGAAGCAATCGATAACCTGCGCGTCGAATGGGACCTGGATTACGACACCATACGCGGAGATATCGCCGCAAATAATCTCTTTGCGGGCTACAGCTTTGGCCGTACCACGCTGGGCATTGACCATGCTCTGCTGAACGCCGTGGACGAAAACAACAGCAGCAGCGCTTCTTCAACGCTCAAGAGCCAGCAAGTCCGCCCCTTCCTGGAGATTGGCAAACCGAGCGGCAGCGGATTCAACCTGGCAGTCAACGGCGGTTACGACTTTGTGCAGCACGAGGTGCAATACGGCGGCGCGCAGGCGGTCTACAACTGGAACTGTTGCGGCCTAACCCTCGGTTACCGGAGGTTCGAGCTGGGTACGGTGGGTTCGACCAGCCGCGACGAGACACAGTGGCTCTACAGCTTTACGCTGGCCAACTTCGGAGCCGTGGGAGACATCCGCCGCGCCAACTCGATCTTCCGCGATACCTCACTGCCGCCGGCGTATTAGACATGGATCGGACATCATAACGAGCAGCCAGCCCCACGTGCGAGGCCGGCAGCTTTTGGCAGTAGTGATTGCGGCCGGCTCTGGGGGATGCGTTGCGGTTGCTTTTCGCCGCGCCGGGCGTCCATCATCGCAACCGGGAAATCGTACCGGCGGCGGGCGCAAAGCGCCTCGCTAGAGTATCCTTTCCTGAGAGGAAATCTCATTGCCGCATCTTCGTATCATGGCTGGACTACTTGCCCTCGGCCTGACCGCGGGCTGTAAGGCCCAAAGCGCTCCGCCTTCGAGGCCCGACCCTGCGCTCGATCACCGCATTGAGGTCCTGGTCCGTTCCCAATACGACGTGACCCCCGATATGGTCGTCAGCATCGGCGCCCGAGGCCCAAGCCAGTTTCCGGGTTACGAAACGCTGCCCATCACCTTCACGCACGGGTCCAAGAGCCAAGTGATCGACTTCCTGATCTCCACCGACAACACCAAGCTGGTTCATTTGGATACGCTGGACCTGACGAAGGATCCGGCCGACTCCATCCCCATCGCGGGGAGGCCTATTCGGGGCAATCCTGCCGCCAAGGTGACGGTGATCAACTTTGACGATCTGGAATGCCCGTTCTGCTCGCGTATGCACGAGGAGCTGTTTCCGTATACGCTGGACCACTATAAGAACCTGGTGCGGTTCGTCTACAAGGACGATCCGCTGACGGATCTGCACCCCTGGGCGATGCACGCGGCCGTGGATGCCAACTGTCTGGCGGTGCAGAGTGGCGACGCTTACTGGACCTACGTGGACTATCTCCACGCTCACGCGGAGGAGATCACGGGCGAACACCGCGATGCCGCGAAGAGCTTTGCCGCCTTAGACCGCATTGCCCGGCAGGAGGCAACACTGGGCAAACTCGACGAGAACCGCCTCAACGACTGCCTGGCCAAGCAGGATGAAACACAGGTGCGAGCCTCGGTCAAGCTTGCTGAAGACCTGGGGATATACGGAACACCAGCCGTATATGTGAACGGCGAGCGGGTAAACAGCGGCGCTGTCCCTCAGGATCAGCTATGGATGGTCATTGACCGTGCGCTGCGCGCCGCGGGCGAACAACCCCCTCCCCTTCAGGCCCCCACAGCGGCAACTTCGGCGGCTTCAGGGGCGGACGGGGCGAGTAAATAACGAGTTCGGGGACTACCCCGCGCCGCTTTCGGGATTTATCCTTGAATGCCTGGGGTTTTGCTAAATCCAACAGGAGAAATCACCTTGCAAGTCTCATCGAGTTTCCACGCGCGCCGTTTTCTTGCCGCCGTTGCTGTCATCGGCTGCGCCTTGTTCTTCGGGCTGGCGGGCTGCCATCGATCGCCCTCCGGCGACGTTGTGGCTACCGTAAACGGCAAGGAGATTCTTAGGGCCGATCTGGAGAGAAATTACCAGAGCAGCCTGGGTGACAACCCGCAAAAACCTTCGCCTCAAGAGGCCGACATCCGGCGGCTGAGCGTCCTGCACCAGATGATCCAAGACGAGATTCTTCAGCAGCGCGCCGCCAAGCTGAACCTGACCGCCAGCGACGAAGACGTGAACGCCAAGCTGACCGAACTGAAGGCTCCCTACACGCAGGATCAGTTTCTCAGCCTGCTCAAGCAGCAGAATTTGACGCTGGACGAATACAAGCGGGACCTGCGCCGGCAATTGACGACGCAGAAGCTGAAGAACAAAGAGATCGAATCGAAGATCAATATCACCGACGCGCAGATTGCCGGCTACTACGCAGCGCACAAGACGGAATTCGATCTGATCGAGCCCCGCTACCACCTGGCGCAGATCGCGGTGACGAATATGCCCGCGCAGCAGACCGGCAACCTGCAAAACAACAAGGCTGCCGGCGAAGCCGACGCAAAAAAGAAGATCGAGGCGCTGCACAACCGCCTGGAGAGCGGCGACGATTTTGCCACCCTTGCCGCGAATTTCTCAGAGAACCCGAACACCGCGTCGATGGGCGGGGACATGGGTTTGTGGGCGGAGTCGCAATTGCGCGCTGATCCACAGGTCTATGACGCGATCAGCAAACTTAAGCCGGATCAGTTCACCGATGCGCTTCCCGTGTATGACTCGGGGCCGGGGCACAAGATCGCCGGTTACGCCATCTACAAGCTGATTGCGCGCGAGCCGGCGGGACAGCGGGAGTTGAACGATCCCCGCGTACAGCAGGCAATTCATCAGATGCTGCATGACGCGCAGATACAGCTTTTGCAAACCGCCTATCTCGAAGTGCTCCAGGATGAGGCCAGGGTGCGCAATTATCTGTCCGAGCAGATTCTGAAGCAGGGCGGGCAATAGAAAACGCTCCTTGCAATCTTCTGGAATTTCACCTCAATCGTTGCGCCGGCATCGTGGATAGTCTGGTCTGGCGCAGTGGTTGTATCTCCTCCCACGCCGCAGCCAACGGACACAATGACCGCGTTGAAGGTGCGGCCGGAAGCCATGGCCGCATAGCTGCCCTGGCGGGCGCCGATGACCAAGTGGGCGAGCTGGCCGGCGAACATCGGGTGGCAGCCGCCTTTACGTGGATCAGGGAATCCCCGCAAACTGGAACCTCAAGCATTTCACGCTCATTGAGCGCGACGAAGCTACTTGCCGACTGGGGATTTGCATCACGGAAGGATGAAGCACTTCTCCAGCAGTCCGCTGGCCTGTGAGCAAACTACACGAACGCAAGGTAAACGGAAAAGAACGCAATGATTCGAGTGACGCGGTCAGACTCGATCAAAAGTACACCTCAGAACAGGGAAAATGCGTGCTCAAGAAAAACGGCCTCCGCGAATGCAGAGGCCATCTCGTGTCTATGCCTGAGGTAAGCATAACGGCTAGTGCATTTGGCCGCTTGAATCCATGGTGATGCCGCCAGGGCCCTGATTCTTCTTTTCCTCGTTAGCCTTACGGGTACCCATGGCCTTTGCGGTCCAGTCGTCCGCTTGCGCCAGATCCTCGCTCACGGCGGCGGCATTGCCGTAGTCTACGTCCGCCTTGTTGCGGTAGATCAGGTTCAGGTACTGCATAGCGTCATCATAATTGGGACGATTGTTGACCGCCATGGTCAAGTATTTCAGGCCCTCTTCGACTAGCGGCGCGTTCTCCTGGGCGAGCGGTTCCATCACCTTCTTGGGTGCCTTCACATTGCCTTTGCCATCGTCGTTGAGGCCGGCATCCTGCAGCGCCTTCAGCTTGTTCTCGTGCGCCTTCGTCCAGTCGATCGCGCCGATGGTATAGGCAGCCTCGGGATCGTTGGGGTCGTCCGCCAGAACTTTCTTCTGCCAGTCCTCAGCCTGGTCCAGCTCCTTGATACTGAAATAGATGCCCGCGATCTGCTTCATGCTGTTGATATCGTTTGGTTTGGTGGCCAGAACCTCTTTGAAGATGTCGATGGCCTGGGCGGCAGTCTTCAGGTTGTCGGGCGTCGTGACTCCCGGGGCCACATCCTGGGCCAGCGCTGTGGCCAGATAGGTCTTCGCCATGGGCAGTTTAGGATCGAGCTCCGTAGCCTTCTGGAAGTGCCCGATTGCCTCATCGTAGTGACCGCTCTTGTAAGCATCCACCCCCTTATTCAACTGATCGCGGGCCAGAAGCTGGTTACATCCGCTCATGGAGAGCACCATACCGGTCAAAGCCACCGCGAGCGCCCAAAAACGTGCGGCTGCATTCATGTTCGTATCCTTCTCCTTCAGGCTTGGACTTGCAGGCCAAGTCTGGAATCTCAACCATCCGGCTGCGGGCAGAACGGACTGCCACCCGAGCAGAAAAGTTGTACTCTTTCCCCCGTCCGGATCAAGTGTCTCCGGACACGGCCAGTCTACTCGCCAGCTTGAATCTTGGGCGTCATGAGCCCGATATGGTCCACGTTGGCGTCCTTGCCGATATCGATGACATCGGCGATGTAAGCGAAGTTCACGTTGTCGTCGCCCTTGACGAACATCACGCGCTCGGCGCGGTTGGCATAGATCTCGGTCAACCTAGGCAGCAGCTCGGCGTGGGTCACGTCGGTGTCGTTGATCCTGTACGCCGGGGGCTGGCCGGGGCGGTACAGAACCTGAACCACGATGGTGCGTTCGATCTGTTGCGGCAGCTGCGTCTTGGGCGGCTGGGGCACCAGCGCATCCAAGCCCTTAGGGGTCACCGGAACGATAACCATGAAGATGATCAACAGCACCAGCAGAATGTCGATCATAGGCGTCACGTTGATCTCCGACATGCTGGCGCCCGACCCACCCATAGACATTGCCATGGCTTAAACTCCTCGTTTCTTCAAAATCGTTGCACAGATAACCACATTGCAGCGTCACTCGCCGCCGATCTGATTGCCTTCCCGCCTTTGCGTGAGCAGGCCGATTTCTTCGACGCCGGCCGTGCGCGCATCGTCGATGGCGTCTTCCACCACCTTGTACTGCGCGCGCGCGTCCGCGCGGAAATAGATCATCTTGTCGGTCTTGTCGGCGAGCTTATCGCGCACGAGGCTGCCAAGCTGGGATGGATCGACCGGGTTCTGGCCGAGGAAGATTTTCCCGTCGCGGGTGACAGCAACAACGACGGCGTCCTCCTTGTCGGCGTCGGGCATATTGATGGGATTGTCCACCCTGGCCATGTCGATTTGGACCTTGTTCTGCAGCATGGGGGTGATGACCATGAAGATGATGAGCAGCACCAACATCACGTCCACCATAGGAGTGACGTTAATGTTGGAGTTAACTTTCTTGCCTTCGTCGCGAACCGTGATTCCCATTGTAGGGGCTCCGTACGTTTGAAATTGATGCCGGATTCGGTCCGGCCGTGCTCGAATTCAATCACCCTCAAGCGCGCATCAGACCGCCCGGCGGAAGAGATTCAGCTCCCCCGCCCGGCGGCGAAATTCTCGCCCGAGCCGAGCCGCTTCGCTTCTAGCGCTTATGGCTCTGCTTGATAAAGTAATCCACCAGTTCGCTCGAGGAGTTGTCCATCTCCACGTCGAAAGCCTCGACGCGTCCGGTGAAATAGTTGAAGGCCATCACGGCGGGGATGGCCACGAGCAGGCCGAACGCCGTGGTGACCAAGGCCTCGGAGATGCCGCCCGCGACCGCGCCAATACCCGCGATTTTCTGCGTGGCGATGGCGTCGAATGCGTGCAGAATGCCGACAACGGTGCCGAACAGCCCCACGAACGGAGCCGTGGAGCCGATGGTGGCCAGAACCGCCAGGCCTCTCTTGAGCTTGGCGTGCACAATGGCCTCGGCCCTCTCGAGGGCGCGGCCCGCGCTGGCGATGGTTTCCTCGGTCGCCGTGCCGGACGACGCGCGGAACTCCTGCAGACCGGCCGTGACGACCTCGGCCAGATGCGACTTCTTGTTGCGATCGGCAATCTTGATGGCTTCTTCGAGCTTGCTGTCCTTCAGGGCGCCAGCCACCTTGGGCGCAAACTCGCGCGATTGCTTGCGGGCGGCGGAGAAGTACAGGTAACGATCGATCATAACAGCCAGGGACCAGACCGACTCAATGAAAAGGATGATGGCCACGGTACGGGCCATCCATGCCATGTGTGCCCACAGTTGCAGGGGGCTGAAGCCGACCGTCTGCTCCTCCTGGAACAGAGCCAGACTGTTGACCGTATGCGAAGCGAAATGTGCGAGCTGAGCGAGAATCACTGAATCGTTCCTCCTAAGGAGATTCTTGTGGACTGAAGTAAACCCGACGCGGCGGGTGGTTGAGTTCCATGGAATGCGGTCCTTTGAGAATTCGCATTCGGGTCAAATGGAATGTTCTCTGCCCAAGACGCGGCAGAGAGCCGGAAGTTGCATTACCCACCCAGGGTAAAGATCACGTTGACGGTGGTTTCCACCTCCACCGGCTCATTGTTGAGCAGGTAGGGCCTATACCGCCATTGCCTCACAGCATCCAGCGCCGCCTGCTGCAACATTGCCGGACCACTGATCACGTGCAGATCCTGAATGGTCCCCTGTCTGGAGATGACGGCCTGTAGAACCACGGTTCCCTGTACGCGCGCTGCTTTGGCGATGGGCGGATAAACGGGCATGGTCTTTTGAACCAGCATGCCGACGGCCACGCCAGCAGAAATATTCAGCTTCTTGGGGGCCGCAGCCTGCACCTTGAGAGCATTGTTGAAGAAGCTGCTCATGGCACCGGAGCCACCGCCCATACCTTCCATACCGGCCACGCCAAAGCTTGAGGGCGGAGCCTCTTTCTCAGTCACCATCTCAATGTTGTGCGGAATCTTCGTAGGCGCCGTGAGCTGATTGTTCATCATCTCCGTCTGCACGTGGACCACGTGCACTTCAGGAGGCGGCGGTGGCGGAGGCGGCGGCGGCGGGGGGGGCGGCAAGGTCAATATCGT
The DNA here is from genome assembly GCA_049522315.1 of Occallatibacter sp. Classification (GTDB taxonomy): domain Bacteria; phylum Acidobacteriota; class Terriglobia; order Terriglobales; family Acidobacteriaceae; genus Telmatobacter. The sequence goes on from JBEKNY010000004.1 coordinate 105,914, forward strand.
CGCCATCAACGCTGTCGGAAGCGCCTCAGGATAGATCAGCGGAATGAGAATCAGCAGGACGAGGATCCCACCATTGATGCCGCCTGTAAACAGCATCCAACGGCCGCTCTTCGTTTTGATCCTTCGCGCAGATTCGAATGTAGAGTCTTCAAACATAGCCAGCCTCGGAGATCGATTTCGTTACTCCTATTTTAGACACCGTGGCAAGGAGAATTGTTCCCGGTAGCAAAAAACATCCCATAGGAGCGAGTAAACCTTATCAGAACTGCGCTCCCACTGCCAAGAGTGCTGCAAAACCGGTGCAATTTTCAGGCGCCGAATGTGCCCGCGGAAACCAGCCCACAGGCCAGTGCGGCGGATCTCCGGTGAGAGGCTATTCCATTGAGAATTCGTGCACAAATTGAACAGCTCGCCCATCCGTTTTCAACCCTTCGACCTTCTTGCTGCAGGCAGCGCGGCGGCCCGGCCTTTTTTCGCGCGCCTTTCTTGCCAGGCCACCAGCATCGGTGCGGCTATGGCAATGGATGAGTAAGTTCCAATGAGAATGCCCACCACCAAAGCAAACGAGAATCCGTTCAGCACCTGCCCGCCAAAGATAAACAGGGAAAGCACGGTGAGGAAAGTCAGGCCCGAGGTGAGCACGGTCCGGCTCAGGGTCTGGTTGATGCTGCGGTTCACCAGATCGGTTAACGGCTCGCGGCGGCTGATACGCAGGTTTTCGCGGATGCGGTCGAAGACGACGATGGTGTCGTTCATCGAGTAGCCCACTAGGGTGAGAATAGCGGCGATCACGGTCAGGCTGATCTCGCGGCCGGTGAGGGCAAAGGCGCCCACGGTGATCAGCGTGTCGTGGAAGCAGGCGACAACCGCAGCCACGCCGTAGATGAGTTGGAAGCGGAACCAGAGATAGACCAGCATGCCCGCCATGGAGAAGAGCACTGCCTGCGTGGCCTTCGTTTTCAACTCATGGCCCACCGTGGGGCCGACAACGTCCACCTTTACCCCAGTGGTGGGATTGAAGTAGTTGTTGTAGTGGGCCTGGAGCGCCGATTCGATCTCCTGGCGGCCCACGTCGAGCGCCGCCTCATTGGTCTGTTCGGGCAGGCTGATGAGCACTTGATGATCGGCCGCCGACCCGAAGGTCTGGATGCTGGCGTCCCGCACGCCCGCCAGGTCAATGGCATGGCGGATGGCGTTGATGTCCGGAGGCTGCGCAAACTGCACATCCACTTGTGTGCCGCCGCGAAAATCAACGCCCAGCGGAACCGGGCTGCCAATATGCGACCAGTTCCAGCTCATTTTCACGATGCCGGCCACGCTGAAAATCATGGAAAAGGCCAGGAAGTACCACTTCCATCCCAGCCAGTTCACTCTTGGGTTATGAAAGAATTCCACTGCTTGTCTTCCCCCTACTCCTTGCGACTAAATCGAAACCATCTCGCCGGATTTCAAATGGTTCAGGTGCGCCTCAAAGATCACGCGCGAAACAAATACGGCCGTGAACAGGTTGGCCAAAAGGCCGATGATCAGTGTGGTGGCAAAGCCCTTCACCGGACCGGTGCCAACTATAAACAGAATCGCCGCCGAAACGATGGTGGTGACGTGGGTATCGACGATGGTGACCCACGCGCGCGCGAAGCCCTGGTCTACTGCCGCCGAAGCCGCCTTGCCGGCGCGAATCTCCTCGCGGATGCGCTCGAAGATGAGCACGTTCGAGTCCACGCCCATGCCGATGGTGAGAATCACGCCGGCAATGCCGGGCAAGGTGAGCGTGAGCGTGAAACCTCCGCCGCCCGACAAGCTGGTAATCCATGCTGAAAGGCCCATGATCCCCAGCAGGATAATCAGGTTGAGGATAAGTGCAAGATCGGCGTTGATGCCTGAGCCTTTGTAGTAGACGAGCATGAAGACTAGAACGACCACGATGCCCACAACGGCTGCCGTCACGCCTTCATGGATGGAGTCGGCGCCCAGCGTCGCCCCCACAGTGCTGGCCTCGATGTAGTTGAGCGAGGCAGGCAACGCGCCTGTCCGCAGCAGCTTGGAGAGCTCCATCACTTCGTTCTGGTTAAAAGAACCCTCGATCAGGCCACTATCACGAATGGCGCCCTTGATGACCGCCACCTCGCGCACCGTGCCGCCCATCACGACGGCCATGCTCTTGCCGATGTTGGCGCTGGTATAGTCCCAGAACTTGTCGCCGGCTTCGTCGGTGAGAGTGAAATTCACCTGTTTTTGGCCGGTGTTTGAATTCACGCCCGGTTCGGCGGAGCGGAAATCGCTGCCGGCCACGATGGAGGAACGCTCGATCACGTAATAAGAAGTGCTACTCGAGCCGCCCAGATCGCCCGTGAAGGGCAGAATCTCGTCATTGGGTGGAAGCGCACCGTTCACGCTTTGCAGGGCCGCGTCCTCGCTGGGAAACGGGCCGCCGTCGACGGCATGGATTTCAAGGCGGGCCGTGGACCGGATGATCCCCTTTACCTGGTCCAGGTCGCTTACGCCGGGCAACTCCACCAGAATCTGGTTGGCGCCCAGGCCGTACTCCTGAATCAGCGGTTCGCTCACGCCCAGCGCATCCACGCGGTCGCGAATGGTCTCAATCGCCTCGTCGACCGTGCGCTTGTCGAGATCGCTCTCGAAGAGCGGCTTCATGGTCAGGGTCCAGTTGTTGCCGGTACCGCCGGAGACGTCGTATTCATTGGCGTACTTGGCGCCGCCGAGCAGCGCGCTCACAGCATCGGACTGCGTGGAGTTTGTTCCCTCAATGCGGATCACATCGGGCTTGTTGGGATCGGGTTTGACCACTTGGGAAAAGGTCAGGTTGGCTTTCTTCAGATCCTGCTGGATCTCCTGCACGGAATTGTCGGTTTCGGCATTGACCGCCTCCGACACCTGCACCTGAAGGATCAGGTGCGCCCCGCCCTGCAGATCGAGACCCATATGAATCCGATTGGAAATGGCGCTCAGCAATGCCTTCCCGCTGATTCCCGACGGGATTCCGAAGATGCCGTACAGACAGATCAAAAGAACCGCGACAATCAGGGCAATTTTGTTTTTCAGATTCTTTTTCATGGTTCTGAATCGCTCATCCAAAAAGCCAGGAGGTTTGGCTCTAGGAGTTCGAAGAGCCCTCCTGAGTGGTTACCGAAGCAATCGCGCTCTTGGCCACTTCCAGCTTCAGATTATCCGGCGCCACGCGAATCACGATCGAATCGTCCTTGATGGAGAGGATGGTGCCGCGAATGCCTCCCGCCGTCGTAACCCGGTCCCCGGATTTGATGCCGGTCAGCATCTGCTGCCACTGTTTTTGCCGCTTCTGCTGCGGCCGGATCATGAGCAGATAGAGCAGCGGAATAAACAGCAGTATGGGAAGCAACATGGAAAAGCCGCTCCCCGCTCCCGGGGCGGGCGAAGCCGCCCACCATGCGAAACTTGCCGCAACGTTCATGCCTGGCTCGCGTCCTTTCCTCGCCCTTGCACCGGCACTCGGCAGCTTCAGGCACAGGCCTACCCGGCCATTGCTGCCGGCGCCTGACAAGGAAATTTGTCTCCGGGAAAGGTTCCCAGGCCTCGGTCTTCTCCGGCCCGGGTTCTGGAAGGAGAGTCCGATCACGGCGGCAGGGACCGGATTTCCGTCCTTGCCCGCACGCAGCTCATGACCCTACTGCCGCCTGCTTCCTGTTCGACACAGCACTCATTCTGCCATCCAGGCGCGAGAGAAGCGGCTTGAGCCACACCAACCCTTCCCGGGATGCCAAGAGAATGCCTACAACGATAAGAAATGCGCGGCCGGTTCGGTGTCAAGGCGGGCAGGCGCCTGAAGGTGGCGTGGAGCCCACTCCCCCCTTTATAGAGCCCTTACGAATTGGCTACCCCTTACTTATTAAGAAGGGCGTCATCTGGAGGCACGAGGCCTTCCGGCGCGCCTGAGGGATGCCATGCGCGCCGCAAACGGAGGGCGGAAAGGGGAATGTCTCCATGACGGTGGAGTTTCATGAAGGATCGCTGTGGCTGATTCCCATGGGCCTGGCGATAGGGTTCATGCTCTGGGTGCTTTGGAACTGGTGGAAGGAAGAGCGGCGCTAGCGCATTTCTCAATGGTGCATAGGGGTTCAAGACCGCAAAGTTGACGCGAACCCCAGTGAACGGCAACCTTCTAGAGAATTGGGTACTCTACAGGGTGGGAGAAATACCTGAATGCACCTCCGGAGCGCTTGCCTTGCCGCGTAGGCTTCCCTGCTGTTGCCGGCCCGCCGCCTCGCTGACTTGGGCTTGCTGAACCGCTACTTCGCCGCAGGCGCGTCCGGCGTCTCCTCTTCGTCGCCCGTGTCTTCCACCAGCACGGCCGAGCCGGGAACGATCCCGTAGCTGACGTCGTCCTTGCCCGTGGGATGAAAAGTGACGCGCAACGGCTCGCGTTGCCAATCGGGCGGCGCGCAAGCCGGCCTGGGATCACTCCCGGCGTCGAAGGCCGCGAGCTTCTTCGCAAGGACGGGCTTGCGCGCGGCGATCTGCGCCACCACCGCATAGAGGCTCTTGCCGCTCACCGTCACGCCGCAGTACGCCGCGTAATCGCGGAACCAGCTGATCTGGCTCACGCCAGGATCGTAGTCGGGCAGGTGAAGCGCAGTCACATGGCCGGTTACGCGGTCCACCAGCAGCCATGGCCCGCGCTGCCACGCCCAGTGGCCCGCCGCGGCGGGCTTGTCGCTGGGCACGGGCTTGTCACCAGGCAGGGCGTCGTTGAGCCGGATGACGCGGCGCACCACAAAGCTGCGATCGGTGACGTCGTGCGCATCGCCGGTGGTCCACTCCTTCAGGCCGCCGTCGACCAGGAGGGCGCGAATCTTCAGCGCGTCTTCCCCTGCGGCCGCGCCAGACGGGTCACCGGCCTGCGAGTAAGGCACGCGCTTGACCGCGCCGAGGACGACGGTGTGGGGCTTGCGCGGAGCTGCGTGCCCAAAGACTCCAGCGCCGATGGTTGCCACCAGCGCCACAACTGCGAAAACTGCGCCCTGCTTCATGGCCCTTACTCCTAAATCCCCGCAGTTTCCACGGCCCGCGCCACGCGGAAGGCCGTGGCCTCACCCAGGTGGCGAGCTAACACCTGCATGCCCACCGGCAGGCCTGCCCTGGTGGCGCCGCAGGGCACGGTGACGCCGCAGATGCCCGCCAGGCTCGCGGTCACCGTATAAATGTCGGCCAGGTACATTGCCACTGGATCGCCGGTCTTTTCGCCGATCTTGAAGGCCGGGAAGGGCGAGGTGGGCGTAACGATGGCATCGACCTCGGCGAAGGCACGCAGGAACTCCTCGGCCAGGAGGCGGCGTACCTGCTGGGCTTTGAGGTAATAAGCGTCGTAGTAGCCGGCAGAAAGCGCGTAGGTGCCGAGGAAGATGCGGCGCTTGACCTCGGCGCCAAAGCCCTCGTCGCGCGAGTGCGAGTACATATCGGAAAGCGTTGCCGATTTAGGCGAACGGTAGCCGTAGCGCACGCCGTCAAAGCGGGCGAGGTTGGCGCTGGCCTCGGCTGTAGCAACTAGATAGTAGGTGGGAACGGCGTATTTGGTGTGCGGCAGCGAGACCGGCTTCACCGTGCAGCCGGCGGCTTTTAGCGCGTCGATCCCCTTCTCGATGGCGGCGCGCACCTCGGGGTCGAGGCCCTCGCCGAAGTACTCAGCCGGCACGCCAATGCGCAGACCTTGGGCAGGAATATCGCTAGCAGCGGCGTAGTCTTCAACCGGAGCCGGAGAACTGGTGGCGTCGTGCGGGTCGTGGCCGGCAATGACGCCGAGCAGCGTGGCGGCGTCGCGCACGTTCGACGCGAAGGGGCCGATGCGGTCGAGCGAGGAGGCAAAAGCAATAAGTCCGAAACGCGAGACGCGGCCATAGGTGGGCAGCACACCGACAACACCGCAGAAGCTGGCCGGCTGGCGGATGGAACCGCCCGTATCGGTTCCAAGAGTCGCCACGGCAAGGTTCGCCGCGACGGCCGCGGCCGAGCCGCCGCTCGAACCGCCGGGAACCCGCTCCGGATCGGCGGGATTGCGCACCGGGCCGTAGGCCGAGTTCTCGTTCGAGGAGCCCATGGCGAACTCGTCGCAGTTGAGCTTGCCCAGCAGTACCGCGCCCGCGGCTTCGAGCTTCGCAACGGCCGTGCAGTCGTAGGGCGGCCGGTAGCCCTGGAGAATTTTGGAGCCTGCCGTGGAAGGTGCGCCCTGCATCACCAGCACGTCCTTGATGCCCACGGGAATGCCGGCCAGCAGAGGCAACGGATCGCCTTTAGCCGCCATGGCATCGATGCGCGCGGCCCGCGCCAGCGCGCGTTCCCTGGTGAGGCTCAGGTATACATTCAGCCGCGGATTGAGCTTTTCGATGCGCTGGTAGTAACCGGCGGCAAGGTCAACGGCCTTGGTGCGGCCCTCGGCGATCTCGGCGCGCAGAGTGGCGAGCGTCTTCGGCTTCTCAACAAAAGTTTCGGCAATCCTGATCTCGCTCGCCAAGCGCTCACCCTCTTCCTTTCCCTGTCCCCTCGGCCCCTTGTTTCCTGCCCGGCTCCCGGCGGTTGATTTGGGCTCTCCCGGGGTGGCTTGTCCCCTGTTTCTATCGTTCAATCACCTTGGGCACTTTGAAGAAAACCCGGTCGGTCTCCGGCGCCTGGGGCAAGACGGCGGCGCGATCGAGCGAGGGTTCCACCCGATCGGCGCGCGGTTGTGGGATGGCGGCATTCTCCAGCTCGCTTACCTGGGCGAGGGGCGCCACGTCCCTGGTATCCAGCTCGTTCAGTTCAGCCACGTAGTCCAGAATCGCGTTGAGGTCGCGCAACATGGCTTCCGTCTCTTCCGGTGCCAGTTCCAAATGCGCCAGCTCAGCCACACGCTCCACGTCTTCGACGGTTACTTTGGCAGCCATTCTCTGCTCTTTCCCACCCCAGCGCGCCCGCAGTGTTCCTGCGCGGATTTTGCCGGCGTTTGTCGAAGATTAAGTATAGCCGGTCCCATATTGCGCCCCGGTCTGTACGCGCAGCTCTGCGCGCTCGCTTAGTCGACCGTCAATGTCAGGTTCACCGATTGCGTGATGCCAGTGGACGTGACGCTGACGGGAATGGTGTAGGTTCCCGCCGCAGTGCCGGAGCTGCCGCTTTCGCCGCTGGAACCTCCACCTGATCCTCCCCCGGAACTGGTGCAACTGGAGACTCCACCGGCCAGAACGGCCGCCAGGGCGAGCAGCAAAAAGACCCTCCGGCGACGCTTCAGGGCGAGGGGGAGCAGAAGCAGACCGCAGGCGAGCGGGAGCGTGCGCAAGAAGGCCGACCGCCCAGAACCCGGCTTCTCCAGGCGCGCCGTCGAACTGCTGCCGGTGGAAATTTCCACTTTGATGTTGCCCTGAACGCCGGCGCTCAACGTTTCGGAGGTGGGGTTGAAGAGGCAGAGCGCGTTACTGGGCAGTGTGCCGCACTGAAAGGTGAATGTACCTCCGACGGGCAGGGTCGGATTCTGCACACATCCGCCGGTGCCGCAAATCTGTACGCTGTAGTTCGCGGTCTGACCGCTGGCCACGGTCTGGCTGGCAGAGCCGGTCATGCCCAAGCTGAAATCGAAGCCGGTTCCAGAAAGCGCCACGGTGGCCGGGGTGGCGACGACGGGGGAGCTGACCGTCAACGTGCCGGAGGCCGCACCGCCGGCGCTGGGCTGAAAAACCACTGAAGCGCTGCAATTGGCGCCCGGAGCCAAGCCGCCGGTGCAGGTGTTTTGCGTGACGTTGAACGGTGCGGTGGCGGCGAGCGCAACCGAGCCAATGGCGTAGCTGGAGGAGTTGGTGATGGTGACCGGCTGCATCGAACTGGACTGGCCCGCGGCAATCACGGGAAAGGTGATTTGCGACGGATTCGCGGCCAAGCCCGTGGCCAACTGCCCCGCGCCGTTCAGCGGCACCGAAACCGCGGAGACGCCGGAGGTGGAGGAGGAAACGGCCAGCGTCGCCGAGATGGAACCGGTGGCGGATGGAGTGAAGACGATTTGCGCCGTGCAACTGCTTCCGCTGGCAAGCGATGAGCCGCAGGTGGAGGAGGTGACGGAGTAACTGGAAGCAGCACTGCCGGTGAAGGCAAAGCCGATATTGGCCATCGACGCTCCGCCGCTGTTGGTGACCGTCAGCGTCTGCGGCGAACTGGCCACTCCCGGCTGCTGATTGGTGAAGGTCATGCTAGTTGGGCTGACGCTGAAGGCCGCCGGCGCGAGCCCGGTTCCGCTCAACGATACGGTCTGCGTGCGCAGAATGTCGGCGACGGTCAGTGTGCCGGTGACCGCGCCAACCTGCGTGGGGGCGAATTGCACGCTGATGGTGCAGACGGCGCCCGGCGCCAGTTGCGTCCCGCAGGTGCTCGATTCCTGAAACTGCGAGCTTGCCGCGATGGAGATCGAGGTGAGCGGCTCGCCGCCCGTATTCGTAATGGTGACGGGCTGCGCGGCGGAAAGCTGGCCCTCTGCCGTCGCGGGAAACGAAAGCGACGTGGCGCTCAGCGTGTCGGTGGGCGCGGACTCCCCGGTCCCGCTCAGCACCACGGTTTGCGTACCCGCCCCGTCAGTGAAGGTGAGCAAGCCGGAGGAGGCGCCGGCGGCGGTGGGCTCGAACTTGATTCCCAACTGGCAATCGGTGTCTGCCGCCAGGCTGGTCGTGCCGCAGGAGTTGCTGGCGATGACGAACGGAGACGTAATGGTGATGCTGGTGATGGCGATGGCCGAGGAGCTGCTGTTGGCGGCCGTCACCTGAAGCGGCGTGGAAATGGCGCCCACTTCGACATCGCCGAAGCCCAAAGTCGAGGGCGTGAGGCTGACCGCGCCGGCCGGCGCTCCGGTTCCGGCCAGGTCCACCGTGAGCTGCCCGCCGTCTACGTTGGCGTAGATGGTCATTTCACCGCTCCGCGACCCGGTCGCCTGGGGCGTAAACGTGACCTCGATAATGCAACTCGAACCCGCGGCGATGGACTCATTCACGCAGCCGTCGGTCTCGCCGAAGTCGCCTGTGATTGAGATGGAGGTAGGCGACAAAACCAGGCTGCCGGTGTTTTTAAGGGTCACGGCCAACGGGCTGCTGGACGTGTCGAAGACCTGGCTGGAAAAGGCGAGTGGTGCGGGGCTTGCGACCGCGGTGGTAAGGCTCGTGCCAGCGCTCCACAGCGGAGTTTGCCACAGGCCTCGCCCGTAAGTGGCCGCCACCAGCACCTGCGCGAAAGCCGTGGCGGGAGCGGCGCTGAGGGCGACGGCGGGAGCGGCGGGCAAACCCGAGCCAAACACCGACCAGCAGCTGGAGAGCGACTCGGCGCAATTTGCCGCCTGCGTGGTGAAATATACGCCCAGGTCCGTGGCCACGTAGACGGTGTTGGCGCTCTGCGGATCCACGGCCAGGCTGTTGACCGGCGCTTCCGGCAGGTTGGCCGTAATGTCGGTCCACGTGGTTCCTCCATTGGTGGATCGGTACACCGTCTGGATCTCCGCCTCGGAGCTTTCCATTCCTGCGACGGTCACGTACACCGTGTAGCCTGTGGTGTCGTGCGGATCGACGGTCACGCTGGAGATGTCGAGGCCGTAGTAGTTCAATGTGTGAACATCGTTGACGACGGAATTCAACGTGAGATCGGTCCACGTGGGCGAGGTGCCGGAGGAAGGATCGAAAGTCGCCTTGAAGACATGGCCGGCTGCGTTGCCGCCATTGTCGGCGGAGCCGTACATGCCGGCATAGAGGATTTCGCCGCCGCTCGCAAGAGGCATGGCCGCCATGGAACGGATCAGCCCATTGCCGTTGCAGGGAAAGGCGCCGGCGCCGCTGTCGAGAATGGGGCTGATGGCGTTGCTTGTGCTCCAATCGCCGCCGTCATCTGCCGGGCCGCGCCAAACGCGGCAGGTTCCAATAAGCAACTGAGAGGTATCGAGCGGATCGACGAGAAACGGCGCCGGGGTGGGCATATCGCTGCCATCGCCGCTTACATCGGCATCGTCAACCACGGGGCCCGTGCCGAAATCGGACGCCGTGCAAGCGGAGGATTGCGCGCACAGATAGATGCCAACCCCTGCCTGATCGTTTACATACCAGTTGTTGCTGTTGTTGGGGTCGATCGCCACCGGGCCGCCGTAGCCGGAGAGAATCTGCGGCCAATCCGTGGTCGCGGAGGTGCTTTTCACGCCTGCGGTCCCATTCACGCCCAGACCGGCCATAAGGGTGTACGGCGTGGCGGCGACCGGAGAAAGGCTCACCGCCTCAGCCAGCGAGCCCAGGCTGCCGTTGAGGTTCTGAAAATGGCTGGAATCTGTCGAGGAGCACGCCGGTCCGGCTTCGCCGATGGCGTCGACTGACCGCCAGAGGCCGCTGTCGTTGCCCACGAAAATCTCCAGCGGGTTGGAGGTGTTCCAGGCCAGCGAGTGCTGAAATTCCGCCACCTGCGCGCTCATGCAGGTGGTGGAGTGGGTGGTGTTGCGCCACGTGCAGCCTTGCGATACGGGGCACATCGTCTTCCACAGGTCGTGCGCGCCGGCCAGCACCATCGTTTCCTGCCCGGAGGGAATCGCGGCCAGGGTGAGGTTATAGTTTCCATCCGCAATGGTTGCCGCTCCCTCGTTGGTGCTGGTTTCAAGCGCCGTTGTGTCCCATTGTTGGGAAAACGCGATGGAAGAGTTGCCGCACGCCCCGCTGCCGATCTCGCACAGATCCTGCCACAATCCCTGGTCCTGATCGTCCTCGTCCACGGTCCAGGCAAAGGTGTCGCCTGTGGTGGGATTGACCGCCAGGGCGCCGCGATAGATGGGACAGGCGATGGAGCCAATCTCGCCCAGGTTGTTGGGGCACATGGACGTGGTGAGTCGGGAGCCGGGTTGATCGGCCAGGCGTGTCCACGTGACGCCGTCGGACGATTGGTAATAGCCGTGATAGCGTACTGCGGCCAGGAACAGTTGCCGCACCGGATTCCACACCACCGCCGTGGCGGCGTTGCCGGGCGCGGCGATGGGACCGAGTGGGCTCTGCACGACGTTGCTGCCGTCGGTAATTGTGGCCAAGTGCCACGTGGCGCCGCTGTCCGTGGAGTAGTAAAGGCCCTCGTAAGTCGTGGTGGGCCAATCCGCATCCACCAGCGTGCCTTCATAGGCCTGCGAAACCGCGGCCACGACGATCTCGGGATTGACGCTGCTCCAGGCGAAGCCGGCAAAGCCCTGCCCGATGAACGTGAAATCGAAGGCGCCCAGGCCGTCCTCCAGGTCCTGGGTTTGCTGGATCAGGCTCCACGTGTTTCCGTTGTCGGTGGAGCGCAGGATACCGGCGCCGTAATAGGAATCGAGTACATCGTTGGGGTCGCCCGTGCCGGCCAGGATCACGCCGGTCTCGCCCGGCTGCACGGTGAGGGCGCCGATGCTGATGGAGGCGTCGCTTGCTCCGCCGAGAGCCGCCACTGCATCGGTGAGCGGAGTAAAGACGATGGAAGTCGTCGTCGAAACGCCGGCGTTGTTGGCCATCCAGACGCCGCCTCCGGTGGTGCCCAGGTAAAGGCGATTTCCGGTTGTGAGGGCAAGAGCGGCCACGCGGCCGGTGACCAGGCCAAAGTTTGCGGTTTGGACGGCGGTAGGACCCAGAGCCTGCCAACTGCTGCTCGACACAATGCCGCCTGCGCTCTGGCTTCGAGCCGCCGCGCCGGCGGAGGCGCTAGAAAGCACGGCGCCGGGACGAACGGCAACCCTCGACCGCGCAGACAGCCGGTGGCCTGGCGTCCAGCCGCGCTGGGCCAGGAAGCGCCGCGCCTCGGTGACCCGGGGAGGAGCGTCGGAAAGTTGCCGAATGGGCTGCGCCGCGGGTTTGGCTGGCGCGTCCGCAACCGGACTTTGCGCCCAGGCCGCCGGGCCAGAGGGGAGATACAGCAGAAGCCACACCGCCAGCGCTATGGCGCCCCATGCGTCACGGACTGGATGCTCTCCAGCCTGTCCGGTTTGCTTCCCTGCCCCGCCGCTGCGCGCAGAGCTCCTGCATTTCAGATCGAACATTGGATTCGTCACGCGTATCCGGAGCCGAATTCCCGCGTCCCCTTTTCTGAAGATCTTCCAATGGGGATCGGCACAGAATCCACCCGATAACGCTCAACGAAACACGCAAATTCCGGGAATGAAATTGGGTCCCATTATAGGACAGTACGGAAGAAGTCAATAAGTGATGCAGGATACAAGCCTGGACGCGAGCGCTACGCCGGTGCGCCCGGAGGCGAGAGAAACTACGGAGCAGATTCCATCAGCGGAGTTCGCCTTGCTTGCGGATATAAGCTCCGGCATCGAATTTGCGCGAAAACGAAGGCCGCCCGCAGGCGGCCCTCGTTGTGCGAATGTATATGTCTGCTTACCACCGTCCCCATGCGCGGCTCATGTAGTCAGACAGCGTCATGCCGATGAGCACCAGAAACATGAAGAGACCCGTCAGCACGGTGAGCTTGGTGAGCCGGGTACTGTATTTGACGTGCATGAAAAACAGCACCACCAGCAGCATCTTTCCGGAGGCGATGGCAAGCGCGACCACCGGGTTCCAGAAAAGGGTGAGGCCAGGGGCGATATGCCACTCGCCCAGGTCGAAGTAGGAAGCAGCCACAGTAGCCGCCGTGCCCGCGAGCAGCAATAAAAGAACGATCACGTAGATTCCGGGGCCGACGATGTGGTGTTCCTGCTCGTGTTGTTTCTCGAGTTCGCTCATGCGTTTCAACCCTCTAATGCCTGCTGATCAGGTACAGCAGGGCGAAGAGATAGATCCAGATGATGTCGACAAAGTGCCAGTACAGGCCGAAGTTCTCGACAAACGTGAAGTGGCCCGACGTGAAAGCCCCGGCTTTGGCGCGAAAGATCATGAAGACCAGGATGCCCACGCCGACCACCATGTGCAGCGCGTGCATGCCGGTCATGGCGAAGTAGAGAAAGAAATATTCTTCTGTTTTGCTGGCCATCGCCGGCGACAGCGGCCTGTCGTGATACTCCTTGTAGACTTCCGGATCGGAGGCTGGATTCAGAAACGCTTGCTCGCTGTATTGGTGAATCCCGGGAACATGATGCTTCTCCCATTTCTCGTGCCACTCGATGCCCTTGATGCCGAGGAAGATCAAGCCGAACATCAGCGTGAGGCTCAGGAAAAGCAGCAACGAGCCTTTGCGCCGCGTCTCCGCCGACCACACGCCCATGGCCATGGTGAAGCTGGAGGCAATGAGGACGGCTGTGTTGGCAGTACCCCAGAAAATGCTCAACTGGTGCGAACCCTCTACAAACGCCTGGTAGTACCAGTTGCGCATGAGCAGGTACGACATGAAAAGCCCGCCGAAGAACATGATTTCCGTAAGCAGGAAGAGCCACATGGCAAAGTTCGTGGCGTCGAACTGCTGATCGACGGACTGGAAATGGTGGCGCTGATAGGGCGGATGCTCGTGATGCTCCTCCGCCAGCGCGCCGTTCGCGATCGCGGTGCTATCCGACACTGGCTACCTCTTTCCGTTGCTGCTGTTCCAGCCACTCGTAGTCGTAGGCTTCGTGGTCCATGATGGGAATCTCGACGAAGTTCTCCGTCAGCGGAGGCGACTGGGTCTGCCACTCAAGGCCCGTTGCCTGCCAGGGATTGTTGCCGGCGATGGCTCCGTACTTCAGCGACCACGTCAAGTAGAGAATCGGCAGCAGGTAGCCCACGCCCAACACGGTGGCGCCTGCAGTCGAAAAGACATTCAGCACCTGAAACTCCGGCGGATAGGCTGCGTAGCGCCGCGGCATACCCAGCGTGCCCAGAATGAACTGCGGGAAGAAGGTGAGATTGAATCCGATAAAGGTGACCAGCGCCGCCAGTTGCGAGATCTTTTCCGGATACATGCGGCCCGTCCACTTGGGCCACCAGAAGTGGATGCCTGAAAGGAAGGCCATCAACATGCCACCGACCATCACGAAATGGAAATGGGCTACGACAAAGTAGGTCTCGGTGAGGTGAATGTCGGTTCCCGTCGAACCCAGAAAGACGCCGGTCATGCCGCCGATGGTGAACAGGCCCATGAACCCGATGGCGTAAAGCATGGGAGTCTCAAAGGTGATGGAACCCTTATAGAGCGTGAACGACCAGTTGAAGATCTTGATGGCCGAGGGCACCGCAACCATCATCGTGAGCAGCGAGAACACCAGCGCCGCGTAGTTCGAGATGCCCATGATGAACATGTGATGGGCCCAGACGAAGAAGGCGAAGACAGCGATGGCCACCGAAGAAAAGGCGACCGCAGTGTAGCCGAAGACTCGCTTGCGGCTGAAGGTGGAGATGACCTCGGAGATCACGCCCATGCCGGGAAGAATCATGATGTAGACGGCCGGGTGCGAGTAGAACCAGAACAAATGCTGGAAAAGGAGCGGGTCGCCGCCATAAGCGGGGTCGAAGACGCCGATGTGCACCGTGCGCTCCAGCACCACCAGAACCAGCGTGATCGCCAGGACCGGCGTGCCCAGAATCATGAGGATGCTGGCTGCATAATTCGACCAGATGAACAGCGGCAGCCGGAACCAGGTCATGCCGGGGCAGCGCATCTTGTGGATGGTCACGACGAAGTTCAGCCCCGTGAAGATGGAGCTAAACCCAGCCACAAAGACCGCCAGGCCCGCGGAAACGACATTGGTATTCAGATAATGCGTGGAGAGCGGCGTGGTGAACGTCCAGCCGGTATCCACGCCGCCCGTGGCCATCGTATAGAGCATCATCCCGCCCGCCAGGATATAGAGGTACCAGCTGAGCAGGTTGATCTTAGGCAGAGCCAGATCCTTGGCCCCCACCATCATGGGGATAACGAAATTGCCGATGGTGGCCGGCACCGACGGCACCAGGAATAAAAAGACCATGATCAGGCCGTGCATCGAGAACACCTTGTTATAGGTGTCGGCCGCCATTAGGTCGCTCTGCGGCGTCAACAGCTCCAGGCGGATGAGCCCCGCCAGGGCCCCTCCGATAAAGAAAAAGAAGGTAATGGAGATCAGGTATAGCGTGGCGATCCGCTTGTGGTCGCCGGTAAGCAACCAGCTGAGCAGGCCGTTCTCCCTGGTCAGGAAGTTCATCTTGGGGATCCTGGCCGTGGACGGATCGGGAAGGCTGACGATGGTGGGCGCGCTCATGGTTTGACCTCCTTCTGTGCTGCGGGTTGCTGGCCCGGAGCCGGCGCCTTCTTTTCATTATTCGGCGGCAGTTCTGTGGTATTCAGAGTCTCCTGGAGGCGATAGTCGGTGTGGAGATTCTTGATGTATTCCACTAGCGCGATCACGCCATCCTCGCTGATCTGGCCTTGATACGTGGGCATGATTGGCGTATATCCCTGCGTAATGTGCTGCGCTGGATCGAGGATTGCCTGGCGCAGATAGGCGTCGTCGGCCGTGACCGTCTCGCCGGTGGCTAGCGTAAGTTGCGCGTCGTAGACGCCGACCAGACTGGGCCCGCGCGCGTCGGGCTGCGCGTTGTGGCAGGCGTTGCAGCTCAGGCTCGCGAAGAGCCTCTCGCCGTCCTGCGCCAGCGAGTTGCCGCTGGTCGAGCTTTCCAGCCACTTTTTGAAGTCCTCCGGCGTCATCACGATCACGTCGCCGATCATCTGCGAGTGGTTGGTCCCGCAGTACTGGGTACAGAACAGGCGATAGGTGCCGGGCGTGGTGGCCTCGAACCAGACCGTGGTGTACCGGCCCGGTATCGCCTCGCGCTTGACGCGAAAGGCGGGGATGGAGAAGCTGTGAAACACATCCTGCGAGATGATCGTCAACTGGATGGCCTGGCCCGTGGGCACGTGAAGCATGTTGATCTCATGCTGGCCGCCGGGATGTTCGATCTTCCACATCCACTGCTTGCCTACCACGTAAATGTTCATGGCGTTGGCCGGCGGTGTGTAGATGCGGAAGTAAAGCAGCGCGCCCCACACGAACATAATCAGGAACAGCCCCAGCGGGATGATGGTCCAGGTGGCTTCGAGAAGCGTTGAGCCTTCGATCTGCACCGCCCGGGGATGGCGCTTCTTGTTGTAAAGGATGGAGAAAGCCACAACCAGCAACACCACGATCGTCAGTCCCACCAGGCTCACCAGGACCATGAAGAAATAGAGCGCGTCCGACTCCGGCGCAATCTTCGACGCCTCAGGCGGAAAGAGGGAGAAGTGCGTCAACCACTTATCGAGGAATTGCCAAAGTACTGGGCTGATGTGGTCCATTCCTTTATCCGTTCACTTTCTTTGGCGCCCCATGAGATCTTGTCCCAGTTACGTCACCATGCCGGTAGTCGCGGCGAAACATCACCAGCATGAATCCGCCCAGCAACAGGAGCGTGAGCACCCCCCCCGCCTGCACCACGCGCGAAACGATAAGGTCGTGAGTGTTGGTCGTGGGATCGTAGTGATAGCAGTAAGTCAGAATGTTGTCCACCGGCGATCCGATCTTGTTTGACGAGGCCTCATCGAGTCCCAGCAGCATGTCCTTGGGCGAGTACTCCACGCCCATGTAATACTGCGCCAATTTGCCCTGCGGAGTGACGATCTCCAGCGCACTGGCATGCGCGAATTGCGCGACGTTCGTTCCCGGCACCTTGAGCTTGACATATTTGAAGCCCACCACCGAGGTGATCTTGTCGATGTTCGCCTGCGTCCCGGTCATGAAGTGCCAGCCGTCGGCGGTTTCCGGGTGACCGTACATCTTCAGGTATTCCACTTTCTTTTCCGCGGCCATCGCCGTCGTTTCCGTCGGGTCGATGCTGATCACGATGATGTTGAAGTCCTTGCCGGGGCGGAAGCTGATCATCTTGAGCGCGCTCGTCAACCCCTTGAGCTCTTCGGAGCACAGCATCGGGCAGCGGTAGTAAACCAGCATGAAGATAGCGGGAACTTTGCCGAAATATGTGCTCAACGGAACCAGCTTGCCCGTGTCGTCGGTGAACGTGAGGTCGAGCGGCAGTTGATAGTTCAGGTGCTGCGCGATGCCCACGCTCTTCAGGATGCCCGGCGTGGTGTCCACCTGCCCCCCTGCAGTGCTCGTCGCCGACGTCATCGCCGGCAGTCCCTTGGCGCCGTATGTTGAAACCTGCGCGTCCGCAAACGGTGCGGCAAGCAGAATCACAATCGCGCCCGTTGTAGCCATCGTCGCGGTGCGCCAGCTTTTCCGGATTGTCCTTCCCGAATGCACGATGTCTGCTCCCTTCCTCCCTTCCCCGTTGCGGTCGATGCAAAAACCCCGTTCCCTGTCGGTCCTTAGCATTTCCTTGTGTGGGCCGGAAAACCGGCCATTTCGGCTCCTACTTCTGCTCCTCGCGCTGCGCCTTGACGGCTTCTGCCTCAGCCTCTTCCTGCTCAAAGCCGGTGCGCGCAAACCCGTTGGTCAGCGGCATGGTGATCGCCGGCCGGTTGTCGCCGGTCATGGGCGGCTGCACCTCGACCGGCGGCGCCACCGGCAGTCCCCGTTGCGCAATCAGCTCCATGGCGCGTTCGATGGGAATTCTGGCCGTCCCCTTCGATTGATCGATCCAGGTGTAGTTGTCCAGCAGCAGATCCTCGCGCGCATGCAGGTCGGCGATATCCTGGTCGCCGTTGTCGATCTGCACCCGCGGCGTGGGAAAGGTCTGCATCAGTTGCGCAACCTTGTTTTGCATCTCGGGATTTGAGGGCATATTGCCGAGCTGGCGGATATCCACGGTCTTGGTCCACTTACTGTTGGGGCCGTCTTCCTTGTTCAGGTGCGCGTTGATCACCTCACCGATGCCGTAGCAGAGCAACCCGGTGACGGCGGCAAAGATAGCCAACGCGGTAAGAAACACAACGATACCGGTCACATTTGCATCGGTACGCTCGTAACCCAGCGAGGCGTCGACTTCGTGCTTTTCCGGCTCGCGGCCGGGATCGGGTTGGTCATGCGTGGGCATGCTCGGGCTCCAGAATCTCCGCCAAATGCGGGTCGTTCGTCTGCACCAGCGGCCGCGTCGTCAAGCAGGTGCAGAAATAGGCAATCCAAAACGCCGTCATGGCCACGGGCACCGCGATGTACTCGAGAATTCCCCAGCTGAAATGCAGGTTGCGCGCCGCGTCCTTGAAATTCGGCTCGATCAGCCAGAACTGATTCAACGCCACGGCGAAGATCATGATCCCGCAAACCAGAATCAACCGCTTCTTATTGCGTTTCAGGTCTCTCGACAGCAGCAGCGTGAACGGGACCAGCCAGTGGAAGATGAAATCGAGCGTGATGATGACGCCCCAATTGCCGCGGATACGGTCGAGGTACCAGTTGATTTCATCGGGAAGGTTCCCCGACCAGATAATGAGGAACTGCCCAAAGGTCAGGTAGATATTCAGCATCACAAACGCAAAGGTCAGCTTGCCCAGGTCGTGCTGCTCGGTCTGCCGTAGAAGCGTTTTGAACGGTTCGGCCCTGGAGAGCAGGAGCGAAACAATGATACCGAGAGCAAGAACCTGGAACCCCTGCTCCACCAAAAACAGCAACCCATAGACCGTCGAGAACCAGGTGACGTCCATCGACATCACCCAGCAAATCGATGCCGCCGTCATGGTGATCGCGTAGACCACAATGCCGGGACCGCTGATGTTCTCCAGCTTCTTGATCCAATACGGCGTGGTCTCCGGCCCAACACTGTCCCGCTTGAGGCCAAGCGAGTTGAGCCGCCATGCGTAGAATCCCCAGATGGCGAAGCACAGCAGGCTCACCCAGACGAACGCACTCGGATTGAGCATGGGCCGCTTGAAATCGAGGCAGTGCGCCTGGATTTCGTTGAGGACGCCCGATTTCAGCGCCGCCGCTGTGTCGCTCGCGCTGGTGAACCGCGACCACAGATAGAGCCGCTTCATGAAGATGGCCACGACCGCCCAGTAAACGAAGACCAGCGGGAGCGTGCGGCTCATCGCTTCGAGCGGGCGCCGCAGCAGCAATCCCCACTTGCCTCCCGAGCAGTACTGCACCATGAGCAGCGCCAACCCGCCCACGGCAAAGCCCCAGGTGACCACCAGGCCCAGCGTCCAGCCGCGCAAAAGGTGATCCCAGCCCAGATGTTCCGGGTCTTGCGACTGGCCCAGGACTGCCAGAATCACGGCGATCACGCTAAAGATCGCCCCGGTCGTCAGCGCGCGATTCTTCCAGGTGTCGACAAAAGGCGGAGCGCCCAGGTCGGCGGGGAGCGCTCTTGCATGCGATGCCCCATGCGCGTGTTGGTTCGGTTCGTGAGCCATTGCAGTTCGTCCTACTTCTGGGCCGCTGGGGCCGGTTTGCTTACGGGAATCTTGATCGCGGGAGGCGCCGGATAACCCGGCGCCATGCCCGGCGTTCCCTCGCTGGCGATGGGGTTGTTTGCGTTCACCGCCGTTGACGGCATCGGCCATGGCTGCGCGTATTCGGGATGGCCTTCTGCCGCGGCCAGGTCCTTGAGGTTGCCGATCTGCACGCCGGCAGGGACATCCTTAACCGTTGCTGCCTGGCTGAGCTGCAAGGCGCGGATGTAGGCCGCCACGGCCCAGCGGTCCTCCGGAGGCAGTTGCGTGGAGTAGTCCGGCATGGCGCCGTAACCGTGCGTCATCACGTAAAAGTAGTGCGAGATGGGCTGCGACATGCGTACCTGGTCGTGGTAATTGGCCGCCGGCTTGAAGCCGCGCTGCACAATCTCGCCCAACCCATTGCCCACCCGCGAGTGGCACGGCGTGCAGTAGATGTTGAACCGTTCCTGCCCGCGCTTCAGTACTTCCATCGTCACCGGGAACGGCATCTCGTCCAGTTCCTGGCGGTAGCCGTTCGGCCCCTGCACCACGCCGGTGTAGAAATAGGAGTCCTGGTGCAACTGCCCGCGCGCCACGGTGTTCAGCACCTGCGGACGCGCACCGCGATGGTCGGCAAAGAAATCCGAGCCCCGTTGCGGAATCATCTTGGGCTGGTCCTGCATGTCCTGCCGGCAGCCAGCGGCGAAGAGCGCCGCGGCAAGGCTGGCAAAAGCAATGCCGCGCCGCGCGCAGCCGGTGGCTGA
Organism: Occallatibacter sp.; assembly: GCA_049522315.1. GTDB lineage: Bacteria > Acidobacteriota > Terriglobia > Terriglobales > Acidobacteriaceae > Telmatobacter. Next base: position 125,932 of record JBEKNY010000004.1, read on the forward strand.
GAGCTGAAAGCTGAGAGCTGAAAGCTTCGCGCTCATCAGTACTCCACCTCCACCACCGAATTCGGCTTGAACTGTTGCAGGTAGGCCTTGGTTTCCACCAAGTCGAATTTCGGATCCAGCGCCTCAAGGCACAGGAAGAACTTGTCGGTCGTCGCGCCATCGCGGAAGTTGGGCGCGTTGAACAGCGGATGGTAGAGCGCTGGGAGCCCGCACAGCGCCAGCATCCCGAACGCCGCCGAGAGTCCGGCCCAGAGAATCGTCCACTCGTAGGCGGGAACGATAAATGCGGGCCAGGAGTATGGGGGGCGCCCTCCAGCGTTGATCGGATACGCCAGCACCGCGATCCACGTCTCCAGCGCAAACATGGCCGCGCCGCCCATCAGGCCGCCGATGAGCGTAAGCAGCGGCACCTTGTTGCGAACACACTCAAGGACTTCTGCCGCTTCCTCCACGGGATAGGGCGTGTAGCAGTCCAGACGGCGCCATCCATCCTCGTGCGCCTGTCGCACGGCCCGCACCAGATCGCCGGGCGTATCGAATTCGGCCAGTAGGCCGTAGGTTCCTTCGCGTGCAGGCATCAGTCACCAGCCTCCACTGCCGCCTTGGGCTTGATCTTGGCCCCTGGCAGCAACATGCGAATTTCGTTCATGGGCATCATGGGCAGGAAGCGAACGAAGAGCAGGAAAAGGAAGGTAAAGAATCCCAGCGTGCCCACGAAGGTCATGTAGTCCCACTTCGTGGCGCGATAGGTGCCCCACGCCGAGGGCAGAAAATCGCGCGTAAGGCTGGTCACTACAATCACGAAGCGCTCAAACCACATGCCCGTGTTGACCACGATGGAGATAAGGAACATGAACGCGATGTTCGTGCGCAGTTTGCGCGACCACAAAGTCGTCAGCGGAATCGCCAGGTTGCAGGTAACCAGCACCCAGTACGACCACCCCATGGGCCCGAAGGCGCGATTCCAGAAGGTGAACGCCTCCCAGTGGTTGGCCGAGTACCAGCTCATGAAGGCTTCCATGGCGTAGCCGTAAGCCACGATGAATCCTGTGGCCAGCATCACCTTGCCCATGTTGTCGATGTGCCGCTCCGTCACCAGTTGCTCCAGGTGATAGAACTTGCGCAGCGGAATGGCCAGCGTGAGCACCATGGCAAATCCCGAGTAAATGGCGCCGGCCACGAAGTAGGGCGGAAAGATCGTGGTGTGCCAGCCGGGCAGAACCGCCACCGCGAAATCGAAGCTGATGACGGTGTGTACCGAGAGCACCAGCGGCGTGGCCAGGCCGGCGAGCAGCAAAGAGGCAGTTTCGTAGCGCATCCAGTGGCGCACCGACCCGCGCCAGCCCACACTCAGGAGTCCGTAAAAATATTGCGCTATCTTTGACTGCGCGCGGTCGCGCATGGTGGCCAGGTCGGGAACCATGCCGATGTACCAGAACACCACCGAGATGGTGGCGTAGGTTGAAACCGCGAAGACGTCCCACACGAGCGGGGAGCGGAACTGCGGCCAGACGGTCATGGTGAAGGGCAGCGGGAAAAGCCAGTAACCAAGCCAGGGACGGCCCATGTGAATGAGCGGGAACAGTGCTGCGCAGGCCACGGCAAAGATGGTCATGGCCTCCGCAAAGCGGCTGATGGAGTTGCGCCAGCCCTGCTTGAACAGAAGCAGAATGGCCGAGATCAGCGTTCCGGCGTGGCCGATGCCGATCCACCAGACGAAGTTGATGATGGCAAATCCCCAGGCCACCGGCTGGGTGATGCCCCAGATGCCAACACCGACCAGAAACAGCCATATTACTGCCGTCAAGAGTACGGTGGCCCCGCCGCCGGCAACCGCGAACAGGCCGAACCAGCCCATCGGCGTATGCGGTGTGAGCACAATACGCGCGATCTTCTCGGTGATCGACCGGAAGGTCTGGCCCGGCGCGATAACGCGGAATTCTCCGGTTGCCGGATCAATCGCGGGATCGTTGGGTTTTACTTCCCTGGTTGCCATCGTCGATTCAACCCTTTGCCGGCGCAATTTCCGTCGGCGTCACTTCGAGTTCCTGGTTCACGTTCAGCACTTCGGCCAGATACTGCGTGCGCGGACGCGCGTTCTGGTCGGCAATCACCTGGTAGCTGCGCTGCTGGGCCATGAGTTTCGATACGCGGCTGTTGGGATCGTTCATGTTGCCGAAAACGATCGCTTCGGCCGGGCAGGCCTGCTGGCATGCGGTCGCGATCTCGCCGTCGCGGATGTTGCGATTTTCCTTGTCGGCCTCGATCTTGGCCGCGTTGATGCGCTGCACGCAGTAGGTGCACTTTTCCATCACGCCGCGCGAGCGCACGCTGACGTCGGGGTTGCGCATCAGCTTCAGGCTCTCGGTCTCGTAGTCGGAGTAAAGCAGGAAGTTGAACCGGCGCACCTTGTAGGGACAGTTGTTGGAGCAGTAGCGCGTCCCCACGCAGCGGTTGTAGACCATTAAGTTCAGGCCTTCCGGCGTGTGCACCGTGGCGCCCACCGGGCAAACCTGCTCGCAGGGCGCGTTTTCGCAGTGCTGGCAGTTCATGGGCTGGAAGTGCGCCCGCGGAGCCGACAGGTCGCCCTCGAAATAGGTGTCGATCCGGATCCACTGCATGTTGCGGCCGATGCGCACCTGCTGCTTGCCCACCACAGCGATATTGTTCTCGGCATAGCAACTGATGATGCAGGCATTGCAGCCCGTACAACTGTTCATGTCGATCGACATGGCCCAGGCGTTGGCCTCGTTGTACGGCCAGTTGGGGAGGAGCGACGTATCCCGGCTCGGCGTTTCGTACCTTTCGCCCTCATGAGCAAAATCCGGATTGGCTTTGAACTCGTCCAGCGTGGCGTAGCGAACGATGCCGCGCGGACCCAGCGCCTCGTCGGCCTCGAGCGAGTTGTTCCCATGACCCTGCTCGCCGAAAGTCGCGCCGCGCTGATCCTGGAAGTGGCTCTTGGTAATGGCAACGCCCCACTTGCCGTCCACTTTGCGAATCGATCCGGTGGCGTAGAGCGGCGCCCATGTGTTGCGGATCAAGTAGGCGTTGAAACCCTGGCCGGAGCCTACACGGCCCGAAAACTCGCGGCCGTAGCCGAGATAAACCGTTACAGAATTGTCGGGATGGCCCGGTGCAACAATCACCGGCGCTTTCACCTTGCCATTGCCCACGCACAGCTCGACGATGTCGTCCTCTTCCAGGCCCAGCTTTGTCAGCGTCGCGCCGGAAACGATCGCGGCGTTGTCCCAGCTTAGGCTCGTCACCGGCTTGGGCAACTCCTGCAGCCAGCCCACGTTGTTCCAGCGGCCGTCGTAAATATTTGGGTCGGGGCGGAAGATAATCTCCAGCGAATCCTTCGGCGTGGGCGCAGGAACATTCGGTGACAGCGAAATCGGGCGCGGGATAAACGGCGCCGCATCGCGTGGCGCATATGCTGTATCCGCAATCCATCCATCGTGCAGCGCCTTGCGCCATCCCGCTTCGAAATCGCCGCCCTTGGATCCCTTTTCGATGACCGGCTTCCATGTCTCGCGCACCGCATCGTAGGGGCTCACCATCGGATCGTTGAGCAGCGCCTGGAAGACGTGGTGCGCCGTGCGCCCGCCATACAGCGGATCGATCATCGGCTGCACGATGGAAACCGTTCCGTCGTACGCGCGCGCGTCCGACCACGACTCGAGGTAATGCGCGGCAGGAATGTGCCAGTGCGATTGCTGTCCGGTCTCGTCGTAGTGCGAGCCGAGGTGCGCCACGATGTTGGCCTTGTTGAATGCGTCGGCGAAGTTAAGATCGGCAGGCGCGTCGTAGATCGGATTCGAGTTGAGAATGACGAGCCAATCCACCTTGCCCGCGTTGAGATCGGCGACCAGCGACTTGAAATCGCCAAGCTGGTCGCTGGGAATCGGAATCGCCGGCTCTGCGGCGGCCATCACCGTCTTGCCTATATTGCCGAGCGCACTGTTGATGGCAAGCGCCAGCCCCACCACCGACATATCCTGATAAAGCCCTGGTATCACCACGCACTTGCCGACATTGGCCTTCAGATCCTTCGCCAGCGCGGCCAGAAACTTCTTCTGCTCATCGGTCCACGCGTAGCTCGGCGCACCCACCCCCGGCACACCCACCGCAGCAGCCAGCGCCGCCGCAAATGCCGGCACTTCGCTCGCGCGCAACCCCATCCTGTGCTCGGCCTTCATGCCGGTGGTGGCCGTCGTGCTCTCCACGGCATACAGCCGGTTCATCCCATTCTCAGGGTGTTTGCGCCGGTCGGCATAGTCGCGCACCAATTTGTGGAAGCCGGGATAAGCCGCGCTCGAAAGAAAATCCGCATCCAGCGAAACGATCACGTCGGCCGCGCTCAGGTCATATTGAATGTTCAAGCCCTGCGCCAGAAACGTCCCGGCCAGCGCCGGATCGTACTGCGCCAGCTTCGCCTTGGGCCAGGCCGCCTGCACTTCTTTCCACTGCCGCGCTAGGGTGGGCGAAGTGATGGTCGAGCTCAGGAAGTAGATTCCCGTCCCGTCCTTTGTTGATGTCACCTTGTCGCGCAGCGCTTCGACAAACTCCTCCCACTCGCGGTTCTCGCCGCGATACGTCACGTGCTGCGAGCGGTCGGGATCGTAGAGATCGAGCAGAGTACCTTGCGAATACGGATCGGAGCCGCCGCGGTTGTATGCGTGCTCTGGATTGCCGTCAATCTTGATCGGCCGGAATTCGTCGCTCTTGACCAAGAGCGGCACCGCACCGGTCGAGAACGGGTGCGCCGTGGCAAAATACATCGGCTTGCCCAGGATTAAGTCTTCCGGCGCTTTCACGTAGGGATAGATCGGCTCGTCGGGTTGCTTGGTGCATCCGGCTAATCCGGCCAGCGCCATGGAAGCGCCCATCAACTTGAGGAAGCCGCGCCGCGAGACCGGATCGACCCACTCCTGCGCCGCCGAGGGAAACTCACGCTCCACCGCGGCCTGAAACTCCGGCGTATTGGCCAGTTCCTCCAGCGACCGCCAGTATTTTTTGCCCTTCGCGCCCTTCAGTCCCTGGCGAACCGCTTCGAGAGTCATCGGCTCGGAATTCGTACCGTGTGTGACAGCAGCCGGAATCGCATTGTGCTTTGCGTGGTCCACTTCGTTCCCCATCGGCTTCTCCACCGCGGACGACTTGCTCTTTTCTGCGCTCATCGGTGGCACACCTCGCAACTGGTCAGGTCCTTCGGCGTGCGGATCTTGTAGTGAACCAGCAGGAAATGTCCCAACGCATCCTGGCTGGTGAACTTCTGCGCCTCAAGCGTGGCCGCGGACTGGTTCGGAGTCATCTGCGCTGAAGTACCGGTGGTCATCGAAACCGGAATCAGTATTGCCGGCGACGTTAACGCAGCTTGGCTCTCCGGACTGCTCGCCGGATCCTTCGTTGTGCAGCTCACGCTCTCGGCCGTGGGCACACCGGTCTTGTTGTCCGCCGCGGCGCACCACACCGGATGGTCCTCCACCGGCTCTTGCCAGTCCATGTTGTAGATCTCGCTTGTGGGCCGGAGATTCTTCGCCGGATTGCGATGGCAGTCGAGGCACCACTCCATCTGCAGCGTGTTCTGCGCGTACATCAGAGGCATCTCGTCGACTCGACCGTGACAGCTTTCGCACCCGATGCCCTTGTTTACGTGAATCTCGTGATTGAAAAAGACGAAGTCGGGCAGGTCGTGCACCTTGATCCAGGGTATGGACTGGCCGGTGTACCAGCTCTGGCGAACCGGCTCCAATAATTGAGCATTGGTCCATATCTGCGCGTGGCAGTTCATGCAGGTGCGCGTAGGAGGAATGCCGGCGTAGCTCGATTTCTCAACTGTGGTGTGACAGTACTGGCACTGCAGGCCCAGCCCTTGCACGTGGTGCTTGTGGCTGAAGGGCACCGGCTGATCGGCGCGCTGGCCCTGCCGCGTGACCCACGGCGAGCGCTGCAACTGGTCCAGGGTGACACCCAAGGCAATGACGATCAACCCCGTCAGCACAAGGCTCATGCGAGCCAGTGCATTGGAGCTGCGGTCGAAGATTTGTGCCATGAACGAATCCCGATTTGACTTTCGTTTTGCATGCGCCGCGTGTGCTGGCGGTCACATAGATCATGTACAAGAAACACTCTTCGATAGAACTCTCACGCGGGGGCGGGGAAGCCCGAAATTTCAATATAGCAGCCGGAGGCCCTTGCGCATCAAGCGCGGCGTGCCACATCGCGAGAAATTCGTGTGGGAATCCGCTTTGCAACTGCCTGAAAAGATAATCGGTTGTGACAAGGACGATTTTGGCGTACCCACCACCTTCCCCTGGCGTTCAGTACGCCAGAGGTTGGACTGTTCAATCAAAAAAATATCATCCTGGAAGCGGAATTTGCCACTGCCACGCAAACCACAGAACGAACTAACACATTCGCAGCGGGAGCTCAGTTCCGTCCCCGCTCCACGTTCACCGGTTCCAGAACGCCATCAGCAGTCCGCTGGACACTTGAATCGGCGTACAGGCGCATCGCCAGAGAGAACCTCACTCACAATCTATGCCGCCACAAGAGCGCGGCGCCATAAACACGCCCGGAATACCGCCCCCGTTACGTACGCTCAAATTCGCCCTTTCCTGCACGACCCTGCGCAGCATTCGGCGCATGACTCGGCGCAGGATTCGCCAAACGAGTTGTCCGGCGACGATCGCGGCCAGCCGACAATAACGAGAAAAACGTCGAGGACAAAGAGAGCGATGGCAATGTCGTTGAAGAGGGTTGCCTGGGGCAGAGCCGGCCAGAACTGGTTGGCTGCCCAGAAGAGAAAAGCAGCGGCCAGCAAGATCGCCTTGGCAAACTCCAATGCAGTTGGCCGGCGCGCAATCCGGTAAATGACGTAAGCAATAGAAATCATGGCCAATGAAAAGGCCGCGAGAACATCGTGGCTTCCGGCAGGAAACGGCCTCGGATAGGCGTCCCAGGCTAACAGCATGACGACGCCCGCAAGGGTGACGCCGCCAAGCAATACAGGAAGAAACCTTTGGGTTCGGCCAAGACGCATGTACATTGGTCATTATTGCCCTCATCTCGAAAAGAAACCGTAAGGGCGTGCCGCGGTGTCCCGTGATACCCGCGTAGGCCGATGTTATCAATCGGATCGTTTAGAATTCATAAGGACGGTTCAACCACTCTTAACAACATCTCAAAACGCGGGACTCGATCGTTCGGTTCGCGGGACGGTCTTTCTCGATCGCTGCCGATCGAGTATTCGCTGGGCACGTCAACCGCCGATAAGGGAAGCAACGATGAAGTACGCCGGACTGCTGGTAATGCCCGCCGGGTTCTTACTCACCCTCGCCGCACTGGTGCTGTTTGCCGACCCTCCCCGGCGGCTGGCGTTTGTGTTCTGCGGCCTGGCTGTTGAGGTCATGGGCTTGATCGTGGCGGTGCGCGGTCACATGCCGCAGCGCGGAGCGAGCAGGCCATGAACCCGATGCCTCCCATGACGCCTGCCCCGGCTGCTGCGATGAGCGACGTCGCGATCGTGGTCACGCTCGTGCTTCTGTTGCTGGCGCCCCTGGCAATCGCCGGATTGGCACTGATCAATACCGGACTGGGCCGCTCGCGTTCGGCGGCGCAGGCCATGCTGGGCAATTTGTTCCTTGGCGCCGTGGCGGCGGTTGTGTTCGCCATCGCCGGCGCGGGGTTTGCGGGGCTGCCCGGAAACTGGGCGGTGGTTTTGCAGGCGTACGGCAAGACATGGAGCATTCTGGGGCTGGGCGGTTTTTTCCTGCACGGGCTTGGATCGGCTACGCCGCAGGCCCAGCTTGGGCTGCTTTTCGAAATTCTGGCCGTCGTCATGGCCGTGCTGGTGCCCTGGGGCTCGGGCGCGGATCGCTGGCGGCTCGCGGCCGGCGGCGCATCGGCTGTGGTGCTTGCCGGCTTTGTGTTTCCTCTTGCAGCACATTGGATCTGGGGCGGCGGATGGCTCGCCGCGCTGGGCACAAACTTCTCGTTGGGAGCGGGCTTTCTTGATGGAGGCGGTGCGGCTACAGTGCATGCACTCGGTGGCCTGAGCGCGCTGGTTCTGGTTTGGATCGCCGGGCCGCGCCGCGGCAAATTCCCCAGGGAAGGCCTCTCCACCGCGATTCCCGGCCACAACGCGGTGTATGTGCAGTTCGGCTGCCTGCTGGCGCTGGTCGGCTGGCTGGCCTGGAACGCGGCAGGCGCGATCCTGTGGCTGCACGCTCCGCTGACCGCGCTGCCGGGCACGGCAATCAATACTCTGCTGTCGGCGGCGGGCGCGCTGGTGGCGACGTTCACAGTGACACGCGCTCGTTTTGGCAAACCCGACGCCAGCCTTTGCGCCAACGGCTGGATGGCTGGGCTAGTCGCCTCCTGCGCTTATGCCGGTTTGGCTACGCCTGCCGAGTCGCTCTTCGCCGGGGCCGCAGCCGGAATCTTCACACCGCTGCTGGTCGAGGGGCTGGAACTGGCGCTTTCCATCGACGATCCCTCCGGCGCAGTAACCGTTCATGGCGCGGCGGGCCTGTGGGGATTGCTGGCCGCGGGCTTCTTCGCGCCACAACCGGGACAGATGCTCGCGCAACTCGTGGGTGTCGCCGCGCTGCTTGGCGTGATTTTCCCGCTGGTCTACCTGCTCTTTGCGCTGCTTAACCGCGTGGTTGCATTTCGCGTCGATCCCGACGGCGAACGCATGGGCATGGACCTGCATGAACTCGGCGGCGGCGCCTATCCGGAGTTCGTGATTCACCGCGACGAATCGTACCGGTAAATCGACCCATTCGACTGAGGCCGGTTCCGAATCCACTCGGAGCGTGGCATTCCTGTCGGCAGCTTGCAACATTTTGGGTGCAGCGGGGCCGAAATGCACTGTTTTTGGTGCGGCCTATCGGAAGAAACCCGGTCATTTCAGCTGAAAACCGGCAATTTGGGGTTACTCAAGCGTTACGGGGGGGCCCCCCTCGGCTTCTGTAAATAAGTGCATTGGTTTCATCAGGTTGGCGCAAGTTGGGTCCGCCAACTGTCTGATTCAAGGCCGCTTATCCGCAGATATGTCTCAGCAAAGGGGTTAGCGGCAGAGAGCAGAGAACAGGGATCAGGGATCAGAGAGCATGAGCCAGCTCCTACCGTTGCTGGGTTTATTGTGCGCGAAGAGGCGGAAAAACTCTGCAAAGTGCAGGGACATAGGGGCCAGGGACGTAGTGACTAGAAAAAACAATGACTTAGCCGACTACCGGATGAAGTCGAGCGGGGGCGCGGGGCTTGACAGCTCGAACGGCGCAGGTTTCTGTCAAGGGCGATATCGGCGTTTCTCGGGACTGATCCCAAACATTTCAGTCGAATTTTCGCTATAGCGGAGCTAGGACTGGTAACGCCCCAGAGCCCGCAGGGTCCGAGAAGCAATTTCCTGTTCGCTGCAGCGAAAGGAAATCTGCCTTGTCGGAGGTCTTGATGCGAGGAGCGGGCGTGGCTGTCTATCATTGACCATGCCTTCCACCGTGTTCTTTCGGAATCTCAACAATGGCAAACCCACGAACGCCGCGATTCACGGATTCACGCATGGAGTGGCGTTTCTATCCGGGAGTCAGTGGACCTACACGGGCATCGATACGGCTCGCGCTGATTCGTGGCCCGTCCCGATCACGCCGCAAGACTTGCCGACGCTGAAGACGTGGATTAACGGAATCTTCGGAGACGCTGCACCGGAGGAATCGGACTACAAGCCGGGCACCGCCTACAAGCGAATCTCCCGCCGCGTGCTTGTCATGGGGAAACTAGAGGGAGCGATTGACCAAAAGGCCTTCACCCAATCTTTTGTCGCTTTGAAACTTCTGCTGGCGAAGATGCAAGACATATTCGAAACGGTCGAGCCGAGTCCATCTAACCTGCAAACCTACGGTCACAAGATTCGGGAATTGCTGCTGCTGGCAGCCATGGAAGTGGAGGCGTCCTGGGCGGCCGTCCTGAAAGCCAATGGGTACGCTGGGGGCCGCTTCACGACGAACGACTACGTGAAGCTTCTAAGACCGATGCGGCTCGACAGTTTCAGCCTGAAGCTCCGGTCTTACCCAGATTTTCCCGCCTTCACTCCGTTCGGAGGTTGGAATGCGACGGCTCCCACCAGGTCACTCAGCTGGTACGACGTTTATAACCAGACGAAGCACAACCGCGAGGAGCATCTCGACGTGGCAACGATTGAGCGCGCAGTTCACTCGGTCGGCGCTGCGGTTGTGATGTTCTACGCGCAGTTCGGGATCGGCATTACCATCGGTGAGGACAAGAGCAATCTGCTGAGAAACGTCTTCACTCTCGATGTTGATCCTCTCAGGTACCCACAAGACTGCTATATCCCCGTCCCTCCGGTGGCCGGGAAAGGATGGGAGTGGGATCTGATCGACTATCCGTTTTAGCCGCCTGCGGCAGCAGGGCAACAGGCAGCGAAGCGTAAACCTAATACGACTTGCGACGACGAACGAGGTTTATTGCCGCCCCAACCTCATCTGCCGCGGCCCAAAGCCTGAGCGATTCCAGTTCCTCTTTCAGACCTTGAAGTTTCTCAAGCATCCGATGCTTATCCGCTTTTGAAAGCCCGTTGCGCATCCTGGCATCGCCGTTCTCCGCGCGCTTTGTCAGACGATCAAAAACCGGCTCAAATGTCGTTCCCCTTAAATGCTCTTTGAGTTCGTCTTCGTCCTTCACTTTTGTATCCTGATTACGCATTCTTGATCTGCGAAACCTTCTCGCCCTGATGCCACCGATCTCGCACCGCGAGAATGCCTGTCGGACCATCATCGGTGAATGGTTTCGTTGGCCAATTTACCCTCTTTGGCTGATTGGGATAAATCTCAACGAAGCGCTCGTCCGCAGGTCCGGGCAACGGAGAAATGACCGGTCCCGGCTGCACCACATAGGGCGGATGAATGTGCTCGGTGACGGTCTGCATGATGATGTGGCCGGCATAAATCGTGCCGACGCTTCCGGTTCCGATCCGTGTGCAATCAGTGGCGGACCTCCAGATAGCGTAGTCGGTGCCGTGATAGCCGATGTGGGAATTCTCGAGCGCGCCGACCCACACCCGCGTCCGCTCAGGGATGGTCTGATTCGCTTTGAAGGCGATCCGTTCCTCACGCGTGAAGAATTGTTCGTTGCCGCTCTTCGGCTTGATCGACTCGAAGACCATCGCCCTGAGAACGGCCCACTGAGTCAGCAACTTCATCCCGCCGCGGTCGATCTCGATGGGTTGATTGAGAAGCATCGGCTTCAGCCGGGTCCTGGACTTGTTCTCGATTAGGCACATCCAGCCGGTGTTGCAGTCGTGGCAGACTGTGGTGATCGTCTGCTCGGGGTCCTGGCCGGTGATGATCGGACCGTCCGCTTCCTGCATGTTGATCGGCTCGAATTTGACGGTGTTGTGCATCCAGTCCGGCCAGAGATGCTCCGGGCTGCCGGAGTCGTGGTCGCAGAAAATGCATGGCGGTGGCATGGATGGAAGTATAAAAGCGCCGACCGGCGAGTATAGCCCAGGTCTCGATTTTTGACCTGGGAAAGGTCAAAAGATTTTGCCCCCATTGATCACTCCTGATAAGTCGGCTTTTGGGAAGCGATTGTTGGCGGTGCCGGCGCGGTGCTGGCTGGATGGCCGGCAGGGTTTTGAGACGCAGAGGTCCCTAGTGTGGTGAGTCAGAAGTTCATTGAAGAACAACCGCAGATCCTTCGACTCATTTTGGCGCAAAACGCACCAAAATTCGCTCAGGATGACAGCTTATTTTAATGCGAACTTCAGACTCAGGACACCAGTAACTCGCGCCCTTTCAAAACATCGACTACAGCGTGTTTCAAAAATAATCGCGTAGATTTCCGTTGTCATTCCTCAGGGGCTAAAGCCCCCGTATTTTCCTGCATTTTTCGGCCCGGCTCAAGTCACCCCAGCGACGAAGACCTGTCGCCGGGGGCCCCGGTAAGCCGTGCCCTTGTTACAAAACTTATTTTTGAAACACGCTCTCGTAAAGAGCTTCCTCAGCGGCGGGCCAGGAGCAGCATCACGACGAAGAGCAGGACCGGGACGAGGGCCAGGCCGGCGTAGAGCGCCAGCTTACGGCTATTCAACTGAAAACGCCCATGCAGGGCCGTTCGGTGATGGCCGCTGTCGACGCCCACCAACTCCTGGTGCTCTAGCTCCCAGGCCATCTCAGCGGCCGTCGAGTAGCGATGGCGCGGGTCGCGCTCCAGCGAGCGGAAAAGAATCTCCTCAAGCTCGGGGGAAATCTCCGGGTTCAGCTCGCGCGCCGGCGCGGGATCGATCAATAACCGCTCGTTCATCACCGCAAGCGGATTCGATCCGGTGAACGGCGGCTGGCCGGTAAGCATTTCGTAGAAGATGGCGCCGAGGGAGTAGACGTCGCTGCGCTGGTCGCCGCGGCGGCCCTTCACCTGCTCGGGGGAAATGTAGTCGGGCGTGCCCAGGGCGGGCGTAATCCCGATTGGCGTGATGCGCCGCGCGTCCTCCTTCAGGGCGATACCGAAGTCGATGATCTTGATGCGGCCGCCGCCGCACACCATGATGTTTTCCGGCTTGAGGTCGCGGTGCACGACGCCGTGCTTGTGCAGGTTGTCGAGGGCGTCGCAAATGGCCAGAGTGAGCGAGACGGCGCGCTCAATGGGGAGCTTGCGCTGCTCGTTGAGGCCCTGCTCGTTCAGGATCGTCCGGAGCAGGCGGCCCTCGACCCACTCGATGACCATGTAGCGGCGGCTGCGCTCTTCGCCGTCGTAGGTTTTGACCACGCCGGGGTGGTCAATTTCCTGGCCGATCTCCTCCTCGCGGCGAAAACGCTCCAGCAGAACTGGGTCGGTCTCCATCTCCGGGTGCGGAACCTTCACCGCAACCTGCCGGCCGTTGCGCAGGTCCGTGGCGCGGAAGAGCGTGGACATGCCGCCGCGCGCAACCTCAGCGTCAAGGCGATAGTGGTCCAGCGTATCTCCGGCTTTCAGGGTGGACACGGCTACAGTCAGCATCGCAGTTTCGATTCTTGCATGCAATTTGTAAGAAAACTGCAAGGATTGGCGAAGCGGGAAATCGAATCGAAGGGGGCGCATCGCCGGGAAGCCGTCCGCGCCGGGAAAAAGTTCACGGAGACTGGGGACACCTCCCCTCCCGGCCGCGCAGAAAAGGGCCGGATAGTTTGCCCGAATCATTATGATGGAGGACAAGATGTCACGAAAATTTTGCATCTCTGCAGCCTGCCTGGCGCTGGCCTGCGCGACATGGCCTGCTGTGGCCAGCGCAACCGTATCCAAAGCTCGCTCCGTCAAACCGGAGCCACCGCAGGAAACGGGCTTCCTCAACCGCCGCATCGAGTTGCACGGAATCACGTACCGCTTTCAGGTTTACCTGCCCGAGGATTGGCGGCGCGACAACGGCAAGCAATGGCCCATCATCCTCTTCCTGCACGGCCGGGGCGAGCGCGGTTCCGAGGGCATGTGGCAGACGCAGATCGGCATTGCCGAGGCGGTGCGCAACCACCCCGACCGCTGGCCGTTTGTCATCGTGATGCCGCAGTGCCCGCAAAACGCTCACTGGACCGATCCCGCCATGCTGGAGCTGGCGATGGCCGCGCTCGACCAGGAATCGACTGAGTTCCACGGTGATCCGGCGCGCACCTACTTGACCGGCCTTTCGATGGGCGGCTATGGCGCCTGGGAATTGGCGCGCCTGCATCCCCATCGCTGGGCAGCGATCGCCATCTCCGCAAGCGGCGTCTTCTGGAGCTATGAGCCGGAGCGCTGGCATGAGGCCTCGGTGCTGCCCGCGGAGTATGCCCGAGCCGTGGGGCGCACACCGGTGTGGCTCTTCCATGGCAGCCTCGACGCCGTGGTGGCGCCGCGAGAGAGCGAATTGATGTTCGACGCCTTCAAAGCCTCCGGCGGAAACATCCACCTATGGATCTACCAGGGCCTCAAGCACGATTGCTGGACGCGCGCCTACGACGAGCCGGAGCTGCCGCGCTGGCTGCTGGCGCAGCGCATTCCTGCCGCGCCCGAGACCATGGCCGAATTCCTTATGATTCCGCTGCGTCCGCCTACCATCAAGCTGTCTGCGGCGCAGCTCGACAGCCTTGCCGGCGACTACCGCGAACCCAATGGGCACGCCGCCGAATCCGTCTTCCGGCAGGGGGATCAGCTCTTCGAAAGGAGCACCAGCGGAGAGATCATGGGGCTGGAGGCGGAAACTGCCGATACGTTCGTCCGGCCAGGCGACACCACCGGCGCGCGCAACGTCCACTTGACCTTTGAACGCGATGCCGACGGCCATGTGGCGGCCTTCATCCTCCGCGACAGCCGCCACGAAGAACGGTGGGTGAAGGTGGCGGCTGGCGCTGGCAAGTAAAGTGGTTTCGCGGTCGCCGCTGGGAGCTGCTGTTACTCCTGGCGGCAGGGTCTCTACTATTTGCAACAGGATACCTGGGCCCGGCAGCGTGGTGCCCATTGTCCGGCGGTCTTTGGGCAAGACATCTGGAACAATCTGCCTCGCGGTTGCGTAACTTATTCTCAACATGGAGGAGGCGACATGTATTGCAGCGGATGTGGCCGTGCGTTGGAACCGGGACAAGTAGTTTGCCCGCAGTGCAACAGGCCGGTGACGCCGGCAGCGCCGATCCCGCCCGTTCCCAACCTCCAATTCGAATTGGAGCGCTACGCCGGCAAAGTGAGAGTACTGGGTGTTCTGTGGCTGATCTATGCCGGTCTGTCTCTGCTGTTGGGCTTCGCCGGGCTGGCCTTTGTTCGTGGAATGTTTCAGGGAGGCTTCGGTCCCTGGATGCACGGCCCGATGTTTCCGGGGTGGTTCGGGCCTGCTTGGATACATCTGGCATGGCTGGTTCTGTCGATTCGCGCCGTGTTGTGCGCCGTGGCAGGCTGGGGCCTGCTGGAACGCACGCAGTGGGGACGCATCGTGGCCATTGTGGCCGCCATCGTATGCCTGATCAAGATACCCTTCGGCACCGCCCTGGGCATCGCCACGCTGGTCATTCTGCTCGGCTACCGGAATTCGACGCTCTACGATCAACTGTGAGCGGCGCAGTTTTAAGCCCGCGCTGTCTTACAATCGAATCATGAGCTTCCCAGCCACGCGGATGCGGCGGATGCGGCGCACGGAACCATTGCGCGCGCTGGTCCGCGAAACCGTGCTGACGCCCGGTGACCTGATCTACCCTTTGTTCATCTGCCCCGGGAAGGGCGTGCGGAACCCGGTCGGCTCCATGCCCGGCGTTTTCAATCTCTCGGTGGACGAAGCGGTGCGCGAAGCCGAGGAAGCCGCACGGCTGGGCCTCGGCGGGTTGCTGCTCTTTGGACTGCCCGAGTCGAAGGACGAGCAGGGCGCCGGCGCCTGGAAAGAAAACGGCATCGTGCAGCAGGGACTGCGCGCGCTGAAGCAGTCCGAGGCCGGCAAGAAGCTGGTTCTCATCGCCGACGTTTGCCTGTGCGAATACACCAGCCACGGCCACTGCGGCGTGGTGGTGAAAACGGGCGACAGCTTCGAAGTAGACAACGATTCCACGCTTGATCTGCTGGCCCGCACGGCCGTGAGCCAGGCCAAAGCCGGCGCCGACGTGGTGGCTCCCAGCGACATGATGGATGGCCGCGTAGCCGCCATCCGCCGCGCTCTCGACAGCGCAGGTTTCACGCAGACGCCCATCCTCAGCTACGCCTCAAAGTTCGCTTCCGCTTTCTACGGGCCCTTCCGCGAGGCCGCCGACTCTGCGCCGCAGTTCGGCGACCGCAAGACCTACCAGATGGACGGCGCCAACCTGCGCGAGGCCCTGCGCGAGATCGATCTCGACATCGAGGAAGGCGCGGACATGATTCTGATGAAGCCTGCCATGCCTTATCTCGACGTGGTGCGCGCGGCCCGCGAGCGGGTGGGCGTGCCCATCGGCGCCTACCAGGTCTCCGGCGAGTATTCCATGCTTCAGGCTGCTTTCCAAAAGGGCTGGCTCGATCCCACGCGCGCCATGCTCGAATCGCTGGTCGGTATCCGCCGAGCCGGAGCGGATTTCATCGTCACGTATTTCGCCAAGGAAGCGGCCAGGCTGTTGGTGTAGTCGCTCCACGGCCATGCCAGGCGCGGCTGGAGAAGTTTGGCGAACCGCGGAAATAAAACCGGAATAAAAAGCCTTTGGATTCCCGGCGCGGTGTGTTTTTCTAGCTAGAAATCCTATGCGCAAGCAACTGGAAGCCTATTTTGAATTTGCCCGCCTGGGAACCAACTGGCGCACGGAGATTCTGGCCGGCGTCACGACGTTCCTGACCATGGCCTACATCGTGCTGGTGAACCCGGTGGTGCTGGCCGATGCCGGATTGCCGCTGCCCGCGGTCACTGTGGCTACATGCCTTTCGGCGGCCTTTGGTTCCATTCTGATGGGCGTCATCGCGCGGTATCCCCTTGCGCTTGCGCCGGGCATGGGCCTGAACGCCTATTTCACCTACACCGTCTGCCTGAAAATGCACGTGCCCTGGCAGACGGCCCTGGGCGCGGTATTTCTTTCCGGAGTCATTTTTCTGGCCATCACCCTGGCCGGCCTCCAGCGGGTGATCCTGCGCGCGATTCCTCATCAGCTTTACGCCGCTGTTGCCGGCGGCATCGGCCTCTTCATCGCGTTCATCGGCTTACAGCACGCAGGACTCGTGGTGCGCGATCCGAACACATTGGTCGGCATGGGCAACATCCGCAATCCGACTGCGTATCTCACCCTTCTGGGCTTGATTCTGATGGTCGCCCTCGAAATCAGAAAGGTGAAGGGATCCATTCTCATCGGCGTGCTCACCGTGACCGGAATTGCCTGGGCGTTCGGGATGACCCACTGGACGCCGGCTGCGGGCGGCATGGGCGCGCTGACCCAGACGGCGTTCAAGCTGAACATCGCGGGCGCGGTCAGCAAGGGCCTGCTCGAGATCATCTTCGTTTTCTTCTTTGTGGATCTGTTCGACAACCTGGGCACGCTCGTGGCGGTGACCAAGCGCGCCGGGCTGATCAGCGCGGACCACTCGATCCCCCGGCTGAACCGGATTCTGATGGCCGATGCCACAGCGAGCATCTTTGGCTCGCTGACCGGAACCTCCACCGTGACCAGCTATGTAGAGTCCACAGCTGGCGTGGCCGCGGGCGGGCGGTCAGGCGTGACGGCGGTCGTGACAGGGCTGCTGTTTCTGGGAGCCATCGTCGCCGCGCCATTCGCCGGCATTGTGCCACAGGCGGCGACGGCGCCCGCGCTCATCCTGGTGGGCTCGCTCATGCTGGCCACCATCACCGAGATTCACTGGCACGATCCGCTGGTCGCCGTTCCCGCGTTCCTGACGCTGGTTCTGATTCCGCTCACCTATTCCATCGCCAACGGGCTGGGCTTCGGCGTGATCTCCTGGGCGGTTCTGCACCTGTTCGCGGGAAAGGTCCGGCGGCAGGACTGGCTGCTCTACATACTCGCCGCGCTCTTCCTGGCGCGCTTCATCTACCTCGGCGCGAGCTAAAATCTGCTACCATATTGCTCGCTCGACGATAAGGAGCAGCCATGCATTGGTATGACTACTTGAGCTATTTCTTCGGCGGAGCCTTTCTGGCCAATTCCCTGCCTCACCTCATCAACGGAATCTCGGGGCGCTCCTTCCAAAGCCCCTTCGCCAAGCCGCCGGGGAAAGGCCTGTCGTCATCGACGGTGAATGTTCTGTGGGGCTTCTTCAATCTCGCCGTTGCCTACCTGCTCGTCGTTTGCGTGGGCTACTTCAGCCTGCACAATACCTGGCAAGTGATCGCTATAGGCGCGGGCATATTGGTCATGTCGCTCAATCTTGCCCGCGTCTTCGGGCGTTTCCACGGCGGATTGTAGGACCTGTCTACGTTTCCGCTTTTGCCTGCCGGCGGCAATCTCAACCCATGTCGCACGAAAGTCGTAAACTCATCTCATTCGTTCCCTGTAGTATGAGTGGGAGGTTCGTGCCACCTACGAAGAAACGGACCATGAGGGCGAATGGGAACCCGCGGATGGAGAAATCGCGGCAGATGAGTCTGCCCCGGTTCGCCATTGTGGTTCCCGTTTCACTGGCGCTGGCGTTTGGGTTCTCAGCCTGCGAGAACGTGGCCACCTACACGCAGCCGAGCCTTGTCCGCTTCATCGACGCTTCGTACAAGGCCCCGGCCGCGGATGTAGCCGTCGAAGGCGAGCTTCTGGCCGCCAACGTCGGCGCGGGAACCATTACCTCTTACGGCACCGTGCCCGCCGACAGCGCCGCGCTCATCGAGATCACCGCCGCTACCGGGAGCACGTCGCTGGCGACCACCAATGGCACGCTGTTGCCTGGCCGGCAGAACTCGGTCTTTCTGGCCGACAACGCGAGCGCTACGAACGGTTACACAGTGGCGGTTCTCGCGGACCAGGCGTTGCCGGCAGCAAGCGGCCACTCCGCCTTCCGCTTCCTCAACCAGGCGCCCAAGACCGGCGCGGTCGATATTTATATGGTCCCTGCGGGAACGACTCTGGCCAACTCCACTCCGCTGGTCACCGATCTCGCCGTGGGCGGCGCCGCTGGATACACCAGCTTCACCTCGCAGACCGTCACCATGGTGATCACGCCAACCGGCAAGACCACGCCGCAGTACACCTCCACGCCCATCACCCTCGTTGGCGGCGAGGTGCGCACCGTGCTCATCATGGATACCCAGTTGACCAGTAATCCGCCTGTCCAGGCGACCATGGCCGACGACGCCGGACCGGCGGATTAGCCGGTCTGTCCCAACCCTCCACATCAGAAATCAATTTGGAATTTTTGGCTGTGCGCCCCTCCGCCATCACATTCCAGCCGACCACAGGGCGCGTATACTTTCGGCGAGGCCAGTTGATCGCACTATGGACGCAATGGATCCATCGTCATTCTTCGGTGCCAGTTCGCTGCAAAACGCCGCCGTATTCACCATTGTGCTGGCCTTCGCCGGCTACCTGGTCACGTTTTGGATCAACCGCATGATGGCGCGACGCGCCGACCGGTTGCGCCTGGTGGACCAGCGCCTCAACGAGTTCTACGGTCCGCTCTATGTGGCCACGGTGGCGGGCAACATCGCCTACAACTCGCTCCTCACGAAGCAGGGCAAGACCCAGTGCCATCCCATTCGCGACGGGGATTTGAAGGAGTGGGTGCTGTGGATGACCACCATCTTCATGCCCCTCAATGACGTGCGCGAGAAGATCATCATCGAGAACGCCCACCTGATCGTCGAGGAGCAGATGCCGCAGTGCCTGCTCGACTTTGTGACCCACGTGGTGGGTTACAAGGCGCTGCTCTCCAAGTGGGCGGAGGGCGACTACTCGGAGCGCCGCTCGATGATTGGCTGGCCGCCGGAGTTCGACATCTACGTCGAGCGCTCCTACAAGGCTCTCAAATCCGAGCAGACGCGCCTGCTGCACAATGCTTTGTGGAGGCTCTGGCGCCGCTTCGCCGGGCACAATATCCGGTAAGATCGCCCGGCGCCGGATCCCCTGGCCACGCTACTCCGCCGTAAGCGCCGGGTTGAGCGACGTCACGCGCGCCACGGCCTTGGTCAGCCTCGCCTCGTGCGGCCGCGCACCCTTCCTCTCAGCCGGCGCGTAGAAATGTTCGATCGATTCGACCAGGTAGGCTCCGGGCAGGAAGACCGACGCGGCGCTCACGCCATCGCCCGGCAGCAGCAGCACGTCGCCCTCGCGAGGTAGTGAGTGCAGCGTCTCCAGCGGCACCAGGTTGATGCAGGTTCCGTCACCAGCCACAAATTCCAGGCAGTTGAGACTATGCAGCGTTCCCTCTCGCACGCGCCTCAACTCGCGTCGTGCCTTCACCGACTCGTAGTAGGTGCCCGCCATGATGGGCAGTCCGATCATAAAGCCGACTACACTGCTGTACTGCGCAACGATTGCTATCCAATGATGGGTCATCCGGTCTTTCGCCTCCATGCAAAGGGTAAACCGGACAGGTGGCGCCATTCACGGGTATTCGGAGCACTCCGGCGCCTTCGCAATCACCCGCGCGCAGTGAGCGCCAACCCATGCTATTGCCCAACCGACCCGTTGTGATGAATTCGTTCACCTTGAAAGAAGCGGTGATGCACCATGCTGAGCCCAAGCAGCAGGACTAGGACAAAGAAAACGATCACGAAGATCGCTTTCCCAATTCCAGGCAAGGACGGCTTCGACTCCGGGTGGCGTTCCAAATTCGTATTCGTGTCCATCAGAGTTGCCACACCTCCAACTCAGCCCCCAAACGCGACAACTTGGAGCGTCGGCTCCTCGGTACTCATTCAGTCCCGGACATTTCCAGAATCCGCGTTCTCGCTCTCCTCGTGTCCGGCCTCTCACTGAAAAAGTCACCGGATGGGGACCGTTTCATGTGCTGCGATCGCAGCCCCTTGCAGCCCTGATCATACCGTCGATTTTGTTTTCGCGGACTGCATTTTTTCGGGGCGGGCCCGTATCAAGTGAGGCTCACCTCAGGCAGGAACCGTCAGCCCAAGGTTCTTCCAGAGCCGCAGCGTAGGCCCGGCCTGATTGATGGTGTAGAAGTGCAATCCCGGCGCGCCGTTACGCAGCAGCGTTTCGCCAAGCCGCGTCACCACGCTGAGCCCGAAGTCGAGCAGGGCCGGCTTCGAGTCCTGTAACTCCTCCAGGCGCAGGCGCACCCAGCGCGGCAGGTCGGCGCCGCAACCGTTGCAGAAGCGCATGGTGTTGGCGTAGCTGGTGATGGGCATGATGCCAGGCACAATCGGGATTTTGATGCCGGCCTTGCCGCACCGTTCCACGAAATCAAAGTACGCGTCAGCGTTGTAGAAGAGTTGGGTCAGCGCCGCGTCAGCGCCTGCCTCCACCTTGCGGCGGAAGTGGTCGAAATCCTCGCTTGGCCGATCGGCCTGCGGATGCATCTCGGGGTAAGCGGCGACCTCGATCGTGAACGCATCGCCGTGCTTCTCGCGGATAAAGCTGACCAGTTCGTTGGCGTAGTGAAACTCGCCCGGCGCCGCGGCGCTCATGGCCGTGGAGGGCAGGTCGCCGCGCAGAGCCACAATGCGCTTGACGCCCGCGTCGCGGTAGCGCTCAAGCTGCTCCGCCACATGGGCGCGCGTGGAGCCAACGCAGGTCAGATGCGGCGCTGCTTCGACGCCGGTGTGTTCCACCACCGTCAACAGCGTCTCGTACGTTCCCTCTTGATCCGACCCGCCCGCGCCGTGCGTGACGGAGAAATAATCGGGCTTCAGCGCGGCCAGTTGGGCGATCGTGGCCGGCAGCTTCGCTGCGCCTTCCGGCGTGCGCGGCGGAAACAGCTCGAAGGAAAAGCTTAGCTTCGAATTCATAAGCGAACCATCCGAATCGAACCCTCAGAACAGTTCCGATCACCGATCGCTGTTCCCTAGTATCGGTAGTGCTCCGCCTTGTACGGCCCTTCCACCGTCACACCGATGTAGTCGGCCTGCTTCTGGGTGAGCTTGGTCAGTTTCACACCGATCTTCTCCAGATGCAGCCGCGCCACTTCCTCGTCCAGCTTCTTGGGCAGCGTGTACACATTCACCTTGTAGGTGTCACGGTTCTTCCAGAGATCGATCTGCGCCAGCGTCTGGTTGGCGAAGCTGTTCGACATCACAAAGCTGGGATGTCCCGTTGCGCAGCCCAGGTTCACCAGCCGCCCCTCGGCCAGGATGAAGATCGAGTGTCCGTCGGGAAAGGTGTACTTGTCCACTTGCGGCTTGATGTTGATTTTGGTCACGCCCGGCGCGGCGTTCAGCCGGTCGATTTGAATCTCGTTGTCGAAGTGTCCGATGTTGCAGACGATGGCCTGGTCCTTCATTTTCTGCATGTGTTCGAGTGTGATGATGTCGGTGTTGCCGGTGCAGGAGACGTAGATGTCGCCGCGGCCCAGCGTATCTTCGACCGTCGCAACCTCGAAGCCTTCCATCGCCGCCTGCAGCGCGTTGATGGGATCGATCTCGGTGATGACAACCCGCGCGCCCATGCCGCGCAGCGAGTGCGCGCAGCCTTTGCCTACGTCGCCGTAGCCGCAGATGACTGCGACCTTGCCCGCCACCATCACGTCAGTGGCGCGCTTGATGCCGTCGGCCAGCGACTCGCGGCAGCCGTAAAGGTTGTCGAACTTGCTCTTTGTCACCGAGTCATTTACGTTGATAGCCGGAACCAGCAGCTTGCCCTGCTCCATCATTTTGTAGAGCCGGTGCACGCCCGTGGTGGTCTCTTCCGATACGCCGCGCCAATCAGCGACGACTTTATGCCAATGTTGGGGATCCGAGGAAAAAACCTTCTTCAACAGGTCCTTAATCACCTGCTCCTCGTGGTTGCCCGAAGGGCTGTCGACCCACTTGTCGCCCTCTTCCAGCTCATAGCCCTTGTGGATGAGCAGCGTGGCGTCGCCGCCGTCGTCCACGATGAGCTCGGGGCCTTTGCCGCCCTTGTGGCTCAGCGCGCGAAAAGTGCACTCCCAGTAGTCTTCCAGAGACTCGCCCTTCCACGCGAACACCGGCACGCCCGCTGCCGCGATTGCCGCCGCTGCATGGTCCTGCGTGGAGAAGATGTTGCAGCTCGCCCAGCGCACTTCGGCGCCCAGGCTCACCAGGGTCTCGATCAGCACCGCTGTCTGAATGGTCATGTGCAGCGAGCCGGTCACGCGTACGCCAGCCAGCGGCTTTTCCGCCGCGTACTTGTGCCGGATCGCCATCAGACCCGGCATCTCCTGCTCGGCGATGATGATTTCCTTGCGGCCCCAATCGGCCAGGCCGAGGTCAGCCACTTTGTATTCGGCTTCGCGCTTTTCCAGTGTCGCGGTTGCCATGAAGTTCTCCTCGTATCGGCGTATCGTGATATATTGATGTGTATCAGAATCCTGCCATGCCGTCAATCGTCAAAATGCTGCGCGTTGTGGCCGATCCCAACCGGCTGCGTATCTTGTTGCTTTTGAAGAGCGAGGAACTCTCCGTGGCCGAACTGCAGGAGATTCTGGCCATGGGCCAGAGCACCATCTCCACGCACCTTTCGCAGCTCAAGCAGGCAGGATTGGTAGAGGATCGCCGCACCGGCAAGAGCAATCTCTACCGCCTCTCAGCTGCTGCCGCTCCTGAAGGCGGCGGCCTTTTGGACGAGTTGTTGGGACGGGCTGGGCAGGAGATCGCAGAAGCCAATGCCGATCAGGTCGCCATGCGCCGCGTGCTGCGCAAGCGCCAGGACAAGATGCGCGCTTTCTTCGACAGCGTGGCCGGCCGCCTGGGCAGGGACTACGTTCCCGGCAAATCGTGGAAGAGCCTGGCTGAGGCGCTGCTGCGCCTGATGCCGCCGCTCGTCGTCGCCGATCTGGGCACGGGTGAAGGCGCCTTTGCGCTGCTCCTCGCACAACGCGCAAAAACGGTCATCGCCGTCGACAGTTCCGCCAAAATGATCCAGGTCGGCCGCGAGCAGGCCGCGCGCCACGGCGTCAAAAACATCGATTACCGGCTCGGCGACATGGAAGAGATTCCCATCGGCGGCGGCGAGGTCGATTTGGTCTTCTTCTCGCAATCCCTGCACCACGCGCTGCACCCCGAGCGCGCGCTGGCCGAAGCGGCGCGGATTCTGGTCCCTGGTGGCCGCATCGTCGTCCTCGACCTCGTCAGGCACCGCTTCGAGGAGGCGCGCGAAATGTACGCCGACGAGTGGCTGGGCTTTGGCGAAGCCGAACTCGAAGCGTTGCTCGCGAAGGCCGGATTCGCCAGCGTTGAAACCTCCGTTGTGGACAAAGAGCCGGAGACGCCGCAGTTTCAAACGCTGTTGGCTGTGGGCAACAAGCATAACTAGACACCCAAAGCGATCCTGGGCGCCCCATCCGTGGCGCCGATCGCTATAGCGACCGCCGAGGCGGCCGTCAAGAGCGGCAGTTTGAAACTCCATCGGGGCATCCAACGTCATCTGCAAATGGGGATTGTGCCGAACGCCAGATTCTTTTCTATCTATCCTGGGAATGATGGTATGATCGGGTTCGATCGGCGGAATACCCGGGACAACGGCAGAGACGAGTGTTACGTCGTTCAGGCTCCATCCAAAGATCCAGGTTCCCCCAATCAAATCGGAGGTACGTCATGAGTACATTGCTCAGGTTTCTTGGGCCGATGCGGAGCCCAGTCATCGTTTTCTGTGCGGTATTGACGCTGAATGCCGCGGCCCTTGGCGCGTCCTCGAAGGGATCGGGCTCGAGCTCAGGCTCGAGCTCAGGCTCGGGCTCAGGCGCATCGTCGCAAGGTAACGCAAGTACCGCGAATCCAGAAGGGTTCGCCATCGAATCGGAGATGCTGACCTACACGGCTATGGACTCCGAAGGCACAGCAGTTGCCTGCGGCATCGGGCGCAACGTGGGCGCCGCGGATGCCAATTGCACTCCGCAGCCAATCACGGGTCCGCCGGTTGGCGTGGTGGTCGTTTCTGGGGAGTCCAGCGCACTCTCTGAATTTCAGCTGTGGCGCACGGACATTTCCACCATGAACATGCTCACCCTGCGCGCCAATCATTACTGTCCGCAAGGTACGGGAGAAAGAGGCGCGTCTGCCTCTAAAACGACACTTAGCGGCACAATCATGTCGATGTTCCCGGAGAGCCAGGCAGCCGAATTTGCAGCGTCACTGCTCAGCGCTACTGCCGAAACATCTCCTCTCGAAGGCAACATCCTTGACCGGACCCTTGTAAATGATGTGGCGGGGCACTTGAGAGCGCTCGGCCTGGATGTCGTGATCCCCGATCATTACATGCCGTATTCGCTCACTGCGATCGACGTCGTCCACTCCCCGTTCCTGACCAAGTACGCTGCGCTCATCAAGGCTCGCGCATGCGTTGCTCCAACTGCGCCGGAAACGCAAGAGGAGGCGGCAACGGGCGCAGAGCCAGCCCCGCCTGGAGATAGGGCCGCGGAGGCACAGGTGGAGGCTGACAAGAAGGCCATTGCGCAGGCCATCGACGCCTTCCTGAAGTCGCTCACCGAGCCCGATGTTTTTGACGTGCCCAAGCCACCGCCAGGCGCGCCTCCTGCTCCGCAAACGCCGGTCATTTCTCATCTGAACGCCGTTCTTAGGGCCGACGGTCTGGCGCAGGAACTCGACGCGGCTTCGCCCGATGCACGATCCGGCGCGAACGGCATCTGGTATGTGCTCTCGCTCAAGGCGCTGGAATCGGGTGGAACTCTGTTGAAATCCGGAAATGCCATAACGGGCACAAAGACCAGTTACAGCGGCGGAGCAATCGGAACGTATGCGCTGTTCCGCCTGAATGGGAATGTCGCGTGCTCGGGAGTCTTTTTTAACTATGAGCCTCCCACGCTAACGAGAAAGATTCCAGACTTGCTCAAGAGCACTCAACCGGCGGCGGAAGGAAAGCTGGTCGGCGGCTGCCGTTAACGCTGTCCGCGAGTCCTTTGCAATCGGCCGAACCAGCCGGCTTTGCTGAACGGGGGACGGGCCTCCAAACCCGCCCCCTTCATCCTGCGCTTCATGAACGGATTCTTCCCGTCCCCGTAGGATCGCCGCCAACGCGAGACCAGTTTTCCTCTCCGCGAGGAATGCGCCGCTCTCAGCGCATTTTGCTCTCCGCCTCAAGCAGTTGCCGCTTGCGCTCTATGCCCCAGCGGTAGCCGGTGAGCGAGCCGCCGGCTCCCACTACGCGATGGCACGGCACCAGCAGCGCCACGCGGTTGGCGGCGCAGGCGCGAGCCACGGCGCGTGTGGCTTTAGCATCGCCCAACTCGCTCGCCAACTGGCTGTAACTGCGCGTCTCGCCGTGCGGAATCTGCCGCAGCGCTTGCCACACTCGCAATTGAAAAACGGTTCCGCGCAGATCCAATTCCCTTGTGGTCTGGTTTTGGAAAAGATTCGCCCCGGTGCGAACGCTCTCTACAGCCGCCGCGATCCAGCGCGAGAGCGCCGGATCGCGGCGCAGTTCGGCTGCGGGAAATTCCGCGCGCAGGCTGCTCTCGGCCTTGGCCTTGGTGGCCGCGAGCGAAAGCCAGCAAAGGCCGCGAAGCGTGGCCCCGACGACGACCCAACCGAAGGGCGAGCGCGCCGTTACATATGCGATCTGCTCGCCTTTGCCGCCCTGGGCAAACCGCGCGGGCGTCATGCCGAGCTGGTTGCCTTCGTAGGCGCGGCTCGACGAGCCGTACCCGGCGTTGTAGATGGCGTCGGTCACGGTATCACCCTGCTTCAGCGCGCCACGCAGGCGGCCGGCCTGCAGCGCGCGCCTGTATTCGAGCGGGCTCACGCCCATCTCGCGCTTGAAGAGCCTCTGCACAGTGAACGGGCTGAGCCTTACGAGCCGGGCCAGCTCTGCCAGGCGCACTGGCCGGTCGACATGCGCTTCAATGTGCGCGCGAATCTTGTCCAAATGGGCGCCGCGCGCAGCGCCAGGCCGGCACCGTTTGCAGGGGCGAAAGCCGGCGGCCTGCGCTTCGGCCGCGGTGCGGAAAAAGCGCACGTTGGCGCGCAAAGGACGGCGGCTCGCGCAGCCGGGGCGGCAAAAGACGCCTGTGGTCGCCACTCCGTAGAAGAAGCGCGCCCGGGGATCGTGGGCGACGAGTTGTTTCCACGCGGCTTCGGAATCGAGACTCGAGGCCGAAACAGTGTGCGGAATCTTTGCATGAGTCACTGCGTTGGCTGTTGCGATTTGTGAGCTTGTGCTCATGGAATCTATCGTCGCCCCTGTACGCTTCCTACGCTATCCGATTCTTGCACGCAATTCGGAATCCTTTTGGAAAACAGTGTTGCGCGAAGGTCATCTGCGGCAAAGCAATATCTGTATTGGCCCGGCGGGCGACGGCAAACCCTTCTGTCCCGTTCATTTCTCCTTGATGGCTGCAAGCAACAGCACCCAGTCGCCATCGCCGTCGTGATTCTTCGCGGGGGGCGTGAACTCCTGCGTTCCTTTGTTCGCAAAGGGGCTCCCGGAGATGGTTGTATAGACCCCGTTCGAGGGGTCAAACCACTTGGCAATTGCCGGCGCCTTCAGGCTCGCCATGTTCACTGTGATCGTCCGCTCGGTCGGCATGTAGGCGACCACGAATGAGCCGTCAGGCGTTTTAGAGGCAGTGGAGAAGTCGCTTCTGCTGACGCGAGTTTGTAGATTCCCGGGACTTCCGAATCCGGCAGTGACTACAGTATGGTCTTGGTCCGGAACGAGATCCTGCCACGGCAGAGAAGAAAAGAATCCGTGCCAAATCATTAACTGCGCCACTCCGGCCGTGTCGATATAGTACTTCCATCCGGGTGCCATATAGCAGGTAAAGGCGTTGCCGTAGAGTTGCCCTTTACCCCCGCTCAACATAGCCCAATACTCTTCATGTCTAAGCACCAAGGGTGTCCCGAGATCCATCGGATGGCCAAGGTCCATCCCTGCTAATTCATAATGCGCCTCAACCAGGTAAGTCGGCGCAATAGGCGTCTGATCGTAGCTATGCCACATTTGAAGATATGTGGGCGAGTATGTGTAAGTACTGTTGACGGACACGATCGGCGCCCATGTTGGATCATCGAACGATGAACTTGTTTCGACATTCAACTCGATGGTTTGAAGATGCCGTGAATCGACGGACTTGATACCCATTGCAACTGCCCTGACCACCTTGTCGTCGCCTGGGGTTTTCCATGTATTAAAGTCATTGCCGTTCAACCAAATGATGTTGTCGAAATGCTTGTAGCGGTTGCCCAGATACTGGCCATAAGCGTAGGCGGCGACAAAACCGTTATTGCGTAGTGTTGGGACCCACTGACCGGTCTCGATAGGATCGAGGAAAACCACCATACCATGATTTGCCGCTAGCGTGAGCATCTGGTCGACACGGGCAAAGTATGCTTCGTTGGGCTTAGTAAGATCGTAATGAGCTGTATCTGTACCGCCTGGAACGTAGCCGGTAAAGGGACGAATGCCGCCATAGGTGCTGCCATCATCTGGACAGTAGTAATAATATGGGCCGGCAACAAGTACGTCGATCCACATCGCATTGAACCCGCGAGCCTGGCGATCGTCGAAGTAGCTTGCTGCATCCACCGTTGAGGCCATGGTAACTATCGGTTGGGGGACGTCACCGACAATCAGGAAAGGGGCGTTCCTCTGGTCGACCAGATAGCGACTGTTGGCACTGACCTTGAGCGGATAGACGGGAGAACTTGCAGTGGAGAGACGAGTTGGTGCTGCGATTACCTGCGCCCACGTCGAAACTCGTCCCAGCAGAACTAGTACGGCCAGCATTGCGCCGACTGTTAAGCACAGGTACTTCTGACCAGATGCTCTTTGCATGTGGATTTGTCCTTCCGTCGCGCTTGATGTTTTCTGAGTTGCACGCGACCGTTTCGGGTATACCTGGCCCTGCTCGGGGCGTAGTGCGACTGGAGAGCGCCAACCCTGCGCTCTACGGCCTTAAAACAACCAACTACAACCCTCCGCTATGCGCCTGGGTTGCGAAACCGGATCAGGCCAATGCAGTACGCAGTCAAAACTGCCACTTGCTCAGAGGCTTCCTAGTGAGTACTCCTCGAAGCACCCAGTAATAGCACCCAGTCGCCATCGCCGTCGTGATTCTTCCCCGGGGGCGTAAACTCCCGCGTGCCTTTGTTCGCAAAGGGCCCGCCGGAGATGGTTGTATAGGCTCCGTTCGAGGGGTCAAACCACCTGGCGATTGCCCGCGCCTTCAGGTTCGCCATGTTCACCGCGATCGTCCGCACGGTCGGCATGTAGGCGACCACATATGAGCCGTCAGGCGTTTTAGAGGCAGTGCAATAATCGCTTGTGTAGACACGAGTTTGCAGGTCTCCGAACGTGCCGTACCCGGCCGTGACCACCGTATGCGTCTGATCCGGAACCAGGTCCTGCCAAGGCATCGACTCAAAGAAATTCTTCCAAGTTATAAATTGCGTCACTCCTTCTGTGTCGAGATAGTACTTCCATCCGGGCATGAACGTCCAAATAAAGGCATTGCCGTACAGTTGACCAGTTCCCCCGGTCAGCATCGCCCAATACTCCTGGCGCCTAAGTACCATGGGATTGCCGTAATCCCACGGCTCGCCCACCTTCTCCAATTCATAATGGGCCTCAAGCAGATAGTTTGGCGCGATGGGCGTTTGATTATAGCTATGCAGCATCTGGATGTACGTTGCACCGTACACATAGGTGCCGTTGATTTGAATAAGCGGCACCCAGGTCGGATCGTCGAAAGAAGAACTATCCTGGTAGTTCAACTCGACCGTTTGCAGGGCGCCGGGGTCGGTAGCTCCGATGCCTTTTGCCACTGCCTGGACCAAGGCATCGTCGTTAGGATTTTCCCAGGTTTCGAAATCGTTGCCGCTCAACCAGAGTATGTTATGAAAGTGCTTATAGCGATTACCCAGATACCGGCCGTAGGTTGCAGCGTTGGACAGGCCATTGTTGCGCAGCGTCGGAACCCACTGTCCGGTCTCGATAGGATCCAGGAAAACCAGGATGTGATGAGCCGCCGCCAGCGTGAGCATCTGGTCGACGCGGGCAAAGTATGCCTCGTTAGGCTTGGTAAGATCGTAATGCGCCGTATCTGTGCCGCCGGGAACGTAGCCGGTAAAGGGGAGAATGCCGTCATAGGTGGCTCCGTCCGCCGGACTGTACGGCCGGTACGGGCCGGCTACAAGCACGTCCATCCACGCTGCATTGAATCCGTGAGCCTCGCGGTCGGCGAAATAGTGCGCGGCATCTTTCACGGTGATCATCGTAACCAAGGCATGTGGATTATCGCCGGCAATCAGGAAAGGGACATTGTTCCGGTCGACCAGATAGCGCCCGTTGGCGCTTACTCTGACTGGATAGGAGGGGATACTCGCGCCGGCAGCCTTGTGCGATGCGGCCTTCACGTGCGCCGCACCCGCAAGCGTTCCCAGCAACGTGAGCGCCATGAGCAAGGCTTTGATCCCTTTGCCCAGATGATTCGTGAGAGCTAATGTTTTCATCTTGATTTTTCCTCGTCCTTTGAGATGGTCCCGATGGTTCGGACAGTTTTCGCGGATTCGGTTAAAAGATACCATGAGCCGTCATTGTAATGGACCCGAATGGGAGGGCTTGTCAGAGCGCAAGTGCGCCACAATCGGGCGCCGTTTCATCCGCACACTACAAGGACAGCAGAGCATAAAATTTTTGATCGATTGATTATAAAATAGCGGAAGAGTGCCGGGAGGGGGGGTCGAACCCCCATGATCGCAAGGATCGGCGGATTTTGAGTCCGCTGCGTCTGCCAATTCCGCCATCCCGGCTTGGGTGGGGCCTGCTCCCAAAGTATCGCATAGGCTTTGGCTTATCCGCCACCGCGCAGCTCCTGAGCCTGCGCTCATAGGACCTTACCGGCTCCGGCGTATGCGGCTTTCCACATCCGCCCACTGGCTCGTGACAGCAACCGCTGTGCGAGAATGGAGGCAGCAACGATGACCAGCGCCTCCTCTGCCGTTGTCCCTGAACCCACCACCGTAACTCCGCAGTTGCTCGCCCAGCACGGCATCACAGCGGAGGAGTACGACCGCATTCTCGCGGCACTGGGCCGCACGCCGTCGCTCACTGAGCTGGGCATTTACAGCGTGATGTGGAGCGAGCATTGCTCCTACAAGTCCAGCCGGGCGCACCTCAAACGTCTGCCCACCAAGAGCGATCGTGTCGTCCAGGGGCCCGGCGAAAACGCGGGCATCATCGACGTGGGAGACGGCTGGGCCTGCGCCTTCAAGATCGAATCTCACAACCACCCCAGCTACATCGAGCCCTACCAGGGCGCTGCCACCGGCGTCGGCGGCATCCTGCGCGACATCTTCACCATGGGTGCACGGCCGCTCGCCGTCATGGATTCGCTGCGCTTCGGTCAGATCTACGAAGGGGAAGGAACGGAACCAGATCTGGTCCGCAAGAACCACTCCATCCTCGAAGGCATTGTCAGCGGCATCGCAGGATACGGGAACTGCTTCGGCGTGCCCAACCTCGGCGGCGAAACCAAATTCGAGGCCTGCTACAGCGGCAATCCGCTCGTGAACGCCTTCGCCCTCGGCCTCGTCCGCAAGGACGAGATCTTTTACGCCAAGGCTTCGGGCGCGGGCAACCCCGTCATTTATGTCGGAGCTAAGACCGGCCGCGACGGCATCCACGGCGCCACCATGGCCTCGGAGGAGTTCAAGGAAGGGTCAGAACAGAAAAGGCCGAACGTCCAGGTCGGCGACCCGTTCATGGAAAAGCTGCTCCTCGAGGCTTGCCTGGAAGCCATGAAGACCGGCGCCATCGTCGGCATTCAGGACATGGGCGCCGCCGGCCTCACCTGCTCCACCTGCGAAATGGGCGCGCGCGGCGGCGTCGGCCTCGACGTGGAGCTCGATCTCGTCCCTCAGCGCGAAACTGGCATGAGCGCCTATGAAATCATGCTCTCCGAGAGCCAGGAGCGCATGTTGCTGGTGGCCGAAAAAGACCGCGAAAACGAGGTGCTGAAGGTCTTCTCGAAGTGGGGACTCGACGCCGTCATTGTCGGAACTGTCCAGCCCGAGCCTCGCCTCCGCATTCGTCATCACGGCGAACTCGTCGCCGACATTCCCAACCGGTCGCTCACTGACGATGCTCCGCTTTACCATCGCCCCATCGGTACGTGGAAAGCGCCCGTCCCGCTCGACCCTCCCGCCGAAGCTCTCGCCGAGTTAGCGAAGGACCGCGACTACACCGCCGACCTCAAAAAGCTCCTTTCCAGCTCCAATGCCTGTTCCAAGCGCTGGGTCCATGAGCAGTACGACACCATGGTCCAGACCAACACCGTCATCGGCCCCGGCGGCGAAGCCGGAGTGATGCGCATCAAAGGTACAGGCAAGTCGGGCTACGAGATCGGCCTGGCCATGGCGCTCGACGGTAACGGCCGCTGGGCCTACCTCGATCCGAAACTTGGCGCCATGCACGCCGTAGCCGAGTGCGCGCGCAAGGTCGCGATGACCGGTGCAACGCCCGTCGCCGCCACCAACTGCCTCAACTTCGGCAATCCCGAGAAGCCAGAGATCATGGCCCAGCTCTCGGCCGCCATCGACGGCATCGCCGAAGCCTGCACAGCGCTCGGCACGCCGATTACAGGCGGCAACGTCTCCTTATATAACGAGACCAAAGGCGAGGGCATCTACCCTACGCCCGTCCTCGGCATCGTCGGCATCCTCGACGACGTCACCAAAGCCGTTCCCGCGCACTTCCAACGCGAGAAGGATGCGATCGTTTTGCTCTGGCCGGTCCCGCGCGGCGAGGAGCCCGACCCCACGCTTCAGGTCCCGCTCAATTCTCCGCCCATCAGCCAATACCCCGCCCTTCAGGGCGAGCCCGCCGTGCGTGAGCAGCCGCATGCAACCGACGCCGAAGCCGCCGCCAATCTCGCCGCCTTCGGCTCTTCCGAATTCGCAAAAGTCGTTCTCGGCAGCCTCTGGGGCACGCCGCCGGCGCTCGACCTCGATGCCGAGGCCGACCTGCATAAACTGCTCGCCGTGCTTTCGTGGCGCAAGCTCATCCGTTCCGCGCGCGACATCTCCGACGGCGGCATCGCCGTCGCGTTAGCGCAGGCTGCGTTCATCAGGGGCATCGGCGCCACCATCGAGCAGGACCCATCGCTGCTGGCACATCCTCTCTTCGGCCTCTTCGCCGAGCCCGCCTCCACGATCCTCATTACCACCGCTCCCGGCAATCTCTCCGAAATCGACGCCATGGCCGCCCAGTACAATTTCCTCGCCGCACGCATCGGAACCACCGGCGGCAGCCGTCTCGAAATCAAAGTCGACGGCGAACTCTTCATCACCGCGCCTCTGGCCGAGCTTCGCACCCTATGGGCCAACGCCCTGGAAGCCAATCTTCATGACGAGGTGACGGCGTGATGCGCCGCCTTTTCCAGGGCATCCCAGGCGTGGCCGACCGATCGAACGAGCTGCGCGCGTCTTCCCTGGCCCCTTGTCCCCGGTCCCTAGTCCCTCGTCTTTTAGTCCCTAGTCCCTATGTCCATCAGTCCCTGCAACTCGTCGCCCATGGCGACGAGTTGCACGAAGAATGCGGCGTGGTCGCCATCTACGGCCATCCCCACGCCGCGCGCGAAGCCTATCTCGGCCTCTACGCGCTGCAGCACCGCGGCCAGGAATCCGCCGGCATCGCCACCGCCGACGGCCTGTATCTTGCCAACATCAAAGGCATGGGCCTTGTCTCCGAAATCTTTACCGACGACGTTCTCTTGAAACTTCCGGGCCATTTGGCCATCGGCCACACGCGCTACTCCACCACCGGCGACTCCGCGCTGCTCAACGCCCAGCCTATTCGCGTCGACTCCACCAAGGGCCTCATCGCCATCGCGCACAACGGCAACCTTGTGAACCTCGGCAACGTGCGTACGCGCCTGGAGCGCGACGGCGCTTACTTCCAAACCACCTCCGACTCCGAGATCATCGTCCAGCTCATCGCCCACTCCCGCGCGGCCACACTGGTCGACGCCATCGCCGATTCGCTCTCCCAGATCGAGGGCGCCTTCTCCATTGTCATGATGACGCGCGACCGCATCTTCGCCGCCCGCGATCCGCGCGGCTTCCGCCCGCTCTCCATGGGCCGCATGAAAAATCCCGAAGGTCCCGATTCCATCGTCTTTGCCTCCGAGTCCTGCGCTTTCGACCTGCTCCGCGCCGAATTCATCCGCGACATCCTGCCCGGCGAGTTGGTGATGGTGAGCGAAGACGGCGTCACCAGCCGCCAATATGCATCCGGCGTGCCGCAATCGAGTTGTATCTTCGAGCATGTTTACTTCGCGCGGCCCGACTCGCGCATCTTCGGCCGTTGGGTGCAGGAGTCGCGCGACCAGATGGGCCGCCAGCTTGCCCGCGAGTCCGGCGTGCCCGCCGATGTCGTCGTCCCCGTCCCCGACTCCGGTGTCACCGCTGCGCTCGGGTACGCGGAAGAAGCGGGCCTCCCTTTCCGTATGGGCCTCATCCGCAACCACTACGTCGGCCGCACGTTTATCGAGCCCGAGCAGCGCGTCCGCGACTTCGGCGTGCGCCTCAAGCTCAACCCCGTGCACAATCTTCTCGCAGGCAAGCGCGTCGTGCTCATCGACGACTCCATCATCCGCGGCACCACCAGCCGCAAAATTGTCCGTATGGTCCGCGGCGCCGGCGCCGCCGAGGTTCATCTCCGCATCAGTTGCCCACCCACCATCTCACCCTGCTTCTACGGCGTCGACACGCCCTCGAAGCGCGATCTCATTGCCGCCAATCGTTCCGTCGAGGGGATTCGCCAGTTCATCGAGGCGGACTCGCTCGCGTATCTTTCGCTCGAAGGCCTGCTGGCCTCTGTCCGCGACGAACACAAAACCGGCTACTGCACCGCTTGCTACACCGGCAACTACCCTACCAAGTGGGTCGACGTGGAAGAGATTTTGCCCGCAGCCGCCGCAACTGTCTAACGATTTAGCTGTAATGCAAACAACCCCGCTTATAGCGGAGTTGTTTACGTTACGGCTCGCGAATGCAGCGCGTCCGATTCATTCGCCACGCTGTTGTTTTGCAATCTGCTCAGGCGATAGACGGAGAAACCGTGCGGCATTGTTGTACAGAATGTCCCGCTTCTCCTCCTTCGTAAGAAAATCCGCGGTCTCGATTGAATCGATGGACACTTCAATCGCTTCAGGCCACACCATCTGGTCGGAACCAAACATAATTCGTTTCTCGAATCCCGCCTCCACCAGCCGGCGTAGATAGTCGTGGAACGCCGCACGCGGAATTGCATAGCCGATCACGCCAACATCGACATACAACTGCGGATGTGTCCACATCATTGCTAGCATATCGTCGATCATCGGCCAACCGGCGTGCATCGCATAAAGGCGCAGTTTAGGATGGCGAAGCAGTGCCTCCTCTAGCAACAGAGGCGAGCCGAGCCTTGCGCGGTACTTATCGGCTGCAAAGTATGGCGCCCCCGGAGGCCCTGGTCCAATGTGGATGCCGACAGGCACATCCAATTCTTCAGCCATCGCCAAGTAGGGCTCGAATCGGTCATCGCTGGGGTCGATTCCCTGGTATTGAATTCCCACTTCGCCAAGCACCTTGTAACGACCGCTCACAAACATCGCCTTGACATCTTTCACCGGGGGCGGCGCATCCGGCCCAAGGTTGAAGAGCAATCCGGGAATGATGCGGTCGCCGCCTGCCTTCTGCCACTCCTCCACCTTGGACCCGCTGGTGACGGCATAAATGTTGTGACGTTTGAGAATCGCCAGAGTTCTATCCATCAACTCCTTGTCCGTCATGGGCGATACGATGGGATGCTCACAAGGCGGATTCTTGAACACGGCTGAGAATTGATTGCCCCAACCGGCGCCGGTATCCGCCGGCGGCCAGCCAGGCGATGGTGCGCAAAAGCTCTGCGGCGGCGGGCCTTGGCTGTCGGCAGAAAGCGCGTGTAAATGTACGTCGATAATGGGCTCGGGCTGAACTTGCGCATAGCTAGGAACACACAGGTATAAACCCAGTGCGAGAACACCGTAGAGTCTCATGATGATTTTCTTCATAGCCTCGATTTCTCCATCTTCTGGCATACGAGGATTGAACGGCTTTGGTTCCCGACTATAGGTTTCAATAGGCTGTCCATCTGATCGAGACCTGTAAAGCTGCGTTTGCGACAACTGAGTTTTGCAGGAGACCAGCTGGACTATCACCAGAATGCCCGAACCACGGTGTGGAATCGAGAGCAAATGGCAAAGCGGGTTATCGGTTGCGGATGGACGTTGGCGGCAGCTGCAGCCGCCGCCAACGTGAGCGCCAAGACCGCAGCCTAGTGGTTGCGGCGTTATCGCCAGTTGGGTCACGCTGGGCTTGTCGACCGCAGTTCGCGTCCGCGCCGGCTGCGCAGGCCTGCTACGCCGGAGCAGGCGGCGCTGGCCGAGCAGTTGCGGCGTCAACGCAAACATCGTTCCCCTCCGCAAGCAGACAAAGCAGTACCAGCCCCCTGAATCCCGCCTCATAACTCCTCGTGTAGTCCTTCATCACGCCCATTCAGTGCGGCCCCACGAGTCCGCTGAACATGGTGATCGTATTCATCGCCGCAATGCCCACTGCCGCACTTCAATCTACGGTGCGCTACGATGGACCGAGGCTGTGCGCATGATGATCACCGCCGCCATCCTGGTTCTGCTCGCTCATTTGCTGTGGATCGCGCTCGTCATCTTCGGCGCGCTCTGGACGCGCGGCCGCCCTGCGTGGAGCACCCTGCACATCCTAGCTTTGCTTTGGGGGATCGCCACGGAAGCGGGTCCGTGGCCCTGCCCGCTTACCCTCGCCGAACTGTTTTTTGAAACCCGCGCCGGTCTGGCCGTCTATCAAGGCAGCTTTCTGCTGCACCTGCTTGACGCCATCGTCTATCCCAGCCTCCCAGACTGGCTCGTCACTGTTTTAGGAGTCGGCGTCTGCACATTCAATCTCGGCATCTACCTCTGGCGATTGCGAGACTTCATGCGCGGCAGCCGGCTTCCGAACTGATCCTTGTTCACTGACCCCTGCCCCCTGTTCTCCGATCTCTGTATTTCCAGTCACAGGACGTTCACACTCTCGCTGTGATAGCATCCGTCTTTCGAGAAAAAGTCGCGCGGCGGACCCGGCTTTTTGCCTCTAAGTCCGGCCCAAAGCTAGCCTTGCCAAGGAGAAATCCATGAAAACCTACCAGGGAAGTGAGATCCGCAATGTGGCTGTAGTGGGGCATGCGCAGTCCGGCAAAACCACCCTCATTGCCGCTCTGTTGCATGCCGCCAAAATGACGCCCGCCCAGGGCCAGGTCGCCGACGGCTCGGCCGTCACCGCCTACGACGAAGAAGAGGTCTCCCGCGGCCTTACCATGTCCAACGCCGTCGCCTTCGCCGAGTGGCAGGGCATCAAGATCAATTTCATCGACACGCCCGGCTTCCACATGTTTACCCACGAAGCCCGCGCCGCGCTCTTTCCCGCCGAATCCGCCATCGTCGTCATCAACGCCCAATCCGGCGTCGAGCCCGTCACTGAGCGCGTCTGGCGCTACGCCGAAGAAGCCGGAATCCCCCGCGTCGTCCTCATCAATCAAATGGACCACCCCAAGGCCGGCGGCCAGAGCGGCCTGAGCGCGCTCATTGACGATCTCAACGACCGCTGGGGCCGCAACTGTGTTCCCGTCCAGTTGCCCATCTCCGATGCCCAGGGCTTTCACGGCGTCGTCGATCTCGTCACCATGGAGGCCTACACCTACACGCCCGGCGGCGACGGCCGCGGCAAAGTCTCCGCTGAAATTCCCGCAGCGCTCGTTGCCGACGCCAAGGCCCGCCACGAAGCTCTCGTCGAGCTCGTCGCCGAGGGCAAAGACGAGTTGATGGAAGAGTTCTTCGACAAGGGCACGCTGGCCCCCGGGCATCTCGTCTCAGCGTTGCATGAAGCCATCCGCGAAGACCGCATCTTCCCCGTGCTCTTCTCGAGCGGCGCCGCCAACATGGCTCTCGATCATCTTCTCGACTTCCTTAAGGTCTACGCGCCTTCGCCTGCCGAGCGTGCCCCCATTGCAGGCACGCCGTCCGCGCCCGATGCCGCCGCTCCCACGCGCAAAGTTGACGACGCCGAGCCTGCCGCCGCCGTGGTCTTCAAAACCATGTCCGATCCCTTCGCCGGCCGCATCAGCTTCTTCAAGGTCGTCGGCGGAGTCATCAAGAACGACGCTTCGCTCGAGAACTTCACCCGCCGCGGCTCAGAAAAGCTCTCGCACCTCTCCGTCATGCAGGGCCGCAAACCCGCTGAAGTCCCCGAACTCCACGCCGGCGACCTGGGCGCCGTGGCCAAGCTCCGCGACACGCTCACCGGCGACACCCTCGGAATCAAGGGATCTGATTTTCAGATTTCCCTCGCCGCCCTGCCCGAGCCCGCCATGACCTACGCCATCGAGCCCAAATCCCGAGCCGACGAGGACAAGCTCGCTCCCGCCATCCACAAGCTCATGGAAGAGGACCTGCTCATCCGCTTCTTCCGCGATCCGCAAACCAACGAGTTCCTTATCGCCGGAGCCGGCCAGCCGCACATCGAGGCCATCGTCAGCCGCCTCAAGCGCCGCTACCACGCCGAGGTCACCCTCAAGGCGCCCAAGGTCCCCTATCGCGAAACCATCCGCGGCAAGGCCGACGCCCAGGGCCGCCACAAAAAGCAGACCGGCGGCCACGGCCAGTTCGGCGACTGCAAAATCAAGTTGGAGCCTCTGCCGCGCGGCGCGGGCTTCGAGTTCGTCAACGACATCTTTGGCGGAGCCATTCCCAGGGGCTTCATTCCCGCCGTCGAAAAAGGCATCGTCGAGTCGGCCGCGCGCGGCTTTCTCGCCGGGTACCCCGTTGTCGATTTCCGGGTCATCCTTTACGACGGCAGCTACCACGAAGTCGACTCCAACGAGCTCTCCTTCAAGATGGCCGGACGAATTGCGTTTAGAAAATGCATGGAGCAGGCCAAGCCCTGTCTCCTCGAGCCCATCATGAAGGTCGAAATCGAAGCCCCCGACGACTTCGCCGGAACCCTCATGGGCGACCTCAACTCCCGCCGCGGACGCGTGCAGGGCATGGAGACCAAGGGCCGCACCACGGTCATCAACGCCGAGGTGCCCATGTCCGAGATGCTCACCTATGGCGCTCAGCTCACCGCCATGACCCAGGGCAAAGGCAGCTACCGCATGGAAGTGCACCACTACGACATCGTGCCGCAACTGGTCGCCGAAAAAATCCTCGCCAACGCCAAACGGCCGGTCGAGGAAGAAGAAGAGTAAGTACCGGGCTCAGGTCTTATGGGTCAGGGATCAGAAAACACGGAAGATTCATCCAAGATTGTGTTGGGTGGAGCGTCCGGCTGCTTGTGATAGGAAACTAACAGCACAGAGGAGGGATGGCTCTCATGCCGCTCAGAACATTTCTTGCAATCCTAGCAGGCGTGAGTACAGTAGTCATCGGTTATCTCCTCGTGATTTATGGCTTGCAATGGGCCGTGAATCATCATTCACGCTTTTGGTTGGGAAGCCACCAGGTTCTCTCAGTGGAAGAGGTTCGATACATTCTTGTGTTACCTGTCATGTTTGCAGGGGTATTCGTGGCGCTGATCGCCAAGGGACAGGAAAGGCGTGCGGGCACCCTTTGTGCGATAGGGGTGTTTACGCTCATCTTGCTGTTGAACTTGCTTGCGCCCGATCTCTTGCTACTGCGATCTCTGGTCCCCTCCTTCCACGAGGGCTGGTTTAGGCTCACCTATTGGGTAGGTGGGTTTTGTTGTGCGACATGGTTTGGAGCCTATCTTGTATTTGATGACAGGCAACGCAAGAGCAGAAAAAACACGCCCGCGGAGAGCTCGGTAGGGGCTGCTATTGAATTGGGTTCAGAGATAGCTGAAATCACCAGCGAAATATTCAAGCATCACTAAGGAACCTCCAGGTGGGGCTCGGAGCCGCTTCGATATCGAGGTGCTTCGTCCAGCAGAAGTCCTAAGGAGGTTGCATCAATGTCGGACGCTCTACGCCCGGATTCTCGGACCCGGAGTACCGCAGGCCTGTGATATGATTCGTGCGATCCGGAGCCGGATTCTGGAGTTCTGCAATGGACTATCGCGAAGAGGCCTTTAGGCGCAAATTCAACAACGCTGCACATCATTTGAATGTCAGTGCCGACCAAATCGTGTCGTTGAAATTCCGTGAAAACGTCGGCTCATACGGCGACTATCGGGATCTTCTCGATACGCTTGAGCACGAAGCCGGAATTCATTACTCGGAAGTTGACGGCGACCTACAAGGTCGCGGATACATCGTGGGCCTGGAAAAAGCGAAGCTTCTCCTGGTGGAGCATGAGACCGGGCTTGAGGTCTTGTACATCGCGGGTTCAATTGCGTCATTGTTCGGATTGATCCCTCTGGTTCTGCAGGGGTGGGCCGCAATCCGAGGACGATTCCCAGGGCGGCACGCGCAAATGGATGGGCCTGTGGAGATACGCAGGATTGATAACGCAGGCCGTCTCCAAGAGGAACATCTTCGCTCCCAACAGCTGTCCGCATCGTTACTCCACATCGGCACGTTTGCTCCAACGGTTTCGATGGCGGCGGCCCTCATGGAAGAGGAGACAAGGAATCTCAGCCGGCAAATCGAAAAACTCTCATCTCGGATAGAAGCTTTGGAGAAGAAGGCGCAACGCGGGCAGGCAGTCACAGCACCGAGAGCGCCCAAGCCGAGAACGGATCGCCCAAAAAGCAAAGGGAGCCCTAAGAAGACTCGAAAGAAATCCTGAAGTGCGCGCGTGGCGGGTGGCCCGGGTCCTGACGAAGCGAATCCGCTACGACAAGGGGTGCCCTAGGTCTCGACTCTGAGACATGGGATTCAACGATTCAACTCGCCAGCGCCTCGACCACTGCGTCCGGATGCCTGGCAATCACAGTCAGGTAAGCTCGTGCCGCGCGATCCGGACGCCGCCGTCCTTGCTCCCAGTCCTGCAAGGCGCGCGGGTCGAGAGCAAACCGCCGAGCAAACTCCGCCCGGCTGAGGCCCGTGGCCGCCCGCACTGCGCGCACATTCACTTCGAGCGGAAGCGGGAACCGGTGAACAGCAGCAGGCTCCGCCTCGCCCTTGGCGATTGCGGTTGCCTCGCGCATAGCCTCGACAAGCTCGCCCGCAACATTCTTCCGTTTCATGGTTTGATCCTCCGCACCTTTGCAGCCGCTTTCAGCGTCGCGGCAAACGCGGCAACCTCTCGCTTTTGTTTCGGCGTAAGGTTTGCCTGTTCATTCTTCCCATAGAGAAAGATCGCGTAGAGCGGGTTCTCCTCGTCGAAGAAGTAGTAAATCACCCGCACCCCGCCGGATTTTCCCTTGCCCCGCGCCGCAAATCGCATTTTGCGCACTCCACCGGTGCCCGGAATCTCATCTCCCGATTGCGGATGAAGCGCAAGGAAGAAAATCAACTCCTCATGCTCCTCGGTCGAAAGCAGCTTCTCCGCCCTGCGGGCAAAGGCGCTGGTTTCAACGACCGTCAGCATGGGAATGCTCACCCAAGGATTATGCGGCATTGCCGCACTTTAGTCAAGACACCCCATCCAGATCCTCCTCCGGCCCCACCACCGTCACCCCGCGCCGCTCCGGTCGCCTGCTCCGACGTGCAGCGCTCTGGCCCCTGCGCGGCCCGGCAACATTCCCTATCGTGGATGAGAGACGCGCCGGTTCTATGCTTCCCTGCTGCTCATTTCTTCAATCTTCCGCCACAGCTCGCGAATCCCGGCGCCCGTTTTTGCCGAAACGGGAAGTATTTCCTCCACCTCGAGCCCGCGCCTCAGCGCCGCCAGGCTGCGCGTGCGCTGATTGCCGCTCAACCGGTCCGCCTTCGTCGCCACCACCAGGAATTCGCGGTCCACGGCACGCAGCCAGTCGATCAACTGGCGGTCATTCGGACGCGGCGGCACATTTGCATCCACCAGGCAGATGCACAGCGCCAGCGTCGCCCGCTCCGCGAGATACGGCTCGATAAACGCCGGCCACCCCGCCGTGATGGATTTCGAAATCTTCGCGTACCCGTAGCCCGGCAGATCGGCGAACATCATCTTCCCCCTGCCGCGCTCGTCCGAAACCAGAAAAAAGTTGATGGCGCGCGTGCGGCCCGGCGTGGAAGAGACTTTGGCGGCCTTCTCGCCCACGAGAGCGTTCAGCAAACTCGACTTGCCCACGTTCGACCGGCCCAGAAAGGCGATCTCCGGCGCTTCGGCCCTGGGAAACTGCGCCGCGGAAATCGCCGGGCGCAGGAATTGGGTTGACCATCGCATCGCGCGCAACCTCCCTCATGAGTGTACGAGGCGTAGCGCAGTTGCGGGGGATAGTGTACGTTGACTGTGACCGCGCTGCCGGATTTCGCGAAGAAGTATTTAAGCGGGCGCGTGAGGGAGGAATTCAGAGCGCGATGCGAATGACGAGAGCTGTTTACGAGACAATTCGCGCTCACGGCGTGGAGACTTACCCGTATGAAAGCTGTGGCGCTCTGCTGGGCCGTTCGACACCGCATGGCTGGTGGATCGAAGCGGCGGTTAAAGCCGTTAACTCGCGAACCGAGTCGCCGAAAAATCAGTATCAGATAGCGCCAGCGGAACTGGTGAAAATCGAGCGCGAAGCACGGCGCCGGGGATTGAGCATAGCGGGTTTTTATCACTCGCATCCAGATCACCCGGCACAGTGGTCGCCGACGGATTTTGCTGAGGCACATTGGCTGGGATGCTGCTACGTCATCACCGAGGTGGGTCAGGGAAAGGCAATAGTGACCAACTCCTTTCTGCTCGCTGGACGTAGCGAAGAAGACAAACGGTTCGAGCCGGAGCGCATCGAAGTGGCCGAGACAGTTGAGCCGCCGGGCGCTGGGATCGAATCCCCAAAGACGTGAGAGCGCAACGAACCCGAATGTAGAATCTGTTCATCAGGAAAGGGAAATCATGGTTCCTGCAACCGGACCGCTCGAACTGCCCGAACTGACGAAGGACGAGCTTTCGCGTTACTCGCGCCACCTGATCCTGCCCGAGGTGGGTGTGGAAGGGCAGCGAAAGCTGAAGGCCGCCCGCGTGCTCTGCGTGGGAACCGGCGGGCTGGGCTCTCCGCTGACCTTGTATTTGGCCGCCGCGGGAGTAGGCACGATAGGACTGGTGGACTTTGACGTTGTGGACGCAAGCAATCTGCAGCGCCAGATTCTGCATTCGACCGCGGACGTCGGCCGCAAGAAACTGGATTCGGCGGAGGAGAAGCTCAAGGCTCTCAATCCCGGCATCAATGTGGTGAAGCACGATACGCAGCTTTCGAGCGCCAATGCACTGGAGATTCTGAAGGACTACGATGTGATCGCCGACGGCACGGACAACTTCCCAACACGCTATCTGGTGAATGACGCTTGCGTGCTGCTCGGCAAGGCGAATGTGTACGGGTCGATCTTCCGCTTTGAGGGCCAGGCCAGCGTCTTCGCCACGAAAGAAGGCCCGTGTTATCGATGTCTTTATCCCGAGCCGCCGCCGCCAGGCCTCGTTCCCAGTTGCGCAGAGGGCGGGGTTCTGGGAATTCTGCCCGGTTTGATCGGCGTCATCCAGGCTACAGAGACCATCAAGCTCATTCTCGGCAAAGGTGACCCGCTTATCGGGCGCCTGCTGCTTGTGGATGCACTGCAAATGCGTTTCCGGGAATTGAAGCTTCGCAAGAATCCGCAATGCCCTGTATGCGGCGCTCATCCCACCGTTACCCGGTTAATCGACTATCAGCAGTTCTGCGGCATCGCGCCCGCGGAAAAAGAGGAGAGCGCAGTGAAGAATGGAATTCCGCAAATCAGCGTGAAGGAACTGAAACAGCGCATGGATGCAGGTGAGGACCTGTTCCTGCTGGATGTTCGCGAGCCGTTCGAATATCAGATCGCCAACCTTGGCGGCAAACTGATCCCGCAGAACGAAGTTCCGCGGCGGCTCGAGGAGATCGACCGCAACCGCGAAATCGTCGTTCACTGCAAGGTTGGCGGGCGCAGCCAGCGCGTTGCGGAGTTTCTCAAACGGTCAGGATATGCGAATGTCGCCAACCTGGCCGGCGGGATTCTGGCATGGTCCGATCAGGTCGATCCCTCGGTGCGGAAGTATTGACGGAGATGCGGAAGGACCCGGCGCTGCCTGCAACGGAGGCGCCAGCCGCGCGAGCGAACG
This sequence comes from Occallatibacter sp., assembly GCA_049522315.1. Lineage (GTDB taxonomy): Bacteria > Acidobacteriota > Terriglobia > Terriglobales > Acidobacteriaceae > Telmatobacter. The sequence continues at coordinate 169,684 of JBEKNY010000004.1, forward strand.
CTGGATTACGCCACCGGCGCCGTGCGAAGCGAAAAGTCCGGCCCGCAATGCAAAAATTGCGCGGCCCGCCCCGGAATGACGTAGGATAGGGGCGACTTGGTTTCTCGCACCACAGTGAATGCACACGGCAGACCACCCGTTGGCGGCCCGGCGGCCATCACCCGCCGAAGTGGATCACTGATTGCGCTCGCGGGCATGGCAACGCTGGGCGCGTTTGCCTTTTCCTTGTGCCGGGTTAGCCCTGCCGGCCGGCGGCTCCTTTTTCCCCGGGATGAGATTCGCTCCCAGGCGATTCCGGCGGGTCTGGCCCAAAGCCGGCTGCAGCTGGCCTGGGGCGACCGCTTTGGCGACGGCACGCCGGACTTTCTCCGATTGACCGATCCGGCCGACCAGGCGGCTTTTCGCCGGTGGTTCACGCTCATCGCCGAGTACCAGGCCGTTCGTTCGCGGGCGCAGGTGCCGGAAGAGATTACCGACTGCGCCAGCCTGCTGCGCTATGCGTATCGCGAGGCGCTCAAGCGCCACGACGAGAGCTGGTTCCAGACCAGCGGAATCGAGGTTCCGGCGCCGCCGGGAGAGATTCGCGCCTGGAACTACCCGCATACACCGCTGGGCACGGCGCTGTTCCGCGTGCGGCCGGGTGCTTTTCAGCCGGAAGACCTCTCCGATGGCGTCTTTGCGGAGTTTGCCGACGCCAAAACACTGGTAGAGCGGAACGCGTACTTTGTGAGCCGCGAAGTGCGCGCGGCGCTGCCCGGCGATCTGCTCTTCTATCGCCAATTCGGCCAGTCGTCGCCGTGGCATTCGATGATCGTCGTCAGGTCCGGGGCCGCCGCGGAGGTCGTATACGACACAGGGCCCGATCACGGCCAACCCGGTGAGCTGCGCCGCGTTCTCCTTTCCGAGCTCCTTGACCATCCCCAGCCGCGATGGCGGCCGCTGGCCGGCAACCCCAACTTTCTCGGCGTCTACCGCTGGAATATTCTGCGAGGAACTCCATGATTGACCGGAAATCGCCTGACCGGAAACCGGCACTCCGCAAGCCGCTTCTCGCCGCTCTCCTTCTGCTTCTTTGGGTTGCGCCCGCAGTTCCCGCTGCGGCCAACGACGCGCCGCGCTCGTTCTCGCTCTCCACTTCGCGGACCTTCGCACCCGGAGAAAGCATCAAGATCCAGCTTTTCGCCCGCAACGTGCCGGAGCTGGAATTTCGCGTCTACAAGGTGCGCGATGCGGAGAAGTTCTTCGCCGACCTGAAGGACGTACACAGCTTCGGGATACGGAGCTATGCGCCGGAGGAGCAGATCGATCAGCGCACCTTTGTCGAGCGGCTGCACGACTTCAAGGCACATCTGTGGTGGATGATCCGGCATTTCTTCCGCGGACAATTTACCGATGAGGCGCGCGACAGCTTCCGGGAGCAGCAGGGGAAGCTGGGCAAGCGCAGCCAGGTGGTGGGCGCGGCGCAGTTCGCGCAAGTCCCCCTGCTGAACGCGAGCCAGTTGGTGGCGCGCTGGAAGCTGGAAACGCCGCCCGCGCTGGTGAGCGAGACGCAACAGTTACCCATCGACGGACTGGGCGCGGGCGTGTATCTGATCGAAGCTACCGACGGCACATATAAGGCCTACACCGTCGCCATCGTAACCGCCATCGCCGTGGTAGAGCGGACTGAAGGCGGGCAAGCTGACCTGTATGTGGCCGATCGAAAAACCGGTGCGCCAGTGGCGGATGCGGATGTTGCGCTTTGGGCGAACGGGCAACTGCAGTCTTCGGGCAGGACTGGCAGCGATGGTCTCGCCTCGCTGACAATGAAGATCCGCGGCGGCGCGCAGGGAGCGGAGCCGGAAAACGTGTGGATCCTGGTGCGGAGCGGAGCCGACGCGGCCATGGTGACGCCGTGGAGCTATAACTTTACCGGCAACAACTCGACACAGGAGCGTTCCTATATCTATACCGATCGGCCGGTCTACCGGCCTGGACATACGGTCCACATCAAAGGGATCGTGCGCCGCGAGCAGAACGATACTCTTGTGCTTCCCGGTCAGCAAACGGTCACGCTCGTCGTGCACGGCCCCGATAACAATGATGTGCTCCGAAAAGAGCTGACTCTTTCGCCGCACGGAACGGTCGCTGTGGACCTCGACCTGGGATCCGATGCGGCGCTGGGCTACTACTCCATCGAGTTTGCAGAGCAGGAAATCGGCGGTAGCGGCAGCTTCTATGTCGAGGAGTACAAGAAACCCGAGTATCAGGTGACAGTGAAGCCAGCAGCGCCGCGCGTGCTGCAGGGCAACACCATTCAGGCCACCATCGAGGCGCGGTACTTCTTTGGCGAGCCGGTCTCAGGCGCCAAAGTGACCTACGTGGTGCACACGTCCATTCATTATTGGTGGGATGAGGACGAAGAGGACGAAAACGGCGAAGGCGACGATTCCGCCGAATCGAGCGATCTGGACGAATCCGACTACGGGTGGGGCGAGACCGAGCGGCAAGAGCACCAGGGTGTGCTCGATGCAAACGGCCGGCTGACGGTCACGCTGCCCACGGAAGTTGACAGCAAGCACAGCGACCAGGACTATCGCGTGGAGGCGCGAGTGACCGACGCGGCGAACCGCGAGGTGGCTGGTCACGCGACGGTGCTGGCCACCTACGGATCGTTCCGCGTGAGTGTGGAACCCACAAGTTATGTCTTACAGGCGGGGCAGCCTGCGCGCGTGAAAGTGACGGCGCAGGACTACGACAACAAACCGGTGCAGACCCCGGTGCACATCGCAGCAGCGCTGGAAAGCTGGGATTCAGTGACTCGCCAGCGGACCGAGACGCCCGCGGCCAGCAAAGATGCCACGACCGGCGCGGATGGCACGGTCCTTGTGGATCTGCCCCTCAGCGGCAACGGAGATTTCCAGATAACTGCCAGCGCACAGACCCCGGAAAACCGAACCGTCCAGGGCGAGACCTGGGTGTGGGTCTGGAACGGCGCCGGCACATGGTACCAACCCAACGCGCAGGCGCAGATTGTCGCGGACAAGAAATCCTACCAAGTGGGCGACACCGCGCACTTGCTGCTGGTGACCGGTTTGTCTGAGTCGTGGGCCGTTATCACGACCGAAGGCGACAGCGTGCAGTCGCGGCGGCTGATCCACGCCACGGGCGCCAGCGTCGCGTTCGATGTGCCCATTACGCAGCAGGCCCAGCCAAACCTGGTGGTGTCGGCGATCATCGTCCACGACGATCAGTTGATGACGGCGCAAAAGAGCCTGAAGGTACCGCTCACGGAGCGCACGCTGACCATCACCGCCACGCCGGCCAAGAGCCAATACGAGCCCGGCGAAAAAGGCAGCTTCGACGTGCAAGCGGTGGATTCCGCGGGCAAGCCGGTCCAGGCCGACCTCAGCTTTGGCGTTGTCGATGAGGCTCTCTACTCCGTGCGGCCCGATACGACGGGCGACATTGTGGCTTCGTTCTACCCAAAGCGCGACGTCTATCTCGAGCCGCAAACCTCGTTTGAGTTCTACTTCTCCGGCCAGGCGGGCGCCAAGAGCCCGCTGCTGGCTGATTTGGCCAACGGCCTTTACCATCCGCGCATGGCACAGGTGAAGCCGGGATCGGACCTAGTGGTTCCCAAGGTGCGCAAGGCCTTTCCCGATACGGCCTATTGGAATCCCAGCGTGCGCACTGGCACCGACGGCCACGCGCGCGTCGAGTTCAACTTCCCTGACGCGCTCACCACGTGGCGCACAACCATCCGCGCCATGACCGACGATGGCAAAGCCGGCGGCGTGGTCACGCGCGTGCTCGTGCGGAAGAACCTCATTGTGCGGCTGGCCGCGCCGCGTTTCTTCCGGCAGGGCGACGAGACGGTGCTGCGGGTGATCGCGCACAACTACCTGGAGACTGCGAAAGATGTCACCTTCGCGCTGGACGTGAGTGGAGTGGACGTTCTGAGCGGGCAAACACAGAAAGTGAACATTCCCGCCAAGGGCGAGAGCTACGTGGACTGGCGGGTGAGGGCGCGCGTGACGGGCAATGCCGTACTGACGGCCAAGGCGCTAACGAATGAAGAATCGGACGCGCTGGAAATGACGTTGCCGATTCTGCCCTATGGCGTCAAGCAGCGGACCGCGGGAACCGGAGTAATCTTCTCCGGCTCGGGTCAGAACCAGTGGGCATACAGCTACCCGCCGGCTTCGGACGCCGGCTCGCGCGGGCTCACCATCACCGTGGCGCCGTCTGTCGCGGGAACGGTCTTTGACGCGCTCGATTACCTCACCAGCTATCCGTGGGGTTGTACCGAGCAGACCATGTCGAGCTTCCTGCCCGACCTGATCGTGGCGCAGGCGGTCGACAAGCTCCATCTCAAGTCACCCATCGACCGCAAGACGCTGAACGACATGGTGCAAGCCGGTTTGGAACGGCTCTACAGCTATCAGCACGACGACGGGGGATGGGGCTGGTGGCAGGACGATCCGAGCCTGGTCTTCATGACGGCTTACGTGGTAAGTGGATTGGGTCAGGCTCAAGCGGCGGGCTACACGACAGATTCGGCAACAGCGATGGGCCGTCCCGCGCATCTCGAGAAGGGCCGCAATTGGCTCATCTCCATGCTCGCCGCGCATCCCGACATGATTCCCGACCTGCGCGCCTACACGGTCTACGCACTCGCCACCACCGGCGGCGCACCGAAAGACGCACTCGACAAAACGTGGGACAGCCGCGACAAACTGAGCGACGAGGGGCTGGCGCTGGCCGGACTTGCGTTTGATGCCGCCGGAGACAGCCGGGCGCATCAAGCCGCGGAGTTGCTCGAAAAGAAGGCCAAAGCCACGGATTTTGACGCGCACTGGGAGGGCAACTACGACGGCATGATGGACTTCTGGGACGACACCTCGCCGGAGACGACGGCCTTCGCGCTCAAGCTGCTCATCCGGCAGGATCGCGCCAGCGGCCTCTTGCCTAAAGCCGCCCGCTGGCTTGCCGAACACCGCGATGGCGGCTACTGGTACTCGACCAAGCAGACGTCGATGGTGATTCAAGGACTCACCGATTACCTGACTCTGAGCGGCGAGCTCGCCAACAGCTCCGATGTGGAGGTGCTGGTGAACGGCGCGAGTATGGGCAAGCGGCACTTCGGGCCCGAGGATGCGTTCGCCGCGCCCTGGCAAATCAGGGTTTCCGCGGCACAGTTGGCGAGCGGCGGCCAGGTGACCATCCGCAAAAGCGGCAACGGCATCACCTACTGGTCCGCCGAACGCAGTTGGTACTCCGCCGACCGCAAGTCCTTCCAGCAGGGCCAGCTCGCGCTAAACATCACGCGAGACTATTACCTGCTGCAAAAGCGGCAGTTGAAACCCACGGATCCGATCACCTACGACCTGGTTCCCTTGAAGGGAGCGGTGCACGTGGGCGACATCGTAGCCGTCAAGCTGGCGCTCAACGGGACCGGCTGGAAATATCTGCTGGCTGAGGATCCGATTCCGGCGGGGACGGAATTCCTGCCCGAAACCGGCCTCTACACACTGAACAGCAAACCCGACTGGTGGGCCGACTGGTTTACGCGCAAAGAGTTCCACGACGACCGCGCGGCCTTCTTCAACACCGATTTCGCACAACGCGCCGTGTATGTTTACCTGCTCAAGGCCGACAATCCCGGCAAATTCCAGATCAGCCCTGCGCAGGCCGGGCCCATGTACCAATCGAACGTCCAGACCACCACCGATCCCGCAACGCTGGAGGTACAGCCGTGAACGATGTTGCAGCCATAGGCACTTTGAACGATCTGTTTCGCCGGCTCCGCTTGAGCGTCGCGTGGGTTGCAGCCCAGTTCTGGGCTATGCTGCTGCTTGTCGTCGCCGGCGCTGCATGGACCCGCCTGCCCGATAAGTACGCATGGCAAGTGGGATTGACGTTGCTGCTGCCGCTGGTGCTGCTTGCCCTGCTGCTGCTCTTGCAGGCCGGAACCATGCGCAGCCTGCTCAACCAGAGGCAGGGGCGTGTTTCACTGGCTATGGGCGCGCTCACGCTTCTGGTCTGGGCCGCCATTGTCTGGGCCGCTTGGGCTATTCTCGACTGGTGCGACGATCAGATTCCGTTGTGGGCGGGCTATCTGAACTCACACGCCTCGGCTCACGCGCGGGCCACGCTCTTCACCTACGAGCACATTCAAACTTGGCTCACGCTCCTCGTCTGGATTTTGCGTTGGATTGTGGTACCGGCGAAAGTGATTCCCCATGCCATGGCCTCGGCGCAGTGGGGCTGGCGGCTGCCATGGAGAAAGCTCATCCGCCTGATATTGAACTGGCGCTGGTGGCTGGCGGTGGTGATCGCGGCGCTCGTGGGCGTCACGCTGCCAAGCCATTTCTTTGCGGGCGAACCTCACGGAACGGTGGCGCATCAGGTGTGGGCCGTAGTGCTCAAGCTGGCAGGCACCTATTTACTGGCTATCGCGAGTTGGGTTTTGCTGCTGGTGTGGGCTGCGGTGCTGTTGAGCCGTAGCGGGCGCACTACGGAACAACCCGGCGATGATTCGTTCGTGCCCGCTCCCGTGCACTCCAGACCGCTTAGCGAAGATTCCGTCCGGCTACCGCTGCCTGAGGGAGGCAGCGACTCCGCTGGGAAGGCCTGAGCGTAGCCATTCGAGCGCCTGCGCGCGGCCGTAGCGCGCGAGCAGTTGCGCGGCGTACCAGGCGGCGGCGCGATGCGCGGTTTCCGATTCGGCCTCGCTTGCTGTGTGCGCCAGCGCGGAATCCACTGCATCGGGCGAGAGCGAGGGGGCCGGTGTGGATCTGACCCCACGCGGCGGATTTGCCGCAGCATTAGGTCCGCTCCACACTTCCACAAGCCCCTCGCGCAGCCAAAGCGGCGCGTTGAGACCGGCCTGCTGCTCCACCAGCGCGTGCAAAAACTCATGGCGCATTGTGCCGGCCAATAGCTGTCGGGTGGCCAGCGTGCGCAACGGCTGCGTCCCGATCCAATTGTCCTCTGTAAAAGCCGCTACCCATCCGGGGGCGAGCGTGGCCTCACGAAAGGCAGGCGTGGAAACGAAGGCGCGCACGGTGAAGGGAGCGGTTGCGTTCAGGCCCGAACGCTCCGATGCCTCAGCCCGCGCTCGATTCAAATCCTGCAAGTACACCGCGTCGCCCGCATCGAGAGATTCGAGAACAAACCCACTGCCTGCAAGGCTCCTCCATGACTGTCCAGTTGCTTCGTCGTCGGCCTCCGCGCCGGGGAAATACTGCCGCAGAATTTCGCGCGCCGTACGCCCCTGCGCGGCCATTGCCGCCGCGCCCTTCTGGCACAGGCCCACGCCATGGCCCCATCCGCGCCCATGAAATTCAAAACGATCGCCCTGGCGGCTCACCTCGAACCATGTGCTTGGAATCCGGTTCCATCCTAGCGATTCGCCCACGGCCAGCCGGAACTCTTCAGCGTCGATCTCGTGCCCGTCGAGTTTGAGCGTGACAGCGCGGCCGGACTCGCCGCGGCGGGCGACGCTGAGGTTCTGCCACCCGGGCGCGGCAAGCCCATGCGCGGCGAGGGCCGCGGATAGCTCCGCACGCGTGATCTCCGACGCCCACTCGCTTCCGCCGTCCGTCGTGCAGAATCGATCGGGCTGCGATGGCAGATAGGGAACTGGCTTGGCATGAGGCCAAATCTCATCGGGCGAAGCGGTCCGCCCGCCGCAGTCCTTCCCAAAGTAGGCCAGCGCGCGCTCACCGTGGAACCATAACGTCTCCCCCGCGGTCGCCAGCGTGGCCGCGTGAGCCGAAGCCGTGCGCCCGCTGTTTTTGCCCCAGTGCAAGAGCTGACAGTGGGTCGAGTCGCACAAGTCGTAATCCGTGTGTCCGTGCGCCTCGTGCAGCGCGAAACTCCGCACCACAATAGCCAGAGCTTTCAGCGACTCCGGACTGTCCGCAGGGCCGCTCTCGCTTGCCACCACCCGCTCTACATAGCTCTCCACCGGAAGAGTCACGACGATCGCCAGCGCGCCGGCCTTTGCGGTAATGGTCACGGGATTCTGCAGCGTTACGCTCTCGCCGTGCGCCGTGAGTGTGACAGGACCATCAAGCGAGAGACGCTGCGCGCGTCCCGTTCTGCCCGCCGCCGTCAGCCTCACAGCATCCCCCTCGGCTTTCACATGGGCGGGTTCAGCAAATGTGAGGGTGGCGCAACCGGCGCAGCTTCGCAACACGACTTTGTGATCTGGCCAAGCGGGCGCCAACACAATTTCGCGGTCATGCCATAGCGTCCACATGCCCACACGCAACGTTTCCCGCGCGACGGCCGGTGCTGCGGCAGCAATCACTGCGCGCTGTGGCACGGGTTGGACGCCGCTCAAAACCACGCCGGCAGCCGCCAGCAGGCTCATGAGCGATCTCGCCATCCACGGCGTGTTCACGGCCGCTCCAGGGGTGCGTTGGCTAGAAGCTCCCCCGCCACGTGCGCCGCATCCGCGCCCCGGCCTGCAGGCAGGTACACAGCAATCACCACTCCGGGCTTCTGCGTAGGCGCGAGGCCCACAAACCAGCCATGGGACTGGCTCGATGCCGTGCTTTCAGCCGTTCCCGTTTTTCCCAGCACAGCAACGCCGCCCAAACTCGCCTGCCCAGCCATGCCGAAACTGGCCGAGTCCTCGAGCCCGGCGCGCACCACCCGGGCTGCTTCGGAATCGGGATGGGCCGCGAGTTCCAGCGCCAGCCAGCGATAGGCCACGGCCAACTCCAGCGGCGTCACGCGCACGCCTTCCACGCCTAACAAAGTCAACTGCTCCGCATCCACAGACGTCGGCTCGCGAAACTCGGCTACCGCTTCTTCGCGCGCAAGGCCCGTTGCTCCAAGCAAACCGGTGGGCCGAAGCAAGCGGCCCAATTCACCGGGCTGCAATGTGCGCGCCACGGCGGCAAAGTAGGAATTGCACGACCACGTAAGAGCTTCGCGAGCATCGAAAGGCGGCGCGGGCGGGTGCGTGCATGCCAGCCGATGTCCGGCGACTACGAGTTGCCGGTTGCAGGCTATGCGGCTCGCCGGGTCCCAGCGCCCCGCGCTCACCAGACCATACAGAACCAGCGGTTTCAGCGTTGAGCCTGGTGCTGCCAGCGTACGCGCTGCGTCGGTGAGCCTGTATGCCGCCACTAAACGCCCGCTCGCAATGTCCAGCACCGCAATTCTCGCCTGCGGCGCCTGGCGTGCCGCTCGCTCGGCTGCGTTCTGCCACGCCGGCGCAATTGTCTGGCAATGAGCGCCCAGGCTCCCGCATGCCGCCACAAAAGCCACTGTCCCGAGGATTCTATGCACAGGAAAAGTATGACCTATGCGCGTTCGGAAGCAACCTCTTGTTGTGAACTACCCGGTGCAACGGCTTCGCCAATCGGCTCACAGGAATTCCATCGTCCAGCTCTGGTTGGGGCGGGGTGGGCGCAACCAGCAGCACCCGCGCCTGAGCGCAGATCCGCCGTCTCCATAGCGGCTTCCGGCTCCTTTCGAACTCCAACCCTCTGCTCCTCTGTGTTGCCGCTCTTCTTCATCCTGTTCTCCTCGCCGAGACCGCCGCTGGCCCCTATTATCGGTCAACTCTCACTCTGGCTGGACTAAATGGAAGAAAGCATCTCACAGCAATCGGGGATAAGGGAAGAAAGCCCTGGCAGGTCCTTCGCAACGCACGCCTGATTGCGGAACAGATTGCATTCGTAGTGCTGCGTAAGGGCTCGTTGATCGCGAACCTTACTTTTCCCTGTTCCCTGCTCGCACTTCCCTGTCTTTCTCACTCCTCGCGCAGCGTCTCAAGAGGACGCAGGCCGAGGATCCGGTAGCTGGCGATCCAGCCCGTGGCGGTAGCCAGCGCGGCAGTTCCGGCGAGCGCCATAAGCGTCGCGACCCATTCGATTTGAAAGGTCACGTCGAGCCGGTGCAAAAGGACGCGTGCGAGCAGGTTGGCGAAGACTACGCCGACCGCACCGGCCAGCAGACCTAAAACGCTGAACTCGACGCTGAAGGTTCGTACAATGCGCATGCGCGTCGCGCCCAGCGTTTTGAGCACGACCGCCTCCTGCATGCGGCGGAAGCGCGTGCTGGCGATACTCGAGGCGAGAATCGTCAAGCCCGCGAGAATCGAGAACCCGGCGAGCAGCCGCACCACAAACGTAATTTGATCGACCACGTTTTCGATCCGCTCGAGCACATCGGCGACGTTGATGACGGTAATGGTGGGATAAGCCGAAAAAAACGCGCGCTCCATTGTGCCGACCTGCTTGGGATCGATGTGCGCGCCACCGTACCATGTGGAAGGCTGGTCGGAGATCAATCCCGACGGCAGAACAAACTGCACGCGCGTGCCCAGATGCTGGCCGTCGGCGCGATAGATGGCGGCTACTTTGAGCGTCCGCGTCGTTCCGCCGGTTTCCAACTCCATCGCGGAACCCACGCTGAGATGAAGGCGTTGAGCCACGGTATCGCTTACAGCGAGTTGCACCGCGCTGCTATTCGTCCACCACGCGCCTTCAGTCACTTTGTCGCCTTCGGGCGGCGCATCGGCCCAACTCAATTCGGCGTTTTCCAGCATGCGGCGCGGATAGTGCTGGCCTTTCATCTCTTCTACAGGCTGCCCGTTGATCGAGATGAACCGTCCCATCACCACCGGAATCAGGTTCAGCGCCTGGCTGACACCCGCCTGATGCGAAAAGAACGCTTTGACACCACCGACCTCATCGGTCCGCACGTCAATCAGGAACACATTGGGCAGCTTGGGCGATGCCGTTTCGCGCAGATCTAGCAGGAGGCCTTTCTGCATGAGATAGACCGTGAGAATGAGCATGACTCCCGTGCCCAGAGCCGCCAACACTGCGGCCGATTGGTTGCCCGGCCGGTAAAGATTGGCAAGGCCGTGGCGCAGCGACGAAGGCAGACGCAAACGCGTGCGATCGAGCAGGAACCGCACCGTGCGCAGCGCCACGGCAGCCATCGCGAGCAGAACCACAAGAGCAATGGTGAAAAGCAAAGCAAACCACGCGCCCACCTTGGGCGAATCGGAGAGCGCCCACGCGATGGCGCCCAACGCGACCACCACTACCGCGGCGATGCCGAGTTGCACGCGGCGCGTCCACCACCGTGCAAACCAGCCGCCGATGCCAGATGGTCCCGGCTCTACTAATCTGCGCAGAACGAGCACAGGCCGGATGGCGCGCACATCAAGCAGTGGGGGGAGGCAGAAGAGCAAAGTTGTCAGCAGGCCGGTTCCCAGACCGGCCAGTGCGGACTGCCACGGGAACTGGAGGATCACATGCACCGGAAGCAACTGACTGAACGCCGCCGGCAGCGCGGCCATCACGCCGACCCCGGCGGCAACTCCCAGCAGTCCTCCAGCCAAACCGAGGCCCAGCGTCTGCAAGAGAAAGATGCGCAGCAGATCGGAAGAATCCGCGCCCATGGCTTTGAGAATTGCCAGCATATCCATGCGCTGTTCCAGATGCGCGTGCATGGCCATGGCTACACCGATGGCGCCCAATACCATGGCCACCAGGCAGATGAGGCTCAGGATCGAGGTTGCATTGTCGAGGCCGCGGGTGAGCGCCGGATTGCCTTCGCGGTAGTCCATCACTTGCGCCTCGGGCAGCGCCGTTTCCAGTTGCGCGCGCACCGCTGCGGCCTCGGCATCGGCGGTGAGTCCGCGCGGCGGCTTGTCCGGCAGCTTGACGAGTAATCGCCGGCTTGCACGGCTGCCCGGCGCCAGCAATCCGGTGCGCGCGAGCGCTGCCTGCGAGATCATCACGCGCGGTCCCAATCCCATGCCCGAGGAGATGCGGTCGGGCTCCTGTTTCAGCACTGCCGCGATGCGGAAGTCTATGCCACCCAGCCGCAGCGTGTCGCCGACGCGTGCGTTGAGGCGGATGAGGAATTCATCCGCCACCACGGCCGAGTCGCCCTGGAGAGCCTGCCGCAGCGGCATCGCCGGATCCAGTTCCACCGTTCCATAGTAGGGATACTCTGTGGGATCGACAGCCTTGAGCGAGACCGCCAGCGGCACGGGATCCGTTGACACAGATGCCATGGAGATGGTTTCAGTGACCCATGTGGCGCGGATCGCACCGCCGCTTTGCGCTTCAATCGCGACGATCTTGCTGAGTTCCTCGGGCGTGGGCGCATGAAACATGCGCGCGCTCAAATCGCCTGCCAGCAGCGAGCGCGCCTCTGTATTGAAAGTGCGACGAAAGCTGTCGCTCAGCCCGCGCACACCCACCAGCGCAGCTACGCCAACAGCCACCGACAAAACGACAAAGGCGAACTTGCCGGGTGAGGACTTGAGGTCGCGCCAGCCGATGGTCGCGGCGTGCTTCCAACTCAATGCGTGCTTGGCCATGGTCCTCCTGGCGGCTGATGAGAATCCGCAGGAAACGGGCCCGACCGCGAATCTTCCACCACAAGGCCATCCTTGAGCACAATCCTGCGGCCGGCGCGGCTGGCGACTTCAGGATCGTGCGTAACCAGCACCAATGTCGTTCCCGCCTTGCGATTTCGTTCGAGGAGCAGATCGAGAACCATCCGGCCGTTCGCCGAGTCGAGGTTGCCGGTGGGCTCATCGGCCATCACGATCGGGGGCTCGACAACAAACGCGCGCGCCAGCGCCACGCGCTGCTGCTCGCCGCCCGAAAGCTGCACGGGATAGTGATCCATGCGCTCCTTTAGCCCTACTTCGTCGAGCATGCGGCGCGCCTGCGCCAGGCCGCTGCCCTCCACATTGAGTTCGTAAGGCAACAGCACATTCTCGAGAGCGGTAAGCGTTTGAATCAGCTGGTAAGACTGGAAGACAAAGCCGATCTTACGCCCGCGCACCGCTGCAAGTTCAGTCTCCGCCAGGTTGTGGATGGGCACGCCATCCAGCCAGATCTCGCCCTCGCTGGGCGTGTCGAGGCCCGCGAGCAACCCCAGCAGCGTGCTCTTGCCGCTTCCGCTCGCGCCCACGATGGCCACAAACTCCCCCGCCGGAATCTCCAGCGAGATACCCTGCAGAATGTCCACGCGCCGTGCGCCGTTCTGGATCCACTTCTTCGCGCCTTTGACCTGAATCAATCCGCCCTCCCGTCACTCGCAGTGTAAATTGCCGCTCATTGGGCCGTGCGAAACTTGGACCTCGTGGCGCGCGGCTACACTGTCTACGTGGACGTTCGGCGCACGGTTCTTGTTGCATGTTGCCTGCTTCTGTCGCTGGCGGGGCCGCTCCATGCCGCCGATCGGCCGATCCTTGTTTGCTATGGCGACAGCATCACCGCCGGGTACGGCCTTTCCTACGGCCAGGCCTATCCCGACTTCCTGCAGAGCATACTCAATGCGCGGGGCTACGCATACAAGGTGATCAACCAGGGAACGCCCGGCGCCACCACCAAAGACGCGCTCGCCGGCCTGCCCTACGTGTTGCAGTTGCACCCTGTCATCGTGATTGTCGAGTTTGGCGGCAACGACGGCCTGCGCGGCCTGCCCGTCGACCAGACGCGCAACAATCTCGACCAGGTGCTCACGGGCCTGGAGAAAGCCCACGTAAAGATCGTGCTCGCCGGCATCACGCTTCCGCCGGATTATGGGCCTGACTACATCCGGTCGTTCGATCGGATCTTCCGCGATCTCGCCGTGCGGCACCACGTGGCCCTTGTGCCCATGCTCTACAAGAATCTGATCCACGTTCCGGGAACCATCCAGGGCGATGGCATACATCCCACCTCGAAGGGGTCAGAGATCATCGCCGATACGCTTTATCCGGTTCTTAAGCCGCTGCTGCGCAAGAATCCGTGAGCCGGCCTAGCGCACAAGGCGAAGGAAAATGATTGCATCGACTGCTTCCTGGCTGCCTCGTGCCTCCGAAAGTTTTCCCATGCAAACAAAACAGCCGGGATCACTCCCGGCTGCTCGTGTTCTGCCGATTGAACCTGCGGCAACAGCTCCGTTATGCCTTGGCAGTGGCCAGAGCCTTCAGGCGCGCGTTCAAACGGCTCTTGTAGCGGGAGACGGTGTTCGAGTGGAGTACGCCCTTTTGTACGCTTTTGTCGAGGGCCGAAACGGTGGCGCGGTACTGCGCCTGTGCTTCTTTCACATTGCCCTTGGCCAGAGCCTCGCGCAGCGAACGCAGGCTCGAGCGCACTCGACTGCGGTTGGCGCGGTTGACTTCAGTGCGGGTTTCGGTCTGGCGGGCGCGCTTCAGCGCGGATACGTGGTTTGCCATGGTTTTGCTTCAATCTCCAAAACCTGAAGTGCAGGGAGTGGTCCTGTTTTCAGGGAAAATGATGCGGTGTGGAAGGCAGCTCGAGCCGCATCCCTCGCAAACATTTAGTCTACGGGAATCCGAGGGGCGGGTCAATCGGCGCGGGGCATACCAAGCGGCCGCGATGGCGGTGAGCGGAATGCGTTGAGTTTCGTTCTCCTGCCGTGGGCTTGCGGCAGGGCAGGCCGGTTTGACCCGGTTTTCGCCGCCCGGTATACTCGAACTTGCGTCAAGCGGGAGTAGCTCAGTGGTAGAGCATCGCCTTGCCAAGGCGAGGGTCGCGAGTTCAAGTCTCGTCTCCCGCTCCATTCAGCATCACCCCGGCGCGCTTGTGCCGGCCGGGCGGCGGGATGGGACGATTTGCATCCGGTAAGGCGGGCAGCCCGGGGCGCGGTACCCAAGTGGTAAGGGAGAGGTCTGCAAAACCTTTATGCGCCGGTTCGATCCCGGCCCGCGCCTCCAACTCCTTCAATAACTCAAGCCGATCATCCGCTGAGCCTCATTTTGTTTCCGTGAGGACTCCTTGCATTCTGTCTCTTCCCATCCCTGCATTTCCGACCGTTTTGACCGACATTTGGCGACGTTTGGCGACGAAAATCGCCGCGGTTTTGAACCTTTTGAAGCCGACCTCCGTTGAATCCGAATGACTTAGGGAGCGAAATGGGTCGTTTTGATACCCCATCCGGGTATATGGTGGGTGGAGTAAGACAGTGGTCAGTGGTCAGTGATCAGTGGTCAGAAAGGCAGCTTTCAGCTATCAGCTTTTTGCTCGGAGTTCGCCGATTATTGCTCGGAGCATTCGCTGTCCGGCGGAGCGGTCGCCGCGGAGGCGAGATATTACTCTTCAGCAAGATTATTCCCTTGACGAAGGGTGCAGCGGAGGTGTCCAATGATACCTAAGCCGCGCCCAGTATTTCGCAAATTATTGCCCCTAGAAACATCGCGGCCTAAAAGAGGATTAGCCGCGATGACAATGGCAGTCGGTTTTTTGCGACCGGACGGCGTAGTTATTGGGGCCGACCGGCAGATAACGGGAGCTAACTATACATTTCCCGAGCGCAAGATTGAAAGTTTCCATTGGCAAAACGGAGCGGGAGTTCTTGCATATTCGGGAGATCGAGATGTTTTTCGCGATTTCCTCGCGAATATGTATGGCGCGTTCGGTCAGAACGTGACTAGGCAGGAAAATGAAGTCCGACCGCTCATCAAGCAATGCCTTGACGCGCTGCATCTGAAGAAAAACGATGTATTCCTAACCTTGTTTGGCTACCTCTTGAGGGATCGACCACCGCGCCTGGTTTTGTCAAATTCAAGACAACGAGTAGTAAGCGCCGGGTTATGCGAGGTTATTGGCTACGGGGACTCGCCTCTTTCTCGCTCTTTCCTAGGAAGATATTTGGATGTGCCGCTTATCGGGGGCATCAAGCAAGCGAGTATTTATGCAGTGGACTTTATTTCTCAGGCTAAAAGATACGACGGCCAGTATGTGGGAGATGGGATTGATGTGTTCTCCATTGATCGGAGTGGAGTTGATGGAACAGAATCCGTCCACGTCCTCGATGCGGGCCGCACTGGTCAATGGGAAAACAGGATCGCCACGGCGCGCTACTGGCTGGATGTCTTTTTTAACGAGTTGAGCAATACTGAGAATCCAATGATAAATGTGGAAATGTTTAAGCAAAGAATGGGAGATTTCAGGCAGTGGGCGGGGGGCGATCCGATACCCTGGTCCGCGCCGTGAAAGTAGGACTTCGATATGATCCAAGCCGAATTTGTACTGACATTGGTGCTCATCTTTAGCATCGTCCTAGCGGTCTACCGGATATCGCGCCAGTTGGAGGCGGTTCACGATGCCATCCAAGCAGTCCTTGAGAAAGTGGATGATCTCGTTGTACAGACCTGTCAGGTCGATTCTAAGGCTGATGATTTTCTTAAGAAGTCAGATGATGATTTTGATGGAGACTCTATGCTGTAAGGTTCTCAAACGTCAGAGGATCAGCAGTGACCATGTGGCGCAATGTGTCAATGAACAGATCGGAGCGGCCCCGCCGATTGAACCGGAACTGCATTTCTTCGAGGTAGGCGGGAAGATGTTTCGCGGAGACCTTATGCCAAGAGCCCAGAATACCGCGCTTCAAGAGCGAGAACGCGGATTCGATTCCGTTCGTGGTAATGTCTCCATCGACGTAGACCTTGGCGGTGTGGTTGACAGTTTTGTGCTTTTCTTCGCCATGTCCAGCCAGCTCGATTGCGTTTGGGTAGGCCGGAAGGTCGTCAGTCATGATGACTTCTACATCTTGGCTCACGTTCTCTTTGATGTACTTCGCCAAGGTTCCTTTCTTTGCATCCTCAGCGCGAAAGAATCGGAGATCGCCGTTGCGCTGCTTGATCCCGATTACGCATTCTTTGTGATCTCTACGGCCTTGGAACTGTCTGCCTTTCCGTTTTCCGCCGACATAGGTTTCATCCATCTCGACCGTGCCGTAGAGCATCGACTTTTCCGCCGTCGCCATTGCCGACCTAATCCGATGGCACAGATACCACGCCGTCTTGTACGAGCCCTTGTGCTGGCCCCAGAGGGTCCGCTTGAGCTGCATGGCGCTCATGCCCTTCTTTGCCTCGCAGAGCAGCAGGACGGAAAGAAACCACATCGGCAGGGGCAGGTGGGAATCATGGAAGATCGTTCCGCTCATCACCGTAAACTGGTATTCGCAACCGACACACTCGAAGCGGGCGTAATCCTTCATTCGAGACACGCGGCGATCCTTGCAGCGCGGACACGTCACACCTTCGGGCCAGCGGAGCCGTTCAAGCAATTCGCGGCACTTTTCATCGGTCGAAAACATCGTATTGACTTCAGGGAGCGTCATGCCTACACCTCGTAAACCGAAATCGCCTTTGCAGCGTGTACCCACCCGAAAGCTGGTTGCGAGCATAAAGCGAGATTTGCGACGTATCCCACTTCCGAAGGAAGAACAGAAACCACAGAAAGGAAATGGGTAACGATTAACATGAGAACATCTTATCAAAATCGTTACCCTTTGTCAAGTGAATAATCTTGCTCTTCAGTAACCGGGGGTACCCCTCCCCGTCTCTGAAAATAACTCCTTTCGATGCAACGCTTTGGCGCAAGTATCGGTCTCCAAGTGACTGATTCTAAAACCACTTCTTTACAGCGATTAGACAACAAAGGAGTTACGGGCAAAGGCCCGCGTTCCGTGGTCAGTAGTCAAGGATCAGAGTTCCTGTTTTCTGTTCTTGCAAATCTATTGTGCGCCATCGACGGGAAATGATCGGCAAAGAAAACAGAGATCAGGGATCAGGGGTCATGGATCAGAAAAAGAAGGACTTAGTGGAAGATCGGACGTTGAGTTTTGGAGGCGCTGGGCTTGACATCTCTTGGGGTGAACCCCTCGGGTGAGACAGTTTGTCATTTGACAGTTCGCGGTTTGCTGTAAAACGCTGTTCATTTTGTTGGTTCTCCGGCAGACTCCTCGGTGGTTGGTGAAGCGGAGACAGGCTCTGGTGGAGACCAACCTGTCAAGGAATAGCCAACTGGTGACTCATCGATCGGAGGAGTTGGGGAGTCGGCTGAAACCGGCTCCCCGCTTCCTTTGCGCGGCCGGCCTCTGCGCCGTGTCCAGGATCGATAGATTTCCTCATGCCTTGGAAAACTCACGCTGGGCGCCGCCCAAGCAGCCGGGGGCGCGCAGGCCGCTTCGAACTCCTCCGGGGTCTTGTATCCCAGGGCGGAGTGCAGGCGGAGCCGATTGTAGTACTGCTCGATGAACTCTTCCAGGTGCGCATCCAGTTCGTCGATGTACTGGTACTTATTAGCATAGATCTGCTCGCGCTTGAGGGTCTTGATGAAGCTCTCGCAGAAGGCGTTGTCGTAGGGGTTGGCTGGCCGGCTCATGCTGGGTAGGATGCCCTGGATTTCGAGCATTTGCGTGTACTGCTCAGAGGCGTACTGCACGCCGCGGTCGGAGTGGTGCACCAGGCCGGGTGCGGGCTGGCGCAGGGCGATGGCGCGCTCCAGGGCCAGCAGCGGCAGGCGCGCTGTCAGGGTGCGGTCCAGCGCCCAGCCGACGACTTTGCGCGAGAAGGCATCGAGCACCACGGCCAGATAGACGAACTCCTGGCGCAGCCGGATGTAGGTGATGTCGGCCACCCATAACTGGTTGATGGCAGTCAGCTTCATGCGCCGGGCCAGGTTCAGATAGACCTGCCGATCGTGGTCCGAGTCGGTGGTGACGACGAAGGCCTTGGGCTGGATGCCGAGCAGTTTATCTTCGCGCATCAGCCGCAGGACACGCTTGTGGTTGACGGCCATGCCGCGGCGGTGGAGCTCAACGGTAACGCGCCGGTAGCCGTAGCGGCGGCGATGCTCCAGGACGATCTGCTGGATGGTGTTGCGCACTTCCATGTCTTCCTCGCCGGGGTAGCGGGGTTGGAGGAATCGGTAGAATCCGGCGCGGCTGACCTGAGCCAGCCGGCACATGGGCTCGATACCAAGGCTGTCTGCGATCGGCATCATTTCCCGGATGGCTTCCCAGATGCCATTTCGCCAGAGCCGGTACTGGCCTGGCGCAGAGCCTCGACCTTTTCGCAGGCAGCCTTCAAAAAATCCGCTTCCAGGGTCTTCTTCACCAGCGCCTTCCTGAGCTGCACGTTCTCCTGGCGCAGGCGCTGCTCGGCGCCCTGCAACTGCTTTTGTTGCTCGCGCTGCGCGGTTTCCCGCCACAGATACAAAAGCTGGCGCGAGATGCCCAACTCACGGCACAGCTGCGCCACGTTCGGGGCCAGCGCCAAGCGGCGAAGGGCCGACTCCCGGAACTCCTTGCTGTACTTCAGATACTTTTGACCCATTTGCAGTTCTCCTCTCCCTGCAAACTGTCAAGATGCAATCTGTCTCACTTTGGGGGTGCAGTCCATCTAACGACGGCGGCGGAGTCAATTCGCGCGCAACGACTGTGCCGGAGGAAGCGACGGCGCTTCATCAGGCGGAGGTACGGGCTTATTTCCGGGCGGATATGCAGACGGGATCGATCTGCGCCGGCTGCGGACTGGGAAAGTACTGCCGCTGAAAGAAGAGCGCCACGTTGACCAAGGCAATCATCACGGGGACTTCGACCAGCGGCCCGATGACGGCGGCGAAGGCAGCTCCCGAATTGATGCCGAAGACGGAGACGGCGACAGCGATGGCCAGCTCGAAGTTATTGGAGGCGGCGGTGAAGGAAAGCGTCGTGGTTTTGGAATAGTCCGCGCCGAGCCTGCGGCCCATGTAGAACGAGACCAGGAACATGACTACGAAATAGACCAGGAGCGGCGCGGCAATCCTGAGGACATCGAGCGGGAGACGGACGATGTAGCTCCCTTTGAGCGAGAACATGACGACGATGGTGAAGAGGAGGGCCACGAGGGTGAGCGGACCGACGCGCGGGACGAAGCTGCGGTCGTACCAAGCGCGGCCTTTGGCGCGGACGAGAACGGTGCGGGTGAGGAATCCGGCAAGACAGGGGACGCCCAGGTAGATGAATACGCTCTGCGCGATTTGGCCGATGGAGACGTGGACGACCGCGCCCAGCAACCCGAGCTTGGCGGGGAGAACGGTGATGAAGACCCAGGCGTAGAGCGAGTAGAAGAAAACCTGAAAGAGAGAGTTGAAGGCAACCAGGCCGGCTGCGTAATCGGTGTCGCCTTTGGCGAGCTCGTTCCAGACGATGACCATGGCGATGCAGCGCGCAAGGCCGATCATGATGAGGCCGGCCATATACTCCGGGTAACCGCGCAGGAACACGATGGCCAGAACGAACATAAGGACGGGCCCAATGAGCCAGTTCTGCACCAGAGAGAGGCCGAGCACTTTCTTGTTGCGAAAGACTTCGTGCAGCTCTTCGTACCGCACCTTGGTGAACGGCGGGTACATCATCACGATCAGGCCCACAGCGATGGGAATGGAGGTTGTGCCGATGCTGAAGCGGTCGAGAAAAGGAACGACGCCAGGAACGAGCCATCCCAGCGCCACGCCGACCACCATGGCGGCGAAGATCCAGGCAGTGAGATAACGATCGAGAAAGGAGAGCCGGCTTGTCACCTTCATGAGCAAACCTCAAAACAAAGGAATGGCACGCGGCCTCGCGGCGCGCGCCAGTCAGGATCGGCCGATCAGGAGCGGCCGATTTTGTCGATCTCGCGCTGGATAGCGAGCTGCTCGAGCGACCCAAGGGGTAACGAAAGGAACAGGCTGATGCGCCGGTCGAGGATGGAGAAGGCGTCGCGGAAGGCGCGTTCAATCTGTTCGGGCGTGCCCTTCACTGCCGCTGGATCGGGGACGCCCCAGTGCGCGGTCATGGGCTGGCCGGGCCAGTAGGGACATTGTTCTCTGGCGGCGTTGTCGCAGACGGTGAATACGAAGTCCATTTTGGGCGCGGAGGGTGCGGCGAACTCGTCCCAGGATTTGCTGCGCAGGCCGGCAGTGGGAATATGCGCAAGGTCAAGCTGTCTTAGCGCCTCGGGCCGGACCGTGCCAGACGGATGGCTGCCGGCACTATAAGCAGTAAAAATGCCCCTGCCCTTGCGATTCAGGATGGCCTCAGCCAGAATCGACCGTGCGGAGTTCCCGGTGCAGAGAAAGAGAACGTTGTAGTGGTTGGGCATGATGCGGCTCCTAAGCTGCGGCGCCGGCGCCGCAGCAGCCGGGCGCGCAACAAGAGGGTTGAGGCTTGACGGCGCGGATGAAGGCGCTCAAGAACTTACCTTCGACCTGGGGAGCGATGGCGTCGACATCGACGCCCGCCTCGGTGAAAGGCTTGCGGGCATCTTCGACGTTGTAGATGCGCGTGGGCTCGATGGTGACATCGGTGAAGCCGGCGGCGATAAGCCTGGCGCGGTAGTCCTGCTCTTCCAGAGCGCCCGCCATGCAGCCCACCCATAGCAACATGCTCTGGCGCACGGCATCGGGAACGGCGCCGCGCACGACAATGTCAGAGACGGCGAAGCGGCCGCCCGGCTTGAGCACGCGAAACGCCTCGCGCAGGACGCGGTCCTTGTCGGCAGAGAGGTTGATGACGCAGTTGGAGATGACCACGTCGATCGAGTTGCCGGGCAGGGGAACGTTTTCGATCTCGCCTTTGAGGAACTCGACGTTTTCGACGCCTGCCTTGCGCTGGTTTTCGCGGGCCAGGGCGAGCATGTCATCGGTCATGTCGAGGCCGTAAGCCTTGCCGCCGGGAGCCACGCGGCGCGCGGAGAGCAGCACATCGATGCCGCCGCCGGAGCCGAGGTCGAGCACCACGTCACCGGGTTTGAGATCGATGAGCGCGGTGGGATTGCCGCAGCCCAGCGAGGCCTGCACGGCCTTCTCGGGGATGAGGCCCTTTTCGTCGTCGCTGTAGAGATTGGTGGCGATGGGGTCGCAGCAGCGCAGTCCGTGATCGCAACATGCCTGCACACTGCCCGACCCCGCTACGGCGCGCGCGGCCTCGCCGTACTTCTGCCTGACTTGCTCTTTCACTTCCGCCGGGGCTGCCATTCGGGCCCTCCCTTGTATATGCTTAGGCAAATATATTCTTTGCGTTCATATCTGTCAAGGCGTATATTTATATGGTAGTCGGTCAGTTTGAAGAAGCAATCCCTCGGGGGCTAAAGCCCTCATTCACTGGGCACGATTTACGGCACGACTGAAGTCGTGCCCTTTAAAGACATCGAGTTTTTCCGCAGCCTGTGAAGTCGTGCCCTTTCAAGGCACATTCGATCTGACCGACTACCATTTGTAGACATGAGCCGCGCTCGGAAATCCTTTGATTTAGCTCGCCTGTTTGCCGCCCTGGCCGACCGCACGCGGCTGCGCCTGCTGAACCTGATGAGCGGGCGCGAAGTGTGCGTGTGCTACTTCGTAGAGATCCTGAAGCAGGGCCAGCCGAAGGTGTCGCGGCACCTTGCGTATCTGCGCCGGGCGGGGATTGTGAAGGCGCGGCGCGAGGGCAAGTGGATGCACTATAGAATCGAGCGGCCCGCGGATGCCGGAGCGGCCGCGATTCTGCAAGCCACGCTGGAATCGCTGGGCGCAGACCGGGAGATGCAGGCGGATCTGGCGCAGCTGGAGAAAGCTCGTTGCCGGCCCGAACGATTCGTGACGCTTGCAGGGGCGCCGGCCCCAGTCGAACTGCAATCGTAAATCGCGTGATGCGGAGCTTTCGCGGCGCGCTGAGAGCGGTCTGTGGAGCGGCCGGCGCGGCGCGCCGGTTCAGGTTTCCTGCTCAGGATTGGGGCGGGGTAGTTCCCGCCGGGGGTTGGGGCCCGCTAGCTTGCACCGAAACCACGGCTCGCTTCGATTTGCGGTACACGTTGGCGACGGCGAGCGTCCAGAGAGGAACAAAATCGACGCCAGGCACGAGCTTGGCGAGAAACGACGGCGCGAACTCCCAGTGCCAGCCGAGGAGAAGGGTGAGCAGGCCGGCGATGCCGAGATCGAGGATGTCGTCAGGGGGCGAGGCGGCGCCCTCGACGAAGAGCGGAAAAACAACGATCTGGAATACATCCGCGAGGATGGCGAGGATGAGGGCTGCTTTGAAGCGTGGGCCGGGGGAGATGGTGACGGCGTCCTGGTTCGCGCCCACGGGCTTGAGCGGCCACTGCATATAGAGAGTATCGTCCATGCACCGGGGCGGGCCGAGATGAAAGCCAGACCGGAACTCAACCGCGCCCCCCTCGGGATGGCAAGAGCCGGGTAGATTCCGCGCGGATGGCGATGCGGCATTCGGGGCTTTTCAGACGCCCGCTTCTGTGTCATGCTTGCGTGCATGGGAAACAAGGACAAGGGAAGAAAAGAGACGAAGAAGGCTCCCAAGCCGAAACCGAAACCGGAACCGGGGCAGAGGCGCGAGATCTTTGCGCCGCCGCCCTCGCCGCCGAAGTAGCCGGCGGTTTTCGCGCCTGAATCGTCTTGCGGCTGGAGCGCCGGCGATGGGGAGAGCGTGCAGGTGCGTGCAGTTTTGCGCCGGGCGCGAAACCCTTCCGCAATGCAATCCGGCGCGGGCCGGGAGGTGAGCGCCGCGGGCGAATCGAGGAATGAAAAAGGCCATCCGCAGGGGATGGCCTTTTGGCATGGATGGAAGCGGCGATGCGGAGTTACGGCTGCGAAGCTGCGCCCGGTGTTTCGGCGGCGCGGGCCTGAGCCTTTTCAGCGAGGACCTTGTGCGCGTTATCCTCGAGGGCCTGGGCTTCCGGCATGTAGCCGAGCGCCTTCTGGATCATGGGATCCCAGTCGGCGATGACGCGCAGGCCGGCGAGCTGGCCGAATTGGATGGTGACGATGTCCTGCAGGATGTGCGCTTTCAGCCAGTCCATGCAACCGTTCAGGTCGGCGTCGGTCCAGTCAATGTCCTGTGCGGTGAGGAACTTCTTGAAGTCGGCCAGGACGGCGTCGTCGACCTGGAAGTTCTTGTCGACGGTGTGCGTGGCCACGTAAACCGGCGCGAAGCGGAAGAAGACATCCTTATAGTCGAGCTCGTCCTGGAAGCGAGTGGTCTTGGACGGCTCGATCTTCTCGTCCGGGGCGATGCCGCCGCCGCCGTAGACGGTACGGCCCGAGTCAGTGAGCTTGACCTCGCGGTTGCTGGAGTCGGCAGAGGGCCCGCCGCCGGCGTGATTGTAGTAGTCGTAGAGCGAAACCCCCTGGTAATTGCGCTGAATCAGGCGGCCGGAGGGCGTGTAGTAGTGATACGTGGTGAGGGCGAGGCCGGTGTCTTCGCTGAGGTTGTAGACGGTCTGCACCAGGCCTTTGCCGAAGGTAGTTTCACCCACGATGAGGGCGCGGTCGTGGTCCTGCAACGCGCCGGAGACGATTTCCGCGGCGGAGGCAGTACCGCGGTTGACCAGCACAACGATGGGAAAGGTTTTGCCGCCGTTGCCGTGAGTGGCCACGTAGTTCTGATCCGAGTAGGCGCGCCCGCGCTGGGTGACGATGGTTTGGCCCTTGGCGAGCAGCCGGTCGCAGACGTCCACGGCCTGGCTTAGCAGGCCGCCGGGATTCTCGCGCAGATCGAGCACCAGGCCCTTCAGGTCGCCAAAGCTATTGATGGCGTCGTCCATCTCCTCGCCGGTGGTTTCCTGGAACTCTGTGAGATGGATGTAGCCGATGCCGGGGCGGATCTCGAACTTGAGATCGATGGAGGGGTGGGGAATCTCGTCGCGGACGAGGTCGAAGATCAGCGGCTTGGGCTGGCCGTAGCGAACCATCGAGACCTGGACGTGCGTGCCCTTGGGGCCTTTGAGCGCCTTGGCTACCTGATCAGCGGACCAGCCGTCAGTGGATTTGCCGTCGATCGCGGCAATCAGGTCGCCGGGGTGGATGCCGGCGCGGTAGGAGGGCGTGTCCTCATACGGGGTCACGACATAAACGGTGGTCTTGCCGCCGTCGTTTTGCTGCCGGATGATCATGCCCACGCCGTAGTAGTGGCCGCGCTGGTCTTCGCGCATGCGGGCGTAGGCTTTGGGATCGTAGAAGTGCGAGTGCGGGTCGAGAACCTGCAACATGCCCGGGATGGCGCCGTCGTAAATGGCGTCATCCGCTTTATCGGAAGTGATGGGCTCGGCGTAGTTCTGCTCCACGACCGCGTAGACATCGGTGAAGGATTTCAGGCTGTCGCGGAGCTGGCTCTCATCCTGCGAGGCTTGAGCGCCCACGCGGCGCTCGAGAACGGCGCCGGCCACGGCGCAGACGGCGAAAAAGAGGGTAACGGCGAACAGTGCGCGTCGCGCACGGGGGGTCATAGACAAACCGAACCTCCGGACGGCAAACGCGCCGTGCGCCTGGCGGCGAACTCCCCCCCGCCCGAGAGCGAATCCGCTGGCTGCTGGATCGGCGCTCGATAAAAATTGACCTTGCCCGTTAACGGCAAGGCCGGCGAGATGGAAGAGCCGCTCGCGCTGAGACCGCGAGACCGTCTTCGGCTAAAGTATAGCACCGTAGGATTTGACGCGTACGGACCAGGCGCGGTAGCAGAGGGTTGCAGAGCCTACTTGCTGGAACACGAGGCCCGATGGGCCGGCGAAAGCAGCAGCGGTCGTGCGCCCGCTTTCCGTTTCTGCTCTCCGGGGATTTACAATGGCGTCTATGCATCAGGCGGCAGAGGAACACGCGCCAGCCACCCGGCCGGTACCCGATTTTATGACTTTGAGACATCTTCGCATTTGCGCAGCGCTCGTGATCGCCACGGCGCTGCTTGTGGCCGCCAGCCTGACGCGGGGCCAGGCCAACGAGCCAGAGAGCCCCTATGGCGGGACGACGGTGGAGGACATCATTGCCCGCGTCAACGACCAGATCATCACCCAGTCAGACTACGAGCGCGCGCTGGGCGAGCTGGACCAGGCGGGACGGCAGCGCGGCGAATCGATGCAGGCGATGGCAACGGCGCGCAAGGATCTGCTGCGCAACCTGATCGACCAGCAACTGTGGCTCTCGAAGGGCAAGGAGCTGGACATTACCGGCGAGACAGAACTGGTGAAGCGCCTGGACGAGTATCGCAAGCAGTACAACCTGGATTCGATGGAGGACCTCGAGAAAGCGGCCAAGGAACAGGGCGTTTCGTTCGAGGACTTCAAGGCCAGCATCCGTAACCAGATCATCACCCAGGAGGTGATGCGGCAGGAGGTTGGGGAACACATCCAGATCACGCGGGGCGAGGTGGAGCGGTACTACGAAGAGCACAAACAGGATTATGCGCAGCCGGAAAGCGTGCGGCTGGGCGAGATTCTCATCGCGTTGGGGCAGGCGGACGAGGACGATCCAGCCAAGGAGGCGGCGGCCAAGGCGAAGGCCGACGACATTGAGGCCAGGCTGCACGCGGGCGGCGACTTTGCGCAGTTGGCGCGGAGCTTCAGCGACGGTTCGACGGCTGCCTCGGGCGGCGATCTGGGGCAGTACAAGCGGGGCCAACTGCCCAAAGTGCTTGAGGACAAGACATTCGGCCTGAGCGCGGGGCAGTACACCGAACCGATTCTCACGCGGCAGGGCTACATCATTCTGAAAGTGATCCAACACACTCCGGGCGGAGCACGGCCCTTCAATGACGTGCAGGAGGACGTGGGACAGGCGTATTACATGAGCCTGATGGAGCCGGCAATTCGCGACTATCTGAGCAAGATGAGGAATGAGGCCTTCATCCAGATCAAGCAGGGATATGTCGACGCCGGCGCGACGCCCGCCGAACTGCATTCGAGCATCAGCTTCAGCGCGTATGTGCCGCCGGCGCCCAAGAAGAAGGCTAAGGTGGAGCGGACGCGGTTCCGCGAGAGCACGCACACGTTCCGGCAGAAACCGGGAGCGACCGCGCCACCAGCGGAACAGGCCTCGGCGACGGAGACAAACGCAGCGTCAACAACACCGGCGGCGGCCGAGAAAAAGAAGAAGAGCAGAAAGAAGGAAGAAGCCGCCACAGAGAAGCCCGGCAAGCGAGAAAAGATCCGCTATGGGCAGGCGCCGCGCGAAACGCTGCCCGCCGCCACAAGCAATACGGCCACAGAGAACGCGGGCGCGCTGCCGGAGACGGCCTCGAGCACGGAGCTGCCGGCCAATCCGCTGGAGCCTACCGCTCCCACGCCGCAGAAGACCCGGTTCAGCGATCGCGCGCGAGCGCCAAAGAAGTCAACGGCGAGCAGAGGTGAGGCGCAGGCGGGTTCAACAGGGCCCGCGCCACCGGGTGCGGCCGAGGTTGCCGATCAGCAGACACAATCGGCTCCGCTGGGCATCGCGGGCGACACTTCGAGCAAAAAGAAGAAGAAAGCGGCCAACGCCGCCGCGGAGAAGACCCGCCTGGCGAACAAGAAGAAGAACCCGGAGGAGTCCCAGCCCAAGCCGGTGCAGCAGCCGACGCCCATTCCTGCCGTGCCCGGAGCGCCTGCGCCTGCCGACCAACCCACGGTGCCCCAGCCTCAGCCAGACTCACAGCCGACCGGGTTATAGCGCTGCGGCTCAGACAAGAGAACCAAGGGCGGGCCTGGGAGCTGATTTCCGGGCCCGCAGTGTTTTTGGCGTGTGTGGGTTTTCGGCCCGGAGCGGGATTTTTGGGCAGCGCAGGCCAATTGCGTTAATCTTCTCGGCAGAATGAAAGACATCTACATCGCCGATCTGATGGGCTTTGACGAGGGAAAGCTCTTCGACAGCTTTTTTCTCGTGCTGGCCAAGCAGCAACGAAGCACAAAGCAAAACAAGCCGTACCTGAACCTGGTCCTGGGCGACAAGACCGGACAAATCGAAGGGCGCGTCTGGGATCCGGGCGACCCGCGCATCGCCAAGGATTTCGAGCGCGGCGATCTGGTGAAGGTGCGCGGCAGCGTTTCGAAGTACGAGGATCGTACGCAAGTGAAGGTGGATCAACTGCGCAAGGCGCTCGAGGGCGAGGCGGACAAGGTGGACATGCTGCCCGCGACTACGCGCAATGTGGACGAGCTGTGGGCCGCGCTCGAAGCGAGTGTCGCCAGCCTTACGAATCCCTATTTGAAGCGGCTGCTGGATGCGGTGCTGGCCGATCCCGCGATGGCGCAGGCGTACCGCGAAGCGCCAGCGGCGCGGCAGCTCCATCACGCGTGGCTTGGAGGGCTGCTGGAACACGTGGTGAGCCTGCTGGGACTGGCGGACCGCGTGGCGGCGCATTACCCCATGCTCGACCGCGATCTGCTTGTCACAGGCGTGGTGTTGCACGATATCGGCAAGATCCGCGAGCTGACGTGGGAGACGGGATTCGACTACACGGTGGAAGGCGTGCTGCTGGGGCACATCCAGATGGGCGTGGATCTGGCGGAGAAGACGATTGCCGGGTTACCCGGATTTCCCGACCGGCTGCGCACGCTGGTGCTGCACATGATTCTGGCGCATCACGGCAAGCTGGAGTTCGGCTCGCCCAAGCTGCCCATGATTCCCGAAGCGCTGGTGCTGAACTTCCTCGACGATCTCGACGCCAAGATGCAGGCTATGGCCAGCGAGTTCGAGCGGTCGGCGCGCGAGGGCAGAGCGCCGGATGAGATGACGGGGAAGGTTTGGGCGCTGGATCAGCGGCAGTTGCTGAACACGAGGGCGTGGCTGGGAGGGCAGTGATACGATTGCGACAAAACCCAGGAGGAAGAATGCCAGAAGCGAATCCGCAGTTAGCGATTTTTGGACTGACATTTAGCAACGGTAAGTGGCAGTATGAGGGCGGAAGTCAATCGGCCACCGATCTCCGCAGTCCCAAGGAATGTGCGCTGGTGCTATGAATGGTGAGATCAAAAGTTGGCTTTAATCAGATGTGCATAATCCCCGAACGCCCGGTCAGCATCATAATGAACACCACCCCGCCCAATCGCGTGGTAACGGGTTTCAAACTCGACAGCGTGGAATCGGCTGCGGATTTGGCAGCCAACCTTGCTCTTGAAGTCGGCGGGAAGGCCGGCTCAAAGATAACGATCGTTGGCGGTTTCGTCGTCGTTGCGCTTCCATAGTGCCGGTCGCCCTAGGTTCCGATTCTGGAACCTGGGAGAGCCCCAAACTCAGCCTCCCGGCCGCATCGGGTTGATGAACTTCAATCCTGCGAAGTGTTTCTCGTTGTCGGTCACCAGGATGCAGTCGTTGGCTTCGGCGACGGCCGCGAGAATCATGTCCAGCGGGCTGCGCGGCCGGCCTGCTCTTGCTCCCTCAGCCATGAGGCGCCCCCAGATGAGTCCTGCTTCTTCATCGAAAGGAAGAATCCGCCGAGCGAACACCGACTGCGGCCCATTGGGCCCGGCGAACCAATGCTCCAATTCCGCACGCTTCCGGCCAGCCGGCTTTGACTGCACGCGGCGCCAGATTTCTGCCACGCTCAGCGATGCAATATACAAATCTTCATCGGCCTGTTGGTCCACCCAGGATTTCAATTGCTGCGACGGCGCGGGCTTGGTCGGGTTGCTCAGGATATTGGTGTCAAGCAGATAGCGGCTCACAGGTCGATCTTTCGCGGCTTCACGAACGGACGCTTCAGGTTCAGGTCTGCAATGGGCCAGCGGCGCAGTGCTTCGTAGATGCCACCCTTCTTACGGGTGTCGGGCGCGATTTTTTCGCGGACAGTGGCGCGAAGCTCTTCTGCTTCCAGACTGTTTTCGGCGAGCCGCCTGGCCACGTCGCGCACCAAATCGCGGTCCTTCTTCAGGGCCAGCACCTCGAATCGCGCCATGCCGCGCCTGGACAAGCGCTTCCGGTAGGCGTCAACTGCTCTCGCCTGCGCCGTGCTGCCCATATCCTTCGCCTCCATCTATCCAGTAATATATCCGGTAATTGAGCAACTTTCAAGCGCGGCTTACTACAGGAACCACTCCCACTGCTCTTTGGTGAGCGGGACGACGGAGAGGCGGCCGATTATGAGCAGTGGCGAGTGGGCAAAGAGCTTTTCGGCTTTGATTTCAGCGAGCGTCCTGGGGCGCTTGAGGCGCTTACCGGCTTTGACGCGAACGATGGGAACCTTGGGATCGGACGCATCGACGCTCAGAACCGTGCCCGTGCCCACGGCGGTACGTTCGTCGCCAGTGTGGTAGAAAATCCATTTCGTTCCCGGCTTCATCTCGCG
Source organism: Occallatibacter sp. (assembly GCA_049522315.1). Lineage (GTDB taxonomy): Bacteria > Acidobacteriota > Terriglobia > Terriglobales > Acidobacteriaceae > Telmatobacter. Next base: position 199,504 of record JBEKNY010000004.1, read on the forward strand.
CAGGTGCTTTACGGCGGTGGGATTCATGACGCCGTCCCAAACGGTTTCGCCGTCGCGCAGAAAATCGTCGAAGGAGTATACAGCGGGTTCGGATTTGAAGAGGAAGCAGCTCATAAGCAGGAATCAGGGGTCAGGTTTCAGGGATCAGTGTACTACCGCCTTCCGCTTTGACCTTCGGTCTGAACCCTGACACCTGGGCTCTGATCCCTGATGCCTACTCCCTGCCCTTTTTGCGGATCTCAATGTTGAGGCGCTTGATTTTCTGGTTGAGGGTAGAGAGGGGGATGCGGAACTGCTCGGCGGCTTCGGTCTGGTTCCAATTCGAGCGCTCGAGTTTTTCGATGATGATGCGGCGCTCGATGACCTCGAGGATGTCGAAGAGCGAGGAGTTGGGATTGTGCTCGAGGAGAGCGTCCTGGAAGCTGCGTCCGGTGATGTGTCCGGGGAGCAGCTCGGCGCCGATGACGGGGCCGGAGGAGAGCACGACGCCGCGCTCGATGGCGTTCTCGAGTTCGCGCACGTTACCGGGCCAGTCGTAATCCATGAGGGCGCGCATGGCGTCGGGCGAGAGTTTGCGCGAGGCGAAGTTGTTCTCGCTGGCGTAGAAGTCGAGGAAGTGCTGGACGAGCAGCGGAATGTCTTCACGGCGGGCGCGCAAGGGCGGCAGATCGACGGCGATGACGTTGAGGCGGTAGAAGAGATCCTCGCGGAAGCGGCCATCGCGGACGGCCTGGCGCAGATCGACGTTGGTGGCGGCAAGAATGCGCACGTCCACCTGGATCTCCTGAATGCCGCCGAGGTGCATGAAGCGCTTATCCTGCAGCACGCGCAGGATCTTGGATTGCGTGTCGAGGCCCATGGTGGCGATCTCGTCGAGGAAGAGCGTGCCGCCGTTGGCGACTTCGAAGAGGCCTTTCTTGGAGGCGACGGCGGAGGTGAACGCGCCTTTGACGTGCCCGAAAAGCGTGGATTCGAGCAGCTCAGAGGGCATGGCGCCGGTGTTGATGGGGACGAACGGCTTGTCGCGCCGCGGCGAGTTGGCGTGGATGGCCTTGGCGATAATCTCCTTGCCAGTGCCGCTTTCGCCCTGAATGAGGACGGTGGAGCGGCTGGGAGCGACCTGCGCGACGAGGTCGAAGACCTTCAGCATGGACTCGCTTTTACCCACGATGTTGGCGAAGCTGTAGCGCTGCTTGAGGGTGCGCTTGAGCTGAAGGTTTTCCTCCTCGGCGCGGCGGCGGGCCACTGCGGAGCGGATGTCGGCGAGCAGCTTCTCGTTGTCCCAGGGCTTCTGGATGAAGTTCTCCGCGCCGGCGTGGATGGCCTCGACAACGTTATCCACGGTGCCGTAGGCCGTGATCATGATAATGGGCAGATCGGGCTGCCGCTCCTTGAACTGCGGCAGAAGCTCGATGCCGCTCAGGCCGGGCAATGCCAGGTCGAGCAGGACCAGGTCGAAGGCCGACTGATCGAGCAAACGGAGTCCTTCCTCGCCGTTGGCCGCGGTTTTGACGGCGTAGTTTTCGAGCGAAAGCAACACTTCCAGCGATTCCCGGATGCCGGCTTCATCATCGACCACAAGGATGGAGGCCGCGGGAACAGCGCCGTCGCTTGCCGGGGCCGAAACCGGCACGTTCATGGGCAATGTATCCTCTGCTACGCGCTCAGGCATGGACGGAATTCCTTAATAGGGGAAACTCGAGATGAAACGTGGTGCCGGAGCCGACCGCGCTTTCCACATGGATTTTGCCGGCGTGTTCCTGAATGATGCCGTAAGAAACCGAGAGGCCAAGGCCGGTGCCGCGCCTGTCGCCCGACAGGTTCTTGGTGGTGAAGAAGGGGTCGTAGATTCGCTTGAGGTGCTCGGGCGCGATGCCGGAGCCGGAGTCGGAGATAACGGCCTCGATTTGGCCATTGAGGAGCGTAGCCACGCGCAACTGCCCACCGCCGGGCATGGCGTCCTTGGCGTTCAGCAGCAGATTAAGGAAAACCTGCTGCAGCTTGCCCGGATTGCCGTGAATGGGCGGAAGATCGCCGGCGAGATCGAGATCGACAAGAATCAGCGCGGTCTTGAACTGGTGTTCGAGCAGCGAAAGCGTGTCGCGAATCACCTGGTTCAGATCGGTGGAGCAGAACTCGGTGGTCGAAGTGCGGGAGAAGTTGAGCAGGCCGTTGGCGATCTCTGCGGCACGGAAGCTCTGCTGCGTGATCTTGTCGAGCACGGGGCCGAGGCGCGCATCGCCGCGCAGTTGCTTGGCGAGCATCTGGGCGTAGGAGGAAATGACGGCCAGCGGCGTATTGATCTCGTGCGCGACGCCGGCGGCAAGCAGGCCGATGGAGCTGAGTTTGTCGGCCTGGGCTAGCTGGGTTTCGAGGGTGACGCGCTCGGTGATGTCGTCCACCAGGACGATGCGGCCCACGGGAACGAAGTCGCGCGAGAGCAGCGGCGCGATGGCGATGTTGGTGGTGCGCTGCTCGCCGGCGCGCGTGGTGAGAGGGAACTTATAGAGGTGGTGCACGCCCTGCTCGCTGCGGAACCCCTCGATGGCCTCGAAGAACTCTAAGGGAAAGACGGATCTGAGCGGCTGGCCGATGGCCTCGGCGCGGCTCAGGGCGTACATGGCCTCCATCTGCGCATTCCAGCTTTCGATGCGGTCGCCGAGATCGGTGGCGAAGATGCCCACGTTGATGGACTCGACGATGTTCTCGTTGAACTCCTTGAGGCGCTCGAACTCGGCGATCTTCTCCTCCAGGCGCGCGTACAGGCTGGCGTTCTGCAGGGCAATGCCGATGTAGCTGGCCAGTGATTCGAGCAGCTCCACGTCTTCGCTCGACAGGAAGTCGCCGCCCAGCGTGCGGCCGAGGCCGATGACGGCGATGGTGCGGCTGGCCGCCTCTCCGTTCTCGAGATGCACAGGGGCCACGCGGCACGGCAGGTAGTAGTTCAGGTCGAGCAAGGCGGCGGCGCGCTGTTGATCCGGCGGCAGATGAAGGACGGCTTGAGCGTTCTCAATAAAGATGTGCGAGTGGTCCTTGGCGCGGTCGAAGTTGAGGAAGCCGAGGGCCAGCTTGTCCTGAGCGGCGCTGATCTCTTCGGGCAGGCCGTGAGAAGCTGCCAGGCGCAGGCGGCCAGACTCCTCGGTGAGGAAGATGGCAACGCGAGCGACCAAGAGAGTGCGCGGCAACTGCTCGACGATGGAATTGAGTAGTGCCCGGAGGTCGGTTTCGGAGCTGAGGCCACGGCCAAACTCGACCAGGGCCCTGCGGTAATCGTAGCGATGGCGGTCGAAGGCGCGGTCGACCCAGCCCTGAATGCGGCGCTTGAGAGGATCGAAGACGGCGGCGGTTATGGCAATGGCGAACACCAAGACCCAATCGCGGACGGCCTCAGGCATGGCGTTGTGCACGCCAACGGAAATGTGTACGCCAACGGAAATAAGAGCGATGGTGCCAAAGTAGCCGCCAACGATAAGACCGGTGGCCAACATGTACGCCACGCTGCGCTTGAAGATCAGGTCGGTGTCCATCAGCCGGTAGCGGACGATGGCCCAGGCGAATGTGAGTGGCAAGAAGATGAGCGAGAATCCGGCCAGATTGGTGAGAAGTTGTGGCGGACTGAGATGAAGCAGGTAGGGAACAGCGTAAAAGAACGTGAAGGGCAGAACCGCGAGCAGGGTGCCGCGCGTAACCCACTTCAACTGCTGGCGCAGCAGCGGTGTGGTGGCGCGGCTGTAACTGCGCAGGAAGAGCAGCGCGGCACACACGTAGAAGATGGCGTCGTACGCGGTGGCGATCTGGTTGAGCCGGTCGAGAAGGAGCTTGGTGGCCTCGCGCGTTCCGATCGACCAGAGCCACAAGCCGAGCAGTCCGGCGCCGGGCGCGTAGACCAAAGGCAGAAGCCAGCGGCGGCGGAGCTTCTTGAAGCGCTCCTCAGGGAAGCTGAGCGCAAAGTGCAGAAAGAGCGCAGGCTGCAGCGCTTCAGCCACAACATTCGCCCAGAAGACAGTCCAATCCAGAGCGTCGAGCTTGGTAGTGTATTTGAGCGCGTAGAGGGCGAAAGACACCAGGCAGAAGAGGAAGAAATGCGTGGACCGAGGCGCGCCCCAGCGGCGGAATAGAACGTAAAAACCGATCACGAGGTAAATCAGCCCGATAATGCGCAGGCCCAACTCCAGGCTGCGATCCAGCGGCTCGGGGATCATTTTGACCGGCGCATCGAGGGGAATGCCGTCGCGCGTGATGGTGTAATAGACCTGGCCGTAAGAACCGGCGGTGTAGAGCGCGCGCTCCAGATCGGCAACGCGGGTGACGGCCGTGACGCCCGTGGTGGGACTGTCGCTCACCCCCGTCAGCAGGTCTCCCACCTGGATGCCGGCGCGCTCTCCGGGCTTATCCGGGAGAACCTTTTCAACTCGGAGGCCGCCGGCGGCCTCGCGCCACCACACTCCGTCGTCAGGCTGCTGGAACGCCCGCTCCTGGAGAAGGTTGAACACGGCCAACACGAACAGCGCCGCTGTAGCCAGGGCCAACAGCGTTGCCTGCACGCGGTTAAGGAGGCTTGTCTCCATGGTGGGATTTTCGCTACGCCTATTGCTTTATAAGCACGTCAGTTGCCACGCAGAGAAGAAGCGCCGTCAAGCTGGGGACCTCAGTCCAATTGCCTGAGAATACGCATGATATGGACTTTCCGGCGCGCGGAAAGGTCAACCCACAGTGAAGTAGATCACAGAGCAGGTGCAAAAAACAAGAGCGGACATCCAGAGAAGAGAATCCCCCTATGAAAAATGGAAGATCGATGGTCCCTGGGCGCTATCCGACAAGCGCATGCAAACACGGGGTTTTCGTAGGGCCCTAACCCGGCTTGCGCCGCAATCCATCGAGCGCTCTTCAGCGCGGGATGAGGTTCAGGTTCCTGCTGCCGAGGTCTCACTCGACGCCCTGCCACGATTGACGCTGTGCAAGAGCGGGATTAATCTTCGACTAGTGTTTCCATCGAATGATTGGGAGCCCCTCTCGACGGCCGGACGGCGCGAGAGCGCGGAGGTTTGGCTGTGCGCGCAGGGAGCATCGGCGCCGTGGTGTCTGCCGGCGGATTTGCCTCAGGGATCATAACTCGCAGCCAACTGTCCGCCACCCGGCAGAGAGCGGGCAATCGTGGCTGATCTCTCAATTCCCCACCTGGCAGGCACCGGGGAGATCGCTGGCCCTCAAGAGGCTGCCGCGCGAACGGTTGTTGTCCGTTCATCCCTCGAAGGCCAGGCAATCCCTCCGCACCGCTGGCTGACCGCCATCGCGGTCATGTCCAGCGCTGTCATGCAGGTGCTGGACACGTCGGTGGTCAACGTCAGCCTGCCGCACATCGCCGGCTCGCTTTCCTCGAGCGTGGATGAGGCGACGTGGGTGCTGACCTCCTACCTGGTGGCCAACGCCATCGTTCTGCCGATTACGGGCTGGCTGGCCGGCGTGCTGGGCCGCAAGCGGCTGCTGCTGCTTGCCGTGACCGGGTTCACGATTTCGAGCCTGATGTGCGGGCTGGCTCCCAATCTGCCCATGTTGATTGTTTTTCGTGTTTTGCAGGGCTTTACCGGCGGCGGGCTGCAGCCGCTTTCTCAGGCCGTGCTCCTCGAGGAGTTCCCGGGCAGGGAGCAAGGCAAGGCAATGGCCTTTTGGAGCCTGGGGATAATTGCTGCGCCAATCATGGGTCCTACGCTGGGCGGCTGGATCACCGACACCTGGACCTGGCGCTGGGTCTTCTTCATCAATTTGCCGGTGGGCGTCCTCAGCCTGCTCCTCATCTCGCAGTACGTCGTCGATCCGCACTACCTGAGGCGCCGCTCGCTGGGTATGGATGCCTGGGGCATCGGCATGTTGGCCGTGGGCATGGGCGCATTGCAAATCATGCTCGACAAGGGGCAGGAGAAGGACTGGTTCGGATCCAACCTGATTCGCGCGCTGTGCGTAATCGCGCTGGTTTGCCTCACGGCCTTTGTGCTTCGCGAGCTGCGGGCAAAGGACCCGATTGTGCACTTCGCTCTGCTGCGCTCCCGCACCTTTGCCTCGGGCGTCGCTTTGGCCACCTTGATGGGGTTCGTTCTCTACGGCAGCCTGGTCCTGCTGCCGCTGTTTATGCAGACCTTGCTGGGCTGGACGGCGACAACGGCGGGAATCTGGAACAGCCCGCGCGGCATCGGCACCGCGCTGTGCATGCCTGTGGTCGGTTATCTGCTGGGCAAGGGATGGGACGCGCGCTGGATGCTGATCTTTGCCTTCGCCCTCGCGGGCGTTTGCTTCTTCGGCTACGCGCGGATGACGCTCGACTCCGGAACCTGGGACATCTTCTGGATTCAGATCGTGCAGGGATTTGGTCTGGGCTTCCTTTTCGTGCCTCTCACCACGCTGACCATGAGTCCGATTCCCAAAGCGGAGACGAGCTATGGAACCAGCCTCTACAACACCATGCGCAACATCGGCTCCAGCATTGGCATCTCGTTCGTGACTACGCTGGTGGCGCGCCGCAGCCAGTTTCACCAGCAAGTCCTCGGCGATAAGATCACGGCATCGAGCGCCATCGGACAGCAGACCTTTGCGCGCCTCACGCCTTTCCTGGCGCATCAGGGATTCGATCATGTGACGGCGGCGCACAAGGCCGGCGGCCTAGTCTATCAGCTGCTCGGGCAGCAGGCGGCGCTGCTCAGCTATGAGGACGCCTTTTATCTCATGGGGATTTTCTTCCTGGCCAACATCCCCCTGGTGCTGCTCATGCGTGGCGCGGAGCACAACCGGCGGCACCGCAAGGAGCCGTAAGGCGGCTCACTTATCCCCGCAGCCAGTAGGGCTTCGTAACCACCGCGGTGAGTTCCGCGAATTCAGCATCGGTGAGCCGAAACGCCGCCGCGCTCACGTTCTCTTCGAGGTGCTTCAAGTTGCTCGTTCCCGGGATGGGCAGCGTGACCGGCGAGCGGCCGAGCAGCCAAGCCAGCGAGACGACCCCCGTGGAAACCTGGCGCGCGGCGGCGATCTTCTCCACCACATCGTTGGCCTTGTGGCCTTGCGCCATCGGCCCCCAGGGCAGAAACGCTATGCCGTTGGCTTCGCAGTAGCCGAGCACGAAATCCCACTCGCGATCCGAGAAGCTGTAGCGGTTCTGCACGCACACGATGGGAACGATCTTCCGCGCGCGCTGGATGTGTTCGAGCGTGACGTTGGATAGACCTACGTGACGGATCTTACCCTGCTCCTTGAGCCGCGCCAGAGTCTCCATTGAAGCGTCGAACGAGACTGCCGGATCGGGAATATGAAGCTGGTAGACGTCAATGCGCTCCAGGCGCAGGCGCTTGAGGCTGCCCTCGATGGCCTGCTCGATGTGCGCCGGGCTGGCGTTGTGCTGCCAGACGCCGGGGCCGTGGCGTGTCCATCCGGCTTTGGTGGTGATCACAAGATCGTTCGGGTAGGGCCAGAGCGCCTGCGCGATCAACTCTTCGGAGACGTCGGGGCCGTAAGAGTCGGCGGTGTCAATGAAGTTGACGCCCAGTTCGACGGCGCGGCGGAGGGTGGCCAGCGCTGCGGCAACGTTGGCGGGAGGGCCCCAAATCCCCTTGCCCGTGATGCGCATGGCGCCGAAGCCCATGCGGTTGACGGTCAGATCGCCGCCGAGAGCGATGGTTCCCGCCTGCGCAGCGGGCGAGGATGCGATTGGCATTGCGATGTCTCCTTAGACCGTGACTTCCCAACCCGGTTCGTAGGTGCGAGCCCAGAACTTCATAGCCTCTGGATCGTCGAGGATGTGCGCGGTTTCAGTGTCGAGCCGCAGCAGGCGGCCGGAGAACCATGCGATGTTGGAAAGCAAGAGCATAGTGACGGTGACGTTGGCGACCGCGATGGGCGAGTGGAGCTCTTCCTGGCCGCGAATGGCGGCGATGAAGTTGGCGAAGTGGGCGTCGGTCATGGAATCGGCGCCGATCACATCGTTGGTTGAGGTCTCGTGGCCAGTACGGTACTGGTCTGTCTGCTTGCCCTTCCAGTCGAACACGTCGTAGCCGCCGCGGTCGAGAACGACCGAGCCTTTGGCGCCGTAGATGACCGACCCGCGTTCGCGGCCGTAGAGGCGCATTCCCTGGCGGCTCCGGCCCTCCCAGGAGATGGTTTTTCCGGGGTACCCAAAATCGGTGACGATGGTGTCGTAGAACTCCCAGTCGTCCTGGAATTGGTAGCGGCCGCCGGTCGCGGTGACGGTCTCGGGGTATTCCGCTTTGAGGGCCCAGCGGCAGATGTCCACCTCGTGAGTGCCGTTGTTCAGGGTTTCGCCGGTGCCATAGCGGCGCAGCCAATGCCAGTTGTAGGGATGAATATTGTCCTTGTACTCGCTGCGCGGCGCGGGGCCCTGCCACATGTCCCAGTTGAGCGAGGCGGGCACGGGCACGACCTTGCCGATGCCCATCGAGCCGCGCGTGTTGACGTACCAGGCTTTGGCAAGATAGGCCTCGCCGATGAGCCCGTCATGAATCTGCTGGATCAGTTGGGTGGTGAAGGCGGAGGAGCGCTGCTGATCGCCGACCTGGACCAGCTTGGCATATTTTTTCTGCGCGGCGACCAGCAGCTCGCCTTCGCGCGGGTTGTGGCTGGAGGGCTTTTCGACGTAGACGTGCTTGCCGGCCTTGAGCCCGAGCACGGTCATGGGCGTGTGCCAGTGGTCGGGGGTGGCGATGGTGATGGCGTCGACATCCGTGGACTCGAGAGCGTGGCGGAAATCGCCTTCGGCCCTGGGCGCGTAGCCGAGCGTCTGCCCGGCTACCGCGGCAAATTTGGCCAGGATCGCGGCATCGACGTCGCAGACGTACGCGACACGCGCCGTCTTGCTGTTGGCCCGCAGCGAAGAGAGATGCGCGTAGCCGCGGCCGTTGAGGCCGATAACGGCAAAGTTCAGGCGGTCGTTGGCGCCCAGAATCCGGGAATAGCTTTTGGCTGTGGAGGCAAAGGCCGAGCCCGCCGCACCCGCGACCAGCCCGCTGACAAAGTTCCGCCGGGAAATCATCCCATCCTCCATTCGGTTGAAAGCGGGAAACACCCGCCGCAGCAACAGATTATACCGTCGTTCAAATAGGTCTGCGACAACCGGCACGGCCAAGAATCCGCTGCGATGGGAAGAACCGGCGTGCGGCGATTTTTGCAACAGAGCACTGAATTTTCGGGCTCGTCGCAGCCTGTCTGCACCTATACTGGCGTCGGATTCGGCACGAAAATGGATTGGGGGGTTGTAAACTTGCGCCGCAACAGAGCGTCTACCAAGGTGATGGCAGCAGGAACAGCCGTAAAGCCGATCACCGCGGAAGCGGCAGAGGAGATGGCCGCGCGCGACTTTGCGAGCATCGCCGAAAGCCATCGGCCGCAGATCTTCCGGTTCCTGCTGGCGTCGCTGCGGGACGTGGATCTGGCGGAGATGCTGACCCAGGAGTGCTTCCTGAAGGCGCACCGGAATTGGAAGCATTTCCGCGGTGATTCGAGCGCGATGACCTGGTTGATGCGGATTGCTATCAACCTGCAAAAGGACTACTGGCGCAACCGGCGGATGCAGTTCTGGCGGCATATGCAGGCTCACGCCGTGGAGTTGGACGAGGCCGGCGAATGGCTGCCGAACGGAGAGCGGAATGCCGAGCAGCAGATGCTGGCGCGGGAGCAGGTGGCGCAGGTTTGGAAGGCGGTTAAGCGCCTGAGCGAACGGCAGCGCACGGTGTTTTTGCTGCGCTACGTTGAGGAGCGGGAGTTGAGCGAGATCGCGCAAGCTACGGGATTGAGCGAGGGTACGGTCAAAGCGCACCTTTCGCGGGCGTTGGGGAGGGTGCGCGCGGAGTTGAGAGGAACATTATGAACTTGAGGGGTAAATTGGCGGGAGAGATCGAAGATCCGGTCGTAGCCGAGGCGCTGAACAACTTCAAGGCCAGCGTGAATGCCTGGAGTGAAGCTGCGTACAACCGGCCCCGCACGGTGGCGGCCACGGCGCGCTACACCTGGCGGCTGGCGGCAAGCTGGATGCTGGGATGCGTACTAGTGGCGGGCGCGGCGGCAGGAGCCGTACACGAGCGGCATCAGCGGCTGGAACTAGCGCGGATTGCGGCGATAAAAGCAGCGGCGCAAAAGACCGCGCAGAAGCGCGCGGCAACCAGGCAATCTGCGCCTGCGAGTGCCCCAATTGAGGCGGCCGCGCGGCCCACGCCTGCGAACGCGAAGGCAAACAAAGAGGATTCGGACTTGCTGGCAACGGTAGACAGCGATGTTTCGCGGGAGGTTCCAGCGGCCATGGAGCCGCTGGCGCAACTGGTGGATGAGAACGGAACAAATTAAGAAACCCAAAGCAAAAAGAGGACACAGAGAAGGCGAGAAAGGACCCCTTGGGACACAAGGGGGAGAAACCAATGAGGATACTGAAAACTTTTCGACTGGTTTTGGCGGTAGCGGGAGTGTTGATGGCTGGCGGTTGGGCGTGCGCGCAAGGGCCCGACGGACCAGGCATGGGACCTGGATTCGGGCAGCATCGGCCACCCATCGAACGCGCGTTCGGGTTCGCGAACGGGCGGTTCTGGAACAACCCGAACCTGGTGAAGCAGTTGAACCTGACCGACGATCAGCGCAAGGTAATGGATGGAATTCTGCAGGACCATCGCATGAAGCTGATCGACCTGCAGGCCAATTTGCAAAAGGCGGAGCTGGAGATGGCTCCGCTGATGAAGGCCGATACTCCGGACCGCGCGGCGATTGAAGCGCAGATCGACAAGGTCGTGAGCGCTCGGGCAGAGCTGGAAAAGGCGAATGCGCTTTTTCTGCTGGACATTCGGATGCAATTTAAGCCGGACCAGTGGAAACAACTGCAAACCATGCGTCAGAGCCGGATGGAGCACGAGCGGATGCGCGATTGGGGTGGTGGTCAGTGGGGACGCGATGGACGCGGGCCGGGCATGGGCGGACCAGGCAACCAATTCCGCGGGCCGGGCGGGCAGTTCCACCGGCCACAGGCGCCTCAGCCACCGGCAGCTCCTCAGGGAGCCCCTGCGCCAGCGCCGGGAGCCGCTCCGGCACCTGCTCCGGCTCCGGGGACGGGAGAAGAGCAGTAGCAGAAACGGGGTGCAGTGATTGTCGCGCCTCGAAAGCAAATAGATCTGATAGAGAGAGTGGAAGCGCGGCCTGGATTCGACGGTTTTCATCCGAGGGTAGATACGATTGACAGATGAACTGGCGGCGGCAGGGGGATCTCCCCTTGCCGCCGTTTTTCTTTCGCAGGACGGAAGCGCGCGGGCATTTCGCGCCAACGCCATCTCCGCATCGCCATCGGTCTACCTTTGAAGGTCGCTCGGGTTCTGTAACATCAAAAGGGAAGGAACCGTTCGTGCCCAATCTTGCTCCCGCCGACTGGCTGATTCTGCTTATCTACGGCTTTTTTATGCTAACCGCCGGTTTCTCGCTCAAGCCGGCGATGACGGGAAGCCGGGAGTACATGCAGGCCGGGCGAAAGCTGCCCGCATGGCTCTGCGGCGTGGCGATGTTAGGCGCCAGCCTGGGCTCGCAGGAGGTGCTGGGCATGGGCGCCGCGGGGGCGCAGTATGGGCTAGCCAGCGTGGGCTTCTTCGCCCTTGGCTCGATTCCGGCAATGCTCCTGGCCGCCCTTGTTCTCGTGCCTGTTTATTACGGAGGAAGCTCAGAGGCCGGAGCTTCGGGAGTTGCGCCGCGGTCGATCCCTGAGTATCTCGGGCTGCGCTTCGACCAGAAAACAAGGGCGCTGAACGCCTGCCTGTTTGCCGCCATGGCCGCGTTCAGCGCAGGGATTGCGCTCTATGCCATGGCGCGTGTTTTGGCGGCGCTGCACGTTTTCGACCAGGTTGCAAACGTGGTGCACCTGCCGCCAGACGGAATTCCATTACTCGCCATCGCGCTGCCGGCGGCGCTGGTGCTGACGTACGTTCTACTGGGCGGGCTTGCCGCGGCCATGTACAACCAGGCACTGCAGTTTTGCGTGATGGTCGCAGGACTTTTGCCCGTGGTGCTGCTTGGATTGAAGAAGATCGGCGGTTGGGGAGGGTTGAAGGCCGCGATTCCCGCAAACTTTTTGCACGAGTGGAGTGGCGTGGCCCATGCCGGCGCCAGCCCCATGGGCATTAGCGCCATCGGATTGGCGCTGGGCGCCGGTCTTGTACTGGGCGGCGGCGCGTGGTGCGCGGACTTCAGGCTATTGCAGATGGCGATGGCGGCCAAGGATGTGCAATCGGCGCGGAGAGCTCCGCTCATCGCCGCGGCGGTGCGGGTGTTTGTGCCGTTTTTGCTGATCCTGCCGGGGCTGATTGCCATCGCGCTGCCAACGCCGCGAACCACGATTCTGATCCATAACGAAAACGGCACAATCTATCACGACATCACCATTGTGCCGCCGACCGTGGAAGCGGGACAGGGGCTGGTTCCGGCAAAAGCCGATGCGTCTACGGGCAAGCCGGTGAAGGGCGCGGACGGCCGCGCCGTGCTGGATTACGCGATGGCCACGCCGGACATGCTCGTGCAGCTCCTGCCCATTGGCCTGTTGGGGCTGGGGCTGGCGGCATTGCTGGCCTGCCTGATGGGCGGCGTGGCGGCCAGCCTGACCGCGTTCAGCACGGTGTTCGCGTGCGACATCTACCAGGCGTTCCTTGCCAAAGACGCGAGCGACCAGCGAATGCTTGCCGTGGGCCGGTGGGCCGCGGCGGGCGGCATGATGCTGGCCATCGGCGCGGCGTGCGCGGCGATGCGCTCTAACAGCATGATGGACGCGATGATGCTGGTTTTCGCGGTGGTGAATGCGCCGCTGTTTGCAGCACTGCTGCTGGGCGCCCTGTGGAAGCGCGCCACGGGGCACGGCGCCTTTGCGGGGCTGATCGCGGGCACAGTCGCGGCCCTGTTGCATCACGGGCTTGCGCTGCCCAGGGGCGCGCAGCCGGGCATTCACGGCGGATGGATTGCCGTGCTGCACCATCCTTCGAGCCAGATGGCGCTGGACCTGGGCACGGCGGCATTTGCCTTCTGCGTAAGCCTGATTGTCACGGCAGCGGTGAGCGCGTTCACAAGCGCGCGGCCGGAGCCGGAGCTCAAGGGGCTGGTGCACTCGCTCGCCGGACAGCCGCCAGCCAACGCTACGTGGTGGAAGCGGCCGGAGGCGCTCGCCGGGGCGATTTTGCTGGCGGCCATTGCGGTGAATTTGATCTTGATCTGAGCGGAGGGAGAGCGATGTTTTACGATGCGCGCATTTCGCTGGGAATGCTGTTCACGCTGATGGGAACGGTCCTGACAGCATTCGGCGTGGCTACCCGCACCAACACGGCAGTCTACGCGAAGTGCCTGGGGATCGATGCGAATCTCTGGTGGGGTCTGGCGCTGCTGGTGTTCGGAGTCGTGGCGATGTTTCTCGGGCGGCGCGGTCAGACGAAGTTGGAGAAAGAAAAGAAATAGTTCCCGATTTTCAGTTTTTTGCTCCCGATCCCTGCTCCTCAGTCGTTATTTCCTGTTCCCTATTCCCTGCCCTACTCTCCGCGCGCGCTGAAGCGCATCGTGCGGTAGTCGAAGGTGTAGCTTTTGAGCTGGTCGAGAGCGTCGATGCCGAGGACGCCGTAGACGTCGTCGCGGGCGGCCGAACCGAGAGGCTGAGTGAGAACGGGAATGTAGTGGAGGACGATCTGGGTGTCGCCTACAACGAGAGAAACGGTCTCGGCGACATAAGCGGGCCGCGGCGCGGACTCCATTCCTGGGAACGAGAACATCTCCATCTTCCGGCTGTTGAACTCCGCGGCGTGCTCGTCAAACCAGCGCGAGGTGAGGTAGGTCTGTTGCCCGCCTGCGTCGATGGCGAACATCCGGTCGCCGGCTTCGCTGCCCTCGCGATTTGCGGCAAAGGAATCCTGAGATAAAGCGTCGGCGGCAGGGTCGGGCGCGCGGCCCAGGGCGACGATCAGTTGGTCGCCGTCGAGATAGAAGCGGACGCCGGTGGCGAGAAGATCGCCTGTGCCGCTGCCCTCGATCTCCTTGGCGGGGCGCACTTCGATGGTGTTGTCTCCCACGGTGAGGCTGCCCATGGCGGCGAGCGCCGGGTAGCCGAGGACGCCTTCGACCTGGTAGCCGGAATGAGGAAAGTAATAGTCGGCATCGTCAAAGACGAAGGCGGTGACGTTGTGCAGGGTGAGGCGGCCACCGATGCTGAAGCGCGGAATGACGGTGACGTGCACCTCGATGGGGCGGCCGGTAAGAGTGTGGATGGTCGCGGACTCCCTGGAGACGGTGAGGCCGATCTGCCGCGCGGTCGAGCGTGCGATGAGGTTGAACGGCGCGGTAGGATCGAGCATCCAACTGCGCGAGCGCGCATCGATGAAAACGGGAACGTCAATGAGGCCGAGAGGATCGTTGCTGACCTGGAGCCGGAAAGGCTCGCAGCGATCAACGGTCATAGCCGGATCGTCCTTGGCCAGAGGCAGCAACTTGAGCGGCATCTCGATCTCGTCCTGCTCGTCGGAGCTGAGCTTCGCGTGCAGGCGGTCGTCGAGCGCCTGGTATGCCTGCGCGGCCTTAGCCCATTCGCCAAGGCGCAAGTAGTCTTCAGCCAGCGCCTTGCGAAGCAGCTTTTCCTGAGCCGTGTTGCCGCTGGCCGTAACCTGATCGACGAGGGGATCGAGGAGCTGCACGGATTGCTCGAGATTGTTGGAGCGGTTGGCCAGAATACCGCGATATAACTGCGCCTGAGCCGGAGGCAACCGGCTGAGCTGCGCCTGCACGCCAAGATACTGGTGGTCGGCGAGCAAGTTCTGCAATCGAGTATCCGCGTCGAGGCCGCTGGAGGTTCCGGTGCGGAGCTGCGCGCCGGACCCGGGCTGCTGCGCCGCGGAGGATGGTTCCGCTTCGGAAGAGGGCGGATGAGGCGTGGCCTGTTGTGCGCCTGGTTGTGTTTCCGGCGGCGTATTCTGCTGCGCGGCGAGCGGGCACAACGGCATGACGAGCGCGCAGGCGAGAGCCAGCCCTGCCATCGGCAGCGGCGCGCTTTGCGCTCGACTTGCCGGGCGCAGGCCGCCTCGTGCCGGGTGTCCGCGAAGGCAGTTCATCCTGCCTTCGACGTTAGCAGATTCGCGCCGCGAGGCGTCGCGTATTAAGACGATCTTTATACGACGGCCGGTGGTGCTGAAGATGCTGCATACCGGACTCCTGACCGCCGAGCAGAAAACGCGGAAGCGGCTGCTGAGCAGGCGCCGGCGGGAGAATAATCTCTCTATTTGTCAAACGTGAGAAATACGATCTCCGGCCGGGTGCCGACGCGCATGGGAGGGCCCCACGTCCCAGCGCCGGTCGAGGTGTAGACCTGGAGCGCACCGAAGCGGTGCAGCCCGCTCGTGAAGCAGCCAAAAACGCTGCGCGTGATCCACGTGAAAGGAAGGAACTGTCCGCCGTGGGTGTGGCCGGAGAGCTGCAGGCTGAAGCCGGCCTGCTCCACAAGCGGCAGGCGCGTGGGCGCGTGGTTAAGCAGGATGCCGGGCAGCGTGCGGTCAGGGCGCAGGCTTTCGAGCGTAGCTTTCATGCGGATGACATGTGTGGAGTCGCTATAGAGCACGCCCACGATCTGCATGCCGTCGATCACGACCTGCTCGTTGGCAAGAACGCGGATCCCAGCGCCGGTGATGGCGTCGATGTAATGGGTGGGATCGGTGAACTCCTCGTGGTTGCCGGTAGAGAAGTAGACGCCGAGCGGCGCCGTGAGCGCATGCAAAGGCGCGAGCAGACGGTCGAGGTCTCCGTGGGCGCCATCAAAGACGTCGCCAGGAAGAAAAACGATGTCGGGCTGGAAACGCAAAGCCAGCGCCACCAGACGGCGGCAGAAGCGGACTCCGTTGATAGGCCCGAGATGCAAATCGCTGAGCAGAACCGCTCTGCGGCCATGCCATGACGCAGGCAGGTTGGGAATCCGCACCGTCACGCGGCGAATGCGAATCACCCGCGCGTTGATGAGGCCGTAGATTCCGGTCAGCGCCGCGATAGCGTAGATCGTGCCGGCGAGCGGCGTTCGGATAGCGGCGGAATTCGCCGCCATGTGCGAGAGGCGCAGCGCGAACCAGATCAGCCAGACGAAAAAGGACGCCCAGAAGAAGAAGCTGAGAAAGCCGAGCCAGACAGCAGCCAGCCAGTAGAGGACCCGGACGGCAAAATTAGAAAAACGGAAAGAGAGCAAAGAGGCAACGACAAAACTGAAGGCCAGCACAAGCATGGTGGCGCCCAGATCGGCGGCTGAGGCGGGCGCGAGACCGGGCCAGAAGGCGACCCAGGTGGAGTAGACGAACCAATGAGCGAGGAAAAGAATGACCTGGATGACGAGAATGGCAAGGACTGGCCAGGCTTTCAAATCCGGATCTCCCTGCCTTTATGATTGCATGATCCGCGGCAGGGCCTTCCCGTGTGCGGGGCGCGGTTTTGCGTGAAACAATCTTTTCATGAAGGGCGCCGCGGACAACGCGCTGGGAATCTATATCTCCGTTCCTTTCTGCCGGTCGAAGTGCACCTATTGCAACTTTGCTTCGGGCGTGTATCCGGCGGCGGATCACGCGCGCTACGTGGAGCGGGCGATCGCGGACCTGAGCGGCGCAGGGGCGTGGGCCGCAGCACGCGGAGCGGAGCTGCCGCGGCGCGTGGATACGGTGTACCTTGGCGGGGGAACGCCGTCGCTGCTCGCGCCGGAGTTGCTGGCGCGGCTATTCGCCGCCATGCACGCGGAGTTCGACCTCGATGCCGAGGCGGAAATCACCGTGGAGTGCGCGCCGGGACAGTTGACCGCTGAGACCTTGCAAACGATGGCGGCCGCGGGCGTGAACCGCGTGAGCCTGGGCGTGCAGTCGTTTGTCGATGGCGAGGCGCACGCGAGCGGGCGATTGCACAACCGGGCGACGGTCGAGACGGATTTGGCGCAATTGCGAGCGGCGGGGATCGCGAACCTGAATGTGGACTTGATCGCGGGTCTGGCCGGGCAGACGATCGCTTCCTGGGAGGAATCGCTGGAGGCGTTGATTGACTCTTGCGCTGCGCACGCAAGCGTCTACATGCTGGAGATCGACGAGGACTCGCGGCTGGGGCGCGAAGTACTCAAGGGAGGATCGCGGTACCACGCCGGATTGGTCCCAGGCGACGATGCGATCACACGCATGTACGAGCAGGCGATCGAGCGGCTGGCCCTGAGCGGACTGCAGCAGTACGAAATTTCGAACTTCGCGCGGCCTGGATTCGAGTCAAGACACAATTTGCGCTATTGGCAGCGGCGTCCATACCTCGGCGTGGGGCTGGATGCGTCGTCGATGCTTCGGTGCGAGCCCACTTTTGCCGCAAAGGAGGAAACACGGCAAGGATGGGGCACCCGGCATGGAGCGGACTGCTCAATGCATCGTGACGGGCCCGATGAAATGCTTCGCGCGACCACGACCGACGATCTAAAGGCGTATCTCGCCGGAGCGGAGATGGTGGAGACAACATGGCTCGCGCCAGCGCGGCAGCACGAGGAAGCGTGGTTCCTGGGGTTGCGGCTCAATGCAGGAGTCAACGTGGCCGCGCTCGAACGGGAGTTTGGCCGGGCAATGGTCGAGCCGGCAATGGAGATCGTTGCGCGGCTGGTGAGCGACGGGCTGCTGACCTTCGACGGCGAGCGAGTGCGGCTTACCGCGCGCGGCCGGCTGATCTCAAACGACGTGTTTCAGGAGTTTCTCGAGCCGGAAGTTGCGGCGGCCTGCCAC
This sequence comes from Occallatibacter sp., assembly GCA_049522315.1. GTDB lineage: Bacteria > Acidobacteriota > Terriglobia > Terriglobales > Acidobacteriaceae > Telmatobacter. The sequence goes on from JBEKNY010000004.1 coordinate 217,266, forward strand.
GAAAGATAGGGTTCTCGCAGTCTCCCGCAGAGGCCGGAAGAAACACAGGGTATTGAGCTGGATGTGCGCAATCGACTCGACTACCAAGCCAGCAGTTCGTCGCCAGAGGTTGATGAGAAGAATGTGACCGGCGACGGCGCGGGTTGCGGCTGGCTGCCGAAGCACTGGATAGATTCCGGCCCGGCGGCCTTGGCCCATTCCAGAGCTTTTTCGGCCTCGCGCAGGACCACCACCGGTGAGCGGCCGCAACTGTTGGCGATGCCGAAGCAAGCGGAGAGGCGAATGGCTTCGCCGGCCACGTGGAACGGCGCAGAGAAGACTTCGAGGCGAAGACGCTCGGCAAGCGCCACGGCGTTGGCAGTGGCGCAGGCGGGCAGCGCGACAAGGAACGTGTCCATGCCGGGCCGGCCCAGCAGATCGTAGCTGCGCAGCAGGGCGCCGGTGCGGCTGGCCACCTGGCATAGGATCTCATCGCAGGCGTCCACGCCGAGGCGCGAGTTCCAGTGGCCGAAGTCGTCGATATCAAAAAGCACCAGGGCCATGGAGCTGTTCATGCGCTGCACGCGGTCGGTCTCGCGAAAGAGCATGGCCAGCAGCGTTTCGCGATTGTAGACGCCGGTAAGGCGGTCAAACTGCGCATTGCGGATGGCGGCATCGCGCAGGGAATCCAGCTCGTGCGCCATGCGCTGGCCGCGCAGCACCAGGTCGATGCGCAACTGCCAGTAGGCCGGTTCCGCCGAGCGCAGGATGAGGTCGTCGAGGGCGCCTTCGGCGAGGCGGTCGATCCACTCCTGGGTCACCGTGTCGGCAATCAGGACAATGGGAAGGCGGGGTCCATCGGCCTGCGCGCGCGCGGTTGCCAGCAGCCGGCCCATGGGCATGCCGGGCAGGCTTGCGTCGATCAACAACAGGCCGGGAGGGTTCGGTCCGGCGAGTGAGGCCAGCGCGGCTTCGGCCGAGAGAACGATTGCCGCGCGGGCGCCGGCGGCCAGCAGCAGAGGCTCCATAGTGCCAAGAAGAGCCGGGTCTGGCGAGGCCAGAAGAAAAGTAGACGATGTGTGCGAAGGCATCCGGGTAAAGCTCCTAAAGGGATGCATCGGCCCACATTAGAAAAAATTTAGGAAACAGCCCAAAATTGTTGGACCGCCTGAATGACCTACGGGTGAATGCGTGCTGACAAAGGTACCGTGTCCGTCCCGGGACAGTGCAATCGATTCCCAGGGCCCCCGGCTTCTCTTAGGGCCTGTTCACACTATTGGGACGGTGGCGACGGAAGCCAGTTTTTCCGAGTTCTAGAAGCGAGGAGCGTGCTGTGGTGGACCACTGGAGCGACGAGCGACAACGAAATCGGGAAAACTGTCTCCGTCCCTTCGGCTTCTACCCAAACGCGCAGAAGCGGCGCGTTTGGGGCCCAGGGTTGCGGCGAAAATCCGGCCATACTTCGTTGCCGGCCTCGACGGTGGGGCCTGCCACAGCCTTCGGCCGTCGTCTCGTCTGACCGGATTTTCGCACGCAACGCCATCCACCCCAATAGTGTGAACAGGCCCTAGCCAAACCGCGCGCCGGTCAGTCTACGAAGTCCACCTGCGGGGCTATGGGGATGATGCCGCGCTCGTGACCCAGAGCCAGCAGCCTGCGGATCGCCTCGCGCCCGTCGGGCCCGTAGTCCAGCGTGCGTTCGTTCACATACATGCCGACAAAGTGGCTGGCCATCGTAACGTCGAGGTCGCGGGCAAACTGCATGGCGTATTCCAGAGCCTGCTCGCGATGTTCCAGACCATGCCGGATCGAGTCGCGCAGGGCCTTGGAGACGATCTTGTGCTTTTCGGCGCCGAGCGAGCGGCGGATGGCATTGCCGCCCAGCGGCAGCACCAGGCCCGTGGTGTCGCGCCACCACACGCCGAGGTCGATGACCTTGAAGAGACCGCTGGTGGAGTAGGTGAGCTGGCCCTCGTGGATGATGAGCCCCGCGTCGTACTTCCCCGCCAGAATCTCGGGGATGATGCGGTCGAAGGGAACCGTGACGGTTTCAACCGCCGGATTGAAAATCTTGAGTGCGAGATAGGCCGTGGTGAGCGTGCCGGGAACGGCGATGCGGATGCGGCCGAGATCCTCCGGAGCCAGCTTGCGGCTGGAGACGACCATGGGGCCGTAGCCCTCGCCCACGCTGCCGCCGCAACCCATCAGGGTGTAATTCTGCTGCAGGTACGGGTAGGCGTGAAAGCTGATGGCCGTAACGTCGTAGAAGGCCTCTTCGCGGGCGCGGCGGTTGAGGGTCTCGATGTCGGAGAGCGTGTGGCTAAAACGGTAGCCGGGCACACGAATCTTCTGGGTCGCCAACCCGTAGAACATGAACGCGTCATCGGAATCGGGGCTATGGGCGATGGAGATTTCGATCGGGACTGTAGAACTTGCGCGATCAGGGGCCTGGGTGCTCACGTCGGGGAGAGATCCTTTCAGCAACAGCGACTGCAACGATTTTAGGATGCGGCGACGGCCTTCCTGGGATCACCGCGCTCAAGCGGTTCTCTTGGGAAGCGTTGCCGGATGGTCGATGAAGGCGCGTTTAGGGCTCCACTTCCAGGTCGGGCTCCTCGGCAGGTTCCAGGGCCACGGGCAGCTCGTCCCTGGGCTTCGCGCGCTGCAGCCGAATGTGACGGGCCAGGCACGCGGCCGCAAACAGCAGCGCCCCGAGCGAAACGAGAAGTACGATCAGGAGCCAGCGCATGGGACGGACTCCCCCAAGGATACCAGAGCGCCTGGCTGCAGCCCTCCGGCTCGCTTAAACCACGGAACCCTAAGGCCTTGCTTGCGTCACCGTATCCTGTGGAGCGCGCAGGCAAGCGTTCAGCCACTTCAGGTAAGTGTGGCTGCCGGACTCGACCGCAAGCACCAGAACCTCGGGTGTTTGGTAACTGTGGAGCTCCTGCAGCCGCGATTCGAGAGCGGGCAGTTGATCGTTGACGGTCTTGAGCAGCAGGAGCGTTTCGGCGGACGACTCGATCTGGCCCTGCCAGCGGTAAATGGAATGAATGGGCGGAAGCAGCGTGGCGCAGGCGGCCAGGCGCTCTTCAACGAGCGTGCGGCCCAGGCGCGCGGCCTCCTCGGGGCTGACGACCGTGGTCATGACGATGCGGGCAGAAGACGTGGCTTCGAGCATAAGGCCCCTCCCAGATGAAAACGATGCTGCAAACACTCTACGCTGAAATTTGCACGGCGAAGCAAATACCCACTAAAAAGTGGCGCACGAAGTGGCCCTCGCGGAGAAGCCATGCCGAAGCGGAACGCGGGATGCGGCCCGGCTCCGCCCGGCGCGGCGAAACAGATTCGTCCAGGTCTAGCGAACAAGCTCCGCAACCACTTCGATCTCCTGGCTCCGCGCTGTGCCCGGAAGATCGAGCGACCCAAGAACCAGCGGTTTGCCTTGCGTCAGCTCCGCCGATTCGTCCAATGCGGTCTGGTGAACCACCGGATCGAGCGATGTGGCCGCGGGTTTTTCTTCCGCAAGGCTCGATTGCACAATCCTTGTCTGCAGATCGAGCGCGTCCGGCGACCCGCTCACGCGAGCTTCGATGGATAGGCCCACATCCTGGTATTGCACCTGGCTGTTTTGGGGTTGGCCGTCGGTTGTCCCGGTCACAATGGGTACGCGGCTGCCTTGTTTGAACGTCGATTTTTCTCCCAGGGCAACAAGCAGAGTGAATTGCTGCGACCCGATGCGCTTGCCGTTGTCAAAGTCGGCGATGGTGTAGGTGAGGCGGTAGAGCTTCCTTGGCTGGTCGAGATCGGCGATCACCTTCTGTGCCGTCTCCATGTCCTCGGTCGTGGCGCGAATTGTGATGGCGTTCTGCGTTTGAATGCCATATATCTTCGCCTTTGGCAGTACATTGCGCAGATCGGTTTGAATATCGCTCAGGTCGTTTTGTTTTGAGGCATTGTTCAGAAAGAACGTCTGAACCGTTTCCGGGGCCGGGGGCATCGGAGACTTCGCTTCACTGGGCTGGGTGTTTTCCGTTCTCGTTTGTGCGCCTGCGCGTGGCGGCAAGAGCGCGAAAGCGAGCGCGAGCACGGCAAAGATGGCAGCGGCGGTCAAGCCCTGCCTTCCAGTTGCGATTCTGCCCAACTGCATAGTTTCCTCCTTAAGGTTGTTCCGAAGAACACCGTGGTGTGCTTCCCGATTGTTGCCAGGGCATCTCTATCCACACAGACGCCAGGCCAAGGATTCCGCTCGACAATTATTTCTGACAGTTGCAGGGGCGAACCTCATCGTGTGGAATTCCCGGCGCTGCGAGTAGCAGCCTTGAAGATGACCCCTTGTTATAAATTGCATTGCGGCTTGCCGATCCAGGCCCGGTGTTGCAGTATGGACTTTGCGGCCAGCGAGTCTGCCGCACACGGAGAAACGATGACGACAGCGATCAAGTTTGGCACCTCGGGATGGCGGGCGATTGTGGCCGACGAATTTACCGTTGCCAACATCCGGCTGGCGGTGGCGGGAATTGCCGCCTATGTAAAGACCCTCCCTGCGCCGCACCGCGTGCTGGTGGGCCGCGATCCGCGCTTCCTGGGCGAAAGCTTTGTGGCCGAGGCGGCGCGCGTGCTCGCCGGGGCTGGCGTCACGCCCATCGTGATTCCCGAGGCCGCGCCCACGCCGGCCATCGCCTACGCCGTGCACACGCTCAAGACCTCCGGAGCCATCAACTTCACGGCCTCGCACAATCCGCCGGAGTACAACGGCATCAAGTACTCCACTCCCGACGGCGCGCCGGCCCTGCCCGAAGTGACGAGCCAAATTGAAGCGGCGATCGAGAGAATTGCGAGCGGCGGAGGCGGCGGCATTCCCAGCCCCCTCGCGCCAGAGGGCGAGTTTGAAACCGCGGACGTAAAACCGGCGTTCCTCAAGCGGCTCGCCGAGCTGGTGGACCTGAAGGTCATCGCCAAGTCGGGCATCAAGGTGGTCTACGATCCGTTCTGGGGCGCGGGGCGCGGCTACCCATCCGATCTGCTGCGCGAGGCCGGGGTGACGGTCGAAACGGTGCACGATTACCGTGACGTGCTCTTCGGCGGGCACGCGCCGGAACCGTCCGACGAGCTGCTGGGCGACGCCAAGCGAAAGATGAAAGAGATGGGCGCGGCGCTGGCGGTGGCCACCGACGGCGATGCCGACCGCTTCGGCATTGTGGATGGCGACGGAACGTTTATCCAGCCCAACTACATCATCGCGCTGCTCTTCGATTACCTTGTGGAGACGCGCGGGTGGCGCAACGGCGTAGCCAAGAGCGTGGCCACCACCAACCTTATCAACGCGCTCGCCGAGCATCACAAGATCCCGCTTTACGAAACGCCAGTGGGCTTCAAATACATCGGAGCGCTGATCGACCAGGACAAGATCGCCATCGGTGGCGAGGAGTCCGCGGGGCTGACTATCCGCGGCCACGTGCCGGAGAAGGATGGCGTGATTGCCGGACTGCTGGTGGCAGAGATGGCGGCTACGCGCGGCACAAGCCTCGGCGCGCAATTGAAGGCGCTTTTTGCCAAGGTTGGTTCCTATTACCCCGTTCGCGAAAACTTCCGCTTGACCGCAGAGCAGAAAGCCGCGTTCACTGAAAGGTTGAAGGCCGATCCTCGAGATCTCGGCGGGCGCAAGGTTGTGCAAGTGGTGCGTACCGATGGGCTCAAGCTGATTTTCGAGGATGGCTCGTGGGTATGCTGCCGGCTATCAGGAACCGAGCCGGTGGTGCGGGCCTACACCGAAACACGCAACGAGAGCGACTTGCAGGCGATGCGTTCGGCGACCGAGAAGTTTGTGCTGGGCTAGGGTCTGTTGCCAGGCCCTTATCGAGGATCGAGGTTCGATGCCGGAAGGGAACGTGCAGGTGAAAAAAGAAGCGCAGGCCGCAAAGCGCTTATCGCAGCGCGCGTGGGCGCTTGCCTGGGTGCAACGCCTGTGGCGGCCGGCGGGAACCCTTATCGCCGTGGTGCTTGCGCTGCTGATCACCTGGCACGCGATCTACGGCAACCATGGTCTGTCGGTTTGGCTGCAGAAACGCGCCCAGGATCGCGCGCTGCAGCGGGAGATCAAGAACCTGCAGCAGGAGAACGCCGATATGCGACAGCAGATCCTGCGCTTGCAGTCCGATCCCGACGCCATTGAACGAGAGGCGCGGGAGAAGCTGCACTACGCCAAACCCGGCGAGGTGATCTACACACTCCCCGACCAGCCGCAGCAGCCTAAGCAGACACAGCCGGGCAAGTAAGCTTCTACAGTGGTTCTGCAATGGGCGCAGAGCAGAGCCGCAGCCTTCAAGTGACGTTTTCGTGCAAAAAATGCCCCCTGGCGCTCCCGAAAACTTCACGGGAGTTGGCGAATCTCGGTAGAAATGCGAACTGGAAGGGAAAGGCGGAAACTGGTTTTCAAAAGTCGATGTGCGCCCGCACCGTGGACACGTAAACCGGGCCGCGGTCGGTGTTATAGCCGGGGTGTGCAATCTGCGTCCCCCCGATCATGCCATAGAGTCCGCGCCAGAGATGGGCGTTGTAATACCACTCCAGGATGTCCTCGCGTCCGTAGGTCAAATTGCCGTCTCCCAGCAGGAAGCCCCGCCCGCCGTAGTGCAGATAGTTCTGGTGGTCGCGCTTGATCGCATTCGAGACGAACGCCACGCCGATCTTGTCGTTCGCCCGGCGCCAGCTTTGGCCAGCATAATCGCCGCCGAAAAGAATCGTCTGACCAACCTCGGTGTAAACGAACGACTCATGCTGGTCCTCGTTCCAGCCGAAGCGCCCAAAGAGCCGCAAACTGTCCGTAACTTCTTGCTCGGTGTTCAGCCCAAAGCCATACTTCACCGCGCCGAAGCGCTCGGTCGTTGTGATGTCGGGCGTGGCCATCTGGCCGGCGAGATACTGTTGCACCGACTTGCGGTAGTCGCCCATGTGCGCGTGGTTCACGTAGCTCAGCACGCGCACCGCGCCCTGACGCTTTGAGTTGAGCAGAGGTGCAAAGAGGCCCTTGCGCAATTCGAACTCCCAGTTCTGCCCGTTGGCACGGCTGATGGCCCAGTCGAGAGTATTGCCGTTTGCGACCGTCGGCATGGCTGCAACACTGTAGCGCGCCGACCAGACCTTGTCGTCGTACTCCAGAATTCCGGCCACGGTGTAGCCGCGCGTGTCGGCCGCGTAGTCCCACGCGCCGTTGTTGACGATCGTCCAGTTGGTGAATTGCAGGTGACTGTCCGATCCCACGGAATTCACGTCGAAAGTGTCAGGAAGCGTCATTTTACCCACGCGAATCTCGAAGCGGCGCACCGGAACTCTCGTTGCCAGCGCCAGCGGCCCGCGGTCCTGGTCGGTCATCTCATTGGTCAGGCCGAGGGTCATGTGAATTTCGCCGCGCGCAAGATACGGGTTTGTGCTCAGGTTAGGATTGCGCACCACGTCAACATTGGTCTCGCCTGCCAGGCCCAGCGCCTGCGAGATGCCGCGCCCGCCCGCGTTTTCAAAGTCCACGATCAGATCCGTGTTGTAGCGCGAATTCGGCCACAGTTGATAGCCGAGATAAAGCGTCACCACCTCGGAGGCTTTCGTCTCGAAGTCGTCGATCAGGCTGTTCGTTCCCTGGTAGGGCGAGTGGAAATGCCCATGCATTTGAAAAATACTGTTGGCCTGCCCGGAAACCCAATAGCGCGCATTCTCGGAGTGGGGCGCCATGGTAACGACAGGCGCAGGCCCGGTTTGGCGATCGGCGGGATCAGCGCCTCCGGATGCAGCGGCGGGTCCGGTTTGAGCCGTGGCTAATGCGCCTGCAAACAGGCAGGCACACGCCAGGCCGATGGATGCCGGGAAAAACGAAATGGCGCGGCGGACAGGCATAGAATAAGGAGGGGTAACTATACCCCAACACGGTTAATACCATACCGGGGGTTGGTATTGTCAAGAGGAGTAAACCCATGACCCTCCACCAACGCGAAACCATCAAGCTGCAGCAACGCGTGCGCAAGCTGCGCGGCCAGCTCGACGCGGTCGAACGCTCGCTGACGGCCAACGCTGACTGCGGAGACCAGTTGATGCTCCTGGCGGCTGTACGCGGCGGCGTGAACAGCCTGATGGCCGAGGTGCTCGAGACGCATATCCGCTTCCATCTTGTGGACGGCGCCAAAGAGCAGATCGCCCCCGAACTCGCCGAGGACCTGATCGATCTGGTGCGCGCGTATCTGAAGTGAGGTCATTCTGCTTGCAGTCGCCTGCCACAGACGAGCGCGGCAGAGCGAGCGCATGTCGGCAGCGGTTCCTCCGTTCATCGTAGCTGGCCGATGGCACCGCAATTGTGAATGCCGGTTGAATGGTGAAAGAGCCGTGAATCGCCGCATTCGCAGTTGATAAAATAAGAGCAGCCGCGCGGCGCGGCGCGAAGACAGTATTATCACTCTCCCAACCATCCCGAGGGCCCGCACGGCCCAACCCGAGAGAAGGAAAATCGTATTTTGAGCCAGACGATACGCAATGTCGTGGCACGGCCTTAGAAGATAAAGAACTTAATGAAAATAGAGAGCTTGAACAATTCAAGAAATGCAAGAATTGCAGAAAATGACAGGATGGTTCAGCAAATTTTCAGCAATTTCCCCTGACGATATACTTATCTGACATGCCCCGCGTCTCCGTGAGAGCGAACCAGCTTGTAAATGTTTATGCTGTCGTGACTGGAATTTTCGGACCGCCCTTTTTCTTAAGTTGATATGCGGCAATCTTGGCGTTCGCTCTAAGGTCTTCCGGTCTGTTGTGAATTGTCGAGAGCATCTTCCAGATTGATTGAAGTTCTTCTCCGGCCAATCTCCTATAAAGAAGAATCCTGAAGATGTTCAAGTCTACCTCTGTCTTCACGAGCAGACTTGCAGTGTCGAAGACGTTCTCAAGCCCCATTCCAACCATTCTTACGGATATGGGATTCCCGTGCGTTAGCGCGTGGAGGCAATTCATGTATGGTTCGTTTACGTTGGGAACAATGTTCATGAGTGGACAAATTCGACCGAGACCGAGTGCCTCGTTCAGCAACTCATCCATTTTTTGAAGAGAGGGACTTCCTGCATCCTTGAACGTTAAATGCTCTGCTCGTTCGAGCCTGTTTTCATTCGCCCACGCGAGAAACCATATTCCACGGCGTGTGTACTCGATGAAACTTCGTAGAGTGACCAAGAAATGAAAGTCATTTTTTCCTTGCTGCGCTTTCAATCCTTTCCAGAGTTCATCACTGGCGTTGAGGTATCGAATAGCGACAAGCTGGCGGTAGTTGGCAAAATCGGTCTGTACAATTGTCATTCGACCCTCCCAATGCTAAGAAGCGAATGCGCTACTGCTTTGCCGCTGCCTCGACTATTGAAAACTTGGATTCCTTGTCGCCAATTTTTACAAAAACATGTTTACCATCGAACCGCATACGGAACGTAGCTCCGGGCATCCGGTTCGCCAACACAGACCTGAACACGACCACGGGCGCGATAACGAGCGTACTGTCTCCACTCCGAATGGTGTAATATCTCACGAGGTCATCGCTGCAATTCGTGGAGCCACTGGTGCTGGCTTTCACGTCCCCATTGTCATCGACGTTGCCCTTGGTATCAGCTTGCTGGCTACATGATGAGCCGGTCGAGACCGTGCGAAAGGATACGAGCGTGCCATCCTGATAATCGGAATCGGGATGCTTGTCTTTGGCGAACGTGGTCAGCGTTAACAGGGAAACGAGCAACGCAAGCGAGAGAACTGTTCTCATATCCACCCCCTTGTTCCTGATTCGTGGCACTAACAATGATACCCGCGAGTCAGGGCTGGATTGCTGCAACTTTAGCGGGGGAATACCAAATCTGACCCCGTTTTGCACATCCCCACGTCGGCGATTTTGGCTCATAGTGATTACGGAGGAGGGCGTCTCATATATGAATCTGCTTCTCTATTTTGAATTTGACTCAGGAGTGGAAACTCGCCAGCAGAGCTATGATGATTTGCGGGGAATTCCGATTCCCCAAATCGGTGATTGCGTCTGTCCGGGGCAAGGCGATTTTAAGGTGATAAATCGCACATTTGCCTACCAGTCAGAAGGTCTCACGATTTACTACGTGTGCGAAAAACAGCCGGACTAATCACAGCGAAAGGACACCACCACTGTGCATCAATCTTTCTATCAGACCAGATGAGGTTGGAAATGACAACAATCACTAGAGCAGAGGCTGTTCAGGAGTTTGGCTCTGGCCGGGTCGAAGGTGCCGAGATGGTGATATTGATGCGGAACGACCGCCCCAATATGGGAGAACAGGTTGCCCACATTGGAGAGAAGTATTGGAGATTTACTCCTAGACAAGACCAACACGACACCATGGTCGCTAATCGGTAGCGCCCCTATATTCCCTTGAATAGGTCTGAAATCGTAATCCCTAGCGTCTCGCAGATAGCCTGAATCGAACCAAGACATATCTCATCTACCCTGTTCAATGCGGCTTCACTGCTGTGCCGTGTGAACACTGTTATCGTGGTTGTAGTGATGACAGCAGAGGCATCCATGTCTATCCGTTGAGCGCATTTCAGCAATTTTTTCAGCAAAACTTTTGTCGCCAGTGAGAGGTCATTGATTTTAATGGGTTTAGAAAAACAATCTACGATACGCAATATCGCCATCATTGCCCATGTAGACCACGGCAAAACGACGCTGGTCGACGGGATGCTGCGTCAGGCCGGGACCTTCCGTGCCAACGAGCAGGTAGCCGAGCGAGTAATGGATTCAAACGAACTGGAGCGCGAGCGCGGCATTACGATTCTCGCCAAAAATACCGCCATCAACTACGGAGGCGGAAAGATCAACATCGTTGACACGCCGGGCCACGCCGACTTCGGCGGTGAAGTGGAGCGCGCGCTGGAGATGGTGGACGGCGTGATGCTGCTGGTGGACGCGGCCGAAGGGCCACTGCCGCAGACGCGCTACGTGCTCTCGAAAGCGCTCGAAGCCAAGCTGCCGCCTATCGTGGTGATCAATAAAATCGACCGGCCCGACGCGCGCCCGCAGGAGGTTCTGAACGAGATCTACGATCTGTTCATCGACCTCGACGCCGACGAATCGCAACTGGAGTTTCCGGTTTTGTATGCCGTGGCGAAGGCGGGCACGGCGTCCACCGATCCCGCGCAGCCGGGAACGGATCTGCATCCGCTTTTCGAAGCCATCGTGAATACGATTCCCGAAGCCACCGGCGATCCCGGCGGCGCGCTGCAGATTCTGGTTACGAATCTCGACTACTCCGACTACTTCGGGCGCATCGCCATCTGCCGTGTCTTTCAGGGCACGCTGCATACGGGCGACGATGTGAATATCTCGCGGCGCGACGGCTCGCTGCTCAAGACGAAGATCACCAAGCTCTTCACCTTCAGCGGGCTCAAGCGCATCGAGATTGAAGAGACCACGATGGGCGACATTGTGGCCGTGGCCGGCGTCGAGGGCATTACCATCGGCGAAACGATCACCAGCGTCGAAAATCCCGCGCCGCTGCCGCTGATCGTCATCGACGAGCCGACCATCGCCATCCAGTTCAACGTGAACACGTCGCCCTTCGCCGGGCGCGAGGGGCAGTATGTGACCAGCCGCAACCTGCGCGAACGCCTGGAAAAAGAGCTGCTGACGAACGTTTCGATCCGGGTGGAAGAGACGGGCTCGCCCGATGCCTTCAAAGTGCTGGGCCGCGGCGAACTGCAACTGGCGATCCTGATCGAGATGATGCGCCGCGAGGGCTATGAGCTGATGGCCGGCCGCCCGGAGATCGTGACCAAAACGGTGGACGGTGTACGTATGGAGCCGGTGGAGCACCTCACCATCGATGTGCCGGAACAATTCACGGGCGTGGTGATCGAGAAGCTCGGCCCACGCAAGGGCGAGATGACAAAGATGCGCAATCACGGCTCTGGCCGCGTGCGGCTGGAGTTTCGCGTGCCCAGCCGCGGGCTCATCGGCCTGCGCAGCGAAATGCTCACCGAGACCCGCGGAACCATCGTGATGAACTCGCTCTTCGACGGCTACATTCCTTATCAGGGCGAAATTCCGCAGCGGCCCACCGGCGCTCTCGCCGCCGACCGCGAGGGGCTGACGACCACTTACGCGCTGAACGGCTTGCAGGAGCGCGGCCGGCTCTTCGTCGGGCCGGGCGTCGAAGTCTACGAGGGAATGATCGTGGGTGAGCACTCGCGCGACAAGGACCTGGACGTGAATGTAGTCCGCGAAAAGAAGATGACCAACATGCGCGCCTCGACCGCCGACGACGCCATCCGCCTCGTCCCCTACACCACGCTGAACCTCGAGCAGGCCATCGAGTTCATCGCCGACGACGAGTTCGTCGAGGTTACGCCCAAGTCGCTGCGCCTGCGCAAGAAGATTCTGCAGGCGAACAGGCGTCCGAAGGCATGGGAAAAGGCAGCCCAGGCGCAACTTTGAAATGTGCTCGTTGCTGCGATCCGTCGTGCGAACCGCTCACTCCGGCAGCTTGGAATCGAGCACTTCCTGCGCGCGTTTGGCGCGCCAGGCTGCCAGCCGCTCGTGAAGCGCGGCATCGTTGAGCGCCAGAATCTCGGCTGCGAAGAGCGCGGCGTTGGCTGCGCCCGGCTTGCCGATGGCCAGCGTCGCTACGGGAATGCCCTTGGGCATCTGCACCATGGAGAGCAGTGAGTCCAGCCCGTTCAGCGGCGTCGCAGCAATCGGCACCGCCAGCACAGGAATCAGCGTTTTCGCAGCAATCACACCCGCCAGGTGCGCCGCGCCGCCGGCACCGGCGATCATCACACGCATTCCCTGCGCCGTCGCTTTCTCAACATACTCGAAAAGCTGATCGGGAGTGCGGTGCGCGCTCAACACCCGCGCCTCGTGCGGAATCCCCAGCTCGCGCAGAATATCTATGGCCGCCGAGAGCACCTCGTAGTCGCTCTTGCTGCCCATCACCACGCCCACCAACGGTTGTTCGCTCATGGGGCGATTATACAAGGGCAAGAAAAACAAATTTCAATGTCAACCCTCCCAGCGCGGATCACCGAAGAAATGCGCCTTGCGTAGCTCATCGCCCTTCGGTCAGTGCCGGTGCCAGGCCTCGACGGCGACTTCGACGACGGCGAACAGCACGCTTACCGCCGCAAGAAATCCTTTGGCGCGCTGCCAGTTCTGTTCGTGACGGTCCATGCGCCGCTCCAACTCGGCCAGGCGTCCGCCGTTTCCGTCGCCCATCAGGCCTGCCATCTGCGACTTGAGTACGCTCAAATCGCTCAGCACCTGGGCCTCGAATTCATTCATCATGCGCATTTGCCGCACTCCGCTTGGCAACATAACGTCGATCGCGCTCCCGCTCATGAGCTCAGCGGCAGATTGATAAACAGCGCCGTGGAAAATTCCGAATAGTTCGGCGGCGTGGATCCGTCATACATCCGGATGTAGAACCGGTCGCTCGCCGAGACGCGCGAGAAAGTCAGGTTCTGCTGCGACCCGCGCATCACCAGCGCAGGATCCTCGCCCGGCACAAAGGCAAAGTCGCGCAGCCGTACCTCGAATCCGCCGCCGGCGGGCGGAGTTACTCCGGTATTGACCGTCACCGTGCTTCCATTCAGCGCAGTGACCGTGAGCCGATTCAGATTGGAGAGCACCGTAAGATTCGTATTTGCCGGGAGCCAGGCATTATCCGGGACTGCCGTGCTGGTTTTGATGGCTAAGTCGTCGGCCCAGTCGTTGGCAAACGCGATCTCGTACTCCACTAAGTCCGGATAACTTGATTGGTAAGTTACCTTGACCGAACGCACCACGACTTCCGCGTTCAGACTCGTCGAAGGCGCAGTGAGAAGCAGTGCGTCTCCCGGCCAAACATCCGTGGCGAAGCTGTTCCTGTTTCCTTTGTAAGTGCCGCTCCACAGCGCGCTCACACTGGCCGCCGCCTGCTCCATCACCAGGGCGGCGTTGCGGCAATCCGCGGAGCTACGCGCCGGGGGATGGGTCACCGAGCCGATCCAAGCGGCCACAGCGGGCGAACCGGCTTGTATGAGCGCCTGCTGGCTGGCTGCGTTGACCGCGCGCCCCACAGCCCGGCCAATCGTACGGTAACTCACCGCAATTTGCTCGCCTGCAACCGGGATGTATCCGGTATAGAACGTAATTTTCCCGGTGCGCTCCAGATGGCACTCGGCGGCTTCCGCCGTTGTGCCCACCCTGCGCGTGTACGCGCCGCCACCGGGCGGAGTGCTCACGACCCACCCAGATCCTAAATTCGTCAGGTTTACCGCGCGCATTGTTCCGATCAGGTTGATGCTGCTGGCCGGCGCCACCATGCAGGCGCCGGGTAAGCTGGCGATGGCGCCGTCGTAGAGCGTAACGGGAGTCGCGCCGACGCCGTTGACAAACTCCTGGACCTCCATTTGAATTTTTCCCGGAGCCACGCTCCATTCTCCGCCCGCGGCGATGAGCCCGCTATCTCCAAAGGAGTAGTAGACCGCCTGCGCGCGGTGGCACTCCGGGCAATGGACGCGGACGCGAAGCGTGTATTGGTTGGAGGAGTTCAACGCGTAGGTTGTTCCCGCCAGCGACCCCTGCACGATCGGCTGCAAAGTAACGGCCCCGCTGCCTTGCTGCGCGGTGACTTGAAAACCCGCCGTGCAATTGGCCGCCGTTTCCAGGCTATTGAAGAACCCGGCCACAATGCCGGTGCTGCCCGGTGAAAGCGTCACGCCAACGGCTTCCAGCAGCAGCGTGCCGCCCATCTCCACCGGATCGATCCATGTGAGCAATGTTTGGCCGTCGATGCCGTTGCCGCCGTTCATCGCCAGCCCGCTCGCGCCCAGCGTCAGATAGCCGGCTCCGCCGGAGACGCTCCACAAGCTCTGGTTGATCTCCGGCTCGTTGAAGAGTTCGCTGATGATTGTGGATTCGGACGTAGACGGAAAGTAAGGGTCCGCGGCCAAATCAAACTCCGTGGTGGACCCGTCGCCCAGGAAGTACTCCGTAACATAGGCTACCGGCTCGTTCTCACCGCAGACCGTTACATCGTTGGCTAGCGCGCGCTTCACGCTGGCCGTAAAAGCAAGGTTGGCGAGGCTCAGGCTGCCGTCAGTCTCGTTGAGCGAGTGTACGGTCGTCTGCACGGGCGAGAGCGCGACCGCGCCGCTGAGGACGCGATAGCTTGCTCGCGCCATGCTGGCCGCTTGTCCCGCGATTTTGCTCCAATTCGCTCCCCGGTCCGGGGTAAAGTTTCCCACCAGTGTATTCAGCGAAAGCCCCTTAGTTGACAGTGCTGTCGATCCCGTGTGAGTTACAAGAGAGGCGAGCAATACGCCGGCGTTTTCTTGGGTTGTACCCGAACTGGGAGGCATCAGCAGTTGGTCGAGCAGCAACTCGTCGCTCACGGCCTGAATCGCCGTGCGGTAACGCGGCCCCTCGATACCAAGTCCCGCGTACTCAGGCAGCGGACTTAGGGCAATATAACCCGTGAAGTAAATTGTGCCGTCGTCGCCGGTTACATCGAGCGTTTGAAAGCGGGAAGGCGCCGCAAGGCTGCCGCCAGAGGGCAAGCTCAGCCATAACTCACAAATGGAGGGCGCGTTGATCTTGCGCGCGATGGTTAACGGATGCACGGCGTCGAAAGCAGCCGTGTAATCCTGCCCTTGGATGGTAATCTTCATTGCCACTCTTTCCCTGGTGCTTGAAATCTTCTTTGCGCCTCATACAAGCGCATTGGCCGCGGGCAGAAAGCTCCGGTAACACACCACGCGCTCGCCATCCAGAGGATCGGTAACCGGCAGCGCCAGAAATTGGCCTTTCAGCAGCACCCGCGACTGTCCGTTCTGATTCTTCCCATTCAGCGGCGTAACCGCTTCTTCGGCTCCGGCCATGGCCTGCAGCCTTGGATAGTGGAAGAAGATTCGTTCTCCCTGGCTGCCCTGCGCGACGAAGAGCCCCGACCACTCCTGGTAAAAGCTGCCGCCTTCGCGGTCTACGAATCCCTTGACAACCTGCAGTTTGGCGCCCGAAGCCGGCGCGCCTCCGGGCAGTGCCTCGGCCAGCGTCAGCCCGGTTCCGGTCACCTGCGAGACCAGCGCGACATTGAAGGTGACGCGCCGGACGTAATCGACATCGCTGAGCGCCTGGCGCACGTAGGCGCCGGCCACCGGCGTGCCGACATAGCCCGTTTGCCCGGTGTAGTCCACATCCAACGCGACGATCGAGCCGGCTGCAAACTTCGCCGCGTCGGTAGCGGTCAGCAGGATGGACGTGCTCGTCGAACCGCTTTGCGGAGTTACTGCCGCTGCCGCTGTCGCGCCATCGGCCGCCAGGCCGGCTCCACTGGCCGGCGAGAGCACGTTCATGTGTTGCGAGCCCGTCGCCAGCGCCATCGTCAACTTCGTCCAACTGAGGAATTGAAAACTCACTTGCGCCTGGAGCGTCTCGCGCACCTGCTCGAGAGTCGAGGCAGGAACTCCGGTCAGCAACGAGGACGACTTGCTGGCCGGCTTCCGTTGAAAGTCCTGAATCCAGCCCAGGCTGATCCAGGGGCTGGGCGGAGAATCGAGACTGAACCCGCCTTGCTGCGATGGATCGAACAGCACGGGCGTCTGCGTGGAGCGATTCACTGGCGCGAAATACGCGTACACCCGCTTCGCTACAGGCGCCGGAGCGGAAAACCAAGTGGAAGACATTTATTCCCCCTCCTCCTGGTAGCTGTAGACCATTACGCTCGCACTGCGGCTCAGTTGGTCGCGCTGAATGACGACAGGCGTAAACATGGGCTCGTCCCAGAAGACATTCGTCAGCATGGTGGCCGCGGGTGTAGCCGCGTAATTCAGCTTGGGCGTATAGAAGGGCTGAAGCATCGCCATCAGTTCCTCGTCCATCGTGCTCAGGGCGCGGCCGCGGTCCAATCCGCCGAAGCTCTGCGTTCCACAGGTTTGGTAAGCAATCTCGCACTGTTCGGCCACCATGGTGGAAGACAGATCCATGTCGGCGGCCATGCCCAGCCAGCGCAGGACAAACACGTCGTTGGGAAACTGGCTGAAGGGAGCTTCCGCTTCCTCCACCAGGATTCCCGGCCGTTCCGCGCCGCGCAGCAGGATCGTCCGTTCCGGATCGATCGTTGCCAGCCGCGTGCGCAGCGCCATATAAAACGAATCTTTCGCATTCTGCATGGATGCTCCTGACGCGGTCACACCGCTTGCTGCCGCGCCTCGCGCAGGAGCAGCCGGTAAAGATACACCTGGCCGAAGGCTTCGTTGGAAGCGATCGACTCAATCAGATAGTCCTGCCCGGCCACGGTAACCGCCAAGGTCATGGCAAAGAGAGCCTGTGCCGAGGCCAAATCGAGCGTGTTCACTTGCTGCTCGACGCTCGTGGCCGACACCAGCAGCTCCCATTTCGACTCTCCGCCTTCCTGCCAGCTCGGCCTCTGCTTTCGCATCAGGACCGGGCTCACCGGCACGTCGGCGAACGTGGTCGCCACCAACCCCAGTTCCGACATATTGGTATCCGTGTTCGTGCCTGTTACGCGCAGAAGAGCCGTCGTTCCCGCCGCGCTGCGCAACAGCGCATCGGCCAGCATCTGCGGCGCTCCCCTCGGGTTGCGCGGCGCCGTATCGCTCATCGCTCACCCCAGCCTGTTCGCAACGTACGGATTCAGCCACGCCTGCACCGTCTCGTCGATCAGCGAACTTGAAAAATACTTCATTTGCATCGTGTCGATTCTGCTCATGCTCGCGTTCAGCGCCGGCGTCGCTTGTGCGTTGCGCACAATCTGCGCGCACGCCGACTTCACGTCGTCGCCGATGGTGGCCAAGCCTGCCGTATACGTCGCCTGCACCTCGTTGTAAGGCAGTCCCAGAACATTCCAGGGCAGCGTCAGTTCCCCGGTGTTGGCGTCGTAGTCTACATGGCTGGGATCGATCACCGTCCATTGCCCCGGCAGCGCGAACGCCCACGCGATCTCAGACAACGGCTCGCGTGGAATCTCTCCCCGCCTGGGCCTTGCGTAGCGGCCCTCGATGCTCACCAGCGGCGTGGTCGCAGATCCCAGCGAAGCCAGAGGCAAATAGCTCAGCCGCACCGTCTGTGCTCCGGCAGCGACGCGCAGCCGTTCGACATACTGAATGACGTTCAGGTCCGGCCGCCGGCAGTAACTGTTGATCAGTGCCGTGGCGGCCGTGATCCAGTCCGCCGTGGTTCCGGCCGGCAATCCATAGCTCATGTATTCCGCTGGCTCGAGATATGCCATCGCGTGTCCTTCCGTTTCCAGTTCGTAGTTCATCGTTCGTAGTTCGCAGTCCTCGGCTTGTGCGTCAAAGCGGCCTTTGCTCCTCATCGCCGCCGTGAGCCACAAACCGTGAACTGCGAACTACAAATTGTCTTCGGGTTTAGCGATCGACCAGCACTTGGGTGTGCGCGAAGCTCGCGCCTTTCACCACCGGAGCGCCGAACTTGACCGCCACGTATTGGTAGGTCAGCGAATTCGGCAGCCCAAGCTGGAAGACCCGCGGCGCGGGATCGCCGAGCCAGTGATACTCGATCAGATCCTCGGTGACGATGTAGGCCGGAAGCACCGCGTTGCCGGTTCCTGGTGTGCCCGTATACGGCAAACTCCAGTCGGGAATCAGCGGCAGGTCGCCGGCCTGCGTCGAAAGCATCTTCACCCGGAATCCGCCCGTGATCTGGTCGGCGTTCAGCACCACGTTGTACTCCGACTTCATCTCCTGGTCGATCAGGTCCAACAGCACCGGGTTGGCGTAGATCGCCGTAGGCCGCACATAGTAGCCGGTGTTGGCCACCATCTGCGCCACCGTCGTCTTGATCGTGTCCACGATCTTCATCGAAGTGGTCACCGTCACCGAGTTGTTGCCTGCAGCGATCTGCGCAGCTACGCCCATGTACTGCGTGGTCGTCGGCGCGCTCAGGCTGGTGTCGTTGCCGTTCCATAAGGCCACGTCGTGCGCCACCATCACGCCGCTCACCGTATCCACCAGGTCCTTGGCCTGCAGATAGGCAAACTGCTTCTGCTGGTCGCCCAGCTCGATGTCGAACAGGTTGTAGTTGATCTGCGCCACGATGGCCTTCAGCGGCACGCTCAGCTCGATGCGCGTCGGGCTCACCACCGTGGGGTTGATGCTGCGCGGATTCACAAAACCTGCCGTGCCCGGATTGGGAATCGCCGTCTCTTCAAAGAAGCGCGACGGATGCCCCGTCGCCGGAACCTGCTTGATGCGCTGCCCGAAGGGGCCCGAGCGCCGGCAAATGTCAAAGATCTCCGTCTGGTACAGCGGAACTTCGATAGCGCCCGGCCCGATGTAGTCCGCTGCCGCATGAATGTCTGCAAAAGTTGCGTTCATAGGCTCTTTCCGCCCCTCCATGGGGCCGTGTTCATCTGCTAGCCGCTAGCTTCTAGCTCCTAGCTTGTTTTCCGCCGGAATCCGGCTTGGTTACATGTTTCGGCAGGTAAGTTCCGACTAACTTCTCATCAGAGCCGCTTTCCAGCCGTAATTGTTCCGATCGTCAGTGGGCCTTTAGCTAGAAGCAAGGAGCTAGTAGCTAGAAGCTGCCTTACGCGATCACGCCGGCCCGCAGTAGCTGCGTCTTCACCGCGATGCGCTGCTCCAGGCTCAGCCCGGACAACGCCGCATCCAATGCGCGCACATCCACCGGGCCCTCGCCGATGCCGTGCTTGGCCAGCATCTCCGCCGTCGCGGCGGGCAACGTGCGCCGCAGCGGGTTGAGTGCGTTCTGCGCCGAGGCGGCTTTCACCTCGGCCAGCTCCCGCTCGACAGCGGCCAGCTTCTCCGCCATTTCTGCTTCGCGCCGGCTCTGCTCCACGGTCGCCGTGATCCTTTCCACCTCGCCGGAAAGAGCGCCCTGGCGTTCTTCCAGCCAGCTCAGCGTCTTTTCCAGCAAATTGGCCGCGGCCTCCAGCCGCTCGACTATGCTCTTCTCGTCTGTTTCCATGTCCTTCCTTTCCTGTTTCCGCGGGTTGCGCGTCAACATCCGTTCCACTCCGAACAAAAAGGCCCCTCGAAAGGAGCCTCTCTGCCAAACTCATTGCTTACTGACTTACGAACCTGCTAACTCACCAACTCCGCCGTGTTTTACTCACTCCGCCGGCTCCGCTAGCCCCGCTAACTCCGCTGCCTTTCGCTAACTCGCCATCCTGAAGCTCGTCGCCCGGTAGGCCGCTTTCTCCCGCAGCAGAATCGCCGCTCCGGTAAAGGTCACCCGGGTCAGCTTCCAGACCTCGGCCCGCATATCTTCGACGCGCGCATCGGCCAGCTCGTAGCTCATGCCGAGCGATTCCGGGGCGTGCGCCACGATCGCTTCGGCCACCTCGGGAAAGTCGCGTGCGTACAGGTATCCGCGCACCACCAGCCGCGGCCCGATCACATCGGCCTCGGTCAGCAGGCCGATCTTGCGCCGCGCATCGTGGCCGTCCCATCCGGGTCGGTAATCCACGGCCATGCCCAGCAGCGAAGGCAGCGCCTTCTCCGCCGCCTCGCGCGTCAGCATCACGCGGTGCCCGCGCGCTCCGGCCGGCGCTCGATCGCTGGCCGCATTTACCACCGTCAACACTCCCTCGAATGGCACCCGGTTGGGATGCTTGTCCACATGAGGAATCTTTACCGCCATCGCTTCCAATCGCATGCTCGCTCCGCTCCGCTCATTCAGCTTTCAGCCATCAGCCTTCGGCTTTCAGCGTCAATGCACGATTCGCCGCTTGCACGGCATCCCGCACTCCTACGAAAAAGCTGAGCGCTGACGGCTGATAGCTGCTTCCCTGTTCCCTGTTCCCTGTTCCCTATTCCCTATTCGCCGACCCCTGACACCTGTTCCCTGACCCCTGTATTCAGCGGCCCCAATCCCCGCATCGCCCGCACCTCGTCGACCGTCAGCACGCCGGCTTGCAACAGTTGCACTTGCACCTGCAACTCCGTCTCCTCGTCGCGCGCGCTCAACTCGTTGAACGCAAACTCGAACTCCCGCCAGCCGATGCACTTCGAGAAGAGGTCGCGCGTGATGTGCCCGGCCAGCAGCATGGCCAGCGGCGAGATAGCTCCGCGGAAGGCCTCGTCGGCCATCTCCGAAGCCGTCGACTGGTTCACGTCCGCCTCCAGGCCCAGCATCAATGGCGGCAAACCGAAGGCATTGGCTACCATCCGGATCAGGAACTCCTGCCAGGCCAGCCGCAGGTCCGCGTCCGTTCCCTGCGCGAAGCGCAGCACCTCGGGTTTCTGCTCCGTCGAAATCAACGGCACGCGTCCCGTGCCCTCGATCTCGTCCTGCCACCAGCGGATCAGCCGGTCGTGCTGCGCGGGTGTGGCCTCGTTCAGCCACAATGCGTACTGCGCTACCGAGTTGGCTGCCAGCTTGCCGGCAAAGCGGTGCGCGCTCAGAAACTGGTTCATCGTCTCGAAGGCCACCTCCAGCGGTCCCAGACCGAAGGGCGTAAAGCTGCGCGGATTCATGCGGATGTACATCAATTGGCGGTCGAGCAACTCCACCGCGCCCGACTCCAGTTGTCCCGGCATGGCCTGCGCGTAGCGCGGCGTATCCTCCTCGCCGTCCCACCTGGCGTTGATGCGGATTGACGCCCCATCCACCGGCCACAGCATCGCCGGCCGCTCCGGGTCGCCGGTCGCCTCCATCTCGATGGCTCCGTAGCCGCCGGTCAGCGCATCCTCGATCGCCTGTTCCATCAAGGTGCGGAAGCTGTCGGCCGGATTCGGCTCCTCCAGCGTCCGGCGCAGGGCCCGCAGCTTGCGCACCGCAAAGGCCACATCCTCCGCGCGCACTCCGCGTCGCATCCGCACCTGCCAGTCCATGGCCGCGATTCGGTCCTTGATCACGTTGATCGCCCGCCGCACCACCGGCGTCTCCGCAAACCGCCGCAGGTTCATCGGCGTCGGCTTGGGCAGGTGCCGCCCCGGAAATTGCACCGGGCTCAAAACCGCGGGCAGAGCCAACGTCTTGCGTTCCGCCTCCGCCTCGAGTTCCACTCGCCGGGCCTGTTCGTCCTGGCCGGCGCCTCCGCCGCGGCGGGCGTGCCGCCAAATCTCCCGCAACTGTTCGCCTACCTTCACGCGCACCTTCCTTCAAAAACAAAAAGGCACGGCCCAGGGCCATGCCTTTTTGTATGGTCAGTATTCAGTGGTCAGATGCTCGTCATGAGCCGCTCGCTCAAGCAACGGAATCGAGCCACCTGAATTCCATCAACAAGATCGATCGTACCGCGAAGCCAGGAAATTATCTGCAAACTTTTGTAAATTTTTTTTGGCCGCTGTTGTTGTGCCCTTCTACGCTGATAAGAATAGACTTAAAACCTCGAACGGCCCTCCGTTCCCTATTCCCTGATCATGGTCCCCGTCTTTACACCCGCAGCTCTCTCCGCGCTGTCTCAGCCACACGGCCCATGTCCGAGGTAGTCAGGACCCGGATCTGGTGCTCCTCCATCGTCTCCACGCCGAAGCGGTACAACGCCAGCCGTTCCGGATCCTCGTCCGTGGCCCCCACGCGCGCCGCCGGCTCGATCACGGCGGTCAGTTCCAGTTGGGCCTTCTCCACCCGCTCCACGCCCGCGCGCAGCGCGGCGGCCGAAAAGGCTAGGACCTTGGCCGTCTCCAGCCCCGGATCGAGGCTCACCGCATGGAACATGCGCACCAATCCATTTGGCCTGTACCCCATGTCGATGCGCAGCGGATCGCCCGGCCGTGTGTACTCCGAGGCGTCGATCTTCTTTCTCAGCAGATCCCATACCCCGACATGTTCGAACTCCAAGCGCATGCGCGACTGGATCGCCGTGCGGCCGCTCAGCCTTGGGCTCCGCTCCCGCGGCGCAGGCTCCACGTAGACCCGCATCAACTCTTCCATTCCCGCGGGAACGCTCTCCGCCAGGTAGGCCTTGGACTCGGTCATCTGCACGTTCAGCGAGAGCGACTCCTCGAGGATCTGCATCAGCCGGCCGCCAGGCTCCTCGGCAAGCCGCCGCCGCAACTCGCTCTCCATTGCCTCCAGCAACGCCGTGTCGGCATCCGGATCGAGGCAACGCACACGCCGCCAGTCGCGGGTGAAGCGCACCTCCGCGCGAGGGTTCCCCTGCTCGCGCAGGATCACCCCGATATGCACGTATTCGTTCCGCACTGCATCCGGCACATACCGGAGCAGCTGGAACTCGCACTCGCGCCGTTCGATTCCGCCCATCGTCGTCACAGCTCTCCGCTCTCACCTCTCAGCTTCCAGCCCTCAGCCCTCAGCTCTCAGCCTTCAGCTTCTAGCTCGTCCCGTGCAACAACATGCGACTGCAACTTACATTGACTCCAAAACATTCGATGTCTCTTTGAGCTACTCTCCGAGATTCGTCCCCTCCCGCCGCAAGAGCTTCAAGCGAGTGGCTAGCAGCTATAAGCTCTCGTCTGTCCCTTCAATTCACCCTCATCGTAGTCCATTTTTCCATCCTCTCCACCCTTTCCATCTCCTCTTTTTTCCCCTGCCCCCATTTCGGAAATGGTCTCCGGTCCGAGTTCCCAAACGCCTCAATCAGTTCCCGGATCCGGCTGCGCCGGGCGAGCAGCTTCTCCACCAGGGCTTCCATCTCCGCCAGGTCGCCGCCGTACCAGTCGGGGGGGACGTCGTTGGCCGCGGCCCACACCGTCTCCGGCGGTATGACCTCCAGGCGCGAAAGCCAGGGCTCGAAGGACTCCCATCCTGTGACCTCGCGGTATACGTCGTTGCGGTAGTAGACCCCCCGCAGCGGTACATCTTCAAATCGCCACTCGCCGGCGTGAAAGCAGTAGCCGAAATCGATGAAGACGGCCTTATACCGCCGCTCCCGCTGCCGGCGCGCGAAGACCGCCTGGCGGCCGTTGGCGTTCCCCGTCCACTTGTCCAGCGCCAGGATGCCGGCGAACTCGCCCAGGTTCTTCACCTCGGACAACTGCTCCTCGGGCAGGTAGTCCACCACCTGGCCCGGCATGAGTCCCGCGGCGAAGCGCGACCCGAACTGCAGCCCCGGCCGGCAGCGCACGCGCGTCCGTCCCAGGTCGATCTCCAGCTCCGGCGTATTGTCGACCAGCCAGCTTGAAACCTCCACCAGCTCCGTCTCCGGCACGGTGAGTCCCACTGCCGCCGCCAGGCGCGAGGCCATGAGTTCGTTGGCCAGCACGCGCGCGTGCTGCGGATTGTTCTGGAACTTGACTACGTAGATATGGCCGTCCGCGCCCAGCATCAACTGGCCTTGCGCGCCGCCCCGCATGCGCCGGATCTGTTGCACCGCCAGAACCGCCAACCTGTCTCCCCGCTGTCTTCCGGTTCCCTCCCGAATTCTAAAACAGCCCTCCGCTCTTCGTTTCCGGTTACCAGCTCCCAGCTTTTCGCTTCAGAGTTTACCTTGCCGTCCCCCGCGCGCGCAGGCCCGTCCGGCCGCTTCCGCTGGAACCGCCCAAGCTGCCGCCCTATCCGTTGAAACCAAATGATTTTCCCGCCCGCCAACCCATTTCGTGCTACACTGTATGCAATCGTAGAATTCGATTTGAAGTTATTGCCTGTTCCGCGTTTATCGCCCACTCGCAACACTCCACATTGCGTTCGGCGGTAAATCAGCATCAAGAGGAGCAACACATGGAACAAGGCACAGTCAAGTGGTTCAACGACGCCAAGGGATTTGGATTTTTGAGCCGTGAAAACGGCGAGGACGTCTTCGTCCATCACACCGCCATCAAGTCGACCGGCTTCCGGTCGCTGCAGGAAGGCCAGAAGGTCCAGTTCGACGTGACCAAGGGCCCGAAGGGCTGGCAGGCTGAAAACGTCGAGGTCGTCTAAGGGCGAACCCCGGGCGACAAGCTCGGAACCAAAGCAAAAGAGGGACGGCAAACCTGCCGT
Source organism: Occallatibacter sp. (assembly GCA_049522315.1). Taxonomy (GTDB): domain Bacteria; phylum Acidobacteriota; class Terriglobia; order Terriglobales; family Acidobacteriaceae; genus Telmatobacter. The sequence continues at coordinate 242,158 of JBEKNY010000004.1, forward strand.
CCCTCTTCCTGCGTTTGGCTCAAGGTCCGCTGCTTCCCGATGCAGTGCGAAATTGACCCGCGTCTCACCGGAGAGTGGGGGTTGTGAACGGACAACGAGCCGTTTACGCCACGGGCTTTAGTCTCTCCGGCACGACGGCCGGATGCAGACCCTCCCTGGGCGTTTCGTGCGCACCCAGGTACTGCAGCATATTGTTGATGGAATCTTCAAAGCGCGAGCCTGTTTTGTGGGTGACTTTTACGCCCTTTGAGACGAGACGGCAGACTTCAAAGCGGTTGATTCCACGCGCGAGCGCGCGGTGGATCTGATCAGAACGCATGACGAACTCCGACGAACAAGGTGATTGTTGCGTGGAGGTGCGAAGCTCGTCAGGAGCGATGGGACAGCCGGAGCCGAGCAGGCTGGGCAGTTGAACGGTCTGTATTTATTGTACGCTTGCAAGGCCGTCCGGGGTTTTCGCTCGTGGAAGCGGCGCAATGCGCGCGCCGCGCTTTCGCAGGCGCCCATTCCCTGTTACCATAAAAGTCGCAATCGCCCTCGCGGCGGAAACCCACAAGACATTCGATCGAAAGAGGCTTACGTGGCCGACACCAAGAAAATCGCAGACAAGGCTGAACGCAAAAAACTGAAGCGAGCGGCGCGCAAAGCGGCCGCGCCCAAGGCCAAACGCACCACGCCCCGCGGCTCACAAAAGAAAAAAGTGAAGAAGATGGCCCGCGGCCAGACGAAGCGGTAAAAACGCCGAGTGGGCAGTTGTCAGTGGTCAGTGATCAGCGACGACGAGTGCAGAACTCCGAACCCCGATCACTGTCCACTGTTCACTGGCCATTGCAAGGAGTTCTGCGCTGCGCAGTCAACTGTTTGCCTGCAAATCGATTGACAAGCTCATCGGCGTATCGGAGGAACCGGGGCGCGCGCTGAAGAAGAGCCTGGGGCCCTGGTCGCTCACCGCGCTGGGCATCGGCGCGGTCATCGGATCGGGCATCTTTACCGTCATCGGCACGGCCATCTCCGGCGAGCAGTTGCCCCACCCCACCATCGCCGACACGCCGCTCATCCACTACGTCGTCACGCACACCGCGCTGGCCGGCCGCCCCGGCGCCGGTCCGGCCATTGCGCTCTCTATGGTGCTGGTGGCCTTCGTCTGCGCGCTCACCGGCCTCTGCTACGCCGAGCTGGCCTCCATGATTCCCATCGCCGGCTCGGCCTACACCTATACCTACGCCACGCTCGGCGAGCTCATTGCCTGGATCATCGGCTGGGACCTGATTCTCGAGTACGCCGGCTCCAACATGAGCGTCAGCGTCGGCTTCGCCGCCCACGTTGTCGATCTCCTCGACTGGTTCGGCCTGCATCCGGGCGCGCGATGGATCTCGCCAGCCTATCTTCCCTCCGGCCTGCAAGATCTGGCCGGCAACAATCTCTACAGTCCCGGCTGGCACTTCGGCTTCAACATTCCCGCCTTCCTCATCGTCATGTTCCTCACGATGATCCTGGTCCGCGGCATCCGCGAATCCGCTTCCACCAACAACATGATGGTCGCGTTCAAGCTGATCGCCATCCTCATCTTCGTCTTCGCCGCTATCGGCTTCATCCACCCGAGCAACTGGCATCCCTTCATGCCCAACGGCTGGCCGGGCGTTCTCACCGGCGGCTCCATCATTTTCTTCACCTATATCGGCTTCGACTCCATCTCCACCGCCGCCGAGGAGTGCCGAAATCCCCAGCGCGATCTGCCCATCGGCATCATCGCCACGCTGGTCGTCTGCACCGTGCTCTACGTTGCCGTCGCGGTTTGCCTCACCGGCCTGGTGCCCTGGCAATCCATGGCCGGCGATGCCGCTCCCGTCGTCAACGCGCTCAAAAAGCTCTCGCTCCTGCCCGGCGGCCATCCGCTCAACTGGATTCGCCTCGTCGTCCTCCTCGGCGCGCTCATGGGCATGATCTCTTCCATCCTCGTCTACCAGATCGGCCAGTCGCGCGTCTGGTTCTCCATGTCTCGCGACGGCATGCTCCCCAAGGTCTTCTCCAACGTCCATCCCTTCTTTCGCACCCCGGCCTTTTCCACCTGGGTCGCGGGTGTCGTCGTCGCCGTTCCCTCCGGCCTCTTCGACATCGGCACCCTCGCCGATCTCTCCAACATCGGCACGCTCTTCGCGTTTGTCCTCGTTTCCATCGGTGTCATCGTCCTCCGCTTTCGCGACCCCCATCGCCGCCGTGGATTCGTCGTTCCCTTCGGGCCTGTCATCCCCGCTCTCAGCGTCATCTTCTGCTTCCTGCTCATGGCCGGGCTGCCCATCATCACCTGGTACCGCTTCCTCATCTGGCTGGTCATCGGCCTGTTCATTTATTTCTTCTATAGCCGTCACCGCTCCGAGTTCGCCAAGCCCCGCTAGTACCGGCCTTGCGGCGTCCGATTGTAGCGCCGGCCTCCAGGCCGGCTGCCGTAGCGAGGGCAACCGCACGATCACCTACGATCAGGCCGGCAAACACTGGACCATCGCCTTCGTCGACAACCACGCGACGGCAATCAAAAACGAGTAACGGCAGCCGAGGCGCCCGGCGCCGGGCCGGACCATGCACTTGCAAGTCGTCGAATTTATTGCCTGGCGAGGGCGAGAAAATCGACGCATCGCGAGCTCGCGGAAAAGTACACCTGCAGGTGGAGCAATCGGCCCTGTGTGCGCACCTGCAGGTCTATGAAACTCATGGAAATCGTCGATTCATGCTTTGCAGTGCGTGATTTTTCGGGGTGGGCGCCAACTCAGGTTACGGAATCGAGGCCCGAGGCGCACGCCTGGCTCCCTGGCTCGCTGTTTTGCCAGCACCGCTACACTGAATGCGTGATCGAAATCCGGGAGTTCATCCGCCGCCTGCCCAAGGCCGAGCTGCACCTGCACCTCGAAGGCACTATCGCGCCTGCCACGCTGGCCGAGCTCAGCGCGCGGCACGACGCCCCGCCCATGGGTCCGGCAGAAGCCGAGGCGCTTTACCAATTCACCGACTTTACCGAATTCATTGAATCCTTCAAGGCCGTCACGCGCCTCCTGAAAGACCCCGAGGATTACGAGCTGGCCGCGTGGCGCATGATGCAGCACCTCGCCGAACAGGGCGTCGTACACGCCGAAGTGTTTATCTCCGTCGGCGTCATCTATATGTGGCGCAACTTCGATCCGCGCTGCTTCGAGCCCATCTTCGACGCCCTGGAACGCTCCCGCGAGCGCGCCGCCAGCGAGCTGGGCCTCTCGCTCTACTGGATCTTCGACGCCGTCCGCCACTTCCCCGTCGAGGAAGCCGGCCGAGTCTTTCGCAAGGCCGCCGATCTGCGGCCCGCGCACCCCTCGGTCGCCGGCATCGGTCTCGGCGGCGACGAACGCCGCGCCGGATCCGAGCCGTTTCGCGCTCTCTATGCGCGCGCCCGCGACGCCGGCCTGCGCCTCACCAACCACGCCGGCGAAACTACCGGCCCCGAGGCCATCTGGGAAGCGCTCGCCATCGGTTCCGAGCGCATCGGCCACGCACTTTCCGCAATCCAGGACGATGCGCTTCTCCAGGAGCTGAAAAAACGGGGTACCGGAATCGAGCTGAACCCCACCTCGAATGTCCGCACCGGCGTCTGCCCCTCGTTTGCCGCGCATCCCCTGCGCCAATACTTCGATCGCGGCTTGCTGGTCACGCTCAACTCCGACGATCCCGCCTTCTTCGGCTCCGATCTGGCCCACGAGTTCCTGCTCGCCCACAGCCAGCAGGGATTTACCCGCGAGGAACTGCGCCAGCTTGCCGCCAACTCCATACGCGCCAGCTTTCTTCCCGAAAAAGAACGAGCCGCGTGGCTGGCCCGCATCGAAACCGTCGAGTAGATTACTGCCGCGTTTTCCGCATCGGCCCACTCGGCAGGCAGGGCGAGGTCTGCGGTATCATAGAGGCGCAGGAGGTAGCGCTCAATGCCCGTCGATCCCGAAACCGGGTTGTCCGTTGAAGAGTCTCCCGTGCCGGAAAAAGCGGGATTCACGGCCATGCGCGTGGTTACGTGGTTTTCCGTGGGGATCGCCGTCGCCGCGCTGGGCATCTACGTGGGCACTGAGCTGCGCAAGCGCTACCGGTTCAGGAGGCGCACACCCTACGACTTCTATTCGAATGCCGGCTCACAGCAGGCGAGCGAGTTCGGCGTCGGCGTCTAGCGCCGGGAACCGTCGTTCTCCCACACCATGCCGCCTTGGGGCGGCATGTTTGCTTTTGCGATCGACCGCGAACCTTGTTACCGCCGGAAACGCGACAAAATATACAGAATCGCCGAGAGAACGACGCCGATCAGAATCGACGTCCCGAGCGGAAAGTAGAAGGAAACGTTCTTGCCCTTCAAGGAAAAGTCGCCCGGCAGGCGTCCCAGCGGCAGCCCCAGGCGCGAGGCCAGCAGGATCGCGGCCCCGACGAGCGCGAGCAGCAGCCCAAGCCCCAACAGCATCTTGCCAAGGTCGTGCATCGTTATCCCACTCACCCTCCAGCGTCCTTCCGGTCCCCGCGCCGCTCAACGCGAGGCATGTTTGACGAGCCGGATATTCCAGCCTTGCGGGTTCTCGGGAACGATCATTACTGTTCCTACCGGCGCTGACTCAAAGCTTCTTGCGAAGTCCGCTCAATGCAGATCTTTGAGACCGAGCTCTTCCATTATCGCGCTGCTTATCCATGAAGCATCCGCCATGCGCTATGGCAGATGCGGAGCATCCGCACTCCGTTCCAGAACACCCGATTCATCTTAGTGACGCCATATGTGCGCTCTTGATAGTGAACCGGCATTTCGACAATCTCGAGGTGCAGTTTCGAGGCGCCGAAAATGAGCTCGTAATCGCCCCACAGGTCTCGAATGCCCCAACTGCCGAGCCCTTTCTCGATCCTCAGCCAGTCCCTCTTCCAAAGCACTTTGGTGCCGCACAGAGTGTCCTTAAAACGCCGGTCAAGGAGATAGGAAAAAACAACCCCGAAGACCCTGTTGCCCGCCTGGTTAAAAAACTTCATAGCCGTCTTCGGCACGGGATAGACGAGGCGGCTGCCGTTTACGAACTCCCCGGTGTTTCCCGCAAGGGCCTTGAAGAATTGGGGCAATTCCTCCGGCATGACAGTAAGGTCCGCATCGAGGATCATCAATACGTCACCTTTGGCGCCGCGGAAACCCGTCCACACATTTTCAGCTTTACAGATTCCCGGCCCGTCGAGCAGACGGATATCGCGATCGGGGTACAGTTCTTGCATTCGCCGGACCTCGTCGCCTGTCCCATCAGTGGATTTGTCGTCGCAAAAAATGATCTCCGTGTGCTTACCCATGTCGGGAATTCGTTCAACCGCAATCCGTATATTGCCTTTCTCGTTCCGGCAGGGAACGATGACAGATACAGAGATATCGTTCTCATCGTGCGCCACAGGCTTGGGGCGCGCTACGATGATCTGGATCATACAGAGCCGGCGCAGGCCCGGGAACTTGGCTACAAACTCATTCAGAAATGCGGAAATGAACGGAATGTACTTCGGAAACAGAAGGATTCGGTGAGTGCGAAGCGGTGTGAATCCGGATAAGGCCAAGAATCCGTTCACGTCTTCAGCGCTCACCCAGTTTGGCTCAATGTATGGGGAACGTAATCCGATGGAACTGGCGAGCTCGAGCACAGGTTCCCATAAGTGGTTGTAGTTGACGATGACCACCCGGGTACTCTGCGTGCAGTGGGCGCGAACGCGTTGGAGTGCTGCGAGGATATCGACGGTATCGAAGATATGACCAACGATGACGTAGTCGAACTTCTCGCCGAGCTCCACATTTTCAGGGTCGGCGCAAACGAAATGGAGGCCGGGATGGTTCTTTTGCGCAACGTCTACCAGGTTCGGACTGATTTCAACCCCGACTCCGAAGGAGGGTTCCAACGACGCCAGCAGGCCGCCGGTCTGGCAGCGCACTTCGAGCACACGCTTGTTGGGTTCAATGATGAAGCGCAGCAGGCGCTTGATGCAGCCATAGTAATAGCGATTTCGTTCGATCCACCGATCACGCTTCAGGGCGATGCTGTCCTGTAACTCGCGGCGTGCCTGGCGGTTGGATTGCAATGCTGCAAGACCCCAGGCCCCCTTCTCTACCGCTGTGGATTGCACGTGATCACTCCTTACGGGCGGGCTGTTGCGGGTCTGCTCAGATACCCCATGGCTCTTAGAACCCCTTCTTCTCTAATACCACCAAAATTCGCGATGCAAGCTTGGGGAATCTGGATAATACTGAGTCCGTCAGGTTGAAGCAGGGCCACAAGAATGCCGGATACAACTGCGGACCCCGGAATCCGCCGCTTGCCACGTAGGCGAGACCGGGAAAATACTTGATCTCGGCAATTCGCCATAAACGAAGCTCGTCTTTAAAAGCTGCGGATCCGAATACGCGGCTCGCATTCCCCTGTGCGGCATAATATGCGGACTCATGTCCCGAAAAACCTTCCGGCGCGTTCCATTCAATCTCCTCTTCCAAGCCCAATGGCTCATGGTGAAAGTGACCAAAGACAAATCGGCCGATCACTCCCATCGCAGGATCGAAGAGGATAATCCTTCCCCCTGGAGCAAGAACCCTTGTAAATTCCTTGAGCGCCGTCCCGGGGTATTGAAGGTGGTGCCAGACGTCGAACAGAATCAGATGGCCTACCTCTCCCTGGCCAAAAGAAAGATGGTAGGCATTCTCAACGCGATCCAACCATGGATTCGGGAAAATGTCGGTCGTAATAGATTGCGGGATGTGTTCTTTGACGTTGCCCATGCCCGATCCGAGTTCCACGACAAGGCCGGGAAGAGCCGGATTCAGCCGCAGTGCGATCTCACGATAAAACTGTGAGTACACCTTGCGCAGCAGTGGCTTCTTCTCCCAAAGCTTGCGGTTCTCAAGGATTTCGATGTTATGCTGCTCCAGGCTAATGGGCACTTTAGTACCGGGTTCGTCGGTTTCGGGCTGCCTTTTGGTTGAGATAAGCTAGCATTTAAGCGAATGGTGCGTCAATCCTCTCCGCGATTTGGAACGCCGCGATTTCCCGCAGCATCGAAAGTCCGCGAAGGAATTCGGCCGTTCAGGAGAATCGGATGAATCTCGCAACCGACCGGGGAAACCCACTCCTGATCGCTTATTCTCTGGCGAGGCGCTCCGGTTTTCTGCGAACATCCCTCGGCCGCCGGTTATTCAAGTCCGCCTACTTCCTGTACAAACGCTACATCGAAGACGATCTGCGGAACCTGGTGCAGGCCTTCCCTGCCCTCGCCAGCGGGGGAGATGTTCTGGATATCGGCGCCAACATCGGCTACACGGCCGCCGTTCTGGCGCGGGCCACTGATCCCGGCCGCAAGGTTTATGCCTTCGAGCCGGAGCCTTTTAACTTCAGACTTCTCGAGCAGACCGCGCGTGAGCCGCAGTTCGGCGGCAAAATCGTCCCGCTGCAATACGCTGCCGGCGCCGAGAATGGGACCGTTGACTTGTGGATTAACGATCGTCACCACGCGGATCACCGGGTCGCTACGGAACAGTTTCGTTCGGCGCATCCAGGTTCGAAAGAGGTCAGAGTATCTGTGGTCAGTATCGACAGCTTCCTTGAGGGCAAGCCGGGGCATGTCTCTTTCGTCAAGATCGACGTGCAAGGCTATGAGCTGGCGGTCTGCCGGGGCATGCAGGAAACGCTGCGCCAGAATCCCGGCATCACCATCGTTCTTGAGTTCATGCCCTCGGCGATGCGCGAGTTGGGTTTCGAACCTTCGCATCTGATCGACTTTTTTGTTGAGCGGGACTTCAAGATTTATCGCATCCATCCGCGAGGAAAGCTATCGCCGGGCATGCCGGACATCATGAACGACTCAAGCTACTTCAACCTCTTGTTCAGCCGCCATTCCATTGCATTCGATCAGGAAACATGAAGACAAAAACGACGCAAACAAACATAAGAACCCAAGCCACGCCACATCGCAACGCATCCCGAACGGTTTCGGCAGCCGCTGTGCTGGCCTGCGCCTGGCCTGCGTTAATCCTGGCCACGGTTTGCCTTCTCCCCTACCTGAACAAGCCTTTCCTTATCGACGATCCGTATTTCCTCGCAATGGCGAAGCAGATCGTCAAGCACCCCATGCATCCGATGGACTTCACCATTTGCTGGGACAACACCGTGAATTGCACGAAGGCCTATGTTCTGACGCCTGGAAATGCCCTGATGGGGTATGTGCTCGTGCCCACTGTTCTGGGGGGCGCCCACGAGTGGATGGCTCACCTGACCCAACTGGCGCTGGTCTGGATCGCAGTCGTGGCGATGACTTCCCTCATCCTTCGGTTCGGATGGGACCGGGGGCACGCAATCGCCGGCGCTCTGCTTCTTGTGGCCATCCCTCCTTTTCTCCACATGGCCAGCACCGCAATGCCCGATATTCTCGCGACGGCCGTCGCGCTGGTGGCAATGGAACGTCTTGCCGCGTGGAAGGCGGAGCAGAAGTGGGGCCAGGGCGCAGCAGCTGCTGTCGCACTCGGCCTCGCCGGCTTTGCACGGTCCCACCTTGTGCTTCTTCTACCGCTCGCGGCGTTTTTCCTGTTGGACAGCGTCAATCCCAGGGAGGTTCTGGCGCAGATTCGCCGGAAATTATGGCTTTGGACTCCGGTCTTCGCAGGTTCCGCATTCCTGCTGGCAATCATTGCCGCTGTCCGCGAGCATAACCTGGCCATCAATCCCCCTCCGGTTGTCACGGGATCGCGGTATATAGCCACCAATCTAATTTCATATCTGCTCTACTTCGCGTTTCCTCTACCTCTGGCCGCCTGCTGGCTGGCGAATCGTTTCAAAACCAAGCGGCCGAGTTTCGCTTTCATCCTGTTCGTATTGGCGCTCATCCCCTTGTTCATGCGTTGGAGTTTCTTGCCGGTTGTCTTCCTGGCGGTTCTAGGGTGCGGAGCGCTGGCCAGCCTGTTTTTCCAGGCGTTCAAACGGCGCGATCATATGGGTCTCTTCCTGGCGCTCTGGCTTCTGATTCCCCTTCCCATCGTCTACTACGTTCATCTTCCCATTAAGTACCTGCTTCCCTGCATGCCCGCCGTGATTCTGATGTGCTTCCGGCTGATGGAGGGGTTTTCCGTCCGAGTGGTCCGTATCGCAGCCGTTGCATTGATCGCCGCCAGCACAGGCTACTCTCTTCTCATCCTTCGCTCGGACGCGGAGTTTGCGGAGTTCGGCCGGTACGCCATGTATCGTTTGATTTCGCCGCACGTGGCGGCAGGCGAAAAAGTCTGGTTCGGCGGGCAGCAATGGTCTTATTGGTATGCGCCCCTGGCGGGGGCTACGCTTACCTTTCCCGGCGGCCCTCAACCAAAGCCGGGAGATCCTGTTGGTGGTGGGCCTGTTTGGGGGCGGGGGAGCACATTCGCCGTTGGAACGTTTCCCACATCGAACATTGGTGGAAGCGATATCCCAGAATCATCGGTTCGGAAGAATCTACAACGGGCTCTGGATGTGGGGATTCGGCGACAGCGAGAATGACCGGTATGAACTCTGGAGAATCGATTAAGAGCGAACCGGGCGGCGCGATGAATTCCGCACCATAGCGGGTCTCCTGCAGGTGTAGACCAAGGCACAATCGCTAAGTGGCTTTTTCATCAAGAAAAAGCCACCTTGGATTGTGTCCGAAATGGCTCATAGTTGCAGGAGAACCGCCGTAGCTCCGTTGAACCATGCGGATTAAGCCCATAACTTAAATCCGCGGCTCCGCCTTGCCGCCGGTATCCTGCGAGCGCTTCGCTTCAACGGTTCAATAGGAAGAGTGCTTGACCAGCCGTATGTTCCAACCCGGCGGATTCTCGGGAAGAACGACGACCGTCCCCGCCGGCGCGGCTTGAAAGCTCCTGGCAGACCCGGCAAAATGGAGATCCTTCAACACCGGCTGCTTCCAGTCCCGCAGGACCCCAAAGCACATGGCGCATAAAAGAACGATCGACACCGCCTGAAGAACCTGAATTCGGCTGCGTGCTGCCCATAACACTGACCAGACGCAGGCAAGCGTAGGGAAAAACCAGTAGCGGATGCCTGACGCCTCCGCAAGCAGCTCCCACCTTGTTACGCCGGGCGGGGGATACGCCGCCGGAGAGATCAGGGATGCGATCAGGAACATGGCTGTGAGCACGAAAAACAGTCTCATCTCGAAACCGGTATGAACAAAGCAGAAGGCAACGAGTGAAGTCCCGGCGATCGCAGCGAAAGCGAGCAGGAAAAATACGGCGTGGCTCGAGTTCGCGGCAAGGCCGTTGCCCCCCAGCAGCGCCGCAAAGCAGATCTGTCCGCCGAGAATACGAAGAAAGAGAGCGGGGCTTGCGCCGAGAGCGGCGTGCGAGCGCCCTCCTGCATCGATAATCAGCAGACCCCATGCCTGAACCAGGGCGAGTGTAAAAAGGACGCCTGTCTTTATCCAGGACCAGTGTCCGCCGCGTCTCCACGCAATCAAGGCGGCTATGGGCAACAGGAAAAAACAGAATGGGCCTGTGAGCCCGCAAAGCGCCAGAACGACGAGATCGACGGCGCGTTCCGCCGCACCCGCGGGCGGCGACGCGGCGAGCACAAGAAAAGCACTCAGCGCCAACAGCCATTGCGAACTGGTTACAGCGATCGTCATCTCGCGGCTGTTGGGCAGCGCAAGATAGGCAACGGCAAGCAAGGCGCGGAAGCGCAGGCTTCCCCATGCCGAGCTGCGAGACCAGAGAAGGAGGTTCACCGGGAGCGCTTGCACAGCCAGCGCGGCGAGATTCAGCACCATTGGAGCGAGTGCCAATGGCGCCAGCAGCGCCAGCGCGGCGGCCAGTCGAGGAAAGGTCTGAAAATACCCGTCTTGTGCACGGAAGAGAGCGTGCCACCAACCCAGGTTATAGGCATCTGCGAACCACACGTGCCCGTCCTCGGCATAGAATTGCGCGTGAAAAACAGCGTCCGGACGCCGCGCCGCCAGAACAGCGCAAGCCAACAGAAAAATCACACAGTGCTGCCAGGGCCGAAGGCCCGTTTGCCGGTCTGGGAAGAGTCGTATCCTGGCGTTTTTCATTTTGAGCCGTGTTTAATGAGCCGGAGATTCCAGCCATCGGGATTCTCCGGAATAATCGCCACCGTTCCCGCCGGAGCCGAACCAAAGCTCCTTGCATATTCCGCGAAATCCGTGTCCCGAAAGGCCGGATACTCCCAGCGGGCTGCAATTCCAAGGCACAAGGTGCACAGAAGGAGGGCCGAAACAGCCTTGAGAGCCTGGCTCCGGCTCTGAAAACAGAAAAGAATCGACCATGCGAATGCCAGGTCGGGGAAAAACCAATAGCGAGCTCCGGCTCCGCGCACCACAGCCTCCCAACCGGTAATTCCACCGATCTGGCCAAGCGTGGGAGCAATGAGGGAAGAACACAGGACCATTCCTGAAAGAACAAGGAAAAGCCTCATCCCGGAGGACGATTTGAAGAAGCAGAGGACGATAAGAAAGGTGCCGGCGGCGGCGATGCCGGCAAACACGATGAGCGGCCCGATGCCCGGGCGCGCCGCCAGCGCGTTGCCGCCGAACAACGTTCCAAGATAGAGCTGGCCTGCAAGCATGCGAGCGAACATCGCGGGGCCGGCGCCAAGGGGTGCATGGGGCCGCTCGGCCAATCCTCCGCTGAACAGGTTCCATGCCTGGAGGAGGCATGCCGCGCACAGAAGACCGGCCATTGCCCAGCGCCAGCGCCCGCGGCGCTGCCACGCAAGGAAAAGCGCGATGGGAAACAGGAAAATGCAGAACGGCCCAGTCAGGCCGGAGAGCGAGAAAATGGAGAGATCGAAGAGGCGCTCCGCAGTGCTTCGCGGCCTCAATGCTACGAGCAGAAGGAAGGCGCTAAAGGCCAGGCGCCATTGCGAACCGGTGATCGTTGCGTTTAACTCCGGGCAGTTCGGCAAGCCCAGATAAATGCCTGCCAGAAGGGCGCGGAAGCGCAAACTGCCCCAGGCTGAAGATCGGGAAGAAAGCAACAGATTGACCGGGAGCGCCTGCACGCAGATCGCGATGAGATTAAGCACCAGAGGGGCCCGGAAGAATGGCACGAGAAGCGCTAACGCGGCCCCCAGGCGCGGAAAAGTTTGAAAGTATCCGTCCTGGGCGTGGAACAAAGCACTCCACCAGCCCAAGTTATAGGCGTCCGCATACCAAACGTGCCCGTCCTCAGCGAAAAATTGCGCGTGCAGGACTGCATCCGGACGCCGCGACACGATGACAGCGCAGGCCAACAGGAACGCCAGGCCATGTTGCCAGGCTCGAAGCCTGGACTGCCGGGTCTGATTTTCAGTGACGTCGTTCATTCAACTGCCCTCTTGTAGTCTCCACGACTCATGATATGGAAGCAAAGGCAACCGGCGCCGCATAGAAGGACAGTGCCGTCCATGCAGGCCGAAGCGAACGGATTTTTTTAGAAACGTGCGCAAACATGCTCACGCGATACACCGTTCAGGCTGCGTTGCTCTACCGTTTTCATTGGAGACCGGAGTTGCGTCTTACTTCAGGTACCGAACTCTCTCTCAAAATCCTTCATCTCGTGATAGTCCATCTCAGTGTTGATGGCCCAGATGTTTTCCTTGGCGGCGATGCCGTTGACGACGTTCTCGACCGCGGCCATGGCGGTCAGCATGGAGTGGTCCTGGTTGTTGTACTTGTGCATGCCGTTGCGACCGATCAGGAACAGATTCTCAAAGCGGTCCGTGTACCCGCGGATCACATCGAAACGGCCATAGCTGCCGAAGTAAGCGGGATAAGTCTTGGGAACGCGGACTACGTGCGAGTCTTCAACATCTTGGGGCTTGAGAATACCGATCCTGGCAACTTCCTCGATGGCGAATTGCGTCATCTCCTCATCGGAGAGCTTCCACAGGCCGCCGGTGGAGTTGCAGAAGTATTCGAGACCGATCCAGACCTTCTTTTCGTCGCCGACCAGCCAGGGGCTCCAGTTGTTGAAGATTTGCAGCCGGCCGACCTTGACGTCAGGCTCCTGGATGTAAATCCAGTTGTCCTTGATTGGCGTACCATCCTCTTCGGTCACTGCGAGCTTGGCGACCAGCAGGCCGACCGCGATGAAGTCGCGATAGACGAGACCGTCGCCGACTTCACGAACCTCTTTCGGGACTTCGCCGGAGATCGCGCGAATCAGGTCGCGAACCGGCATGGTTGAGAAGAAGTAATCGCCCCGATACGTAACGACCTCGCCGGCACGATCGATGCCTTCAACGGAGATCAGCTTGTTGCCTTCGACATGGATGCGGTTGATATGGACGCCAAAGTGAATCTCGCCGCCGCCCTTGCAGACAAGATCCGCCGCATGTTCCCAAAGCTGGCCGGAACCATACTTGGGATAGAGGAATTTCTCAATCAGCGAAGTCCCGGTCTGCTTTTGCGCAAGGTCTTCAGGCTGCCGGGCGGGAACGGTCTTTCCGATAAAGTGCGCGAGCGCAGACTTGAGGGAGAGGCCTTTGATGCGCTGAGCGCCCCATTCGGCGCCGATCCGGTCGCAGGGCACGCCCCAAACCTTCTCTGTATATGCCTTGAAGAAAGTGAGGTAAAGCTGCCTGCCGAAGCGATTGATGAAGAAGTCTTCGAGCGACCGCTCCGGGCGCCGAGGCAGCAATGCCGCATGAAGATAGCTGATGCCGGCGCGGAAGGCGCGAACGAAACCCATCTTCCTTAAGGCGCCGGGCGTGAGGCGGATGGGATAGTCGAAGAAGCGGCGCAGAAAATAGATCCGGCTCCTGCGCTGCCGGACCAGCATTACCAAATCATCCGTCCGCGGGCCGGGAGCCGAAGCTGCGAGCGGCACATCGCGCCGCCGGCCCCGGTAGAGAAGCTGGCCTGCTTCTCCCGAGACATTCTCAACAGGCATCAGATCGAGCCACCACCGCATCACGCGATCCGATTTCGAAAAGAAGCGGTGTCCGCCTATATCCATGCGGTTGTCTTTGTAGCGGACGGTCCGCGACAGGCCGCCGGCCTGCTGGCCGGCCTCCACCAGAATGGGCTTGATTGCCGAGTTGCGCTGAAGCTCGATGGCGGCGGTGAGCCCGGCAGGACCCGCTCCGATAATGATCGCCGTGCCTTGCTTCATGACCTTGCTTCATTTCTCCCCGGTGAGCCTGGGCGGATGGCCGTGCGGTTGTCCAAACCGAGGGAAGTCTCCGCGGCCATCGGTCTCATCCACCTTCCGATTCTGCGGGGCGGGTGCATTCAATTTGAAACCCAGGGGCTATTCTTCACTTTGGCGTGGCCTGCGAATAGTATCGCTGCGTTACCTTTCTGCCCGTTGCGTAGAACCGTGGCGAGCGCCTCACTCCCATCTTGTGCGCCACAAAGCCGGCGGTGGTGGCCAGCACGCCGAAGCCGTATTTCACGCTGCGCCTGAAATCGATGGAGGAAGCTTCCTTAAAATACTTCGTCGGGCAGGAGATTTCGCCGATCCGGAAACCGAACATTACGGCCTGCGCGATCATCTGGTTGTCGAATACGAAGTCGTCGGAGTTTTCGAGCAACGGCAGCGTCTCCAGCAACTCGCGCGAGAAAGCGCGGAATCCGGTGTGGTATTCCGAGAGCTTTACGCCCAGGAACAAATTCTGAAAGGCGGTCAGCAGCCGGTTGGCGACATATTTGTAGAACGGCATTCCGCCCTTCAAGGCCCCAGCGCCAAGAATCCTCGATCCCAGCACCATGTCGTACACGCCGCTCGAGATCATGCCCGCCATGGCCGGCACCAGCGAAGGCGTGTACTGGTAGTCGGGATGCACCATCACGACAATGTCCGCGCCGGCGGCCAGCGCCTCGCGGTAGCACGTCTGCTGGTTGCGCCCATAGCCGTAATTGGCGTCGTGGACAAAGGTCCGCACGCCCAACTGGCGCGATAGCTCCGCGGTCTTGTCCTTGCTGGAGTCGTCGACCAGAATCTTGATGTCCACCACGTCGGAGAGCTCACGCACCGTCTTTTCCAGTGTCTTCTCTGCGTTGTACGCCGGCATGACAACCGCGATCCGCTTTCCGTTGATCATGGTTCGATTTCCTTCAGCTTCTTCCCTGGCGCTCTAAAAACATACGCCGGCTTAGTGTGCGCTGCCCGCCGCAACCGGAATCGGATAAGGCGTAATCCGCGCCGGAATCTCGTCCGGCTCGACCAGCCACACCTTCCGGCCCTTATAGTAATGGATTAACTCTAAATTATCCGCAGCATCCATTTCCCGCGCCCATACGACCTTGGAACCATCGATGTCAGCGCCGTTGTAGACCCATTCATCCAGCAGATTATGATCGCGTCCGTATCGGACGATCGCCAGTTGTTGGCCGGGCTGCCCTTCGAGCCAAGCCTCCAATCGTGCTCGCTCGGCGCCAAAATGCTGTGGGCCGAACCAAACGAGGTTCCAATTCCCAGGGGCCCACTCCGGAGGCTCCTGATGAAGCGGCTCGGCAAGCACGCGAACACCGGCCATGACAACGCAACTAGCGATCGTGAACCGTACCAATGCGAGACCCACGGCACTTCTCCCGGATTTCCATACCCGGAGGTGGCGCATCATTTGCAGCCCGATGGCATAAAAGGCCGCAGTAAAGGGGGCTAAATAGTACGGAATACAGTAGATTTCGATGGCCATTCCAGCCGCAAGAACGAGCGTGCACACGACCAGGAGGCGGATACGCCGATCCAGAAAGACTCGCCGAAACATGAATAGCGGTGGGAGAAGGCTGAATCCCGCGAAAAAGAGCACATTGAATGCGGCCTTTACAGCTGTCCAGAGCACAAAGCCTTTTTGAGAGTGCACCTGAAGGTACAACGGGAGCTCTGTAAACTCGTAAAAATCGCGTATTACAGGATGCCGGTAGGCAGGCTCGGGCCGCGGATGCTGCCACACATAGTATGGCGTGATCGCGTAGGTTTGCCGGTTGATCGTGTAGGGCAGCGTAAGCGGGTTACCGAAGGCTCGGTAATCGTAATAGCCCAACCACGCTAAAGCCGCGCCAACCACCAGCAACGGAACCACGGCGCGGCGCGCGAGAACTCCGAGCTGCGGCCTGTTCTTTCCCTTAAAGATCCAGCGGCCAAGAACGACCGTCACCGGGAGACAAAGCAGAACTCCCTCATAGGGCCGTGTGAGGATAAGAAGCGCAATCCCGATTCCCATCAGCAAGCCGTATCGAAACCGTCCTGTCTTCATCAGGCGCGGCAGGCTGCCCAGCACCAGCGCCCCGCCAAACGCAGCCGGCAATGCCCCACCATGGTAGGTGTTGATCCAGAAACTGAACAGGCCCAGGCGCAACACCGCAATCACTCCACCCAGCAGCGCCCACTTTCGCGGCAGCCACGCCTGCAACATCCACACCAGCCCCGCGCACATCAGTGCATCCATCGCCAGTTCGGCGAGCCACGGCTGGCCAAACAGCACCTGGCCGGCCGCCAGGAGCAGCCCCTGTCCCGGAAAGTACATCGATTGATACGTCGGCTGCATGGTGATGTGTATGCTCTCGAAATGCGTCCACATCGCGGGGGTTGGGTTGGTCAGGCGCCCGTGGACAAACGTGTCGCCGGCTAATAGAAAGCTGAAATCATCGGGCACAAACGGCAATGGGATGGGAAACAGAGGAAGCAGGGCCAGGCGCAGCACAATCACGCTCAGACCTACTACGGCGACCGCCCAGCCTTTGCCGCGCGCGAGCCGGGCGAAGCTTCGCTCCATGAGTTCGAAGAACCCGGCGCCAAGCCGCGGCCAGACGAAAGCTAACGTCACTGTAACCGCAGTCAAGCCGAATTCAGTTCCCAACAGAAAATGATTTGGCCTTACGTCGGAAGGCAGCACCATGGCAGACCGAAACCTCTCAGGAGCATAGAAAAGCGGCAAGTGAAGAATGCCGGCGTCGACTCGCGAGTCGACGCACCTTCTGCGCCACGCGTGAACTTTTTTCCCTTGTCAAAGACTCGCTCCGTGATTCGCCGCCACGGCCGCGCCGAGCGATTCGCCCGCTGCGACGGATCCCCGCTTTTCCTGGGCGGTGCGCCGGAAATATACCCACAGATAGAAAACTCCCGTCACCAGCAGAATCAGCGGGGCAGGGTGAAAGAAAACTACCGTGAATACTTTGCCCCAAAGGCCGGCAGTCCCGGCCTTCAGGCTGTTCATCGTGACCAGGAGTATCGCCGCGGGGACGTCAGCGGTGCACAGTAGCGCAGAGGCGGTCAGCAGACCCGCCAGCCACTTCAAGCGCGCGTCCATGGCCCACAGGTACGAGCAGGCGGGAACAGTGAGCAGCAGCAGCTTGGCGTCGTATCCCTGGTGATAGACAGGCAGCATCGAAAGCGCGGCGATCGCCGCAAGCGCGAACCATGCATTCTGTTTTGAGAAGCGCGACTTGAGCACTCGAATGGCGCCTGCCAAAAGCAGCGATCCGCAGACCAGATAGCTGGCAAAGTTGTAGAAGCGCGGGTCATCGCGAAAGAGACTGAACGCCGACTGCAGACTGATCACATGATCGGCGGAGTGGAATGTGAGGGAATCCGGCCCAGGATCGTTCACGCTGCCGCGCGCCGAAAGCGCAGCCAGGTTTGAGTTCAGTTCCGGCATCCACTGCGGCGAGACGTGAGAAACCCACAGGACAGCCGGTAGCGCCAGTACCGCCGCCACGACCACGGTCTGGAGGGCCCGTTTGCGGTAAACGCCTCCCGCCAGCAGGAAATACAACCACACCAGGGCCGCATCGTGGGGCTTAAGCACGAGGCTGACGGCCAGACAAAGGACGCCGGCGCGCACAAACCGTTCTTCAAGGAAACACCAGACCGCGATCACGCAGAGACTAATGACAATTGCGGCGAGATTTCCGAGTGCGAAGACAAGCTCGGAGTTGCAAAGCAAAATACAAATAAGGATCGTCGCGGGCTTGAGAGCGTGCTTCCCGGCAACGATCCAAACCAGCAAGGCCGCCAGCAAAAGACCTGCGGCGTTCAGCGCCATCCAACACAGGCAGGCCGCCTTCCACGGCAGCAGGGCAAGCGGCGCAACGAGGAACAGGGCCGTGGGGAGGTTGACGCACACAAGCATCGTCCGCCGAAAAAAGAGCTCCTTAACAGGATCCGAGGGGAGACTACCGCCTTCTGACTGGTACACCTGAAGCAATACGGCTGGGTTGTACGGGTCACTGTGATGCATCAGGCAGCGCGCCCCGTAGAAGACCGCTTTGAACGCTCCCATGCCGGAATAGGAGGCAATCGCAATATAAGAGCCCCAGGAAATAAAGATCGCGCCACTCAACAAGAGGCAAAGCAGAGCCTTCCGCTCGGTCGATGTGATCTTCCGCTTCATTCTTCGCATTCCAGCAAACAAGCCCACCGAATCATTACGGGCTCCCGGCGCGCGAGCCGCGCGAAGCTTTGCTCAATGCGCGTAAAGAGACTGTCGCCAAGCCGCGGCCAGACGAACGCCGGCGCGATCGCAACCCTCGTCAGGCCGCATTCAAAGACCAGCAGAGCTGTATTGGGCTGATTGGCGGGGGGCAGCAGCATATCGGTTCGGCAAGCAAAATTCCGCAGAGATCATCGAAATTTTACTGCAAAACCACGGAACACTTCCAAGAGATCCGGCGCTCCGAACCCGTATTGTTACCTGCACCGCGCTCGAAGACACAGGAAAGCGCCTGGCAGCACTGCAGAACCGTGCCGGCCTGCCTCGATCCTGGAGCGCGGGGCCCGGAGTTGCCCTCGCACCGAGGCGCTTGCCGCACATCGCTTCTCACGGCAGCGTGCCCGGTGGTGTTCGCTGCGCTTACGCCAGGGATGTGCTCACGTCGGTGAAGACTTTGCTCACTGCCGATGCAATGCCGTTCATGGCGGTAATGAGCGCCAGTGAAATTATGGTTAACAGCAATGCATACTCGACCAGGTCTTGCGCCTCTTCGCTGTACCTCAGATTCAGGAATTTCAGATACAGCTCTTGAACCCCATTCCTCATCGGAATTTCCCCCTTTCTCCGATCTGCCGGCCTGAGCCGGCACGCAGCCAGCTTTCCACGATTTCTCGCGGGTTCGCTGGCCGATCTTTCTTGGGGGAGGGGTAAATCGCGGCGGAAGGGCTCAGTCCAGCACGAGGCCGGCTGCTTGTCCCTCCCGCGATGTTTCCGAAAGTCCGGATGAGTTGTGAGCGCAGCAGTTACGCCAGCGAGTTGCTGATGTTGGTGAATACCGTGTTTACGGCCGTAGCCACGTTGCTGACGCCGGTGATGCAAACGAGTGCGATCAGGGCAACCAGCAAGGCATATTCCACCAAGTCCTGGCCTTCGTCGCCGTTCTTCAGGCCCTGGAATTTCACATACAGCTTAAGAAGTGTGTCGTGCATCTGTGGAATCTCCTTTTTGGGTGATCTTCCGGCCTGAGCCGGCCAACGGGGCCGCCACGATTTCTCATGGCTTTACGGGCAAGATCAGGCGCTCAGGTGGGTCGTCTTTGCCCGGTTGCTTGCTGCTCTTTTATGAGCGGTTGTCCTTGGCAGGGAGTGCGTTCTCCGCCGGTTGGGCGGTTCCGCTCCCTCCCGCTAAGGGGCTGAGGCTCTGGATCCGTTGCGGTTGAACGATTACCCGAGCGAGTTGCTGATGTTGGTGAACACGGTGTTGACAGCTGTGGCTACGTGTCTGACCCCGGCAACGCATGCCAGAGCAATCAGCGCCACCAGTAACGAATACTCGACCAGATCCTGACCGGATTCGCCGTGCAACAGGCTCTGGACCTTCATCCGCATTCTGAGAACCATCTCCCCCGCTCGACTCATCTCAGCGCTCCCTTGTGTGATTTTCTTGCGATCAATGATCACTCGGTGCGAGCCGCCTTGCAGCGCGTGTGATCTCCATGGGGGAACTTTGTGCTTGGCCCATCAACAAAGCATACCAGGCGGCGCAATGTTCGCGGCCTCCTGGCTGCTCGTTGCCATCTTCTTGGCTAGCTGACCCGTGCCGGAACTCTATGCTCCCGCCGGGATTCAGAATTACCGTGGTCGGTTGCAGCGCCGCCGAACTACGCCAGCGAGTTGCTGATGTTGGTGAATACCGTGTTTACGGCCGTAGCCACGTTGCTGACACCGGTGATGCAAACGAGTGCGATCAGGGCAACCAGCAAGGCATATTCCACCAGGTCCTGGCCTTCGTCGCCGTTCTTCAGGCCCTGGAATTTCACGTACAGCTTAAGAAGTGTGTCGTGCATCTGCGGAATCTCCTTTTTTGGTGATTTTCCGGCCTGAGCCGGCCAACGGGGTCGCCACGATTTCTCATGGCGTTACGGGCAAGAACAGGTGCTCAGGTGGGTCGTCTTTGCCCGGTTGCTTGCTGCTCTATTATGAGCGGTTGTCCTTGGCAGGGAGGGCGTTCTCCGCCGGTTGGGCGGTTCCGCTCCCTCCCGCTAAGGGGCTGAGGCTCTGGATCCGTTGCGGTTGGTTACGCGAGCGAGTTGCTGATGTTGGTGAACACGGTGTTGACCGCCGTAGCAACGTGGCCCACGCCGGCGATGACCGCGAGAGCAATCAGGGAAACCAGAAGCGCATACTCAACCAAGTCCTGACCTTCCTCGCGGTTCATCAGGTTCTGCAGCTTCAGATACAGGGACAAATAGAGTTGATTCATCGTTCTTCTCTCCGAAAGTTCAATTTCCCAGACTCAGCCGGGCATTCCTTTTACAGCACCTGTCGTGCCATTCTCGGACAAAACGGTTGTGGATTTAAAATCAACACCTTACAAGAAGCGCGGTTCAGACTGACCTCGGGGATTGTATACTCCTGTATACAGCTGCTGGACCATCGACCGGCCCTGTATACATTGTTGGCGCCCCACCTTCGTGCAATTCGAGCGCGCCCACACCGGCAAACTTGGCCGTTTCACTATCGTAGCACCTGAGTCAAGAGCCTATGCCACATTTTCCTGAGTACAAGGAGCTTGCAAGGACCCGCCGCAACCCCATAACCTCGCCGGCTACCGTAGAATAGCCTCCATGGCAAGCAAGCTGGATCTTCCCCCAGCGCAGGAGCGCCGCGACTTCGCGGAGTTTTCGATCGCCGCTGTCGCCGGGCTTGCACTTGCACTCACCATTCTATTTATCTGCGCCGTGCCCCTGGCCGGCAACCTGGCTGCCTCGCGCGACTTTGTCTCCTACTGGGTCACCGGCCAACAACTTGTCCACCACGGCAATCCGTACGACCGCAACGCCATCGCGGCGCTCGAGCACTCCGCAGGCTTGACCGTGACGGCGGTTCTCATCATGCGCAATCCGCCCTGGGCGCTGCCGCTCGCCTATCCCCTCGGCTTTCTCGGGCTGCGCTTTGCGGCCATCCTGTGGACCTTGCTCCTCCTCGCCTGTCTCCTCATCTCGGTCCGCATGGTTCGCGGCCTGCACGGCTCTCCTCCCAATCGCATTCACTGGCTCGGGTTTGCATTCACCCCGGCGTTGATCTGCCTCATCATGGGTCAAACTGCGCTCTTCGCGCTTTTGGGGCTGGCGTTGTTTCTTCGCTTTTATCGCTCCCGCCCGTTCGCCGCCGGAGCCGCACTCTGGCTTTGCGCCCTTAAGCCGCAGCTCTTCGTCCCCTTCTCGGTTGTTTTGCTGGCATGGGTTCTCATTACGCGACGCTACAAAATCGTGGCCGGCGCTGCCGTTGCCATCGTCCTCAGCAGCGCGGCCGCTTTCTTGATCGATGCTAGCGCCTGGCCGGAATACCTACGCATGATGCACTCGCCGGCCGTCGAGAACGAGTTCATTCCTTGCCTCAGCGACGCGTTCCGCTTTTGGCTCAGACCGCAGGCAGTCTGGCTCCAATACCTGCCCGCCACGCTGGGCTGCGTTTGGGCGCTGATTTACTTCTGGCGGCGCAGGCGCGGCTGGGACTGGACGCAGAACGGCAGCCTGCTCATGCTGGTGTCGCTTCTGACCGCGCCCTACTGCTGGTTCTACGATCAGGGCGTCGCCATTCCCGCCCTGCTCGAAGGCGCCTACGTCACCCGCTCCCGCAAGCTGCTGGTGGTTCTCGCGCTGACGATTCTTGGCACGGACATAGAACTCGGCGCGGTCAGAGTCACATCGCCCCTTTATCTGTGGACTGCGCCCGCGTGGCTCGCGTGGTACCTCTTTGCGCGCGCATCCGCCGCCTCCGCAGCCGCTCGCCCGCCCCAGGTCAACACCTGAGTTCAAGCTGAGCCGAACCGTGGCAATGATCCGGGGACCGGAGTGCGTTCCGCAGAGGAGTCACGGCGCGGCGATCTCAAATCGACCTTATTTGGCCGATATAATGGCGATGACCGGGAACAGAAAGGTGTCCTTGACGTGAAGAAGGAGCGCGATTTTACCGTACTTTTGATCGCGGTTGCCTGCGCGCTGGGGGTGGTCTTCACCACTCTGTTTCTCAGCATCATGCCTTTCAACCGCGCCATCGTCGCCCGGCGCGATTTCATCGTCTATTGGGCCACCGGCCAACAGCTTGTTCACCATGGCAATCCGTACGATCCCGGCGCCCTGAGCCGCACCGAGCGCGACGCGGGACTCCAGGGCAACGCCTCCTACTACATGCGCAATGCTCCCTGGGCCTTGCCGCTGGCTTTCCCGTTGGGTTACTTCGGCCCCGTGGCCTCGGCGCTCCCCTGGTCGCTCGCGATGCTGGGCCTTCTCATCGCCTCGGTGCGCATCCTTTGGAAGATCCTGGGACGTGCGGGCAGCCGGCTCGACTGGCTCGGCTATTGCTTCCCGCCGGCGCTGTTCTGCGTAATCCTGGGCCAGACCTCAATCCTCTTGCTCTTCGGATTGGTCCTCTTTCTCCGCCTGCACAAAACCCGCCCCTTCGCGGCCGGCGCCGCGCTCTGGCTGTGCACGCTCAAGCCCCACCTGTTTCTTCCGTTTGCCCTCGTTCTTCTGGTCTGGATCTTCGTCTCGCGCAACTACCGAGTTCTGGCCGGAGGCGCGGCCGCATTTGCTGCCGGCGGCATCGTCACCACGTGCATCGACCCCGCGGCATGGAGCCAGTACGCGTACTACATGCGCACTTCGGTGATTACGCGTGAATTTACCCCGTGTCTCGGCGACGCTTTGCGCGATTGGATCCATCCCGCCGCGGAGTGGATCGCATTCGTGCCCTCCATGCTCGGCTGCATCTGGGCCTTGCTCTATTTCTGGCCGCGCCGCCACTCCTGGGATTGGTTTGAACACGGCAGCCCGCTACTGCTGGTATCCCTTTTCGTCGCTCCCTTTGGCTGGATCTTCGATCAGTCCCTTGCCATACCGGCGATTCTCTTTGCCGTCTCCAGGAACCCGTCCCGGCTTATGCTCTCGGTTCTGGCGCTGATCTATATCGCCGTCGAGGCTCAGATCATCTCGCCCTTCGGACTGCACTCGGCTGCTTATCTCTGGACCGCACCGGCATGGCTAGTCTGGTATCTCTTTGCGCGCGCCGCTGCCCGCCAGGCTCCGGCTCCCTGCGCTTCTGTGTAATGCTCGGGGAGAAAAGAGCTCTTGTCCGGAGTGAAAGGGATGCGCCGGAATCAAAGATGCGGATCGGTTCGTTATGTGACCGCAATTCGGCCTTCCGCCACCGGCGGCCGTGTTTCTTCCGCATGCCCTAACGACGCCGCGGCGAGCAATAACGCCTGTGCGCTTAGAAAGTAATAGTTGAGATAAGCCAGCTTGCTGGCCGAAAAGAACAGGAGCAGCGCTGTTCCGTAAGCTGCCGCAAACATTGCCGGCTGCTGGGCTCCCCGCCGCGCTCCCCACACGAGAAACGCAAACAAAAGCAGCAGACCGATCTTTGCATAGACCGGAAAGGGTATGGCAAAGCTCAGCGCATCCCGGCGAACCGGAACGGCATAAATAAAGAAAACGAGGTCGTGCCACAAGGCACGGAAGTTCCATAGCGCAAAAGGCAGCACCGTAGCCATGGCTACGGCCAGCGACAAGCCAAGCAGCTTCCAGTAGGCTTTCCACGAGAAGGGCCGTAGAAGATATCCGATAAACGGCAGGGCAAGAAAGTTATATTGCTTTGACGCCAGAAAGAGCCCCAGCGCCAGCGGCAGCCAGCGCGGCCTTCTGATCGCGGCATACACCGTAGCGCAAAGCAGCATCCACATCAACGGTTCTGTCCAGCATTCATATTCCAGGTAGTATGTCGTCGGCATCTGCAGAACGAAGGCCGCCAGCAAAAGACCGCGCTCATCCGGGAATAGAGCAAAGACGAATATCGCCGAGATAAGAATTGCCGCCACATAACCGAAGCGAACATCTCCCACGAGATAGCCGGGGAGCGCGCTCAACAGGGTCGCCGGCGGGTAGGTCAAGCCAGCCAGTACACGGCCGTTCGCCACCATGCCCGGCCCATAAAACCGGCGGGATGCATCCGCATCGTAGATGTTGACATGGGAAGTTCCATAAGGATCGCGGCCTTGTAGCAGAGTCGCGGTTGCATCGCGCTGCCAGATGAAGCAATCGATTTGAGGTTCTCCGCCGCGTATCACGTAAGCCGCAACGAAACCATGCAGCACGAGTAAGGCCGTAAGAAGCAACCATAGATAGCCGGAGCCGCGCAGGCCGCCGGGTTCGGCGATCTGCTCGCGCTGCGCAGGAGCCATTGCCGCAAGCGCAAGCAGAATAGCGAGCGCGATCATCGTCAGGTTTGCCGCGCGGCTTCCCCACAGGAACTGGTTCCGGGTTGCTCCGCAAAGAATGAGCAGGCCGGCCCCGGCCAGGGCATACGCAGAAAATCGCTTGCAGTGGAGGCTCAACCGCGCGTGCAATCCAAAAGACCTTTCAGCCCGGCTCCCATTTTGGCCGCCCGGCAAGCATCCATTCTAATCTCCGGCCGCTTCAATTGAAGCTGTTGCATCGTTCCCGCATCCCATCCATCACGACGTTTCCACGGCGCGTGAGCCGCAATAAAGATTCGAGCCGGCAAAATATGCAACGCATCGCTAGTGTCCTGTCTCCAAAGTCCGCATCATAAATCCAGTTGTCATCCTGAGCGACGTTTGGCCGGCTTTTGGGCCAAACGGAGTCGAAGGATCTGCGGTTGTTCTTCGCTCATTTTGTGAGAACCGCTTCATTCTGCGGGTGCGGGCACGATCTCGACGGTGTCCCATCGTTCGGTGCGCGTCTCGCGAACCGTCCCTGCGGGAAGTTCCAATATGCTGTGCGCCGCCAGACATGCCGACGCGCGCCACGGTCCCACGGCGCTACGCACTTTCCTGATACAGTTCTTGCGGTCCAGATAGACCAGATCGATAGGAAACCGCATGAAGAACGTATGCACCGACTCGCAGGGAACTATCCACAGTCCTTCGCCCGGCAAAAGGCCTTCCCGCCCCAACAGACCCTTCCTGCGCGCCGGCCCTGTGCGCGCGGCTTCGAGCCGCGTAGCCAGCACCGTGCCGCGTGTCACGTTCAGAACCCGCAGCGGCCCCTGAAGGGCCGCCGCCGGCCGCGGCGCAAAGTATTCCCGCAGGGCCTTTACGATCCTTTGCAACGGATTCATCCGCTTGCCTCGGAGTCTTGTCGTATCCGCTGGCTGAAGATTCTATTGCTGCGGCGTTCCCATCCCCGCGCTCGCGCCGCCGCCCCCGCCGCCCGAGTTGATGCCCTGCCCTCCGCCGGCGCCGAATCCGCCCGTGGAAGTCTCGATCACCAGCGGCTTCTCGGGCTTCATGCTTTCAATCAGCGTCTCCACCGGGATCGACGCAGCAGGAGGAGGCAGCGTATTCTCCGCCGTCTTCTCATCCGGCTGGTGCATGGGAATATTCGAATTGGGCGGCATGAACGTATCCGGATAATTCAGAGCCGGCACCGATGCGCTCGCCGCAACCGGCGCCACGATCTCCGGCGTGACAACCACAACCAGCTCGGTATCGTTCTTGGTCTTCGATTGGGACTGGAAAAGCTTGCCGAGGATGGGAATGTCGCCCAGGAACGGAATCTTCTGGAAGGTGTCGGTAATGCTCTTGTCCAGCAGGCCGCCGAGGATGAAACTTTGCCCGTCGGCCAGCTCCACCTCGGTATTCACTTTACGCGAGGTGATTCCCGGCACTTCAAATCCCGAGATTTGCACTTCGTGGGTGTAGTCCAGCGCACTTACTTCGGGAGCCACTTGCAGCCGGATGGTTCCCCGCGGCGTGATGGTGGGGATAAAATTGAGCCGGATGCCGTATTGTTTGAACTGGATGCTCACCGCGGCCGTGCCACCCGACGTGCCCGACACAACCGGATAGGGAAACTCTCCGCCCGCCAGGAAGCTCGCCGCCTTGCCGTCGGCCGCCATAAGATTGGGCTCCGCCAGCACTTGCACTATTCCCTTAGTCTCCAGAGCATGGATATCCGCGCCCACGTTCAGACCGGGGAAGAACGCAAAAATATTCCCCTCCTGGGAAAAATTCGCCGTCCCCTGCGTTCCGGCGACCCCAGCTCCCGTACCCGACGAACTACCGCTGTTGCCGACGAGAGGCGGAGTGAACTGGCCGGTCGACACACCTCCGACAGCGTCTCCCAGACCAAGGTTGAACAGGTTGATGCCAAGCTGGCGCGCCAGGCTGCGATCCACGCTGGTGAAGCGCACTTTGATCAGGATCTGCGGATCCGACTTGGGCACGTTCACGCTCAGCAGGTTCACCACTTTGCCCGCCGTCGACGCGATTTCCACCGCCCGCGCCGAGCTGGTCAGATCATTGACCGTGCCGCGGAGGAAGATGCTGTTGTTGCTGTAGCTCACGCGAATGGTCTGGCCCGGCAGCTCCATTCTGAGCTCGCGCCGGATGGCATCAAGGTTGTCTCCCGACACCGCGGCAACCGGCCGCACCGTCACGTTGAAGAACTGGCGTCCCCCGTGGATGTCCCAGATGATCAGGCTCGTCTCGCCGGGAGCTTTGCCGTCGATCATGACTTCGGTGGGGCTGATCGCCGTGGCTTCCGCAATTTCGCCCAGCCCTATGGCGACGCGCTGGATCGGTTGCGCGCAGTCCACCAGGACTGATTTGCCCACGGTCACCGAGAGCTCATTGGTGGAGTCCTCAAACGTGGATTGTGCTGTCGGCGATGGTGGCGCTGGTGCGGTCTGGGCCCCCACGGCCAGCCCGGCATACAGTGCACACGACAGCGCGCTGCAAGATACGATGGTGACCCATGCCTTCGTTCTCAATGCTGCCCCTCTGGTGAAGCAAACTTCTCTTCTGTGGTTTTAGTACCGTTCATCACGACGATCGAATAAGCCTTTGCCGCGGGCTTCGCTGTTCTACTGGTAGCCGCCCGCGGAGCCGGCGCGGGAGTCTCGCCTGCAAAGAGGCTGCGCATGGCCGTGGCCGGAACTTTCGCAATCTGCGTATCCAGCGGGTTGCGCAGCACCAGTTGGACTTTCAGCGAATTGCTGGCAAGGCTTAGCAACTCGGCCTGCTCCGGCGTCACCAGAAGGTTCACCACTTGCACCTGCTGGGGCTTGCCCTCGGCGTCTCTCTGGATATCGGTACCGGCGGAGAGAACCTGGATGTTCTGAAGGAGGGTCTGCGTCACCACGCCTTGCTCGGCGCCGGCGCCCGGCGGGTTGCCTGAAACCAGTACGTCCACGTGCATGCCGGGGATCACGAACCCGGATACACCCACCACCTCATCCACTCGCACCGCGCAGGCGCGCATGCCCTGCGGAATCGTCGGCGCCAGTCCGCCACCGGAGCCAAGACCCGCCAATTGGCTGTCCAGAATCGGCTCGCCCTGGGCGATCTGCGTAATCACGCCCCGGCCAATCGCGTCTTCAGGTTTCACAATCGCGCCCTTGGGCGGCGTGCCCGTCAGCGTCATCGTGGCAAGATCGGCAGCTGTTAACACCGATCCCAGGGGAATGTCCTTGGATGCCGCGACCACCCGCGTAGTCGCCACGGGCTTGGCCCCAGCCATGCGGACGCTCACAATGCGATAAACCAGCCAGGCGCAGACGCCTGCTATCAACATTGCAACGAAGAGAATTGTCGTGAGTCTTCGATTCATCCTAAACCCGCTGGAGCCGGCTAGCGCCTGCTCCGCCTTTCTGTGCCTGCCTCACTGGCTGCATCGGGCAACTCCTCCAGAAACCCGGCGCCCCGAAGCCGCAGCCCCCATCGCTGCATGCCCTTCCCTGGGCAGATCGAAAACCCCACGCGGCGGATGCTACCTGAAGAGGACTCTATCTTCCCGACCAT
Organism: Occallatibacter sp.; assembly: GCA_049522315.1. Classification (GTDB taxonomy): domain Bacteria; phylum Acidobacteriota; class Terriglobia; order Terriglobales; family Acidobacteriaceae; genus Telmatobacter. The sequence goes on from JBEKNY010000004.1 coordinate 270,378, forward strand.
GCTTAACACAACACGCCCCTGCCTGCCAATCGAGTCCAAGCGTGAAGTGCGGTTTCAGTGTAGTCCTGAATGCCTCCCGAACCGTAATAGAATCGCCGCGATCTGTCAATGAGGTATCAAAATAGCTATGGGGGAAACCCGCATAATAAGCGATCCTGAAAGTGGCGATAGCGGCCCTGGAATGGAACCGGCCGCCTTCCAGCAGCATTTTTTGTTGGGGGGAGCCGTTTCACCACCAGTTTACAGTGAAATCATGCAGTAGCTGGAGGTCTCGCCTGCATCTTCTGTGTTATAGCTGCGCCAGACTACACGTGCCAACGTGGAAACTTGTCCAAGCGAAGTTCTTCGTGCGCGTGTTGGGAAGATCGTCGCCCATTTGGAATATGCCAGCGGGAGGATTCTTCCGCCAATGATGTCCTTTCACATGGTTACGCTGTTCACCGAGCAGTCCGATCTGGGCCCGCAGCCCACCTCCTTCGCGGCATCCATCGTTGTTCATAGCGTGGCTGCCGCCGTGATATGGTTCGGCCTAGCGTACAAACCAGCCCTCACCCGGGTGACCACGGAACACGATACGGTCCGCGAGCTCGATCTGCACATGCCCGACCAGCAGGCGCTCGCCGCCTTGGCCCGCGGCGCTTACTCGGGGGCGCATTCCGGCACACATGCGCCGGCTTCCGGCGGCAATCCATCGCCTCGCCGGCCAGTGCCGCGCCCGATCGCGGAAGCCAAACCCGGACCGCAAACACTGGTCCAACCCGACATTCCCAACCCCATCACGCTCGCCGAGCAGATCCCCATGCCTCAGGTCATGATCTGGTCGCCAAGCAAAACGGTGGTCAAGAAGGTCGTTCCGCCCTTGCCGGAGAAGCCCACTGCTTCCGATGTGAAGCCTTCGCTCGAACGGCCCAATGAGGAAATGACTCTGGCCGACGTCAACATTGCATCCAGCTTCCATCCTTCGGCTAAATCGATCGTTCCGGCCAGCACCACCTCACCCGTCGTCATCCAGGCTCCCCAGCAGGTGCAATTGCCCCCGGTCACCGCCTCGCAGCCGTCGGCTCAGCCAACTCCCGCTGCGATTGTCTCCCTGTCTGACCTGCGCTTGAAAAACGGGACCGTCGCTCTGCCTCCGGTGAATGAGTCCGCAGTCAAGAAGACGGAGGGAGAGCCCGCGCCAAGCCAAGCGCAGGATCTCTCGTCGCCGAACAAGGACAACTCCGCCGTTCAGTCTGCACAAGCCGGCTCCGGCCAGGGCTCATCCGCCAAGACGAACGGCGCCGGCTCAGGCTCCGGCCAGGGCTCATCCGCCAAGACGAATGGCGCCGGCTCAGGCTCCGGCCAGGGCTCGTCCGCCAAGACGAATGGCGCCGGCTCAGGCTCCGGCCAGGGTTCCTCCGCCAAAGCGGACAATTCCGGTCAGGGCGCGGGGCACAGCCCCCAGGGGGGGGTAAGCAGCTCCGGCTCCTCCTCGGGCTCCGGCAAAGCGGATGCGCCTGGAACCACGCAGGGAGCGGATTTTGGATTGGAACCAAACGGCCAGCTGACCGTTACTCAGATCCTGTCGCCCAAGGACGGCCATTTCAATTCCGTGGTGGTGGGAAATTCGCTTCAGGATCAGTATCCCGAAGTGGCCGGCGTATGGAACGGCAGGATGGCCTACACCGTCTACCTTCACGTCGGGCTGGCTAAGAGCTGGATCATGCAGTACTCGCTTCCGCGCTCCGCCGATGCCGCTGCCGCGGGCACCATCGTCCGCCTGGATGCCCCTTGGCCGTATTACATCGTCCGTCCCAATCTCGGCGCCGATACCGTCGACGCCGATGCCATCATGATTCACGGCTTCATCAATCAATCCGGCCGCTTCGATACACTCAGCATCGTTGTCCCGCAGGCTTTTCCCCAAGCCCAGTTCGTCCTCGCCGCCTTTGAAAAATGGCAATTCCGCCCCGCCCTGCAGGACGGCCAATTCGCCAAAGTGGAAGTGCTCATCATCATCCCCGAACAGCTCGATTAGCTGCTGCGGCGCTTCTCGCTGCCTGCTTCTTCTCCCGGTACTCGCAAAAAGGGCGCAGACCCCGAAGGCCCGCGCCCTTCAAAAACTCCACACAACAGCCTTCGCCAGGCTCTATGTGGTCCCGTTCGGTATCAGCCGCGGAATCGTGAGCCCCTGCACGATCGCCTTGAAGATGTCAGGGAGCGAATTCTGGTTCTGGTTCGTGGTGGTGATCGCGTCGCATCCGGAGCCGCCGCCCTTGGTATTGTCGGTATAGTCGGAGTAGAAAGTGTTGGCATTCGACGCCATCGCGGCAATCGCGTTGCAGGGCGAGCGCGAATGGGATCCGCCCGGCCAGGTTTGTGCGCCATTGCTCAAGCCCGTCAGAGTGTAGGTCACGTCCGTCCCGCAGTTCGATGACGACGACGTGGTCGGCGAATCGAAGGAGATCGCGTAGACCGTCGTTCCCGCCGCCGTTGCCGCCTGCGCCGCCTGTACCGCCTGCCCGCACTCGCCCAGCGCGGAAGGATAGTTGGGAGAGTGGTAGCCCGCGGGCTGTATATTGTGGGTCACCTTATTCTTTCCGCTCCCGGTCGAATAGGAATAGCTGGTCCCGTTGAGGGGCTGTCCAGAGTAAGGGCTGGGGCAAGGGGTAGCAGAAGTCGAAGACGTCGTAAGCGTCGGGCAGTTATCCGCGAAGATCTGGTTATTGCCGCAGCCGCTTGCTCCCTCGCCGGTCGAGGTTTGCGTATTGCATGCGGTCGCGTTGCCGTCGCTCAGGATGATCATGACGTTTTGCGAGCCTGGATTGTTGGTCTGCTGCAGAGCCAGCGCCGCCTGCGCCGCGTAGATCGCCTGCGCGTAGTACGTTCCCTGGCCGCCCGGCGCCCCCAGGCCGGGGCAGCCTGAGTTGGCATACCCGACCGCCTCCGCAAGCGCGTCGCTGACCTTCACGCTCGCTGAGTCGCTTGCCTTATAGGTGTTCTCGAATGGAATGAGCTCGTACGCGCCGGCAACTTGCACTGAGACCCAGGTTGGATTGGTCGTATCCATGGCAAGGCCCGTGGGCGGGTTCCCGGGGTTTTGAAAGTTGTACGGTACGCTCGCATCGGAGGTCTGTCTTCCGCTGTAGCAATAGTCGGTTTTATAATCGTTCGCCTTGTAGCTTGTGTTGATTGCGGGAAACACGAACAAGGCTACATCGTCCACATAGGGTGAACCTGAGCTGCAGGTCGTATTCAGGGCGCAGGGATCCATGAACCCCAACATGGTCGAGAATCCCTGAACCGCGCATTCGATCTGCTCCTCTCCCGAGCAGATGCCCGATGTCATGGTGTCGGTCATCGACGCGGTGGTGTCCATGATGATGGCGAGGTTATAGGGGATGTCCGTTCCGCCCTTCATGGCCGCAGTCCCCGTCGCCGACATGTTCATCTGGGACATGCCGATCAGCCCTCCGAACCATAAATGCACAGTCGCCGTCTGCACCACCTTCAGGGAGTTGTAGGCCGCGGAGCCGCCCGGCGGATACTCGCACCCCACGTTGAAAGTGTTGGTCACGGTGCTCAGGCATTTGAGGGTTGTTACCGGCGTCTGGCACTGCAGCATCGAGGTCGCGTTGTATCCGCCCGGCGCGCAGCTGTAAAGTTTCACGGCGGCAGACACCGGCGTCAGGGGTGTCGAGGAATCCGCTATCGCGGTGGGCATGGTTTGCGCACCCGCCAGAGTCGCCGCGTTCGTTGACGCCACTAGCCGCTGATAGGCGTAATAAACGTGGCCGACCTCTACCGAGGCTCCGGCCAGGGCGAACACCGAGGTCAACACGACTGCCACCAAGACCGCTGACTGGCCCCGCTGTTCCTTCAACAACCTGCGCAGAATCGACATTCCGGGCCATTTCATAGGGCAACTTCCTCCGATCGTTCGGCGCCGTAAAACCCTCTCGCCAGGCGGCGGCCCTGCTTGGCGATAACGCCTCCATTCGGCGGGACGGCGCCGTCCGCCCTGCTTCGCGGCCGTTTCCGGGGAAAGAAGATCCCAGCGAACCACGCTCGAACCGCTTTCGTTCGCGGCTCGTCCTGACGCTGCGTGCTGAAACCACCCCGGCCGTCCATCGCGCGTCGACGGCAAGCTGCATCCACTGCCAGGAGTAATTAGGCTAGATTCCCACAGGTGGCCGCGCAAGATGTATCAAGTAATGATTCGCAGCCGGGAAGTAACGTATTACTCCAGTGCAGCCCAAGGTTGTAGTCCAATGACTGCGGTTACCCGAAGCTCCTACACTTAAGCCGATGCGGCTGACAGCATCGGGGCGCCTGCGGACAGGTCTTCGTCCGAGAAGTGGAGGGAACGCCGACCCTGAGCAACGCGTCAAGTACAAACTTTTTCTAAATTGCCGCGGAGGTCTGCCTTCAGCCGCGCACTTCGGTTGGGAGGGCGGACCACCACAGAGGTTCTTGCCGCTGCCGTTCGCTGTCTTCCTCACTGGCGGCTCACCCGCGCCGCGGCTAAGGCTTCGTTCCCAGTTCCTTGTACGCCACACCTGCGGCGATCGGCGTGACAACGGGCGTGGCCAGTCCTACAAACTCGGTCAGCGGGCCGCTGGTATTATCGCTTGCCACCCAGACGTTTCCCGACCCGTCGACGGCAACGCCATAGGGCTCAACCAGCCAGTCGCTCACGTAGCCATTGGAACCGGAGATCGCCGCGCCGCTGGAACTGAATTCGCTGATGCTGTTGCTATTGCCGCCGTAATTCGCGGTCCACACATTGCCCGCGCCGTCGATCGCCAGGCCGTAAGGATCGTCTACCCCGCCGCCGCTGAATCCGCCTGGATCAGGAGAGATCGCCGTACCGCTGGAACTGAATTCGCTCAGGCTGCCATCGCCTCCCCGGTTTGTCGCCCACACATTTCCCGAGCCGTCGATGGCCACGCCGTACGGCGCGTTCAGCCCTCCGCCCGTGAAAAGCGTAAACGCCGGCGATTGGCTTTCATCGGTGTTGGGAACAGCTTCCGCCAGGCTCGATGTCGCAGCCGTATAGTTTGCCGTCCACATATTGCCGGATGTGTCAGAGGCAATGCCGGCCGGGCCAACCAAGGTACCGCTGCCAAAGCCGCCGCTGGGCGAAATCGCCAGTCCGAAAGACGAAGAGGAACTGAATTCGCTCAGGCTATTGCCGCCAAAGTTGGCGATCCATGCATGACTGACATTATCGATGGCGATGCCATAGGGCTCGTTCAGACCGCCGCCGACCCACCCCGGAGGATTGGATATCTTCTGCCCGCTGGAATTGAATTCGCTGACGTCGTCGCCGTAATAATTCGCGGCCCAGGCGTTTCCATATATGTCAATGGCCATGCTGGTCGGATTGTCCAATCCGGCTCCGGTGTAGGGTGAGCCCGTCATTGGGGCCCCATTGGAATTGAGCTCGGTGATCGAGCTGGAGGAGTAATTTGGCACCCATACGTTGCCCGCGGCGTCGACGGCAACGCCTTCAGGAGCAAATCCCGTGCCGTCCAGCCCGCCTCCCGAGTAGGTGATCGCAATGCTGAAGTCATTAGGCGCTGAGCTGAGCGTGGGCTGGAATGCCAGATCCGACGGCAGCAAGCCAAAGAGCGCTGCCACATTCGCCCCTGGATTGTGGGCGATGTAGATGGCCGCCGTCGCCGTATCCGACGGCTGCGATCCGGTCGTCCCGCCGGAGAGCGCTGTGCTGAACAGCATGCTGCACGGCGTCGATGACGGTCCCGACGAGTTGACGCAAGCAGCCAGAATGTCCGCCAGAATGTCGATCTCGGCCTGCGGCACGATCCCGTTGCCCGCCGGTGTCGTGGCCAGCGCCACGCCTGTGCTGAGGGTTTCCAGGTTCGCTACGGTACCGGTCGCGGCGCCAGTGGTTGTCAGTATCGCGCCCATCGCATTCGCGACCCCCTGCTCCGCCAGTAGGGAGCTCGAACTCGATACGTGCGTGGCGTCCGTCGCAAAGCCGGCAATGGCATACGCTGTGGCGATCGTCGAGACCTCGTTGATGACGGCATAGGTGCTCGTGGAGAGCGAGTTGCACGTTCCCAGCGCCGCCATCAGGCCGACGGCCGAATTCGTCCCCTCCCCTAACCCCGGATTTCCGCCCACCGCGTACAGATACACCTGGGAGTTCGAACTGGGGCAACTGTAATCGCCGGAGATGCTGAAGGCCCCCTCCGCTATGGTGGTCACATAGTAGTTGTTATTGGGGTCTTCGGCCGTGCCGGCGGTTTTGGCCAGCAGCGAGACCGATGCATTGCCGTAGCCGGTGGTGTTGGCCGCGTAGAGGTACACGCGCGCGCCCACGATCGGCTGCTGCCCGCCGCGCACCTTCCCCCGCAGGGCTGCACCGCGCACAGGGCTTGACTGCGTCTCCGTTGGCGTCGTTCCCGGTATACCTGAACAGCCCGACATGAGAAGCGCACACGATATCAACACAATCGTCCACGAGATACGCACGGGGAACTCCCTTCGTTCGGTCGAATTGCGCCGTTACCTGGTTTTCACAGTCGTTGTTACCGGATTCTCCGGGTTCTGTCAAGCCCACGGTCTAGGTCGTGCCGTTGGGGATCAGCCGCGGCGTGCTAAATTGGTTCGTAATCGCGCGGAAGATCGCCGTCAGCTTCGTGATGGCTTGATTGGTCGGCGCCGTCGCCTGGCAGCCGGCTCCGTCGTCGGAGTAGAAATTCACCTCTGCCGAGGCCATCGCCGCCAGCGCCTGGCAGGGCTGGTCGCCATGAGCCCAGCTTCCACCGTTCGTGGTCACCGTTGTGCTGTAAGTCTTGTCCGACGCGCACCCTCCCGACGTCTCCGCGCCATAACCAATCGTGTACACCGTAGTTCCGGCGCTCGCCGCATACTGAGCGGCCAGCACCGCCTGTCCGCACTCCCCCAGCGCCGACGGGTAGGTATACGATTTGTACCCCGAGGGATTGGTCGAGCTCGTTCCTGTCCCGTTCAACGTACCCTCGGTAGCCACAATCTCGCTCTTCGTATTGCAAGCGCCGCCCGTCGTGTAGGCGTTGGAGGCACAGGCCGTCGCATCGCCGTCGCTCAGGAAGATGATGGCGTTCTTCGATCCCGGATTGGCCGCCTGCTGCGTTATCAGCGCCGCCTGCGCCGAATAGATAGCCTGCGCGTAATACGTCGCTTCACCGCCCGGTGTCTGCAGGCCGCTGCAACCGCTGACTCCCGAGTCCCCGGCCGCGATCACGATTGATGCAGCCTGGTTCAAGCTTGATGCCGTATCCGTGGTCTTGTAATTATTCGCAAACCCGAGCACCTGGTACGTGTCGCCCGAAGGCAGCATCAGATTCGAAGCCGGCGCAGTCCCGCTCGTATACACCGGGGATGTGTCGGGAATGGTATACGCCACGATCGTCGGGTTGCTGGTCTTGCAAACGTAGTCCTTCGACTGTGTCGCCGTGGTCACGGCGGGAAACACGAACAGGCTCACGCTGTCCACATAATTGGTGCTCGACGTGCATGTCTGGCCCAGTCCGCAGGGATATAAATCGTTCAGCAGTATCTGCACACCCTGCAGCGCGCAGGAGATTTTTGTGCCCGAACATTGCGTACCGTTATCGGAATTGCCCATCGACGCAGTGGTATCCATAATGATAGCGATGTTCCAGGGCGTATTCGACCCGCCGCGCATGGACGCCGTCGCCGTCGCCACAAGATTCATCTGCGACATCCCGAACAGGCCGCCAAACCACAGGGGCACCTTCGCCGTCTGCGTCACCTTCAGTGCGTTGTAACCCCCGCTGGCGCCCGTCGCTGTGCTGCACGGTACGTTCAGGCTGTTGGTCACGGTGCCCAGGCATACAAAAGTGGGCGTCACCGTCACATTCTGCAATAGCGGGCTCGCGTTCAAATCGCCTGACTGCGCGCTATAGTTGGTCACGCTGGTTGAAGCCGCGCTCGTGTTCGGCATCTGATACGCCCCTGCCAGCGCCGCCGCATTGGTCGATGCCTGCAATTGCTGGTAGGCGTAATACACATGCCCTATCTCCACCGCAGCCCCGGCAAGAGCCATCATGGTTGTCGCTGACATAGCGATCACCACGGCTGCCTGGCCGCCTTGGTCCTTCAGGAATCTGCGCAGTAACGGAACACTAATCCGTTTCATGGGACAAATCCTTCCTTTCACGCACTTGGCGCCGCTGCGGGCATCGCGTTGCTCGATGAGCTGAACTTGAGAAATGGAACGAAAAATCCGCATTGCCTGCCTGCAAAGGCCGCACTTTGAACTGCTTTTTCTTTCCGGTAAAGAATCGTGTCCGGATGGCGCAGGGAATTGAGAAGGCGCGAATGACACGTCATGCAACGCTCGATGAGCGCGTGGAGATCGGCGCGTTCGTCTCTGGGTAATACCATCGTTCCGCCTCGCGGACACTCGGGCGACCCTTTGGGGACAGATCACCTGTTCCCATGATCTTTCTTTCGCTGGTTACCGAATATCGCACTTTTGTGCTAGTCATAGTGACTTAAGTAATGGAAACGCTAGCCGGATCGAGGACGTCGTGACCTGCATACCCCGCAAGAGTGCGAGCCGGACCGCGGAATTTGTCACCGGCTCGCACTTGGCAAAAGAAAGGAGAAGATGGGTGGCGCTCCTGGCTCGGCCGCCGCGATGCTGCCTCCGTTCATCCAGGCGATGAGCCGCAGCAAAAAAAGTGCGGGTTTTGCGCCCGCACCCTTGTGAAACTACCGTCATGTTCTTCGTTTCGGCCGCGGCGAGGTCAGGCTGTCGAAGATGGCTTGGAAGATTGCCGTTCGCTATGTAAGGTTATGGTTGCCTTGGTTACGGCCGAATCCGCGCGGCATGGGAATGAAAGGCTCTTTTAAGAAAACACATCTCTTCTATTACTCAGCCAGCGCAGATTGTGTCGACGTTAACGGGCTGTTCAGGTTGAAATTCAAGACCGGGAGCCAGGAATAGGCATAGCTGACCGTCAGCCTGACGGGGTAGTTCGCGGTCAGGAGCGATGACCCCGCGGAGCAGCTAAACGAATTTCCGGTGGTCGGACCGTAGGTCGTCGACGTCGTGGCTGTGCCGGCGGAGTTCGGATAGTAAATCGTCAGCGTGTATGTCAGCTTCGACGCCGCAAAGTTTGGTAACGCCTGGGTCACCTGGGAAACCGCCTCCTGGCACGGATCAGTGGTGGAGACTTGCTTGCCCGTCGTTGGGCTGGTGATCGTTGCGTTCAATGCTGCGTAGGCTCCGATAAACTGTGCGGCGCCGGTGGTTGCATTTCCAATCTGTTGCAGAGTATATAAGGCCACTGAGAATGACGCCGTCCCCGTCAGAACCATCATCAGCAACGGCAGGGTGACGGCAAACTCAACCAACGCCGATCCCTCCTCGCCTTTGATGCCCATGGCTCGCCGCATACGGCGAGCAAGCGATTTTCTTAACCTGCTTACGCTGTATCGAGTCTTCATCTTTTCCATCTCCCGGTTGCGTTCGTCAATGCCACCCGCGTCCGGTAGCCGTAATCGTTATGGCCTGCTTCACCCGAGGTCGCGGCAAGAAACATCGTCTCCTCCGCGCGAAACGCCGGCAAAACCACTGCTTCTCACTCTGCAATCTCCGTCTCTGACGCCACCAGGCGGCTGGAGGGGCTGAAGCTCAGGATCGGGAGCCAGGAGTATGCATAGTTCACCGTCACCGTGACAGGGTAGTTCGCCGCCTCCTGCGTTGACGTTCCACCTCCATCTCCCGCCTGAGGGCAGCCGTTGCCCTGCGTTATTGGCGGGGTGAATGGACCGTAGGTCGTGGTGCTGGAGGCAGTTGTAATGACCACTGAGAATGAAATGTTCGACGAACTCAGGTTCGGCAACGCTGAAGTAATCACTGAAGAGACATTGGCGCAGGGATCGGTGACCGTTCCGGCCTGCGCTCCGAGTGATTGGGCCGCGCTGGAGGTTGCACTGCCAATCTGCTGCAGGAAATACAGTGCCAACGAGAACGAAACCGTCCCCGTCAGAACCGTCAGAAGCAACGGCAGGGCGACGGCAAACTCCAGCAGGGCGCCCCCCTCCTCCCCTCGCCGTCCGAAGATGCGCCTCGCGCGGCGAGCAAGCTTGTTGTCCATTCTGCTCAGGCCATGGCCAATTCTCACCGCTCCACCTCCTGTAGCGGACGGCCTTGTCATTCGATTTCCGCCGTGCCGCCCGCCAAAGAATCTCCTTGAGTCCCGATGGCGCCTTTCATTACCGGGCTGCCATTGCTCCACATTTGCCCGTCTTCAGCTGTTCCAGAAAGAGCTCGAATTCTTTCCTGCCCGCTGAATCCAGCACGGGAGTCTTCCCATGGCGCACGTCCTTGTCGTCAGAGAGGACAAACTGCAGCCCAACTCCGTCCGGACCCCAGCGTATGGCTCGCGTCTGCACGGCAATCGAACGCTCTTCATATTCCTCTCCGTGGTCGCTCCTCTGCAGCGTCATCAGCACCATGGTCCCCGGATACCATCGTTCCTCGGTCACCACGTAGAGTCCCGACGAGCTGATATCGCGAATTCCGTGCGCCATCGGCACGGACCCGTTCCAGTAATACGCGGCCAGCCCAGGCTCCTTTACGCGCGGCGCCCGGCGCGGATCAGGCGACCACCAGCGGTCAAACCAGCCGCGCAGCTGCCGCATGGTTTTTGAGCCCGGATAGGACAGATCTATGTTGTACATCTGCTCCGCCGCAGGCTTCACCTGCCCGTTGCGATCTTCCAGCTCCAAAAGTCCCGGTCCGCCGCTCCATAGCGGCTTTTCGCGCAGCACCGCCGCGCCTTGAATTACCGGTTCTGTTTCTGTCTCGTCGCGCATACTCGTCAACCTCTCCAATTGCCGCTCCATCTCTTCGGCCACGCACAGCATCAGCTGATCGCCAGACTGCGTCTGCGACGAGTAAATCGAGTGCGCTGGCAGCGCCAGCACGCTCTCCGGCCGCGGACTCGACGAACTCACCTGGAAGGTGGGAAAGGATTCGGCGATATCGATTACGCGGCATTCCTCATCCAAATAGATCAGATCCAGCGGCGCCGATATCGCCGCTGCCCGAACTCCCCGGAACGGCTTCAACCACACGCCCTCGCCGGACTTCAGCGGCCGCTCCATCATGAGTTCCGCGGCGCGTGCCGCGGGAAAATCGCCAGCCTTCACTCTTAAGCCTAGAAAGCATTCGCGTGTCTGGTTATAGGCGCAATATGTCTGCGATTCCATCGTCCCTTTCGCCTGGAGCGTCTGCTCCCCAACCCTTTCTCTTTTCGCCGTTCCTGCCGCCTGTCCGGCTCTTTCCAATAGTTCCATGAGACACCTCCCCTTTCCGCCTGCGGTAAAGGCGGCGAAGGGTGCGCCCCTTCTTCTCCGCTCGCCTCAGGCAGCTAGCTGTGGTACTTGCCGCGTTTGCGCCAAGCCGCCCCGGCACCGGACCTTTCAGAACCCCGCCGTGGCGCGATCCCTTTCGCGAGCACGCCACGGTTTCTTGCCCCAGCCGCCTATTTCACCCGCGTCCGGCGGCGCTGAATCAAGACCACCAGAATGATGACTGCCAGAATTCCGGAAATAACTCTGATAATCATTTCGTTGCTCATGCAAACTTCCCCTTCCTGCCTCAATGTTTAGTTAGTGAGCTGAATGACTCCATCATCACGATCGCAGCCGGACCCAGCGTAACCAGAAAAAGCGCTGGAAAAATGAACAGCACCAGAGGAAACACCAGCTTCACCGAAGTTTTCCCCGCCAGTTCCTCGATCATTTGCACGCGCTGAACGCGCATCGTATCGGAGTGCACGCGAAGCATCTTCGCAATGCTCGTGCCGAATTGTTCGGTCTGCACCAGCATCGACACCAGATTGCGCACGGAATCCACGCCGGTGCGATCGCCCATGTGCTTCCAGGCCTCCGACCGGGCGCGCCCCGCGCGCTGCTCCAGCACCACGATTCCCAGTTCGTCGCACAGCTCCGGCTGCGACTTCTTCAACTCCTGCACGGTACGAATCGTAGCCTGGTCCAGACTGAGGCCTGCCTCCATGCAAATCACCAGGAGATCCAGCACGTCGGGCAAACCGCGCTGAATCCGCTTTTGCCGCGCCTTGATTCGTTTTCCCAGCCAGAAGTCCGGGATCAAAAACCCTCCGCCCAGCGCGATCAAATACACAAAAAACGGGCCCAGCCTGGCCAGTCCGCTTATCGCGGCCACTGCAGCCAGCAGGAGTGGCAGCAACACTTTGCAGCCATAGAAGACCTTCATCGCGGAATCGTTGCGATACCCCGCCAGTGTCAGCCTCTGTACGACGACCGAAATCTCCTTCTGGCTCTTGGGCATGAAATTCTCAAAGCGCTTCACCATGTTGCCGATCGAAGATCCCGTCTCCTGGATGGTCGCGCGCAGGGTCTTCGGCTGCTTGGGCCGCGGGTTGATGACTTCGCTGATGCGCTTGAGCGCCACCTCGCGATAGAACAGCAGAATCCCGAAGCCCGCGATCAGGGTGAAGACGGCCAAAAATGCTAGAAATGCATATCCCATATGGCTTCCTTACACGTCGATGTCGACGATTTTGTGGATCACGAATCCGCCGACCAGGATCAACCCGGCCGCAGCCCACATCAACTTGATGCCGATGGCGCGATGCCACAAAATGCTGATCATTTGCGGGTCGACGAAGTAGATGCCCAGGCCCAGCGCGACAGGCAGCGCCGTCAAAATCCACCCCGTAAGACGCCCCTGTGCCGTGTGCACCTTGATCTGGCGCTTCAGCCGGAACCGTTCCCGGATGACGTACGAGGTCTTGTCCAGCACCTCGGCCAGATTGCCTCCACTCTCCTTTTGAATCAGAATGGCCGCGGCCGCGATCTTCAGGTCCTGCAACGGCACCCGCTCCAGCATGTTTTCCAGTGCGGTCTTCATCTCCAGGCCATAGTTCTGTTCCTCGAAACAGATCCTGAACTCGCTGCCCACCGGGTCCGGGCACTCGCGGGCCACCAGAGCCATGGCCGCGAGCAAACTGTGCCCGGCGCGGAGCCCGCTCACCATCAGGTCCAATGCCTCCGGCAAATTCTTCTCGAACTGGCCAAAGCGCCTGCTGCGCTTGAACAGCACGAAGCTCATCGGCAGCGCGCCCAAAACCGCCCCCACCACAAGCGGCAGCAAATAGGAATCCGTAACCTGCATAAGGACATAGATCGGTATCGCAAAACCGGCCAAGGTAATCAACAGCAGGCGCCCCGGGCTCCAATTCAGATCGGCTTGGCTCAGAATTCTGCGCAGATAGGGCGTCAATTCGAACTTCAGCAGCTTCTGATTCAGCCAGGGAATGCTGCTGAGAACCTCGTTCTTGCGCACATTCAATTTCTGCAGGCGCAGATCCTTCCGGTCAACCTTGATCGCCGAGTCCAGCGTGGCCAGCGCCTGCTTGGAGCTATTAGAGGAACCCAGGGCAGTCAAGGGCAGCGCGATCAGCGTGAACACGCCCACAAAAACCAAAGCGACGATCAGTCCCATCTGTTCCCTCCTTCCTTCTCAGTTGACCGGCGTTTCCCGCTCGAACAGGCTGGGCGGCAGGATGATGCCCGACACGCGCAGCCGGTCCAGAAACCGGGGACGAATGCGCGTGGGCTTGAATGCCCCAATCACGCGGCCGTCCTGGCCGATGCCTTTCTTCTCGAAGGTGAAGATCTCCTGCATGCTGACCACGTTCTCTTCCATGCCCGTGATTTCGGCGATGCTGGTGATCTTGCGAGTGCCGTCGCTCATGCGCGTGGCCTGCACCACAACCGTGATCGCCGATGCCATCTGCTGCCGCACCGATCTTTCCGGCAGGTTCATGTTGGTCATGGCCACCATCGACTCCAGCCTCGACAGCGCGTCGCGCGGCGTGTTGGCGTGGATGGTGGTCATCGAGCCCTCGTGGCCGGTGTTCATGGCCTGCAGCATGTCGAAGGCCTCCTCGCCGCGCACCTCACCGATGATGATGCGGTCGGGGCGCATACGCAGGGCGTTGATGAGAAGTTGCCGCTGACGGATCGCGCCCTGTCCCTCGATGTTCGGCGGCCGCGTCTCCAGGCGTACGATGTTCTCCTGCGCCAGCCTCAATTCGGCCGCGTCCTCAATCGTCACCAGCCGCTCATTGTTGGGAATGTATTGCGACAGAATGTTCAGAAACGTCGTTTTGCCGGCTCCGGTTCCCCCGGAAACCAGAATGCTGATGCGCGCCCGCACCGCCGACGACAGCACTTCCATCATCTCCGGCGAGATGCTCTTCAACTGCACCAGTTGGTTGGCGGCCAGCGGCCCGGTCCCGAATCGCCGGATCGACAGCGACGGTCCGTCCAGGGCCAGCGGCGGAATGATGGCGTTGACGCGCGAACCGTCCGGCAGCCGGGCATCCACCATGGGCGACGACTCATCGACCCGGCGGCCGACTCGCGACACGATCCTGTCGATGATCTGCATCAGATGGCGGTCGTCGCGAAACGACGTATCCACCTTCTGCAGCAGTCCGCCCTTCTCCACAAACACGTGGTCCTTGTCGTTCACCAGAATGTCGGAGATCTTGGGATCCCGCAGCAGCGGCTCCAGCGGCCCCAGCCCAAAAACCTCATCCAGCAGGTCTGCGTGGATCTTCTCCTGCTCGTCGAAGTTCAGCGGCACCCGCTGGTCCGACATGATCTCCTTCACCAGCCCCGAAACCGCCTGCCGCGCCTGGCTCGAATTCACGCGCGAAAGCTTCTCCAAATCGAGCTTCGAGATCAGCGTGCGGTGAATCTCCGCTTTGTACGATTCCAAGTTCAGTATTTCCACGTTTTACCTTCGCTCCAGTTGGAGAATTCCGCGTCTTACGCCCTCATCCGAAAATGCTGAAACTGAAAGCCTTCTTCTTTTTAGCCGGGGAGTCGCTCTTCCCCGTCACCGCGCTCACCATCCTACGGATCTGCCGCGCGATCGCCGAGTCCGACAGCACCAGTGGCGTGGCGTTGACCTGCATGTCCCGCACGGACGTGTAATCGTTGGGAATCTTCCACTGCGCCGGCCTGGTCAACGCTTTCGTGATGTGCTCCTCCGACAGGCTCTGGCCGCGGGATTCCGAACGGTTGATCACGATCTCCAGTTTGGGAACGGTGCCGCTGAAAAACTGCTTGATCAGCCGGTTCGAGTTGCGCAGCTCCGGAATGCTCGCCTGCGTTACCAGGTAGATCGTTGTCGCTTGCCTGTACGCCGTCGTGCCCATCAGCTCCAGCTTGGACCCCATATCCACCACGGTGTTGTCGAACTCATATCGCGCCACTTGCAGCAGCCGGTTGATGGCCTCATTGTTGGCTTCGTACTGCATAAACCTTCCCGGAGCCGCCAGCACCCACAATCCGGAACTGTGCTTCACCAGAAGCTTTGAGAGAAATCCCGCATCCAGCCGTTCCACCGCTTCCAAGGCGTCCACAGCCGAAAATTCCGGCGCGATGCCCAGGTTCAGGGCGGCGTCGCCCAGCGGCAAATCGAGATCGATCAGCAACGTCTTCTCGCCCGATTCCTTAGCCAGCGCTACGGCGAAATTGCACGCCACCATGGTGGCTCCGGCCCCGCCCTTGGCGCTCATGAACGCATAGAGCTTTCCCGCGGCCTTCTTCACGCTCCGCGTCAGCGGCCGGCGCGCCGCCGCCCGCACCAGAGCCTCCGCCATCACCTCGGGCGTAAACGGCAGCGTCAGAAACTCGCGCGCCCCGGCCCGCATGCAGCGCACCAATAACTCCGGATCGGAGCTCTCCGAATGCACCATCACTGTAACCACGCCATTGGCGCCGATGTTCTCCACCAGCTCCAGCGCGTACTCGGGATCGCTGTCCAGATCGATGATGATTACGTCGTACCTGTCCTCCAGCGTGGCGGGTAGATCGCCTTCGCCCCGCCTATAGCTGGAAAACTCGCTCACATCGCTGCCCGCACTGCCGCTCATGGCCAGAATGGCCTCTGCTCGGCGATCTCTGTTCGGACCAATCACCGCGATGGAGAGCCCGTCGGTACCGATCGATTCCGGAATCGGGTTTACGGAATATGGGGAAGGGTTGGTGGCCACGTTTCTGTCGCTCCTTAATGTGCGTTTTGACCGGATACTGGGCGGCACGGACTCCCAATCCGCCGGTAGTTCGTAATCGGTTTGCTGCGAGCTGGACATTGTCTTGCTCCGTCTCTTACCGTGCGAAAAACGAAATCAACGTCCCAATCGCGATGGCCGGCGCATACGGCATCTTGTGCCGCCGCGGATTGCCCAGAACTGCCTCTCCACGCTCTTTCGCTCCAAACATCAAATCGCCGGTGTGCTGAAATAACTCCTTTAAGAATCCTCCCCAGGCCGCTATGGCGAGCGCCATGACTCCTCCCACCAGCCCCGTCATCACCAGTGCCAAGAATAATTGGTACGGGCCAATCCACGCTCCAATCGCCGCGCACAGCTTCACATCGCCGGCGCCCATCCCGCCCATCCAGTAAAGCAATCCGTAGATCAGCAGCCCTATCCCCGCCCCGGCCAGGCTCTGTTCCAACCCGTGCCAGCCCCGGAGCCAGCCGGAAACCA
Organism: Occallatibacter sp.; assembly: GCA_049522315.1. GTDB lineage: Bacteria > Acidobacteriota > Terriglobia > Terriglobales > Acidobacteriaceae > Telmatobacter. Next base: position 286,961 of record JBEKNY010000004.1, read on the forward strand.
CAATCCCTGAGCCCAGAAACGGCAACACAAGCCAGTTAGGGATACGCCGGCTGCGAAGATCTGTAAAGGTCGCCATACCCAGAACGATCACTGTGGGCCACCAGGCGTACGTGTGCATTCCCCCCCCTCCCTTATTCCTAAGGCCTTCGGGACTCCCCTACCTCACAGCAATTTCCCGACCAAACTACCAAAGCCAAGAAGCCATGCGGATTCATAAAGATAAAAGCGGATATTCACAGCAGGTGTACACGACTGTTTACGGCCTTGGACCCTCTTGGCGTGGGCCGTATACACCCTCGCATTTCGTGCAAACCAGCACGGCCCAACTGCTTACAAAGCAGTCGTGCTGCTTCTGGGAAGCGAAATCCCTCGCTCCGGCCCGGCAACCTCCCTCATCGGCCATACCCCGGATATTCCGCGCGGTTGGGGTTCCTTTCCACGGGTTCTCCCCATCGCAACAAATAGCCCAATAGAGTACACAGTTTACATCCAAATGCAACCGTTCCGGCCCCTATTTCCGGCGAATGATCCCAATGAAGCGAAAAAGTTACCATGGGAATGTTGAAGCATACCAATTAGTCCTTTTTTTCTTGACGTTTTCCCTCGGATCATGAAGTATATCTTTCACTTGGGGTCCCTTTCGAGCAGCGCGATCTGACTCTCCCCTTAAGACGCGCAACTCACAATCACAGTAGCCAACGCTTCAGCATCTCTCCGTTCGCTGTCTGGGCTATGTGCTAAAGAGCGTCTTGACCGGGTTTCACGTCGATCCACGAGTGATTCAAGGGGAGACCGGAAAGCAGTGAGCTCGGGACAGCGGCGCTTTTGCCTCGTTTCTTCGCTGTTGGCAGGGTGGCAATAAGCCTTGCCCTGTTGAACTTGCTTCCCTGTGGCCCGAATAGGTTTTCGACCTTCAGTTCCTTGTTGTTTTTATGGTTCGTGGCCGTTACAAAGGTCGCACTTTCCTAGCACGAAAGAGGAATAGGCGGCATGCTACCGGCCGACGATCATAAACTTACATCGCCAATCCCCCCAGAATGGCACTGTGAAATCAGCGAGATGGTGGATGGCACGCCTATGACCAGAATTGCCTTGTACTCCGAAGACTGCAGTTTGCACCCGCTTCTTTCTTCCGCCCTTGGTAAGGACTTCGAGGTTCTGCTCGAGACCGATGGAGCTGGTATGGACCATCTCGTCTCTGCCGCGGGCTGCGACGTGATGATCCTCGATCTCTATTCCACCCTGGATTCGCTGCAAACACGGATCCAATGCGCGCGGCGCCTGATCGCCTCCAATGTCCCGGCCATCCTGATGGCCGACGACACCCTCCGTTCCACCGCCTTCGAACTCGTCCGCTCCGGGGCCTTTGGCTACTGCCGCCGCCCCCCTTCGATTCGCGATCTGAAAACCATGCTCAACCGCGCCTGCGAAACCTCCGCGCTGAAGCAGCAGTTGTTCCATGTGCAACAGCGCATCGAGGAGCCGGGCTGCTGCGACCGTATCATCGGTTCCAGCCCAATCATGCAGCGCGTCTATCAGCTGGTGCGGAGCGTCACCAATCTCAACGCCGCCGTTCTCATCACCGGCGACAGCGGAACCGGCAAGGAACTGATTGCCCGCGCCATCCACAACCTCGGCAGCCGCGCCAACAAGCCCTTCGTCGCAGTCTCCTGCGGCGCCATCCCGGAGACCTTGATCGAGGCCGAGCTCTTCGGCCACGAGAAAGGCGCCTTCACCGGCACCGTTGGCGCTCGCGAGGGCTACTTCGAGCAGGCCGCCGACGGCACTCTCTTCCTCGACGAGATTGGCGACCTGAGCCTCTTCACCCAGGTCAAGCTTCTGCGCGTCCTGCAGCAAATGGAGTTCAGCCGCCTGGGCTCGAACAGGCTCATCCCCCTGGGCGCCCGCCTCATCTTCGCTACCCACCAGGACCTCGCCAGATTGGCCGCCGAAGGCAAGTTCCGCCAGGATCTCTATTACCGCATCAACGTCATGCGCATCGAGTCGCCAAACCTCCAGAACCGGCCGGAAGACATTCCGCTCATCGCGCTCCATTTCCTGCGTCATTACGCAGGCGTCTTCCAAAAGCCCATGGATTCGATTGAGCCCGCGGCGCTCGAGATGCTCCAGACCTACCCCTGGCCCGGCAACGTGCGCGAGCTTGAAAACGTGATCCAGCGCGCCATCATCCTGGCGCCCGGCCGCGTCGTCCGCTCTGAAGACCTATGCCTCCAGGCGCCGGAACCGGAAGAAGTTGCCGCCTTCGACGAAGTCGTCGATATCGCCGATTACCAGTCATCCGGCTCGTTCGAGCGCCAGTTGCACGACTACAAGATCAAGCTGGCTGTTGCCGCCGTCCGGGAAAATAACGGAAACAAGACGCTGGCCGCCCGCCAGCTATCCATCTCCCGCGCTTACCTGCACCGTCTCTTGCGTCTCGCCGAGCCCGGTCCGCTCTTCGTGGAGCAGAACACGCGCCAGTCTGCCACCGCCTGAACCCGCGGCGCCCACGCCGTGCAAATCCTCCACGGGGAGGAGGCTGCACCCGGTTCGCGGGCCATGCGCCGCCGCGCTCTCTCTACGCGAAATAATCCACTCGCCTGGAGGGAACCTCGCAGGGCGTCTCTTCCCCGCTCTCCGCCCCGCCGGCGAACATCGGCTCCTCTTCGTCGTTCTCAAGAGCCCACTCTTCTTCGTCGCTTTCTTCCGCCCCGGCAGCTTTTCTCCCGTTTCCCCGCTCCCCGCCTTCACCTGGCTTGGCCGCGGAGTCGACGTCGAACACCGCGGGCGGCCGGAAATCCGGCTGCGAAGCCTTCACCGCAGGCACTGCGCGGATTCCGGGAATGGGACCGATCTCCATCTTCGCTTCTCAATACCCGACCTCCTCTATCGGCAAGAAATGGCGAATCTTTAATCTTCCCGATCTCCTTTTGTTCGATTTCCGGACACTCGCCCCCGAATGCCTCACCTCGGCTGGCAGAATGCCTTACACTGTGCCCATGCAGGACGAACAGGAGTTCCGCCGCGCCGCCGAAGCGGCCCTCAACGCCCTCAAGCTCCATCTCATCGCACGCGAAGAAGACGCGCAGGCCGCCTTCGAGGTCGAGGAGCAAGCCGGCGTCCTCAATGTTCTGTTCGATGATCCCGGCGCCCGGTTCGTCATCGCGCCCAACGCGCCCGTTCGCCAGATCTGGATCTCCGCGCTCGCCGCCAGCTTCAAGCTCGACTGGGACGCCGCAAAGAACGAGTTCATCCTGCTCCGCACCGGCGAATCGCCGATCGCCCTCGTCGACCGCCTCATCGGCGAGTATCATGCGCCCTCATCCGGCGGCCTCTCCGCGTGAACAAAACCCGGGAAAGCGCGCTCCCATTCAATGGGTGTAGCGAATGATACGATGGGTTGCATCCCATGGGAGGGCCCCATCCATGATTGACACTTCTTCGTCCCCATCGCTCACCAGCGAGCAGGTTTCCAACCTCACGCGCCAGACCAACTACGGCACCTGGCGCTTCCAGAAAACATGGAAGCCGCTCCACATCGCCGACGCCGAAGGCTGCTGGTTTACCGACGGCGCAGGCAAGCGTTATCTCGACTTCAGTTCGCAGCTCATGTGCGTCAACCTCGGCCACAAAAACCCGCGCGTCGTCGAGGCCATCGCCCAACAGGCGCGCGAGCTTTGCTATGCCGCGCCCGGCTACGCCACCACCTCGCGCGCGCGCCTTAGCGCCAAGCTGCTTGAAGTCCTCCCCGAGGGGTTGAACAAGTTCTTTTTCACCACCAGCGGCACCGAGGCCAACGAAGCGGCCTTCAAGATCGCCCGCATGGTCACGGGCAAGAACAAAATCATTTCGCGCTACCGCTCCTATCACGGATCGACCGCCGGCTCCATTGCCGCCACCGGCGACTCGCGCCGCTGGGCCATGGAACCAGCCGGCAAGATTGGCGGTGTAATCTTCGCCCCCGAAACCAACTGCTACGACTGCCCTATCAAGCACACCTATCCCGCGTGCAACATCGCCTGCGCCGACTACATCGAGCACATGATTCGCAATGAAAGCGACGTCGCCGCCATCATCGTCGAGCCGGTGGTCGGCACCAACGGCGTCCTCGTTCCGCCGCCCGAGTATCTTCCGCGCCTGCGCCAGATCTGCTTGCGCCACGGCGTCCTGCTCATCGCCGACGAAGTGATGGCCGGCTGGGGCCGCACCGGTAAGTGGTTTTCCGTCGACCACTGGAACGTCAAGCCCGACATTCTCGTCACCGCCAAGGGCATCACCTCGGCCTACGTGCCGCTCGGCCTCTGCGCTACCACCACCAAAGTCGCCGACTACTTCGAGGATCACTACTTCTCCCACGGCCACACCTACGAAGCGCACCCGCTTACCCTCGGTCCCGCCGTCGCTGCCATCGAAGAGATGCAGCGCCTCAATCTCGTCGAGCGCGCCGCGGAACTCGATCCGTACGTCCGCCGGAAACTCGAAGCGCTCAAGGCAAAGCACCCCTCCATCGGCGACGTGCGCGGCCTCGGCCTCTTCTTCGCCGTCGAAATCGTGAAGAACCGCTCGACCAAACAGCTCTTCAACACCATGCGCGACAAGGTGGAAGGCAAGCCGCTCGTCGTCGATCAGATCGTCGCCAAGATGATGGCGCAGGGCGTCTCGATCCAGGCCTGGGTCAGCCACTTCATCATCGCTCCGCCGCTCATCGTGACGAAGGAAGAGCTGGACTTGGGGCTAGCGGCGCTGGACGAACATTTGGCGATCGCAGACGCGCTCGTGGAAGCCTAGGGCCTGTTCACACTATTGGGATGGCGGCGACGGAAGCCAGTTTTTCCGAGTTCTAGAAGCGAGGAGCGTGCTGTGGTGGACCACTGGAGCGACGAGCGACAACGAAATCGGGAAAACTGGCT
>JBEKNY010000005.1:0-135952 GCA_049522315.1 Occallatibacter sp.
CATCATAAATCCAGTTGTCATCCTGAGCGACGTTTGGCCGGCTTTTGGGCCAAACGGAGTCGAAGGATCTGCGGTTGTTCTTCGCTCATTTTGTCGCGAAATTCGGGGACACCACACTAACGGCATCCCGCCCTTTCTCCTGTCTCTTGCCGGAGCCGTTTACTGACAGGCGGGATCTCCCGGGTCTCCCGCCGCGGCGAACGAGGCCCGGGGCGCCCACGTGATTGGACAAGCGGAGATTTGAGGCCTGGGCCACGCGCCCAAAGAGCTTGTCGAAGGGGCCTCCTCCCTTCAGAACCCGCTCACCGTGTCCGCGTTGAACTGCAGAGCGTGCAATTGGCACACATCGATGCCCGACGAGTATGTTTGATAGGTCCCGTCGCTGAAGACCAGCTTGAAATCCTCGTGGCACACGCCGCGCCATGTGGGCGGAAAGACGATCAATGTTCCCATCCCGTCAGGCAGGGTTGCGCGCCCCAGCACATCCGCGCCCCACGTATTCTGGCGTTGCGGCGAAACATACAGGTTGTTCAGCACCTTCCCTGTGTTGTTCAGGAACCAGAAATTCGCCCGGCTCTGCGGGATCGCCTGCTGCGGAAGCACGCAGGCCGCCAGAATCGCGGCTAGAAGCACTCTCGTAAAGGTTCGCATATTCTCCTCCTCAAATCGGCGGGAACCCGTGCAGGTCGTGCTGCTCATGTCCGTTCTCGGGGACAAAGAACTTCACGCCCATCGATACGGTCCGCGATTTGTTGAAAGCTGAGGCAGTCAGCCGGCGCCCCCATCGTTGCTGCGCCAACATTTGCCGGGAAAGGACTGCGGTCTGCCCAAGGACTGCTTCCAGAGTCCACAGACCGCGCTTGCTCATGACCTCGCGGAAGCTGACCCGGATTATACAGGCCATATCAATTTCAGCAAGTAAAAATTTGGAGGACAGTGGGTAAGTGTGGATGTGTCTTGAAAGGGCACGACTTCACAGGCCGCGGAAAAACTCGTCGAGGGAGGAGTTTTGTAAAAGGGCATGACTTCAGTCAGGCCGTAAAGGCCGCCAAATCACCGAGGGCTTCAGCCCCTGAGGGATGCTTCTGGCGAACTCGATCGGGAACGGCGCCTTTTCCCGGAAGCTGTTCAGTCGTGCCGCAGAATCGTCCGCGGAATAGTCAGGTTTTTGCCACTGCAAAGACAAACGGAGGGAGCAGGGGCCCTCAGGCCCCTGAAAACCGCAGTCGCAACCATCCGGCCTTCAGGCCCGGAGACAACGTCATCCCGCCCACTTTTTCTGAAAACAAGCCACGCGGTGACGCCGCATTCAAACGCCCACCCATAACCAACCCGTGTCATCCCGAGCGGAGCGCGCCTGGGGCCCCAAGTTCGCTATGCGAACGTGGGGTAAGCGGAGTCGAGGGATCTGCTTCTGCCTTTCGTCTTGTATCAGGGCTTGGCTTTAGCCATGCCGAAAGACGTCTCAAACAACTCTGGGGCTTTAGCCTCCGCGGAAACAAACGGAGGGAGCAGGGACCTTCAGGTCACTGAAATCCGCAGTCGCAACCATCCGGCCTTCAGGCCCGGAGACAACGCCATCCCGCCCCATCTTTCCGAAAACTGAACCACGCGGCGAAGCCGCGCCCAAACCCCGGCGCCACCTAATCGAGCCTCGATCCAGGAACAAGCTAGGTCGACCCGAACGTAAACCTGCGTTATCCACGACCAGACGTCCGTCACCTAGAATGGGTGGCAGGGAAAGCCATGAACGACGTAGAGATTAAAGTCGGAATCGCCAAAGCGGTCTGCCTGCGCTTCATCAATCTTCATGAGGCAACCCGCCGACACGCCCTCTTGGTCGAGTTTGAGAGCCTCAACATCTTAAACGAGATGGAGACCCGAAACCTAATTCGGCGCAACGAAACCCGGGACAGCTACCTACCGACGATCGGCACATTTGCGCTGTTAGGCGACGATCACGAACTCTACCAATTTGCCCGCATAGGCTTCGAAAGGACTATTCGCTCGCTCTGGAACCTCTTTTGCGTTGAAGGCCCAAACGTGATTCACGACGCAGCAAACCTTGAAATCTATTCGAACAAACTATTCCCACAGCCCGCCAAGGCAGGTGCCATTCCGCTCGGGCTCTACCTCGCCAGTGAGTCTGGAGCGCTACAAGCGATGAAGCTGTCTGCTGACCAGATGTCCGTCGAGACGTTCTGGATCGGCGAAACCGTGATAAGCATGAAAGACCCCGCGCTGTGGTGGGATGAGCGCATCAGGGTGTGCCGCGAGCCATTGCGGATTTATGACATTGCTGCCTCAACCGAACAACTGTTCGCCAACTACGACGAATCTGGCACGGACGGTACTGCATCAAAAGCCTTCTCCAACGACGATTTTTGGGGACTAATCCATGAAGAAGTAGTGGTTGAAGCCCGACCTAGGTTCGAAGCCGGACACTATGCAGACGCAGTGGAGTGGGCACTCAAGGCCGTGGCGGAAAAGGTCCGTCAGCGCACGGGACTAAAACTCGACGGTTCGGAATTGATGTATAGAGCTTTCGCACCCAAAAGCCCGTATCTGGAGTTTGAAGACCCAATGCCTTTGACGCGGGACTCAATGCAACAGGGTTATATGCAGATCTTCGCAGGCACGATGACAGGAGTCCGAAACCCGAAGGTCCACGGGATGGTTAAACTCGAGCGGGAACGATGTATCCACTTTCTCTTCCTTGCGTCTCTGTTGGCATTTAAGGTTGACGAAGCGGTTGACACCCATCCGATCGAACCGGCACAGAAACCCGCGTCAGCGCAGAAGCCCGAATTGGCAAGCCTACACATTGCGGTGGGAAACCGAGGGATGAGCGGCGACGTCAGAACCGTAAATGTTTCTGCCGTGATTGAGAACATTTCAACGGTAAAGAGGATAACTGAATACATCTGCACGCTATCTGTGCCGAGCTCATGTTTAACGTTCCAGTCCGCGCTGCACCGGGGCGAGATCAAGTCCGATCTCGCTGGACGACGCTCCTTTCGCCGAACCGAGATCGATGAGGGAGCAACGAGAATCGTCCTTCCCGGCGACAAGCTAAAGGTCTATAGCCTCGACCTGGGAATTGACCAACTAAAGTTGACAGGTACATGGATGGAGGGAGACTTCGGGGGTGCACTTCAAGACAAGGTCACACTTGACGCGGTCATGCAGGGAGAAGTGTTGCACTCTGAGTTATCCGTTCGGGAAATCTTCGAGGGAATGGTCTAGCGCCGTCCAGCGCAAGGCATCGCCGACTCACTTCGCTCCTGTCAACCCCGCCACCTCCCCGCACCCACCCCATCCCCCTCGTTCTTACGCTGCCCGATGGATCGGCTCGATCTTTGGCTGTTTCCTCTTCGAGGCTTGCCACAAGTCGTAATCGGTTTGCAGCTCATACCAGATTTCGGCGTGGGTACCGAATGCGGCGGATAGACGCAGCGACATATCGGCCGAGATGCCGGCCCTGCCATTGAGGATGCGGGATAGCGTTGCGCGGGAAACCTTCAAATGCCTGGCCGCGGTCGTTACGTCCACGTCGCCCAGAAACTCCCGGAGCACTTTGCCCGGATGTGGCGGATTGTGCATGCGCATATCCATTCTCCTAGTGGCACTCGGCACCTTGGGCCCCAACCATATCCTCACATTAAACGCAGCGCATTCACATCGACAATCAGATTGGCAGGTGTATGAAATCCCCACCCCCTTAAACCGTGTCATCCCGAGCCGAGGCCGTGTAGCGCCGGTCTCCAGACCGGCTGTACTGGCGGCGTCCTCGCCGCCAGTGTCGCAGGCGCGCGGTCAACAAACGGAGGGAGCAGGGACCTTCAGGTCACTGAAAACCGCAGCCGCAACCACCCGGCCTTTAGGCCCAGAGACAACTCATCCTGCCACATCTCCCCGAAAACTGAACCACGGGGCGAAGCCGCGCACAAATTCGACGCCCCATCAATTGTCGTCACGAGCGCCTACACTAATTGAAAATCAAGTGCGATCCGACAGAGAATCAGATTGCGGAGGAATCAAATGGCCGAGAAAGAGAAAGGTTCTCTCAACAGAACCCAGAGAAGGCTTCTAGCGGAACTCCGGCAAATAGCAGAGCTCTCCCGGCTCGACTACGAAAACATCTTGGACTACGACTCCGAAGAACGAACTGCGCGACTCCAATTGATGAAGAATCAGATCGTGAGAAGCGAGATCATCTTTCAGTACACATACATCGACGAATTGCTCGGCGTAGCAATCTGCCACTACTTCTTTGGGAAAAAGCGCGGCTTCATTAAACTTTGGAAGACAAAGCGCTTTCGGAACTTCAACTATTTCATCCTGGAGGTACTAAGCCTTACAGAAAAGTTGAGACTCGTGAAAGCAATACGGCCAGTCCCAAAAGGTGTCGCCGCCGACATCGAAGCGATAAACAACTTGCGCAACGGGCTGGCGCACGCTTTCTTCCCCGAAAACCTGCGCTCGGCCAAACCCACCTACAAGGGAAAGGATATCTTCAGCGTTGAAGGGGTCGAACGATTCATCGAGGACATGGCCAAGATCTCAGGCTTTTTCTTCCAACGGAACTGGGGGATACGAGAGCCCGAGGAGCCTGAGGGGCCTCCCACCGACACGGCGTCCGCCGCCATCTCTTGATAACCAAGCCGGGGCACACCCCAGACAGCCATTCCGCGCGACCCGCCGAGGCGACGAGCCGAAAGCCCGCCCTGAGCAAGTACCGGGAGGGCGATCCGAAACAGACAGCCCTTTGACGTTCTCCTCACCGCGATGGAAAGCCGAAACCTAGGCCCTCCGCCACGCCGGTATAATTCGAACGATGCCGACCAAACGAGAAATTGAAACCGCGATGAACTACCGCCAAGAAACCTTTAAGCGCAAATTCACCGCTGCTGCGGAGCTCCTAAGCGTCCGCGCTGACCAAGTCGTGTCGCTGAAGCTCCGCGAGAACGTGGGCTCACACAACGATTATCAGGAACTTGTCAACTGGTTGCGACATGAAGCCGGGCTTCGGTGCTCTGAGGTCGCCGGCGACCTCCAGGGCCGCGGATACATACTGGGCCTCGACAGTGCGAAGCTGCTTTTCGTGGAGCATGAGACCGGCCTTGAGGTCTTGTACATTGCGGCGTCTATCGCATCGCTACTCTCTTTGATTCCACTGGTTCTGCAGGGCTGGGCTCTGATCCGCGGGCGGCTCCCGGGACGACACGCACCAAACGATGCCCATGCAGAGATTCGTCGGATTGATCAGGCGGGCCGTCTCCACGAAGAACATGTTCACGCTCGCCAGCCGTCGCCCTCACTCCTGGCGATGGGTACCCTCGCTCCAGCGATCACGATGGCTGGGACTCTCATGGAAAACGAGATGAGAAACGTCGCCCGCAAAACGGAAGAACTCGTGCATCGGATCGATGCCCTCGAAAAGGACGTGCGTCGCGTGCAAGCCGCATTGACGCCCAACTCACCCAAGCCCACGCCGGTCCGATCAAACAGCAAAAGAGGCACAAGAAACACCGGAAAGAGGCCCTGAAATTTGTGAGCATGGAGCCCCGCTCGGCTGACCCGCCCACTGGCCAAACCGCCTCGCTCGTGTCAACCCCACCACAGCCCCGCACCCACCCCATCCCCCTCATTCCAAACCAGATATTTTCCAGCCAACTTTGCGGATTAATTCCCCCACTTCGCTACCCTATATCTAAAGAACAAAAACAGAGCGTGTCTCCTCTCTGAGAGCTGGTGGGCGGCCCACATGGGGGCTGGCGGGGATTACAGCACTCGGGCCGCCCACCGTTTTTGCGGCCCGCATTGCACCCGAAACGGCGGTAAAACGCCTCTAACTCCTGTGAATTTGTACCTTTACAGGTATGACCCTTTGGAATCAGTGATTTACAAATCATACCTTTCCCGTAAACCCTTTGTTATCAAATATGGAGGTATGGCATACCGGGGGAGGGGGGAGGATTACCAAGATGCAAACAGTACGTCGCCCCATCACGACCCACATGGGCCTATCTGTTCCCTGTTCCCTGTTCCCTGCTTTCTTACATCAGTCTCAGCGCGTCCACATCCACAATCACGTTCCGCCGCGGCACGCCGGCCTCCGCCGCGTGCTCCAGCAACCCGCGCAGCGCCTCGTTCAGCGCCTTGCGCGACGTGCTTTTGAGAATCATGTGGAACCGGTATACGCCCTTGATCCGCGCAATCGGCGCGGTGCACGGCCCCAGCACCCGCACGCCCTCGGGCGCGGCCTTTTGCAGCCATTTGCCCAGAAGCGCCGCCCACCCCGCTGCCTCTTCCAGCTTTTGCGACTGCACCAGCACATTGGCCAGCACGCCGAACGGCGGATAGTGCATCCAGCCGCGGTATTTCAATTCGCGCTCGGCGAACGCTTTGTAGTCGTGCTTCATCGCCGCCAGGATCGCGTAGTGATCGGGGTAATAGGTCTGCACCACCACGCGCCCTGGCAGATCGCCGCGTCCCGCGCGCCCGCTCACCTGCGTCATCAACTGGAAGACCCGCTCCGCGGCGCGGAAATCGGGCATCGAGAGCGCATGGTCGCAGCCCACCACGCCCACCAGCGTGACGGTATGAACGTCGTGACCCTTGGCGATCATCTGTGTCCCCACGAGCAAGTTGATCTCGCCCGAGTGCAGCCGCGCCAGCATTTGCTCCAGGTCGTAGCGGCCGCGGACCGTATCGCGATCCATGCGACCGATGCGCGCGCCGGGAAAGATCTCCTGGAGCCGCTCCTCGCCCTGCTGCGAGCCGGCGCCAAGATAATACAAATGCTCGCTGTCGCACTTCGGGCAGCGCGCCGGAACCGTGCGCTTGTACCCGCAATAGTGGCACTCCAGCCGCTGTCCGGCGCGCGCCTCCGCGCTGTCGTCCAACTGCGCTTTGTGGTGCGTGAGTGCGATGGCGCAGTTCCGGCACTCGAGCTTTGCGCCGCAGGCGCGGCACATCACGGCAAACGAGTAGCCGCGACGGTTGAGCAGGATCAGCGCCTGCTCGCCGCGTTCGAGCGTCGCCCTGGTCTGCTCCACAAGCGACCGCGAAAAGAGTTGGTCCTGCCCCGTCTCCTGGAACTCGCGCCGCATGTCGATCAGTTCGACCTCGGGCAGCGGCCGGTTCATCACGCGGTCGCGCAGTTCGATGCGCGTGTACTTGCCCTTCGCCGCGTTCTGCCAGCTTTCCAGCGACGGCGTGGCCGAACCCATCACCACCACCGCCCCGGCGAGCTTGGCGCGCATCACGGCCACGTCGCGCGCGTTGTAGCGCGGCGTCTCTTCCTGTTTGTAGCTTTGGTCGTGCTCTTCGTCGACCAGAATCAATCCCAGGTTCGGCGCCGGCGCAAAGATTGCCGAACGCGTACCCACCACAATGGGCGCCTCGCCGCGGCGAATGCGCCGCCACTGCTCGCTGCGCTCCTCCGGCGTCAGCGCCGAGTGCAGCAGCGCCACCTTCTGCCCGAAGGCCTGATCGAGCAGCCCGACGGTCTGCGGCGTCAGGCCAATCTCAGGAACCAGGAGAATCGACGCAAGGCCCCGGTCGAGCGCCTTTTGCATGGCGGCGAGATAGACGGCCGTCTTTCCCGAACCGGTTACGCCATAGAGCAGGAATGGATGGAATGCGCCCAGCGCTGTGGCCAGTGTTGCCAGCGCACCGGTTTGCGCCGCGTTCAGGCTGAACGGCCCATTCGCCGGTGGCAGCCCGCCCAGTCGAAACGCTTCCGGCCGCTCCTCGATGCGCACCAGTCCCCGCCGCACAAGAGTTTGAAGCGTCGATGAGGGCAATTCCCGCCGCCGTAGTTCAGCCAGGGGCAACTCGCCACCGTAAGCCGCCAGTTCGGCCAGAATCGCCTGCTGCTTTTGCGTCAGCGCGGGCAGCCGTCCTTCGGGAACCACCACGGCGAACCGCTCCATGCGCCGGGCGTCGCGCTCCACCGCCACGGTCTCGCGATCGATCCACTTCTTGCGCACCATCGCGGCCAGCAGCGGCAGCGACGCAGCCGTAGCTGTCCTCAGCGTAGACACCTTCACCGGCTCGCCCGAGGCCAACCGCTGAAGCACCCGATGCTCCATGTCCTGCTCTTCGTTCGAGAGCTTCTGCTGCCGCCGCGAACGGATCCTGGCGATTCCCTTCCCCTGGTCGCCGTCGATGCTTCCCGCCATCACGTCGCGTCCCAGGTCCGTCAAACGGTAGTAGACCGTGCGCCGCACCTCCGCAGCCAGCGGAAGCATAGCGCGCAGTACCTCGCCCAGCGGCGCCAGGTAGTATTGCGCGGTCCACTCCGCCAGCTCCAGCAGATGCTCGCTGAGCAGCGGCTCCTCGTCGAGCACGGCCTCGATGTACCGCACCTCGACCTCCGCCGGGGCCTTGGCCTCGAGCGCCGTCACCACGCCGATCAGCTTCTCGTTGCGGAAGGGCGCAATCACGCGCGCCCCGCGCTGCGGCGACTGCCCCTCGCGCACCCCGTACGTAAACGTGCGGTCCAGTGGCACCGGCAACGCGACTTCGCAATAGGCGGTCATGGGAGACAAGATTCAGTGTAGGGGATACGGCAAGCCGGGGCCGCACCGATTACAATTCATCCCTGATGACTCCCAAATCTGCATCCTCCACGCCAAGATCTTCAGCGCCGGCCGTATCTCCCGTCACGCTCGCCATCGACATTGGCGGCTCCGGCATCAAAGCCATGCTGCTCGACGCGCGCGGCAAGCCGCTCAGTGAGCGGCAGCGCGTGGTCACGCCCGCCGTTCCTACGCCGCGCGCCGTGCTGCGCGTGATCGAGGAGCTCAGCTCGCGCCTGCCCCGCTTCGATCGCGTGTCACTGGGCTTCCCCGGCGTCATTAAGCGCGGCATGACGTACACCGCCGCCAACCTGCACCCCTTGTGGGCCAATTTTCCGCTGCAACGCGAGCTCGAAAGGCGATTGAGAAGGCCGGTGCGCGTGGCCAACGACGCCGCCGTACAGGGCTATGGCGCCGTCAAGGGCCAAGGCGTGGAAATGATTCTCGCGCTGGGCACCGGATTGGGCTCTGCGCTCTTCACCGGCGGCAGGCTTTGCCCCGGCCTCGAGCTCGGCCACCATCCGTGGAAGAAAAGGACCTACGAGGACTACCTGGGTCGGCGCGGCCTCGACAAGTTCGGCAAGAAGCTTTGGAACAAATGGCTCCAGGAAGCCATCGCGCAGACGGCGGCCACCTTCAACTGGGATCACCTCTACCTGGGCGGCGGCAACACCAAGAAGATCACGATCAAACTGCCGCCGAACGTCACGATCGTGTCGAACAAAAAGGGGATTCTGGGCGGCGTGGCGCTGTGGAGAGACTCGTCTTAATCCATCGGTACAGTTCCTGCTTGACTTTTATTCGTTTATAAACGAAGATGGGAGTGGATGAAACCCGCAGCCGCCCAACGCAGAGCGAGGATAAGAGACAGAACCCACGACGAAGCCATGGCGGAGTTGTTGAAGGAAGACCCTGCCTACGCTCTCGAGTTTCTGAACAGCATTCTCGAAGATGGGGAGCAGGGCGAGCTTCTCATCGTGTTGCGCCAGATGACCAAAGCCTTCGGCGGCGTGCAGGACGTGGCAAAAAAGGCCAATCTCAATCCAACTCAGCTCTACCGCACGCTCTCCGAGCACGGGAACCCGGAGCTTCGCAGTCTCTCCGCGATTCTCAAAGCGATGGGCCTGCGCCTCGCCGTCGAAAAAGTCAGCGCAGCGTGAGCCAAGATCTCAAGAGAGAGACCTGCGGCACCCTGCGCACTGCCTAGGAAACTCCCCGTCCGAGAAAGACTATTCTAATAATGGCTCTCCTTAAACGGCTCGGAGGAACTAAATGAGAACACTTGCTCGTTTCGCGCTGTTCTGTGTTTTCTCCCTTTGGACGGTCCAAATCGCGTCCCCCCAAAGTCAGCAAACCGTTTGCCACGCTGCGCAGGACACTCCACAGGAACAATTGGAACGTGAAGCGGTGAGGTGGACGAAGTACAGCACATGGGCCGCTTTCGGTTCAAGTGGCGCGGTTGCCGCATCAATTCTAGTCCTACTCTGGCAAGTCAGAAAACTGACACAAGCTACAGCGGCACAATCCTTCTTTTCTGCTGCGGAGAGACTTCAAGGCGAACTTCTTCGCGAGGACCGCTCGTACCTCTTTACTCTTCGCGACAACAAGACCCCAATGTCGGACTGGGATATACGCCGTGTCGAGCGCGTCTGCCACAACTACGATGTTGTAGGAATTATGGTGCGGCAAGGGATGCTTCCCAAGGAACTGATTATCGACAGTTGGGGAAATTCTCTGTATTCATCGTGGCCCATAGTACGTCCTTTGATCGATGAATACCGCAAGAAACGTGGGCCGAATTTCTGGGATGACTATGAGCGGCTTTCCAAAGAAGCTAAGAAATACGCTGTCAAACATGACACATATAAAGAGCATCCAAACGACGCCGAGCAGTGGCAGGTCGTTCCCAAAGTCGCTATTCCGGTTCAAGAAAACACCAGTAAGCAAGACTAGGCGCCATTCTTGAACTTTTTAAGGGCGCCACTTGGCGGGTCGCCGAGTCTCTACTGGTAGAGTAGCGTTGACAGATGGTTGGAAATCTCGCTCAATTCCCCGTGCGACTGTGGCGGCGACGATGGCTTCTCACCCACGCCCCGTCGCCTTCAGCCCAAGCTCCTTCATCGCAATCTGCAGATCCGCCCAGGCTTCCTTCTTCTGTCGCGGGTCGCGGAGCAAAAATGCCGGGTGATAGGTGACGATGAGGCTCATGCCGCGAAACGCGTGAATGCGGCCGCGCAGACCGGCCAGCGGCTGGCGCGCGCCCAGCAGATACGTCGCCGCGGTCGCGCCCAGCGCCACCAGAACCTGAGGACGCACGACGTCGATCTGCCGGAAGAGAAACGGCAGGCAGGTGTTGGCCTCTTCGGGTTCGGGAGTGCGGTTGCCCGGCGGACGGCACTTGACCACGTTGGCGATATAGCACTCCTCGCGCGTGAGCCCCATCGCCGCGATCATGTTGTTGAGCAGTTGCCCGGCGCGGCCCACGAACGGCAGCCCCTGCGCGTCCTCGTCGGCGCCCGGCCCTTCGCCCACAAACATCAGGCGCGCGGCTGGGTTGCCCACGCCAAACACAATCGTGTTGCGCCCTTTATGCAGCGCGCAGCGCGTGCAGTCGCCAAGATCTTCGCGAACCACCTGGAGCGCGGCAGCGCGCTCCTCAACAGGAACTTCTGCGCCGATTTCCGGCGCGTGAAAGCCTTTGCGGGTCTTGATGGCGGGTTCCTCTCCGAAAAAGTTGGGCTGGATCGCTGGCGCTGACGCTTCCGCTTGACGCAGCGGTTGCGCTGCCTCCTGGTCGCCTGCACTCTCCAAAGCTCGCGCCGTCTCAGCAACGGATTCGGCGCCCACAGCAGACTCCGTAACCTCCGTCACCGGCCGCCTGTAGAAATCCGTAATCCCCAGGTCGCGGTAGAACCGGATGCGCTCGGCCAGAGCGTCGCGAGTGGCGGGATCGAGCGCGCGTGGCAATCCGATTACTCCACGATGAGCTGGCGTCGCCCCGCGCCGGCTGGAATGCTCTCGCTTAGCACGCGGTCCTGGGTGGCTTGCTTTTCGCTCGCTTCCACGTCCCGCTTCTCATCGAGTTCGAGTACTACAGTCCGTGGGCGGCGGAGAGTGAGAATCTCGTCGAGAATCCGGTCGGCAAGCTGGCGCTTGGGCATCTGCGGCAGCTCCACGGCTGTCGCCCGGGTCAGAAATGCAGCGGCATTGGTGTCGGCGTCGAGGCCCACGCCTTCGCCGGCCACGTCGTTCACCACAATTGCGTCGGCGCCCTTGGCGAGCAGCTTGGCGCGGCCATTCTCCATGCGGTTCTCCGTCTCGGCGGCAAAGCCCACGATGAGCTGCCCCGGACGGCGGCGGCGCACCACCTCGGCCAGAATGTCTTCGGTTGGCGCAAGCTCCAGCGTCATCGGGCCCGTGCGCTTGAGCTTCTGCGCGGAGACTGCAACCGGGCGATAGTCGGCCACGGCCGCGGCCTTG
The DNA here is from genome assembly GCA_049522315.1 of Occallatibacter sp. Classification (GTDB taxonomy): domain Bacteria; phylum Acidobacteriota; class Terriglobia; order Terriglobales; family Acidobacteriaceae; genus Telmatobacter. The sequence goes on from JBEKNY010000005.1 coordinate 12,069, forward strand.
ATCACCAGCGTGGCTTCATTCATGCGGCCGAGCACTGTGCTCCGCATCTCCTCCGCGGTGGTCACGTTCACCAGTTCGCAGTGCGCCGGGGCATGTAAACCCGTCGGACCACTGATCAGAATCACTTTGGCGCCGCGGCTGCGCGCGGCCTCGGCCAGGGCGTAGCCCATCTTGCCGCTGGAGCGGTTGCCGATAAAGCGGACCGGGTCGAGCGCTTCACGCGTGCCGCCGGCGGTGACGAGCACGATCTCGCCGGCCAGGTCGTGGCGCCGGCCGAGCGCATTCAGCACCGCCTCGGCAATCGCCTCCGGCTCCGCCATGCGTCCTGTCCCGACCATGCCGCAGGCCAGCTCGCCCGTCCCCGGCTCCACGATCCCCACGCCGCGCTGCCGCAGGATTTCCAGGTTCGCTTGCGTAGCGGGGTGGTTCCACATGTTCACGTTCATCGCCGGCGCGACGAGAACCGGCGCGGTGGTGGCCAGATACAGCGTGGAAAGAAAATCGTCGGCGATGCCGTGCGCAAACTTGGCCAGAATATTCGCCGTGGCGGGAGCAACGACCAGCGCGTCGGCCCATTGCGCCTCGGCGATGTGGTCAATGCCGTTTTGCTCCGGTGCAGCCGCGCCGGGATCGCCTTCATCCCAAAGGCTTGTGATGACCCTGTGGCCGGTGAGCGCGGCAAAGGTGAGCGGCTGCACAAACCGCTGCGCCGACGCGGTCATCGCCACGTGCACTTCCACCGCCTGGCGCTGCAGGGCGCGCACCAGCTCCGCCGCTTTGTAGGCAGCGATTCCTCCAGAGACGCCCACGATGACTCTCATAATGTCGATTGTAGTTCAGTGGACGGTGAACAGATGTCAGGGATCAGTAAGGTAGAAAGAAAGCATCGGCTCTCAAAACCGGGACGGGGCAAAACTACAGTCTCATTCAAGACGGCCTTGCCGACCCCTGACACCTGGTCCCTGACCCCTGTCGTTCAGCTGAGCAGGATGGGGATCGCGGGACCTTCAACCAGAGGCTTGGCGACCTCGACCTCGTTTTTCACGTAAGAGATCTTGCCCGCGTCGATCTCCTCCTGCGCTATGCGGCAAGCCTTGTTCGACCGCGTGGGAATCAACGCCTGAGAGCCGTTCTGCAACTGGCGGGCGCGGCGCGCGGCCACCAGAACCTTGCGGTAGTTGGAATCGAAACTCTTCTCAATCGTCATCGGAGTCATCTCCAAAGGGAAGTTGCTGCTGGCCGGAGGCGCCATCGATGCCGAAGGCTTCCAGCACAGGTTTAAGCCGCTCCTGCGAGTTGGTTTGCAGGCAGGCCGCGGCGACCTCCAACACCCGGCGGGAACGGTAGGCGATCATTTCGCCATTGCGATAGAACCGCTCTGCCAGCACAATGGCTTCCAGTTGCGCTACCGCCCGGTCGAGAACGTCATTGACCAAAATATAGCCGTACTCGCGATAATTCTCAATCTCACTGCGGGCCTGGCCGAGACGGCGAAACACTTCCTCCTCGTTCACCACGCCTTCCGCGCGGCTCCGGTTGCGCAGGCGCGTGCGCAGTACCTTGGGATTTGGCGGCAAAACAAAGATGCCGACGGCTTCGGGCATCTTGGCGCGCACCTGTGACGCGCCCTGCACGTCGATGTCCAGCATCAGGTCGTGACCTGTAGCCAGCGCATCGTCGAGAGCCTGGCGGGGCGTGCCGTAAAGGTCTTTCCCGAAGACCTCAGCGTATTCCAGAAACAGTCCCGCATCCACCATGCGCAGGAATTCTTCGCGCGTGGTGAATTGATACTCGCGTCCGTTCTCCTCTGATCCGCGCGGCGCGCGTGTCGTCCATGAAACGGCAAAATCGACGCCGCTCACCTGCTTGCGCAGCTCGCTCACCAAGGTGCTTTTGCCCGAGCCTGACGGCGCCGAAATGATAAAGAGTATTCCTGCCAAAATTCGGTGATCCCTTCTTCAGTAATCAGTGAACAGCAGTCATCTGTCTGTTCTCTGTTCTCTGTTCTCTGTTCTCTGTTCTCTGTTCTCTGTTCCCTGTTCCCTGTTCCCTGTTCCCTGTTCTCTGTTCCCTGTTCCCTGTTCCCTGATCTCCGCCTCACTCCACGTTCTGAACCTGCTCCCTCGCCTTCTCGATCTCGGCCTTCATGGCCAGCCCCAGTTCGGTGATGCGCATTCCCTTCCCGCTCACCCCTCCGGTCTTGGAGAGCAGCGTGTTCGCCTCCCGGCTCATCTCCTGCAGCAGGAAATCGAGCTTCTTGCCGGCCTCGCCGCCGGCCGAAAGCAGCGCGCGAAAGTGCTCGATATGGGCCGTCATGCGCGCCAACTCCTCTGTGATGTCGCTGCGTTCCACCAGCACGGCGGCTTCCTCAAGGACCCGCTGCTGGTTGAACTCCGGCCCAACGGCCGCGGCCAGGCGCTGCTCAAGGCGCTCCTGGTAGCGCTGCTCGATCTCCGGGCGAAGCTCGGTCACGCTGTCCGTTGCTGCCGCAAGCCGGTCGAGCGTGCCGCGCAGAATGGCTTCCAGCGCCTCACCCTCGCGGGCGCGCATGGTCTTCAATTGCTCCAGCAGTGGAACGATCTGCTCCAGCACGCTGGCTGCCAGCACTGTTAGCTCGTTGTTCCCGCGATCCTCGGTCTGCAAGGCGCCGGGCAGCCGCAGCGCCATATTCAGGTCCGGCTCGCCCTTCAGCCGGTGCTCGCGGCGCGCCGCATCGAAGGCGGCAAGATAACCGGAGATCAGCTCGCGATTGTATCCGGCCTTTGTTTGTGAGCAGCGGTCGACGGAAAGAGTCAAATCGACGTGGCCGCGAACGAGATGTTCCTTCAGCAGTTTGCGCAGTTCCATCTCCAGCGCGTCGAGACCGGGCGGCAGGCGGAACTGCAAATCGAGGAAGCGGTGATTCACACTTTTGACCGTGAGCGTGTAGCTGAGCTGGTCCTCACCGCCAAGCGGCACGCGAACCTGCGCCCGCGCAAACCCCGTCATCGAAGCAATCCCCATGCTTACTCCTTCGAACCTGCGGCGAACGCGGCCCGCGTGTCAAACGGCAGATACATCGCCGTATGATCCCGACCGTTGACCCCGTTCGTCTCCGTCTCGGGCATGTCGATGAACTGCAACTGGTAAAGCCTCTGATAGGTGGGCGAGGTGTTGAGCAGTTCCTCGTGCGAGCCGATGGCCGTAATGCGCCCGCACTCGAGCACCGCAATGCGGTTGGCGCGGCGGATCGTCGATAGGCGATGCGCAATCACCAGCACGGTGCGGTTCTGCATCAGGTTGGCCAGCGCCTCCTGCACCAGCGCCTCGCTCTCCGAGTCCAGCGCCGATGTGGCTTCGTCCAGAATCAGGATGGGCGCATTCTTAAAGATCGCGCGGGCAATGGCGATGCGCTGGCGTTCGCCGCCGGAGAGCCGAAAGCCTTTTTCGCCGATCGTCGTCCGGTAGCCGAGCGGCATGTTTAGGATGAAGTCGTGCGCCAGAGCGTTGCGCGCAGCTTGTTCCACCAGCGCGGCCTTGGCGTCGGGCTGTCCATACGCAATGTTGTTATGCACCGTGTCATTGAAAAGAATCGTTTCCTGCGTCACCTGCGCCACCTGGCGCCGCAGCGAGCCAAGAGTCAGATTGCGCAGATCGTGGCCGTCTATCAGAATGCGGCCGGAGGTTACATCGAAAAACCGTGGAATCAGGTTGACCAGCGTAGATTTCCCGGCCCCGCTCGGCCCCACAACGGCAAGCACCTCGCCGGCGTTGACCTCCAGGTCGACATTGTGGAGAATCTGATGCTCGCCTTCGCCGGTCGAGTAAGAGAACCCGACATCCTCGAATTTGATTGCCTGCCGAAAACGCGTAAACGGGATGGCGCGCGGCCGCTCTTTCACGTCGTCCTCGGCATCAAAAAACGCGAAGATCGACGCCGAAGCGCCCATCGCCGACTGGAAGCTGTTGTAGAAGTAAGCGAACTTGCGGACCGGATCGTAGAGCTTGAAGAGCAGGATAATGAAGGCGCCAAACAGGCCCATGGTCATGTGGCCGTGCCGAATCTCATTGCGCCCGATGAACAGAAACATGGCGATGGCGATCGCGCCAATGGTGTCCATGAGAGGCGAACTGATGGACTGAATCCGCACGCTGCGCAGGTTGGCGCGAAACAGGCGCTTGGCGGCGCTCTTGAAGCGCAGAACCTCCCACAACTCGGTGTTGAACGACTTCACGATGCGGTTGCCGGTCACCGTCTCATGCAGGATGTTCTGAATCTCGGCGAGCTTGTCCTGGCCTGTGCGGGTGCGCCGGCGGACTTCGCGGCCGATCCTGCGCGCCGAGGTGGCGACCACCGGAATGAACAGCAGAAGGGCCCAGCTGAGGTACCCACCCAGCTTGATCACCAGGACCAGTCCCGCAACGAACGTGAAGAATTGCTGCAGGAATTCGCCGATAACGGAACTGAGCGAAATCTGCACACGGTCTACGTCGTTGATCAGCGTAGAAAGAATGGTGCCCGTGGGATGCCTGTGAAAGAAACTAGAGGAGCGGCGTAGTGTGACTTCGTAAAGGTGATTGCGCAGGTCGGTAATTGTCCCAAAGCCCGCGTAATTCACCAGATAACTCCCCAGATAGTCGCAGAGGCCCTTTAGAACCGTGGCCACGACCAGCGCAAAGGCCACCACATCCCAGGCATTATGGATGTGCAAGAAATGGGGAATGAGGCTCCTGAGGTCGAAGTGCCACCGGCTATTGGTAAGACCGAGAAGGATGGGGCCCTCGGGCGCGTCTGGCCTGAGGACCTGATCGAAGATCGGTTGCAGGAGGAGAACACGAAAGGTGTCGAGTATGCCGACGAGCGCGGAAAGCACCACCCCCGGCAGCCACTCCAGCGTGTACGGCAGCCCATAGCGCAGCAGGCGCAGGAAGTTCCTCATGCCGGTTCGCCCGCGATGCGCATCCGGTTGCGCCTTGAGGACTCGAATCGGCGCATACGATAGGTGCGGAACTCCATCCAAGTATTGTATCCGCGTCCGGCGCAACGCGCCTCATGCGCACGTTACTCTCGTCGGCCGGCTCGGATCTTCCCGGTTGCGCAGTGCAGCCTCGGTTCGCGCCGCCCGGCTTACGCACCCCTATAGCGGGTCTCCTGCAGGCGTAGACCAGGGCACAATCGCCAAGTGGCTTTTTCATCAAGAAAAAGCCACCTTAATTACGGTCAGAAATGGCTCATAGCTGCAGGAGAACCGCCGTAAGTCCCACGTGCGTTGTTATGATGACGACGTGAGCAACGCCGCTGATCCATCCATCGCGCGCAATCTCCGCACCGTGTTTCTCGATCGCGACGGCATCCTGAACGAGAAGATGCCGGAGGGCCAATATGTCACGCGTGGGGAGGATTTTCATGTGCTGCCCGGCGTGCCGGAGGCCCTGCGGCGGCTAAATGAAGCTGGTATGCGAGTGGTTGTTGTCTCGAACCAGCGCGGAATCGCGCGCGGACTCTACACGGTTGCGGATGTGGAAGCCATGCACACGGCATTTCAGCGACGGCTTGACAGCGCGGGCGCGCGCGTCGATGCCTTATTCATCTGTCCACACGACAAGGGGCAATGCAACTGCCGCAAGCCGCTGCCGGGGCTTTTCGAGCAGGCCGTGGCGCAGTTTCCTCAAATCGCTGCCGCCACCAGCGTCATGATCGGCGACTCGTTCTCCGACATCGAGTTCGGCCGCCGCCTGGGCATGAGGACCATTTTCATTGAGGGCCATCCTCAACAACGCAAATCCGGCGACGAAGAGGCCGCCAGGCTGGCCGATCTGCGCTTCAATTCCCTGCCCGAGGCCGTGAACGCGCTGCTGCGGGATCGCTGACAACGCCCTGCGAACTTCAATACGCCTTCAGTTCCACAAGCGCCTTCAGGATCGTCTCCGGCTGGGGCAGGATCGCATCTTCCAGAATCGGCTGGTAGGCGACAAAGGTATCCATCGCCCCGATCCGGCGCACCGGCGCGTCCAGATCGTCAAACAGCTCCTCGGCGATGCGCGCCGCGATCTCCGCGCCGTAACCCCAGCTCAGCATGTCCTCGTGCGCCACGATCACGCGATTGGTCTTGCGCACTGACTCCGCGATGGCCTCCCAGTCGTACGGATTGAGCGTGCGCAGGTCGATAATCTCCGTGTCGATCCCGTGATCGCGCTCGGCATGATGCGCGGCCTGCAGTGCGCGCGGCACCAGCGCTCCATACGTCACCAGCGTGATGTCCGTGCCGGGACGAACCACCTTGGCCTTTCCGAACGGGATGGCGAACTCCGGCCCCGGATACGCCGCACGCCCATGCGTCTCGCGGTAAAGCCGCTTATGCTCGAGAAACAACACCGGATCGTCGCAGCGGATGGCCGTGCGCAGCAAGCCGTTGGCATCGAGCGCGTTCGAGGGGAAGACGACGCGCAGACCCGGATTGTGCGTGAAGATGCTTTCGCCGCATTGAGAGTGGTAGATGCCGCCCCCGGTCAGGTAGCCGCCGATGGGCGCGCGGATGACGACTGGCGCGGCCCACACGCCGTTCGAGCGCCATCTCAGAACCGACAACTCATTACGAATCTGGTGCATAGCCGGCCAAATGTAATCGAAAAATTGAATTTCCACCACCGGCTTCATACCCCGCAGCGCGTACCCCACGGCGCGGCCGACGATATTGGCCTCGGCCAGCGGAGAGTTAAAGACGCGCTCCGATCCGAACTCGGCTTGCAATCCCGCGGTCAGCTTGAAGACTCCGCCTTTGCCCTTCGCCTCTGCCAGGGCTTCAGCACGGCTGGCGTCCGCAACATCCTCGCCGTAGATCACGATGCGCGGGTCGCGGCGCATCTCGTCGCGCAAGCAGGCATTGATCAGGTCGGCCATGGTCCGTTGAACCGCGGCCTTTTGCGCGGCCCCTGCGGCGGACCCGTTCGCTGTTGCGGGGAGTTGCACCTTTTCCGTGGCAAAGGCCGCGTTCGTAGGATCGAGATCCTCGGAATACACGTGCGCGGTAATTCCCTCCACTTCGGGCAGTGGCGCTTCCAGCCCGCGTTCGGCGGCCTCGGCAGCTTCGCGTTCCAGGCTCTGCTCCAGTTCTTCCAGTTCCGCGTCCGTAAGAATCCCTTCGCCGATCAGCCGCGTCCGCATCTGCGCAATGGGATCGCGCAACGCATCCGTCTCCCGCTCGGCCGCGGAACGGTAGTTCTTATCGTCGTCGGAAAGGGAATGAGAGTAGAGCCGCACGCAATGGCCATGCACCAGCGCCGGCCCGCGTCCGGCGCGGCAGTGCGCCGCCGCCTCTTGAAAGGCCCGCAGGCTGACCACAGGGTCGTTTCCGTCCACTTCGGCGAAATGGAAGTTGGGAAAGTTCTTGACCAGCCGCGAGATGTTCCCTCCCGGCGTGTTCACCTCGACGGGAACGCTGATGGCATAGCCGTTGTCTTCCACGCAGAAGATTACCGGCAGCTTTTGATTGGAAGCGGTATTGATCGCCTCCCAGAACTCGCCCTGCGAGGTCGATCCCTCGCCCACGCAGGCCAGCGCCACCTCGTCGCCGTGAAAATCCACATCGCGAAAGGCGCGATAGTCGCCCTCCGCCTTGGCCGCTGCTCCGGGGTTGCGGCTGAAGAACAGGCCGGCCTCGGCGCAGCCCACCGCGTGGAGTAACTGCGTCGCCGTCGCGGAAGAGCCGCTGACGATGTGCAGCGGACGGCTGCTCCAATGGGTGGGCATCTGCCGCCCGCCGCTGGCCGGATCGGTGGCCGCGCCCACGGCTTGCAGCATCATGTCATACGGGGTAACGCCCAGGGCCAGGCAAAGCGCGCGGTCGCGATAGTAAGGGAAGAACCAGTCGTAGCCGGGGCGCAGAGCCAGCGCTGCGCCCACTTGCAACGCCTCATGGCCGGCGCACGAGATCTGGAAGAAAATCTTCTGCTGGCGTTTGAGAAGGATTTCGCGGTTGTCCACCGAGCGGGAGAGAAACATCAGCCGGTAGATTTCCACCATGTATTGTGCGGTCAGCTCCTCCGAGGCCGAATTTGTTCCGGCCGCACGGGTGCTGGAGATTGCCACTTCCATTCCGGTCGACCCCCAAAGCTTTCCGGATGCTTCCTAGTTTGATTGTAGCAATTTGTGAGATGGTGAGATGCGAGTTCGCCCCTCAGGGCCCAAACGCTCTCTTCCGCCTTGCCCCGTCTCAGACCCATTTGGCGCCGATGCCGGGGTCCTTCACGGAATGTTGTAAACCGGCGGCGGGGCGAGAAGCTCTGGTTGTCCTACGCCAATGGTCATCCTTTCCTTCACGCTGCGCGCCAGCTTCTCAATTTCGGCGATCTTGCGCAGCTGGTCCGGCGTCAATGTGCCTCTATTCGCGGCAGAGATCTCGTCATTCAACTCCCTGGCAAGCTTGAGCAGTTTGTTCGCATCGGCAACCATCTGCTTTTGCCGCTCCTGGTTCAGCTCGCGCAGTTGGCTTTCCGTCATCGTCGTCGTGCGGCGATCGTCATCCGGCGACTCCACACCCGCTTGTATCGGTTTGTCGGGGCGCACGGGTTCCTGGGTTCCATGGTTCCAGCCGGGCGCCTGGGAACGGCCCGCCGGGACGCAGGCAAGCGCCAGAACCAGAGCCAGCCCGAGGCATGCGCGCAGCCTTCGGTTCACGCAGCCGGGCCGACCCTCCGCGAAGGCGCGTTCCGCTTGCCGCATGTTGCATGTTCTGGCAAGTCGTGGCATGGTTTGCCTCAATTCTTGCCGGCCCCACCTCTGAGCTGGCGGGCGAACTGCTCAATCTCATTGGCCTTGCGAACCACCGTCACGGAAAGAGTGTCTTTGGTGGACTTGTCGACTTCGGTTTTCAGGACCGTCGCCATCTTCAGCAGGTCGGCGCATTCGCTGGCGATCTCCCGCCTGCTCGCTTCTTCAGCCGCCTCGGCTTGCTGCTGGTCCTGCCGCGCGGCAGCGGAAGCTTGTGCGGATACACTTTCACTAGGATTCAACGCAGGCGGCGGAGACGCCGTTTGCGCATGACTGCGCAGCATCCCCGCGCCAGCCGCCCCGGCCAGCGCAGCAACGGCTGCCAGTGCGCAAAGCCATCCTGGCAGGCCCCATCTCGGGCACACGGACCTTGCCGCGAAGCCGCACCCGATTTGTTTCATCGACCTCACCACACCCGCCGGATTCGGCCGGACGCGTCGATCGGGGTTCCGGCCGCTCCTGCGCACAGTCTAGTCTAGTAATAGGAGTTTGAGCATGTTTTTTTCTTCCATAGCGGCACACATTTTCCTCGCCATGCGCTGGGGCTGGTTCCGCGAGGATCGGTTCCTGGGCCGGGTACTGGACGAGTGGATCGGCGACAGCCAGGAGTTTCTCCACACCAAACTTCCCCGCCTGATCGTTGTTGCCATCATTGCATTGATTCTCAGCCGGTTACTGCGGCTCGTCACCTTCCACATGACGCGAATGGCCGAGCAAAGTGGGGCCGGTCCGGGACGCCTTGCCGAAGTGAAGACGATGGTCGGGGTTATCCGGGCCACGGGGCTGGCCATCATCGGCCTTATTGCCGGCCTGCAATTCCTTGACGCCATGGGCTTCAACCTCGCGCCCCTTCTGGCCTCGGCCGGAGTCGCCGGCATCGCCATCGGGCTGGCCGCGCAAAACATCGTCAAGGATATGTTCAACGGCTTCCTGATTCTGGTGGAGGGACAGTTTAGCGTGGGCGACACGGTCCGCGTGGCCGGAGTGAGCGGGGTTGTCGAGGCGCTGACCCTCCGCAGAACTACCGTGCGCGACCCCGACGGAACCCTTTACGTTATCCCCAACTCGCAGATCACCACCGTGGCCAACCTGAGCGCCGGCTTCACCGTGGCCACGGTCAACGTCAGCGTCGACTTCTCCGCCAATCCAGACGAAGTGACGAAGCTGCTGAACGAGATTGCCATGGAAGTCCGGAACAGCGCCGAATTCAAGAACGTGTTTCTCCAGGACCCGCAAATCCTGGGCGTGGACGCGGTCAAAGGCTCGCAGGTCATTTTCCCCGTCGTCTTCAAGACCCGGGCGACCCAGCAGTTCGGCCCCGTGCGCGAGTTCCAGCGCCGCGTTCGTCTGGCGCTGGAAGAACATCGCTTCCTGCCCGGCGATCCCTACCGCGTCTTCACCACATTTACGACCGAGGGCGGAGAAAATCCACCGGCAGGCGCGCCCGTACGCAGCCATGCCGAATCCGAATCGCCGCCGGCGCCCGATCCAACCACCCTCAAGCCGCAGGAGTCAAACCCCTTCATTGGCGAGTAGCGTGCGCGCCGCGCTCGTGCTGTCAGGCCGATTCCAGTGCGCGGAGCAGAGCTTCCTCGTCCGCGACCGGCGGAAGGCACGTGCGCCCGCGGCAGACCAATGCCCAAGCTCCTGCCCCCGCGGGCCGTGGAACCTGCAGCAGCGTCTCGGCCAGCGCTTCAGGAAGCCCGCCGGGCACAAGCCGCGCGGGATCGATGCGCACCACCGTCTTGTTCACGGCGAATCGCGCAACAGCCAGTGCTTCCAGGCGCTCGGCTTCGGGCCCCGAACCGATAATGGCAATCTGCACCGGATCGAGAAGGTGCCGTTCGGCCGCCAGGCCGTAGCTGCCGGCATACAAGCCGAAGTGTTCCACAATCCCCGCAAAACTAGCCAGCGTCTCCTCTGCGATCTCGCGGTACTCCTTGCGCCCGCTTAGCGCTTCCAGGCGCAGCAGGGCCGTGGCGGCGGTGGGGTTTCCGGCCGGCGTGGGCGCATCCTGCAGCGGCTTGCGCCGCGCCGTCAATGCACCCAGCGGGATCTCCGCCGGCTCGTCGTTCAGCGGCGCTGAAGTGTCGAAGAATCCGCCGCCGGAAGCGTCGTGAAACTGCTCGATCATGGCGTCGGCCAGCTTGACCGCCGCGCGATAGAACTTCATCTCCCCGCTCGCCAGCCACCCGTCGATGCAGGCGTTCACGGTGAGCGCGTAATCGTCGAGCGTACCGGGAGCGCTCTCACGCGGCGCCGGTCCGTCAGGGTAAGCGATCACGTGCCTTAGCGTTGTCCTTCCACCCCAGGCCTCGTCGAGCAGCCGGTCGAGCGTGCGCAGCGCAAACTCCCGCGCCCCGTCCAGCCGCAGCACGCGCGCGGCTTCCAGGTACGCCGTCACCCCCATCGCGTTCCAACCCGTGTAGAGCGTGCGGTCGATAAACGGCGTAGGCCGTTTTGCCCGCGCGGCAAGCAGCTTGGCGCGGGCCGAGTCGCGCAGCGTGCGCAAAGACTCTTCGCTCACGCCGGACTGTGCGGCTATCTCGGCCAGCGGCTGCCTCACGTGCAGCACGTTCTTGGCCGGGTTGTGGTGCATGTCGCCCAGTTCGCCGATATCCCAATACTTTGCCGCGAACTCAAGTTCGGCGGGATCGAGAACCGCGCGGGCTTCGCCGAGCGTCCAGGTAAAGTAGTCGCCGTCGTCGTCCAGTCCCACATCGGCGTCCTGCGACGCATAAAATCCGCCGCGCTCGCGGTCCGTCATCGTCGCGTCGAGCCACGCCACAATCTCGCGCGCCGTCGCAAGAAAATCCTCGCGGACAAAGCTCTGATAGCCGTGCACGAAATTGCGCAGCAGCTCCGTATTGTCGTAGAGCATCTTCTCAAAGTGAGGCACCACCCAGCGCTCGTCCACGCTGTAGCGGTGAAATCCGCCGGCAAGCTGGTCGTAGACGCCGCCGCGGGCCATTTTTTCGAGCGTCGTAGTAAAGGCCTCGCGGGCTCCGGCATTGCCGCGGCTCACAGCCACCTGAAGCAATAGATCCAGCGCCGCCGGATGAGGGAACTTGGGCTGCGAACCGAAGCCGCCGTTGCGCGGATCGAACTGCGCCACGATCGAGTTGGCAATTTTGTCCACAAGCTCTAAAGCCAACACGCCGCCGCGCCCGGAAAAGCTCTCGTTGTGCTCGATGGCGGCCATCACGCTGCCGGCTGTCTCCAGCGCTTCGTTGCGTTGTTCGCGCCACACCTGGGCCATGGCCAGCAACACGCGCCCCATCCCCGGCCGCCCGTAACGGTCGTCGCGGGGAATGTACGTGCCGCCGAAATACGGCCGCCCATCGGGAGTCAGAAACGCCGTCAGCGGCCATCCGCCCTGCCCGCTGATCGCCGCGACCGCCGCCTGGTAGCGCGCATCCACATCCGGCCGCTCGTCGCGGTCCACCTTCACGGCCACAAAATGCTCATTGATGAGCGCGGCGATCTCCGGATCCTCGTAGGACTCGCGGTCCATGACGTGGCACCAGTGGCACCACACCGCGCCGATGTCGAGCAGGATGGGCTTATCTTCGGCCCGCGCGAGCTCAAACGCGGCCTCGCCCCACGCCTGCCAGCGCACCGGCTGATGGCGCGCCGAACGCAGATACGACGAAGCTGCGTGTTCAAGCTGGTTCAAGGTGCCGGCGGCTGGGGAATCGCCCTCGTGCATGAGGTGAGCATACATGGCCGCGTTCCGCGCTGCCAGCGCGCATCTTTACCGTGTCTCGCGGAATCTCATTATCATAAGAAGCAGGCAAGCGATGGCAACCAAGGCAGCCCCTGCGGCGCACCAGAGCGCCGCGAACAGCAAATCCCTCACCATCGGCGTGCTCGCCCTGCAGGGCGACTACGAGGCGCATGCGCGCGCCTTCAAGAGCGCCGGGGCGTATACGGTCCTGGTGCGCAAGCCTCTGGAACTCAGCGGTCTCGACGGCCTCGTGCTGCCCGGCGGCGAATCCACCACCATGCTCAAGTTTTTGGAGAAGAGCAATTTTTTCGACGCGCTCGGCAAGTTTGCTTCTACCATGCCCTGCTTCGCCACCTGCGCCGGCGTCATCCTGCTGGCGCGCGAAGTGCTCCACCCCAAGCAGCGCAGCCTGGGCGTGCTCGACGCTACGGTGGAGCGCAACGCCTACGGACGCCAGATCGACTCCACCATCCTGACCCTCCCCACCGAGCTGCCCGGCGGCCCACTGGAGATGGTCTTCATCCGCTCGCCGCGCATCGCCCGCGTGGGCGAGGGGGTTCAGGTGCTTGCGCGCCGCGATGGCTTCCCCACCCTGGTGCGCCAGGGTCATCTGCTCGCCGCCACCTTCCACCCCGAGATGACCGCCGATTCGCGCGTGCAACAGTTGTTCCTCGACATCGTGCGCGCTCACCAAACTCGATAGAGCGTGTTTCAAAAATGGTTTTGTAACAAGGGCACGGCTTTAGCCGGGCCGAAACATGCAGGAAAATACGCGGGCTTTAGCCCCTGAGGGATGACAACGGAAATCGACGCAACCATTTTTGAGACACGCTGTAAGAACCGCTGCATGCGGAATTCAAAGCGCCGCCGAAGCGCAGACGGCCCCGGCGCGCGAAGAGCCTCAATCGCAGCCCGGTGAAGAAAGTTCGGGCGATTGAGGGGACGGCTACGATGTCCCATTTTTCCGTGCACTTGTCGCCTAAACCTTGCCAAATGCTCTACTCTGGCATGGAACTCAAATGACCAGCTACTTTGCCAGAATCCGGAAAGCAATTTTGCAGGCCCTTGCCCACGACGTGGTCAATACGGCAAAGGCCGCCGCTTACTCCGGAATGCTCATGTTCTTTCCCGCCCTCCTGGTTCTCACCACCCTGGTGGCTCAGGTGGAGGAGGGACCGACGCTGGTCGGCCAGACGCGCGGCGTGCTCGAGCAGTTTCTGCCCGCCGACACGCTCGATCTCGTCCAGTCCTCCATCCTCGCGCACCACCTCAACTCCGGGCAGTTGGTTCTCTCCACCGCCTGCCTCTGCCTTTTTGCGGGCCTCGGCGTTATGCTCTCGCTTATGGAGGGGTTCCGCCGCGCCTACCGGCTGCCGCCCGAAAGCTGGACCTTCTGGGGACGCCGCGTGCGCGCCCTGCTGCTGGTATTCATTGTGCTGATTCCGCTGTCGCTGGCCTCAACTGCCATCGTCTTTGGCCACCAGATCGAACACTGGATGATCGATAACGCCGGCCATGAGTTGCGCCACTTCGTCATCTTCTTCTGGCGCGGGGTCCGCTGGTCGGTCACATTCCTGGCGGTTCTCGCCGTCCTCGCCGCCCTTTACCATTTCGGCACCCGGCGCACGGAAAGCTGGCTCTGGGTCGCGCCCGGCGCCATCGCCGGCGCCCTCATCTGGTTTCCGGCCACGCTCGCCTACGGCTGGTACGTCACCAGCGTCGGCAGTTACACCCGACTCTACGGGTCTTTCGCGGCGGGCATCGCAACTTTGGTATGGCTTTACATCACGTCGTTCAGCGTTTTGCTGGGCGCGGAGCTGAACGGCGTTCTCTTCTGGGAGCGCCAGAATCCATCGCTAGCGGACCCCTCTGAACCGGAACCCACGCACCTTTCCCTCTGAGCGAATTCGCGCTCCATCACGGCATCGACGCCATCGCCGTCTCCTTCGTTCGCACCGCCGAGGATGTGACCCTGGTGCGCAATCGCGTGACCGCGCACGGCGCCGATACCTGGATCATCGCCAAGCTGGAAAAGCCCCAGGCCGTCGAGCATCTCGACGCCATCCTCGAGGTCTCCGACGGCATCATGGTGGCGCGCGGCGATCTGGGCGTGGAAGTGCCGCTGGAGCAGGTTCCCGCCATCCAGAAGCACATCATCCGCCGCGCCGCCGAATACTCCAAGCCGGTGATTACAGCCACGCAGATGCTGGAATCGATGATCGAGAACCCGAGGCCCACGCGCGCAGAGGTCTCCGACGTGGCCAACGCCATCTACGACGGCACCGACGCCGTCATGCTCTCCGGCGAGTCGGCCATCGGCAAATACCCGGTCGAGTCGGTGGAAATGATGGCGCGCATCGTCTCGGAAACCGAGCGTCACATCAAGGAAAGCCTCGAAACCCAGCCGCGCGAGCGCCGCAGTCACCTCTCCATCGCCGAAACCATCTGTGAAGCTGCGGCCCATGCCGCCGACGATCTCAACCTGCGCGGCATCGCCCTCTTCACCGAGTCCGGCTCGACCGCGCGCCAGCTCTCCAAATACCACCCCATGGCGCCCATCTTCGCGCTCAGCCCCGTCGCGGCCACTGTCAATCGCCTCAACCTGCTGTGGGGCACCACGCCCATCCGCTGTCCCAAGATCAACTCGACCGAAGCCCTGGTGGATTGCGCGGAATCCCTGCTCGAGAAAGGCGGCTACGTCCGCCAGCGCGAGGTCATCGCCATTGTGGCTGGCACGCGCACCAAGTCCGGCTCAACCAACTTCCTCCGCCTGCATGCCATGGGCGAGAACTCGCTCAACGGCCTGCGCTTCCGCGCTCCCCGCGCCGAACAGCCCGCGCCGAATGCTGCTACCGCGCCAAAGAAACGCCGCGCCGCCCGCCCCGCCAAGCCCGCCAAAGCGCGAACATAGGTCTCTGACCTTGTGATCTCGAACCTAGCGATTGTCAATCCCAGGTCCCAAAATCGGGACTTGGGGCACCCCATTTGGTACAAAACTTAGTGGTCAGAGACCTGGCCGAGCACCGCGGGAAGCAACGCCGCTGACAGACCCAATCCTGTGACTGCTGCGCCAAGAGCGAAACGCAGCAGCTTACCCTCCCGCGATCCCGTTCAGACAGCCGCATTCACGCGAGTCTCTCCCGACAGGAGTATGCTGGGACGTACCCCGAAACAGAGGTCTGAGGTCCGGCTCAATCCGGATCAAGGGAGGAAACATGTTCGAGGGTTCCGCATTCAGTCTGGGTCTCATGGATCTGGTGATTGGCATCTTGGTGCTGCTGCTGATCGTCCTCATTCTTAAGTCGATATACAGCATCGGCCCAACGCAAGTCGGCTTGGTCCGCAAGCGGTTTGGCGCGAAATTGCCCGGCAGCAACCCGGTGGCTTTCAAAGGCGAAGCCGGCTACCAAGCCGAGTTGCTCATGCCCGGCCTTCGCTTCAAGTTCTGCCTGATTTACGCGGTGGCCAAGCATCCCTGGGTGCAGGTCCCCGCGGGTCAAATCGGCGTGGTCATCGCGCAAGTGGGCGATGCGACACCCATTGGCGCAAAGTCGGGTGTCTACAAAGCCGAGTTTGGCAACTTCACTGACGTCTCAAACTTCGTCGCCAACGGCGGCCAAAAGGGCGT
The DNA here is from genome assembly GCA_049522315.1 of Occallatibacter sp. Taxonomy (GTDB): domain Bacteria; phylum Acidobacteriota; class Terriglobia; order Terriglobales; family Acidobacteriaceae; genus Telmatobacter. Next base: position 28,173 of record JBEKNY010000005.1, read on the forward strand.
GCAAAGGCCGGTTCTCTCTCCCGGCATGCTGGCCCCCATCCATCCTGTGGCCTTCCTGGTCATCACCAAGCCATCTGTCTTCGGCGTTCCCATCACCGACGCATACCGCAAGCTGGCCGAAGAAAAAGGCAGGCTCACCTACGAAGCTTTCGGGTTGGAGGAACGGCAACTCGAAGTCACGCGGATTTCGCCCCGGCCGGCCGAAAGCGGCAAAGTCGTCGACATGATCGGCATCGTAACCGCCCTCGAAGGCCAACCGCTGCCCGCCGGCGCCATCGCCAACAGGCTGGGAGGATTCGACGATGTCGAAGAGCTCGAAAAGAACGCCGGCACTACCGATTTCCAGCTCATCGCCGCCATCCTCGGCAGCAAGAACACCCTGCACAACAACTTCCAGGATTTCCAGCAATTCCTCGATGCCGGGGGCAAGATCGGCCTGCAGCACGATCCGCTTCTCTACGGCGCCTTCAACCTCAATCCGTTTCTGGTGCGCGTGGAGCAGGTTCCGATGCTGGTCGTCGAACAGGGCCAGGTTGCCGTAATCAAGGCCTACGTTGGCCTACCGACCCAGGACACTTCAGGCATCGGGTTCAAATTCGGCAGTCTGGTGCGGCCCGGCCATCAAGGCATCTGGCAGGAGGCTTTGAGAACCGGCAAATACCCCATCAACCCGCGCATCTACGACGCCAAGGTGGTCCTTACCGCAATCCTCAAGCTCGACTGGGCCAAGGACGTCACCGGAGCCCATGGGCTCGACGCGCGGCTTGAACCCATCATCGCCAAAAGCAATGAGGGCTTTGTCTTCTCCATTGACCTCCAGGTCCTCATCCACGTTCCCGACACCAAAGCCCCTCGGGTGATTTCCATGGTCGGCTCCATGGAGAATCTGGTGAACGAGGTCCTGCAGGCGGCCGTGGGCAACCTCTTCCGCGACAAGATCGGCGGCATGGAAGCCATCAAGTTCATCCAGACTCGCCAGATTGTCCAGGAGGAGGCATTCGCCTACATCCAAAGGAAGCTCGCCGAATACGAAATCGAAACCCGCGGCGTCTACATCCAGGACGTGGTCTACCCGGCAGCACTGGTCACGGTGCTCACCGAACGCGAGGTCGCGCACCAGCAGGTGGAAACCTTCAAGATGCAGCGCCAGGCGCAGGACCAGCGCATTGAGACCGAGAAGGCCCGTGGGACCGCGGACATGCAGGCTCAGCTCGCGCAATCCGCGGTGGGCGTCGACATCAAGAAGAACAATGCCGAGGCCCGCAAGGCAGAAGCCGACGGCGAGGCCACCTACATTGAGCGGACAGGCACGGCCCAGGGCGCGCAGGTCCGGGCTGTCGGTTTGGCCCGTGCTGAGGCCTATCAAAAGCAGGTTGCGGCACTCGGCCAGGGAGCCACTGCACTGGTCAACGCCGTCGAGGCCCTTTCCAGGAGCAATGTCCCGTTCATGCCGAGCACGCTCGTCACCGGAGGCGGCGGCTCAGTCGGCGGCGTCCTCGAAGGGCTGGGTGCGTTGCTGATGCAGAAAGTCGGTCCCGGAGCGTCAGCCGGTCCCAGCGCGTCTGTCACTCCATCCATGCCGGCGGATGCAGCCCCTCCGCTTGCGAAATCGCCCAAAGCGTAAGAGCGGCAACCGGCCAACACACTCGCCACGATTGAATCACTGCAAGGTGATTCAATCGGGGCGCGCTCTTGTCGGTCAGTCAGGCTCGCGCTCCGCCACGTTTCGTCTGTGCCGCCGCCCCAGGCCGGTGGTACTAACCCGCACGCAACCAAATCACAAGGTCATGGCACTAGCAAGCGTATTTGACGCTTCGAAGCCGAATTTGGCGCATAATCCTTGCATGGGAGCGCCACCATGCCCATCGAGTTTGAATTTAAGCGACTAGAAATAAGAAATTTCCGCGGCCTGCAAAGTGTCGATTTGGAGCTTCCGTCCAAGTGCCTCAACGTTCTGATCGGTGCTAACAACTCAGGTAAGTCAACGATCTTGGATGCTATCGCCCTCGTCCTCGAGGGCCCCAGCTCTTACAACTACAACCCCGAAAAATACGATTTTCACCATTCCTCGAGCGACTCCTGTTCAGACGAATTCGAAATCAAGATGGCTTTCAGTGCCGCGACTGAAAAGGCCCTACCCGCAGTGAGAGGCGGCTACGGAGACCCTACGCTCGTTTACGGGGCTTGTTTAACTGGCCATATAGAAAAGAACGACAGGTATTCCCATCAAACGCGACTGATTGACAAAGACGGGCGGCCTATAACCATTCCAGTATCCGTCCCCCTGCAGGGTAAAGCGAAAGACGAGTGGAAGGAACACAAGCTGTTCTACCGCATGAAAAACGCGCGATGGTCTGATATCAGCGACTACAAGCCTGACGTATGGCTCTTGAAGCCGTCCAATCTTTTCGTTTCGCTCTACCAGTGGAAGACAGGTCCGCTGCAGCGGCTAGCGAAGCTGCTCTCGCGTCGGTTCTTTGATGCTAAATGGAACTTTGATTACAACGGCAAAAAGCAAGTGATGCCGGAAACAATTCACAAGGTCCATGAGTTCTTTTCACGCGCAATGCAGGAGTTTCCGTTTTGGCGCGACGATATGAAGCCAAAACTGCAGGAAACGTTGTCCTTATACGTTGGCCGTCAGGCTCTCTTTGACCTCAAGCCGGACATTAGCGCCATTGAGGAATGGCTCGCAAGTCAGCTCGCGCTTTCGTTTGCTGCCGACGCAGGCGGGGTAACAACGCCTCTGGAGAAGATGGGCGATGGTTGGCAAAGCCTTGTTCGTATCGCAGCACTTGACGTTCTCTCACAGTACCCGGACGAAATCAACTCCCGCGTCGTCCTGCTTTTCGAGGAGCCAGAATCGTTTCTACATCCCCACCTTACAAGGAAACTTCGGGACGTTCTCGAGCGGCTGGCTACGGCTGGCTGGACCGTCCTGGCCGCGACCCACTCCCCCAACTTCGTAAACTTCTCGGGAGGCCAGAGTATAGTTCGGCTCACCCGAAACGGAAACACGGTTACAGTTTGCTGCATCTCGACAACGCAGATCGAGGAGGCCCCGAAGTTTCAAGAGCGCATCGACGAACGTGGCGCGCATGAAATGCTCTTTGCGCAAAAGGCCGTTCTTGTTGAAGGCCAAGATGACGTCTTTGCCCTGCGCTCCTATTTGAAGAAGCATGCAAATTTAGATCTTGAGGGCAGGAGCATCTCGATCATTCGCACGGGTGACGTCGGGCAGCTTCCAGCGTTCGCATCAATCGCATCAAAGCTGGGCATTCCGTGGCTTGCTGTTTCAGATGAGGACCTGCAGCCTGACGGGAGCGTGAAACTACCAACATCAACAGCCCGACAGAAACTAACAAACATACAGAAGCCCTGTGACGCCCAGGCGCAGTGGAAGCAAGACTTGGAAGCATGTTTGAAGAAAACCGTGGGAAAAGCGACCCCCGACTGGCAAGCTCGGCACATCGAAACGAAATCTATGGCCGACATTAAAGCGGACAATCCTGACTACGTTACTGCTTGTGAGAAGGTTCACGCCTGGATCTTGGACTTTCCAGAAGGAACAACACCGTAGAGCGTCACTTTTCTTCCCTCAATGTCTACGCCAAGAGATGTCATCCTGAGCGGAGTCTGCCGCGTCCTTTGCGGCAAGCGGAGCAGAAGGATCCGCGGTTGCTTTTCAGCAAACTGCCATCACCACGCCAAAGCGATTCTAGACCCTCTCACTTCGCAAACAAGCTCAGCGGCACCGCCCCACCCATCGCCTTGATTTATTCGGCGGCGGATGCAAATGGCCGCCGAAATCGTACGGGGGCAGCAGCCGATCAGCATGTTCGGGGCCGCGCGCCACTGCAATATCACGCGCAGCCCGGCCCGTCCCCAAAAGCGAGGCGCAAAAACGTACCACAACTTGCCCGTCTTGCACAAGACTTGCAATTCCACGCGCGTACCCCTACTATCCGCTATAGAAACCGGCCTGCAAAGCAGGTGGGTGGTCAACGCTGGTTGAACCTACATTCAACGAACAGGGGCTCTACTCGATCATCGGTTCTGTGTGCTGTGTCCGCCAGTCCGGAATGCCTAAGGAACCGCGGGGAGCTCCACCGTCTTAGGACGGGTTCACCGGCGCATCGCTCACGGCCCCGCGGGCCGGGTTCTACTTCTCGGTCTGCCCGCCGCAACTCCTGCGCCTGGCAGCCAAATCCCTTATTCTGAAACAGGTGTATCCGGCCCTCTTTCACATCGGATCGATTCTGATTCCGTCCTACGGCGTAGTCACCGCGATGGGCGTGTTGCTGGCGCTCGCTCTGTCCCAGCGCACCGCCCGCATCGCCGGCGTGGACGCCGCCAAAGTGTGGAACCTCTCGATCCTGAGCTTGTTCGCCGCGCTGGCCGCAGCACGGCTGCTTTTGGTCGTCGTCAACTGGAGTGCCTTGCGCCTCCATCCCGCATGGCTGCTGGGGCTGGCGATGGTCCATCATCCCCTGCTGGCCTGCGTGGGCGCACTAGCGGGCGCCGCCTGCGCGGCGTGGTATGCCCGCCGCAGCGGCCTTTCTTTCCGCGCCACGGCCGACGCGCTCGCCGCCCCACTCGCCCTGGGCCTGGCCTTCGAGCAACTGGGCGAGCTCGCCGCCGGCTCGGGCTACGGCGTCGACGCCGGACCCGGCGTCCGCTGGGCCGTCACCTACACCAACCCGCTGGCCGCTATCTGGAGCGGCGCGCCGCTGGGCGTTCCATTGCATCCCGTGCAAGCCTACGCGGCCCTCGCTTTCCTCGCGCTGGCCATTCTGCTGTGGGTCTGGCTGCCCCTCGAGCGGCGCCAGGGCGACGTGGCCGGCCTCTGGCTGATGGGAGCCGGAGTGGCCATTTTCTTCACCGAGATGTGGCGCGATTGGGTGGGCCGTGGCTCGCTCTTCCATGGCGCAATCGACGGACCGCAGATCGCCGCAGTATTTCTCGTGCTCGCCGGTGCGCTGGTCCTGCGCGAACGCAAAGGCGCGCCGCACGCCAACCGCCAAGCCGCGCCCGTCGGCGAAAGCCAAGGCGTCGCATGAGCGCCCAGCGCACCATCGCCGTGCCCGCCGAAGCGCATGGCCGGCGCCTCGACCAATTTCTCGCCGCGCAACTCGACGGCGTAAGCCGCTCGCGCGTGCAGTTGCTTCTGGATCAGGGCGACGTGCTGGTCAATGGCGGCCGCGAGAAGCCCTCGTTCAAGCTGCGCGGCGGCGAGCAAATTCAGATCACCGGCGAGCCGCATCCCACCCCGCTCAAGGCCGTACCTGAAGCGATTCCGCTCGATGTGGTCTATGAAGACGCCGACCTGGCCGTGGTGAATAAGCCGGCGGGCATGATGGTGCACGCAGGCTCGGGCCGGAACGATGCCGCGCGCAGCCGGGGAACGCTGGTAAATGCGCTGCTTCATCGCTTCAATACGCTCTCCTCCACAGGCGGCGAACTGCGTCCCGGCATCGTGCACCGGCTCGACAAAAACACCAGCGGACTGATCGTGGCGGCCAAGAACGATCGCGCCCACGCGGCTCTGGGCGCCATGTTTGCCGGCCGCCACGTGCAAAAAACCTATCTCGCGCTGGTGCACGGCGCTGTGGCGCGCGAAAAAGGCGCCATCACCGCCGCCGTCAGCCGCGATCCCGTGCGGCGCACGCGCATGACCACGCGGCCTTGCCACAACGCCCGCTCCGCCATCTCGCACTACGAAGTGGTGCGGCGCTTGACCACCCGCTTCGGCAAATTCACTTTGCTCCGCGTGCGCATCGAAACCGGCCGCACCCACCAGATCCGCGTACACATGGCCTCCATCGGCCATCCTGTAGTGGGTGACACGCTTTACGGCGCCGCGGCGCAGTTGACCGCGCAACCGGAAGTGCGTGAAGCGGGATCCGTGCGCCAAATGGCCGAGCCGGAGCGGCTGAGGCTGGAGCGCAACTTTCTCCACGCGGCGAAACTCGATTTCCTGCACCCTCTCACGGGCAAGCCGCTCCAACTCGAGGCGCCGCTGCCCGATGAGTTGACTGCTTTCCTTTTCCGCCTGGAATCCATCTAATCAGCAGGAGGCTTCCGAAAGCTCAGCTTCCTGGCTCTGCGGAGGCATTCCGGAGGTAACCCCCGTGAGTGCGCCACCAGGCACATCGATTGGTAAAATAAGACCGTGATGAACAATCAGCTTTCTAAGCCTCAGCCAAGTTCAGATCCGCTGCTGCGGCGCCTTTTATCCGTCGCGCTGGCGGCTGCCCTCCCCTGTGCCGCGGCGCTTGCTCAGCAACCCGCGCAAAACGCCGCAGCTCCGCCTGCTCCACACGCCGCGCAACCCGCGCAGCCGGGCGCGGCGCCCGCCGACGTCGGCACGCCCACGCTCAGGATCCCCGTCAACGAGGTCAGCCTCATCTTCACCGTTACCGACAGGCATGGGCACTACATTTCAAACCTCAACCAGAGTGACTTCGCTCTGCTTGACGACCAAAAGGCCCCGGAGCGCGTGAACTCCTTCCATCAGCAGATCAATCTGCCCCTGCGCGTGGGCATTGTCATTGACTCCAGCAGTTCGATCCGCTCCCGTTTCCAGTTTGAGCAGCAATCGGCCGTCGAGTTTCTGCTGGACGTGCTCAAGGCGCGCAGCGACCGTGCCTTCGTGATGGACTTCGCTGAGACCTCAACGGTTGACCAGGACTGGACCAACAACATGGATGCGCTGGAGAACGGCATCAACCGGGTGCACCCGGGTGGCGGCACCGCCCTCTTCGACGCTGTTTACACCGCGTGCCGCGACAAGCTGTTGACCGAGCGCGGCCCTGAACCCGTGCGCAAGGCGATCATCGTCATCTCCGACGGCAACGACATCGTAAGCCGCGTCTACTTGCCTGAAGCCATCAAGGAATGCGAACGCGCCGAGACCATCATCTACGCCATCAGCACCAACTGGACGCCCAGCCGCGGTCCCGGAGACAAGATCATGCAGGAACTCGCCGAGGAAACCGGCGGCGAAGTTTTCTTCCCTCCATCCGTCGAAGAAATGGCGGCCAGCTTCAAGAACATCGAGGAAGAACTGCGCAGCCAGTATGCGCTCGTCTACACGCCCGCCGACTTCAAGGCCGACGGCTCGTTCCGCACCATTTACCTTTATTGCTACGATCGCCACTACACGGTCCGCGCGCGCACGGGCTATTTTGCGCCGCGCGAATAACCGGAGTGCGGGCGGCGCCATTCGGCGTCATGTTCTACAGCGTGTTTTAAAAATAGTTTTGTAACAAGGGCACGAGTTCACTCGTGCCGAAAAGCCCGTGAAAATAAGGGATTTTAACCCCTCAGGGATCATGGCTGCAACGCGGCTGTCATTTTTGAAACACGCTCTACAGCATGTTTAAAAATAGTTTTGTAACAAGGGCACGGCTTTAGCCGGGCCGAAAAATGCAGGAAAATACAGGGGCTTTAGCCCCTGAGGGATGACAACGGAAATCTACGCAACCATTTTTGAAACACGCTCTAGGGACTCTGCCTTGAAAGGGCGCGGTTTTCGCCGCGCCCTTTCTCTTGATTGCGCCGATTCCTCTTTCCTTCTATACACCGTGTCCCAAATGAGGACGATCCCCCGCCCGTTTGTCCGGAATTGAATCAGGTCCCGATTTGTTTCCGGACAGCCTCATCCATTCCACCCGCCGCACGATGAAATAGATGGGAGAGATTCGAGGCATCTCAATGAGATTTGCCGCGGAGTGAGGGATTCCCCGTGATCCGGCAGGCAATATCGTGTGACATTTGCGCATCGGAGAAGCGCCAGACCAACCACTGGTTTGTCGCCTACGAACAAGCGGGGGAGCTTCGCGTCAGCGGCTGGAGCTCGCGCCATCGCCTGCGCCCGGGCTCCAAGCATCTCTGCGGGCAAACCTGCCTGCACAAGCTGGTGGACGAATTCATGGCCAAATCCATCGCCGTGCGCACGCAGCGCCCGGTGGATGAGGCTGAACCGGTAGTGCGGCCGGGCGTCGATGCCAGCCTCACCTCCGCCGCGGCTCACGCAGAGCCGGAATCGTCCGCGCGATTGATCGGGCCTCCTGTGCCGGCGCCGCCCAAGCCTGGGTATCGTCCTCAGCCTGAATTGGTGACCATGCCGGCGCGGCCGCATCCAGAGGATCCCGCTCCTGTCCCCGTAGAGACGCTGCGCTACGCTTCGCGCAGTTGGCGCGCCGAAGCCTGGGAACGCGAACGCGAACGCGAACTGCGCGCCGTCGAGAATCGTCCTGACATCGCCGCGCGCCGCCGCTCCAGCGCTTAACACGAACTGCAAATAGGAAGGCTCTTATGTGGATCGATCTGACCTTGGCGCTTCTGGCTCTGCTTCCATTCCTTTCCAGGAAGCCGCTTCACGCGTGCAATTCCGCTCGTCTCCGCGGTTGAGCCGAACGTCAGTCGTCTTCAGTGGCGGCGTCTATTCCGCAAGCAGCGCCAGCAACCCATCCTCGTCAAGAACAGGGATCCCTAGTTCGCGCGCACTGTCCAGCTTCGAACCCGCCTCCTCGCCGGCCACCACGTAGCTGGTCTTCTTGCTCACCGACCCCGCAGTCTTGCCCCCGGCGGCCTCGATCTTTTGCTTGGCCTCGTCGCGCGTCATCGTGGGCAGTGTCCCGGTCAGCACAAAGGTCAGGCCTGCAAGCTGCGCCGAGCGCTGTTTCTTCTCCGCCGTCATGTCCACCCCTGCTTGCCTCAGGCTGTCGACAAGCGCCCGGTTCGCCGGCTGCGCAAAAAACTCCAGGATGGCCTCGGAAATGCGCGGGCCGACCTCTTCCACACGCTCCAGATCTTCGGCCGACGCGGCCATCAGCGCCTCCATCGAACCGAACTCCTGCGCCAGCAGTTCTGCGGTGCGCTCGCCAACGAAGCGAATCCCCAGCCCCATCAGCACCCGCGCCAGGCCGGCGCGCTTCGAATCCTCAATCTCCTTGAGGAGCGTCTTCGAGGCTTTCGGGCCGAGCAGCCCCTCTGTCTTGGCTTCGTCAAGTCCGGTAGCCTTATTCTTGCGCGTGACCTTTTTTTCAAGCGAGAGTAGCTCTTGCTCGTCAAGTTCGTAGAGATCGGCAACACTCTTGACCAGCCGCTTTTCCGCCAACTGCTCCACCACCGCGTCGCCCAGCCCTTCGATGTTCATCACTTCGCGGCGGCCAAAGTGCAGCAGGCTCTCGCGCAGCTTGGCCGGGCAATCGGCATTCACGCAGCGCCAGTCCACTTCGCCTTCCGCGCGCACCACCCGGCTCCCGCACTCCGGGCATTCAGCCGGAAAGACAAAGTCCTGCTCCCCGCGCGGGTGATCGTTGTCCTCAATCACCTCCACAACCTTCGGGATCACGTCGCCCCCGCGCTCCACCTTCACCCAGTCTCCGAGCTTCAGCCCCAGCCGCTCGATAAAATCCGCGTTGTGCAGCGTGGCGCGGCTCACGGTGGTGCCGCCGATGAAAACCGGCGTCAGCTCCGCCACCGGCGTCAGCTTGCCGGTGCGGCCCACCTGCACCGCAATGTGGTTGACCTGTGTCACGCCCGCTTTGGCCGTGAACTTAAACGCAATCGCCCAGCGCGGCGCGCGGCCCGTGTAACCCAGCCGCTGTTGCGTGGCGTGGGCATCCACTTTCAAAACCACGCCGTCGATCTCGTAGCCTAGCGTCGCGCGCTTCGCCTCGGCATCGTCGATAAATTTGAGCATCTCCTCGGCGGAGCCGACGCGGGCGCGATGCGAGTTCACGCGAAAACCAAGGGTAGCGAGAGCGTCGAGCGTGGCCGTCTGGCCTTGCGGCCAATACTCGCCATCGACGAGCAGAAAGTACGCAAAAAACACTAGCCGCCGGTTGGCGACGATCGAAGGCTCCAGCGTGCGCAGCGTGCCCGCAGCCGAGTTGCGCGGATTGACAAACACTGGCAGCCCATCCCGCTCTCGCTCTTCGTTCATGAGCAGGAACGCCGCCTCCGGCATCACCACTTCGCCGCGCACTTCAAATGCCCGGCCCAGCGGTAAGCCCGCCTTTTTCAGGCGCTCGGCCGGAATGTTGAGCGGAATACTGCGAATCGTTCGAATGTTCGAGGTAACGTCTTCGCCGGTCTGCCCGTCGCCGCGCGTCAGCCCCATCGCCAGCCGCGCTCCGCCGTTCGCGCCCGGCTGGTAGCTGAGCGCCACGCTCAGTCCATCGAGCTTCAGCTCGGCTGTGTATGCAACGGGCAGATTGCCGGCCAGTTCGCGCACTCGGGCGGCCCAGTCGGCCAGCTCCTCGGCGGAATAGGCATTGTCGAGCGAGAGCATGGGCCGCGAGTGCTGCGCCTTCTTGAAGCCCTCAGCTGGCTTGCCGCCCACGCGCTGCGTCGGCGAGTCCTGCGTGACGAGCTCGGGGTGCGCCGCCTCCAGCCGCTTCAGCTCGTTCATCAGCGCGTCGTATTCGGCGTCGCTGATCTCGGGCGCATCGAGAACGTAGTAGAGGTGCTCGTGGCGGCGCAACTCCTCCCGCAGCTTCTCGATCTTTTCTGCCGCGTCCCGCTCGCTCATAGCTAAGGATTATAGTGAGGCGCCAAGGGATGCCCATCCTCCCCGGGTCTTTGTTTTTCCGGCTAGGGCGGGTTTTTCTCGATCGCAGGATCGCGCCGGCGCGCAACACCTAACTCCGTTAACTCCGCCAACCCCGCCAGCTCCGCTTACTTCGCCTCCTCCTTCAGCCCCCGGTCCTTCAGCATCGGCTCGATGCTTGGCTCCCTGCCCAGCCACGCCGCATACATCTTCTCCAGGTCCTCGGTGTTGCCGCGCGAAAGCACCATCTGCCGGAAGCGCTCGCCGTTGGCGCGCGTCATACCGCCATGGTCCTCGAACCACTGGAAGGCGTCGTCGTCCAGCATCTCCGTCCACAGGTACGCGTAGTAGCCGGCCTGGTAACCGTTGGCCCAGATGTGCAGAAAGTAGCTGGAGCGGTAGCGCGGAGGCACATACCGGATCCATAAATGCGTCTTTTTGAGCGCTTCCTCCTCAAACGTGTCCGGATTCTCGAGCGGCGCGCTCTTGGGCAGCGTGTGCCATTCCATGTCCAGCCGGGCCGCCGCTAGAATCTCTGTCAGATCGTAGCCCTGGTTGAACGTCTTCGCCTTCTCGATCTTGGCCGCCAAATCCGCGGGCATTGGCTCGCCGGTTTTATAGTGCCGCGCGTAGTGCGCGAAGACCGCGGGATAGCTGGCCCAGTGTTCGTTGAACTGCGAAGGAAACTCGACAAAGTCCCGCGGAACCTGCGTGCCCGACAGGCTGGGGTACTCCGTATCGGCAAACATGCCGTGCAGCGCGTGGCCGAACTCGTGGAACATCGTGGTCACGTCGTCGAAGCTGAGCAGCGCCGGCTGCCCCGGCGCGGGCTTCTCAAAGTTGGCCACGTTAAAAACCACCGGCAGTTGGCCCAGCAGTTTCGACTGATCGACCAGCGTGTCCATCCACGCGCCGCCGTTCTTGTTGTCGCGCTTGAAGTAGTCGCAATACCACAGCGCCAGCGGCGCGCCGTCGGCGTCGAACACTTCAAACACGCGCACGTCCGGCTGCCACACCGGAATGTCCTTGCGCTCCTTGAAGGTCAAGCCGTAGAGTTCGTGCGCCGCGTAGAACACCCCTTTTTCGAGCACGTTGTTCAGCTCGAAATAGGGCTTGATCTGCGCTTCGTCCAGGTCGTATTTGGCCTTGCGTACCTGTTCGGCATAAAACTCCCAATCCCACGGCTCCAGTGTGAACCCCTCATGCTTCGAATCGCTCTGCGCGTCAATCAACGCCTGGATGTCTTTGGCCTCTCTGGCAGCCCGCGCCGTCGCGGCCGGCGTCAGCGCATCCAGAAAATGGATCGCCGCCTGCGGCGTCTTGGCCATTTGGTCGGTCAGGTTCCACGCCGCGTAATTCGAGTAACCCAGCAGCGCCCCCTTCTCGGCGCGTAGCTGCGCCAGCCGCGCGATCGTCGCGCGCGTATCGTTGCCGTCTCCGCGCTCGGTGCGGTTCCAGGAGTTCTCGAAAATTGCCTGCCGCGTGGCGCGGTTCGTCAGGTAGGTCAAATCGGGCTGCTGCGTGGTGTTCTGTAGCGGCGCCAGCCATCCCTGCTGTTTCCGCGCCTTCGCGTCCTCCGCTGCCCCGGCCAACTGCGCCTCGCTCAGTCCGGCCAGCGCCTTCGGGTCCGTCGTCGAGTACGCGCCCGCCTTCGTGGCCTCAAGCAATTTGGTCATGAACGAGTTCTCAAGCGTCGACTCTTCTTCGTTGATCTTTTTCAGCCGAGCTTTGTCCGCGTCGGAGAGGTTCGCGCCCGCCTTTACAAACTGCTGGTAGTCGTACTCCACCAGCCGCAGCGATTCCGGGTCGAGGCCGAGCGTCGCGCGCTTTTCGTAGATCGCCTTCACGCGCGCGAAGAGCCTGGCGTTTAAATAAATCGCGTCCTCATGGGCGGCCAGCCGTGGCGCTTCGTACTCCTGCACCTTCTGCAGCTCAGGATCGGTGTTCGCGCCGGTCACGCAATTGAACGCCGCCATCGCGCGCGTAAGCAACTGGCCCGAGCGCTCCAGCGCCGCCAGCGTGTTCTCGAAGGCCGGCGGCGCAGGATTGTTCGCGATCTCCTCAACCTCCGCGATCTGCTGCGCCATGCCCGCGTCGATGGCCGCCTGGTAGTCGCTGTCCTTGATCTGGTCGAAAGGCGGCGCGTGAAACGGCAGCGTACTGGGCGCATAAAAAGGATTGCCGGGTCCGAAGTTTGCGGCGGTCTGCGTCTGCGCTCCGCAGGCTCCGGCAGCGGCGCTCAAGACGATGGAAATTCCTGTGCTCAAAATTCTCCTCGTCATCCCATTGGTTTGTAGTTGCATCATGGCGGTATGGGCCCTTCTTTCGGCTTATCGGTCCACTCACGATTGTAGGCCAGGCACGCCGTCCTCGGACACGCGCGCGAGCCGCTTCGCTTCGCCCGCGGCATCCAGCGCGGCGATTTCTTTCGTGCGCTCAAGTCCGTATGTCATTCTCTAAAGGGTACGAAGCGCTTTCATGGAACCTGTCGCTCATTTCCTGGCCGGAGCCTGCATGGGCCGCGCCGGATTCAATCGCAAGACGGCGTATGCTACGCTCGCCGCGGTGCTGGCCTCCGAAGCTGCCGATCTCGATGTTCTTTGGGGATTCGCCGGGCCGGTTGAGGAACTCAAGCACCATCGCGGCATCACGCACACATTTTGGGCTGTGCCCGTTGTGGCAGGCGTGGTGGTGGGCGCGGTGGGACTCTTCCACCTCTGGCGCGTGCGAAACAAACACATGGGTGCCCCATCCTTTTCATCCGCGCCAGCGGACGAAAAGGGTGGGATCGCACAATCTCCGGAACCCCATGTTCAGCCGCGTCAGCCCATCCACTGGGGATGGCTCTACTTGACCGCCTTCGTCGCCGCGCTCAGCCATCTGCTCCTCGACTGGACCAACAACTACGGCCTGCGCCCATTCTTTCCCTTCGATCCCCGTTGGTATGCGGGCAACTTTCTGTTCATCGTCGAGCCGGTTCTGTGGGCAATCCTCTTCGTCGCCCTGGTTATGCCGTGGCTGCTTGGCCTCGCCGACCGCGAGATTGGCGCCCGGCGCGAGCCCTTCCGCGGGCGCGGCTGGGCCATCTTTGCTCTCGTTGCAATGCTTCTGCTCGGTTGTTGGCGCTGGGCCGAGCACGCCCAGGCTCTGGCCATGCTCGACAACACGAACATCGCCGCCGAACCGGTCACGCGCATGGCCGTCGAGCCGTATCCCGTGAACCCCTTCCGCTGGCACGCGATTCTCGAAACCGCCGATTTCTATCAGACCGCCGAAATCGACACACGGACCGGTTCCATTGACAGCGACCCGCATCGCGACGTGCTCTACAAGCCGGCCGACACCCCGGCGGTGGAAGCCGCCAAGCGCACGCCGTTGGGCCGGGTCTATCTCGACTGGGGAACCTGGGCCGTGGTGCGCGACGTCGGTCAGGCACCTGCGCCCGGCATGGATCCTCCGCAACTGCCGCCCAATCGTTCGTGGACGACCGTCGAGTTCACCGATCTGCGCTTCGACTATGCTTTCATCGGAACCCGTAGCGCCGCCGCGCGCTCGCCGCTTAGCGGCTGGGTCTACATCGTCGACGGCCGCGCCGGGGCCCTCGCGGGCGGGTCTTCGTCCGTGGGGTGGGAAGACGCCGGCGAGGCCATGGATGGCCGGGAGCAGCGGTAACGGTAGGGGATTTGTTCCTGCGGAAAACTTTATTTGCCTCGTGGAACGTCTGGGGGTTGACCGCGCCGCACGCGTACCGCAGAATAAATTCAGTCCCTTGAGTCGCAGGATCGCCGTTTCGGTTCGAGATCTCTTGGAATCCATAAAAAGAAGAGGTAGTCATGGCCGCTTATCTGCTCGTGTTGGTTGCTGTCTTCACTCGCGTATTGCCTCATGCGGGATGGTGGAACTTTACCGCTGTGACCGGCGGCCTGCTCTATTTCGGCGCGCGGCGTCCCTGGCGCGAGATGCTCGTCCCCCTCGCCGCTCTCATCGCGACAGATTGTTACCTGACGATCTTCGTCTACCACTACAGCTTCCGTTGGCAGGGCTATGCGATCACCTGGATGTGGTATCTGGCGGCCATGGCGCTCGGGTCCATCCTGCTCCGCAAGCGTGCCACCTTCGCGCGCGGGGCCGCGGGCGCGCTCCTGGGACCAACCTCGTTCTTCCTCGTCTCCAATTACGGTGTCTGGGCCAGCGGCTTCAACGGGTATCCGCACACCCTCGCCGGGCTTGGAGTCTGCTATCTGGCTGGCGTGCCCTTCTACCGCAACGATCTCGTCGCAACCTCGATCGTTCTCGGCGTGGCGCTCGGCGTGCCCGCGCTGGTGCGCAAGCTGCGCCAGCCGCTGAAGAGCGTCGAACCGGGAACTATTTGATCCCGAAGGCGCTTCAGTAACTGCTTCAGACATGCTGTTAATGGACAACCGTGTCTGCGCCAGGAGACGCTTGTAGAGTTGTTTGCTCACCATCGTGCCGTCGGAAGTCAACCATCAAGACGTAATGGCCCGTCTTTCGCGGCAGCGTCTTATCCTTCCAGCAGCTTGCCGCTGCGTTTCTTAGTCATCCACCACCACGCGAATCCCAGCACGGCCAGCGCGCCCACGGCCAAAACGGTCGCCAACGCATGACGCGTCACCAGGTCGGCAGCGCCCGGCCCCAGCTTGAGCACCAGCAGCGAGAGCGCAAGCCAGCGCACCATCCTTCCCGCGAACACGGCCAGCAGGAAGTTCCCCACCCGCATCTCAAAGACGCCCGAAGCAAAAACAAAGATCTTCCAGGGAGCCGGTGGAGGCATCATGGATGGAATCATGACTGCCAGGAACTCCTGGCGCTGAAAGCGGTCACGCAGCCGCTCGAACTTCGCCCGGTCCACGCGCTTGAGCAGGAAAAGCTCGCCCCCGGCGCGGCCCAGCCCGTAGGGCAGCAGCCCGCCGATCGCCGAGCCCGCCGCCGCCACCAGGCAGTAGAGCCAGAAGTGCCGCTTGTCGTTCCACACATAGAGGGCCAAAATCGCGTCCATGGGCACAGGAATGCTCGATGAGTCGAGCAGCGCAACCGCGCCCACGCCCCAGATCCCCCACTTCAACAGCGCCGGCAGAATCGCCAGTTTCCATTCCGCCGCAATGCGCGCAAAAAACTGCTTCAAACCCTGTCCCCTTCCGCCCTTTTCTGCGTCAATTCGGTAAGAATCATTGTACGAGGCGTGGTCTTGCAGGTGATGTTTCGGTCAATCCCTGTTTTGAAAGGGCGCGGCTTGAATCGCCGGAGGAACGCTGGAACGAAGCCGGCAAACCACCAGCTTGCGCAGGTCATTGCCGAAAATGAGAGAATGGACTGGAAGGACTTGCATACAGAGCCAGCTAGGGGGGGTCTGCCCTGAGAGGCTCCTCAGCATGGAATGCCAATTAGCGAAGCGCCAGCCGAAGTGAACGATCCCAAGGGACCAGCCGAGCCGCGTCCGCAAACTGGCAGTCCCGCACAGGAAATCTCTATCCGGGGTTCGATTTTGGGGCTGGACACATTCTCTGAGCGCGACTTGGAACCACGTGAGCCGTCCGCCCCGGTCGTCAGTAGCTCGCGATGGATCGACTACAACACCCACGAATTGCTGGAGATGATCGGCGAGCTCGAAGATGAGCGGCGCTGGTCGCGGCTGCGCGAGGGATTTTGGCTCGCGATTCTCATCCACATCCTGTTCATCTCCGCCATCACCTGGATTCCCACTTACATCTTCAAAGTTCCAAGGGTCATTGACCCCTTCGAAGCCATCAAGGAGCGCAAGGATCTCGCCTACCTTGACCTGCCGCCCGACGCGCTGCGCCAGCTCCAGTCCAAACCCGTGCCCAAGCCCCTGCCCAACAAGCCGCTCATCGACAAGCAAACGCTGGACGAGCTGAACCGCGAGTCGCCGCCTCCGCCGCCAGCACAGCAGCAGGCTCCGGAACAACCCAAGCCGCAGCCCTCGCAGCCGCCTCCGGCAAACCCGGACTCGCAGGTTGAGGCGCCGCGCCCCGCTGCCGTCCCGGCCAAGCCCAGCTTCGCCATGGGCTCGCAGAACCCCGCCGATCAGCTCAAGCAGGACATGCAAAATGCCATGCACAACCACGGGGGGCAGTCCTACGGCGATGTGCCTTCAGGCGGACTTTCAATGCATCCCGGAGCGGGCACCGGCGGCGTGCAGGTTCTTTCCGACACGCAGGGCGTCGACTTCAACTCCTGGCTGGCGCGCTGGCACTACATCACGCAAATGACCTGGGATCCGCTCATCCCCGACGAAGTCAACCCGCCCATCCTCAAGTCGGGCGTCGTAGTCATCCACTTCAAGGTTCTGCCCAACGGCCAGGTCATCGACATGCAGTTGGACGGCCGTTCCGGTGACTCGGGTCTTGACCGCGCGGCCTGGGGCGCCATCACCGGCTCCAGCTATCCCTCTCTGCCCCGCGAGTTCCACGGCCCTTACCTCGAGCTCCGCGCCTACTTCCTCTACAACATGGAGCCGCGATAGCCGGCTGGCGCCTTACGCGCCCGCCTTCGCAGGCACACTCGCGTGCCCACCTGGATCCTATGGAAAGCGCGCGGCTTCGGTCGCGCCGAAAAAACCAACGATAGAAAGCTGTAACCTTTGAGGAGAAACTCTCTGGCGCCGCCGGAAATATACTGAAAGGTGAAGCCACGGCTGCAAAGTCTACGCGCCGGCAGGGAGCGTTGCCCTCTACGCAACCTGCAAACTGCATCGCATTTCCTCGAACACCGCAGAAAGGGACTTCCCCGATGAACAGCTTCTCCAGCCGCGCCGTGCTCGCCTCCGGCAGCCGCTCTTACACCATCTACCGTCTCCCCGCGCTCGCCGCCCGCGGCTTCAATCTCTCGCGCCTTCCTTTCAGCCTTAAAATCCTGCTTGAAAACCTCCTCCGCCGCGAGGACGGCGTCAACGTAACCGCCGCCGACATCGAATTCCTCGCCCGCTGGGACGCCAAAGCCGAGCCCAGCCGCGAAATCGCCTACATGCCGGCGCGCGTCCTCATGCAGGACTTCACCGGCGTCCCCGCTGTCGTCGATCTCGCCGCCATGCGCGACGCCATCAAGACCCTCGGCGGCAATCCCGAGCGCGTCAATCCCCTCGCCCCCGCCGAGCTCGTCATCGACCACTCCGTGCAGGTCGACGAATACGGCACGCCCTCCGCCTACGCGGCCAACTCGCTCCTCGAGTTCCAGCGCAACCGCGAGCGCTACGCCTTCCTCAAGTGGGGCCAGTCCGCGTTTCGCAACTTCTCCGCCGTCCCGCCCGGCATGGGCATCTGCCACCAGGTCAATCTCGAGTATTTGGCTCGTGTAGTCTTCACCAAAGAGTCAAACAGCGGAGCTGTCGCCTATCCCGACACTCTCGTCGGCGCCGACTCCCACACCACTATGATCAACGGCCTCGGCGTTCTTGGCTGGGGCGTAGGCGGCATAGAGGCCGAGGCCGCCATGCTCGGCCAGCCCGTGAGCATGTTGATCCCGCAGGTCGTCGGCTACAAGCTCACCGGCAAATTGCGCGAGGGCGCCACCGCCACCGATCTTGTCCTCACCGTCACGCAGGCTCTGCGCATGCTCGGTGTCGTCGGAAAATTCGTCGAGTTCTACGGCCCTGGTATCGCCGAGCTGCCGCTGGCCGACCGCGCCACCATCGGCAACATGGCCCCCGAATACGGCGCTACCTGCGGCATCTTCCCCGTCGACGCCGAGACCCTCCGCTACCTGCGCCTCACCGGCCGCACAGAAGAACAAATCGCGCTCGTCAAGGCCTATTACAAAGAGCAGGGACTCTTTCACACTTCCGGCTCACCGGAGGCCAAGTACTCGCAGACCATCGAGCTCGATCTCGCCACCGTTGAGCCCAGCGTCGCCGGACCCCGCCGCCCACAGGATCGCATGCTCCTCAAGGACGCTGCCTCGAGCTTCGCGCAGCAACTCCCGTCGCTCCTGGCGCCCACGGCCAAGCCGCTCGGCTCGCGCACCGCGGCTGCCTGGCAGCGCCAAACCATCACTGACACCGCCGTTGCCGAAAAAGCTCCGTTCCATGTCACGACCACAGTCAAGGAGCGGTTCAACGTCGACCCCGATCCCTATCTCGATCACGGCTCCGTCGTCATCGCCGCCATCACCAGTTGCACCAACACGTCCAACCCCTCGGTCATGATCGCCGCCGGCCTCCTCGCCAAAAAAGCCGTCGAGAAAGGCCTCACCGTTCCGCCGTGGGTCAAGACCTCGCTCGCTCCGGGCTCCCGCGTCGTCACGGATTACTATCAGAAGGCCGGCCTGCTTCCCTATCTCGAAAAGCTCCGCTTCAACGTCGTCGGCTACGGCTGCACCACCTGCATCGGCAACAGCGGGCCGCTACCCTCCGACGTGTCAAAATCCATTGAAAAACATGGCCTCGTCGCAGTCAGCGTCCTCTCGGGCAATCGCAACTTCGAGGGCCGCGTCAATGTCGAAGTCCGCGCCAACTATCTCATGAGCCCGCCGCTCGTCGTCGCCTACGCGCTCGCCGGCCGCATCGGCCACAACTTCGACGCCGACCCGCTCGGCAACGATCCATCCGG
The DNA here is from genome assembly GCA_049522315.1 of Occallatibacter sp. Classification (GTDB taxonomy): domain Bacteria; phylum Acidobacteriota; class Terriglobia; order Terriglobales; family Acidobacteriaceae; genus Telmatobacter. The sequence goes on from JBEKNY010000005.1 coordinate 47,316, forward strand.
CAAGCCCGTCTTCCTCCGCGACATCTGGCCCACCCAGGCCGAAGTCTCCGCCGCCATCGAGCGCGCCGTTTCAAGCGAGGGCTTCCGCAAGGAATACGCCACCGTGACCCAAGGCGACGCCAGTTGGCAGAGCCTCAGCTACCCCACGGGCGACGTCTACCAGTGGGAGCCGGACTCAACCTACATCCGCAAGGCGCCCTACTTCGACGGCATGACCATGGCCCCTGTGCCCGTCACAGATATCTCTGGCGCGCGTGCGCTCGCCGTCCTCGGCGACTCCGTGACGACCGATCACATCTCGCCCGCCGGCTCCATCAAAGCCAATGGACCGGCCGGCCAGTATCTATCCGCCCACGGCGTCAAGCCCGCAGACTTCAACTCCTACGGTTCGCGCCGCGGCAACCACGAAGTCATGGTCCGCGGCGCCTTCGCCAATGTGCGCCTGCGCAACAAGCTCGCGCCCGGCACGGAAGGCGGCGTCACCCGCCTGCTTCCCGAAGGCGAGCCGATGTCCATCTTCGATGCCAGCGTGAAGTATGCCGAGCGCGGCGTTCCGCTCATCATTCTCGCCGGCAAAGAGTACGGCTCCGGCTCCTCGCGCGACTGGGCTGCCAAGGGCCCAAAGCTCCTCGGCGTCCGCGCCGTCATCGCCGAAAGCTTCGAGCGCATTCACCGCTCCAATCTCGTCGGCATGGGCATCCTTCCTCTGCAATTCGCAGCAGGCGAAAACGTCGAGTCCCTCGGCCTCACCGGCGAGGAGGTCTACGACTTTCCCGGCCTCACCACGCTCCTCAAGGACCGCTTCGCCAACGGCCGCACGCTCCGCGTCAAAGCCGCCGGCAGCGACGGCAAGGTCAGCGAGTTCTACACAACGGTGCGTATCGATACGCCGCGGGAGATCGAGTACTACCGGCACGGCGGCATCCTGCAGTACGTCCTGCGCCAGTTGGCGGCAAAATAGGGTTGGCGAGCTAACGCATTTCTCCCAATGGTGTATAGGGGTTCAAGACCGCAAAGTTGACGCGAACCCCAGTGAGCGGCAACCTTCGAACCATTGAGCACTTTACAGGATTGGGAGAAATGCCTTAAGCCGCTCGGCGCCTGACCCTGTAGCGGGTCTCCTGCAGGTATAGACCAAGGCACAATCGCTAAGTGGCTTTTCATCAGAAAAAGCTGCCTTAACTACAGTCAATATGGCCATAGTTGCAGGAGGCGGTCGTAGGAGTCCCGGGTCGCTCGTACCTTCCTCTGGCCGGCGGACCGCCTTAACTCAGTGTGGCCGTTGGTTTTACTTTGTGCTGGGCCGCACTTGTATCGTGTGCGGGCCCAAGTTATCTTCTAGTTAGTAACTGCCGATTACTTACTTTAGCCCATTGTCCCTCCGTAACTTGATTCTTCCGCCAATACTCCGCATTTCCCTTGACACTTGTGCAAATTGTGACCTATAGCCATTGCAGCAAGACGCCGTCATGCTTCCCGCGGTTGCAAAATTGCCTGAGGGCGCTTTCCCTGTCTCTTTGAGGTTTTTCCCAGCCCCTCTGCGGTATTTCTGGAGCAGTTTATTTGCGGCATTGCTGGAGTTGCGCCATGTGGCTTTTTCTTGAGAGAAAGCCGCATTGGGAAGCATGACAGGGATAGCACGATCAGCTGAATCGCAACAGTATCGCTCACCTCACCCAGGCGCCCGCCGGGCTGGGTGGGGTGAGCCGCCGGCTGGCAGGCGCGTATCACCTGCCCTCCGGCTGTGCAGCCCGATGGCCCTGTTGATGCACGCAGGAATACGGAATGCAAGAATGCAAGAAAATTCGCGCCGGAACAAGGAGAATTGGCAAATGAAAATCACCCGTATCTTTTCGCTATTCGTCACGTTGACGATTCTTGCGTGGAGCCCGTTCGCCATGGGCTCATGCGTCACAACCGTCGCTACAGGCTCCTGTCCAGCAAGCGGGGCGTACCCCCAGAGCTCGAGTTTCACCGAGAGCAATGGCTATAACACCTACGTCGACAATGGCGTAACGGGCGGGTATGGCGTCACCCCTGAAACTCAGACGCTGACCGCCAACAGCGGCTCGAGCTGGTCCGTGTTGTCCGATTTTGGGGCCAGCACGCACCAGTTGGCTTTCCCCATCACCGAGCAAGCCTACAACGCCGAGACGGTGGACAACTTCACCAACATCGTCGCGACCGCCAATGATACCATTCCCAGCAACTCCGGCACCGGGGTAGAGGCGGGCCTCCTGATCTATCTCGATAGTTGGGGCAAACAGATCGAGATCCAGCACTACGTAGAGAACGAGTCGACCTGCAACGGCACCACCCCGGTAAAGACAAGCATCCAATTTGGCGGGTCCTACGGCGTCCCGACCAATTCCTGGGACCTGTGCTACACCGGATCGATGTACTACTGGCAGATCGTCGGCAGCGGCAGCTCCTGGGGCTTCACCAGCGGCAGCATGGAGCTCGTCTCCATGATCAAGTACCTGGAGACCAACGGGTACCTGCCGACCAGCAGCACGCTCAACGACATGAGATACGGCTTCATGATCTACACCACCACTTCGACACAAGAGACCTTCACGCTCAACAACCTCTCGATCCTCCACAACGTTTCTTCGGGCAGCCCGACCATCGCGCTTTCTCCCACCAGCCTCAACTTCAGCGCAACGGTGGGAGGAGGGAATCCATCCGCGCAGAATGTCACCGTGAGCAACTCCGGCGGCGGCACGCTGGCGTCCCCGACCACCTCGATCAACTACAGCCAGGGCAGCGGCTGGCTCAGCGTGAACTGCACGGGCAGCTCAGCTCCCTATACGTGCGCCACGCAGCCGGCTACCGGCAGCCTCGCGGCCGGAACCTACAACGCCACGGTGAGCGTCGCGAGTTCGGGAGCGACCAACACGCCGCAGACCTATACGGTCGCGTTTACCGTGAATGCGGCGCCGCCGGCCATCTCGCTTTCTCCCACCAGCCTGAGCTTCAGCGCCACGCAGGGCGGCGGGAACCCGTCCGCGCAGAACGTTACTGTGAGCAACTCCGGCGGCGGCACGCTGGCGGTTCCGACAACCTCGATCACCTACCACAGCGGAAGCGGCTGGCTCACTGTGACCGAACAGGGCAGTTCGGCCCCCTATACATTGGTCACCCAGCCGGCTACCGGGAGCCTCGCCGCCGGGACCTACACCGCCACGGTGAACGTCTCCAGTGCGGGAGCGAGCAACTCGCCGCAGAGCTATACGGTCTCGTTTACCGTGAATGCGGCGTCGCCGGCCATCGCGCTTTCTCCCACCAGCCTCAACTTCAGCGCAACGGTGGGAGGAGGGAATCCATCCGCGCAGAATGTCACCGTGAGCAACTCCGGCGGCGGCACGCTGGCGTCTCCCACCACCTCGATCAACTACAGCCAGGGAAGCGGATGGCTCAGCGTGAACTGCACGGGCAGCTCGGCCCCCTATACGTGTTCCACCCAGCCGACTACCGGCAGCCTCGCGGCCGGAACCTACAACGCCACGGTGCAGGTCTCGAGCGCAGGAGCGAGCAACTCGCCGCAGAGCTATACGGTCGCCTTTACCGTGAATTCGGGATCGGCGGCGATCGCATTTGTGCAGGTCAACGCCGCGACCGTCAGTAGCGCCAACACCGAGACGCTCGCCTTTGCATCCAACACCACAGCGGGCGACATGATCCTGGTAGGGTTCGATATGGCCAGCGGCTCGCCTACCTCAGTTACCGACACGCAAGGGAACACGTTCGTCCAGGTCGGCAGTACGCTGACTAACCCGAATGGGCACCTGGCCGCGCTCTACTACGCCGCCAACATCAAAGGAGGCGCCGACTCGGTGACCGTTAACATTTCGGCCACCGCCAACTTCCTTCAGGAGTACCTGACGGAATACTCGGGCGTGGCCACAAGCAGTCCGATCGATGTACAGGCCGGCGCTGTAGGCAGCTCCAGCACGGTTTCCAGCGGCAATGCAACTACGACCGTCGCCAACGACCTGATCTTTGGCTACATGGACAACGGCGGCAGCGGTTCGGCGGGATCGGGCTTCATGCTCCGCTCCAACTTCAGCGGCAACGTGGTCGAGGATGAGGCAGCCGGCGCCCCCGGTTCTTATGCCGCCACCGGAACCGCCAACGCCTCCTGGACGATGCAGATGGCCGCGCTCAAACCGGCGTCTACGGGCGGCGGGTCGCCGACCATCTCGCTGTCTCCCACCAGCCTGAGCTTCAGCGCCACGCAGGGCGGCGGGAACCCGTCCGCGAAGAACGTTACCGTCAGCAACTCCGGCGGCGGCACGCTGGCGTCTCCCACCACCTCGATCAACTACAGCCAGGGCAGCGGCTGGCTCAGTGTGAACTGCACGGGCAGCCAGGCCCCCTATACCTGCTCCACGCAGCCAACGACCGGCAGCCTCTCGTCGGGAACCTACAACGCCACGGTGAGCGTCGCGAGCACGGGAGCGACCAACACGCCGCAGACCTATACGGTTGCGTTTACCGTGAATCCGGTATCGTCGCCGACCATCTCGCTATCCCCAACCAGCCTCACCTTTACCGCCACGGCGGGCGGCGGGAACCCGTCCTCGCAGAATGTCACCGTGAGCAACTCCGGCGGCGGCACTCTGGCGGTCCCGACCACCTCGACCACCTACCACAGCGGAAGCGGCTGGCTCAGCGTTCAGGTTCAGGGCAGTTCGGCCCCCTATACGTTGGTCAATCAGCCGACTACCGGGAGCCTTTCGGCCGGAACCTACACCGCCACGGTGAGCGTCGCGAGCACGGGAGCGACCAACACGCCGCAGACCTATAGCGTCACCTTTACCGTGAATTCGGGATCGGTGTGCACCATAACCGCCGCGCTTGGCGTGTGTCCGTCGAGCGGGTTGTACTACGACACAGGGCTCAGCCCGACTACGTGGGGGCAAATCACGCAAAACGACGTGTGGAGCCCGCCTTCCACGTGGAGCCAGACGATGTATACGACCAACCCCGGGAACTGGTATATCGTAGCCAACTTCCCGACGGACAGCTCGGGAGCTATCCACTCTTACCCCAGCGCAGCGATTCAGTACTACGAGTCTGGACAGACTAGCGATCCCAACCCGACGCTGGACAGCTTCAGCGAAATCGTCGGCACGTTCTCGGAGACGGCCCCCAGTGCGTCGACGGGTGTAGTCAGCGATATTGGCTACGACATGTGGTTCAACAATTGGGCCAGCGAGATCATGATCCAGCACCAGAACATCAACACCGACGTGTGCACGGACTGGACCACCGTCATCGCCACCAACGTCCAATTCGGCGGGTCGAACGGCGTCCCGACACAGACCTGGAACCTATGTCAAAACGGCACCTTTGGCTCGTCGAATCCGGAGCTCATCTGGCAGTACTATACGACTGCCGGCAGCAAGACTTTTGGCGAGAGCTCCTCGAGCGTGGACATCTACGCCATGCTCAAGTACCTGGAGGGCCACGCCATATGCAAGACCTCGAGTGGTACTACGGCCTGCCTGCCGTCGGGTAGCACGCTCACCCAGTTCGGCTATGGCTTTGAAATCAGCACCACGGACGGGGTAAACCAGACATTTACGGTGAACAGCTTGACACAGACCGCCCAATAGTTGAACGAGAGCGGGAGAAGCAAATCATCTTCTCCCGCTCTCACCCCTTTTTGTCCCAGTAGCATTCTGGGACCCCCGAGAAAACACCATTGCCGTCCCTTCCACGCGTTCCGGCAAAGCAATAGCAGCTCCATTGCGTACTGCGGAATGCACGGTGAAACGACTTAGCCGCGTGCTTCCGCAGGCGCATGAAAAGGAGAATCTATGCAACACCGGACAATTTCCCAAACCCTGTCATGGTTCGCCGTCGCATCCCTGGCGCTGGCGATTGTATTCTCGCCAGCCCGCGCCAACGCCTCGGGGGAATTCTGCAACTCGTGGCTCTCGCCACTGACGACCGGCGGCTGGACCAGTTTGACGCTTGTGGTCGTAGGCGATATATCGCTGGACGACATCCAAGCCTCTCTGGCCCCTGGGCTCGATCCGTTCTATGCGTACAACCCGTCCACCGCCAAGGTCAGCATGTCGTACAACCCAGCCACAGGCAAGACAACAATCACATTCACTGGAGGCCCGCTTCCACAGGGCTTCACGAATATTCCGGGGCATGACCCGCATGTCGGTATTGCCAACATCACCAACGGAGGTTGGTGTAGCCTTATTACCTATACATGGGGCAAGGCCGGCCCCCCGACAACCCAAAGTGGGCCCGCGGTCGGCGTCGAAAACAATAACGGCTTTCCGGCTAATCCAACGGGCTACTATATCCTCTACCTCCAGTACACACAGGGCAGCCCAGCCACTGCAGGCGGCACATGGGCAGAAATCCCTTACAGCGGAAGCCTCCCGACGTGGACCCTCGTCACGGGCAAGGCCTCACCCTCCAACCCGGTTACCTTCAATAATGCCGGCTACTGGACCAGCACCACCGAGATTCCGCTGGACGAACTCAATTATGGCTATATGAATCCAGGCAGCCCGGCCTTTGGGAACGCGTGGCACCAGTTGGCCGATCCGCCCCCGCTCACTACGCAGGTGCCCTGATCTCTTGTGCCCGAAGGCGGCTCGGGGTGGAGGTACCTGCTCCTGGCCGGGGCTGTGTGTTGCGGGGCGCTGCTCTTCGCGCCTCGCAGCGTTTTTGTCCCAGTAGTAGTATTCTGGAACTTCCGAGGAAACGCTTCTTCGAGCAGCCCGGCCATCTCGCTTGTCTCCTCATCTTCTCTAGACATTTATGAGGTGGGTTCTGGTATTGTGCAGGCCCCAGTTATCTTCGAGTTACTAACCTCCGATTACTTACCTTAGCCCATTGTCCCTCCGTAACTTGATTCTTCCGTCAATACTCCGCATTTCCCTTGACACTTGTGTCAATGGCGATCTAGAGGTTGAAGACTGTAAGCAAATCCCCAATGACGAAAAGGAGGTTTCTCTGTGAGAAACAACTCTGTTTTCTCTCTCACCGTGCTAGTGGCGCTGGTTATTCTCGCTTCTAGCTCGTTCGCTATGGGCCAATATGTTTGCTCCACTTCCTCCGCGAGCGGCATCTGCGGACCGTACAACGACACGGATGTCACCGATAATGGCGGCGGCAACTCCAATGTCCAGAACGACGTCTGGAACCCTCAAACCGGATGGTCGGAGACGCTGTACACGGTCTCCGAGGGGAGATGGTGGGTGGCGGCCAAGATGGCCTCGGGCTATACGGGCGTGCAATCGTACCCCGACACGGACATCCTGTTCAGCAGTTGGTTGCCGAGCGCCAATCCCAAAATCAACAGCTTCTCCTACATGTACTCCTCGTTTGTGAGCACAGTACCCACCAGCTCTGGTACCATCGAAGACTCCGGCTACGACATGTGGTTCAACAGTTACGGCAACGAGGTGATGATCCAGAACCAGGTCGTCAACCGCAGCGCGTGTACCCAATACATGACCGTACTGGCCACCAACCTCACCTTTGGCGGGACGCACGGCGTCCCATCAAATAAATGGAACCTGTGTCGGAACGGCGGTGCGGGTTCGGAACTCGTCTTCCAGTGGGTCCCGCCGACGGGCACCTCTACGAATTTTGGCGTCTCTTCCGGGACCGTGGACATCTACGGCATGCTCTCGTACCTGGGGACCAACGGGTACTTGGCGTCGACCTCCACGATTACCGCGATCCAATACGGTTTCGAAATTGGCAGCACGGGCGGCACAACCGAGAACTTCTACGTGGACGCCTTCTCGCTTACCGCCAGTCACTAAGCGGGCAGGCACTGTCAGCGCCTTGCTGACAGCGGCTTCCAGCTTCACCTGCACTGCGCGATCTGCCGGGAGCTTGGTCTGGAATACCACAGGGTGCGCTTCCGCACCACGGGCTAACGGCAGATCATTGAGGTGCACCTTCTGTTTCCTGGAGGTGCACCTCCTGTTTCCTTGCAGCATGAGGTTAGGCGAGGCCTACCGGCTGGCGGCACTGGTTGAAGGGCGGCTGGCGCGCGGTCTGGAGATACCGAACGGCGTGACGAGTAAGCGTCCTAAGTTCCCCTCTAACATAGCCATCGGGGAACTTATAGCGGGTCTCCTGCGAGTGTAGACCAGGGCACAATCGCTAAGTGGCTTTTTCATCAAGAAAAAGCTGCCTTGAATACTGTCCGAAATGGCTCATAGCTGCAGGAGAACCGCCGTAAAACTCTTATAACCTTCCCAAGTTCCGAGAAAGACCGAAACTGCGAAAAACTCTGGACACTACCGGATCGGGAAGCGGCGCGAGCGGGGCTCACTCATTTCCTGCGGAGCGGTCAGGCTACGGCAAGGGCTGGGCGCCCTCCGATACATCCCGCGCTGAATGCGGCTGAGTGCGATGCCCTTGACAGCGTTTGTACAGTTCCAGACCTAGACGAGAAGGAGTGATGTCAAAGCTTTCCGTGGGAATGTAAGACGTGAAATCGAAAACTTTTTCAAGTAATTCCGAATTAAATAAATATGCGATATCCACAGCAAGCCTGGACAGATCGTAGATACCAGTAAGTCGAACCATCTCTTCTGGCGTAAAGATGATTCGAACCGAGGGAAGATCCCGAGTTTCAGACATTACCTCCATTACCTTCTTGCATGCAGTAACGAAGATCCGGCTCTGGATCGGTGTAACATGCACGAGAAGATCGACATAGACGTTATTGGAATCGTCCGGCGCTTCGACAGTGCAAGATGAGGCCAGTAGACCTACCCATAACTGCTTGGTCAAATCGTCGTGCGCCCATGACCCATATTTAAGTAAGCTGGCGACAACGCGCGGATGAGCGCGCATCCTGTCGGCGCCGGGTTCGGAAGCCAGGAGCTTTTCCGCACCGAGCGCAATCTCCAAAGCGTTCTCGGTTCTGGGCTGATCCAGTTCTTCGCCAAGCAAGAGAATGGCTTCCTTGGCTTCGGCCCCGCATAGCCGGTACAGAAACAGGGTCGTCCGGAGCATCCTGAACGTATATAAGGCGTCTTTCGGATCCGTAAGAACGATTACGTTCCTGAGCAGAACATCCCAAAGGTCTGTATCCACGCCTGACGGCAAAACAAACGATAACCCGATGCCATCTTCGCCATGCCAAACAACCCGCGCCTGCACTGCAATCTGATACTCGGAACTTTTCTCCGGCGAACCTTCCACTTCCAGCGTCAACGGGATCAGCTCACCAAGGGGCCAGCGTTCTTCGGTAAGCAAATAAAGCCCACCCGAGCCGATATTTCTTATGGTGAATGGCTTTGAAGCCGGGTTGCTCGCCTGCCGGGCTGCAAACCCAGACGGGATTCGTCTTTCAGCCCGCGGCTGCTCCGGATACCCGATCCTCCGGAGCCAGCGCTTCCATTCATTCACTTTGGTCATTTCTTCAAAGTTCCCACTTCATTTCGGAGTCCGGGTGTGGCCGTTGTCCTGGAAACTTGGGGCCGCACGGCCGGTAGTGTAGCCCCGCCCTGAATGCCTTTATTGATGGACATGATACTACGCAGACAGTTGAACCTCACAGACGCCTTTGTGGCTCCAAGCCGCCGACGCCCATAAGTAGCCACCCGTCTTCCATTTCCCTATTCGGCGCCTGCCGGCGACCCGTAGTAGGCCCAAAACCCGATTGGCGGCGAATAGCCGGTAATGCGTCAGCCGCGGCAAATTACGCGCAAGTCACAGCTGCTACTCCACTGGAAGCGCCATGCACGCTCAGGAAGGATTGCCGGGCAGTACCGGCCCTCGACTGCGGCGCCAAAAGCAACTCCATCCGGCCACAGCGAACTAACGCTGGTTCGCGCGATTTGCACAGTTTCCAGTGCAAATCCTCGAAAAAAACGCCAGAACCACTTTATTGTGAAGATTTTGTTCGATCAGCCATTTGTTCTATTAGGTTAAAGCAAATGATCGAGGGTGCAAGTCACTGAATAAGACCACTTAACCACAAAAAGTGGCTGGGGGTAACGATCCACCGAGAAGTCATACGGCCCTGGGCGCGTTTTAACCGCTTGAGTTTTCAATTCGGAAAACCCGGTAGACCTGTTTTTCCCTAGTCCCTAGTCTTTCTCCAGTACCTCGTCCAGCAATCCGCGCAGGTTGGCGGCGCGCGCGTGGCCCAGTTGCAGATCGGCCGACGTGGCCTGCGACAGCTCATCGGCCAGGTTCAGTGCGGCCAGCACGGCCACGCGCAGCGAATCCGCTGTCCGTCCCTGCGCCGCCACGGCGCGCATCTTGGCGTCGACCACCGCCGCCAGTTCGCGGATGTGTACCGTGTCCTGTCCGGAAAGATGGTAGAGCTGGTCGTAGATCTCCACCGTCACGTAGTTGCCCGGATTGTTGCGCGCCGGATTGTTGCGTGTCTGTTCGGCCATCATTGTGCCTCACAGTTCCAGCGCATCCAGCTGCTTCAGCAGCCGCTCCACCCGCTGCCGCACCTGGTCGCGTTCCGCGCGCAGCACGCCCAACTCGCGCTGCAGTTGCTCTATCGCCGGCGACTGCTCACGCAGTTGCCCTTCGGCCATCGTAGCGCGCTCCTCGGCGGCGGCCCGCGCCTGCCGCTCCCGCTTCACCAGCTCCACGGCACGCCGCACCCGCTCTTCCAGCGCCGAAAAATCGTCCACGCTCACAGCCAGCGCTCCCGGCTCCTCGCGCGTCTCCTGCGGCTGTTCCCCGCCCTGTGTTTCCACAGCGGTCTCAGGCTCAAAAAACGACTTGCCCATCGATCCAACCTCCGCCGAACAGGTCCCATTTGCGTTCGAGTATAGCGCCGATCGTGCGCGCGGTTTTGCTCAGGCTCGCAGCCGCGCTCCTGCCTTGCCAACAGCCTCCGCCACGCGCGCCTGGAAGCTCTGCAACTCCTCCTCGCGCAGCGTGCGGTCCGGCGCCTGGAAGGTCGCGCCCAGCAGCAGCGCATACTCACCCTTACCCAGCCGCGTGTCGCGGAACACCTCGCGCACGCGCCACTCCACGAGCTCCGGAATCCCGATCTCCGCCATGGCGCGATCGATCGTCTCCCACGGGATGCTCTCGTCGAGCACCAGCGAGAAGTCCCGCCGCACTGGCTGATACCGCGAGATCTCCCGCGCCGCGGGTTTGCGAAGGGAGAGCTTGTAGAGCCGGTCGAGATACAGCTCGCCCACCAGCACAGCCTCTTTGATCTTGCGCGCCGCCGCCTCGCGCGGATGCAGTTGCCCGAACCACCCCACCGTCATCCCATCGGCCACCGCGCGCGCCGCGCGATATGGATGCAGCCATTCGGGCGTCAATCCAGCCTCCGCAGGAAAACGGTCGAAGTAAAGCGCTCGCGTCTCGAACCGCGCCAGCACCTGCTCCACAACGCCCTTCACGTCGTGGAATTCGATCGTCCGCCCCGCGTGCAGCGCGCTCTCCTCGGGCAAGCTGCCCACGGCGCCAAACGCCAGCGCCGGCCGCTCCTCTACCTTGTCTGTCGTGCCGCCGAACGCCGTGCCCAGCTCAAACAGCCGTACGTCGTCCACGTCCCGGTTCAGGTTGCCCGCGATCATCGTTAACATGCCCGGCACAAGCGACGGCCGCAGCACGCCCGCCTCTTCGCTGAGCGGATTGCCCAGCGGAACCACCTGCCCGGGTTGCGGCGCGGTCAGTGCTGCCTCGGCCCCAGAGCAGAAGGTGCTCCCAATTGCCTCGTGGAATCCGGCCGCCAGCAGCGTGCCGCGCGCCGCCGCCTCCTTCTCCGCCCATGGCAGCGCCTGCACTCCCCCACCGAACGCCGGCAGCGTGTTGGCGAACCGGTTGTACCCGTATACCCGCGCGACCTCTTCAATCAGGTCGATCTCCCGCTCAAGGTCCAGCCGCCAGCTTGGCAGCGTCACCTGCCACGAATCCTGTTCAAAGGTCTGCCCCACCGCAGGTGGCTGACTCGCTGACTCGTCCGCCGCGGCGGACTGACTTGCTAGCTCACATCCCAGCGCCTCGAGCACGCCCTCAACCATCGCCGCGGTAATTCCTTCTTCGTCCACTGTCGCGCCCAGGATCCGCTGGACCTGGTTCAACGCGAGTGCAATGGGCCTGCGCCGCGCGGTCCGATCCTCGATTGCAGGCACACGTACATCCACCAGCTCGCCCTCTGCCCATCCGCCGTTCGCCAGCAGAATCGCGCTCACCAGCGCCGATGCTACCGGCGCGGCGTTAAAGTCCGCCCCGCGCTCGAAGCGATGGCTCGCGTCGGTGTGCAACCCATGCCGCCGCGCCGTTTGCCGCACTGCCATGGGATCGAACCATGCCGCCTCGACGAGCACGTTCTTCGTCTCCGGCGTGATCATCGTGTCCCATCCGCCCATCACCCCGGCCAGCGCCAGCGCCTTGCTGTGATCGGCCACTACCAGGTCGTCCGCGTCCAGCACGCGCTCCATACCGTCCAGCGTCTTCAGCCGCTCGCCCTTGCGCGCCCGCCGCACGATGATCCCGCCCTCGACCTTGTCCAGATCGAAGACGTGCGTCGGCTGGCCCATCGCCAGCCAGGCAAAGTTGGTCGCGTCCACGGCGTTCGAGATCGTCTTTTGATCGAGCAGCCCAAAGTAGGTGGCCACCTCGGCGCCCTTGAACCAGTCCTTCGATTCGCCGATGGTCACATCGCGCAAAACACGCGCCGTAAACCGTCCGCACGCATCCTCCGCCTCGATGCGCACTGCATACGGCATTTTCGCCGGCCGCGCCGAGGGCAGCGCGAAATCCAGCGCCGGCAACGCGATCCCATAAATCGCCGCCGCCTCGCGCGCCACGCCGTAGTGGTTCATTGCATCTACGCGGTTGGTGGTGATGTCCATTTCGTAGATTGAGCCATCGCCGATCGAGCCGTTCCGCTCGCCCAGCGGATAATTCCCTTCAACCGCAATCCCGCGCAGCGTCAAATCCTCAGCCAGTTGCGCATCGTCAACCGCCAGCCCAGGCAAATAAGCTCGCAGCCATTTGGTTAGTATCTTCATGACGTCTCGTTCTGCAAGCTAGCGTCCGCTTGCGCGGACGTTTGCTGGTTAGCAAGTTAGTGGATCCGTGATGACAACCGAGGTTTCAATACTCCCAACAGCCCGTTAATGAGCTTAGCTACATTGGTTGCCTTTTCGAGCAATTGTTGGCCGGATTCCTGATTGAAGAAGCTTAGATCGCAGGCCAGCGCAATCTGCGTTTGCAACTCGTACAGCGACCCACGCGCCATCCCCAGAAAATTCTCCAACTGTGCGTCTGTTAGCCGTCCGTGGCCTTCGGCGATGTTGCTCGCTACTGAAACCGCAGATCGTCTCATCTGCATCCGCAATCCAAACGTCTCGGACTTTGGGAACTTTTCCGTCAGCAAATAAACTTCGCGGGCCAACTTCATTGCCTCTTGCCAAGCAAGCAAATCCCGAAAATGCCTTGTCCTTGCCACAACCTTGCGTCCTTCCATTACTGCCGCTAACTCGCTAACTTGCTAAGGTGCGCGCAGCGCACGCCAACTCGCCGTCTTTCAAACGAACTGCCCCAGGAACCGCATATCCCCGGCAAAAAATTGCCCGATCTCGCTGATTCCGTACTTCATCATCGCGATGCGCTCCACGCCCATGCCGAAGGCGAAGCCGGAGATTTTCTTCGGATCGTAGGCCGGCTGCTTTTCCGCCGCGAAGGCAAAGACCGCGGGGTCCACCATGCCGCATCCGAGCAGCTCGATCCAGCCAGAATCCTTACATTTGCGGCAGCCCTTGCCGCCACAGAAGATACAACTGATCTGCACGTCGGCGCTGGGCTCGGTGAACGGGAAAAACGACGGGAAGAAGCGCGTCTTCACTGCCGAGCCGAAGAGCGCCTTCATGGCGTAGTCCAGCGTGCCCTTCAAGTCGCTGAAGGTGATGTTCTCGTCCACGCACAGCCCTTCGACCTGATGGAAGATCGGTGAGTGCGTGGCGTCGGCGGCGTCGTTGCGGTGCACCTTTCCGGGAATCACAATGCGCACCGGCGGCGGTTGCTGTTCCATGGTCCGCATCTGCACCGGCGAGGTATGCGTGCGCAGCAACAGCCGGTCGCGCAGCGGCCGCCGCTCCTGGTTGGCGACCACCAGCGTGTCCTGTGTGTCGCGCGCCGGATGCCCAGGCGGAAAATTCATGCTCTCGAAGTTGTAGTAGTCGGTCTCAACCTCGGGTCCCACGCCCACCGAGTAGCCCAGCGCCGCAAACACCGCCACAATCTCGTTCATTGTGCGCGGTATCGGATGCTCGGCCCCGGTCAGCCGCCGCGTTCCCGGCAGCGTGATGTCGATGGCCTCGGCCTTGAGCGCCGCCCCCCGCGAAGAGTCGCTCGGGCCCCCTGTCAGCGCTGCGTCCAAAAGGCCTTCAACCACGGCCTTCAGCGCGTTGAACCGCACGCCCAGCGCCTTCTTCGCATCAGGCGGAGCAGCCTTCAACCACCGGCCGGAAACTTCGTTGAGCCGCCCCTGCTTGCGCCCCAGCCATTCCAGGCGGAACGCCTCCACGGCCGCCTCGCCGTCGAGCCCAGCGGCAGCCTCGCGCGCCTGCGCCTCCAGCGCGGCAAATGCCTTGTCCAGCGCAGCTTCGTCAAACGCCGTCAGATTCGGTATCGCTTCGTTCGCCATGGGTTAACAGCAGGATAAAGCATTGCATGAGGCAGATGTGCGTTCACTCGCGCCTGAGGGGTTTTCCAGTGCCACATTTTCCCCTCGTGCCGCGGCAGTGGAATCTGAAGATCCCGGCAAACGCACCACGGCCCGGAGTCCTTTCGAACCCCGGGCCGCTTTGTCCGCCAGTCAATAGTTTTGTTCTTACGCGGCTTTGGCCTTGGCCGCCAGCGCTCCCTTGGCCTGCTCCACGAGCTTCGTGAAGCCCGCCGGATCTTTCACCGCGATCTCCGCCAGAACCTTGCGGTCGAGCTCGATGCCGGCCTTCTTCAATCCATTGATGAACTGCGAGTAGCTGGTCCCGTTCAACTTGGCCGCGGCGGCGATGCGCACGATCCACAGCGAGCGGAACTGGCGTTTCTTCTCGCGCCGGCCGCGGTAGGCAAACTTCAGGCCGCGCTCCACGGCCTCCTGGGCCGCTTGGTAGAGCTTCGATTTCGTCAGGAAATAACCGCTGGCGCGCTTCAGGATCTTCTTGCGGCGGTCACTCCGCTTGGTGCCACGTTTTACGCGGGGCATGTTTTTCTCCTTTTTTGGATCCCGCCGATTCACTTCCGTTCGTCGCGGAGAATCGCGGAATCCGGTTCAAGCACGTCGAGCTAAAAGCTAAGGGCTAATAGCTAACGGCTGGTTTTACGCGGCTGGAGGCAGGAGGCCTTCACGCCGGGGCGCTAAGGCTGTCAACCTCTTCACTCGCTCTGGTCAAGCCTGATCTCTCGCCGTTTCCGGCGGGGGCCATGCATCGGCCCGTCTGCATCTGTACGGAACCCCTCCAAAGGGCTGCCGCACGCAGTGCTCAGGCGTAGGGGATCATGCGCGCCACCTTCGCGTAGTCGCCATCGGAAACCAGCAGGATTCTTCCCAGCTTCCGCTTGGTCTTTGGCGCCTTCGACGTAAGGATGTGCCGCGTCTTCGTCTGGCCCCGCTTGATTTTGCCGGTGCCGGTCTTGCTGAAGCGCTTGGCCGCGCCCGTATGGGTCTTCAACTTAGGCATGTTGTCTCGTTTTTCTGGTCCTTGCACGGGCGGGGACCGCCCGGCCACCGGCCTCAAGGACAGGAATTCCTGTTTCTCTCGAAGCTTCTCTAAGTATACAATGGCCTTCCATGAAGGGAAACTCCAAAGTCCTCGACAAGCTGAATCAGGCCCTCCGCGACGAGTTGACGGCGATCAACCAGTATTTCGTTCACGCGGAGATGTGTGAGAACTGGCGTTACGAGCGGCTCGCCGATTTCATCAAGAAGCAGTCGATCGACGAGATGAAGCATGCCGAAAAGCTCTTGGAGCGCATTTTGTTCCTCGACGGCACGCCGAACATGGACCATCTTGCGCTCACCATCGGCGCCGATGTCCGCGAAATGATCCAATCCGACCTGAAGCTCGAACTCGGCGCCGTAGCGTCGTATAACGAGTCCATCCGAACCTGCGTCGAAAATCGCGACAATGGTTCCAGAGACCTCTTCGTCAGTCTGCTGAAGGACGAAGAAGGCCACGTGGACTGGCTTGAGGCCCAGCTCCATCAGATCAAGGAGCTCGGTTACGAGCGCTACCTGAGCATGCAGATGGAGGAGGACGAGTAGCCTTACTCCGACGGATCCTCCGCCGTGAACGGCGACCAGCTCGGTTTCACGGTCGCGTGGAAGTCCATCAGCTCGATGCGCGTGGCGTCGGGATCGAAGAGGTTGAACTGGTACTTCCCGTCCCCGCCGATCTTTGGCGCCGTATCGTGTATCCCCTCGAGCCGGTTGCCTTTCACGAGCACCTGATACGCATCCGGAACCGAGACCTCGCCGATCGACAGGTGGTCCACGCCGCCAAGGGATCTTTGCGTCAAGGTGGCCGGAGTTCCCTTGTCCGGCTTGGACTCAATCATGTACTCCAGCCACTCGTGCCCGTCGGGACATTGCTGGCTCACCCAGTTGACCTCGCCCTCTTTCATTCCGCCCCACCAATACGGCCGGAACCCCAGCAGGCCGCGGTAGAACGCGTCCTCGGCCTCGCGGCTGTGAACCCTGAAGCCGAAGTGAATGATCTGATCCCCGATCACGTTCGGCGCGTCCACCGGCTTCGGGTGCGCGGGCGGCTCCACAAACTGCACCTTGTTGCCTTCGGGATCGAGCACCGTGAACCACCGGCTGCCGTCCACGCCGCGCTCCACGTGCGGCGGCGTCTTCCATCCCTTCGCCGCCAGGTACTTCCGCATCCCTTCGGCGCTCTCCGTGTTCCACGCCGTATGGTCCATCCGCCGGATTCCTGCGCCGGCGGGCAGCGGCAGCACTTCGATAAACTGTGTGGCGCTCAGCGCATAGCGCACGCCCCGCGGATTCTCGGGATCGGGCAGCTTCGCCGCGCCCACAACCACGGTGTAGAAGTGCTCGGCGGCCGCCGCATCCGACGTGTACACGGCCATGTGCGAAATGCTGGTGATCTTGGGCCGCGGCGCGCTTTGAGCCGCGGCAGCGGTCGCAAATGAAGCTGCGACTAGAGCGACAACAAAAAACCTGGTTTGCATCCGAATTCCCCCACGTTTCCTCAAGCCACTTAACCATAAATCGATTGGCAGCCGCGCGCAAACGGGGACGAAGCAGCAACTCGCCGAGTCAGCAATCTGGCGGCACGCCCAGGAACCCTGCCCCCGCTACCCCCGAACCCTGATCCCTGACCCCTGCTTCTCCGTTGTCAATCCCCCAGCCCTCCAAAGAACCACCTCCAAACCCAACCTAATTCCTTGCCCTTCTAGCCCCTGCGCCCCAGTCCAAAATTTTTTCTGGTTTGCAGATTAATTCTTCCGAGTCGCTAGCCTTGAAGATAAAGGAGCTTCTTCATGGCAGACCCTGCCGTTTCCACCGATACCGCCCCATGCGCACCTGAAGGCACGAGCGTACACGCCGACACGACCGCGCCCAAAGACGACACTGCAAACAAGGCCATCGTCCGCTGCATGCGCGCCTGGAACTACGCCTACAAAAAGAAGGCTGCCGACGAGGACTCGACCGGCTACCAGGCCGAAAAGGCCGGCAACGAAGCCTATCTCAAAGCCACGCCTCCCCTCGTCGGCTACAAAAACATCTGCGACTTCATCGCCTGCATCAACTTCGCGTCCATGACCGGAATCATTACTCGCAGCGAAGCGACGCACTACCTCGCCATCGCCAGTCGCGCGGCATCGAACAGTTCCTCGATCGAGTATTCCTCTACGACCCGGGCGGTTGTTGCATCCATCGGCGCCATGGCTGCTCTCCTTCACGCTGCAGACGTGTTCGGCCCCTTGCCGCTACAGTTTCGCCCCGGCCCATGCTTCAATACGCTCGAGCGCTTCCATCAGGTTCTCCATCGAATTGGCCACGCTGAAGCGGAGGTAGCCTTCCCCGTAACCGCCAAACGCCGTTCCGGCAAGCGCCGCCACACCGGCCTCTTCCAGCAGCGCGTCGGCAAGCCGCTTTGACGTCCATCCCGTGCCGGTGATGTTGGCGAAGACGTAAAACGCGCCTTTGGGCATGCGGGCACTGAACCCCTTGATCCGGTTCAGGCCGTCGACAAACGCCCGGAGGCGCCTCTGGAACTCCTCGCGCATCGCGTCCACGGCGCTCTGATCGCCGTTGAGCGCCGCCAGCGCCGCGCGCTGCGTAAAGCTTGCCGTGCAGGAGTTCGAGTTGGTCATCAAGCGGGCGATCTGCGCCGCCAGGTCCGCCCGCATCACGCCGTAGCCGATGCGCCAGCCGGTCATGGCGTAGGTCTTCGAAAAGCCATCGAGCAGAATCGTCCGCTCCTGCATCCCGGGCACGCTCAGGATCGAAAACGGCTCGCCTTCAAATTGCAGGCGGCTGTAAATCTCGTCGCTGAGCACCATGATGTTGCGATTGCCGATGGTTTCGGCTACGCGCTCGATATCGGCGCGGCTAAGCACGCCGCCCGTCGGGTTCTGCGGCGAGTTCAGAATGATCAACTTGGTGCTGGGCGTGATCAGCTTCGCCATCTCGTCCACATCCATCGCAAAATCCAGCTCTTCGCGCAGCGGAATCGGCGCCGCCGCTCCCCCTGCGTAGCGAATCATCGACTCGTAGATGGGAAAACCCGGATTGGGGTAGATGACCTCGTCGCCTTCGTCGACGAGAGCGAGCATAACGTAGAACAGAATGGGCTTGCCGCCCGGAACTACGACCACCTCTTCAGGCCGCACTCCAACGCCGCGCGTGCGGCTTACATAGTCCGCGATGGCCTCGCGCAGCTCCTGCAACCCCGCTGAAGGCCCGTAGTGCGTCCATCCCTCGCGCAGAGCGTCTACGGCTGCTTCGACGATGTGTTTCGGCGTATTGAATTCGGGCTCTCCGATTTCAAGATGAATAATTTGCTTCCCCTGGCGCTCCAGCGCCGTCGCTCTGCTGAGAACCTCAAAAGCTGTCTCCGTGCCCAACCGTGCCATTCGCCGCGCCAGAACCAGCTCGTGTTCTGACTGTTGCGTTGTCATCGTCAACACTCCATTCCTCTGCCGTAGCCGGCGCGAGATGAGGGTCCATAAGCGTAATGGCCGGTCTCAGTCCGGATGGCATTATACCGCCGGGTCAAATTGGCGAAAAGTGATGGCCGTCGCTTCCACCTCGGATGGGATTGTTATTTACACAGCCACACCGCCTCTCGCCGGCCTGTAGAATGTCGAAAGCGTACCGCCAACTCCCGTATGACTTACTACGACCAGGTCGCAGAGGCTGTCGCATTCCTCAAAGGTCGGCTAGGTTCGCTGGAGCCGCACCTGGGCATCGTGCTGGGATCCGGACTGGGCGCTGTCGCCAATGCGATCCAGTATCCGGTCATCGTTCCGTACAGCGAAATTCCCAACTTCCCGCAATCCACGGTCGAGGGCCATTCCGGGCGCATAGTGGCGGGGCTCCTCGGCGGCGCGCCGGTCATTATCATGCAGGGGCGCGTCCACTTCTACGAGGGCTACTCGCCGCTTCAGGTCACCTTTCCCATGCGCGTGCTGGGCGCGCTGGGCATCCACGCTGTGGTGTTGACCAATGCGGCTGGCGCAATCCAGGCCAGTCTCCACGTAGGCCAACTCGTTGTGTTGACCGACCACATCAACCTGATGGGCTGGAACCCGCTCAACGGCCCCAATGACCCACGCTTCGGCTTGCGCCCCGGTGCGGGGCTGCGCTTCTTTGACATGACGGAGGCGTACAGCAAGAGGCTACGCGCTCTGGCAAAAGAGGCCGCGATCGAAGAAGGATTCGCGTTGGAAGAAGGCATTTATCTGGCCACACCGGGGCCGAGCTTTGAAACGCCCGCGGAGATTCACGCCTTCCGCGCCTTGGGCGCGGCGCTGGTGGGTATGTCCACCGTACCCGAGACCATCGTAGCGCGGCATATGGGACTTGAGGTTTTGGGCATCTCATGCGTCACCAATCTGGCCGCGGGGTTGGGCGCCAAACCTCTCACCCACGAAGAGGTAAACGAAACCGGCCGCTGGGTGGAGAGCCGTCTTGCCGGATTGCTCCAGCGGCTGGCGCCAAGAATCGCAGCAAGCGCGGAAATGTAACCGTGAGCCGGGTTGCCTGCTCCAGGGTTGCAGGCGAGGTTGGAAGGTGGAGCGGGTGATGACGGAGATGCGCAAGCGCGGGCTGCTGGCGGGGGCGGCGTAGAAAGCAGGCGGACCGCTCTTCCCGTTGCGGACTCAATATGGTATAACTGTTATACAGATGCGGTTTGACTTCGATCCACGCAAGAGCCAGAGATTGAGGGAGAATCCGCGGCGGGGCATTGGCTTTGAAGAGGCCCAGGAGATCTTCACCCGCCCCTACTATCTTGATCGACGGTCCGACGTGCCCGAACAATACATCGCAATTGGCTGGGTGGGCCAGCGCCTGTATTCGCTCGTATGAGATGCGCGAGGACGAAGAAGGCGAGATTTACCACCTGGTCACGCTTTGGAAATCTACCCGTGAAGAAGAGGAACTCTATGCCGAAAACACTTGAATCCCCCAAGCCGCCGACCGCCGATGAGATCGCGGAAATGGCCGATAGAGGCGAGAACATCTCGCGCTTTTTCACCGGAAAGGGCAAGATGATGCCGCCCATTCAGCGCGTGAATGTGGATTTTACAGCTCCGATGCTGAACGAGTTGGACGACGAGGCGCGCGCGCTCAATATCAGCCGCCAGGCGGTGATTAAATCGCTGCTGCGCCAGGCGCTGGATCGGCAGCGTTTAGCGCGCAGGGCGCGGTGATTCGATCGGCCGGACCAAGGATCTTGTCGCCGTTTTGAAGAAGAAGGGACAAAGACCGGCTACCTCCCCGCCGTCAGCGCCTCGACCGGCGCCAGCATATCTTCCTTGCGCATCACCAGATTCGTGGCATTGAGCGTGGCCAGTTCGAAGCCGTGGCCGTGCGTGATGGCGTCAGTGGGGCAGGCCTCAACGCAATAGCCGCAGAAGATACAGCGGTTGTAGTCGATGTTATAGACCTTGGCGTACCGTTCCGACGAGGAGATACGGTTCTCCGCGGTATTCTCGGCGGCCTCGATGTAAATGCAGTTGGCCGGGCAGGCCGCTGCGCACAGGAAACACGCCACGCACTTCTCCAGCCCGTTTTCATCGCGCTCGAGCACGTGCGCGCCGCGGAAGCGCGGCTCCAGAACCGCTCCGCGCAGCGGGCCCTTACCGTCAGGGTAATTCTCGACCTCTGTGGGCGCGAACGTCTCGCGCAGGGTGATGCTCATGCCCTTGGCGATGCCGGCGACGTTGCGCACGATCGACATGCCCGTAGTATACGATGTTCCGCGAGGACATATTTATGAAGAACCGTTGCGCAGAATGTATGCTTGCGATCTCCACCGTTGCATTCTTCGTGGGCTTGAGCCCTGTTCTGACAGCCCAAGCCGAGCCGGAATCTGATGCTTTGGTGCCTTATGTGAGTTGCCAGTTCTCTGATGGACTCCAGATTGTCGAAACCGACCCACTCGCTCCAGGCATTACCTCACGCGAAGTGGATACAGACTCCGGCTCGCGCAGAATAGATATGAAAGCAGGTGTTCGCGTGATGTTTGCTTACCCGGACACCGATTTCTACGCAAACGTCAAGGCGGAGCTGCTGCCAGCCGCAAATTATCCGCAACTCAAACAGTTTTTGCTCGATAACTTCCAGTATCTTGCGCACGGCAACATCGTGAACAGCTCGTTACACTCTCCTCTCAACGGTTTTGAAGCTCACGGTTTGGACCGGGAGAAGCTGGAGGGAGGCGTACTTGGCATTTATCTTCTCTTCGACAACTCCGCTCATGTGGTGACCACAATTTATCTTCTCAATCAGGAGCCGCAGAGCCGAAAATTCCAGACAATTGAGGAGTACCGTCAATTGCGCGACCGTTTCCTCGTCTCTTATTCAGCCTGCGTGCGGAAGAATCAGCAGAGCGGGCAATAGCAGAACCGCAGAGAGTTAATCTGAATGTCTAGGAAACTTGCTTTAGTCAGCATCGCCCTTGCGGCCGCGCTGGTCGCTGCGCATCCTCAAACACAAAGTCAGGAGTCGTCCATGCCCATGGGGCAGATGGGCGAGATGCACAAGCCCGCACCGCCCGCCGGGCCACTCGAGATCGAGTTCGGCGACAAAGCAGCCACCTGGACGCCCGCCACGCTGGCCAGCCTGCCGCACGTCACAGTTACCGTCCACAACCAGCACACCAAAGCCGATGACACGTACTCAGGCGTTTCGCTCATGGATCTGCTCACGCCGCTCGGCGTTCCGGCAGCTCCGCATGGCGCGGGTGTGCGGCTTTATCTTGTGGCCGAGGGTTCCGACGGCTACAAAGCGGTTTACTCTTTGGGCGAGGTGAACCCCGCTCTCCATGACGCCGCTGTGATTGTGGCCGACAGCGAGAACGGAAAACCGCTGACAGGCGATGGGCCGATGAAGTTGATTGCGACGCGCGAAAAGCATCCGGCGCGCTGGGTGCGGAATCTGGTAGCCATTCGCGTGCTGACGGTCGAGTGAACACACGCCGGCCCCCGCCGGCATCGGGCTCTTATAGCGGGTCTCCTGCAGGTGGTGACCAAGGCACAATCGCTAAGTGGCTTTTTCATCAAGAAAACGCCACCTTGAATTCTGTCCGAAATGTCTCATAGTTGCAGGAGAACCGCCGTAAGATTTCCGCGAGCGGGACGGAAGGGCCGCGCGCCTCAGGTGTGTGATGGCCTGAAGCGCGCGAACCCGCGCAATGGCAGCTCAAACGAGCCGCGCGGCCTTAGCGATGATGCTGTCCCTGCTGCCCGCCATGGTTCTGCCCGCCATGGTTCTGCCCGCCCTGTTGCCCGCCGTGACTCTGATTCGACGTCGTGGACCTCGAGCTGTGATCGGCCGGCAACGGCCGGCTGACGGCCGGTGTGGCAGGCCTGCCGTGATTTTGCGACGCATATTGCCCGCGAACTGCGCCGTAGGTTTGCGCGTGTTGCGCTTGCGTGTTCATGCGCGGAGCAGTCGGTTCGCGCGCTGCTGCCGCTTCAGATGGCCCAGGCCGAGCCTGGACGCCGGCTCCGCCACGGAAGCTGGGGCGAGAATTGTTGTTGTTGCGGTTGTTATTGTAGTTGTTGTTTCCGCGATTGAAGGATCCGCGATTGTCGGAGCCGCGATTGTCGGAGCCGCGATTACCGGAGCCGCGATTGCCGGCGTTATAGCTGTACACGTTGTGCACGACGCGCGTGTTCAGGTGGTTGTACACGCGGTTGTAAAAGAAGTGGCCGGAATTCCAATAGCCCCCTTCGTAGCCGAAGCCTCTATAGCCAAAGCCGTAGTTGATGCCGCCGTAGAAGCCCATGTGCATGCCCCAGTGGCCGGGATAGAACAGGTAGCGGCTGCCGTAGAAGCCCCAATAGCCCGGCGTCCAGAGAGCGCCCATGTAGGGTGGCTCGACCCATGCACCCGGTACCCAGTAATAGCCGTTCGGGCCCCAGGCCCAATAGCCCGGTGTCCAAATGTAGCCATCGCCAGGTGCGGGCGGCTGATCGTAGTCGGGAAGCGGTGGCGGCGGCTCCGACGCCTGCTCTGTCGGCAGCTCAGAGTAACCCGCGTCATCGGGAGGCTGGCCCGGCGCGGCCGACTGGTCGGGAGGCGGCGCAGTTTGAGTTGTGTACGACGGACCAGAGGGAGCCAAGTTAGCGTCGGCGGGGTCGGACCCTTGGTCCGGGGGGCCTTGGTCCGGGGGGGCCTGGTCCTGCGTGCCCGCGACCGCGGCGCTGACGGTGGGAACGATGGGGATCAGACGCTGGTGACAGACTGCCGCAAAAACGGCAGCTGCAAGAGCGAACAAGATCCACGGCGCAATCCGAGGAAGACGGTTCATAGCACGCTCCTAGTCATCGGATATTATCCGAGGTTCCTAAGTCTAGCGCAGCAGGGTGCGGAAAGGCTATTCGAAGCGCGAAATCCGTGTGCGAAAACCGGGAGGTGCGTACATGCTCGGCGAGAGGCGTCAATGCCGGACCGCGGGCGGCACGGACCGGCCGCGGTTGTTGGCTGGCGGCGTAGTCACCGGCTTGCGCTGCGGCTGCGCATTCAGCAGTTGCTGGCAGAGCGCCGAGTCCTGCCCGCGAGACAGGCCCTGCACGGCATCCTGACCGCGGCACATGCGCAGCTCCATGGCGTCGGCATCGTCGCGAGTCAGCTCGACGGTTCGCTCCAGCTCGCTGGCAGGGTCCACGTCGTAGCGGAAGAGCGTGTCGCTGGGCCCTCTCACCTTTCCGTATTCGAAGTGGTTCCAGGTAACGAGAAAGGCGCGGCCATCGGGGCCGGCCATCACGGCGTAAAGCTGCGTCCAGACGATGCCGCTGGCGCTGGGCCCCACCGCATTCCACACCAGCACTCCCTGGCCGCCGCGCACCCAGCGCGCCGCCCACATGTGATGCGAGACATCGTAGTAGAAGGAGGTGAGGTAGGTACTGGCCGAACAGTCGTGGCAGTTGTCGTAGAGAACGGTCAGTTCCTCGGGCGCATTCTCGGCAAAGTGCTCCCAGTCGAACCAGCGCAGGTTCACGCCGCTGAGCAGCGGCGCCACCACGTGACTGGTGAGCGAGACGTTCCAGATGGTGAACGTGTCATCGCTGGGCGGCGATTGCGGCCCGGAGCGGTCGGCGGTAACGACCAGCGCCGCGTCGTAGACCACGCCGATCTCGCGAATCGCCGTCCATTTCTCAACCTGCAGCGAGCGCGTGACCCAGGCGACGATATTTTGATCCTTTGGGTTGTGAAAATCGATCCAGCGAAAGGAGCCCGAAGTCTGTTGGGCGCCGAGGGAAGCGGAAAGGGCCAGCGCTGCGGCAACAGCGATGAGGCGCCTGGAAAGGTCCACCTGCATGGGTCTAGATATAGCAGAGCGGACCATGCTGCCGCATGGCATGTACGGTTCGCGCCGGCAGGCTGCGCGCTGATTGGCGAGCGGCCAAACGCTCCCTTTCGCGCCGTCGATCGCGCGCGCCGCGAGCGAATCTATTTTTGTGGCATGACAGGCGCTTTGGGCGCGGGCTTGATGTCTCGCGCGAAATCCCGCGGCAGCGTGTCCTGCGCCGCCGTCCCCGCTACGATCGCATCCCAGCCATCGTCGGCGCCGTGGTAGCTCGCATACTTTGCCTTGCAGTAGCTCACCATGCCGCTCGCGTTCTGCGGCATGGCAGCGGTTTGAGCGAGATGAATCGCTCGCGCGCAGTACCAGAAACCGTTGGCGTCAGCCGGGGCCGTCTCCAGGTCGGCAATGGCAAGCTGATATAAGTCCTGCACATTCGCGGGATCGATCTGGATCGCCCGCGTCAGCCAGTCCTTCGCCTGCGAGTAGTCCTTCTCCTCGACCGCGCAATAACCCTCCGCGCCGACGAAAATATCACTCATCAGTTTGCTCAATGAGACAAACTCGGCGTCTGTCATGTTCGCCGGCTTGCGCCACATGGGAACCGCGCGCATGCCGCCGGTCGCGTCGATGCACATCTCGTTGAGCGCCTCTGTGTCCCCTTGCATGGCGCTCACCCGGTCGAGCGCCACGACAATGCCGAGCAGGCGAACGTTGCCGGAATCCACGACCAGCAGGCGCTTGGCCACCTTACCAACCTGAGCCGAATCGCCGGCCGCCTGCCAAGCCGCCATCTCCTGTTCCTGTGCATCGACCAAGACCACGCTTCGAGGGTACTGCTGCACAAAAGACTCCAGCGCCGCTGCCCGCGCGCTGGCATCCTGCGTGTTCAGAGCGGCCATGTAGGCGTTGTATTCGGCTTGGTCCTTGATGATCTTTTGCCCCGAAGGCGGTTGCTGCGCGGGCGCGGCGAGAGTCAGAAGCAGAGTGAGCGCGCAGAGCGGGCGGCGGGCGAGATGGAATCGCAGGCGGTGCACAAGGGAAGCGTAGCACACGCGAGGAGAGCGGCTGGAAGGCCCGTGTCGAGTCTTTTCTTGCCGATTTTGGTTCAGCTTTCGCGCGGCTCCGGCGCGGCCTTGTCTCCGGGCCACCCGGTTGCGACCAGGTACGAAATCTCGTCTACGACGCGCTTCAGTTCGCCGACCATACGAATCTTCAGGCGAGCTTGAAAGATCTCGAGCAGCGAATGGAAATACCAGAGCTGTTCCTTCGGGCCGCGCTTGAATCGATCCCAGACCGCCGGGCCGATCTCCCTCAAGTCGTCTAGAATGGCCTTCGCGTTGTAGAGCTTGTCGGCGGCGGAGATGAGCAGAACGGATTCGGGCTCGGTCTTCAGGCGAGCGAGATAGGCGATCTTGCGCTCCTCCCAGCCTTCTTTCTTGTCGTGATCCCCGGCGAGCGTGTCTGAGAGCCCTTCCACCATGCGCGCGACATTGGCGCCGAATTCCTTCTCGACGTCATCGAGTCGCGGCTTGCCGCCGTGGTCCTCGACCGTGTCGTGCAGGATTGCGGCAATCGCCATGTCTTCCGTGACGGGAATTTGGCCGCCGGCTTCTCCCATGACCAGCGAGGCGACGCCGAGCAGGTGCGCCATGTAGGGGATTCGAGTCCCCTTGCGGAACTCCGTGTGAAGTGTGCGCGCGTAATCGACGGCGCGGGTGAAGCGGTCGGTCAGGATGAAGGGTTGTGTGGGGTTCTTCATCTTTTAGTACCTCACCCGATGAGCAAGTGGTAGAAATTGCACTGGCTTGATTGTCCCGGCGCTTCGCGTCACAGCCCCAGCTTCTCCCACATCGCGTCGACCTTCGCCTTCGTCGCGCGGTCCATCTCGATCATCGCCGGCCACGGCCGCTCGAAGCCTTCGGCCTTCCACTTGCGCGTGGCGTCCACTCCCATTTTCGATCCGTAGTTGGGCAGGCGGCTCGCATGGTCGAGCGAATCGATGGGGCCAAGAGTAAATTGAATGTCGCGCTCGGGATCGATGTTATTCGCCACGCGCAGGACGACCTCGGGAATGTTCTGCACGTCGCAGTCCTCATCAACCACGATGATGCACTTGGTGAACATGGCCTGGCCCAGCGACCAGATGGCGTGCATCACCTTGCGCGCGTGGCCCGGATAACTTTTTCGGATCGATACGATCATCAGGTTGTGAAAGACGGCCTCAACGGGCAGATGAATATCCACCAGCTCGGGAATCGTCATCTTCATCGCGGGCAGAAAGATACGCTCCACGGCCTTGCCCATCCATGCGTCCTCCATTGGCGGCTTGCCGACAATAGTCGCGGCGTAGATGGGATCTTTACGATGTGTGACGCAGGTGAGGTGAAAGACCGGGTACTCGTCCTCAAGCGTGTAGAAGCCCGTGTGGTCGCCGAAGGGACCTTCCGCGCGCAGCTCGCCCAGCTCCACGTAGCCCTCGAGAACAATCTCCGCGTGCGCCGGGACCTCAAGGTCGACGGTCTCGCACTTCACGATTTCGACAGGTTTGCCGCGCAAAAAACCCGCAATCAAGAACTCCTCGACCTCGGGCGGAGCCGGCACAACGGCCGCGAACGTCGTTGCCGGATCGGTGCCGATGGCTACGGCGACTTCAAGCCGCGAGCCTTTGAGAGCGCCAACGGAGACCTGCGGCGTGCCAGCGAGAGGGCCATCGGGAATGCTGACCGCGCCGCCGGCCGATTCGGCCATGATGGCTACGCGCGCGGCTTCGGCGCTCTGCGTGGGATCGGCCGACGCCGCAGCGGCGTTGCGCAGCGCCTCGCGGTAGTGTTCGGCGGCGACCTTCTGCCGCTGCCAGTGCATGCCCGTGGTCTGGCCGTCGTACACCTGCATGCGATACATACCCATGTTGCGTTTGCCGGCGCCTCCGCCTCTTCCAGGGTCGCGCGTGTGCACGCAGGGCAGCGTGATGAAACGCCCGCCGTCCTGCGGCCAGCATTTGAGAATCGGAAAATAGTTGAGGTTGAACTTCTCTCGCCGGATCATTTCCTTGCACGGCGCGTCTTTGGCGTTCACGATTTTCGGGAACGCGTTGGAGAACTCTCCCAGTTGCGGCAGCATTTTGAGTTTGTCGAGCAGACCTTCAGGCGCCTTCACGTTCATCAGGCCCCCGATCTGAGAATTGATGCGCGCGGCAATCTCGTCGAGCCGGTCGACACCCAATGCCAGCGCCATGCGCCGCTCGCTGCCGAACTGGTTGATGAGAACCTTGTGGCCGGGATGGCCCTTGACGTTTTCGAACAGCAGCGCTGGCCCGCCGGGAGCATATTTCGTTTCGGAAGCGTAGGCCGGGCCTTTGATCCCTGACCCCTGACCCCTGACCCCTGTCTTCGACACGCGGTCGGTAATCTCGGTGATCTCGAGCTCGGGCGAAACCTCTTCGCGGATGCGGCGGAGCTCACCATGTTTTTCGAGCGTTTTGATCCAGTCGCGCAGATCGTCGTAGGCCAAGGGCATGCTCCCCGGCGGTAATGGCCGCCTTCAACCCTTTAGCTTATAGCGTCGCTACGGCCGTTGGCGCGGAATCCGCCGGCGGAATCGCGTCCAGCGGGAAGCCCAGTCGCTTCCACTCGTCGAAGCCGCCGCGCAGCGGGCGCACGCGATCGATGCCCAGCTTGTGCAGCTCCATGGCGGTTTTGGCTGCGGTGGCCTCGCTGGGGCAGGTGCAGTAGAGCACCACGTCGCGGTCGCGGGGAATCTCCTGGTGGCGCGCGGCCAGAGCCTCAGGCGAAAGATGCACGGCGCCGGGCAACGTGAACGGGTCGGGCACGAGTTCGAGCGGGTGGCGCAGGTCCACGATGAAAACCTCCTCGCCAGCCTCGAGCTGCCGCTTCAGTTCTTCCGGCTCCAGGCGCGAGGCGGCGAGCTTTTTCAGCACCACGCGGCGGCGATAAATGCGCGCCACGAGGAATCCCACGACTCCCAGAATGAGCAGTGCGCCGGAAAATCGGCCCGCCCAGTCGAGCAGGCTCGGATCACGCTTCAGCAGGTCGCCAAAACATCTGCCGCAGGCCAGCAGCACGCCCACCCAGAGCGACGAGCCGATGGCGTCGTAGAGCAGAAACGGGCCAAACTCCATGCCATTCTGCCCTGCCACCGGCGGCGCCAGCGTAGACAAGCCAGGTACGAACTTGGCAAACAGGAGCATCGTGCCGCGGCGCCGGCCAAACGAGTCCTGGGTGCGGCGGACGCAGGTGGTCGGCTCCAGCGAAAGTTTGCAGAGCAGGCGCAGCACGTGATGCCCGTGCCTGCGCCCGATAAGGAACCATACGCTATCGGCGGTAAGCGCGGCAGCCACCCCAACCGCCAGCGCCAGGGGAAAACTGAT
This sequence comes from Occallatibacter sp., assembly GCA_049522315.1. Classification (GTDB taxonomy): domain Bacteria; phylum Acidobacteriota; class Terriglobia; order Terriglobales; family Acidobacteriaceae; genus Telmatobacter. The sequence goes on from JBEKNY010000005.1 coordinate 76,707, forward strand.
CTGCCTCTCGGCTGAAAGCGCTCCGGCGGCCAGCAGCACCGGCGTAGCCGGTAGGGGAAGGCCAAGCTGCTCCATCAGGACCCAGGCAAAGAGCAGCAGGTAGCCGTACATCAACAGAATGTCGGTTGGCAGCGCCATGGGAGGTCCTGTGTGCCGGCGTGGGAAATCAGGCCGCCTGGTTCAGGCTTTTACTTGGAAGAAAAGACGGCTTCATCTTATGGGATGAAGCTCGGTGAAATTCGTTGCAAAGGCGCGGAGAAAAATGCGGCCGGCGGGGGTCAGGTGGGCTTGGTCTGCGAAGAAACCACCTGCTCGATGGTCCAGTCGACCCAACTGCCCTGCTCTGCTGGGCAGGTCAGGAGGCCTGGGTCATTAGCCAGCACGGAATCGACGAAGTTCTCCACGATGGGATAGTGGAGATTCGCGTGCGGAGGCAGCATCTCCACGCGGCCGGCAACATGCAGCTCCGGCCCGTTCAGCGGGTCGAGGCCGATCTCGCCGTCCTCGCCGATAATGCGAAATTGGTCGCGCGCCACGCGCGAGTTCCAGCGCACATCCACAACGGCGTGCACGCCGCCGGCAAACTGCATCAACACGGTCGCGGAGTCCTCCACGGCGATACGATGCACGGCGTTCGACAGCAGGCCGCAGGCGCGCTCCGGCTTGCCGAAGAGAAAGTTCAATGCGTCGATGCGATGCGAGGCGATGTCGTAGAGCGGGCCGCCGCCAGACAGCGCCGGATCGCTGAGCCATTCGCGCCCCTCGATCTCAAGCCAACTGTGGCAATTGGCCTCCGCCAGCAGTGGGCGGCCAATGGCGCCCTCGGCGATGAGTTGCCGTGTACGGATCAGTTTGGGATAGAGCCGGCGATAATACGAGACGCCGAACAGGCGCTCGGACGCGCGGCCCTCCGCGACCATGCGCTGCGCCTCGGCAAAGTTCATTGCCATCGGCTTCTCGCAGAGCACGTGCTTGCCCGCGCGCAGCGCCGTAATCGCGGCATCCGCATGTAGCGCCACGGGTAGTGCGATGTAAACGGCATCGACTGCCGGATCGGCAACCGCCTGTTCGACTGTCGGCCACGTCCGCGTGCCAGGATACGCCGCGGCCTTGGCCGGATCGCGCGTGACAAAGCCGCATAGCACGCTTCGTGGTTCGGCTTGAATGGCGGGAATCACTCGCTTTCGCGCGACGTCGCCGATTCCTGCGACAACCCAGTTGACAGTGTTCATGCTTCCGCCAGAATAAATTGCTTCCACTGCGTCGGCGCAAAAAAGCAGCCCGGAGGCGGCTTCCATGTGCTTTGAATGTGGGAGGGCTGCGGGGTTATTGCTCGGGGGCTACTGGATCGTACGTAGGCGTCGATGGAGACACGGTACCTTGTGCAGGGACTCGAGCCGGCGACGATTGGGCTTCCTGGTTCTTTACCGCGAAATAGTCGTGGTCCCACAAATCCTGGTAGAACGCGCCCGTCAGCTCGGCGGCGCGGGGGCCGAAGGTGGCCCTGCCTCCCTCGAGGAAGAAGACGGTCACCAGTCCGCCCTGCGGCGACTCGGAATAGGAGGCGAACCAGCCGAAGCGTGTTCCGTCGTCGGAGCAGGTTCCGGTCTTGCCGAAGACCGGAAGCTCGCGGAAGTTGGCGCGCAGGCTGCGCGCGGTTCCGTACTCCACGGCGCCGGCCATCCCGTCCTCGAGGTCGGGAATAAACTTGGCGATATCGAGCGTGCGCTTGATCTTCGGCTGGAATGCGGCGGCTTCCTCCGGCGTGGTGGGATGCTGCAGATAGTAGAGTGTTCCGCCGTTGGCGATGGCCGCGACAAACGCGCCCAGCTGCAGCGGAGTGAGCGACACGCCCTGGCCGAAGCTGCACATGCGGCCCACGCCTCCCTCCGATTCGGGAACCGGCTGATCAGGATAGACGCCTAACTGCTCGCCGGGAATGTTGTAGCCGGCCAGCTCGCCCAGGCCGAACTGCGTGGCGTAGTGGCGCACGCGCTCGAAGCCAAGCTCCCGGCCCATCTCTTCAAAGTAGAGGTTGTTACTCTTGGCCAGCGCCTGGGTCATGTTCATGCGGAAGCCGGGGAGCCGAACCATGGTGTCGCTGGTCACCAGATTTTCTGAGAGTGCGGCCAACGCCACCGTGAGCTTGATCGTCGAGCAAGGTTCGGCGCCCGGCGAAAGCGCCAGCTTCTGGTTGACCATGGCAAGGATGCGGCCGTTCGCGGGATCGATCACCACGGCGGTGCCGTTCATGTCGCCCAGGGCTTCGATGGCGGCCTGCCGCACCACCGGATCCTCGCCGGCTGTTACATCGCCCGCGCCTATCTCGCCCTGGAGATACGAACTGGCCGTGAACCGCTCGTAGTACCTATGGCGGCGGTGATAGGAGGTCCGTCGTACGTGCGCTTTCGACGTGGTTGCGGTGCGCCTCGGCGCGGTGGCTTTTGCCGTGACGCGCGCCGTGGACCCATGCGTGGACGCGGAACGCGCCGTAGAAGCACGATGCGGCGTGGTGTGCGCCGCGGATGTGCGGGAAACAGGCGTTTGCGTATTCGCAGTGGTGGATGCGGCTGTGTGTCGAGCGGCAGAGTGGGTCGCGGTTGCGGCAGCCATGTGCGCTGCGCCGCGATGCGCGACCGTACGATGCGTTTCCGAGACGTGCGATGCCGGCTTCGATTTCGAATGATGCAGCGTGCTTTGCGGAGCGTCGAAAGCTCTCGCGCATGCGGCGCCGATGCCGAAAAGAATCAAAATCGAGCCAAGCGATGCAACGCGGGGCAGCTTCATCCAGCCAACAACCTCTCTACATGAATTTCGCGCCACGCTTTCGCTCGTAAGCGGCGCACTTCGTACTATTCAACCGGTAACGCGCCCAGCTTTCTTTAGCTGCAGGTCCGGCGAAATTCTCTTACCGAACCCGCGCTATCCGACAACCCAACTGCGCGATCGACAACGGTTCCACCCGCCGGCCATTGCCCGCTTCCACAATAGCCTTGAGCCAGTATTTTCCCTCGCTCGGCGATCGCACCACATACAACTTTCGGGGCGTTCTGTTTACTATAACCCCTCAGCGCCCATTTTGGAACCGCTCCCGCCCAAGCCCAAGCCGGTGAACCAGATGGGAATCTAAAACTTCAACCGGCGCAGAAACGTGGGCACATCCAGATCGCGCTCTGGTTGCTCATTGGGCTCGGTGTAGAGCGACGCCGACTGTTGCGTACCGGCCTCTACTGTTTCCATTACGCCCTGCGGAGTCTCTGCGAAATCCGCGGCATAGTCCCTGGGCGGGGGCGCGGGCCGGGATCCCGTCTCTATCCCCTCGAATCGCGGCTCCGGCGCAGCGGCCACGCTCTCGCGTTTCGATCCAGACTCCCCCGCATGTTCCGCAGCCGCTTTCTCCTGCGGAGCGGCTACGGTTACTGTGGTCGCCACGCCCGGCGCAGCCGAGGCAAAAAAGAACCCGTTATCCGCGCTCTCCGTCGCTGCTTCCTCTTCCTCGCTTAGAAAGCGCGCCGGCGCAGAGACAGGCTCCGGTTCGCTTTCGCGCATCCAGTTGTTGGGCGCGACCACCGGCACTGAAACCACCGGCGTCTCCTCCACGTTCAGCATGCGCGCGCGCCGCTCCGGCATCTGGTCGCGGAAGCCGGTGGCGATCACGGTGATCTTCACCTCTTCATTCATCTTTTCGTCGAGCACGGCGCCGAAGATGATGTTTGCGTCTTCGTGCGCGGCCGATTGAATCAGCGATGATGCTTCATTCACCTCCGAGAGCTTCAGCGAAGTCGATCCGGTGATGTTGATGAGGATGCCGCGCGCCCCGTCGATGGCGCCCGCTTCGAGCAAAGGCGAAGCCATCGCCGCCTGCGCCGCTTCCACGGCGCGGTTGGCGCCCGAGCGCACCGCCGTGCCCATCACTGCGTGGCCCATTCCTGCCATGGTTGTCTTCACGTCGGCAAAGTCGCGATTGATGATGCCGGGGATGGTGATGATGTCGCTGATTCCCTGCACTCCCTGCCGCAGCACGTCGTCGGCGATGCGGAAGCTCTCGAAGAATCCCGCATCCTTGGCTACGACCAGCAGTTTTTCGTTGGGGATCACGATCATCGTGTCCACGCTCTCTACCAGCTCTTTCAGCCCGCGCTCGGCCTGCGTGAGGCGGCGCTTGCCCTCAAACGCAAACGGCCGCGTGACCACGGCCACGGTCAATATGCCCATCTCGCTGGCCAGCGAGGCGATCACCGGCGCGGCCCCGGTGCCCGTGCCGCCGCCCAGGCCTGCCGTCACAAACACCATGTCGGCGCCTTCAAGCGCTTCGATGATCTTCTCCGAGTCCTCCAGCGCGGCGCGGCGGCCTATGTCGGGATTCGAGCCCGCGCCCAGCCCCGAAGTGAGCCGGACTCCCAGTTGCAGCTTCACCGGCGCCTGCGAAAGCTTGAGCGCCTGCACATCGGTATTCGCGGCGATAAACTCCACGCCTTCCAGGTGCGCCTGGATCATGCGGTTCACGGCATTGCTGCCGCCGCCGCCCACGCCGATCACCTTGATATGTGCGTCGCGCATTGTCTCTTCGTGGAATTGAATGCGCATCTCTCCGGCTTCATTCTTTGGCTGTTCCATTGGGGCTCCGCTCTCCTCGTCTTGAATCCGTTTTTCCAACGTTGTTCCCCTCGCTCCGCCACCGTTTTTCTGATCCCTGATCCCTGAAACCTGTTCCCTGTTTCTAAAAGCTCGCTGCAAACATGGCGCGTAACTTGTTGCGCAAACTGCTGTTGTTATCCTCGGCCGCGCGCGTCATTCTGGTTCGGTTCGCATAGAGAACCATGCCGATGGCCACGGCCCAGGCAGGGTGATTCAGTTCCTGCGGCATGTGCGACAGGCGCACAGGCAAACCCATGCGAGCCGGCGCGCGCAACTGGCTCTCAGCAACGTCGAGCATACCGGGTAACATGGCCCCGCCGCCGGTGAGCACGCAGCCCGCGCCCAGCGCATCCACCACCCCGCCATAGCGCAGGCTTTCTTTCACGTAGTACATCAGCTCGCGCGCCCGCGGCTCCAGGATCTCCGCCATGGTGCGCAGCGGCAGCGCGGCCGGCGCGCCCTGCGATGTGGTGATTTCGATCTCCGCCAATTGCGGAACCGCCGTCACCACCGCATTCCCATACTGCCGCTTCAGCTCTTCCGCCTGTGACACCGGCAATTGCAGTCCAATGGCGAGGTCGTTGGTGAAGTGCGCTCCGCCGATGGGAACCGACGCGGTATATGCAACCGCACCCTCGAAAAAGACCGCAAGATCGCTCGAGTGCGCGCCAATATCGAGCAGGCATACGCCCAACTCGCGTTCGTCGGCTGAGAGCGTGCACTCGGCTGCAGCCAGCGACTCCAGCACCGCTTCCGAAACCTCCAGCCCCGCGCGGTTGGCGCAAGTGACCGTACTTTGCAGCGCGCTGCCCGAGCACGTGGCGATGTGCAGCTCCACTTCCAGCCGCGCGCCCACCATCCCCACCGGATCGAAGATGCCCGGCTGCTCGTCGAGGATGAACTGCCGCGGCAGCAGGTGCAGAATCTCGCGGTCTGCGGGGATCTCGATGGCGCGCGCCCGGCCAATGGCGGCACGCACGTCCTCGCCGGTAATCTCGCGCATGCCGCGGCTCAACTGGAATCCGCCGTTGCTGTTCAGCCCGCGAATGTGCGGCCCGCCCACGCCCGCAACGCACCCATCGATATTGATGTGGGCCACTCGCTCGGCCTGCTCGTTGGCCGCGCGCACCGCCTTTGCCGCGGGCGCGAGCTCCCCCACGAGACCCTTGCGCATCCCGGCCGACGGCGCAGCGCCATGGCCGAGATAGCGCAGCACTCCATCGTTCACATCGGCCGCCAGCACGCGTGTCCATGCACTGCCGATGTCGAGCACCACAATCGGGTTGTCCTGCCTCTGGCCCATTCTTTTTCACCCGCCCTGCGCGCCGGCAGCATCTTGAATTCTTAGGAAGCGGTCTTTACTTCTTAGCGTGTTGTCTGCGGCCGGACGGGATGTTGTGGCGGAGTTCCGCCGTGTTACGTTCTGCGCGGCCGCCCTTTTAGCGGGAGCCGTGTGCTTCTTGTCTTTAGCGGGCTTGTTCTTCCTGGCTGTGGGCGCACCGGAACCGGAAGCACGCGCAGACGGCTTCGCCGCTCCATTCCCATGCGCGCTCGGAGCCGCTGCATTGCCGGCTGCCTGCGACGCCGCGCTTGGGCTTGCTGCGTCGCTCACTGACGGTTCCGAGGTCTCCTTCCCCGACGCCATCTCCAGCACCACCTGGTTGTCGTAGCGCAGATCCACTGCCGCCAGGTTTGGATATTGCTGGCGCCACTCCGCAATGTGCGCCTTGTATCGCTGGTAGCGCTCCAGGAAATGATCCTCGCCAAAATGCGCCAGAATGTCGGCGCCCTGCTCAGGCATCAGCACGCGCGCATCTTCGGGATCGGTCAGGTCAATCTCCGAGACCTGCTCGGAGTTGTGCTTCCCATCGGCGTCCAGATCCGTCATAAGCCGCAGATACAACGCGACACGCGCCTGGCGGGAGCCCGCCGGGTCGCCGGGATCGATGCCCGTCAACACCGGAAACGAGTAGTGGCGCTTGGCCATCGTCGCCGGCGCCATGGAGAGCAAGACGCCGCTCGCGTCCACCAGTCCGATCTGCTGTCCGTGCCGCGTGAACGCCACCGGCTGCCTCTCGACAACTGCAACGCGAATCTGATCGGGCAGCAGGCGCGTCACCGTCGCCCGCTCGATCCAGGGGATCTGTTCGAGTTGTCTCCGTCTTTCGCTCAGTGAGACAAAAAAAACGTTGCGCCCGATGTCTTCGCCGAAGACGGGCAGCATCTCGGCGCGGCTCACTTCGGTGAGGCCGGTGGCCTGAATATTTTCGGTTCCCGCGATGCGGAAACGCGCATCGCGCTCCAGGTAGTGTTTGAGCGTCAGGCCGGCCGTCGTGAAGCCGCCGAGCACCAGGACTACGCCGGCGGTGAGGAACACGCGGCCAACGGTGCTCGCCGGCCGCCACCAGGGCCGTTTAGGCTCGCCAAAGCGCCCCGCGGTGGAGCGCGGCACGCCATCATCGTCCGGATCGTCAAACTCCAGCGGCATGCCCGGGCTGCGCCTGCCCGCCGCTGCGGGGCGAAACTGCCCCGGCAGGGACGAATCTTCCCGCGTACGCCGCGCACGAATCTCCACGGGCGGTTCGTCTTCCCACAACAGGGGCCGGTTTGTGGTATTCCCTAGATTCGTCACGCCTGAGCAGGGTCGTGACAATCGCCAGATTTCACTATAGCCCGCGCTGAGATGTGAGTTTTCAGTGAGATGGCCGGGGGTATCCGTGGGGTTACGGGGTAAACAAATAGATCACGGAGGCGAGGGCCCAGAGATCATGGCTTTGCTTCGAGCGCCGCCAGAATTTGCGGGGCGAGCTGGCTCACGCTGCCCGCGCCCAGCGTCAGGATCAGGTCGCCTTCGCGCGCAGCGGCCGCAACCGCGACGATGGCCTCGGCAAACTCGGGCGCAAACTCCGCGCGCGGCCCCTGAATGCGCTCCACAAGCCGCTCCGCCGTGACGCCGGGAATCGGCTCCTCGCTGGCCGCGTAGATGGGCAGGACAATCACCGTGTCGGCGTCTCGAAATGCCCCGCTGAACTGCTCCAAAAGATCGAGCGTTCGGGAGTACCGGTGCGGCTGAAAGATCACATGGATCCGGCCGTGGCCGCACTCGCGCGCTGCCGCCAGCGTGGCCTGAATTTCAGTCGGATGGTGGCCGTAGTCATCGACCACCCTGACGCCGCGCGCCTGGCCGCGCTGCTGGAATCGCCGGTCAACACCGCGAAAGTGCGCGAGCCCCTCGGCGATTTTTCCCGGCGGGATCTCGAGTTGGCGCGCGATGGCCACGGCTGCCGTTGCGTTGAGCACATTATGCCGCCCCGGCACCTGCAGCTCGAACGGACCCAGCGGACCCGCGGCGGTCAGCACCTGAAAACGCGAGAAGCTGCTTCCCTGCCCCAACGCTCGCGCCGATGCTTCGACCGCATCAAACAGCTCGAGCCGGAAGTCCGCCTCCGGCGCCACGCCGTAGGTGAACACGCGACGCCGCGCGCGCGGCAGAATTCCTTTGAGCAGCGCATTGTCCACGCAAGCTGTCACCGCTCCGTAGAACGGCACGCGATCGATGAATTCGACGAAGGCGCGCTCCACGTCGGCCATGTCGTGGTAGCAGTCCATGTGCTCGCGGTCGAGATTCGTGACCACGGCGAGAATCGGCGAGAGTTTAAGGAACGAGCGGTCGCTTTCGTCGGCCTCGGCCACCAGATACTGCGAGGTGCCCAGGCGCGCGTTCGAGCCCAGCGCGTCCACGCGCCCGCCCACGACGACCGTGGGGTCGAGTCCGCCCGCCGCCAGCACCGCTGCGACCATCGAAGTGGTCGTCGTCTTGCCGTGCATGCCGGCGATGGCGATGCCGTACTTGAGCCGCATCAACTCAGCCAGCATCTCCGCGCGCTGAATCACGGGAATCTTGCGCGCGTGTGCCTCCATCACCTCGGGATTCTTCGCGTTCACCGCCGAGCTGGTCACCACCACCGTAGCGCCGGCCACGTTGGCCGCGTTGTGCCCTTCATAAACCGTCGCGCCCAGTCGCGCCAGCCGGTCGGTCACGGCGCTGCGCCTCAGATCGGAGCCCGAGACCTTCATGCCCAGGTTGAGCAGGATCTCGGCAATGCCGCTCATGCCGATGCCGCCGATCCCGATGAAGTGCGCGTGCTGCGAGGTTGCAAACATGGAAGGTGAATCTCCACTGTAGCAGCGAAGAACAGCTTGTGGACGCTGGAAACGTCGTGGTGGTGTTCCGGAAGCCGCATTTCGGAGTCTCCGAAGCGACATTTTTTGCGCCGAAAGCAGACGTCATAAACCCGATTCGCACGGAAAGTCGCGCAAATTTGTTTGCGCTTCGCTCCCGCAACCTTTTGATCCGCTGGTGTTTGCATTGGACAGAACCGGCCAGCCCCAAGGTGGTGGGCCAGCCGGGGTCCCCACGGACGGGTGGCTCGAAGAGCCGGGGTCCGTGGGGTGGGAGCCGGGGCGGACCAAAAGATGGCCCGCCTGGATTGGAGGGAATATGGGCAGCATGAAGCAGTGGATGTTGGGAGCAGCTTTGACAGCCGGAGCTCTGGGCTTGAGCGCAATGCCCGCCCAGGCAGCTCGCGTAGGGATCTACGTCGGCGCGCCGGCAGCGTACATTCCCCCATGCCCCGGAGCGGGCTATGTGTGGGTGGCCGGCTACTGGAATAACGGCTACTGGATGCCCGGCTACTGGAACTTCGTGGGCGTCGGCCCCCGCGTCGTGGTTCGCGGCGGTTTTGGCTGGGGCCACGGACCGGTCGTTTCTCACCGCGACTTCGACCGTCATTTTGCCACTGAGCGTTTTCGCAGGTAGTTTCGCCTTCTGCTGCCTGCACCATGCGGCCTCTCCAAACTGGAGGGGCCGCTTTTTGGGGCAGTTTCGCGATTTGAAACGTCTCTTATAGCGGGTCTCCTGCAGGTGTAGACCAAGGCACAATCGCTAAGTGGCTTTTTCATCAAGAAAAAGCCACCTTGAATTTTGTTAGAAATGGCTCATAGTTGCAGGAGAACCGCCGTAGAGTGTGGCGTAACTCCCTTTGGGGTAATGGCCAAGGCAATGCAAGGAGGAAAGTTCTTGCTCTTTTGGGCGGGGTGACGGATTCTTTCACCGGACCGCAACAAAAGGGCGAAAATGTTGTTTAAGGAATTGAAGGCCGGCCGCAAGAGGAAATGAGAGAGGCCGGGTGGTGCTGAGGCCGGAGGCGACTCCGGGTCCCAGTCCGGGCAAGGCAAGGATCGGGCAGCACAAGGAGGGTGTTATGAAACAACTCCGTTTGGTTTTGCTGGCAATGCTTGTGGTTCTGCCGTTCGCCTTTGTATCGCAAGCGAACGCTCAGGTCGGGGTAGGAATCGGCGTAGGCCCCGCAGTGGTGGATCCCGGATATTACGGCGATTACGGCCCCCCGGATTGCGAATGGGGCTACTACTCGTATTACCCCTATGCCTGCGCCCCTTACGGCTACTACGGACCTGACTGGTTCTACAGCGGTGTCTTCATCGGCGCTGGGCCGTGGTACGGATGGGGCCGTCACGGCTGGGGCCGCGGCGGATATGGCTACGGCGGCCGCGGCAGATATGCCTACGGTGGACGCGGCGGATACGGCTATGGTGGGCGTGGCGGATACGGCTACGGCGGCCGTGGCGCCTATGCCGGCCGCGGCTATGCCGGTGGTGCGCGCGGATACGCGGGCGGTACAGCACGCGGATACACCGGTGGCGGAGCAGCGCGTGGATATAGCGGCAGCGCTCGCGGTGGATTCAGTGGCGGCGCGCGCGGCGGATTCAGCGGTGGTGGCGGCCACGGCGGTGGCGGCGGTGGCGGCGGCTTCCATGGTGGAGGTGGTGGCGGAGGCGGCCACAGCGGTGGTGGAGGCGGCGGCCACGGCGGTGGCGGACACCGGTAATCCCGGCTTACGGCGGAAGCTTGAAATTCCGCTGATTGATGACAAAAGGCCCGCTTGCTTCGGCAGGCGGGCTTTTCTTTGCGTCCCGCCTCAAGACCTGTTCCGTCTATCGAACTACCACGTCTCGGCGTTCGGCGGTCCTTGCCCCTCGTCTCTATGTAGTCGGCACGAGGCTGGCAAACGCCATCTCCGCCAGCCGATCCGCTATCCTCTCTGCCGCGCCCGGATGCGCCTGCGTGCGCGCAGCAACGGCCATGGCGGCCAGCCGTGCGGGATCGTTCAGTAGATGGATGAGCGTTTCGAGCAGCATGCCGGGAATGTCGAGGTCCGTCTCCTCGAGCATCACGGCTGCCCCGGCTGAGACCATCGCCTCGGCGTTGCGGCGCTGGTGCTCGTCGGTTGCGGCGGCAAAGGGAACCAGCAGCGCGGGCTTGCCGGCCGCCGCTTCCTCAGCCACGGTCGAAGCTCCGCTGCGCGACAGCACCAGATTCGCCCGGCCGACGCGCGCCGCCATATCGTCGAGGAACGGCCGCACATCCCAGCGCGAGGGGTCCGCGCAACTCGCCGCATAGGCCGCTTCGGTCGCCTCGGTGTGGCGCGTTCCGCTCTGGTGCATGACCGTCAGCCCTGGAACCGCATCCAGCAGCGGCTTGATGATTTGCGGCAGATGGATGTTGAAGATCCGCGCGCCCTGCGATCCTCCGAAGACCAGCAGGTGCGGAGCGCCAGTGGGTGGCTGCAGCGCGAAGAACTCCGGCCGCACCGGAACGCCCGTGATCTCGGCGTTGCGGAACCATTTGGCCGCAGCAGGAAAGTTGATAGCCGCCGCCTGCACCCGCTTGCCTACCAGCCGGTTGGCCAGGCCGGGCATGGCGTTCGGCTCGAAGGCCATGGCGGGAATCCTGAGCCACAGCGCCGCAATCATCGCCGGACCGGACGCGTAACCTCCCACGCCCAGCACCGCGCACGGCCGGAACTCGCGCATCAGCCGCTTGCAATCGAAGACACTGCATGGCAGCCGCGAAAGAGTCCGCAGCCGGGTCATCAGCGAAACGCTTTTCAGCGGGCCCACGTCGATCAGCCGCAGCGGGAATCCCGCCTCCGGAACCAGCCGCGACTCCAACCCGCGCGCCGTGCCGACCAGCAGAACGTCAGCCCCGTGCCGCTCGACCAGCGCATGCGCCACGGCCAGCGCGGGAATGATGTGCCCGCCCGTTCCGCCGCCGGCGATGAGAATTCGTAGTTCAGAGTTCACAGTTCGCAGCTTTCAGCGCCTTGGTCCCTCGGTCTCTTGGTCCCTGCTCTTCTCACTCCGCCTGCCGGCTAATGTTGAGCAGAATCCCGATGCTCGCCAGCGTGCAGAAAAGCGATGTGCCTCCGTGCGAGATCAGCGGCAACGGAATGCCTTTGTTGGGAACCAGCGACAGCACCACGCTGATGTTGAAGAAGGCCTGCAACAGAATCGTGGTCGTGATGCCAAACGCTGCCAGCCGCGCGAAGGGATCGGTACAGCGAAACGCCGTGCGCAGCCCGCGCACGCCAAACACGACAAACAGCACCACGATGAACATGGCGCCGATGAAGCCCAGTTCCTCGGCGATGTTGGCAAAGATGAAGTCCGTCGAGGCCTCGGGCAGATAAAACAGCTTCTGCATCCCTTCCATATAGCCGCGGCCGGTCAGCCCGCCGGTGCCCACGGCGATCAGCGATTGGTAAATGTGGTAGCCGGCGCCCATCGGATCGGCTTCGGGATTGAGAAAAACCAGCATGCGCGCGCGCCGCCACGGGACCAACAGCAACAGCGCGGCCAGCGCAGGCAACGCGGCGGCGGCGGCGCCCAGCAGAGCCTTCCACTCCATCCCCGCCAGCACCAGCACCATGGCGGTCACGCCCGCCAGCACCAGCGCCGTGCCCAGGTCGGGCTGGACCACCACGAGCACGATGAACAGCCCCGGAATGAGCGCCGCCGGCACGAGCGTATGCTTCCAGTCGCGCATGGCGCCCAGCCGCGTGTGCAAAAACCACGCCAGAAAAAGCACCAGCACAGGTTTCGCAATCTCCGAGGGCTGAAAAGTGAAGAAATCGCCAAAGCGAATCCAGCGATGCGTGTGGTGCGAGCCGGGCATCAGGAAAACCAGCACCAGCAGCACCGTGGTAACGCACAGCGCGGGATAGATGAACCGTGGCGAATTGTAGTGGCTCACGTCCACGTGCATCAGCACCAGCAGAGTGAGCACGCCCACCGCGGCCCACACGGCCTGGGTGAGGATGAAGGTGTACGCCGAGTGGTACCTTTCCTGATCGACCACGGCCGAAGCGGAGAAGACCATCACCAGCCCGGTGACCACCAGCACCAGCGTGGTGAAGAACAGCCATTTGTCGACGCCGACTCGCTTCGCCATAGATCTCTACGCGTTCTGCTTTGCCTTCCAATCCTGCTGATCCGCCACAAGCTGCTTGAAGACACGGCCGCGGTGCTCGTAATTCTCGAACTGATCGTAGCTGGAGCAGGCCGGCGCCAGCAGCACCACGTCGCCGCGCCGCGCGGCCGCCGCTGCGGCGCTCACCGCCTTGGCCAGCGTCTCGCAGGAGTGGATGGGAACCATCCCGCGCAGTTGCAACTCAATCTTGGCCGCCGCCGCGCCGATTGTATACACGGCGCGCACCCGCTCGCGCAGCAGCGGCGAGAGTGGCGTATAGGGCGCGCCTTTGTCTTTGCCGCCGAGAATCAGATGAATGCCGCCGCGAAACGCGGCCACGGCCTTCGCCGTCGCGTCCACGTTGGTGGCCTTCGAGTCGTTGTAGAACTCGACGCCATGGATGGTGGCCACGTACTCCAGACGATGCTCCACCGCCTGGAACTTCTCGATGGCCCGGGCAATCGCATGACCCGGCGCGCCGGCCAGCCGCGCCGCGCACACCGCCGCCAGCACGTTCTCCACGTTGTGCTCGCCCTTCAGCGAAATCTTCGCCAGCGGCAGAATAGTCTCGCTCGCCACCCCCGGCGCGGAGCGATAGACCACATGTTCGTTCTCCACCCACGCGCCCTGCTCGACTTCGTGCCTGGCTGAAAACCAGTAGACCGGAGCTTTCGACCGCGCCGCAGCCTCGGCGGCGCGCGCGTTGTCGGCGTTCAGCACCAGGCTGTCGCTTGCGTCCTGCGCGGCGAAGATGCGCTCCTTGGCCAGCGCATAGTCCTCGAAGGTGCCATGGCGGTCCAGATGATCGGGCGTAATGTTCAGGATCGCCGCAATCTTCGGGTGGAACTGCTCCGTGCTCTCAAGCTGGAAGCTCGACACCTCCAGCACCGACCATGTGTCGTCTGCGCTCTCTTCGATCAGGCCCGCAACCGCCACGCCGATGTTGCCGGCAACCAGAGTCGGATAGCCAGCCTCCTTCAGAATCTCGCCCGCGAGAGTCGTCGTTGTCGTCTTCCCGTTCGACCCGGTGATGGCCAGAATTTTGCCCTTCAGGAATCGCGCCGCCAATTCCAACTCGCCGATCACCGGGCGGCCGAAGTTTTTGGCCTGCACCAGCTCCGGCGTATCCAGCGGCACGCCGGGGCTCACCACAATCAGGTCCTGGCGGCGGAAGGTCAGCAGTCCGTGCCCGCCGGCCTCCACCATGATCCCTTCCTCGAGCAGCGCCGGAATCTCCTTGGCCAGCGACTCGGCGCTCCGGATATCGGAAACCGTCACCTGCGCGCCTTGGTGGCGTAAAAACAGCGCCGCCGCAAGCCCTGACTTCCCCAGGCCTACAACCAGAACCTTCTTGCCCTTCAATTCCACCATTTCGACCGATCCTCAGGCTGCCGCGACAACTTTATTGTGCACCGCGCGCCCTCTGGTGCGGGCTGTCTCTAGCGCAATTTCAGGGTGGTGAGTGCAAACAATGCAAACACCAGGGCGCCGATCCAGAAGCGCGCGATCACCTTTGACTCGCTCCAGCCCAACTGCTCGAAGTGGTGGTGCAGCGGCGCCATCTTGAAGATACGCTTCTTGCGCAGCTTGTAGCTGCCCACCTGCAGGACCACCGAAACCGCTTCAAGGATAAACACGCCGCCGATGAACGGCAGCAGCAATTCCTGCCGGATCATGATGGCCACGGTGCCGATGGCCCCGCCCAGCGCCAGCGAGCCCACGTCGCCCATGAAAATCTCCGCCGGGTGCGCGTTGTACCACAGGAAGCCGATCGATGCGCCGACCATCGACCCGCAAAACACCGTCAGCTCGCCCACCAACGGCATGCGCTGCAGCTCCAGATAGTCGGCGAAGACCACGTGGCCGCTGATGTAAGTGAGCACCGCCAGCGCCCCGGCGGCGATGATGGTGCAGCCGATCGCCAGCCCGTCCAGTCCGTCCGTCAGGTTCACGGCGTTCGATGTGCCCACCAGCCACAGCACCACCCACAACACGAACGGCACAAACGCAAACAGGGCCAGATGCGGAACCGTACTAGGCCACCCATGCCACAGCAGATCGGGCCGCAGGCTCTTGATAAACGGCACGGAAAGCCGCGTCGAAAACACCTTAAACTCGTCCAGCACCACCAGCGCTACGGCCACCATCGCTCCGGCCAGCCCCTGCCACAGCAGTTTCGCCCGCGCCGTCAAGCCCAGGCTGCGCCGCTGCACCACCTTGATGTAGTCATCGGCAAAGCCGATCGCCCCGAACGCCAACGTGGAGAAGACCACGATCCACACAAACGGATTCGCCGGGTCCGACCACAGCACCGTGGGCAGCAGAATGGCGATGCAGAT
Organism: Occallatibacter sp.; assembly: GCA_049522315.1. Classification (GTDB taxonomy): domain Bacteria; phylum Acidobacteriota; class Terriglobia; order Terriglobales; family Acidobacteriaceae; genus Telmatobacter. The sequence continues at coordinate 92,013 of JBEKNY010000005.1, forward strand.
CAGCACGCCGCCCATGGTCGGCGTCCCCGTCTTCTTCAGGTGCGATTGCGGCCCGTCCTCGCGCACAAACTGCCCAATCTGGAACTCCCTCAGCTTCTGGATCACGTACGGCCCGATGAAGAGCGCAATCAGCAGCGCCGTGAGCGAGGCAAACGCGGTGCGGAACGTGAGGTAGCGGAAGATCCGGAACGGGTGAAAAAACGGAAACAGCTTTTCGTACAGCAGCCAGTAAAGCAAGTTGCCTCCCAAGCCGGGTTGAGGCGGAGTTTCAGCTTGATTCTACAGGCTTAGGGGGTTGGCCGAGCGGCGGGCCACGTGACGAACTCGATTCACTTCCAGCCGCGTGCACCGCTACGCGCCAAAAACACATCTGTCATCCTGAGCGACCGAGCAAGCCGGTACGGCGCAGCGAAGGAGCCGAAGGATCTGCGGTTGCTCTTCGTTTCGTGTCAGGACGCAAGTTCACTTCTGCCACAACCGGATGTCATCTTGAGCGACTGGAGCGCAGCGGAAGGAGTCGAAAGATCTGCGGTTGCTCTTCGTTTCGTGTCAGGACGCGAGTTCACTTCTGCCACAATCGCATGTCATCTTGAGCGACTGGAGCGCAGCGGAAGGAGTCGAAAGATCTGCGGTTGCTTTTAAACGAACCCGCGAGCCTGCGAAGCCGCTGCCTTGCAGGCTTCTTTGTAGCGCCGGTCTCCAGACCGGCTGTCGTGCGGGTCTCCAGACCCGCACCCGCGAGACACCACACCGGACAGACCGACTCGGAACCCACGTTTCCTGCAACACTTTGATCGAAACAGGTCTAACATAATCCCATCTGCATGAAGAAACCAATTCCTAAGTTCAGGAGCGAATCCGAGGTGTTCGCGTTCTGGTCCTCGACCGGGCCGGGAGCGGATTCGACAAAGTATATTGACTGGTCTCAAGCCAAGCGCGCGAAATTTCCCAATCTGCGGCGCAGCTGCGCACCATCTCCGTGCACTTACCGGTGGCAATGACCGAGGACCTGAAAATTCTGGCTAACCAGCGCGCTGTGCCGTATCAGTCGCTGCTCAAGGTATTTCTGGCAGAAAGGCTGGTAGCGAAGCGGGGCGGAAGCCGGTAGAGCAACTCCGGGAAATCGCGAACTGTGAGGATTTTCTAATCTTCAGACAGCAAAATAGTACCGAGTTTTCCAGTTGACGTGTTTCATCGATGGTAGTAGGTTTTCTTCAGTTGTTGTACTAAGCTGTGCCCGAATCGCCTCAGTCCGACTTCAAATGGCGCTGAGTTTTGATGATGCTGCCATACCGGATCAAGTTCGCTGAGTTTGATCTGGACCGATGCGTAGCTAGCGGCACAGCTAGATATATTTCGCGGTGCCGTCGGCTCATCCCTTGAAATTCAACTCGAAGGCTTCTGAGCCTTCAGGAAAGGGTAAGCGAAATGAACACCACGGCAACAAGTACTCAATATGACGAATGGACCCTAACCCGGATATGGTTCAAGGCTCCAACTGCACCGGGGACCAATGACTGCGACGTTCGCGTGGATCGTTTTGGGAATTGGATACGATGGAGTGAGTATGGCCAAACTAGCGCAATGGGGTGGGAGGTTGATCATATCGTTCCTCGCTCTGAAGGAGGATCAGACGACATCGAAAACCTTGAGCCTCTGCACTGGAAAGCTAATCGGCAAAAGGGCGACCGAGCCATCGGCCAATTTGAACGAAGCTTGGGAAGTAGTTTAATAGCAAGCGCTTAAGAAGCAGCCTCCAGCTAGAAGCTAGGAGCTAGTAGCTAGAGGCTGTCGTTCTCACCGCGTCTTCGCCACTTCCTCCACCGTCACCGGATCGAGGAACGGCATCTGCGCGCGTAGTTGCTTGCCCACGATCTCGACCGGGTGCTTCGCTTCTGCCTCGCGGAAGGCCAGAAACTCCTTCTTTCCGGAGCTCTGATCGGCGAGAAACTTCTTGGCGAACGTCCCGTCCTGAATCTCGGCCAGAATCTGCTTCATCGCCTTGCGGCTCTCGGCGCCGATCACCCGCGGCCCGCTCACGTAGTCGCCGTACTCGGCGGTGTCCGAAATCGAGTAACGCATGTAGGCGAGGCCGCCGCGATAGATCAGGTCCACAATCAGCTTGAGCTCGTGCAGCACCTCGAAGTAGGCGCTCTCCGGCTGATAGCCGGCCTCAACCAGCGTCTCATAGCCCGCCTTGATGAGCGCGCTGATGCCGCCGCACAGCACGGCCTGCTCGCCGAAGAGATCGGTCTCGGTCTCTTCCTTGAACGTCGTCTCCAGAACCCCGGCGCGGGTGCAGCCGATGCCCTTCAGGTAGCTGAGCACCAGCGCGTGCGCCTTGCCGGTCGCGTCCTGGTGCACGGCGATCAGGCCGGGCACGCCGCCGCCCTCTATAAAGATCTCGCGCACGCGATGGCCGGGCGCCTTGGGCGCGGCCATGCCCACGTCGATCCCCGCGGCGGGGACGATGGTCTTGAAGTGGATGTTGAATCCGTGCGCGAACATCAGCAGCTTACCCGGCGCCAGGTTCGGCCCGATGTCTTCGGCGTAGACCTTGGCCTGAACCTGGTCGGGAGCCAGGATCATCACCACGTCGGCCCACTTCGCGGCCTCGGCCGGCGGAACGACATCGAAGCCCGCCTTCTTCGCCTTGGCAATGGACTCCGCCTCCACGGCGGGCAGGCCGATCTTCACCTGCACACCTGAGTCCTTGAGGTTGAGAGCGTGGGCATGCCCCTGCGAGCCGTACCCGATGATGGTCACCTTTTTGGCCTGGATCAATGCGAGATCGGCATCGTGATCGTAGAAAGTCTTCGCCATGTTGTTCCTCGTTTCTCCTTTTTCTTGTCAGATACTGATGTTGAAAATCCGTCCGCCGCATGTTGCGCGGAACCTCTTGCGCGTCATTCTCCGGTGCGGACGCGAGCCGAATCCGCTACTGAACCTCGTTCGCCGCGCCTTCGTCCGCGGACACGTCTTCCTCGACGGCCGCTTCGCCCACGCCCATGGCCTTGACCACGCTGCTCACGTGATGGCCGCGCCGCATGGTCATCTTGCCGCTGCGGCAAATCTCGAGGATCCGTCCATCGTCTTCGCGCAGAATTTCGATGAGCCCTTCGATCTTGCTTTCGACGCCCGTCATCTCGATAATGAGCGACTCGGAGGTGAGATCGACGATACGCGCGCGGAAGACCTCGGCCAGATCGAAGATCTGCGCGCGATTGCGCGGCGACGCGGCCACCTTGATTAACGCCAGTTCGCGCGTGACGCTCGGCGCCTGGGCGATGTCGTCCACATCCACGACATTCTCCAGTTTAAACAGGCTGGCGCGGATGCGATGTCCGGCTTCGGCCGACGCCTCGCACACCAGCGTGAGCCGCGACAGCCCCGGCCGCTCGCTGCGCCCTACGGTCAGCGAGTTGATGTTGATGTTCAGCCGCCGGAACAGCGACGCCACGCGCGTCAGCACGCCCGGCCGGTCTTCAACGTATGCAACGAATGTATGCAGCATGGTCTAGCTCACTTTCCTACTTGTCATCGGCCCGCTCTTCCAGCGGATCCTTCTCCGGCCGCCGAATCATCTCGTGCAGCGCGCTGCCGGCTGGAATCATCGGGTACACGGAATCTTCCTTCTCCACCATAAAGTTGAGCAAGTACGCGCCCGTCGCCGAGCGCGCCTTCTTCACCGCCTCTTCCACTTCGCTGCGCTTGCGCACCGCGCGCCCCGGAATGCCGTGCGCATCGGCCAGCTTCACGAAGTCCGGGCTCACCAGCGGCGTGGCCTCGTAGTTCCGCTCGTAGAAGAACTCCTGCCACTGCCGCACCATGCCCAGATAGCCGTTGTTGATGATGGCGATGTTGATCTTGATCTTTTCCTGCACAATGGTCGCCAGCTCCGCCGCCGTCATCTGGAATCCGCCGTCGCCCACCACCACCCAGACCTCTTTCTCGGGACAAGCCACCTTGGCGCCGATGGCCGCGGGCAGCGCGAACCCCATCGTGCCCAGTCCGCCGCTGGTGATAAGCGTGCGCGGCTGCTCATGGCGGAAGTACTGCGCCTCCCACATCTGGTGCTGGCCCACGTCGGTAACGACGATCGCGTTGCCGCCGGTCATGCGCCACAGGTCGTGGATCACGTGCGCCGCATACAGATGCCCGGAGTCGGGCAGGTTCTTGATGTCGCGCACGGCCACCGCGCCCTTGCTCGCCTCGATGGTCTTGAGCCACGCGGAACCGTCGCGGCCGGAAATTCGCGGCAGCAATTGCTCGAGCACTTCGCGCAGGTCGCCTACCAGCGCCACGTCCACCTTCACGTTCTTGTTGATCTCCGCCGGATCCACCTCGATGTGAATCTTCTTCGCCTTGAGCGCGTATTCCGCGAGCTTGCCCGTCACGCGATCGTCGAATCTCATGCCGCACGCGATCAACAAGTCGGCTTCTTGAATCGCGTGATTCACCCACGACTCGCCGTGCATGCCCATCATGCCCAGGCACAGCGGATGCGACGCCGGAAATCCGCCCAGTCCCAGCAGCGTAAGCCCCACGGGAATCTGCGCGCGCTCGGCCAGCGTGCGCACCTGCTCCATCGCGCCGGACTCCATCACGCCGTGGCCGGCCAGAATCACCGGCCGCTTCGAATTGCGAATCAGCTCTGCCGCCTGCGCCAGACCCGAGTCGTCCACGTGCAGCATCGGATGCGGACGGTAGGGCCGCGGCTTGGCCGCCTCGAAATCGAACTCCGCCGTCGCCTGCTCCGCGTCCTTGGTAATGTCCACCAGCACCGGACCGGGACGGCCCGAACGCGCGATCTGAAATGCATGGCGCAGCGTCGGCGCGATGTCCTCCGCGCGATTCACCAGAAAATTATGCTTGGTCACCGGCAGCGTGATGCCGGTAATGTCCACTTCCTGAAACGCGTCGGTGCCCAGCAGCTTGCTCGACACGTTGGCCGTGATGCAGACGATGGGAATCGAATCCAGCATTGCTGTTGCGATGCCGGTGACCAGGTTGGTCGAGCCGGGGCCGCTGGTGGCGATAGCCACCCCCACCTTGCCCGAGGCGCGCGAGTAGCCGTCGGCCATGTGCGCCGCGCCCTGCTCGTGGCGAACCAGTATGTGCCGCACGGGAAACTTGCGCAGAGCATCGTACGCCGGAAGAATCGTCCCTCCGGGGTAACCGAAGACGGTGTCCACGCCCTCGCCGACCAGCGTAGCCCAGATGATCTCCGCGCCCGTCAACTTCGCCGGCGGCGTCAGATGCGCATGCGAACCCGATGCGCTTGCGCTCGGCGCAGTTGTGTTCGGCGCAGTTGTGCTTCCGTTCGATGCGTTTGCGTTCGCTTTCGTGTTGGCGTTTCCCTTGTGTCCCATAGGTCAACTCCTTGAGCGCTGATGTCGCCGATTGCCTCTAGTCCCTACGTCCCTAGTCCCTTAGTCCCTGCTTCTTACGTCGTTGCCCCTTCTGACGCCGAGCTCACGCGATCCACATACTTCCGAAACACGCCCTTCGGCCAGCGCAGCGCCGGCGGCTTGAAGTTCTTGAGCCGCGCGGCCATCTCTTCTTTACTGATTTCGACGTCGAGCGTTCGCTTGGCAACGTCAAAATGAATCATGTCGCCCTCACGCACCGCAGCAATCGGCCCACCGACAAACGCCTCGGGCGCAACATGGCCCGCCGTGAATCCGCGCGTCGCGCCGCTGAATCGCCCGTCGGTGAGCAGCGCCACCTGCGCGCTCAATTCCGCGTTCGAGCTGATCGCCGCAGTCACCTGCAGCATCTCGCGCATGCCGGGCCCGCCCTTCGGCCCTTCGTAGCGAATCACCACCACGTCGCCGGGCTTGATGCCGCCTGCCTGGACGACTTTGAAGCAATCCTCTTCGCAATCGAACACGCGCGCCGGGCCGCGATGATCGTACTTGCCCGCCGCGGCGATTTTCATCACGCAGCCTTCCGGCGCCAGATTGCCCTTGAGAATCACCAGCCCGCCGTTCGGCTTGATGGGCTTCTCGAAAGTGTGGATGACATCCTGCCCCGGAGTCTCTTCGGCGAGCGCGGCTTCCTCGGCCAGCGTTTTACCGCTGATGGTTAGCGCAGATCCGTCCGCGTGCCCCGCGTCGATCATGCGTTTTGCCAGCAGCCGCGAGCCGCCTGCTGCCTGATAGTGCCATGCCAAGTATTTTCCGGCTGGCGTCAGGCTACAGATATACGGCGTGCGCTTCGAGATGGCGTCAAAATCGTCGATGCTCAGCGGGATGCCCAACTCGCGCGCGATAGCCAGCAGATGCAGAACGGCATTGGTCGAGCCGCCGCTTGCGGCCACGCTGGCAATGGTGTTTTCGATGGATTTGCGTGTAATGATCTGCGAGGGGCGGCGATTGGCGCGCACCGCGTCCATCAACATGCGGCCCGCCGCGCGTGTCGCGTCGAGTTTGCCGGGGGCGGTGGCGGGAACGCCCGAAAGCTCAATCGGCGAGATGCCGAGAATTTCGCCGCTCATGGCCATGGTGTTGGCCGTGAACTGGCCGCCGCATGCGCCCGCGCCGGGACAGGCGTTGGCTTCGAGGGCTTCCAATCCGGCATCGTCGATGCGCCCCGCGGCGTGCGCACCGATGCCTTCGAATACATCCTGAATCGAAATGTCCATGCCGTTCAGCTTGCCCGGCGCGATCGATCCGCCGTAAAGCATCATGCCGGGAATGTCGAGCCGGCACAGCGCCATAATGATGCCCGGCATGTTCTTGTCGCATCCGCCGATGCCCACGAGTCCGTCGAAGAGATTGCCGCGCGCGACCAGTTCGATGGAGTCGGCGATCACCTCTCGGCTCACCAGCGACGCCTTCATGCCCTGCGTGCCCATGGTGAGGCCGTCGTGAATGGTGATGGTGTTGAACTCCATCGGCGTGCCGCCGGCCTCGCGAATGCCCTCCTTCAGCGCCTCCGCGATCCCGCGCAGGTGCACGTTGCAGGTGCCGATCTCCGTCCACGTGTTGGCGACCCCGATGATCGGCTTGTGCAGATCTTCTTTCTTGAACCCTGCTCCCCGGAAATACGACCGCGCCGCCGCGCGGCTCGGCCCCTCGGTCAACGGAATGCTCTGTCGCTTGCCTTCTGTAGTCATTGTTCCCCTTGCTTTCTTTTTGTTCGAACGCGGTTACTTCGCTTTTAACCATGTCGCCGCATCGTGCGCGGCTTCAAACTTGTCCAGCGCCGCGGCGTGCCGCAGCGTCAGGCCGATATCGTCCAGTCCCTCGAGCAGGCAAAACTTCCTGAAGGGATCGATCTCGAACTTCGCCGTGAATCCGCGGCCGTCGGTCACCGTCTGCGCCTCGAGCGAAACGGTGAGCTGATAATTCGGAATTTCCTGCGCGTTTTCGAGCAGCGCGGCAACCTCTTCCTCGCTCAGCCGCGCCAGTACGATGCCGTTTTTGCCCGCATTCGAGAAGAAGATGTCCGCAAAAGTCGGCGCAATCACCGCGCGGAAGCCGTAGTCGCTCAGCGCCCATGCGGCATGTTCTCGGCTCGATCCGCAGCCAAAGTTCTTGCCCGCGATCAAAATCTTCGCGCCCTTGTAGCGCGGGTCGTTGAGAACGAATCCGGCGACCGGCTTGCCCTCGGGCGTTTGCCGCCAGTCAAAAAATAAAAAATCGCCGTAGCCGGTGCGCTCGATCCGCTTCAAAAACTGCTTGGGAATGATCTGGTCGGTGTCTACGTTGGCGCGATCCAGCGGCGCGACCAGCGCGGTCAATGTGCGAAACGGTTCCATCAGGCCGTTACCTCCTCGCGGGCAGATTCACGAACTGGCCAGTTACGAATGTCCACAAAGTGTCCGGCAATCGCTGCCGCCGCGGCCATCTCCGGCGACACCAGGTGCGTGCGCCCGCCGCGTCCCTGCCGGCCTTCAAAGTTACGGTTGCTCGTCGAAGCGCAGCGCTCGCCCGGCAACAGAATGTCGGGGTTCATGCCCAGGCACATCGAGCAGCCTGGCTCGCGCCATTCGAACCCCGCCACGCGAAAAACACGATCCAGGCCTTCCGCCTCAGCCTGCGCCTTCACCTGTTGCGAGCCGGGAACCACCATCGCATTCACCCTCGCCGAAACCTTGTAGCCGCGCGCGATGCGGGCCGCCGCCCGCAGATCTTCGATGCGCCCGTTGGTGCAGGAGCCGATGAAAACGCGGTCGATGGGAATCTCTTCAAGACGTGTTCCCGCCCTCAGCCCCATGTATTCGAGCGCACGCTCGAAGCCCTTGCGCTCGATCTCCGTCTCCGCTGCCGCCGGATTGGGCACCGTGTCCGTGACGGGCGCAACCATTCCCGGGCTCGTTCCCCAGCTCACATATGGAACCAGTGTCGCCGCGTCGATCTTGAGCTCGCGGTCGAACTTCGCTCCGGGATCGGACGGCAGCTTGCTCCACTCGGCCACTGCTTTGTCCCAATCCGCCCCCGCAGGCGAGAAGCGGCGGCCCTTCAGGTACGCAAACGTCGTCTCGTCCGGTGCGATCATGCCCGCGCGCGCGCCCGCTTCGATGCTCATGTTGCAGACGGTCATGCGGCCTTCCATCGAGAGCGATCGAATGGCCGAGCCCGCGTACTCGATCACGCAGCCCGTCGCGCCGTCGGTTCCGATCTTGCCGATGATGGCCAGGATCACGTCCTTTGCCGTCACGCCGAGCGGCAGCTTGCCCTCGACGGCGATGCGGAATGTCTTCGGCTTCGACTGCGGCAGCGTCTGCGTGGCCAGCACGTGCTCCACCTCGCTGGTGCCGATTCCGAACGCCAGCGCGCCGAACGCGCCGTGCGTCGAAGTGTGCGAGTCGCCGCATACGATCGTCATGCCCGGCTTGGTCAACCCCAGCTCCGGCCCGATCACGTGCACAATGCCCTGCTCGCGCGAATTCACGTCGTAGAGCTCGACGCCGAAGTCGGCGCAGTTCTTGCGCAGCGTGGCGATTTGCGTCGCCGAAATCGGGTCCACGATATTCAGCCGGCCCTCGATGGTCGTGGGCACGTTGTGGTCTACGGTAGCAACGGTGCGGTCAGGCCGGTGCACCTTGCGCCCCGTCAGCCGCAGCCCCTCAAATGCCTGCGGCGAGGTCACCTCGTGCACCAACTGCAGATCGATGTAGAGTAGCGTCGGTTCGCCCTTCGGCTCAACCACCACATGCTGCTCCCACACCTTCTCGAATAATGTTTTCGGATCGCTACTCATGAAGCTCCTAAGCGCCAGCTTTCAGCCTTTCTCTATCAGCCCTCAGCTTGGTTCTTGCCGATTGAAACTTTCTTGCTCGTGCCGAAAACCGGTTCCTGTTTGGCTTTCGAAAATGCCCCTCGCTCAAACACGATGAGCTGAAAGCTAAGAACTGACGGCTGAAAGCTGCTCTTTCACCGTCTCCCGCACCTTCGCCCCCATCTCGCGGGTTCCCAGCACGGTCAATCCCTCTGGATTGGTGCGCGCCAGGTCCTGCGTGCGGAAGCCCTGCTCCAGCACCTTGCGCACAGCCTTCACAATCGCATCGGCCTCCGCGTCGAGCCCGAAGGAGTGGCGCAAAAGCATCGCGCCGGTCAGGATCGTGGCCAGCGGATTGGCGATGTTCTTGCCCGCATGCTTGGGCGCGGAGCCGTGGGCCGGCTCATACAAATTGATCTTGCCGCCGACGGTCGCCGAAGGCAACATGCCCAGCGAGCCGGTAATCACCGAGGCCTCGTCGGTCAGAATGTCGCCAAACGTGTTCTCCGTAACGATCACGTCGAAGTCGCGCGGCCGCTTCATCAGGTGCATCGACATGGCGTCGACGAACTGGTGTTCCAGCGTCACATCGGGGAACTCCTTGGCTACCTCGGTCACCGTGTCGCGCCAAAGCTGCGAGACTTCGAGCACGTTGGCCTTGTCCACGCTGGTGACTAGCTTGCGGCGCTTCTGCGCCAACTGAAAGGAGGTGCGGGCTACGCGCGCCACTTCGTCGCGGGTGTAGTACATCGTGTTGAAGGCTTCGCCCTTTTCCTTGTTCCACTCCCGCGGCTTGCCGTAGTAGAGGCCGCCGAGCAACTCGCGGACAAACAGGATGTCGGTCCCGTCGATGATCTCGGGCCGCAAGGGGCTGTTGACCGTCAGCTCTTTAAAGGCGAAGACGGGGCGCAGATTGGCGAAGCCGCCCAGCGCGGCGCGCAGTCCGAGCAGGCCCGCCTCGGGGCGCTTGCTCGTGGGGAGAGCATTGAACTTGTCGTCACCCACGGCGCCCAAAAAAACCGCCTCGGAATCCAATGCGGCAGCAAGGGTGTCGGCGGGCAGAGGTGTGCCGTCCCGCTCAATCGCCACGCCGCCAATGCGCTTGAAATCCAGTTCCAGTGTGTGGCCGCTCGCAGCCGCCGCTTCCTGCAATACCGCGATGGCCTGCTCGGTGATTTCCGGGCCGATGCCGTCGCCGGGGGTAACCAGAATCTTCAGCTTCATTCTTGTCTTCTTCTCCTCATCGTCGATTGTTCAAAGAAACTTGCACTTCATTCAGGTGGAGCGAACCAATCGCCATCGCTCAGTGCCGGATTCGCTGCCGGCGCGCCGCCATCTTCAACACGGCTACGCTTTCGTTGGTCGCTTCCGGGCCGATGCCGTCACCGGCCATCACTAGAATCTTCAGCTTCATGCGCGCTTGTCCCAGCTTCTGTCTTGATCTCTGTTCTCTGATCTCTGGCGCTCAATCCAGTTCCGACACCGGCTCGCTGCGCCTTTCGCGAATGTTGTCCGGCAGCAATCCGATCAAATCCTGATCGTAAATATTCTTCTTGCGGTCGGCCAGGGCCACAAAACGGTAGTAGACGTGCTGCAGCTCGTCGCGGCTCACCGTGAAGCCGAGTTGCTCCAGGCGATGGCGCAGTGCGGCGCGTCCGGAGTGCTTGCCCAGCACCAGGTGCGTCTTGGCCACGCCCACCAGTTGCGGCGTCATGATCTCGTAGCACAGGGGGTTGGCCAGCATACCGTGCTGGTGAATGCCCGACTCGTGCGCGAACGCATTGGCGCCCACCACGGCCTTGTTCGGAGAAGGACGGAAGGTGATGAGCTGGCCCAGCACCTCGCTGGTGGGATAAAGCTGGTCGAGTTTTATGCTTGTCGACACGCCGAAATGGTCTCCGCGCACGTAAAGCGCCGCGGCAATCTCCTCGAGCGCCGCGTTGCCCGCCCGCTCGCCGATTCCGTTGATGGTGCACTCCACCTGCCGCACGCCGGCCTGGATGGCCGCCAGCGAGTTAGCCACGGCCAGTCCCAGATCGTCGTGGCAGTGCGCCGAAAGCACGATGCCCTTCTCGTCGATCGCGGGAACCCGCTCGCGCACCTCGCGGAACATCTGCCCATACTCCTCCGGCGTGACGTAGCCGACGGTGTCAGGCATGTTGATTGTGGTAGCGCCCGCTTCCACCGCAACACGCACCATCTCCACCAGAAAGTCGCGATCCGATCGTGTCGCATCCTCGGGCGAAAACTCCACGTCGTCGGCCAGCGACCGCGCCAGCCGCACCGACTCACCGCACTGCTCCAGCGCCTCCGCGCGGCTCATCTTCAATTTGTATTCCAGATGCAGGTCGCTCGACGCCAGAAACACATGGATGCGCGCCCGATCGGCAAACTGCAGCGCCCGCGCCGCCATCTCGATGTCCTCGGTCTTTGCCCGAGCCAATGACGCGATGCGCGGCTTGCGAATAGCCTGCGTGATGGTCGCAATGGCCGCAAAGTCGCCCTCCGACGCCATGGCAAAGCCGGCTTCGATGATGTCCACTCCCAGGTCCTCGAGGGCGTGGGCCATAGTGAGCTTCTCCTGCGTGGTCATGCTGCAACCGGGCGACTGCTCGCCGTCGCGCAGGGTGGTGTCGAAGAAAACTACACGATCGCTGCTCATCTGTGTGCCTGCTGGAAAAACTTGCCTCGTCCGGACATTTCATTGTCGCCCATCCTGGCTGTATAAGGCAAAGTTATAATTCTTTTATAATCGATTAGAATTGCTTATACTAAAACAGCTTCTAGACGCTAGCTCCTGGCCGCTAGCCTTGCTCTGCGAATGGCGTTCGATGGTGCGGTCCATTCGAATCCGTTTATCGCCCGCGAATTGAGATTTCGTGCCGGGAGGCGGCCTGAGGCGCGGTGAAGCTAGGAGCTAGAAGCTAAAAGCCAGGAGCTTACTCATGGAACTCAGCCAACTCGAAACCTTTCTCGCCGTGGCCGAAGAGCGCAGCTTCTCCCGCGCCGCCCAGCGTCTGCATCGCACGCAGCCCGCCGTCAGCCAGGTCGTCCGCAAGCTCGAAGAAGCGGTAGGCGAAACTCTTCTTGACCGGGCTGCGCGCGACGGCTCGCTCACCGCCGCCGGCGCTCTGCTGCGCGACTACGCGCTGCGCCTCCTGGCCCTGCGGCGCGAGGCCTCCAGCGCCCTCGACGAGCTGAAGAACCGGGAGCGCGGCCAGCTGCAACTGGGCGCTAACGAATACACCTGCATGGTCCTGTTGCCGGCCATCGACGCCTTCCGGCGCGAGTTCCCTAACGTGGGCGTCACCGTGCAGCGCATGTTGGCCTCGCGTATTCCCGAGGAGCTCAATCTGCGCACCTTCGAGCTGGGCGTCATCTCCTTCCGTCCCGACCCCGCGCAGATCCGCACCATTGCCGTCTATGGCGACAGCCTGGCCTTCATTGTGGGGCCGAGCCACCCGCTGGCCGGGGCAAAACGCGTCTCCATCCGCGACCTCGGCAACGAGACCTTCATCGCTCACAACGTAGCCTCGCCGCTGCGCCGCAAGGTCATTGAGGCCTTCCAGCGCTACCGCACTCCGCTGCACATGGGCATTGAACTGCCCACCATTGAGGCCATCAAGCGTTTTGTGGCCATGGGCAACGGCGTGGCCCTGGTTCCCCACCTTACGGTGGCGCGCGAGCTGGAAACCGGCGACCTGGTGCGCGTGCCGGTCGATGAGTTGGACGTGCGTCGTGTGCTCCGCTTGGCTCACCGCCGCCAGGCCACGCTCTCCTACGCCGCCAAGGCTTTTTTACACACGCTCAGAACCCTGGCCAAAGAGCTGGGACCGCCGTTTTACTACCACGTCGAGCGTGTCGGATGATGTGACAGGGAGCAGGAAACCAGTCCCTCTTTCCTCTTCCCGCTCCGCGCGTCTATAGCTTTAGAAGTTTCCCTGCAGGCCTTAACCCGCCCCGGCCAGTTACAATGCTGAGAGCGGGGCCCGGGACCATCCGGCGCGCCGGACCAGTGCGCGGAAATCGCTAAGCTTTTGCCAGCCGCACGGTTGTGCAGTCATGAGGATCAGGATCGAATGAAGAAGATCGCTTTTTTAATCTTTCTGCTGGCCGTTGGTGTGGCCGCAGGGCGCGCTCAGGAAAGCCGCCAGGACATCAGCCTGAGCGGTATAGGGCTGATTGAGCCGTTCACGGCTTCTTCCACCACCGTACAGGTGCATTCCACTACCGCCTATGGCGCCATGCTCAGCTACCGCTTCATGCTCACGCCGGCAAGCGCCATTGAGGCCAACTATGGCATAACCTACCAGAACAGCCTCGGCTACCACGTTACCCCCAATCAATATAAAGTCTTGACTCGCACCCAGGAGATCTCCGCCGCTTACGTCCGCTCCTTCGTATTCAAAAATTTCAATCCCTTTGTGGAAGGGGGAGCCGGGGGATTCATCTTCTTGCCTATCCGCAACTCGGGCACCACCAATCTTGACGTTAAGCAGCAGACGCAGGTTGGCGCCATCTTCGGCGCCGGGATCGCCTACGAGGTCAGTCCCAGCTTCGATATCCGCGCGGAGTACCGTGGATGGGTCACCAAGGTGCCTACCTTCGGCGACACCCAATTCACCACCAACCGCTGGTACAGGCCCTGGATCAGCGTCCCCACCATCGGCGTGGCCTACCACTTCTAAACGCCCGCTTCCGGGTCAAGCTCAAAGCGCGGGGACCGGCCAAAGCCGGTCCCCTTTTTCCCGCGCAGGAACGCCACAACAACTCGACTCCAATCAGGGATTTCCGGTCTCCACGCCGCGCGCCTCGCGGTAGCGGCCCAATTCCCTCACCATGCCGCAGTGCGCGCCCAGCGCCTCAAGAGCCCGCGTTCCCTCCTCGTTTGAGCCAATCTGGTAATCCGCATAGAAGATGTACTCCCACGGCTTGCCCTGCACCGGCCGCGACTCGATCTTGGTCAGGTTGGTGCCCATCGCGCTCAGAGCGCTCAACGCCGCCACCAGCGAGCCCGCCCGATGCTCCAACGTAAAGGCCACGCTCATCTTGTTCGATGCAGGATCGGTCTCCGCCTCGCTGCTGCGCCGCACCAGAAAGAACCGCGTGTAGTTCTCCGGATCGTCCTCTATCCCACGGGCAAGAATCTCCGCGCCGTAGTACGCCGCCGCCTGCACGCTCGCAATCGCCGCCGCACGTTGATCGCCCAGACCCACCAACTGCTTCACGCTGCCCGCGGTGTCGTAAAACGCGATGGGCTTCATGCGCGGATGCTCGGCAAGAAAGCGCCGGCACTGCGCCAGCGCCACGGAATGCGAATACACGCGGTCGATTTCGTCGATTTTGCCGCCCGCGACGGCGATCAGGTTGTGGCGAATGCGAATCAGCGTCTCCCGCACCACCCTCACGTCGTGATGGAGCAGCAAGTCAAAATGCTCCAGCACTGACCCCGCCAGGCTGTTCTCAATGGGTATCGCCGCGGCATCGGCTGATCCTGAGTCGAGCGCGGCAAACACCTCCGCCGAAAGCGCGCACGGGACAATCTCCGCGTCCGGTACGAGCTTCAGCGCCGCCTCATGGCTGAACGAGCCCGGCTCACCCTGAATTGCGATCTTCATGCAGTTTCTTTCTTCCTCTACATCTACAGACTGCCCGCACCCGACTGCATCCGAAGGATAAATCCTATCTTGGATGTCATCCTGAGCGAACCCGCTCGCCGCGGCGAGCGGATGAGTCGAAAGCCCGCCCTGAGCGAGGTCGCCGTGGCGACCGAGTCGAACGGGGATCTGCGGTTGCCTTTTCCATCTCGCACCATACCACAAGCGAGCAGCCGCGATCCCACCACGCCGAGCCCTATTGTGCTGCGGCGGCGGCGGCTTCACGTCCCACCTGCTTCACAACCACCGGGATCGGATCGCGATCGCGGTCCAAAAGCCGCGCCGCCAGCCACTCTACCGCCGCATCCACACGTCCGCCGACACAAACCCCAGAAACACCATCGCAATCACGCCGTTCATGGTGAAGAACGCCGCATTCAGCCGGCGCAGGTCGCGCGGCGAGACGATGGAGTGTTCGTAACCCAGCAGCAGCCCCACGGCGCCCACGCCCAACCAACCAGCCAGGCCAAAATCGAAGAGCCGCCCGAACCACGCCAGCAGCCCCAGCATGGCCAGGTGCATCCCGCGCGCCGTCCAGAAAGCCGCCGCCAGCCCATTCGCCTGCGGCAGGCTATGCAGCCCTGCGGCGCGGTCGTGCTCGTAGTCCTGGCAGGCATACAGCACGTCGAAGCCCCCGGCCCACAGCGTCACCGCGGCGGTCAGAACCAGGATGCGCGCGTCCAGGCTGCCGCGCACTGCAATCCACGCCGCCGTAGGCGCCAGGCCGAGCGCCAGGCCCAGCCCCAAATGCGACCACTGCGTCACTCGCTTCAGATAGCTGTACCCCAGCAGCACCGCCAGCGCCACTGGCGCCAATTCCAGCGCCAGCCGGTTCAGCTCCGCGGCCGCCACCAGGAACACCGCGGCGGCAACGCACGTAAACCCCAGCACGAATCGCTTCGTCAGCAACCCCGCCGGAATCGCCCGGTTCCGCGTCCGGGGATTCTCGGCGTCCAGATCCGCGTCGGCCCAGCGGTTAAAGGCCATCGCCGCCGACCGCGCCGCGACCATGGCCACTACGATCCACGCCCCTGTACGCCACCCCGGCAGCCCGCCTGCCGCCAGCAGCATCGCTGTCAGCGCAAAGGGCAGCGCAAAGATCGAGTGCTCCCACTTGATCATCTCCAGCGTCGTCCCGATCTCGTTCAGAATGCCTGCCATGCGCTCTTCCCGTTCCCAGTCTAGCGGAGCCGGACACCCTCTCCGGCGTCACCGCCCCAGCCAGGATTGCTCCGCCGTCTCGCCCATATTCGTGCACCGCTCCGTTCTGTTGACCCGGCGAGCGTGACGCAGATCACACAATCCCGTATTTCTTCAATGTCATCATGATCTCGACGCTCGTTGCCGGTGCGCCTTGATGAAGGTTTCATCTCTCTAGTCCAGGGAAGGTTTTTTATGCAGCTTGATTCAACCGCATTTGTCGGCGATCGGGAGCTGATTGAGGCGCTCGACACGCATTCCACTCCTGTTTCGTGCGGCTCGGACTACGTTCTTTTCCGCCAGGGCGACCCGGCCGCCGGACTCTACATCGTCCGCCAGGGCGTGGTCACGCTGAGCATGATTTCGCAGGACGGCAAATCGCTCTTTGCCGTGCATGCCCTTCCCGGCTCCCTGCTCGGACTCCCCGGCGTCATTAGCGGCCAGCCCTACTCGCTCAGCGCAACCGCCCGCGCCGGCGCGCAGATCGGCTTCGTCAGCCGCGATGAATTCACCGCGCTCATGAACGCGTATCCGCTCCTGTCGCTCAAAATGCTCAAAGTCCTCGCCGCGGAGGTCCGCAGCGCCCGCAAAGCCCTCTATTAATCTGGAAGCATGTTTGCACTCGCCGTCGCGCCCTACATCGCGGGAATGCCCGGCTCGCGAGCGGCCCACGTAGCGCGGCAGCGCGCCGTCGCCGCGCACCCTCACCTGCTACACTCTCTCGTTGTGCTCCTTGCCGGTCTTGCCATCGCTGCCGCCGCCTACCTGCTCGGGTCCATCCCCACGGGATACCTGCTCGTCCGGCTTTTCCGCCGCCAGGACATTCGCTTCATAGGCAGCGGCAATATCGGCGCCACCAACGTCCTGCGCGCCGGCGGCAAAGGTCTGGGCGCCGCCACCTTTGTCCTGGATGTCCTCAAGGGCTGCGCTTCGGTCTGGGGAGTTGCTCCGCTTCTCGGCTTGCTGCTGGCCCACGGCCTGCTCGGCTTCCTGCCTGACCCAGGCACGGCGCTGCGCAACCTTCAGGCCCTCGCCGCGCTCTCAGCCGTGCTCGGCCATATGTTCCCCGTCTGGCTGCGTTTTCGCGGAGGCAAGGGAGTGGCCACCGGCTTTGGCGTTTTTCTCGTCGCCGCCCCCTCGGCTGCTCTGGCTGCCATCGGCGTCTTTGCCGTCATGTTTGCCCTTACCCGCTACGTCTCGCTCTCGTCCATCGTCGGCGCGGCCAGCTTTCCCGTCTTCGCCTGGTTCCTTGTCTCTGGGCCGCGCCCGCCTGTTTTCTTCGCCGTCCAATGCATTGTTGCCCTGCTCATCGTTGCCCGGCACCACCAGAACATCCGCCGCCTGCTCACCGGCACGGAATCCCGATTCGGAGCGAAAAAACCAGCATGAGCCGCATCGCCATCTTAGGTTCCGGCGCCTGGGGAACGGCCATCGCTCTCTCCCTCCACCGCCGTGGCGGCCACCAGATCATTCTCTGGGCCCACACCCCCGAGCTCGCCCACCAGATTCTTGATGCCGGTGAGAATACGCAATTTCTTCCCGGCTTTCCCATCCCCCCCGCGATCGCCGTCACCGCTGACTGCGCCGCCATCACCGCCGCGGATATTCTGGTCTCCGCCATCCCCTCGGAGTTCCTGCGGCCCACCCTCCTCCGTATCCGCACGCATCTGCGCAACGGCCAAATCGTCCTCAGCGCGACCAAGGGCGTAGAAGACCGCACCTTCCTGCGCATGACCGAAGTCCTCGCCGATTGCCTCGGTCAACAGCAGTCGTCGCGTCAGGGCACGACGCGGCCCCCTCTGGGCCTCGTGCCGCAACCGGACGGGGAGAATTCGGGGGCTTCAGCCCCCGTCGCGCTAACTCCGCCTGCTCCGCTAACTCCGCTTTCTAGTCCCTCGTCCCTCGTCCCTAGTCCCTGTCTTCCTCCCATCGGCGCGCTCTCTGGCCCCAGTTTCGCTCTCGAAGTCGCCCAGGGCCAGCCCACCGCCGTCACCGTGGCCTTCACTGACCCGCAAGTCGCCGCCCTCGTCCAGCAGGAGTTCTCCTCCGAATCCCTCCGCCTCTATACCTCCACCGATGTCATTGGCGTCGAGCTCGGCGGCGCGCTCAAAAACGTCATCGCCATCGCGGCCGGCATCGCCGTGGGCGTGGGCCTGGGCTCTAACTCCGCCGCCGCCCTCATCACCCGCGGCATCGTCGAGATCACGCGCCTCGCCGTGGCCTGCGGCGCGCGCCGCGAAACCCTCGCCGGCCTCTCCGGCGTGGGCGACCTGGTGCTCACCTGTACCGGCTCGCTCAGCCGCAACCGGACTGTCGGAGAACAACTCGGCCAGGGCCGCAAACTGCCGGAGATTCTCGAATCTCTCGGCGGCAAGGTGGCGGAAGGCGTCCTCACCACCCGCGCCGCTCTCGGCCTCGCCCGCAAGCACGGCGTCGAGATGCCCATCGCCGAGCAGATGGAACTCATTCTGAATAAGGGCAAGGACCCCCGCGAAGCCATCCGCGACCTCATGCTCCGCCCCGGCAAAGAAGAGCGCTAAACCGCCCCCGGCAAACCCTGCGCCGAACCGCCCGCCCCCACTCCGGCACGGGCCATCGGTCCCTCTTCTCTGATCTCTGATCTCTGTTCCCTGTTCCCTGTTCCCTGTTCCCTGAGGCGGGGCTGGAAAATGAGAGACACTGGGGCGCTTCACAGGACCTATGCTCTGAACGAGGCTCAACCTATGCTCAATGAGCGCATTGGCCTGATCGCATCAACTGAGCCCACCACCGGCCTTGCTGCTGCAAGACCGGCGCGGACTCAACTCCATTACATCGAGATGCTGATCGCAATTCCGATGCCCGGATACCTGTCGTCGTACAGGTAGTAACCGTCGTTCTCGTAAACCACGTAGACGTCGTCGGTGTCATACCAGTCATTCGACCAGTATCCCGGCCATGGGTCGAGAAGCGTAATCCAATAGCCGTTGTACTGGAAACGCGGGTATCCATTAAAGACCATGAAGGGAAGACCGTAGATCCGAAACACATTCCGCTGCCCAAAGTAGCCGCTGTACCGAGCGTCAGGAACACGGTAGCCGTTGTAGCCGCCGCGTTGTTGCCAGTTGCGGTGGTCTGACTGCCAGTTCCCTGCGCGGTGATTTTGCCAGGTGGTCTGCTCCTCACGCTGCTGTGCGTCGGTGCGCTGCGGTTGCTGTTGTTGCCGCTGCGCCTGCCTCTGGTTGTTCTGGTTCTGCTGTTGCTGGGCGCGCTGTTGCTGCTGCGCCTGTTTCTGTATGTTCTGGTTCTGCTGTTGCTGGGCGCGCTGTTGCTGCTGCGCCTGCTTCTGTGTGTTCTGGTTCTGCTGTTGCTGGGCGCGCTGTTGCTGCTGCGCCTGCTTCTGTGTGTTCTGGTTCTGCTGTTGCTGAGCGCGCTGTTGCTGCTGCGCCTGTTTCTGTGTGTTCTGGTTCTGCTGTTGCTGGGCGCGCTGTTGCTGCTGCGCCTGTTTCTGTGTGTTCTGGTTCTGCTGTTGCTGGGCGCGCTGCTGTTGCTGCTGCTGTTGCTGCGCCTGCTTCTGGTTGTTCTGGTTCTGCTGTTGCTGGGCGCGCTGCTGCTGCTGCGCCTGTTTCTGTGTGTTCTGGTTCTGCTGTTGCTGAGCGCGCTGCTGTTGCTGCTGCTGCTGCTGCGCCTGCTTCTGTGTGTTCTGGTTCTGCTGTTGCTGGGCGTGCTGTTGCTGCTGCGGTTGCGGCTGCGCTGGCCGCTGCTGTTGTGCTGGCTGTTGCTGGGCGCGCTGTTGCTGCTGCGGTTTACCTTGCTTGTCGCCTTGCTTGTCATTCTGCGCGAAGGCAGGAGCAGCGGCTCCAAGCGCCAGGGCCAAAACGGCCGAAGTGATGATTACTTTCGCATTCATTAGAGACTCCTCGACTTACATTCGTTAACTGCCGCTCGCCCTCATGCAAGCTTCCTGTTGTCAGAATGACCGGACTCGCGATAGGTTCAACCGATACGGCCAGTCGCACCCCATGGCTTTCCCCGTACTTGGGCGCTACCACACTCAAGTTCTTGCCTATTGTCGCCTGAACTCAGAATCGTGTCTGGTTCGTTTTGCTCAACTTTGAAGAGTCTCTCTGTAGCACATTCGAGTCAAATGTTGGTAAATCGCCAAAGCGATCATCGACCGCACATAGGGAACGAAAAGTCGGCTTGCGTGCCGCTCTCCCCTCAACCGCTGCCCTCAGTCCAACACGCCCGCTGACTTGCTTCCAGCCGCGTTATCGGCGCCTCCCAAAGTTGGCCGTCTGAGCTCTCCATACTTGTCCACCCCAAACTTGAGCACCCCAAAACGGAAAGCTGCACCAGCGCCGCCAACTCCGCCAACCCCGCTGCCCCGCCTTCCGTTCCCTCGGTCCCTTGGTCCCTTGGTCCCTTGGTCTCTTGGTCTCTTGGTCTCTTGGTCCCTTGGTCCCTGCTCCTGTCAAGCCCCCCTCCCCAAAAATCAACCAGCCCACTACACACTAAGTCGTTGTTTTTCTAGTCCCTACGTCCCTAGTCCCTATGTCCCTAAGTTTGCTTATCATTTCCCCTCTCCGGCGCATACTCATTCCATGAGTGTTCAACCAGGCCTCCCTCGTAGCTACCGGCTACCGGCTACCGGCTACTGGCTACTGGCTATTGGCTTCCGGCTACCGTCCGCCTGTCGCCGTTTCGGAGGTCCGAAAATAAATAATGAAAATTTTTTCATACCCCCTAGGGTATAAAACGGAGCTTAACTCACATGGAATCAACAAACCGGCCTCAAAACCGTGGACAAAAGCGATGGAAATTAGCGGGTTTTTCGAGACCAAACCGGCCCCTTTTCGACCCAAAGCTGCCCTCCGGTATGGTCTTCCTACTCCCGATTGGCTACTCCCTGTCTTTCTGTTCCCTGTTCCCTGTTCCCTGAAATTTGACTCCTAACTCTTTTGAATCGGCACGTTTGCGGTATGCTGCCCTTTGGAATCAGACACTTACAGGTATGGCCCGTCCATACCCATCCCGTAAACCCTTTGTTATCAAATATGAAGGTATGGCATACCGGGAGGGGGGAGATAGGTACCAGGTAGTCAACACCGGGGCACGGCCTCAAAGGCCGGCCAACTTTGGAGTAAAATTCGAGATTCCGCGCGCCAGGGAGGTGCTATCTCTGATCCCTGATCCCTGATCCCTGATCTCTGATCCCAGGTCTCTGTTCTCTGTTCTCTGTTCTCTGTTCTCTGTTCTCTGTTCTCTGTTCTCTGTTCTCTGTTCTCTGTTCTCTGTTCTCTGTTCTCTGTTTCTAGCCGCCCGCAATCGCCCCCAGGATCAGCAGCGGCTCCTTACCGGCCGCAACTGCATCGGGCAGCGTCTTGTCCGGCGATTCCAGCGACCAATCCTCTTCGCAGACGAAGAAGCGCAAAAAGTCGCGCCGCTGGCCCGTATCGTAGTCGCGAATCGTCCCGCGTAGCACGGGGTATTGCGCCTCAAGAGCATCGAGCACAGCGCGCAGCGTGACCGGCGGACTCACTTCGACGAGCACGTCCCCCTCAACCCGCGCCAAATTGCGCAGATGATAGGGCAGCGCCACACGCACCGCCGCCGCGTTCGTCTTCGCCGCCTCGCTCAACGCGCGAGCCTCCCCATCGCTGCCTTCCTGATCCCTGTTCCCTGATCCCTGATCTCTGGTTTTCAATTCAACGTCTGCACCTCGACCGACAGCACCGCCGGCAGATCGCGCACGATCGGCGCCCAGCTATCGCCCGCGTCGGCCGAGGCATACACCTGACCGCCCGTGGTGCCGAAGTAGACGCCGCAATCGTCGAGCGTATCCACCGCCATGGCGTCGCGCAGCACGTTCACGTAGCAATTCTTCTCCGGCAGCCCCTTGGCCAGCGGCTCCCACTCGTTGCCGCCCGCGCGGCTGCGGTAAACCCGCAGCTTGCCGTCCAGCGGGAAATGCTCGGAGTCGCTCTTGATCGGCACCACGTAGAGCGTCTCCGGCTCGTGCGCGTGCACATCGATGGCGAATCCGAAGTCGGTGGGCAGGTTGCCGCTTACCTCGCGCCAGCTATCGCCGGCATCGTCGCTCCGCATCACGTCCCAGTGCTTCTGCATGAAGAGCACATCGGGCCGCGAGCGGTGCATGGCCACGTGGTGCACGCAGTGGCCGATCTCGGCCTTCGGATCGGGCATGAAGTTCGACACCAGCCCCTTGTTGATCGGCTTCCATGTCGCGCCGCCGTCGTCGGTGCGGAACGCCCCCGCGGCCGAGATGGCAATGTAGATTCGCTTGGGATCGCTGGGATCGATAAGTATCGTGTGCAGCCCCATTCCGCCCGCGCCCGGCTGCCATTTGGGCCCGGTGCCGTGCCCGCGCAACCCGGCAAGTTCGTGCCAGTTCTCGCCGCCGTCGGTGGAGCGGAACAGCGCCGCGTCTTCCACACCGGCGTAAACCGTGTCGGGATCAGCGAGCGACGGCTCCAGATGCCAGACCCGCTTGAACTCCCACGGATGCTGAGTGCCGTCGTACCACTGGTGCGTCGTCAGCGGCTTGCCCGTCTCGGCCGAGACATCATACGCAAACCGGTTCGGCAAGGCCGTGGGCGGACCCGGAGGAGGAATCGCTTCATGGGGCAGGCCCGGCTGATGCCACGTCTTGCCGCCATCATCCGAACGCTGAATCAGCTGTCCGAACCACCCGCTCGTTTGCGAGACGTAAAGCCGGTTGGGGTCAACCGGCGAGCCCTTCATGTGGTAAATCTCCCAGCCGGAGAAGAACGGCCCGCTCACACTCCAGTCCTTACGCTTACCGTCGGAGCTGAGAAGAAACGCGCCCTTGCGCGTCCCTACAAGCACTCGCACACTGCTCATCTCGACCTCCTGCTTGTTTCCTTCCAATGATCTTGCTTTTTCCGGCGATGCGGGCCGGAAGTCCAGCCCATGGGGAACGCCGCACAGTCATTTTTCCCAATTTCCCTTGCAAATTACAAGTATTTTTGTGGCGCCTCTCAACTTACTTCGCGGGCTGTGGCCCAGCCACGGAGATCAGGCGCACCGGCCCGAGCAGTCCCGGCGGTAACTACTGTTCATCCAGCGCCGCCACGCGCGCAGCCGCTGGTGCAACCGCGCGTGGAAAAGGTGAACACGGCGCGCTATGGCCAGCTTCATTTGGTGTTACGGCCGAGTTTAGAACGTGAAGGCGAGGCCGGCGCGCAGACTGCGCTGATCCGTTGCGAACAGGAGCAGCGAACCATCGCTCAGAAGATACGGGCGATAACCCTCGGCCAGCAGATTCCTCACGTCCAGCAGAGCCTCCAGGCCGCCCGACCCGTCGCGCGTCACATGAATAGGCTGGCTCAGATGAAGGTTAAGGAATGGCGCGTCTGTATCTTGCGCAAAGGCAGCGACCTCCGTCACGGCATCGTCTGGCTGCCAACGGTAGCTGGCGCTCCAGTGGGTTCGGGTGCCTTCCAGAGTGCCCGAGAGCGCGATCGCGTAGGTCTGCATGTGCCGCGGACGGACGTTAGCGAGCACCTCGCTGAGCGGAATGGCCTGCGGCAAAGCGGGCATCACCAACGCGCTGCCGCTCGCATAGCTCACCTGGATACGATCGCCGCCGGGCAAACGGTGCTCCACGCTGGCCTGCAACCCCCCGGAAGAGAACGCCGGACCGGCGGCGCGGAGCAGGTTGCTCGCCCGGTCGAAGAGCATCTGATCTGTCGCCGGAAAATCGCCTCCCGCAAAATGGCCCAGCGCCTCGATCACAGGATTGTCGAGGTCGTCCGAGTAAATCACAACGGCCATGCCCGAAGCGTCCGTCTGCCTCTCCCAGCCTATCTCCTGGTGAAGACCACGCTCCACCACCAATTTGCCGTCGCGCTCCGCCATCGCCGGCAGCCACGCGCCCGCCTCGGATTCGTCTTCTCCGGCCACGCGGCTCTCAACCATGGTGGCCATCCTGTAGCGCACGGTATTGGCGCCGCTGCGCCACGCAACCGCCGCAAAGGGCAGCATAGCGGTAGCCATTTCCGGCGAAGACCCGCCAAGGCGCCCCAGCACAGCGGTTGAACCTACCTCGGCCTCGATCGCTTCGCCCAGATGCATCGTCTCAGAGCTGTGCACCACCGCTTCGTCCAGCCCCTCGTCTCCCGACCCTTCCACCTCCGGCTCAACCCTCACGGCCGCTACGGACTGCACTGAACCCGCAAACCCCAAATCTTGTCGGAAGCCCAGCATCGACTCCATGCCGGCATCGGTACCGGGCGCAAAATCCACGCGCGCCAGCAACTCCCGGCTGTCGGCTGGCGTATCTTCTACTGCCGCCGTAAAGCGTTCGCCGCTCTCGCCGAAGGTTCCCGCCTGGCCGGTCGCCATCAGGCGAGCCTTCAGCTTTGGCTTAGTTCCCGTGCCATCGGAAACCACCACCAACGGCCCGTCCTCAAGCCAGCGCAACAACGGCCGGTTCGCCGCGGACCGCAGCGTCCACGCCCAGTCGTCCTTTTGCGAGTTGCCGGCGCGTGGCTCAGCCGGAAGCCATTGAATGACCTCATACAGGGTGTTCAGCGTGAGGTTCACCACGACGGCGCCGCGGACCTTGACGTTTTCCCGCAGTGCGGGCAAAAAGTCGGGCCCCATCGCCTTCAGAGCGTAACGTCCTGGCTCTAGCGACGAAATCAGAAAGCGGCCTTTGCTGTCGGTATAGACGCTGGTGACCACGCTTAAGTCGGGCCGCAGAAGCTGCACTTCCGCGCCGATCTGAGGCACGCCTGCCGAGTCGTGGACGTAGCCCGACACAGACGCCGCCGCCGCTCCAAAGGCGGGAGCGGCCCCAAAAACAATCAGCACGGCCAAACCGGCGAGATGGGTGCAAAGCTTCATCAGCAGATCAGAAAACCCGCCGCGTCCCTGGCATCTTCCCTATAAACAAAAACCCGTCAGCCCACCGAATTCTCCGGTTCAGTTGGTGCTTGTACGGATTGCTTCTTATTCGACGACAAAAGGAGTCGATTGTGCAATCTCTTGTTTTGAGATCGCATCATCGAGCTTCACTACCACCTTGTACTTGCCAGGCTCCAGACCGGCAATATTGAGGGACTTCTCGACCGTAAGCTGGTCGCTGTGTGCCCCTAAATCTTTTGATTCCAATTGCTTCTGAAGAATCACAGTCCCAGCCGTATCGGTAATCTGGTAGGTAACCGTGGCTGAGTTACTCTTGGTAGCTTCGTCAATCCCAAGGTTATAAAACTGCATCCAGAAATTCAGGTTCTGGTTGCGCTTGAAGCTTACCGGAGTAGTCGGGCTCGAGGCCACTCGCGGTCGGATAAATGTATTGCTGATGATGAAGTTGCCGCTGCCGATCTGCCGTGAGGAAACCGTGTTCATCTCGTCCGCCAGAATCAGCGACGAAGCCCCGAGTTTATCGTCCTGGTACATCGGAACATCAATTCCTCTTCCGTAAATTCCGATGTGATCCGGATTGTTCACGTCTTTAATCGCGATATCCAGGCGGTAGAGGCCGGGCTGAAGCGGCAGCGCCTTCCAGTAGAGCGATTTGTGATCGAGGGTCTTCTCCAATAGCTCGGCAGGCTGATCGATCTCCACCGTGTCTTCGAACGTCTGCACGGTCTTGTGCATAATCGTGGTCACCTTGCCCAGGATGTTCACCACTCCCTTGGACACGCCGTCCTTGGTCACGAAAGTGACGTCGCGGTTGCGGATCTGGATGGTAATCGGCACCATGTCCATGCTGTCGGTCACCTTGACAAAATCCGTGCGCACATCAAATGGAAAAGGCGGGCCGGTGAGCACCTTGTGCTCGGAGACAAAAGCGTCCAAATCCTTGAACTGGATCGGTGGGGGCGCGAATAGCTTGGCGGCCAACTCGATGCGGTCGAACTCCTTGGCCTCCTGGCCCTGGCCCTTAAACATCGGGTTAGCGCCGAACTGTTCGATACCACCACCCCCGAGCCGGTCCGACTTGTCCGGGTGTTTCTCCATCGATTCATACTGGGTAAGACCTGCCTGAGGCACCTCCTTCAGCGCGTCTTTCTCGGTGCGGTCGATGGTAAAGTGGTAGTCGCCGCACTGGCAGGTGTCCACGAACTCGATGTCGACGTTTTCGCCGATACCCTCCAGATAGCGATAGTGCCAAGTCTCGTACGGGTACGTGGATGTCACGCCGCCGCCCTCTTCCTCCGGCCGTTCATACTCTCCGCCCGAGGGATGGGAATCGATCGAGTCCGGTTGGCCCCACATGATGTAGATGCGCCCGCGATCCGCTTTCCACCCCGGCTTGCCCGCCGCAAAGTGGTCGTTGGCGTATTGAATGCGCCGGTAGTGTTCGTCGCGGAACTCGTTTTCCGGTGAGTCGGGACTGGGGTTGCGCCGCTGCCAGAAGCTCTCGATAAACGCCTCGCGTTCCTCGTCGTTGCTCAAGCTCAGAAACGCTTTGCGCTCTTCATCGGTAATGATGTACGGCACTTCCTCGTTCAGCCACGTTTTGTAGGGGCCCTTCAACTCCTGGCGCAGTTCCTTTTGCTGCTTGTATCTCTCTTTATCCGAGAGCGGCCGATTGAGGGGGTTCGCTTCCTGATCCTGATCGCTCGCGGGCGCTTGCGCCTGACTTGCGGTAGGCGCCGCGTCGTTCTGCTGCGCCAAAACCCCGGTCGCGGGCACGAAAACCAGGCCGCAACCAAGGGTAGCGAAAAGAAGACGGCGGCTGAAGAACGTCATTGCCTTGAATACTCCTGCGATCACTTCATTTTACGGCTACCTGAGACGTCGGGCAAGGTTCAGTGTACAGTCGTCCGGCGGTTGGACGTATCAACGGCGTCAATGTCAACGGTTCAGCGGCTGGCAAGGGTGAGAATTCACACGGTTTGTGACCTGAATGGCTCGCTGGAAGGGCCTCCCGCCGTCCAACCGTCAGGCTTGTATGTGCCACGCTCCACGCGCCTGGCAAGCAGACGGGCATCCAAACGGGCGAAGTTTCATCGGTACTCGCGGTTGACAGGCAGCCTGTACGGCCGGGAACGGCATTTCAGCCCCTTAGGAACCTTTCGCCGCGCGGGCGCGTACACTGGATTGTAGAAAAAACAGGGATTCGATGCGCCCATGAAGAAAATTCTTCTTATTGCTCTCGTTGTGCTTGTGGCCGCCGGATTAGTAGCCTTCATGGTCATCAAGCAGCAGTCCGGCTATACCAAGGTCTACACCGCCGCCTTGACGCGCGAGGACCTGTCCACCATCGTCAGCGGCACCGGCCAGATCAAACCAAAGAATTATGTGAATGTCGGCGTGGAGATCATCGGACGCGTCACCCACCTCTATGTAAAGGAGGGCGAGCGGGTGAAAAAGGGCGAGGTTGTCGCCCAGATCGAGAACGTGCAGCAGCAGGCCAACGTGAACGGCCAGGAGGCAGCGATCGCCGCCGCCAGGACCGACATCGCTTCCTACGTCGCCGCCGAAAAGACCCAGCAGGCCAATCTGCAGCACGCGCAGGCCGACCTCGAGCAGAAGCAGCTCGACTGGAATCGCGCCCAGGCCCTCTACAAAGACGGCATCGACTCGAAGCAGGAGTATGACGCCGCCAAGGCCGCCTACGATCTCGACGTCGCTTCGGTCGCGCAGGCCGAGGCGCAACTCAATCAGGCCAGGGCCAACACCGCTTCGGCGCGCGGCCACCTGCACACGCAGGAGGCCACTCTCAAGGTGAATCAGGATCAGCTTGATCGCACCATCGCCATCGCTCCGTTTGACGGTATCGTGACCAACGAGCCGATCCGCGAAGGTGAGACCGTCGTCCAGGGCATCCAGAACACCGAAGGCTCCACGCTGATGACGCTCGCCGACATGAGCATCATCACCGCCGAGGTTAAGGTCGACGAAACCGACATCATCAACGTGCAACTCGGCCAGCCCGCCGAAGTCACCGTTGACGCTCTGCCTAACAAAGTGTTCAAGGGCCACGTCACCCTGGTCGGCGATCAGGCTTTGTTGCGCTCCACGGGTGTGGCCACCTCGCAGTCCACCACAGGCACCGAGGAAGCCAAAGACTTCAAGGTCGTGGTCACGCTCGACAATCCCTTCGATGAGCTTCGCCCCGGCCTTTCGTGCTCTGCCAAAATTACCACCGCGCATAAGACCAATGTGCTCGCACTGCCCATCCAGGCTCTCGCCATGCACGATCCGGCCACCGACGTTGCCAAGCCGGGCGGCGGTGTTCAGGCGGCGTCCGCTCCCGTGAAGTCCAACCCCGTGCAGGGTGTCTTCGTCGTTCAGAAGGATCCGCACGGCAGGCTGCGCGCCAGGTTCGTTCCCGTTACCACCGGCATTACCGGGGCCACCGACATCGAAGTGCTCTCCGGCCTGAACCAGGGTGAGGAAATCGTCACCGGCCCCTACAAAACTCTGCGCGACCTTAAGGGAGGCGCTTTGCTCAAACGCGACAAGTCCGCACTGACGTTGTCGACGGGCAGCTCCGGTTGACGCGCTGGTGCGCTGGCAGACTGCAGTTCAATTTCGAAAGAGGATGAGTCTCAGATGGCTTTGAACGGCATCGGCATCGAGGAACTACCGCGGACCACAGTCGTCGACGCGAACGACATGATCGTCGTCGAGGATCTGTGGCGCACTTACGATATGGGCTCCGAGCAGCAGGTGCAGGCCCTGCGCGGCATTTCGCTGCGCATCCGCCACAACGAATACGTGGCCATCATGGGGCCTTCGGGCTCCGGCAAGTCCACGCTGATGAACCTGATCGGCTGCCTCGACACCCCATCAAAGGGCCGCTACTGGCTTAACGGCCAGCTGGTCAGCGATCTTGACGACGATCAGCTCGCGCGTATCCGCAACAAGGAGATTGGCTTCGTCTTCCAGACCTTCAATCTGCTGGCCCGCGCCACCGCGCTGCACAATGTGGAGCTGCCCCTTATTTACAATGGCACCCCGTCTGATGAGCGCATCGCGCGCGCCAAGCAGACCCTCGCCGACGTGGGGCTGGAATCGCGCATGATGCACAAACCCAACGAGCTATCGGGCGGCCAGCGTCAGCGCGTCGCCGTCGCCCGTGCCCTGGTCAACAACCCGTCGATCATCCTCGCCGACGAGCCCACGGGGAATCTCGACTCCAAGACCGGCCTCGAGATCATGGCCCTCTTCGATCAGCTCCACGCCCGCGGCAACACCATCGTCCTCGTCACCCACGAGGCTGACATCGCACAATTTGCGCATCGCGTGGTTCACATTCGCGACGGCCAGATCTTCTCTGACGAAGCTTCTTCGCGGCGTGTTTAAGTTTCTTGCTTTCGAAAACTCCCCGCCCTTTCAGCCGTGCAGAGCAGCATTGCGTCTCGCAAAAAGGTTTTCCACCGAGTACAACCGGAATTTCGCAGACTTTCATCAAATCCCCTTGACAGGGAAAAAGATTCGAGCCTACATTTACACAGAATGCAAGGGGACAGACGCAGGCGGTCAGGGTGACTGCTAGCGCGCGTCTGATCATATCCTGGCTTTCTTTTTTCCCCCTCCTCGATAGCTGAGGTTGTTGCGCCCTGGTTCTTCAGCCGGTGTTTCTGCGCCGTCACTCGAAACTGTTTAACGGTTTGGCGCTGAGGGCTGGAGCGCGTCGCAGGTCTCTATCGATGCGCACACTGGCATCCGCCGATCCTGCAAGTTTAGACGGCTTTCCGCTTTCGACCGTATCTTCGCCGGCTGGCGCTTGCAAGATGCAGATTCCGCGGGAATTCCGCAGTGCGGATTTCCTCTCGCGGTGGTTTTCTTTCGCCATCGCCCTCAACCGTTAAGGCGCTGAACGGAGGGTTCTATGGTCGTCACATCGCAATGCATCGGGCGCAGGGTGACAGGGCTCTATGTGGGCGCCAGCAATGTGCGCCGCTACTTCCGCAAGGGCATCACCGAGATTGAACTGCAGCTCGATCACCTGCGCATCGAGTGCGGATTGCCGCCGAATTTCTGGAGGGACCAGCCGGAGATTCACGATCCCCGGTTGTGCCTCTGGCTGGAATCGAAGCATCGCAACGGAAACGGGCACGCGACGATCCCGATGGCCATGATCCCGTCGGGAAAAAACTCATTCATCCTTGGCCCCGCCGGCATGAGTGCACAACAGGCGGGCGATAAAAGCGGAGACTCCAATGACAACTGATATCGCCCCGACCGAGTTGGGAGCGCGCGCTGCCGAAGCGCTCAAGGCCTTATTGAGTCAGGTTTCGGGAGTAAGGCTCACGGAGATGAAGCGGGAGCCGCAGGCACGCGGACGGGCCGTCGAGATCGTGGCCCACATCGACGTCTTCGGTCACAGCCACACATTGGCATGCGAAGTGAACTCCGACGGAGAACCGACTCACCTTCGCGCGGTGTTGCGCGGCTTGCATAACAATACCGCTCATCTTCCCCCAAACGCCACGCCGGTCCTCATCGCACCCTATCTGTCGCCCGAGGCGCAAGCATTCTGCAAGGAAAACCACGCCGGATTCCTCGACCTCGAAGGCAATGCCCGCCTGACTGTGGGCGAGGTCTTCATCGGCATGCGCTCGCTTCCCTGCCACGCTATCGGTCGCCCATCCGCTGCATCCCATCAGCCCCCTGCTCGATCCCCTGCGAATGAGATTGTCCATGACGGCTTGCGCAGGCCTCCGCGATCTCACGCAACATCTGCGCTCGTCGCCTGAAGCATAAGCGAAGCTGCATTCTGGAACGCCCATCCCGGCAAAAGGCAGCAAACTGCAGCAGACCCGCCTGTTCCGCCCGAGGCGAAAACGCTATGCACCGCCTCTGTGTGCCGCGTGCGAAACCACATCAGTTGTCCGGTAAACGCCGCGCCGCCGCTCAGATCTCCAGAATCACCGGCATGATCATCGGCCGTCGTCCCGTGCTCTTCTGGATCAGCCGCTTCAGCTCCACGCGCACCCGCTCATTCACGACGCCGTAGTCGGACTTCTGCTCTGTGCTCAGCCCATCCAGCGTCTTCAGCACCGTCTCTCGCGCCTGGTCGGTGATGTCCGCGCCGCCGAACCCGCGCATCAGCACCTCCGGCTCGCGCTCCACCCTGCCGGTCTTCTTGTTGATGGCCAGCACCGCCAGCACCACGCCGTCTTCCGACAGAATCCGCCGGTCGCGGATCACCAGGTCCTCCACCACGTCGATCGACGAGCCGGAATCGATGAGGATCCGCCCCGCCGTCACCTTCTCCTGCTTGCGCGCATCGTCCTTGTCCAGCTCCAGCACGTCGCCGTCTTCGAGCACAATGGCATGGTCCACTGCGCCCGTCTCCATGGCTAACTGCGCGTGCCTCCGCAAAAAACGGTAGTCACCGTGAATGGGGATGAAAAACTTCGGCCGCACCAGGTTAATCAGCAGCCGCATCTCCTCCTGGCTGCCGTGACCGCTCACATGGATCAGCCCATGCTGCCCGTCGTCGTAAATTACGTTCGCTTCGCGTCGGCTCAGGTGGTCGATCACGCGAAAGATGCCCTTCTCGTTCCCGGGAATAATCCGCGAGCTCAGCACCACCGTGTCGCCCGGCTCGATCTTCGCGTGCTTGTGATTGTCCACAGCGGCGCGGCTCAACGCGCTCAGCGGCTCGCCCTGCGTTCCGCTGATCAGCACCATCATCTGCTCCGGCGCAAAGTCCCGGATCTGCCCGGGATTCACGATCAGCCCCGGCGGCACGTCGATGTAGCCGAGATCCTGCGCGATCTCCGTACTCTCAACCATCGAACGGCCCACCACGGCCACCTTGCGCCCGTGCTTGCGCGCCAGTTCCATGGCAATGCGAATGCGGTAGATCGACGACGAAAAACAACTGAAGAACAGCTTCTTCCTGGTCTGCGTGAACACCTCGTCCAGCCGCGGAATCACTGCCCGCTCGCTGGGCGTGTACCCCGTCCGCTCCACGTTGGTCGAGTCCTGCAGCAGCGCCAGCACGCCCCGCTTGCCATACTCGGCAAAGGTGTGCAGATCGAAGGACTTGTCGTCCAGCGGCGCCAGGTCGATCTTGAAGTCGCCGGTATGAATAACGATGCCGACCGGCGTTCCGATCGCCAGCGCCACGCAATCCACTAGCGAGTGCGTCACGCGGATCGGCTCGATGGTGAACGGCCCAATTGTGAACTTCACCCTTGGCTCGATCTCGATCAGTTCGGTGTCGTCGAGCAGTTCGTGCTCCTCCAGCTTGTCTTCCACGTAGGCCAACGTGAACTCGGTGGCGTACACCGGCACCTTCAGCTCGTTCAGCATCCACGGCAGCCCGCCGATGTGGTCCTCGTGCCCATGCGTCAGCACGATGGCGCGAACGTGCTTCTTGTTCTCAATCAAATAGGTGATGTCGGGCACAACAATGTCCACTCCGAGCAACTCCGTCTCGGGGAACATCAGGCCCGCGTCGATCACAATGATGTCGTCTTCCCAGCGCAAAGCCAGGCAGTTCATACCGAACTCGCCCAGCCCTCCCAAGGGAATAATTTGCAGCTTCTTTGTTTGCATTGGCCAACTCTGATGCTACCACTGGAGCCTTTGTGTAAATGAGACACAGTTTCACACAGGCCTTCGCCCACCGCCCACGCACCCGTACGCCTCGTGATTTGAACAAATCAGTGAATTGCGAGCGGAAGAGGAATACTGGTAGCGCTACCGGGAATCGTCTCTCGCCTTGCCCGGATTTTCCATTATTGATGGAAAAATTGCTTCCAGACAACCAGTTACAGGAAAATGCCCGATTTTCAAAAACCCAGTATCAATGGGAATTTTCCAGCTGGTTTTTCGCAAGATGTAGTTCAAAGTAGTACAAACCGTCGCTGCTGCCGAATCAGATTGCTCCGGGGGACGTTCCGGTTGATTCAATCATCTTGCTCACCTGTCCCGCCGCAGACAGAGCACTTTCCGGGATGTCCAGCGGATTGTCCGCAGGCCGGGCAGGTATCTCCTATCGCATCTTGAATGAAGACACCGATGATTCTCGGGCCGCTATCATCATGAAACTCGTTCTGGCATGTACCGGTTCCGTCACAAGCACCGCATTCGTGCCTCATCGGGCGTTCCTCCATTTTCCCGCATAATCTCTAGCTTTGTTGGAGGGACTAATTATACAACATGCCCCGAATCAATCGGGGGATGGTTTACCTCGGCGCGTGCCTCATCGCCGGTATCCGGCTGGCACGGGAGCGGCAGGTAAATGTCCGCGTGGTGCCGACCGGCAAGGCCATCGAGGAGTCGGTAGACCTCGCCTACGAGATTTTCAACCGAGTGTTTCGAAAGGTTCCTGATAAGGTAGGCTGAACGAAGGCATCGCGGGTCAAGGCCAATGATGAAGAGCATTCGCTTCTTTCGATTCGTACGGGCAGCAGGGAGTCTAGGTGGAGGCAGTGTCGGCCTCGCCATTCTCCTTTTTAGCATTTCGATTGAAGAACATCTACGGGACAAAAATGTACCTGCATATTGGCTCATCCTCACTGCCGCAGTAGCCTTCACGTTTGGTGCATACCGCGCGTGGGCAAGCGAAGATGACGCCCACACGAGCGCAACCCAAAAGACAGATAAGCCGTCGCTGAATATTGAACTCGTGGGGGCATTCTTCGATACTGAAAAAGTCGAAGGGACGAACGCACTTCAGGTGCTTGTGCTCGCATACTTGAAGGTCACGAACCTCAACTTCGCCGAGACCCTTATTAAGGACGGCGTTCTCGAAATGACCGTGGAGGGTGTTCGTTACAAGGGCGCGGGAGACAATTCCGCTGTCAAAGGCAATTCAATTGAGCACGTCACGGACTTCAGAATTGGTGGAGAGGTATCCGCTAAGCTATTTAACGGTACAATCTCGCCATTTGTAAGGCTTCTATCGAAAGTGAATGCCGAGACGCCGCTTCGGCGCGGAATCAGTCAGGAAGGATTCTTTGTATTCACATTTACCGACCAGTTGGACTGGAGCCGAGAAAATCCCTATTTAATCCCGGTGACAGAGGCAACGCTATCCTTAAGAGATTCCTTCGACGGCATACATTCAATTGAACTAGAACCCTTCAACATTCCGAATGGAGTGCTCACCAAGGTCGCACGAATCCCGCGTTCAGAACTCAACTCTCTTCGGTACCTTCATTGACATGAGACACTGCGATTACAAACACTGGCATCCCTGACTGACGGGCAACATTAATCAAGTGCTCAGTACCAGCGGTACCATTGGTGACAGCAATCAGGGCTTCTCCGTGCTTCACCAAATCATGATTACGCATGAATCCCCCGAAAGCACGATGAACGTCATAATCAGCGCCGAAGCTGTTCACCGGCACAGAGTTTTCTGCTGCCCACTCGCGAGCATATTTGTCCATTCCGCCCCGAGCCTTCCCGCACACGACCTCAGTAATCTCGATTCCATGCGACCGGGCATCTTCTATACCCATACGAAGCAGTTCTCTGCACTGTTCAGGCCGAAATCCACGCGACCCGGCGACGATGACTTTCATACTCTTCTCCGACAACGATTCTAATGCTGCTTTTGGAGGTTTTCGTACCACGACAGTTGGTACTTGCCCTGACGGTCGTCCTTGAGGAACAGTTTTCCGTCCCGCTTCCGGTCTTGGGGAGGCTGGATGTGTACTCTAGTCCACTTGCCGTTGGACTTTACTCTCTCGTAGATGCTTACAGTAACCGTGCCCATATCGTTTGAAATCTAATACGCGGATTTCCGGGCACACAATTGAAAATTCTGCGGCTGAATTGCCACAGCTTAGTTCAAATGTAGTTCAATCGGCGGGAGCAGATTTGGAAGGCTTTACCAATCAATACGATAGAGGAGGTCTGGTAGCGCTACCGGGAATCGAACCCGGGTTTTAAGATTGAGAATCTCACGTCCTAACCCCTAGACGATAGCGCCACTCATGGTGTGGAAGCTGCCTGCGAACGCAGGCTACTCTCTTACTTTAGCAAAAATACCGCGTCAATCCAATGGCATGACGTGAGATGAAATGCCGCTCAAATCCCCAGCTTGCGTACTTCCTCGTTGTAGTACTTGCGGTACAGAATGTCCCACTCCTGTGAGCCTTCCAGGATGATCTTCCTCTGGTTGGCGATCTTCTGCCGCGCCATGGCGTCGATCTTCGCCTCCTCGGTGAGCAGAACCTCCAGCGCCCTGCGCGCCTCCTGCCGGATCGT
The DNA here is from genome assembly GCA_049522315.1 of Occallatibacter sp. Taxonomy (GTDB): domain Bacteria; phylum Acidobacteriota; class Terriglobia; order Terriglobales; family Acidobacteriaceae; genus Telmatobacter. The sequence goes on from JBEKNY010000005.1 coordinate 127,259, forward strand.
GTTGCGGTCTTCGAGGAATCCCACCTGGTCGATCTCGGCCAGCGTGTCGGCCACGGTGTGGGCCAGCTTGTTCAGCTTGTCGCGGCTGATCCTCATAGTGCCGTTCTGCTCTTCCCCGATCCTCATAGCACCGCCTTGTACTTCTTCGCGAGCTCGGTCTTCACTTTTTTGAACATTTCGGCGTACTGCGCCCCGCTTTTGCGCATCTCCTCGGAGTAGGCGTCCAGAATCACGCGCACTTCTTCGTTGATGCGGTCCTCCAGCGAAAGCTCGTCGAGCAGGGCCGCGTTGACGCGCTCCTCCGTCACCTTCAGATCGCTGGTAGTGATCATCTTGGCGTCGATGAGGTGCTTGACCGTACGGCGGGCGAGATACCCAATGTAGTCGCGGGAAAAGATCATGGGTTAAAGCTCAGGATAGCGCATTGCACCGCTGTCTGTACACCTGTTAAAGGGCATCGTTGTCAGCGTTTTGCGGCTCGACGGCCGTTGCGCTGCACTCCGGCCGCTTCTTGTCAAACTACGCCCCCGCCGCATCACCGTATAGTATGGCTGGTTCGAAAGCGTCGCATTGAATAACGGTTCCAGCCGCGTGGCGCCGTTTTTTGCCTCCAGGTCGAAGTAGTATTCGAGTGGAAAATCGGTCTGCGTGTACTCCGCCGGAATCGCCGCGGTGAAGCTCTCTCCATCCTGCTGCATGTCCACCTGCTTCCACCGCTCGGCCTGGTCGGTATGCCGGTAGTGCAGACGCATCGAGGTGACTTCGCTCGCGACCAGGACCGTCACCGACAGCGCAAGCGGTGCGCCGGCCTCAAAGCTCGCCGGCGGGTGATGCACGCACGCTGCGAGCGGCCGGCCCGGCTTGCCGGTTGCGGCGCCGATCGCACTCCGTGTATCTTCGGTTGATACATCGGTTCGTCCCACACTCTTGATCTGCTCCGTCAACGCCTCAAGATCCTCGTCGATCGCGCTCAGCCGGTCGCTCCAGTGCCCGCGCCGCATGGGGACGCTGCCATACGAAATGTCTGCCCGATAGACAGTTGCCGTGCGCGTCGCCATGTCCGCCCACGCTTCGCGCGCCATCCTGTACTCGTCCAACGCTCCCCGGCCTGCGTTTATATCCTGCGACTGCTCAAAAATCGCGTACAGCACGCCGCCGCGCAGCTTGGCCGCAAAAAAACGTCCCAGCCCGATCTGAATCTCCACGTCCGCTTCCATCCGCCGGAACGCCGCCGACCGCCGTGCGATAGTCCTGCGGCGCGCGTCATCCAGCGCTGTGCTCGCGGCGTTCGCGCAATCCTCCATCCACTGCGCCGCCTCGATCGGCGAGTACCTGGGATTCGCGGCGTTCGCGAGCAGATCCGCGGCGTGATCGTCGATGGTCGCGAACAGTTGCGGATCGAGCGGGCTCACGGTTCCGAAGCACCTGGGCTCAGGCGTGTCGCTATACGGCGAAGGCTCGCTGCCGCGCACGATCGGCATATTGGCGTAAATCTCGGGCCAGAACGAGTGATTCGATGCCGAAGGCAGGTGCGCCGAGGTGAGCAGCGGCAGAGTCCGGCTGGCATTCGCGACGGCTGTCTCCGCCGCCATCGTACCCGCGCCAAACTGCTTGCGCAGCCACCGGCGCCACGTCTCAGGGTTTGCGTCGGGATCGTAGAGCCGCCGTCCCCACACGCGATAGTAGAGCTCGAACTTCTGCCAATCGTATTTGGGATTGAGCGCCGCATCGGCATACGCGCATCGCCCACCGGGTTGCCCTGAGCCTTCCCTGCCCTTGAACGTCAACGGCTCCATCAGATCCAGCCCCGCGGCGCCGCAAAAATGCGCCGTTCGTCCGTAGGCCGCCGCCATCTCGGGATCCGCGCTCAACAAATGCCGCTGCGTTCCCGGCCACAGGCGGAAGAGCAACTTGTAGGGTGCGCCAGCCTTTAGGAAATCCGCGTAGCCGTAGCGCGTAAACGAGCGCGCGCCCGAGCTCAGGCTGAACGGTCCCTCGCCTGTGTGCCCGGGTTTGGGAATCTCCATCGCACGAATGTCCGCTTGCTGGTAGCCAAGGCTCTGGTGCTCGGCGGAGTACTTAGCTCCCAGCTTTACCGGCATTCCGGTCGCCACCGCAATGTCGATCATGGTCTCGTTGACGCCCTTGGCGTGCATGTCGATCTCGATGGTGCGGCCGCAGTCCGTGACGGCCTCGAACAGAGTGCGCCAAAAGTCGTAGCTTTCCTCCGGAATGCCGCTCTCGCCGTGCACGCGCATCGTCAAACCCTGGATCTCAGGACATTCCTTCAGCAGCATCGCCAGCGCGTCGCGGCAGTAATTCGCATGCGTATCGGGAGTGAGTCCTTCGATGCGGTGATAGGCATTGGGGCTGTCGGTCCACTGGTAGGCGTGCGTCCAGATTCCCAGCTGGAAGTGCAATCCGCGTGCCGCGGTCTGTGCGGCAATGAATTTGAGCGCATCCAGATTCATCTGCCGTTCGTGATCGCCGAGCACAACCGGCGCCGGCAGCGCCGTGCCGTCAGGCGCGGCAAACTGCATCACGCGCACGCCGTACCCTGGAACCTTGAGGAGATACGGATAAGGAAAGTGCAGATAATCGTCCGTGACTCCATTAGGGAAGTCATATTCGAGCCCGAACGCAAGACAGAAGCGGTTGAAGCGGCTCGCCGCAAGCACGTCGAGATACCCGATCCAGAAATCGCGGTCGTAGAGCCACGGCTTGTCTTCCACTTCACTGCAGAAGTAGCGTCCCACGCTACGAAGTTCGTTGGCCGGCTTCTCCAGGATCGGCTGCGCCATATGCAGCGCAACGCGCGGATCGGCTCCGAACGCAACGCGCTCCGCGAGTTCCAGCAGCCCATAAACGTAGCCGCGCACGTCACCGCCGGAGACGATTGTTGCCGGCATCCCGGCAAACCGGCCCGGCGACAAGCTAAAACTCTCAGCGCCGGCCTGCCATCCGGGCGCGTGCGAGGCGTTCTGCGACGGCACAAGTCCCGTGGAGTTCACCAGCACATAGAACCCCGTTCCGTACACGCGTTCAGTGGAACTCGTTATCCGGCACGATCTGCCTTTAGCGGCAATTGCTCCGCGGAGCTGGTCCGCCGCCCATCGCACGGCCGGCGCGCCGGCCACGGGATCGTTTCCGTCGATTGCAATCGCGTAGCCGTGTCCCGCCTGCGCTACAACACCACGCGCCATCGCCGCAGCCGAAGCGGCGCCCGCTCCCCTCAGAAATTCTCTGCGCTTCATCGCTGAATCTTCCCCAGCCCCTGTCTTTCTACTCTCTGCTCCTCAATCTCTGTTCCTGCCGTTAGCTCCGATGCGGGCAGATCTTCGTATTCAGGCACTCTTCGGCCATGCGCAGCCGCTCTACCGGCCGTCCGCCTACCAGATGTTCCTGCACGATCTCCTCGGCATCCTCTGGCCGCACATTCGAGTACCACACCGCCTCCGGGTACACCACCACCATCGGTCCGTGCTCGCACTGGTCCAGGCAGCCGGACTTGTTGATCCGCACCCTGGCGCCCAGCCCAGCCTCGCGGCAGAGTTGCTGCAGCCGCGCATGCAGTTCGCTTTTTCCATCGGCGGTGCAGGAGGGCCGTGGCGATCCAGAGGGGCGGGTGTTGTGGCAGACAAAGACATGGTGCTCAAACGCGGGCAAGCATCAATCCTCCTCGATTCGGTCCATTCCAGAGTAACAACTTCGCGCCGCGCGGTGCCCAGTTCCGAGCGAGTTTGAATTTGCTTTGAAGGGTGCGGGCTTCATCCGTACGTCAAGCCACCCCAAAGGAAACGGACTTTAGCCCTTGTGGAAATGCCGCATCAAAGCTCCGACACCCCGGAATTGCTCCGCCGGCGTTTTTACTGCCCCTGTAGCCCGCCTTGGCCAATCGAGCCCTTCCACAGCCGCTACCCTCCAAACTGGCAATGTTTCTCTTTCATCCCATGCCCCACCCCGCCCCCATCTGCGAGAATGAGGGATTGACGATGAGCACCGACAACCTACTCTCGCTGAAAGACGACATGGTGGCCTTTATTGAGGGCCACGGCTTGCGCCGCTTGCCCGGCTACATCACCGAGGACATTCCCTCCATCCTCTGGGAGGGCCGCGGCGATCCCGACGCATGGAAGGACTTTGTGGAGATGGCCAAGCACGCGGGCGCTCCCTTTATCACCTTTAGCGAAATGACGCTGGACCGTGAGGAGCTCGACGCCCTCATCGAGGAAGCCGGCGAGATGAACTTCCCCGACGAGGAAACCGCCGAACTCGTCGAAGCCAAATGGCTGAGCAAATACGCGGGCAAGCTCGGCTACATCCAGCTTGGCTTCATCTACCAAGGCATTGTCTTTCTGCACGAAACCACCACCGAGTGGTATGAGCGTTACCAGGCGCTGCTCGAAAACATCGAGAGCTTTCACGACATCGTCATCGACGACGCCCACTCGCACGACGACGAGGACGAGTAATCCGTGTGAGCGCAGCCGGGGCTGGGAATCAATCCACTGCCGCAAATGGTGACCGCAGGCTCTCGAATGGACCGCCGCAGCGCTGGCTCCTCGCCGAACCGCACCCCGAACAAGCCGCTGTCCTCGCCCGCGAAGCGCGTCTGCCGCTCGTCCTCGCGGAACTCCTCGTCGCGCGCGGCATCACTTCAGCCGCTGAGGCTTTCGCTTTCCTGAGCCCCGAACCCGCCCATCTTCACGACCCGTTTCTCATGCACGGTATGCCAGCCGCCGTCGAGCGTCTTGAACGCGCCGTCGCCGCGCGCGAGCCTATTCTTCTCTACGGCGACTACGACGTGGACGGCACTGTAGCCGTCGTCCTGCTCAAAACCGCCATCGAAATGCTCGGCGGCGAGGTGCGCTTCCATGTTCCCCATCGCCTGCGCGAAGGCTACGGCATGCAGTCGAGCGTGCTGGAAGCAGCCTGCGCCGAGGGCGTCCGCGTCGTTGTCACCGTCGATACCGGCATAAGGGCCTTCGCTGAAGCGGAAACCGCGCGCCGCCTCGGCCTCGACCTCATCATTACCGACCACCACCTGCCTGCCGGAGCCGGGGCGCCCTCTGGGCCCGACAGGTCTTCGTCCGCGGGGAGTGGTGCCGCCCACGACGCCGTTCCCGCCGCGCTCGCTATCCTCAATCCCAATCAGCCCGGCTGCTCCTACCCGGAGAAATCCCTCTGCGGCGCCGCCATCGCGCTCAAGCTCGCGCAGGCGCTGCTCGAGCGCCGCAACCCCGTCCGCGCCCGCGAAAAAACTCTGCCCAGCTTTCTCAAAATGGCGGCCATCGCCACCATCGCGGATGCCGTTCCGCTGCGCGGCGAAAACCGCACCATCGCCGCCCTCGGCCTGCGTGAGCTGCGCCGTCCCGTCGGCGCCGGCCTCCGCTCGCTCTTCGCCGCCGCCGCGCTCGACCCCGCCTCGAAGCAGCTCACCGGCTTCGACGTCGCCTTCCGCCTCGCCCCGCGCATCAACGCCGCCGGCCGCATGGACGTTGCCTCCGACGTCGTCGAGCTTTTCTCCACGCGCGACTCCCATCGCGCTGCCGATCTTGCCGCCAAGCTCGATCGCCTGAACCGCGAGCGCCGCGACGTCGAGACCGCCGCGCTCACCGCCATCGAGGCCCGCCTCGCGTCCGGCGCCGAAATCGCCGCCGATCGCCTGCTCGTCGTCGACGGCGAAGGCTGGCATCGCGGCGTCATCGGCATCCTCGCCTCGCGCGTCGTCGAGCGCACCGCCAAGCCCGCCATCGTCGTCAGTGTCGAGGATGGTATCGCCTATGGCTCTGGCCGCTCTGTCGACGACTTCCCGCTCCTGGCCGCCATCGAATCCTGCGCCGGCCTCTTCACCCGCTTCGGCGGCCATGCCTACGCAGTCGGCTTCGCCTTGCCCGCGGAAAAGCTTCCCGACCTCAAGCGCCGCCTGCGCGCCTACGCGGAAGAACACCTCGCCGCGCGCCAGCCCGAGCGCCTGCTCCGCATTCACGCAGAGCTCCCGCTCGATCGCATCACGCCCGTGCTCGCCGGATTCCTCCGCAAACTCGAACCCCTCGGCCACGGCAACCCCGAGCCCGTCTTCCTCGCTCGTTCCGTGCGCCTTGTCGCTCCGCCACGCATCATGAAGAACCGTCACCTCGCTCTCGGCCTCGCGCAGGACTCCGCATCCCCGCCCGACGGTTTCTCGACTCGCCTGCCCGCCAGCCCAGCGCCCTCGAGCTCCATCCGCGCCGTCGGCTGGGGCCTGGCCCAGCGCACCATGGATCTTCGCCTCGTCGAGGGCAGCGTTATCGATCTGGCCTACCGCATCCGCGAAAACGACCACCCCGACTTCGGCGGCCTCGAAATCGAGATCCTGGGAATCGAACCGGCGCGTGCGTGACCGTCAAGAAGCGCCGCCGTCCGCCCGCTCGGCATTATTCGCTCCCACCAGAAACAAAAAGGCCCTCCGCATCGCGGAGAGCCTTCTGTTTCCAGCCAGACGAAGCAGCCGCTTACCCCACCACTTCAATCCCCATCGACCGCGCCGTCCCCTTGATGCTCTTCACCGCCGCATCGACTGACGCCGCGTTCAAATCCGGCATCTTCTGCGTGGCGATCTCGCGCACCTGTTTCTCCGTCACCTTACCCTTCTTCTCCTTGTTCGGAGTGCCCGAGCCCTTCTCGATCCCCGCCGCCTTCTTCAGCAACACCGCTGCCGGAGGCGTCTTGGTCACGAAGCTGAAGGTGCGGTCCGCATACACCGTGATGACGACCGGAATGATCAGCCCGGCCATCTCCTTGTTCTGCGTGCGTGCGTTGAACTGCTTGCAGAACTCCATGATGTTCACCTGCGCTTGGCCCAGCGCGGGGCCGACCGGTGGCGCCGGCGTCGCCTTCCCGGCTTCGATCTGCAACTTCACATAGCCGGTAATCTTCTTCGGAGGTGCCATTTTGTTCCTTCGGAACTAGCTTCCAGCTTCTAGCCGCTAGCTGCTAGTTCATCCTTTTTGTTACAAATTTTGAGATCGAAACCCTCAGCTTTGCCCCAACCGGCCCCGCTAGATGATGAACCGGCTAGAAGCTAGGAGCTAGCAGCTAGAAGCTCGCTTTACTCAATCTTTTCCACCTTGCCAAACTCCAGTTCCACCGGTGTCGACCGCCCGAAGATCGTCACCATCACCTTCAGCGTCTCGCGATCTTCGTTGATCTCGTCCACCACGCCGTTGAAGTTGGCGAACGGACCGTCGGTGATGCGCACCTGCTCGCCCTTCTCAAACTTGAGCTTCATCCGCGGCTTGTCTTTGACCGTCTCCGAGCGGAAGAGAATCGAACTCACCTCTTCCTCGCTCAGCGCCACGGGCTTGTCGCCGGTGCCCAAAAACCCCGTTACCTTGGGCGTGTCCTTCAGCACGTGCCAAAGGTCGTTGTCCAGGTCCATCTCCACCAGCACGTAACCGGGCAGAAACACCCGCTCCACGGTGCGCTTCTTGCCGTTGATGATCTCCGTCACCGGTTCGGTGGGAATCATCACGCGCCCCACGCGTTCCTTCAGCCCAAAGGCCTGCACGCGGCTCTCGATCGACTCCCGCACCTTGCGCTCAAAGCCCGAGTAGGCGTGCAGAATGTACCACCGGAAGCGCTCGTTCCGCTGCGGCTGTGCCTCTGCTTCGCCCGCCTGCGTCTCCGCACCGGCAGCCTCTGGTTCTGCTTCCGGCGCCTGCGCCTCTACGGGTTGTTCCAACTCATCTGCCATTCTGCTCTCGATTCCGTGCTGCGCCGGCTATTGCAGCCCTCCCAGCCGGCCCAACAACCCATACACGGCGACTCTGAAAAAGCTGTCGACGACAAAGAAAAACAGCCCAAAGAGGAAAGTCGCGACGATCACCACTCCCGTAGTCACTCTCACTTCCTTCCACGCTGGCCAAACCACCTTGCGCATCTCTGCGCGCACATCGCGCAGAAAGCCGGTAAACTCGCTCCACTTGCTCAACGCGCCGCCTCCAAACTCTGCCAGGGCCCCAGGCTCCTGCCGTTTCGCGGACCGTTCTTCGCCTCTCTCGATTGCCGTTTTCGTCGCCATACCGTGCTTCCTGTTCCAGGGCTCAGGTCTTTTCTATTCCCTGTTCCCTATTCCCTGTATCTCTGGCAGGGGCGGAGGGATTCGAACCCCCAAGTCCGGTTTTGGAGACCGGCAGTTTAGCCGTTGAGCTTACGCCCCTAAAAAGCATGTGTCAGGTTTCAGGTGTCAGGTTTCAGTCTTTTGCCACCGGCTTGACCTTATCGCTTTTCTCAACGCCGTCGCAACTGACCCCTGAAACCTGAACCCTGATCCCTACTTCGACTCCTTATGCGCCGTGTGCTTGCGGCAGCGCTTACAGAACTTCTTCAGCTCCAGACGGCCCGTGACCGTCTTCTTGTTCTTCGTCGTCGAGTAGTTCCGCTCTTTGCACTCGGTGCACTCCATTGTGATGATTTCCCGCATCTCCCAATCCTTTTTAAGGGTTCAGGTTTCCGGGCTCAGGTTTCAGTTTCATTTCGGCCTGTTCGCTGCGTTCAACTCAGCCTGCCGCTCTTCTGATCCCTGATCCCTGACCCCTGATCCCTGTCGTTACTTGATGATCTCCGAGATCGTGCCCGCGCCCACCGTCCTGCCGCCCTCGCGGATCGCGAACCGCAACCCCTTCTCCATGGCCACCGGCGTGATCAACTCCA
>JBEKNY010000006.1:0-139797 GCA_049522315.1 Occallatibacter sp.
TCTTGCTTCTCCTGTGCCTGTCGTGTCCCCATCCCCATGCTTCCATCCTACCCATGCCTCACTTCACACTCCAGGATTTCCTCCGCTCTCGCACCCAGACTTACACCACAGGCTGCTAGCCCCTTTGAGCGGCGCTCATAGCCTGTGGTTCCGTCTTGGACACACTGCGCTTTTCCAGCACATATAGCGTCTTGTCCCACTTTCTTACGTATGCTGCTTTGATCTGTGGGAACACCATCTCAGCCCAGCCGGCATATCTCCTACCTAACAAAGGGGAGAGCCAAGCATATTTCCTGCGCAGAGAAGGCGGCTCAAGATGTCCTTGAAATTGCGCCGCCAGACTTCTCAACTCCGCGGCAGCTTGTGGATGTTCGGGGTAGAAGGCAAAATACCAGTTTTGCAGATATGTAAGAGAAGCCTTTCGGACGCGCTCGCTATCTTCAAGAGAGCGAAGGTATTGAATATGAAGCTTCAGCGAAAGGAGCAATGAGTCTCTCTTCTTCTTAGAGCTGCCTATATAACTAATACTGCCCATGCCGCTGGCTCGATAGAATATCCCGGTACCCGGCACAAAGCGGGTGCCTTCGGAGGACAAGAGAACCCGGTCGAAATATTCGCCGTCTTGATCGTAGTGAAGTCGCGTGTCCCATGGCCCAGCCGCCTCGGCAAGCTCACGGCTCACCAGCCAGGTTGCATTCTGCATATGAAGGTTTTCGTTCATCTTTTTCAGCAGCCACTCGACGGGAGAAAGATCCTGGCATAGCGAGTTCTGAATAAAGCGAGCGTGGCGTGTACGATAGTAGAATGGGGCCCAAGGCGAGGAGAGAAGGACTCGTTTGCTATCCCCTTCCCGCAGCGCTGCCAGCTGGCGTTCGATCTTATTCGGCAGCATAAGATCGTCCGCGTCCAATTCTTGAATGTAGTCACCCTGACTGAGCTCAAGAGCGTGGTTGACCGCTGCAGATAGGCCTCGGTTCTCTGTAGATACGACCCTAATCCCTGGGACAAAAGAACGGGCGATTTTAGCCGTTCGATCCGTCGACCCGTCGTCGACAACGATAATTTCCTTGCGTGGCCATGTTTGAGCAATCGCCGATTGGATCGACTCGGCGATAGTCTCTTCGGCGTTGTAGGCGGGAATGAGAATGCTAACAAGTGGTTTCATGGTAGATTTTCGCGATGACTTTCCGCCTATCTTTGCTTACGGCCCTCGATTGCGATGGTCTCAAATTGATTAATATCTTCGGAGTTTAGTTCTTTCCCATGCGATTCGATTTGTTGGAGATTCGGATCCGCACTGGCTCCTGGCTTGTAGAATTCAATTTCGTCGAAACCGGCGGCAGAAAGAGCGTGATACAGTGTCTCTTTGTCATACAAGAATTGGTGCCCCCACGCCCGGAAAAAGTTATTAATTAAATGAACTTCCTTGTACTCTTTTACTTCTGGCATGAAGCGTGCAATCGCCCACTCGATATAATTATTCTGTAGTTTGGTCTTTTCATGCCCGTGCAAGGCCAATATGACTCGCAGGTCCGGGGTTGCAACCCGGACTCGCCCCCCGGGTTTTAGGACGCGAAGGCATTCCCGCAGCATGAACTGGGCCGTCTCATATGCGAGGTGCTCGATCATGTGCTCAGAAAGAATGTAATCGAATGTATCGTCATCGAATGGAAAACGCCGCGTCGCATCCAAATATACGAGTGATCTGTGGTTCAAAAAGATGTCGGTATTAAGCCATCCAGGAAGCAGGTTATTGCTGGCCGCAAGCTGTAGTTTTCTCACTGAATGAGCCTTTAAGTACTCTGCTATCTTGGCTTCTCGTCTTGCGAGCCAAACAATCACACATATGTCTGTGCCAAGTCCGCGAACAGTCTTAGCGATGCCTAGAATGAAGTGAGAGCGACGCAAGATGGATTTTCTATTGCGAACATGGCTGCTTATCAGATTCATCGTGCTTCTCTTAGTGTCAGGTCGCTCACACATTAGGAGCCCGAATCGTTTGAACTGTCGAGCCCAACGAAGGCTGTGAATCGCTGTGCGCGGCGGAAACGTCTTCCCTCAGGTCTGCGTGGCGGCGAACTGGATCGACTCGGCGATAGTCTCTTCGGCGTTGTAGGCGGGAATCAGAATTGGAACGAGTGGCTTCATCACAGCAAGTGTCCCATAAGTGTTTGACTACAAATCAGTAATGCGCGTCTAGAGCAACGGGTTTTGCCAGAAAGAATCTCATCTCTTAGTGGCCGCAATATCGGAGCCTCGTTGGCTGTTCGTGCACTCCAGACCTTATCTGCCTCCGAAGCACCGTCGGTTGAGTTTGTAATGATGCCCCGACGCCCATCATCACAAATTACATTAGTACTCTTCAATCTCACGTAGGTTCTTACTTTGGTAATGGAGGTGATTTATATCACTTCTCTGGCCTCGGTTTGTGCGCTACATTCAACTTGGGCTCACCCCGCGTCGATATAACCGTCAAGCGTATTGGGCGATGCTCGACTGAGTGGCACAAAGAGCCCGCGTGGCTTGATCTGAAATTACCGCGAAGGGGAGCATTGCGCACGGTCACTGTCTCCTGGTATGCGCTTCCGGTTTCCTGAGAGGATTGGTAATGACGAAAATCGTGAAATCCATATTTTTCGGGTTCGTATTGTGCGTACTGTGCGCAGCAAGGGCGCAGACCGTTAACGCCAAATCGTGCAACACGTCCGATGTGCAGACGGCCATCAATACGGCGACCGAGGGGCAAACCGTAACCATCCCTGCCGGATCTTGCACCTGGACAACGGGAGTCACGATCTCGGGCAAGGGCATCACCGTTACGGGCGCAGGATCAAACCGCATCGTCGCCTACGATACCGGAACGCTTTCGCTTCAGTCGAGCGGCAGTTTAAGCGTACCCATCAGCGGTTTCTCGCCGGGATTCAGCGGCTCGACATTCACAAACGGGCTTGCAGTGAAGGTGTTTCAGGAGGGCAACGATCCCGCCTACATGCTCGGCACCGTGTCGAGCTATGCGGGCAGCACGCTGACGGTGAGCGTAAGCAGTGATTCGGGCAGCGTGAGTTGCAATGTAACCCCATGTCCGCGCTGGCTGGTAGCGACCAATCAGCCGTGCTCCTCGATGACCTGTATCACGAATAGTTCCGGCACGAATCCCCTCTTTGCGATCACAGAGGATACGACGGACCATACGAATGTTGGAAACATTCAATTCCTGGCCGGAACCATCAGCCAAAATATTTTTATCATCAGCTATGCCTCTGGAGGTCAAGCGGTTCTGCTGCACGATATGTGGATGTCTGGAAACTCCAGCAATGGAGGGCCGCCGTCGGGTAACGCTTGCATGATTATGGACAACAGCCCTTGGCGCGGCGTGTTCTGGAATCTGTCTTTCGATAGCTACCCCTTCAATGTCTCGACGCTCGGCGCGGTCAGCGTACAGGATAAATCGAACGCATCGGGAAACGTCTCTTGGACTACTGGATCGAAGTGGGGAAACGCGGATACGACGGGTCAAAGTAATGCGTATGCCGAAACGAACGACTACCATGCCATGGGCTTTGCCACCTCGACGGATGACCAGGGCCGAGCCAACTTCCGCTACAGTTTGTACGACAATTCCGGCATCGGCACGCATGGGGCCGATACGTCGCAATACGGTCAGCGTTATATCGACGTGAATAACAACACGTTCGTTTTCGAAGGATACAACAACGGAAATACTTACAATATGCAAGCCTGGGTGTTCATGCGTGGCGGCACGCTCGCCTTTTGGGGCAACACCATCGCCAATATCCAGTCCACGGATTACGGCACCAGGCCAACCGTACAGATGACGGACTACAACTTGCAGGAGGATACCGCGCAAAATCAGTGCTGGGGGGCCGGTTTTTCTTCGGGCGGGCAGTATTATCACACTCCTCGTCAGGTGGGTTTCGGTTACGTGACCGGATCGGGAACGGCTTCCTACACAGGCCACACTCCCAATCCCATTTACACCGTCAGCGGCTCGACGGATTCCGTGACCTATGTTGGCGACAGCGAGCCGATCTATATGTGGGGCAATAATCAAGTGCCGGTTACCAACGTGGGGGTTGAGGACTACGGTGGAAGCGCCTGCACGAACCCGGATAGTTCCTCAAAATACATCGTAGCGAACCGAGATTACTTCAACGGCAGCACGGCGAAGCCCGGATACACGGCTGCGCCTTATCCGAATCCGCTCGACCTCAGCAGCACTGGCAGTTCGAACACTCCTGCCGCTCCTACGAACTTGCAGGCTACCCATAACTGAGGTACATAGACGCCCCGGGAAACGGCGCCACTCGGATTCTACGATCGGGACTATAGCGGGTCTCCTGCAGGTGTAGACCAAGGCACAATCGCTAAGCGGCTTTTTTCATCAAGAAAAAGCCACCTTGAGTTCTGTCCGAAATGGCTCATAGTTGCAGGAGAACCGCCGTAAAAGCCAGGGGGTTGGCGGCGGCCCTCTTGAGCTGCCGTTTGAGGAACTCCCGAGAACTGTGTGGAGCTGTCGTCGTTGCCCTTTTCACAATCAGCGTCTTTGAGGAATACCGATCCGGCTGAGTGCAAGGTCGCGCAAGCCATGGGCTTGATAATGGGCATCACGGATTCATTTTGTACCGCGAACCGATGACGCGATGGGCGCCTGGCTGGTCTTTTCCTTCCGTTCTATCATTGCGTCGATCCGATCCAGAAGGTCCATTCGATCGTCGAAGAATTTTCGTGCGAACAAGACCTCTCCTGAACCGAACTGATCTTCCACCCACACCTTTTCTCGTTCTTCAAAAAATGTTATGTGCGTGTCGCTCAGCATGTCGGGGTGGTCGCCCGGCTTAGGCCAGTCCCTGTAGAGCAGGCTTCTCCGGACTCGATCGCGGAACGGCGAATTGCCCAGGATGGTATGAAAGAACATCTCGTCGGAGGTAAAGGCATTTCGGAAATACCTCTCCACATGCGGATTTCGCTCCGCGAAGTCCACTGTGTACTGGCATGCGTCTCTTGTGAGAGCCCAACTTTGGTCGCCGGCGTAAGCCTCGAGTCCTCCGAGGTGCTTCCTGTAGTCCCGGTGTGCCAGGCCCAACTTCGCCAGCGCCCTTGAAGCGAAGCGGCGGACAGGCTTATCGGACGGGTACCTCAGCTTATTGATTTTGGAGAGCGGGTAGCCCGGAGCCGGAATCTTCACCGTGCTCATGAACTCACACCCGCGGTTGTTTTCTAAGAATCTCTGAATATATCTGCCGCTCCTGAGTGGGTAGTCACTTCCCAACAGTAAAATGTAGTATTCGTATTCTGTCGGAGAGGCGAGAGCCTGCCGGATCAGTCGCATCGTCGCTTCGACCAGGGTAAACTCGCCCCAGTAGGCGGGTATTCGCTCGCTGAAAAAGATGTTGTCGCCGGCTATGCCCGAGAAGTCCTGAATATTCGACTTTCTGTCGATATGAATAAAAAAGGCGGAATCTTCGGTCGAGAGCATTCTTACCGCTCTCTCCAGAAGCCGCGGATTTTTATGAACGAGCATTAAATATGCGATTTTCATTCTGCTCATGTACAGTCATTGGGCGCAGACTGTCTGCCCGAACAGCTCCCCGCAATGTGTCTCAATCGGTTTTGAATCGAGGAACACGCGGTGCACAAGTTCCAAGGCCAACACTTTATGGAGTTCGTTCGTGTAGTTCCAATCTCCGTTGACATGACCCCGCACCACGGCTTCAAGCCCTTTGCGTTCGATATAGGGTCTGGAAAGAGCGCGCTCGTCAAGCAGGATCTCCTGAAGATATGCGGCCAGGACATCCCGGTACCAAACGCGGAAATGAAAGGGCTTGTGCCGTCCCAGGAAGAAGCGCTCCGGGCGCAGCGGTGAGAGAGCGTGATCGAGCCTTGCCAGCCATTGCGGCATGCCCATGTCATATGCGTACTCCGCCTTGAACGAAAACTCGTGCAGCGCGCGGGAAACAGCCCCGAAGAACGGCCCTCGCTCTTGCGCCAGCCCACGGTCTGTCGCGATTCCGAGCAGAGCGGGGTTCCCGTCGCCAACCAGCCGAAGGGATACCTCGTTGCTGCGCAGGGCCGGCACCGGCGACCGATAGACGGTTCGTACAAAGTCGTTGTCGAGAAACGGAGATCGCATAGTAACTTGGGATTGCTCAAGTGCGAGCACACCGTAGAGACACCACGGCGCTTGTTGGAAAGCGGCAAACGTAACCGGATGATGATGAGCGGTCCCATTGAACGTCTCCGCAGCCTGGCCAACGTGGCGAAGGAACTCCAGGCAGAACAGCCCCACAGCAGGCCCCACGGGCTTGAATGCACGGACCCCACGCAGGATCTCCCCCCCATAGTTTCCCGTCATTCTCACTGGGGCAATTTCGCGTGCCTTCTCGTTGAGATAGAGGTCAGGAGCGCGGCTCACGTCGACACACCCGTCCGTAAGGTACACCGCCCGTTCCGCGTAGCTTGGAAAATCCGATAAGAACTCCTGGCCGGCCGTAAGAACCTGGAAAGAATGGCCGCAGGTTTCCGCAACCCGCCTCGCTACGCGCACGTCTCGGTTTTCGCGAAACATGCTCCCGAAGGTGTAACAAGGAAGGGACATTGTGGCTGGTCTACGGCAGGCCAGAATCATTCGCGTGTCCAGGCCTCCCGTCAAGGACATGCCGATTCGCTCGCGGCTCACAAAATACCGAGGCAGGTTTCGATCGAAGACCGTGCGAAGCTCTTGATAGTAAGGTTCGGGATCGAGCTGTTCCTGTTCTTCCCACTCCTTCGGCTGGAAATAGCTGTCCTTCCGCACGAGCTGTCCATTGCGGAAAGTCCATGCCGAAGCCGGCGGCAAAACCTGGATGCCTTCAAACAGTGTTCGATTCCCCAGCACGGCCCCGCAGGAAACGAATTCTCCGAGTCCCCTTGAATCCAATCGCCTCAGTTCCGGCCGCACGGCCAGGATCGCTTTGGCCTCAGCTGCGAAGTAGAAGGCATCGGCCGACTGGTGATAGTAGATCCGGTGCATCCCGTAGCGATCGTTGAAGAGCATCGCGGTTCCGCGGTTGCGATCTGCCAGGAGTCCGTGAAACCTCCCGTTCAGTCCCGCTGGAAAGGCCGGGTCATCTTCGTAGAGGTGAACCAGATACGAAGGCCCATCCACTTCGAGCTCATGCCCTCGCGCCTGCAGGCGTTGGGCCGTACCCGGTTCCGGATACTCCTCGCCCGAAAATGCCAGCACTACATCTCCCCGCTCATTTCGCAGCGGCATTCCATCGGCAAAGGAACCCCTCCTGGCGGCCCATCCAACATATAGGCCGGATATTTCATCGATCCAGATTCCCGTTGTGTAAAAGGACTCGTGGCGAAGAGACTCGACCATCCGCATCAATTGCGGTACCGCCTCCCGGCGTGGCATCTTTGTTATAAGAGTGACGATTCCAGGCATGGTTGGTCAGTTCGAGTCGCTAGGAGACCCGGGCGATATAAGCGTCTTAGCCGAGTCCGGGTTTTCGATTCTACTCTTTTAGGCTTAGATGCTGGAGCCGGCGGGAGGATTTGAACACCCCCATCTGCCGATAACGGATCGGCTGCTCTACTTTTGAGCTACACCGGCTCATCCCGTAGGGACGCTGGTCGATCGCGCCTGCCCCCCGTGATCTCTTTTGCTTCATGCAGAGCGTTAATTCGCCTCTGTCACCCGTTGCCTTTGACGGCGCCCCTCGTAGCTTTTCACTCTGCGCTCAATCCAGAGCTTCCTGGCTCTCAAAAACGCCTTCATGACTGGTTTCGGCGTATTTGCTGCCAGACCGCGATGGAACCCCAGCTTCAAGGCGAACCTCCCCTTTAGCGTCAAGGGAATATAATAACGTGGCAGCGGAACTGCCTCAAAACCGTTCCGTCGCTTGAACTCGGTGAGAGAGCTATTCGAGTCGTAGTAGACATAGCTTCCATAAATGAAATGAGATTTTCCCCCTGACGCGCAAATCTCGACGGCTTTTGCAATCATGGCGTTGTTCGGCCGCTTGTCGAAATGCTTCCTCATGCTGAGAATCTGCGTTATTGTTCCGGTGGTTCCGACCCATGTAATTTTCATGAATCCGATCAATTCGTCCTCATAGTAGGCCCCAATAAAGATGCTCCTGTCTAGATATGTCGCAAGCTCTCGTTTTACCAGGTGAAAGTCCTTTTTATAGTGCCAGAACAGCTTCCCTTGTCGAACGGGTGTCTCATTATAGATACGGCAAATAGCCTCAACCAGTTTGTCGTTGAATTCAGTAATTGTTACAGTTACGCTATCCTTCCACCAGTGTGAAAAGTCCGTAATCGGGATCGCGGCAGCATTTTCCCACTCTGTACAGTAATTATACTTATGCGAGCAATCTGGGACTCGCTGCCCAAAAGTGAAGAGGTCGGCGCTCAGGCCGCTGTCTTTTAGTATGGGGACAAAACGGCTAGGATCCTCAACCGAATCGCCTTCAATCAGCTCCTCGTCCCGAAGCGCTGCCACCTTAAGCCACTTACCGGTCGCAATCACTGTCCTCTCTCCAATCTGGACTGAGGGGACACGCACGGGACTCCCTTTCACACGAATCTCAGTTTGTCCACGGCCTGCAGTTGGTCCTTCGGACTCTGAAGCTGTTCCGGTTGGCGGCCGAACGGGACCGATTAAAGCGTCCATGATTATCTCCTTTGACCTGCAGCCGCTAATGGAAGTTTGGCCAATCCGCCCGGAGCGTTCGCGTTATCGAAGGCGGCGGCACTTTTTATGCGGCTCGTGACACGATCCGGAAGGGTGATGCCACTCATCAGGAATAACATGTACAACAATCCGCCCCCGAATGCTGCTTCAGACATGTTGTAAAAAACGATTGCCAGCCACGTCGCCAAGCCCAGGGCCGCTAAGCTGGGGGAGGCGGTCAATCTCCGGCAAATTCTCCTATAGCCCGCAATCAGGAATCCGATCAGAAGGAGCACACCGATCAACCCCAGCTCAAGGTAGACTTCAAGGTACCCATTGTGTGCCTCATTGATGTGCCCCTGGCCGGAATTATTCCAAAACTGCTCGAGGCGGGAACCGAGCCAGAAGCTTTGATAGCCCGTCCCAACGATCGGGTTCGTATGCATGCCGAGCAGAAATGCCCAAATCTTCGTTCTGTCGGTAAGCGTCGGATCCTTACCGACGGCTTGAGCCATCGAGCCGTTCAATCCGAAGCCGAAATTTAGGATCAGGTAGAGACCGAAGGACGCAGGAATCAACACCTTTAGAAACGCTGGGCGGCGTCGGAACACTTTGCTCCGAGTTGCTGCGATGACCAGGCACCCAAGCAGCAAGCAAATGCGCGAGGTCGTACTTTGTGAAGTTTGCAATAGCAAAACCGTCATGGCAAGGAATACGGCATTCAAGGCGAGAATTCGTCGCGTTCGCCATTGGTTTCGCTCGTGCCATCGCGTCATAGTATCCCAAAACAAGAAAAGCCCACCGACAAGACACGCGACGCCGAGCATGTTCTTGCTCGTTGTCACTCCTTGGTAGAGGCCTACCCCAGTCCATGGGTCAAACCCCCTCCCGAGATTGGGATAGTATTTGTCTAACACGATAGAGAGTGGGACCAGCAAATAAGTCAACCGCCTAAGGACAGTTCTAACTGCAGCTTCTGGGCGCGGATCTGATAGAACAACGAGAATTACGATGTAACCTCCGAGATCGCGAAACCATCGCTTGAAGGCGACGAACGGAAAGTCGGACCAGAAGGTGCTGATAAGGGCGAAGGACAAAAATGCCATTAGGGCCAGATTCCGCGAGAAGAGACCGCGCCATTTGAAAGACCGCGACGTCAAAATGCCAATCGCCAGAAAGATCAAAATGAGATCGATAATGCGGTCTAGGGGATTCCCCTCTACAAGAGCTTGAGCCGACTGTCCCATGCCGCCGCCCAGCCATTGTGAAGGCAACCTGGAACCAGCAATGAACATCCAGATTACCGGTACCCACAGAGCGAGTGAGGTTCTGGGTTCACGGGCTGGATCAAGGATCAGCAGCCCGGCGAGAAGTACAATCCAGAGTATGAGCGCTACAAAAGGGGGCATTAAATCACCTTGTACCCGTCGGCTTTGTGCCGCAAGATACGAACTGCGGGTTCTCCCCGTCGCTCAAGCCTCGATTCTTCGCTTCTTGCATATTGTTCCTGCTAAAGACGATCGCGCCGGCTCGCGCGTTCTCAGACTGTCGGAAGTAGCGCATCCTGAAACCGCAGCAGCCGGCAACACTCTTGGTTACGAAAATGCCTTCTCCCGGCCCTTCCATCAGCCGTGACGGCATTCAATAAGTCAACTGAGCGCCAAAAAAGCGTCGTGCTCTCCCGCCTGAGTGACACGCACTTGCTCGAAGATTCTGTCCATAATCTTCGTCGTCAGGATGATTTCTCGATATGGAATCGGCACTGGGCCGCCGCCTTGAATCGAGCGATAAAATGATTCAATCAAGTATTTCATTCCTGAATCCATATGGAAGTCTCGTTTCAAAAACAACGACAGGTTCCCGTACCAATTACTCAACTGCTGCTTTGCCGTTAGTATTGGTGGGATGAAGAGGTCGGCATAGCTTTTGAATTTCGCACCGCCGAGTCGAACTAAGACCTCGTGATTCTGGTCCAGGATAAGACCGTTTTTCGGACCATAGATGCGGAACTCCTGCAGCACAGGCTTCATTTGTGAGGAAAAGGTAAAATAGGCCGTTGTGCGGTCCCCCTCAAACATCATGACCCGAAGCTCATCCACGATTTCCCTTTCGCCGATTCCCTTGAGCAGGGGACTGGAAAATCCCCCCGCGATCACCTGGGGATCGTCGCCACTCAGGAACTCGGCAATTCTCGCAACTCCATGGCTGATAATGTTTTGCAGCAACTTCCCGGGCAGTCTTCGCACCCAGTGCTGTTTATCCCCCAGCACGGCCCGCGCATAGCTGGGATCTCCGAGATCGTAGCCATAGTAGCTTTCCATATGCACGGGGGCTCCACCAAGGTAGCCTTCCTTAATTAAGGCTCTCATGCGGCGGGCGGCGTGGGTAAACTGGTAGTTATGCCCAACGGTGAGCTTGAGGCCCTTTGCAGTGGCTAAATCGATAAGCTTTCCTGCCTGATCTGCATCGAGTGCAAAGGGCTTCTCAACATACACGTGAGAACCGTATTCCAAACAGCACCTGGCAAGGTCAAAGTGGCTCTCCGGAGAGGTCGTGATGTGAACGACGTCCGGCCGTGATTCGCTAAGTAGATCATGGACCTCTGTAAAGTATCGCTTAATCGGGAACCGCTCAAAGAGTTGCTTCGCCATGAGCGGTTCACGATCACAAACGCCGACGAGCTCGCAACCGGGAATCTTCAGGATCTGCGATACATGGGAGTCCGCGATCTTACCGCACCCAACGACACCGACTCTAAGCATTCCGGCTATCCTGTGCGCAACTGTTGAAATAGAGCCGCATCGCGTCCTCCGTGGACACCCTCGGCGCCCATCTCAGTAGCTTCTTCGCTTTTTCGTTTGTAAACCGCGTTTTTCTCCACTCAACGCGCCATCGTCTTCGATTGAACGCGGGCGGTAATTGCCCTCTTGACCACCGGGAATATTTCTCCCACAGATAGCAGAGCCCATAACTTACCAGGTGTGGCACATAAAGCGATCTAAAGCGGCGCACGTTGTTCTTGTATTGATGTAAGAATATTCGACTCGACGGGAGGTCATCGTCGACAACATTGAAAGCCTCTCCGTCGATTCCTTTCACAAGCCCGGCTAGAGCGACCGCATCGGCGCAATTGCTCACATAGGTAAAAGGGATCGCGTTGAGCCCTCCGAGATGCAGGAAGATACCAAATGTATTGACACCAACCCGGCCGGTGATCTCGGGTTTAGCGGAGCCATAAACGCTACCAGGTCTAACCATAACGTACGGAATGCCGAAATCCTTACCGTACTTTCGGACAATCTCCTCTTGCTTCACCTTCGCATAGCAATAGGCGTCGCCGCGTAGCTCGGGAAAGTCTTCAATCGGACATGATTCGTCCAGATACCGAGACTTTTGGCTGTTGGTGTACACAGTAAAGGAGCTAACGAGAACAAACCTTCTCAGCCGTGCGGCGTGGAGACATGATTCAAGCAAATTGCGCGTAGTGACAACAGAGTTCATGAAAGCATCGGGAAAGGACTTCTCGCCGGTTCCGGCAGCCAGATTGAATATGACCTTAACGTCCTTGCATGCAGCCTCGCAATCTGTTTTGGAAAGGAGATTTCCTCTGAATAACCCTACCTGGGCCCCTACGGGTCGACGTTTCATGACGCCGTCAAGCCGGGTTATGTCACTGGAGTGCCTCACGAAACAGATGAGATTGCGAAACCCCAAGCCTAGCAAGC
The DNA here is from genome assembly GCA_049522315.1 of Occallatibacter sp. GTDB lineage: Bacteria > Acidobacteriota > Terriglobia > Terriglobales > Acidobacteriaceae > Telmatobacter. The sequence continues at coordinate 12,409 of JBEKNY010000006.1, forward strand.
TTTCCACGACACAAGAACCAATGAAACCTGCTGCACCAGTTATCAGTAGCCTGTCGTTTGGTGTGACGATAAAGGATTCGTGGGCGCCATCTCCTGGGCCGACGCTTTGCACCGCCACACTTTTGTCAGCCGAAGCCTTCGCGGGATCGCCACTCATCCTCTTGCTCCACAAAGATCTGGCACTGCCACCGATCCCCCGATGGTGTTCTCGACGTACTGGTTGGGTTTGTAAGATTCAAATTGGCACGACTCTCGTGCTTCATAAACTCTCACACGCAGCCCGGGTAATGCGTTCCCATCGTCACCTACCGAATTGACGTTTACCCCTTTCAGATCGGCATCGTGCGCGTGAAATACCACCGAGCGACGTTTCCGAAACCAACTGCTTGCCTGTCCGGCTGTTGCAAACCACGCACCTTGGCTCTTCAACTTGGCGACGAGTTCCCGATAGCTACTTTCCCAATTTCTTTCTGGGGCAAGGCTGCGATCGTGCCAGTTGACGGTTATGCACCCCCCAAACTTCGCAACATTTCCCACCATTCGTTCAAGCAGCGATACCGCGCACTGTTGGGAAAGGTTCAGGCAGGTCGGGTAAAACAGGGCAGTATCCATAATGTGCATCGGTAACTCGAGGAGCTGTAATGCATGTATTGGCTTATACGCTTGCGTCGTGCCGGAACGATATCCAACGGTGTCCCTGTAGCCAACAGTAGAGTCGTAGGCAGCTCCGGCATTCTCTAATTCCATCGGCGACTGTTGATCGTAGTAGAGCCAATGCATCCGCACGCCGATTTCCGAAGTCTTTGTCAAACGCCGAATCTCATCGATCTCTTCGCGACCTTTGGAACTGTCGATCCATGCATCAATTCCATGTAATCCGACCTCACAGCCTGCATCCCCGATCTTCGTAATCACATCCGCGATGTCTTTGGCCCCATATCCAGCGGCGCGAAGTCCTGGCGCTATGCCCTGAGAACTCCTGCCGGGATCGCCCTTAAAAGGGATCAGGAAGAAAGTCGATGGAAGTCCCTTTTCCAGTTCCAGATAGCGATCCACAAAACCACGCCAGGGATCCTTCGCGAGACCCAAATAGACGAATGGAAGTTTAAATGCAGCCACCCAATTCCCGGCCAGATTCCGGACGGAAATGCGCCCGAGAGCCAGGTTTCGCACCGAACCAAAGAGAGCACGATACAGAAATCCGAACATCGTATGGTCCAACTTGTGCTTCATGATCGACGGATGATCGACGTCATGGGTCAGGCAAGCTATGAAACGATAACCGGATGGAATAGCTGGAATCTCAACCAACCCTGCTCCACTAGCTAGGATCAGGTCGCGCAACAGGCCAATATGCATTTCAAGCGTCGGAATGTCCGCATAATCCAAAGGCTGACCGCGTGTCAATAAAGTGGCCACTTCAGCGAAGAGGTCATAGCCTACACGGGCTACCGTTCTGCCTTTTGAATGACGTACGTACATCCCGGCCTGCCGGGGATCGTCATCGGCCTCAAGCCCAGTTCGCTCTTCTCGGAACGTTACGCTACCTCCATAGATCGGAATTCTGGATCCCTTATATAAAAGTATTCTGTTGGCGCCTCTGGGACTAAGATCGATATTTTCCGCGCAATCAATCGGAAGCCCGTGAGCGGCATAAAACATGGTCAACTTCGTTGCGCAGGGGGAAATGTTGTTGTCCAAAGTGCAAAGCACAACCTCGTAGGTCTGTTCGTCCCGGTAAAACTCCCACGGAGTCTTGAACAATTCGAAAAACTCGGCAATAGCCGCATGTTCGGAATCATTCGCTATAACGCCGATCATCTTCTCTGCCTGGTATTCACAAACGCGAATCCTCTTGGGTCGTCGGCGCTTCTCAAGCCACCGGCTGAGAATCAGCTTTCGATCAGCGTACTCACTAGGTTTAGGAGCGTTTCTCTCTCCTGCTGCCATGCGTGCGCCAGATATACTGTCTGACCTCGCTCTGCAATTGCGGCAGCCTCGCCGGGGCGGAAAGCCACATATTCAAGCTTGGCAGCCAGGTCTTCCGAATTACCTGCCTCGAAAAAGATCAGCGATCCGGAGTCGAAGTAATCCGTTATCCCTAGAGTTTTCGGAGCAATAACAGGTTTGCCAAGGGCAAGATATTCGAAGATCCGGGTCGGTGTATTGATGTCGGTGAATGTATTACGCTGATTGGGAACAACCCCCACATCGCATCGTTCGATTTCCCCTGCAAGTTCTTCCAGTTTCTTGGGGCCCAAATATACAACTTTGTCGTCCAAGCCTGCGCCGCGAACCTTGGCCATGACTTGCTCGAGATAGGGTGTATTGCGTCCGTAGATGCGAAGTTCCAACTCAGGAATTGTCTTGGCAAGGAGTGCCAGCGCGGCGACTGCCAGATGCAAGCCGTTTCGCTCTACCAGTGACCCGTGATACATGATTACGAATGGCCCGGTTGCAGAGCGAGTAGGGTAGGAACGAGCAGCGCGATATGGAAATAGCCGTTCGTCGGGAGAATTCATCACCACACCGATCTTCTCGGCACGACAGCTACGCACAGAGAAGATCTGCTTGCATGCCACATTGACGGTGATCAACAGGTCCGCCCGCCGTACGCTCCATTTTTCCAGCCGGCGAAGAACCCGAACGGCAAGGCTCATCTCGTTTTTCCCGAAGATCGTCATCATTAGCTCGGGCATCGGATCATGCTGGTCGAGAATGACCTTTGCCCCAAAGAGCTTCGGAATGATCGCGCTGATCACCAGAACATCCGGCATGTTATGCACGTAGATCAGGTCATATCTGCGTCGCAACACCCTCCACGCCAGGATGGCGGCAGAGCTCAGGATAAAAACGGAGTACTGATACGCGTAGGAGAGGGTGCCGCCGCGGTAGTGGTGGACCGGAATGCGTGTTATATCGAGCCCACCCTTTCTCTCCCGGCGGGCGAACCCCTTTTCTGCTTCGCAAATAAGATCGACGCTCATTCCCTCTTCGAGCAGCGCATGCGCCGCCCGGTGCGGCCGGGGATCAAAGGGATACGGCGAGAAAACTACCATGCCGGCCTGCTTCCCGCTCAGGCGCGGCCTGGCTTGATCGGCGGGACACGCAGGCGAAGGAGACGAAACCTCCTCCGCTTCCGCGGCAATCCGAAGGGTGTGGTCTGTCTGGGCAGTCATATTCTCAAACTAAATCGCGACTTGCTGCGGTTGCAGTCTTTCCCTGTTGCGCGACTCGCGCTCGACCTTCATTTGGTTGGAAGTTTGGATCGCCTCCAGAAGATCCGACTTGGTGAACTTGCGCAGAATCTGGATGTTCGGCATCACGCAGTGGCCGCCGATAACGCCCGGGAAATATTTGACCGGCGGAAAGAAACTAATCTCTTCGTAAAACGAAATGATTTCCTCATAATTGGCGCCTGTTCGATCGCAATACCTTTCGATCTCCTGTGCCCAAGCAATCATCAGGCCGAAGTAGGTGGTTTCCGTCAGCTTTGCCAGTTCCGTGGCCTCGGGAGTCGATAGGACCTTTGTCTTCAGCCCGAGGGACTGAAAGTGCTGAGCAGCTCTCTCGCCTACTGCTGGATCCAGCGCCCCGATAAATTTTGTATAGTGGCAAAGCTCCTCGAGCATTCGAACGTGCTTTCCGCGAACCGGACTGTTTACCACTGCTGCACCTGTGCGGTCCGCGATCGAACGCGTTGTGCCCACGCCAACCGTACTGTTGATGATCGTCAGCTTCGGCCGGAGCAGTTCAATGTACCGGACGGTCTCGCCGGAAAAATCTCCAATCTCGAATGGAAAGCAAACATGCAGGACATCAACTGCATAGACGCCGGCAGGTGCAGGTGCTAAATCCACGCCAACGGCAGAATGATGTCTTGAAACAAGCTCGAAAAGTGGCCTTCCCACCTCCCCCAGTCCAACAACAACAACAGACTCTCTGGATTTCATGATCGTTCATCCTCTCGCAATAAAGTAACCTTTTCCATGCATTCATCTGTCGGACACGAACACCACATACGTCCGACCGCATCTCCAATGCAACGCCGGCCATGACCGTTATCATGATTCCTACGCCAGTTGTTTTGCCTGTGTCTTCGCGCCTTCTTTGTCTGCGGCTTCTTCACGAGGTTCTCCCGAGGTAAACGCCAGGATCTCTTTGGCAACCTTGGCCTGCTGCTGCGTTGTGAGCTGCGGGAACATCGGCAGGGATACAATTTCCGCAGCCAGGTGCGATGCTACGGGAAGATCTTCGCGAGTGTAGTTCAAGAAGGCATACGGCTTCTGCAGATGCAACGGAATTGGATAATGAATTCCTGTGCCAATGCCTTTGTTTCTCAGAAAACCGGTCAGCCCGCCACGGTTGCCGGTTCGCACTACGTAGAGGTGATAGACGGCACGGGACCAAGAAGGCTCATGCGGGAGAATTACCGCATCGTTGCACTCCAGAAGCCGGTTGTACTCCTCCGCGCGCGCACGACGCCGCTGGTTCCACTCCGCCAAATGCGGCAGTTTCGCAAGCAGTATGCCAGCTTGGATTGCGTCCAGACGTCCGTTATATCCCTCTAACTCGTGAAAATACTTCTTCACTTGTCCATGGTCACGCAGCATTCTGACTTTTGCCGCTACGTCCGTGTCATTGGTCGTGACCGCGCCGCCCTCGCCACATGCTCCGAGATTCTTTCCGGGGTAAAAGCTAAATGCGGCCGCACGGCCCATGCAGCCCGCCTTCATCCAGCGATTCTGGCGTTTCGAGAAATATTCCGCGCCATGCGCCTGGCATGCATCCTCGATCACAGTGAGACCATACTTGTCTGCCAGACTCAGGATCGCATCCATGTCGGCCATCTGGCCGTAGAGATGTACCGGCACGACCGCGGTCACCGGCCTGCCGCTGCGCAGGCTGATGAGCTTCCCCGCATGGTTTCGGACGCACTGCTTCTCCAAAAAACGCTCCAGCATCCGCGCTGAAATGTTGTAGGTGCGCTCATCGACGTCGACGAATTCGGGAATTGCGCGAGCCTGCGAGATGGCTTCTGCGGTGGCAATAAACGTGTTCGGTACGGTCAAAACTACGTCGCCCGCTTCGATCCCGCTCGCGAGAATGGCAAAACGCAACGCATCCGTTCCACTGCTGACGGCGATCGCGTGCCTTGCGTCGCAGAAAAGTGCAAAGTCCTCCTCAAACCTTTCGACAACAGGCCCTCCCACGAACCCCGCAGTATGAAGCCCCTGCCGGAAGGCCCCTACGAGTTCGCGTTCAAGCTCTAAATGAGGCGTGACGAGATCAAGGAAAGGAACCGTGTCGGGCGCTTTGTCCTCGTGGGGTCGCTCCATGAAGCGCAGAAGTTTCGCGGGGTTTCCCGCCATAATCGCGTATGGTGGAACATCCCTCGTGACTACGCTGCCAGCGCCCACGATGGCGTTCTCACCCACCTTGGTATTTGCCAGGATCGTGGCGTTTGACCCGATCGATGCGCCTTTTCCTATTAGTGTCCGCTGAACCCCCCAATCCGACTCAGTCTGGAGTTCTCCGCTCGCATTCGTGGCCCGCGGATAAGTGTCGTTGATAAACACAACTCCGTGGCCAATGAACACATTGTCTTCTATCTCCACACCTTCGCAAATGAACGAGTGGCTCGAAATCTTGCAGCGCTTTCCAACGCGAGCATTCTTTTGAATCTCTACAAAAGCGCCGATCTTCGTCTCGTCTCCGATCTCGCACCCGTACAGATTCACGAATTTCGACAGCTGCACGTTCTCCCCAAGCTTGACATCTGCTGCTACGGAACATTCCTGGTTCATAGGCGGATGAAAGCTCCTTTCCGGTTCATCGATTCGCTGGCAGCTTCAAGCATCCGAATTACACGAAGTCCTGCGCAGCCGTTGTTGAATGGCTCCCGCCCGGTGGTGATGCATTCTACGAAATAGCCGAGTTCCTGGCGCAATGCTTCAACCTGTTCCAGTTGCGGCGACCACATATCGCCTGAGCGGTAGCTTACGAGCAATTCGTAAACTCCTTCACGGCTGGTGATCTTGACGCCCTTGTCATAGACTTTTACCTTCTCATCCGCCTCAAGATCGTTCCACACGATCATCCGCTTCTCGCCACCAATGAGAGTCGTTCTCACCTTTACTGGAGATAGCCAATTGACGTTAATATGGGCAATGATCTTGTCCGGAAAATACAGCGTCATGAACGCCACATCTTCATGCCCATTGAGGTGCCCCTGGCCCGTCGCAACCACCGCCTCCGGACTCGCCTTGATCAGGTGGTCCATGATCGAGAGGTCATGCGGCGCAAGATCCCAAAGCACATTGATGTCGTGTTGAAACAGGCCAAGGTTGACCCGCGTTGAGTCGTAGTAATAGAGATTTCCGAGCGCGCCCTCTGCAATGAGCTGACCAATCCTCTTGACTGCTCCGGTAAAAAGGAATGTGTGATCGACCATAATCTTGAGGTTCTTTTGCTCCGCCAGGTTGATCAATTCCTCCCCCTGTGCCGCGGTGCTCGTGAAGGGCTTTTCGACAAATACATGCTTGCCATTCAGGAGAGCCGCTTTTGTCAGCTCGTAGTGCGTCCACACTGGAGAGACAATGGCGATAACGTCGATGTGTGGAGACGAGATGACTTCCAAGGCACTCGCAGTCACAGCTACTCCGGGATAGGCCTTCCGCGCGCGCGCTTGCGCAGCGGGACTTATCTCGGCAATAGCCCGGACCTCGGAGCCTTCGAGATTCATAAGATTCCGGACGACATTGGGACCCCAGTACCCGTACCCAATTACTCCGAAGTTCATAATTAGATTTCTCCTTCATCACTTCAACTCAGCTACATAGGCTTATAGCCCTGCAGCACTTCCCAAGGCATAGCCGATGCGGCACGAATCGGATGGGAGTCGAAGTGGATTACTTGACGGCCGGGGAAGCGTCGCTTGGGCAAGGCCCGCAAGCGAAACCTGCGATGCGCCTTGTCGCGCAGGGACTTTCTCGATTGCTGGACCGCGCGCGGAGCGATTCTTTCTGCGGTTAGTACGCGCCGGAACCTTTAATCACGGCGCCGGGTGTACGGATGAGGATCTTAAGGTCCAGCCAGGGAGTCCACGTGGAGGCATATCGAAGATCAAGCCGTACCATCTCATCGAACTGGACCGTGCTGCGGCCGAGAACTTGCCACAAGCCTGTAATTCCTGGCTTGACGGCCAAGAGGCGGCGGCGGTGCCACGTTTGGTACGCTGCCAACTCATAAGGGATAGGAGGACGGGGTCCGACAAGAGACATGTCGCCCGCGAGGACGTTCAGGAATTGCGGCAGCTCATCGAGGCTGGTGCGCCGTATAAATTTGCCCACGCGGGTAATTCGCTTGTCGTTTGTGAGCTTATAGGCGCTGGGGCTGTCGGCATTCCCTTCATCGTGCGCGGACCGGCTCGCGATAAGTTTCGTCACAAACTCGCGATGGACGTTGGAATCGCTGCCGATGTACATGGAACGGAATTTTAGAAATGTAAAGGTCTTTCCGTATCGCCCAACCCGCTGCTGTCGAAAGAAAATGGGGCCTTTGGAGGTAACTTTAATAGCCATAGCGATTACCAAAAGCAGCGGGGAACACAATATCAGCATCGATGTGCTGCCGATAATATCAATAACGCGCTTCATCAGGAGCAAGGTCTGCGTCCCTTTGTCGTGACTCACGAGATCCGGGTAGAGTGCGGTGTTGCTTGGCCGTCCAGGTTTCTCGTGGTCCCAGTCGTCAGGGAACAAGTGGAATGAGATGGTGATCTGATTGAATTTCTCTGGCGTCAACTCATCCCGAAGCGTATTGCTCACTTTGGTCAGGAAAGTATCCAAAACCGACCGCTTGTCATGAATGACCAAGCCCGTAAACATCGCGCCGACGATGACTCCATCCTTGTACCAGCCGATCAAATCCGTGTCCCTGCTGGAAGACAGCAGGATCGACGTGACATTGTCAAGGATCGCCATGTCCCCGGTCGCTCCCTTGTCGCTGACAGTTTCAAGCAACATAAGCAGGAAGGGAGCCTTAGAACGTTCTGTCCGCTTGCGTTCAATGGCAATCATCCGCCTGAAGGTCTCTTCGTCCAAAGGTGTTCGTTCCACTGCGGGAGTAGTCTCTAACAGCGGGTCGATAGGATTCGGGGCCTTAGTTTGATTTGATAGAGTCACGACATGCTCCTCTGGTGGCGATCATCGACCTGCACAGGACTATTCGTGCCATCGTGGCAGCCACGTAGATTTTGTTCTTCCATGATCTTTTTCGCGGAAGGGGTGTAAACATTGCGGATTGAAATAGCTTTCATTCGTGCTCGGTAGCAGACTCGGTGACTCGTGGCGGTATGCGGAACAACTTCAGATAGCTTACGGTGGGTTATGCTCACGAGCAGAATGGCGGATTGTCAGGAAGAAACTGATGAGCGGTAGTAGTATCCGCTGTAAGCTGAGGCCATGGAGCCGTTGACGAGTGCGCCCAGCAGCTTATTGGGTTCAATCGCTTCGAGCCCCTTCTTCAATTGCTGCTTCTCGGTTGTTCCTTGGCGCGTGACCAGGAGGACTCCGTCCGCGAGCCTCATCCAGACGCTTGTGTCTGCGAGAGGCAGCACTGGAGGAGAATCAATAATGATCCAGTCGAACCACGCGGCAAGCCGGTCCATCAGGGCTGGCAGCCTCTGCGATTGCAGAAGTTCGATGGGATTGCTTGAAGCTTTGCCTGCCGGGAAAATCCAAAAGCCTGCATCCTCAAGACGGTAGATGCTCGTAAGCGGGCTGGCGTCCTCACGCAGCCACTCATAGATTCCCGGGGTCTTTTGGATTCCGAACATATGCGACAAGGACGGGCGGCGCAGGTCGCCTTCAACCAGCAATGTCCTTTCGTCCGAAGCATGAGCAAGGGCACAGGCAAGGTTGGCTGAGATCATGCTTTTGCCTTCTTGCGGGATTGTGCTCGTAATAAGCACTTTCTTCAGCGGCCGCACCAGGCGGAGGTCTCGCAATCGCACTCCCAGAAGGCGAATAGCTTCGGCTGTCGGATTCTCCCTGTCGGTAAGGCAGACCAGCCGGCTTTGCGAGGGCAGCGAAATCTCCAGAGGCCGAAATCGGCCTGGAACGTCCGGCCGCTCTTCCGCTGCCAGAACTTCCGAATTACTCGGCGGTTCTGAAGCTGCTTCGGCAAACGGAATTACATCTCGCTCAACGATTCCATGCTCATCCGCAATACTTGTGGCCTCAGGCTCCAAATGGGACGAGACAGCTTCCCATTTCGATGCAACTCTGCGCTCCGCACGAATCAGCAGATCTGGTCCCGCGGGCAGCGCCGCACCTTCAGATCCCGACCGCTCTTTTTCAGATCTTTGCAATGCATCAAAGATTCTGCTCATGATTCTTCCCTTTCGCAGCGATACGGTCGCTCATGCCGCTTATGAATCCTGATGCGCCGGCACGAAGGCGTCAAGACGGAATTCAGATGCAACATCTTCTATGATCTGCGCTGTCACGGTTGGCGACTGCCTTGCGTAGGCGCTAATTAATGCGTTCTCGCAAATGGTATTGATGAGACGCGGAAAACCACGCGAGTACGAAAACACCGCGGCGATGGCCGGCGCCGAGAATATAGGCGGTTCACTTGATCCCGCGCCCGCTATACGCAGGCGCTGCTCAATGTACTCTTGGGTTTGATTCGCATTCAAGGCACCAAGTTGCGTCCGCAGCGCAATTCGTTGTTTAAGCTGCCTCAACTCAACGGAATCAAGTTTTTTATCAAGCTCGGGCTGTCCGGCTAATATAATCTGCACCAGTTTGTCTTCTGCCGTCTCCAGGTTAGAAAGAAGACGGACTTCTTCCAGTGTGTCCGCGGATAAATCGTGCGCCTCGTCAACAATGAGGACACTGGTCATTTGCTTTGAACCCCTACCGACGAGGAACTTGCTGAGGTCGAGCAGGAGTTCGCATTTGTTCTTGCCCGACGCTGGCAGTCCGAAGTCGGAGACGACGTATTGCAGAAAGTCCGTTGGAGAAAGCCTGCTATTGAACAGATATGCGTAGGCAATATCCTTGCTGTTTTCCAGAAGGCGTAGGAGGCACCGAAGCAGGAGCGTCTTCCCGGTACCCACTTCGCCAGTTACGACAACGAAACCCTTGTGCCGCCGTACACCGTAGTAAAGCGCCGCAAGGGCCTCATTGTGCCGCGGTGTGGGCACGAAACAATGAGGATCCGGCGTCAGATCGAACGGGTTCCGTTTGAGATGAAAATAGGCTTTGTACATCAAAAATTGGGTATGGTTCTAGTTATGGAGGAAACTAAAAACAGAACCGGCAAGGATAGTGCCGACGACCAGTACGGTTGCAACCCACCCTAACGCCAGTTTCTTTTTTGAATTTCGTTCGTCCAGCGGGCTCACAATCTCTGGTATTTCGGAGATAACCGCAATCGGCAAGAGCGATTTGATTTCTTTCTCGGTGTGCAGACGATCGTCCATAAACTCGAATCCGCCCGCTACGATCAGCCCTAAGGCGAGACCCACGGCCAGCCCAATGCTGCAGAACTTAAGACGGTTCGGGAAGTCAGGCTTTGATGGCAAACTGGGGGGGTCGAGCATGGTGAATCGCTCGCCTTCCTGCATCTGTTCCATGCTCGTGGCCATTGCGGATTCATCTTCCTTCTTTAGAAGGTCATCGTAATTTGCCTTGGATTGGTCGTAGCCGCGACTTAAGTCTGCCAACTGCTGCTCGGTCGCCGGCTCTGCATTCAGGCGGCCCTGGTAGTCGTTGATCCTGGCCTTTAGGTTGGCAATTGCACTTTCCCGGTTTCCGATTTCCATCTGGTTGGCTTGTAATTGGCTCTGCGTCTGCATCGCCGGTCCGGTCAGCGTCGGATCGGCCGCGCCGGAATTATCCGCAGGCTGTTTCGCTTCGTTGCTCTTCGCTTTCGTTGCCGCGATGAGATTGTCCCTTATCACTTCCAGTTTGACTATCTGTTTCCTGACGTTTTGAACATCGGGATATTGATCAGTGTAGCGGGAGCTGAGGTCGGCAAGCTGAGTCTTCAACTTGTCGAGTTGCGCGTCGACCGACGCCAGATCGGTTGGAGCCGTAGCACTGGTCCCCTCTGCGCCAGCCGGGCGCACACGGCTTTGTACAGTCCGCTCTTGTTCCAGTAGAGCTTGGAGATAGACCCGCTGCTGCTTCGCGGTATTGAGAGCGTCTTGTTCGCTTTGAAGTTGCGATTGTAGGCCCGCCAGGATCTGAAGATTGCTCGCTTCCTGCGTTGGCAAAGCTCCTTCGTGCTGGCCTTCGAACTCTCGAACTTTCGCCTCCTGCTCCGAAAGGGTCTCGCGAGCACCCTGCAATTGTTGCTGGAGGAAGTCTGTGGTTCCTTCGGACTCCTCCTGGCGCACCTTTAGATTCTCACTGATGAAAAGTCCTGTAAGTTCGGCCGTCACTTGCCGCGCCAGGTGCGGGTCACTCGCCGAGTACGATATTGTAAAAGAGGAAATATCTTGCCTTTGCGGGTCCCGCACAAGCTGGACGCCGATGTCCTTGCGCATGTTCGCAATCTTTTGATCGTCTGTCAGCTTTTTCTGCGCGCCGTCATACAAGCGAAGTTTCTGAATAATGAGCAGAAGACGGGTCCGGCTCAGTATCTGCTCTGTCATACTCTGCAATCGCGCCTGCAAATCGTCATTGATATTCGGCGCGACATAATTCTGCGGCATGGTGGGCTGCTCCACCAGAATGAGCGTGCTTGATTTATAGCGCGGCGGCAAAACCCAGGTGATCCCCCAGACCACGATCCATCCAAGGAATAAAGGGATTAGAAACTGAAGGTGACGGCGGCGAACAATCCCGAACAAGCGCCTGATGTCGGGTCGTTCTAATTCCTGCTCTTCCAAAGCTTCTACCATGATTATCTCCCCAGAGGCCTGCTGAGCTGGTAGGTTATAGTGACAGCCTCTCGATTGCTATCCGTAATCTCTGCGATGCCGTTGTAATTCTCGTGAAGATGTTGATATTGGAAATTTGCACTGAAGCGCTCCCCGATGGGGTGCTCAACCGAGACCCCCGCCGTTAACGTATTTCCTCCTTGAAAGGATGAAACAGTCAGAGGCGTTACGGAATTGATGCTCGTATAGCCCACTGACAATCCTCCGCTCCAAGTGCGAGCAAGTTTCCAGCCCCCTGAACCAGAGATACTATTCGCGCTGTAAGCCCCAAGCAGGCCTTGCCCCGCGGTAACCGTATGCGAGAAACCGGCAGCAAAATTGCCGCGGTTCCCTTGCCAACCGGCACTCGCAGTGACGGATGGCGACCACTCGATCGTTACGGGAGATTGGGGTGCGGTGGCATCAACGCGCTCTATTCCAACGGAAATGGAAGCGGAAAATGTCCGGTTGAAATAATAGGTGTAGAACGGAAGCAGCGAGTGGGTCTGAGTTTCGCTCACTCCGCTCGCCGGATAAGCTAGGGTCCGGTCGTATTGATATGCCAAGCCGGTATACTGGGAGCGGGATAAACGCCGGCTGTAAAAGACTAGACCTCTACTCCCGTGCGAATTGTAAAGACCGGAAGCGTTCGCTGGATTTGGAAGATCGAAAATGGTAAACGACCCTCCGCCGCCGATCATCGCGTGCAGTCCAAATTGGTAGCTTAGAACGCCGCTTGCGGTGTTGATCAGCTGTTCCGCAAACGGAGCGATGACAGTCGGCGTCGGAGTGAGTGTGGACCCGGTTACCGTGTTGGAAAATACATACGACGAGTTGTATACATTGGATGTCCTGGAAAAGCTATCCTCCAAACTGACGGCCACTTTAGGGTTGAAGCGGTATTGAAGTCCAACTGCCGCATTCTGATCCACTGAATCGAGGGCGCTTGTTGGCTCGTAAAAGGTAAAGCTTGGGCTATAGCTGAATTGCTCCTTTTGGCGCGGCGCAGTTCGATCGAGGGACACGCTTGGAGAAATCGAATAAACGAAGTCGCTGACGGGAGTAGAACCGTAGCTCGGGAGAACATTGTCGATGTAGGACGGCGATACGGTCACATTGGCCGCCAGGTAATTCGATCGCGTTTCCGAGCCGGAGGTATTGGCGTACGGCAGACCACTCACGGGTGGGGGTGTCATCATCTCGCTCTCGTCGAGCGAACCTCCGGAGTTCCCTGTCGCGCTCGGTTCCACCTGAGCCAGCGCTGGGATGGTCAGGATCAACGCGACGACGATGAGGAGTACGAGAAGAGAATGAGCTCGTAGAAGCATAAGTGCCCCTCAAGGCACGACGATGGTGTCATGTGGCTTTAGCTTGATGTTTTGGGTCGTGTTCTTTCCCTTAAGAAACTCCTGGTAATTGAACGGATACCGTTCCTCGTTTCCTGCGGAGTCCTGGCGGAGGAGGTACACGCCTTTCTTCTTAGCGAAATCCTTAAGTCCGCCCGCAAGTGCGATGGCGTCGACAATTGTCGTCCCGGCGGCGAGTGGATATGATCCCGGCTTCATCACCTGGCCAAGAATATTGAAGTTCCGGCTATTAATCTGTTCTACGATCACGGCTACCTGTGGATCGGTGATGTAACTCTTCAGCCTCGCTGCGATATCTTCTTCGAGTTGCATCGGAGTCCGCCCCTCAGCCTGAATATCGCCAATCAGAGGCAACGAAATCTTTCCGTCCGAGCGCACCGGAATCGAGCGTGTAAGCTCAGGTTCCTTCCAAACGTTAATCCCCAAAACGTCAGCGTCGCCGATGATATACGTATCGTCGGATCGTGCGGGCCTCGGGGTGGGATTGGGCTCTGCTGGCGAAGCCGTCGGCGCGGCGGCAGCGGTTGACCCCTCGTTCTGCTGCGAGGCCGCGACTTGGCTCTCTAGCCCAGTGCAGAATGCGACCGCGAACAGGAGGCCAACTTGTAGCGCGTAGCCGGACCAACGCTTTGTGACGGTTCTCGCCAACAAGGCGGGAGAGCTTGGTGTTGGATTCGTGCCGTAATTTTGCATCGTATTTCCCGTCATCACTTTACTTCAATTTTAGGCGGTTTAGGTTGTTTACGGCGGTTCTCCTGCAACTATGAGCCATTTCGGACAGAATTCAAGGTGGCTTTTTCTTGATGAAAAAGCCACGTAGCGATTGTGCCTTGGTCTGCACCTGCAGGAGACCCGCTATAGGAGGCAGAGGTCCGACGAAATTGCGTTTATGAGGGCGAATATCGATGCGGCGAAAGAAACAAAATAGGCAAAAGCCTAGAGTGCCGCAATCCGTGCCGAACTGACGTTCAGCACCCGGTTCCGGTCCAGATAGACGGGCGAGGTCCGAGCAGCCCTATCAACGCCGCCGCTGCAGGGTTCTACGTCGCCAGCGTGGACCTCAACGGCCACGGACTGCGCGAGCATGTCCACGGAAAGTACCAGCCGGTACAGGTTCTTTTTGCGAATCAGAATCCCCTCCACACCTTCAAGGGATCCCCTTGTGACTCGAACGCGCGTGCCGCACTTGAGAAACGGATGGGGCTCGACGCGGCAAGGACCATCAGCGGCTCTTTGAATCGCTTCAATCTCCCGATCCGGAATGATTGCAACCCGGTCTCCGCGATAGAGAATCATGTGGATCCCCGGAGTTGTCACAACCTGCAGTTTGCGATCGATGCCTCCGCGCACGAAAAGATAGCACGGAAAGAGGGGTAGATGAAGCACCTTTCTCCGGTCTTTCCAGCGGCGAGTGGATTCATAGAGCGGCAGAAAGACCTCAAAGTCCTTCGCAGAGAGCATCTCTGCAACGACCTTTTCGTGCTGGTGGCGCGTGTAAACGGCCCACCAGGGAGAGGCGGCAAGCAATCCGGATTCGAAAGTCTCAGAGATCGGCAATTCGAGTTCCCTTGTCTTCGGCGAGCGTCTCGAAATGGGCCCGTCGAGATATAGCTTCGCCCTGTGAGCCACATTTCGTGGCCCTCACTTGGCTCCCCCTGCGGGTTCTTTGTCCTCACCGTTTGTGAACAGGACTCGCGTGTCAAATATCTCGACACAGAGGAGTTGCAAGTGTCACCATCATCGTGAACCTGGCGGTTAAGTGACAATGCCCCAATCGTGCTAGCGACTTAGCCCCCGGTAACAGGTTCAAAACACCGCTGGTAACAGTTCGAAAGGTGACCCAGCTAAAAAATTAGTCCGTCCGTACTTCAACCACATTCAATTCCCTTGACGTCATGTTGGCGCCGCGTACGAATAGCACGCTCATAACAACTGGTGGGGCCACGATGATCGGTTCCCGCGTGCCCAAACCACCAAAGTTGCCAAATTCGTTCTACGATCCTCCAAAACCATTCCCACCTGCTGAAGCCACACCCTTCGGTGGACTCCTGGCCGGCTAGGATTAATGCGCGGACGGACGCCCCCGGTGGCCTCTCCACCTTTGGGGCAGGCCCACATCGCGCAACCTGTAAAGCAACGAGCGATAGCTCATATTCAGCTCTTCCGCCGTCTTTCGCCGGTTCCAGTGATTTGCCTGCAAGGCCTTCAGAATCAAGGCGCTGGTTGCCGTTGAGGTCGCCTGGCGGGATGCCTCATTCAAAGAGCCCAGCCGATGCTGCCTGCTGGCTAACGCGTTGTTCGTTTCTACCTGACGCTTGAGTTCCGCGCCTAGAGCTTCGTCGTCGCCGAGAATGATGGCCCGAGAAATCCAGTTTTCCAGTTCGCGCAAGTTCCCGGGCCAGTCCCACTGCTTCAGAAGGTGCAGCGTCACTGGATTCAGCTGTGGTATGCTCCTTCGAAACTCGTGGGACATCTTCTGAAGAAAGTACTCGCAAAGCTGCGGGATATCGGTCTTGCGATCGCGCAGCGCCGATAGGCGCAGCGACACAACGTCAATGCGATAGAAGAGGTCCTCGCGAAAAGCACCCGTTTCGACAGCCTCCTGCAAGTCGATGTTGGTTGCGCAGATGACGCGTACGCGCCCCATTCGCTCCTCGTGGCCGCCGAGCCTCGTATAGGAGCCGTTCTGCAGCAGGCCAAGCAATTTACCCTGCAGTTCCCAACTCATTTCGCCGATTTCATCCAGGAAGAGCGTGCCGGCACCTGCGATCTCAACCAAGCCGGGCCGATCTCCGTTGGCTCCCGTATAGGATCCCTTTTCACAACCAAACAATTCGCTTTCGAGCAGACTGGCCGGGATTGCCGCGCAGTTCAGTCTGACAAACGGGGCAACGCGCCGGTTCGAGCGCGTGTGCAGGAACCTTGCAACGACCTCCTTGCCGGTTCCACTTTCTCCCTGAATCAGAACCGGAAGATCGCTGGAAAGGACACAATCGATCTTGCTTCGAATTTCCCGCATGGCCGGCGTGCTGCCGAAAATGACAGCCTCGCCCGGCAAATCCGCCGGATCGATGCGAAAGCTCTGGCTCAGGTCTGCGGACATAAACCTCGGGGAGACTGGGGAAACCACGCTTCTGCAGGGTGCACGAGGGTGGCCACAATCCGGCTCTGGCGTAAACATTCGATTACAGATTATGTTGTTGATTTTGTTGGTCGTTAGGACCCGATCCGATGCTGGCGTTACTTGGATTCATTCACGGATGTGCAAAACTTTGCACACTTCTTACTAGCGCCTTGCAAACTCCCCTCTTCTGCATCTCACTTCACCTGGTTTGGTCAACGCCAAAAATCAAATGCCTGAGGTCATCCCGAATCCGGTTTACTGGGCTAGGTTCTCACAGCAACGGCCGCACAGATGTGAAAGGAAAGATAAACCGCAGTGGCTCCCGGCCTAGCGCATTTCTCCCAATGGTATATTGGTATTCCAAA
Organism: Occallatibacter sp.; assembly: GCA_049522315.1. GTDB lineage: Bacteria > Acidobacteriota > Terriglobia > Terriglobales > Acidobacteriaceae > Telmatobacter. The sequence goes on from JBEKNY010000006.1 coordinate 29,200, forward strand.
CAGCCAAGTTGGCGCGGACACCAGTGAGCGGCAATCTTTTCGACGGTTGGCACTCTACATGATTGGGAGAAATGCCTTAAACATTGGGGTTCACAAGAAGCGGTGATGATCCTGTCCCATCATTTGCAGCGAACATCTGGCGATATTCCCGGCCGCCTCTACCCTGCTTCCATGGTTGGCTCCATCGTCCTCGCCTCAGAGGTCTCGCACCTCCTGCTTATACCAACCTCCAAGCCAATGGGCAAATCAAATGTGCGAAAAATAGCCTACGTCATCGGGGACAAACGAGCCGTGCTTGCCGCGTGGCGTCTACGGCAGGGTTGACAGGATGAATCGAACGGGGTCGCTGCCCGGCCGGCCATCGGGAATGACCAGCAACAGCGATCGCGATCGTTCCTCTGCGATTCTCTGCTTGCCGGCTAGACCGCATTGTTCCGGGCAGATTGGATCTTCTGGAATGTTTGCTGGGGATCGCCGCCCGGCCAAGGCCGGAGATGATGCTGCTGGATCTTGTAAAGCAGGCTGCGGTAGCTGATGTTTAGATATTGCGCGGCGCGGCGGCGATTCCAACCGAAGGTTTCCAACGCGTTCTGAATCATCTGTGCTTCGGTGCGCGCCTTTACATCGCGCACAACGGATCTGAACCCCACGCACGGAGGCGCTGCGTCAACGAAGCGATCCCGCGCATCTGTCGCTGCGGATGCGGCGACCCTGGCTTCCAGTTCCCGGGTGGCTGCGTCTGCGTCGCGCATGACAATGGCCCGGGTGACAAAATTAAGCAGTTCCCTCAGGTTTCCCCGCCAATCGTAAAGAAGCGCCACATCCATCAGCCGGGAGGGAAGGCTGCTTCCAAACCCGTTCCTCATCTCCGCCGGTGACCGGCGGATAAACTCCTCAATTAGGTAAGGAATTTCCTCGCGCCGCTCGCGAAGCGGCGGAACTTTGATGGTGAACACACTGAGACGGTAAAACAGATCCTCACGGAACGATCCCTTGAACAGCGCATCTTCCATCTCAACATTCGTGGCCGCAAGAACTCGCACATCGACTTTGGTGGTTTCCTGGGCTCCCAGGCGAGCGAATTGGCCATCCTGCAGAACATGGAGAAGCTTCGCTTGCATCTGCACTCCGATTTCACCAATTTCGTCGAGCAGCAAAGTACCGCGATTTACCTGTTCAAATTTGCCCCGCCTGTCGTTGATGGCTCCCGTGAAAGCGCCCTGCCGGTGCCCGAAAAGTTCGCTCTCGAGCAAGTCTGCGGGCAGGGCCGCGCAGTTCACCTTCAGAAATTTCTCCCTGGACCGCCGCGAATTCTTGTGGATCAGTTGCGCGATGATTTCCTTGCCCGTACCGCTCTCGCCCAGGATCAGCACATTGACATCGATATCGGCAAGCAATTTGACCTGGCGATGAATTTCCAGCATCTGCGGCGATGCCGCCAGAAAGAAGCTCTTGCCTCCGAGTTCTTCTACGTACGGAACGGCAGGCATGTCGGGGGGATCGTTCGCCCATTTCGCGGAATCGCCCGGCCCGGCGGCAGCACCGGAATCATGGGTCGGAGCGCGGTCAGCACAGAACTGGCCCTTGAAGGGACTCAGCGAATCGACCACCGACTCAAGGTCTCCGCGGGTCACCGGCATCGTCAGAAAATGCCTGATGCCCATCGCAAAGGCCTCTTGTTGAAGCCCCTGTTCGCTCATTCTTGCAAACAAGCAAATGCTATGCGCGGGGACAAATTTCAGGAAGCGGCGGAATGGAGCGGTCTCTGTCGAGTCGAGGGGAGAAACCTCGCACAGCAATAAATCGGGTTCAAGACCGTTGCTCAGCAGCGCGCGGGCTTGCGAGCTTCCGGCCGCTTCGATCACCCTATGGCCGGCGCCTTCCAGGACCATCCTAACAAAGGCGCGGGTTTCTGCATTCTGTATAACAGTCAGAACAAGCAGCAGCGGTCTCACCAAGGCCTCTTTCTGGGATTGCAGTCTTATTCAAAAGATCAAGCCAATAAAGACCAAGCTAACCTTGAGCATTGTATGTTCGCGTCCTGCCAGAAAGACATTCGTTTGAGGCATCCAACAGGCGCGATGAATGCAAGCCCGTTTGCAATAGGAAGGACACCCTTCACTCCGGCTGAACGGTTGCCCGTGCAGCAGCAATGAGCGATTGATTGGGGGACTGAGCCTCTTAATCGGCTATCAAAAATAACCGTTCGAGGAACTTTGACTTATCGCATCGTCCAACGATCCATTGCGCTACGTTCGCCCGACGCCAAGCGGGCAACCTCCTTGGGAAAAAAGTGAAATCTTACGTAAAACCCCCAAGAGCGTTGAACAGGTTTCAAAAAGGTGAGCGAACTGACGATACTTACGGCCTTGCAATTATTCCTCACAATAGGGGAGAACCGGAGGGGTGTCAATGGCACAATGGTCACGAATCACGCGCCTCAGTAACACGCGCTCGTAACCATATCGGTTAATCGGTCTGTAAACATCCTGTATCTATTAGATTCATAACTATTTATTGTTCATTCTGCGCCTGATTTTGCGCTTAGCTCGGTGGGTAGGATCCTGCCGCTACTTGTGACACCGCCAGCCTTCGGGTGGCTTGAGATTTGCCCCATCGGCGAGCCCCTTTTTGTTTTCCTCCGAACCCAAGGTTGGTTTTGCGTGCCCGCTCTCCTGACGGTCAACCGCCGTCGCGAACGGGCATGAAGAGCATCCCGGTCCGCGAAGGAGCTCACGGGGCGCCTTTCCGGGTTTCGTCGTATCCTGTAGCTATTCGGGAATTCCGCCATGAGGACCTTCACTTTCGACGAAGCGCAATCCCTGCTCCCCGTGCTCGAATCGTTGCTCAAGCGCGCCATGGAGGGCAGGCGTTCCGCGCAATCGGTCGAGACGGATCTTAACGCACTGGCGCAGCGCATTTATCTTTCGGGCGGCATGAGGGTGGATACTGCTGACATCGCCAAGCAGCGCGCTGAGATGGAAGCGCACCTCACGCAAGTCCGCGAGAGCATTGCTGAAATCGATGCCATCGGGGTTCAGGTGAAGGATCTCGACTCCGGACTGCTCGACTTCCCCTGCCGAGTGGACGACCAGGTCGTCCTGCTCTGCTGGCGCATGGGCGAGCCCGCCATCGAGCACTGGCATACACTAGAAGCCGGTTTTCAGGGCCGCCAGCCGGTCGATGAGAGCTTTCGCCGCCGCGCCGCCTCCGGCGGCCGTCCAAATTAGCGTCGCGGTGTGCGTGGCTCTGTCTCCATGTATTGAGTTTGCTCTGGTTCCGTTTGGAGCTGCGTGTTAGGCAATGTGTATGCGAAGACATATGCCGGCGCCGAACGAAATCCCTCCTTACTGCGTCAATGTCACAGACGGTGACTGACGGCAACTCCCCGTACGCTTGTATCGCACCCTGCGACAGGACAACACACGCGGTCAAGCAGTACCCTTTGAATTGAGCCCTTGATGGATTGCGCCTGGACCGATCGATTTTGGATTGGACCTGCGTGAGGAATGACGATGAAATGCAGAATTTTGGCGGGTCTTTGCGTGGCTTCCTTCGTGGTTCTGGCCGGATGCAAGGGCTTTTGGGATCCGCCGCCTTCGACATCGACAACGACCACCACGCCCACTACGCTTTCCAGCGGCGTCTTCTATGTGCTGAACCAGACGACGGACCAGATTGTTACCTTTGCCATTTCTTCCGGTACGTTGCCCAGTGGCACCGCCTTAACGCTGCCTGCCCCCGGTCCATTGGCCATCGCCGTAGCGCCCAATGGCCATTTCCTTTATGTAAGTACGACCGGTGGGATCTTCCTCTATACGATCGCATCGAACGGTGCGCTCACCCTTGGGAACAACAGTCAAGCCATCAGCCAGGACCCGGCCTGGACTATGCAGGTCGACGCGACCAACTCGTGGCTGGTCGATGCTGTCTCTGGCACAGGCCAACTCAGCGCCATTGCCATCAATCCAAGCAATGGAACTCTTGCTGTGGCCAACGAGACTGAGCAACAGTTTCCTGGCGGTCTGCCGGCTACAACACTCACGCAATTGGCCATCTCTCCAACTGACTCAAGTACCTGCAACGATTGCTATGTATTCGTTGCAATGGGCACAGGCGGAACGGAGTTTATTGGCTTTGATCCCGCCAACGCCAATCCCTTCGGGAATTCCGGTCACATTAACCTCGTGAACCCCTCAGGCGGCGACAGCGCGGTGGCAGTGGACCCAACCAACAGGTTGCTTTATGTAGGCGAAACTGATGTCCTTCCCTCCGCCACTCAGACTGGCGGGCTGCGTGTCTTTACCATCGGCACCGGCGGCGTCACCGAATTCACCACCGGCAACGGTTACCCGTATGCAACCAGCGGAGCAGGACCCTCAGCCATTTTGCCCACGTCGGATGGCAACTACCTATTTGCCGCCAATAAATCTATCAGTGGAAGCTCAAGCGCTAACATTGCCGAATTCTCGGTCTCGTCCACATCGCTCACCTCGATCGGCGCCGTTGCGGCCGGGCCCCAGGGCAAGATTGGCCTGGCGGAGGATTCCATGAGCCATTTTGTCCTTGCAGTGGACTTCGCGGGCAACCCCGACCTCGATGCCTACACCATGAAATCTGGCGCGCTCACCTCGGCGATCACTTCCACAACCGGAACCGATCCCGTGGGAGCGGTTGCAGTCGCGGCACTGCCGTAAAAACAGTGGTATTCTCAAGGCAATCGTCACGAGCTGTGCTCATTCCACTCTCAATTCTTTCTGTTCCTTTTCTCCGGCGCCCCCCACTCCTGTTTGCGCTGCCTTCGATAGCGCTGTGCGGTCTCATCTTCTTGTCTGGATGTGCGCGATTCCGGCACGAACAGCATGAAACGGTTTACGTTTCCGTTCGCGAAACGTACCTGCACGATCGCGTCGCCCCGGTTTCCAACCGCGTGTGCGAGGTGGTAAACGGGCAAGCGCTCGAAGTCCTGGAGCATAGCCGGCGCTTTCTTAGAGTCCAGGCGGGTAAGAACCAAATCGGCTGGATTGAAGACCGAGCGGTGATCGACGCCAAGACCCACGACGCGTTTATCCGCCTTGCCCAGCAACACAAAGACGATCCCGTGGCGGCCACGGCTACCCTGCGCGACGACCTCGCCATGCACGTACTCCCCGGCCGCGAAACAGAACGTTTTTATCTGCTGCTTGGGAACACGAAAGTCCAGCTTCTGGCGCGGGCGTCGGCTCCCAAAAAACCGGCGGAGACGATCGGGCCGCTGCCTGCGGCCAAACCCGTTGAAAAGGGCGGGAGCGCGACATCGGCTTCGGGCGCCAAACCGGAAGCGCAAAAGAATCCGGCCGGCAGGGAGGAGACGGAACCGCCCCTAATGGAAGACTGGTGGCTGGCACGTGATGCGCAGGGCCGGGCTGGCTGGCTGCTCGGCAGCCGCCTGGATGTGGATGTGCCGAACGATGTTGCACAGTACGGCGAAGATCAGCGCTTTATAGGCTGCTGGATGCTGACTAAGGTCACCGATCCGGAGGCCAACACGCCGGATCGCCAGGTCCCCGAGTACCTGACCGTTCTCGCTCCGCTCAAGTCCGGGTTGCCCTTCGACTTCGATCAGGTGCGCGTCTTCACTTGGAGCACGCGGCATCACCGCTACGAGACGGCCTTCCGGCTCCATCCCATCCAGGGCTATCTGCCGGTCCGGGTCTTTTCCGCGAACACAGCCAGTGGCGGCGTTCCCGCCTTCAGTTTCCTGATCGCGAGCAGCAACGACGTCACCACGGATTCCGCGACCGGCATCACGCGGCCCACGGCTCCCCGCACCATCCGCTACGAAATGATCGACACGCGAGTGCAGCGTATCGGCCCGGACCTTGCGCCGATTCCGGTGGGGCGCCTGCCGGGCGAAAAGGCGAACCCCGCCAAGCCCGCGAAGAGGGCCAGGGGGCGTTAGGGCCTGTTCACCCTATTGGGGTGGATGGCGTCGAGAGCGCGAAGTATATAGTCGTTCTCGGCTTCCGTAGTGACCATCATGACTTTCATGTCCCCGTATCCGCCGGCGCGCAACTGGCGCAGTCTCACTGTCGTCAGCACGCCGCCGCGATATGCACTAAGCCGGCCGCGGCGCGGGTGTACATGAGAGGTTAATATGCATTAGCCTCTAATCTTCAGCCCATTTGCGGATGCGAGGAACGTATTGTCCATGACGAACTTGACTCAGACCGCGCTCGAAAAGCTGTTCGAACTCGCGCGGCAGGCCGCGCAGAACTCCTATTCCCCCTATTCGGAATTCCGTGTGGGCGCCGCACTCCAGCTCGCCAGCGGCGAAATCGTGACGGGGACCAACGTCGAGAACGTGAGCTTCGGACTCACCATCTGCGCGGAGCGTGCGGCGTTGGTGCGGGCCGTTTCCCAATTCGGGCCGGAGATTCGGATCGCCGCTGTAGCCATTGCGAACCTGAACGGCTTGGCCAGTCCTCCCTGCGGGGCGTGCCGTCAGATGCTGGTGGAATTCATTCTTTCCGATGCGCCGATCATTTTTCCGGCCGCGGACGGCGTGCGGACGATGACCTTCAGCGACCTGCTGCCGCTGGGGTCTGAGATGAAATTGAAGTAGCGCTCGACTCAGGCCCTCTATGCGGGCTTTGACTTGAATCCCTCATACGTCAGGTACGCGCCCAGCACCAGCAAAAATGCCGTCACTGAATACAAGCACGCCCCGCAGTTGAGCACCGATTGGAAGAATCCCTCCAGCCACTTCGCCGGCAGAAGCAAATAGAGAATGCCCTTGATGAGTGTCAGCCATCCCAAAAGAGTAACGATGACCACCACCGGACATTTTGACCATAGATTGTGGGCGAGAACCATTGCCAGCCCGGCGAGCGAAATGATCATCGCGCAACACCACATGGCCAATGGATTGCCCGGAACTGTTGCGAGCGCATCCGTAAAGACCTGTTTGTGAACGATCATCGACAGGCCGCAAATCAGGAAATAGAGCCCCATCAGCCGGCTGAGGAACAATGTGCGCAGTGACATAGCATCCTCCGTTTTGCATTAGGATTGTTGCGAGCATCTTACACCTCGGCGAGTTCCGCAGATGCAGCAGCGCTCGCCCCACGCCAGGTGTGACGTGATGCAAAACCAGCGCACCGCGGCGGGCCTTGTGCGATATTCTTATTGCCTTGCACTCCAGAGCAAAGACCATGCAGTCCGGCTCCGTGACTCCGCTGCACACGATCGACATCCTCCGCAAGAAGCGCGAAGGCGGAGAGCTGGACGCGCGCGAGCTCGCGTTTGTGGCGGCGGGCGCGGCCAATGGCTCGATTCAGGAGGCCGAGCTTGCCGCCTGGCTGATGGCGGCTTGGCTCAAGGGGCTCTCGCTCAACGAAACGCGCGCGCTGACGCTGGCCATGCGCGACTCGGGCGAGAAGTTTTCGCCGGCGCGGCTGGGCAAGCAGGCCGTGGACAAGCACTCCACGGGCGGGGTGGGCGACAAAACCAGCTTTCTCGTTGCGCCTCTTGCCGCGGCCTGCGGCGTGGCCGTGCCCATGATCAGCGGGCGTGCGCTGGGCCACACCGGCGGGACACTCGACAAATTGGAAGCAATTCCCGGCTACCGCACCGCGCTCACACTGGCCGAGTTCGAGGCGGTCCTCGCGAAATGCGGCGCGTCGATCATCGGCCAGACGGACCAACTGGCGCCTGCCGACCGTAAGCTCTATGCGTTGCGCGATCGCACCGCAACCGTCGAGAATCCGGGGCTGATCTGCGCCTCGATCCTGAGCAAGAAGCTGGCGGCGGGGGTGAACGCCTTGGTGCTGGATGTGAAGACCGGCTCGGGCGCCTTCCTGCGTAAGCGGGAAGACTGCGAATTTCTGGCAACGCTGATGGTGGCCACGGCGGAAGCTGCGGGGACGCGTACCGTGGCGCTGCTCACTGACATGGGCCAGCCGTTGGGACGCGCAGCCGGCAATTGGATTGAGCTGCTTGAGGCCGTCGAGCTTTTGCGTGGCGAGCGGCCCGAGTGGAGTCCGGAAACGAATTTCGACTTGCGCGAGCTGTCGCTCATTCTGGCCGGATGGATGATCCATCTCGGCATGCAAGCGGAAACGCCCGAAGCCGGCTATGCGCGCGCCGAGAAGGCGCTGATGGATGGTTCCGCGCTGCGCGTCTTTTTCGCGATGGTCGAGGCCCAGGGCGGCGACGTAAGCGTCTTCGACGATCCCGCTGCGTTTCACAAGCCCGGCGCGACTCAGATCGTTGCCGCGTGGGAGAGCGGGTTCGTGGCGGATATGGATACGACCGCGCTGGGCTGGGCGGTGCAGCGCACCGGCGCGGGCCGCGAGAAAGCCGGGGAGCCGGTCGATCCGCATGCCGGCATTCTGTTCCATGCGCGGCGTGGCGCGCGCGTGGAGCGCGGGCAACCCTTCGCCACGTTGTATGCCACACGATCGGAGTTGCTGGCCGAGCCAGTGGCAATTCTGAAGCGGGCAATTCACTTTTCCAAAAGTCCGCCGAACGCAGTGCCGCTGGTGAGCCGCGTGTTCACGCGCGATGAGGCGGAGGAGTACCTGCGCGAGAAACAGCTTTCAGCTTCCAGCTCCTAGCTGCTAGCCTTCTCCTACTAAGCCAGACTTGGAATGCAATAAAATGCCTGGCGCTGCGAGCACAGGTTAAAGGCAATAGGCTAGGGGCTAGAAGCTGCCTTCAGGGGGCAACTGCAATGGCGCGATTCACTGGATTGTTGGGAATTCTGGCTGTATTGCTGGCCGCGTACCTTTTCTCGACGGACCGCAGGCGCATCCGCTGGCGCACCATTGCGTGGGGGCTCGCCCTGCAGTTTCTCTTTGCTTATCTGGTGCTGCGGTTCAGCTTCGGACAGGAAGCAATGACGTGGGCGGGCGCCGTAGTCACCAAAATGCTTTCGGCCACCTTCGCGGGGACGCAGATATTGTTCGGCCAGCTCGGCCTTCCTAACTCCGGCGCTCTGGGCAACCTGCTGGGGGCGAACAAGGGCGCCATCTTCGCCTTCCAGGTGCTGCCAACGATCATCTTCATCTCCGCCTTCTTCGCGGTGATGTACCACATCGGGCTGATGCAGATCGTTATCCGCGGCATGGCGTGGCTCATGCTCAAGACCATGCGCATCTCCGGCGCCGAAAGCATGAATGTGGCGGCCTCGATCTTCATGGGCCAGACGGAGGCGCCGCTCACCATCCGGCCGTTTCTCTCCAAGGCCACGCGCAGCGAGCTGATGACCATCATGACCAGCGGCATGGCGCACGTCTCGGGCGGCATCATGGCCATGTACATCTCGCAGGGCGTGGAGGCGCGGCACCTGCTCTCAGCCGTGATCATGACCTCTCCGGGTACGATTCTGATGGCCAAGATGCTGGTGCCCGAGACCGAAGTGCCGGCCACCGAAGGCAAGGTCGTGATTCCCAAGGATGAGCTGCACGCCGAAGAGAATTTTGTCGGTGCCATTGCGCGCGGCACCATCGACGGCGGCAAGCTGGCCTTGAACGTGGCCATTATGCTGATCAGCTTTTTGGCGCTGGTGGCGCTGCTGGACATGCTGCTCGGCTGGGCGCACGGGCTGGCCTACATGCACTGGCTTCCCAGCAGCATGGGACAGATTCTGGGGGTCATCGGGGCGCCGGTGGCATGGCTCATCGGCGTGCCCTGGCGCGACTGCCCGGCCATCGGCAATCTGCTGGGCACGCGCATGGCGCTCAACGAGGTGGTGGCCTACATCGGGCTCGGGGCGCAGAAAGCGACGCTGCTGCCGCGCTCGTTTACGATTGCGACGTTCGCGCTGTGCGGCTTCGCTAACCTGGGATCGATCGGGATGCAGATCGGGGGCATCGGCGCGCTGGTGCCCGAGCGGCGCAACGACCTCGCGCGGCTGGGCGTGCGGGCCATGCTCGCCGGCACCATGGCCAATCTGATTTCCGCCTCGATTGCGGGGATTTTTCTAGGCTAGAAAACTCACGCTTCAAACTTGCGTCTCCCGGTCTATCCCGGGTACGCTCCCGTGATGTAGCCCTCGAGCTCCTGGATCTTGTGCTCCTGGCCGGAGATCACCCACTTCACCATGTCTCCGATGGACACGATGCCCACTACCCTATCGCCCTCCAGCACGGGGAGATGGCGGAAATGGCCCTCGGTCATCAGGTTCATGCAATCGTCCACGGTGTGCTGCGGAGTGACGGAAACGACCGGGCTGGTCATGATCTCGCGCACCTGTGTGTCTTTGGAGTGATGGCCCAGGAGGATGCCCTTGCGCGCGTAGTCGCGCTCCGACACGATGCCCACCAGCTTGGGTCCGGACATGACTATCAAGGCGCCGACATCGTACTCTGCCATCAGGCACAGGGCCTCGTGAACGCTTTGCTCGGGGGCAATGGGCAAAATCTTGTTGAATGTCTTGTTCCTGAGAACCAGATCGACCGTGTCCGTAATCTTCATCGAGACCTCCGTTGGCCTGAGCCAGGGAAATGCCGGGGCGCCTCCGCGGTCCCCAAGGGACTTCGCCGCTGTGGAACAGCAGTATACCCCGGCTTGCACACCCCTGTCGTACTGGTCCTTCCACAGCCCGCGATATGGCGGAAATCGTATGCCGTCGTTCGATCCGGCACATTAGGCCGGCGGATGGGCGTCAAGGGCGCGCAAACGGCGGATACGGTAGACGATCGTGAGCAGGGTGACGGTTCCGCAGGTGAGAAAGCTGGCGCCGAGGCCGACGATGAGGGAGTTGTCGTGCTCGTAGATGCCGTGAACCACCCCGATAACCTGCAGAATGCAAAAGCCTCCGAAGGTGACCAGCGAAATGCCCTCATCGCTTTTCTTGCGCCACACGGCAATGGCCTGGGGCACAAAAAGGGCCGCATTGCCCAGCAGAGCCAGCCCAAAGATAAACGCAACAATCTCTCTCATTCCCGATCGGCCTCCGCGCCGAAGACGCGCACTTTTAGAGATGATCGCAGACGGGGCGGCAGGCTCGCCGCCGGCGCAGCCATCTAAACTGTGTACGCATGCTTGAAACCACGGGACCGATGCGGCCGAGTGCGCGGAGTGGGAGAAACGGCGTTGCCGCGCTGCTGTTGACGACGGCGGTTTGCATGGCTATGGCGCAGCGCGCCGGGCACGAAAACTCGGATCGACGAGCGTCTTATGTGGGATTCGACAGGAACGGCTATCCGGGCGATGAAGCGCTCGCTGCCCTTCGTAGAAGCTTTCGCTACACAAGCTACTGGCTCAATCCGCCGCCCGGCGAAAGGGTAAACGGCTGGGAAGGCAAACGCGCGATCCTTCGACGGTATGGATTCGGTTTCCTGGTTCTGTATGACGGGCGCACGGATGCCGAGCTAAAGCCAGCGGCATTGAAGGGCCGGAATGCCGAGGATCTGGGCGCGGCAGACGGGAAGGCCGCCGCGGCTGCTGCGCTGCGCGAAGGGTTCCCGCGGAATGTGCTGATTTTTCTCGATCAGGAGGAAGGCGGCAGGCTTTTTCCGGAACAGGCTGCGTATGTGTTCGCGTGGATCGATGCGGTGCGCAGCGCGGGTGCGCGGGCGGGCGTTTACTGTTCCGGGATCGACGTACCTGACGGCAACAGCACCATCAGCACGGCCGAGGACATTGCGGAGCGGGAGAGCAGGCGGGCGGCGGCAAGCGACTCATCCAAACAGGGGAACCGCCTGGCGCTGTGGATCGCAAACGATCAATGCCCGCCAGCGCCGGGGTGCACGCTTACAGCTCCGCCTCTGAGTGCGGCGCTCTCGCCCGAAATAGCGCCCTTCACAACCGTCTGGCAGTACGCGCTATCGCCGCGCCGGGCGCAGTTCAGCGCGGCCTGCCCTCGGAACCAGGCTGCCGACGGTAACTGCTATGCGCCCGGTTTGCCCCAGGCCGCAAACACGTTTGTGGATTTGGACGCGGCGAACTCGCCCGATCCATCTGAGTTGACGGAATCTGAATCGCGCGCAGGCGGGGAGAATGACCGAAGCCATTGACGGGCATTTTTCCGCCGCCGCAAAGGGGGCTGTCAGAACTGCAACTTCGCGCCCAACTGAATCTGGCGCGATGTGATCGAAGTTGCCGTGACCGTGCCCGATGGATCGACTGTAGACGGCTGATCGAATCGCTGCGGCTTCTCTGCCGGGCGAATACCATAGGGATAACCTCCGAGGAGATCTCCGAATGGCAAACGAACTATCCGTTCATGCCGTCTATCAGGGCGGAATGCGTGTCCTCGCCGGGAGCGGAAGCCACCAGGTTCTAACCGATTATCCGCTGCCGGCGGGCGCAGCAGTCGAGGGACTTACCAGCCTGGAACTGCTATTGGCCAGTCTTGCAACTTGCGCTGCAAACAGCGTGATCGCCCTCTTGAAGCGAAAAATGGATCAGCCAGTGGACGGCCTTGAAGTTTACGCTCGCGGCATGCGCCGCGCCGAGCACCCCACGGTCCTTACCCGGATTTTTCTGGAATTTGTTGTGAAGGGCTCCGTCGATCCTGAGGCAGTCGCAAAGTCCATTGCAGTTTCTGAGGAGCAACTGTGCCCGGTGTGGAACATGCTCAAGTCCGGGACGCCGATTACCGCGTCGTTCCGCATCGCCCAAAATTCATAACTGGATTGATAGCCTGCGGCGCGGCGAAAGGCGCAACCTTGGAAACCGGCACTTCCGCGCCGTCTGTCCTGGCCCGGATTTTGTCAATTCCCCGGCTTGCCCATCCCGAAGATCTTCTGAAAGATGTTCCGGTGGTCATCGCCGCTCAGGCCCTTGTGGTCACAGGTCTCGGTGGGCGCGGTGCCGTTGAGGAACGCCGCGGTGTAGTCGTCGGGGCAGGCGGCGTCGGCAAGCAGATTGGTGCTTTTGTCGAGCGTGATCGTCTGGACGCCTTCCGGCGGCGTGAATTCATTCGTGTCGGAGTACTGCGGCAGTTCCACTGCCTGCTTCATGAAATCGGCCCAGATGGGCGCAGCGGCGTGCGCTCCTTCGAGGTTCAAGTCTGTATAGTCGTCGTTGCCGACCCACACCACGCAGAGAAGGTTGCTGGTGAAGCCGGCGAACCACGCGTCGTGGCTGGTGCCGGTCTTGCCCGCAGCCGGAGAGATGAATCCCATGTTGCGGACGCCGGCGCCAGTTCCGCAGAAATCTCGACCTCCGATTTCGCAGGGATCGCTCCCGTTGCCTTGCAAGACAGCTTCCATCATGTAGGTAGTGAGGAAGGCGACGCGTGGATCGAGCACCTGCCGTGTGGTGGGCGTGTAGTCTTCGATGATGTCGCCGGTTGGGGTGCGAACGCTGGCCAGCATCCACGGATCGATGTGCACGCCGCCATTGGAAAAGGTCGTATACGCGCCGGCCATGTCGAGCGGCGTGGCGTCGTAGGAACCGATGGCCATGGAAGGCGTGCCTTGCGCGCTTTTGATCCCGGCATCGCGAGCCAGCGACGCCACTCGATCGAAGCCAATCATGCTTGCCAAGCTGATGGTGGCGTTGTTGTCCGATCGCATCAGCGCTAACCGGGCAGTCATCTGGCCGTAAAACTCGCCTTTATAGTTGTGCGGCGTGTACTCGTACGGCGTTCCTTCGCCGTAGGTGTTTTGCGCGTCGTTGAGGATCGTCGCCGGTGAAAACGGCTTGGTCTGCTCCGGCAGCAGCGTGCCCTCGACCGCGGTTTGAAACGCAGCAGCATAGACAAACGGCTTGAAGATCGAGCCCGTCGGCCGCATGGCCACGGCGTGATTCAATTGCGAGGTGCCGTAGCTGCGCCCGCCCACCAGCGCCAGCACCTGGCCGGTGTGGGGATCGAGCGCAATCAGCGCCACCTGCGGATAAACGTACGGCTTGCCCAGCTTGCGGTCGCTCGCGTGAAGCCTGTCTACCTGCGCGTCCACGATGTGGATGGTCGAGTCGACCGCCTGCGTCGCCAGGCGCTGCAGATCGGGATCAAGAGAGGTGTAAATGCGCAGTCCCTCGCGGTTGAAGTCGCGGTCGCCCAGCCGTTGCGTGAGCTGATCGTGAACCAGATCGACAAAGTAGGGCGCTTCGCTTTCGTCCACGCTGGCCGCGACAAGGTGCAACGGCTCGGCCTTGGCGGCCTCGGCCGTTTCCTTGGTGATGGCGCCGGTCTCCACCATGGAATCCAGCACCAGATTGCGGCGATCGATGGCGCGATCGGGATGACGGAAGGGATTGAGGTAATTGGGACTCTGGATGAGTCCCGCGAGCAGCGCGCACTCGGCCAGGTCGAGCTGGCTCACCTCCTTGCCGAAGTAGGCCTCGGCGGCCTCGCCGAAGCCGTCGATGGAGAAGCTGCCGCGCTGCCCAAGATTGATCTCGTTGGCGTACATGGCGAAGATCTGCTGCTTGGAGAAGCGGTGTTCGAGGATGATGCTGATGACGGCTTCGCGCGCCTTGCGCGAATAGGTGCGCTCGGGCGTAAGAAAGAACCCGCGCGCCAACTGCTGCGTCAGAGTGGAAGCGCCTTCGCGGTAGCGGTGAAGGTGGAACATGTCGTTGCGCATCGCGCCCAGGATGCGCCAATAGTCGATGCCTCCGTGCTCAAAGAATCGGCGGTCCTCAATGGCAATGACGGCCTGCACGAGATTTGGGGGAATCTCGTCGTACGTGAGCAGGCGGCGCTTGGTTCGTTGCGCGCCCTCGCTCAAGCCGGTAATAAGCAGCGGTTCCAGCTCGTAGCTGGAAAGCGGCTGGCCGTGTGCGTCGGTGATGGAGTCCACCACGCCGCCGCTCATGTGGATGGCGGCGCTGTCCGGCGCGTGATAGGACTCCGGGCCGGGCCGCACCGTGATCTGCTGCACGCCTTCGCTATAGGTTCCCAACTGGGAAGGCTGCGGGGCCCCGTCGCCCGTGTATCCCGCCTCGCGCAACTCGTTGGCGATCCAGTGCACGGTGAGCTTTTGCCCCGGACGTACCTCGCGCGGCGCAGCATAGATCTGGGCGGTGTTGGCGAAGATCGGTTGCTTAAGCCGCTCATCCACGATGTGCTGGTACTCGATGTTGAGGTAGGTGAAGACAGAGATGCCCACGAGCACGACGCAGCCGAAGGCCGCAAGCAGGGCCCACAGAATCCGCGACCTGAGGTGACTGCCCGACGCGGGCCTCGCAAATCGGATTCTTACTGCCATCGCCGCACCTCAAAAAACAGCCTCTAGCTGCTAGTACCGCGACCGTGTGGATATGTAATCTCCCAGGTCCGAAAATCCGGACCTGGGGCACCCAGATCGTCGTTGCCAAGGTTACCGAATCAAATGGTCACGGTACTAGCCTCCAGCCTTTAGCTGTTCCTGCATCGATACACCTCAGCGTCGTCAGACAAACTCTTCATCGATCCCGCGTGCAACAAGCTGGAAGCTAGGAGCTGGTAGCTAGAAGCTGCTCTTCCTGTACGCGCTTCTTTACCAGCGCCACCACTTCGCCCAAGAGTACATCCACGCTGGTGCTGGAGGCGCGCACGACCAGCTCGACCTTGCCCTCGGCAACTTTTTTGCCGACGTTGATGCGGTAGGGGATGCCGACCAGGTCCGCATCTTTGAATTTGACGCCGGCGCGGTCGGCGCGGTCATCCAGCAGCACGTCGAGCCCCGCGGATTCGAGCTCGACAGCAAGCTTTTCGCCAGCCACACGCAGCGCGATGTCGGCAATGTTCGTAATGGTGACGACGACCGTGAAGGGCGCGATGGAAGCCGGCAGCCAGAAGCCGTTGGCGTCGTTCGACTGCTCGATGGACGCGGTAAGAATGCGCTCGATGCCGATGCCGTAGCTGCCCATGATGGGCGTCACTTCCTTGCCGTTCTCGTCGAGCACGCGCGCGCCCATCGACTCGGAGTACTTGTAGCCGAGCTTGAAGATGTGGCCCACTTCGACCGCCTTGCCGACTACGAGCTTTCCGCCACAGTCCGGCTTCGGGCAGCCTTCGCCCTCGTTCACGCTGCGGATGTCGGCGGCGAGCGTCCAGGTGAAATCACGGCCCGGCGTCACGTTGCGCAGGTGGTAGTCGAGCTTATTTGCGCCGCAGACCATGTTCTTGCGGCCTTCGAGGGTATGGTCGACGATGACGACGAGATCCCCACCTCCTGAAAACACCAGGGGCGAGCTGCCGCCATTGAAGATTTCCTTCGGAGCTAAGCCGACCGGTCCGAGGTAGCCCGCGGGGCCATGGAAGTACTTTTCCAATTCCTCGCCGTGCATGGGACGCAAATCATTGGCGCCGAGCAGCCCAAGCAACTTGGTTTCATTGACGGTGTGGTCGCCGCGCAAGAATGCAGCGACCGGCAGCCAGACTTCGTGGCCTTCGCCAGTGAATCCGCGTTCAGCCATGTATGCCACGCACTTGATATCCGAAGCTGGAGAAATCTTGAAAAACGCGGCTACGTCGGCGATCGCCGCGCATCCCGGCGTGTGCACCAGCTCCGGTTTGCCGCCGCCCGTCGGCTCCATCTCGGCGATCGGATCGAGGCGCGATGTGGCCTTCTCGAGATTCGCCGCATAGCCGCAGACCGGGCAGCTTGCAATCAGGTCCTCGCCTGCATCGGTGTAGACCATGAACTCCTGCGACTGCGAGCCGCCCATCGCGCCCGAATCGGCCTCCACGGCGACAAACTTGAGCCCGCAGCGCGTGAAGATGGCGCGATAGACGCGGTCGTGCAGGTCGAAGCTGCGGTCGAGTCCTGCCTTGTCGATGTCGAAGGAGTAGCTGTCCTTCATGATGAACTGGCGCACGCGCAGCAGGCCCGACTTGGGGCGCGGTTCGTCGCGGAACTTGGTCTGGATCTGATACCAGATCTGCGGCAACTGCTTGTAGCTGCGCAGTTCGCCGCGCGCGATCGTGGTCATGATCTCTTCGTGCGTCATGCCCAGGCACAGGTCCGCGCCTTTGCGGTCCTTGAGGCGGAACATGTTGTCGCCCATGCCCGCCCAGCGGCCGCTCTCCTCCCACGGATCGCGCGGCAGAATGCCCGGCAGGTAGAACTCCTGCCCGATCCGGTCCATCTCGTCGCGCACGATGGCGATGATCTTGTTCAACGAGCGCTGGCCGAGGAAGAGATAGTTGTAGATACCGGCGCCGAGCTGGCGAATGTAGCCCGCGCGGAGAAGAAACTTATGGCTGGCCACTTCGGCGTCCGCCGGGGCCTCGCGCAGAGTGGGAATAAAGAGCTTCGACCAACGGTGCATAGAAAGAGTGAGCGCACTTTCTCGTTCGCCGCGGCGAACGTTGAGCAAATGACAGCAGCTTTCATTCTAAATGTCCGGCATTGAGAGGGACGCTGATGGGGACGGCCCAACTGGGTCTAGCGGTGCTCCTAATCTTCGAGAAGTTTGCCGACCTCAAGATTCGCGGCTTCGAAAACAAGGTCCATCTTATGATCCGACATGACGTCCCTTGCTATCGGAAAGTAGCCCCTAATGAGCCTCCGGCCATCTTCAATCTCGATCCGACTGCCATTCTTCGCCCAAATCCCGATCAACTCGGAAAGAAGTGCCTCGAAATCGATAGTAGTCCCGCTATTCTCCGCCTTCAAAATAAAGCGCTCGAGGGTGACTGGCCTTTCACTCATACCCTTCAGGAGACGTTTTAGCGGGGCCTTTCCTATCCAGCTATGCACGGTCGCACTGCTATGGTCACGATGTCGGATGACCGCATCGAGAATCATGATGCAGCGTCGCAAAGCTTTGTTTTGCTCCGTATCCAGTTTGAGGGAATTCTGAAAGGTGAGATGTCTGCGCTCGGCACTCCTTTCACCCAAAACGCGCTGCCGACGGCTTTCGGCGGATTCAGTCAAGCTTGCTTGGTCGATCAGAGGCTTCTCTTCCAAGAACGCACTGGCATTTCTCAAGGCTGCTGCCGTTTTGACCGTAACCGGAACTCCCTGGGCTAGCAAATCCCTCAGCGTAGCGATTCTCGATTCGCGAGGGTCGGCCCTGGAGTCGCAGTCCTCAATGACACGATCCAGATATTGTATGAACGTACCGCAGATGCTGATCGAGCTTTCGTGCAAGTATTTTCTGGACGACCTCAAAGCCATTGGTTCTGCCGGTTCCAACTCAATCAAGGTCAGGGAGCAGCACGGCTGCGAGACGGCCATTTCTAAGTCGACTCGAAGGCCATCAGGAGTCCAAGGTCCGACCCTGAAGTCTCGTCCTCGAAAATAGACAGACCCAGGCAATGCACGATGCATTCCCTCAAAAAAGTGTCTATTCTCCTTTGCCGAATCCACCTGGAAAAGATAGATGGGGGCGTGTTCTTCGCTACCGTTTTTCGTCTCCATCGTAATAGCGCCCTCTCGCGTCAGATCAGCTCCACGCCCCACAGATCGTGCAGATGAACCACTCCTTCGACCTTTTGCGCGGCATCGACGACGATCAGAGACGTAATCTTGCGCTCTTCGAGGATCGCGAGTGCTTTCGCCGCAAGTTCATCGGCGTCAATGGTGCGCGGATGCGCATTCATTGCTTCGCCTGCCGTCTTACCGAGCGCCGCGCCGCCTTCGCGCTCGAGCAGACGCCGCAAATCGCCGTCCGAGATGACGCCGCGCAACCGTCCCGACTCCTGCACTGTCGTCATGCCCAGCTTCTTCGACGACATCTCGAAGATCACATCGGCCATCGGGGTCGAGGGCGCGACAACAGGAACGTCTTCGCCGGTGTGCATCAGGTCGCGCACCTTGGCGAGCTGCTTGCCCAGTTTGCCGCCGGGGTGGAGCTCCGCGAAGTCCTCCGCGCGGAAGCCCTTGCGCAGGCTCACGGCTACGGCCAGCGCATCGCCGAGCGCCAGCATGGCCGTTGTCGAGGCCGTCGGCGACAGGTTCAGTCCGCAGGCCTCGCGCTCGACCGAACAATCGAGGGCCACGTCGCTTGCCGCGGCGAGAGTCGACTGCAGATTGCAACAGAGGCCGATGAGCGCGTCGCCTTTGCGCTTGAGCGTGGCCAGCAGGCGCAGAATCTCCTCTGTTTCGCCCGAGGCAGAAAGCGCGATGACCACGTCGCCGGGCAGGAGCACGCCCAGGTCTCCATGCACGGCCTCGGCCGGATGCAGAAACAACGCGGGCGAGCCGGTGGAGCTGAGCGTGGCGGCGATCTTCTGCGCGATGATGCCGCTCTTGCCCATGCCGGTCACCACCACGCGGCCGTTTTGCTCGCCGCAGCGGAGGATCATCTCCACGGCGCGGGCGAATGGCCCGGCCATGGCCCCGTCGAGCCGCGCGGCCAGGGCTTCGAGCGCGGCGGCCTCGGTGCGCACCAGCTCCGCGGGCTGGAACGGATCGTCTTTCTGCATGGGACTCACTGGCTTTTGATGGTAACAGTTTAAAAGCAAGCTTTCAGCCTTCAGCTCTCAGCTTTCAGCTTTCCGTTCGGTTCGCGCCTCGCGGGGTATGGGGTTCGACCTTCCCAGGCTCCAAAAAGGGGTTTATTTGGAACGTTTGCATATTCTCGCTTGGTTGACTGTCCGCTACTGTCCGCCGCGCACTCACCCCTGACCCCCGATCTCCGATCTCTGCTCTTCCCGCTCGTACAATAGACTTATGAAGGCCTTCCCCATGCGGCGCAACACACTGGTTCTGGGCGCTACGCTTCTGATTCTGGCCATCTTCGCCTGGGCGGGGTGGGCCAACTGGGAGTATCGCCAGCAGGAGGCCGAAAAGCTGCTGGCCGGCGCCGCGCAGGGCGAGCTGGTGCCGGCTCCCGGCGGCGGCACGCTGGAGTATGTCTCTCCGCTGATGGGCAAACCGGCGCCCGCCTTCGCGCTTGAGAACCTCAGCGGCAAGAAGGTTTCGCTCGCGAGCTACCGGGGGAAGGCCGTCATGATCAACTTCTGGGCCACGTGGTGCGGCCCGTGCAGGCTGGAGACGCCGTGGCTCGTCGAACTGCGCGACAAGTACGCGGCGAAGGGCTTTGAGGTGCTGGGCGTGGACAGCGAGGGCGATAACCTTGAGCCGGGCGACAAAGCCGGATGGGCCAAGGCCGAGGCCAACGCCGGTAAGTTCGCCGCCGAGATGAAAGTGCCCTACCCGGTGCTGCTCGACGGCGACTCGATCAGCCGCGATTACGGCGGGCTCGACGACTTGCCCGCGTCGTTCTTCATCGATCGCAGCGGCAAGGTAGTCACCGCGACCGTAGGCCTGACTTCGGAGAGCGACATCGAGGACAACATCAGGAAGGCGCTGGCGAATTAGCGAGTTAGCAAGTCGGCATGTTAGGTGTGGTTTCATCAATTCGTTTTGTGCCGGGGCATGGCATTCACCGTGCCGAAAAGACCCCATATGAGTGCGGGCTTTAGTACCTGAAGGAAATTCGGCGACTGAATCAAGGTATGTTTGGGGGATTGGAATCGATGACTGCAAGAATGAAGTCAGGCTGCACAGCAATCGCGGCGTTATTGTTTGGAGCGCTGGCGGCTCATGCGCAGATTTTCTCGCCGGCCGCCGAGAACCGCTCCATCCTCAAGACCGATGCGGTGCAGTATCTCTTTCCCGAGCAAGTCAGTGTTCCCGCAGGTAAGGCGAGTCCGGTCGCGCTGCACTTCCGCGTCGCGCAGGGGCTGCACATCAATTCACACTCGCCCAGCGACGAATTCCTGATCCCGACAACGTTCTCTATTCCCGATGGCATGGGCGTGCGGCTCGACGCGGCCGCCTACCCGGCGGGCGCCATCATTTCCCTCGCCTTCGATCCCAAAACCAAAGTGAGCGTGTACGCCGGCGAGTTCACGATTCACGCGCGCATCGTGGCCACGCGGGGCAATCACCTGGTCGAGGGCAAGCTGCGCTACCAGGCCTGCGACCAGAACCAGTGCATGCCGCCCAAGACGATCGACGTGCCGATTGACGTGATTGGGAAATAGCAGGGACAGCCGGATTCGTTCTCAAAAGGTCATTCCATGGTAAGATCGTCTTACCATGCAGACTCGGGTTTCCACGAAAGGCCAGATCGTGATTCCCTCGCCGCTGCGCCGCAGGCTGGGCCTCCGCGCTGGCGATCCGCTGGACATTGCTGTCGAGAAGGACCGGATTGTACTCACGGCCCCAAAGAGGACGCGCTCCAAGGCCAGAATCATCAAAGACCCCATCACGGGTTTCCCGGTGCTTTACGCGGGACCCGATGCGCCGGTTCTGACCAGTGAGATGGTAAGAGATCTGCTTGCGGATTTTCCATGAGATATATTCTCGACGTGAATGTTCTGGTCGCGCTCGGAATCTTCCACCATCAATTTCATGAACGCGTAAATGCCTGGATCGTGCCCCAAAGAGACGCGCACTGGTTAACCTGCTCAATCACGGAACTGGGATTCGCAAGAGTCGTTGCACAAACGCCAAACTACGGTTTCACTGTCCAGCAGGCGCGGACTTTGCTGCTTAACCTGAAGAGCCACAGCGGACTGCCGTTTAGTTTCCTAACGGACGGCAATGGCATCTCGCAGCTCCCCGCGTGGGTGAAGACCCCAAAGCAAACTACGGACGGCCATCTGCTGCAACTGGCGAGCGCCAATGGAGCGGTTCTGGCGACGCTGGATGAGGGAATTCCGGGGGCGTTTTTGATTCCGTAGGGGCGAGTTCTCAGAAGCCAAAGGAGGGGCGTCCGGCGGCAAATAGGGAAATAGCCCGCAGCCTGTCTAGAGCTTTCATGCATCATGCCGTCCCTCCCCGTTCTCGGTCAGCTTCGCAAGCCAGTGGCGAACCTCCCGAACGGTGATCACAAAAGCGATGACGACGAAAGCGACCGTGGCGCAGGTTTCAATGGTGTATAGCTTTACAAGTTTCAAAAACTCTAAGTAGTCGATGCCGTGCATAATCGGTTCTCCGGCGCCCGAAGTCCTTCAAGCGCGAGAGTAAAGCGTCAGAGCCGAAGCATCTCGGTGCCGGCAGTGGAGCATACTCTTAAGCGCCGCGGAATCATTGAGAAGCGCATATATATATACCGGAAAGCTCGAGATTCTTAGAGAAAATGTACCGAGATACGGCATGAGGCCCACATCTTGGGCCTATCCGGAGATCTGCTTAATCAAATCAATGATTTAAGGCGCCGGTGAGTCATGGTCACTTCCTTGAAATGTCCGCAGCAAGGTGTGCTGAAGGTAAGGTATGCCCGCAGAATGTATGGTATGAATCGAAGTGCTTCGCGGTCTCTGGGTGGCGAGGTCACGCTTCCCCTTGCCTAGGAAAGCTCGCCAGCCTCTGCGAGCGTCCGCCCCTGCGCAGGTGGCTACGCTCCCGCCTTCTTCTCGATCTTTGCCCAAGTGTCTTTCAACGCGAGAGTGCGGTTGAAGACCAGATGGCCCGGAGCAGAGTCGGGGGTCGAATCTGGGTCCAGGCAGAAGTAGCCCACGCGCTCGAACTGGTAGCGGTCCTCAAGCTTGGCGTTCAAAAGAGAGGGCTCAAGCTTGGCGCCGGTGAGAATTTCGAGCGAGTTGGGATTGAGATTCGAGAGGACGTTCTGGCCTTCTTCCAGGTCGTAGGGATCGGCCTTGGTGAAGAGCTTGTCGTAGAGACGGATTTCGGCCGGGATGGCGTGCGCGGCCGAGACCCAGTGCATGGTGGACTTCACCTTGCGGCCGTCGGGCGAGTTGCCGCCGCGGCTCAGGGGATCGTAGCTGCAATGCACCTCAACGATGTTGCCGGCCGCGTCTTTCTCTACGCTCTGCGCGGTAACGAAGTAGGCATTGCGCAGGCGGACCTCTTTCCCGGGTGACAACCTGTAGTACTTGGGCGGAGGAACCTCGCGAAAATCGTCCTGCTCGATATAAAGCTCGCGCGAGAACGGCACCTGGCGCGTGCTGGCCGAGGGGTCTTCGGGGTTGTTGGCGACCTCGACAAACTCCTCTTGACCGACCGGGTAGTTGTCGATGACCAGCTTCAACGGGTGCAGCACGGCCATGGCGCGCGCGGCGCGGCGGTTCAGGTCGTCGCGCTGGAAGTGCTCCAGCATTTCGACATCCGTTGTCCCATTGGTGCGCGAGGCGCCGATCGCGGCGCAGAAGGCGCGGATCGCCTCCGGCGTAAAGCCGCGGCGTCGCAGCCCGGAGAGCGTGGGCATGCGCGGATCGTCCCAGGCGTTCACACGCTTTTCCGTTACAAGCTGTAGTAGTTTGCGTTTAGAGAGCAGCGTGTAGGTGAGGTTGAGGCGGTCGAATTCAATTTGCTGCGAGGGGAAGATGTCGAGCTGCTCGATATACCAGCGGTAGAGGGGCTGGTGGTCGGCGAACTCGAGCGTGCACATGGAGTGGGTGACGCGCTCGATCGAATCCGACTGCCCATGCGCGAAGTCGTACATAGGATAGATGCACCACTCGTCGCCGGTGCGATGGTGCGTCGCGTGCAGGATGCGGTACATCACGGGATCGCGCATGTTCAGGTTGGGTGACGCCATTTCGATCTTGGCCCTGAGCACGCGGCTGCCGTCGGGGAACTCGCCGTTCTTCATGCGCACGAACAGGTCCAGATTCTCCTCAATCGTCCGGTTGCGGTAGGGGCTGTCCGTGCCGGGTTCGGTGAGCGTGCCGCGGTGCTGGCGAATCTCGTCGGCCGTGAGGTCGTCGACGTAGGCCTTGCCGGCTTTGATGAGCTGCAAAGCCCACTCGTAGAGCTGGCCGAAGTAGTCCGAGGCGTAGCAGAGGCGATCCCACTCGAAGCCCAGCCAGCGCACGTCGGCCATGATCGATTCGACGTACTCTGTCTCTTCCTTCTCGGGATTGGTGTCGTCGAAGCGCAAGTTGGTCTTGCCGCCGAACTCGTCGGCGAGGCCGAAGTCGATGCAGATGGCCTTGGCGTGGCCGATGTGCAGGTAGCCGTTGGGCTCGGGAGGAAAGCGGGTCTGCACGACCGCGTCGCCGAATTTTTGGGTACGCACGTCCTCGGCGATGATGCCGCGGAGGAAGTTGGAGGGAGTGAGAACGTCGTGGTTTTCCGGATTTGTATTCGTCATAGCGGCGATTCCTTATGTTTATCCCACGGCAAGGGCGGTATTCAACCGAGCGATTGCAGGCTGGCTTCGGCCTCGCGGATGCGCTCAAGGCACACGTCGCGGCCGAGGACGACCATCGTCTCAAAAAGCGGCGGCGCATTTTTGCGTCCGCAGACGGCGACCCGGATGGGCTGAAAGGCCTGCCCGGCCTTCAAACCCAAGTGCGAGGCTGCGGCTCGAAGCGCCTGATCGAGCGAATCGTGGTCGAAAGAAGTTGTAGCGAGGACCTCAAGCGCGTGGTGGAGGACGCGGCGAGCCATGGCCGCATCGCCCTTTTGCGGAATCAACTCCGCGGGGTCGTAGGGTGCGAGCCGATCGAGAAAGAAGAAGTCGGCGGCCGTGACGGCATCGCGCAGCAGCTTGATGCGCTCGCGGATGAGCGGCGCAACGGCCAGGACCTTTTCGGGCGTTGGGTGGAAGCCGGCCTGCTCGAAGAAGGGCATCAGGTTATCGCTCAACTCGTCGACCGGCAACGCGCGGATATGCTCGGCGTTGAGCCAGACGGCCTTCGGATCGAAGGGGTCATCCTCGGTAAAGTTGACCACGGCGTTGGCGCGGTTGACGCCCTCGAACGTGAACGCGGCGACGATCTCGTCCAGCGTCATGAACTCGCGGTCGTTCTTGGGCGACCAGCCAAGCAGGCAGAGGAAGTTGACGAAGGCCTGGGGCAGAAAGCCGGCATCGCGATAAGTGGTCACGCTGACGACGGGGCCGTGCTTGCGCTTGGAGAGCTTGGCGCCGTCGGGGGCCACGAGCAGAGGAAGGTGCGCGAACTGCGGCGTCGGGGCGCCGAGCCCCTCGAAAATCAGCAGGTGCTTGAAGGTGTTGGTCAGGTGATCCTGGCCGCGGATGATGTGGCTGATGCGGAGGTCGGCGTCGTCCACGCACGAGGCGAGGTGATAGGTCGGCATCCCATCCGACCGCAGCAGGGCGAAGTCTTCCACCTCGTCGGCCAGCTTTTGCTGCTCACCGTAAACGCCGTCAACAAACCGCAGGATCCTGCCCCCGCCGCGCGGGACGCGATAACGCAGGGCAAACGGCTCGCCTGCGTCGGCGCGGCGGTCGCTCTCTTCTCTAGACAGCTCGCGCATGCCGGGATTGAAAAGCCAGGCGCCCTGGGAGGAGGAATGTTCGTCATCGGACGCGTGCGCCGGGGTGAAGTCGCGATAGGCAAGGCCCTTGGCGAAGATGGCCTCGGCCGCCTGACGGTGCAGGGCCAACCGCTCGGATTGCTTGACCTCTTCGTCCCAGTCGAGGCCCAGCCAGCGCAGCCCCTCGAAAATCGACTGAACGCTGGCCTCGGTGTTGCGCTCGACATCGGTGTCGTCCAGGCGCAGCACCATGGCCCCGTGGTTGTGGCGGGCATAGAGCCAATTGAAGATAAAGGTGCGCGCGCTGCCCACGTGGAGGAAGCCCGTGGGCGAAGGCGCAAAGCGAACACGCGGAGTTGCGGCGCCGGAGGAGTTTGGATCGGGCATCGTTGGAATTACTTTCTATTCACGATGCTAACGCACGGCTCCCCTCCGGGATGGTGTGCAACGGCTCAAGCCTGTGGCGGCATCGGCGGCTGCGGGTAGGGCGGCGGATATGCCATTTGCGGCACCGGCGCCACCTTCCACTCCGCAAAGGCCAGCACGTAGAGCAGGATCAGCCCGCCAAATGGAACCAAGTTCAACAGCGTCAGCCAGGGAGAAAGGCCGGCCTTCTTGCAGATGAACCAGAATGGGATCATGAGGATCGCTAGAATGACCAGACCCAGGATCATGAAAACTGGAGCCATGAGCGCGAGCGCCTGCTGCGCAGCCGGGGGTAGATCGGGTTGGCTTTGAAGAAGAGTCGCCAGAAAATTCATTGAGAACGCTCCGAATTGGGGTGGAAACATCGCAGCCAAGGTACAGCCAAAGCCACTGAATCCGCAATAAAAATCAGCGAGGCCACGATTTCTGCGCTGGACTGGCCTTCCCTTCGGAGAAGGCTTTCCGGGGAGTGACCCGGAGGCGCCTACGTGATGTCTTCCGTGTCGTAGACCGGCTCGATGATGCGCTTTTTCGGCACGCCGTGAACGGAGCTGAGCAGGTCGTCGACCACGTCCTCAAGCTGGCGCTGGCTCTCGATCACTTCGCTCATGCTCTTGAGCTCTTCGGGCTCCTGCACGCGCTCCACCAGGGCCACGGCATGGCATTGGGCCACGTGCTCCAGTCCCAGTCCCTCAGGGGTCTTGGCCTTGATGCTCACCTGGTCGATCTCGACGCCGAGCAGGTCGGCAACCCGGGCACGCATTTCACCTGCGATGGGCGCAATCTTCGGCGCGGCCAGGATCAGTGTGGTGTCGATGTTGACGACGCAGTAGCCGGCGTGCTGCAACTCTTCGAGAGCGAGATTGAGAAAGATGGCGGAGTCGGCGTCCTTCCAGCGCGGATCGCCGGGGGGGAAAAAACTGCCGATGTCTCCGGCGGCAACGGCGCCCAGCAGAGCATCGGTGATGGCGTGGAGCAGCACGTCGCCGTCCGAGTGGCCGGCCAGGCCTTCGGGGTGGTCCAGCGTCATGCCGCCCAGGCGCAGCGGCACGCCGGACTTGAACTCGTGCGAGTCATAGCCAAAACCGATGCGTGTGTCCGTCATTCGTGTCCCTGGTCCCTAACCTCGCCCCGCGAGGGTCTTCGCGCCTGGTTCTTTGGGCATACCGGTTCGATCTGGCTGTACGATCAGGGCGCCTTCAGAGCGCTCGTTGCCGCAGGTAGAACTCGGCCAGTGCCAGGTCGGCCGGCTGCGTAATCTTCAGATTAACCTGAGAACCGTGCACCACGGCTACGGGAATTCCGGCGCGCTCGGCGAGCGAAGCCTCATCGGTGCCCACAAAGCCGTCGGCGATGGCCTCGGCAAAGGCGCGTTGCAGCAGGCCGTAGCGGAAGCCCTGCGGTGTCTGCGCCTGCACCACAAACTCGCGCGGGATGGTCGCCGTGATCAGCGCTCCGTGCGCGGTCCGTTCCACCTGCTTGATGGTGTCCACGGCGGGCATCCCCACGATGGCCGCGCCGTATTCGGCCACCGCGTCGATGGTGCGCTCGATGGTGGCCGCATCGATGAGGGGCCGCACGGCGTCGTGGACCAGCACGATGTCGTCAGGCTCGGCAGGCAGGGCGTTGAGCGCGTTGGCCACCGATTCCTGGCGCTTTTCGCCGCCTTCGACCACATGGACGCGTCCGGTGAACCCGTACTCGGCCACCTGAGCCTCGGCGCGCTCCATCTCCGGCTTGCGCGCGGCCACGTACATCGCCGTGACGCGTGGCACTGCGGCAAAGGCGCGCAGCGAGTGAACGAGGATGGGAACGCCATCCAGCGCAAGAAACTGCTTGGGCTGGGGGCCGGCCATCCGGGTGCCCAGTCCGGCAGCGGGAAGAATGACAAAGACTTGCATGGCTCTGCGAGTATACATCGGCGAGCTATTAGCTTCTAGCTCCAAGTTCCTGGCTTTTTTGTGCCGATCTGATGGCCTCTGCCTTCGTGCAGTTGACGGAAAGCCGGAGGTTCGCATCCGCGGGTCCCGGTGCAGTAGAGCGCGTTGACGCCGTATCATCCTCTCGTGCGCAAGCTGTCAAATCCCAAGCCGGCCTCTGGCCTGCCGCTTGACACTTCCCTGCTCAAGCCCGGCTTGCGTCTGGCCGTGGGGCTCTCCGGCGGCGCGGATTCGGTGGCGCTGGTGCGTGTTTTGGCGGCACGAAGGGGAGAGCTGGGGCTCGTGCTCCATGCCGCTCATCTGCACCACGGCCTGCGCGGGGCAGAGGCCGACGGCGACCTCGCTTTTTGCCGCGAGCTTGCGGCAAAGCTGGGACTGCCCTTCCACGAGGCGCGCGTGGACACGGCTCGAGAATCGCGAGCCGACCCTAAAGCGGGCAAGGCGGCTGAAACTATAGAGGAGGCCGCGCGCCGCCTGCGCTATGCATGGTTCCGGCAACTGATGGCGTCGGGCGAAGTCGATGCGGTCGCTACCGCGCATACCCTCGACGACCAAGCCGAGACGGTTCTGGCCAAGTTCCTGCGCGGAGCGTGGACGGAGGGGCTGGCGGGCATCCATCCCGTGCTGGAGTTTCCGGAGGGCCGGATTCTGCGCCCGATGCTGGCCGCGAGCCGCAGCGAGATTGAGGCGTATCTGCGCGAACTGGGCCAGGATTGGCGCGAAGACACCTCGAACCGGCACCTCACGTTTACGCGCAACCGCATCCGGCACGAGCTGCTGCCGCTGCTCGAGGGCTGGAATCCGCGGTTGAGGGAGCACCTGGCGCAGATGGCCGTTCTGGCACGCGAGGAGGAGACATGGTGGCAGGCTGAACTGGCTCGGCTGGTGCCACAAATGCTGCTGCCGGGGCGCGCGGTGCGGGGAGGCGGACGCGCTGCCGGCGAGGGCCTTGGCGCGGGTTTGGCCATCGAGGTTCACCGGCTTGCCGCGCTTGCGCCGGCGCTGCAACGGCGGGTGGTGCGCTATGCGGCGGAGCAGTTTGGCGCCTCGCTGGACTTCGATGCAACCGAAGCGGTGCGGTCGCTGGCGCTTGGCGGCCGGGCCGGGCAGAAGTTGATGCTGCCGCGGGGGTTGCGCGCCGAGAGGACGGCGCGAGAGCTACGGCTGACGCCGGGGCCGGCAGCTGGGCGCAAGCCTGCGGAGGGAGCGCCTGGCGCCATACCGGAGTACAGCGTAGCGATTCCCGGGGAAATCGATGCGCCGGCCTTCGGACTTCGGATTCGTATTGAGGTTTCCAGCCGCGGAGTAGTTGAAGGGAACGCAGACGGGTTCAGCTGCCATTGGGGCAAGACGGCCACGCTGCGCAATTGGAAGCCCGGTGACCGGGTGAGGCTGCGTTACGCCGCCGGGCCTCGCAAAGTGAAGGAAGTGCTTGAACGTATGAAAGTTACAGGAACGGAAAGGGCGATCTGGCCGGTGCTGGAGATTGACGGGCGCATCGTCTGGATGCGGGGCGTGGAGCTGGAAAAGGAACCGAGTCTGGTGATTTCTGCGGCTTTTGCGGGGGAAAGCGGCGTGGACTCACCACCACAGGCAAGAGCCAAACACCGGTGACACGGAGGATTCTGCCTCTTTCGTAGTAGTAGATTGCTCCAACTTTGACCGCCCTGGGAGTACAATCGGGGTACTGCTTCTCAGGCGGCACGGAGAGGGTGTCTGCCGGTGTTGTGATGTAGTTTTGCCACTTTGGGGGATGTCCAGGCGTCTAAGAAAGTGGCGGCCGGCCAGGGATCGAAGACGGGGTCGTGGCTACTGTATTCGCCTTCGCCGCGAAAAGGAGACGTTGGTGAACTCGAGCGCAAAAACAATCATGTTCTGGGTCTTTATCCTCATTTGCCTCGTACTGCTGTGGGGCGTGGTGGAGAGAGGCGCAAACATGGGCAAAGAGCCGGAGTACGCCTACTCCGACCTCTACGACAAGGTGGTCAACAACCAGGTACAGGATGCCGCCATTCAGGGCGATGAATTAAAGGGTCACCTGAAGTCCTCGCCGAAAGACGAGTTCCACACCACGCTGCCGACGAACTACGAAGACCTATTGAAGGCGATGATCGCCGCCAAGGTCAATTTCTCCATCAAGGAACCGCAGAACAACATTCTGATTCCCCTGCTGATCAATGCGGGCCCGTTCGTGCTGCTGATTGCCGTATGGTTCTTCATGCTGCGGCAGATGCAATCGGGAGGCAACAAGGCGTTGTCGTTCGGCAAGAGCCGCGCGCGCCTGCTCTCGATGCAGCAAAAGAAGGTTACGTTCAAAGACGTGGCCGGCGTGGATGAGGCCAAGGAAGAGTTGAAGGAGATCATCGAGTACCTGCGCGAGCCGCAAAAGTTCCAGAAGCTGGGCGGGCGCATTCCGAAGGGCGTTCTGCTGGTGGGTCCTCCGGGAACCGGCAAGACGCTGCTGGCGCGCGCGGTGGCCGGCGAAGCCAATGTTCCGTTCTTCTCCATCTCCGGCTCGGATTTCGTGGAGATGTTTGTGGGCGTAGGCGCGAGCCGCGTGCGCGACTTGTTCGAGCAGGGCAAGAAGAACGCTCCCTGCATCATCTTCATCGACGAGATCGACGCCGTGGGCCGGCATCGTGGCGCCGGACTGGGCGGCGGGCACGACGAGCGCGAACAGACGCTGAACCAGTTGCTGGTGGAGATGGACGGCTTTGAGTCGAACGACGGCGTGATTCTGGTGGCAGCTACCAACCGGCCCGACGTGCTCGATCCCGCGCTGCTGCGGCCCGGCCGCTTCGACCGCCGCGTGGTGGTGGGCCTGCCCGACATACGCGGGCGCGAGGAAGTCCTCAAAGTGCACGTCAAGAAGGTTCCCGTCAGCGACGACACCAACCTGAACGTGCTGGCGCGGGGAACGCCGGGCTTCAGCGGCGCCGATCTGGCCAACATGGTGAACGAGGCGGCGCTGAACGCGGCGCGCGTGAACCGCAAGCAAGTGACCATGTACGATTTTGAGCTGGCCAAGGATAAAGTGCTGATGGGCGCCGAGCGCAAGTCGATGCTGCTGAGCGACGAGGAAAAGCGCGTGACGGCGTATCACGAGGCCGGCCACGCATTGGTTTCGATCATTCGCGAGCACTCCGATCCGGTGCACAAGGTGACGATTATTCCGCGCGGCATGGCGCTGGGCGTGACGGTTCAACTTCCCGACGACCGGCACAACTACACACGCGAGTACCTGGAGACGCGGCTGGCCATACTCTACGGCGGGCGCGTCGCCGAGGAGGTCTTCCTGACCCAGATGTCCACGGGCGCGGGGAACGACATCGAGCGAGCCACGGAGCTGGCGCGTTCGATGGTCTGCGAGTACGGCATGAGCCGGCTGGGCCCGCTGACCTTCGGCAAGAAGGAGGAACAGATCTTTCTGGGCCGCGAGATCGCGCAGCACCGTGACTTCAGCGAGGAGACGGCGCGCCAGATCGACCTGGAAGTGCGCCGCCTGATCGACGAGGCCTACCAATCGGCGCATACCATCCTCGAATCGAACCAGGACGCCATGCACCGCATCGCGGCGGCGCTGCTGGAGCGCGAGACCATCGACGCCGAGGAACTGCAGCTGCTGCTCGAAGGCAAGGCGCTGCCTCCAGCGCGTTCGGCGCTGGCCGGGCCCGGCGATTCCGACGGCACTCCGCAGCAGGTTCTCAAGCCTGAGAGCCACGGGCCAAGCAGCGGCCTGCCCGAGGGCTCGCCTTCGCCGGCGTAAGAAAAGCAGGGAATAGCCAATAGGGAGTAGGGAATAGAAAGGGCTGCTCGTCGGAGCAGCCCTTTTTGCGTTGGGTGAATGTCTTTTCGATTCGGGGAGGATCTCCCCTGAACCCACAGCGCCCGCGGCGCCGCCATACCCACGCCTGTGCCATGGCAATCGCATTGGGAATTGCTTTGAACCGGCGGTGGTACTTCTGCACGGGTGTCCCGGAGCCGGATTCTCGGCGGGGGTGCTTGTGGATGTCCAATCAAGAGACTTTGGAACCAACACTGGAGCGTGGAAAACTGCCTGCACTGGCGGCTGGATATGGTCATGAACGAGGATCAGGACCGTACCCGGATGGGAACGGACCGCACCACCTAGCCGTGCTCAGACACATGGCTCTGAACGCCATGCAGAAGGAAGGATCGAAAGGCTCGATGTGCGGAAAGTTCAAACGCCCCGCTTGGGACGGCGACTTCCTCATCCGTCTCTTGGAGATGTTTTGAAATGCGATTGCCCTGCGTCTGCTGACCCTGTTCCCTGACCCCCGTTTCTGCTACACTCGCTGCACAGCCCTCCACCATGCTCTTTAAGGCTCTTAGCGCGGCCGTCTATGGCATCGACGCCAACCTCATCGAGGTCGAGGTGGACTATAGCGGCGTGGTTTCGAATGAAGACCACTTCCACACCGTCGGCCTGCCCGACGCCGCGGTGCGCGAAAGCCGCGACCGCGTACGCGCCGCGATCAAGAACTCCGGCTACACCATCCCCCCCACCTTCATCACCATCAATCTCGCCCCCGCCGATCTCAAAAAAGAAGGTTCCGGTTTCGATCTGCCCATCGCTGTCGGCATCCTGGGCGCCTATGGAGCCCTGCGCTCGAACGACCTCAGCCGCTTTCTCCTGGTGGGCGAGCTTGGTCTCGACGGCAGCGTGCGCCCCATTCCCGGCATGTTGCCCATCGCAGTTCTGGCCCGCGAGAAAGGCATCCCCAACCTCATCCTGCCCGCCGCCAATGCTGCTGAGGCCGCGGTCGTCGAGGGCGTCAACGTCTATCCGGTCTCCTCGCTTCTCGATGTCCTGGAGCTGCTGAACACCTCGGTCGTCGGTGTCATTCAACGCGAGCCCTATCGCATCGTCACCGGAGAACTGCTGGGAAAGTTGCAGCAGTTCTCGGTGGACTTTTGCGATGTGCGCGGCCAGCAGACCGCCAAGCGCGCTCTCGAAGTGGCCGCGGCCGGCAGCCACAACATTCTTATGATCGGCCCTCCCGGCTCCGGCAAGACCATGCTGGCCAAACGGCTGCCTTCGATCCTCGCGCCGCTCACCTTCGAGGAAGCGCTCGAAACCACCAAGATTCACTCCGTCGCCGGCGTGCTCGAAGCCGGCGCCGGCCTGGTCACGCAGCGGCCCTTTCGCTCGCCGCACCACACCATCTCCGACGCCGGCCTCATCGGCGGCGGCATCGTCCCGCGCCCCGGCGAGGTTTCGCTCGCGCACAACGGCCTCCTCTTCCTCGACGAGCTGCCCGAGTTTCCACGCAATGTCCTCGAGGTCATGCGCCAGCCGCTTGAAGATCACACGGTGACCATCGCGCGCGCCTCCATGTCGCTCAGCTTTCCCGCACGCTTCATGCTCGCTGCCGCCATGAACCCCTGCCCTTGCGGTTACTTCAACGACAAATCGCGCGAGTGCATGTGCACTCCGCCGATGATTCAGCGTTATGTTGCAAAAATCTCCGGTCCTCTCCTCGACCGTATCGACATCCATATCGAAGTCCCTGCCGTTCAGTACAAGGAACTGCGCGGCGGCGCGGCGGCGGAGGGCTCTGCACAGATTCGCATTCGGGTCATGGCCGCCCGCGAGCGCCAGCGCCAGCGATTCAAGAAACACGGCGAAAAAATCTATGCCAACGCGCAGTTGAATACGCGCCAGATTCGCACCCACTGCGAGCTGAGCGCCGATGCCGAGCGCCTCCTCGAGCGCGCCATGCAGCAGCAGGGACTCACCGCCCGCGCCCACGACCGCATCCTCAAAGTCGCCCGCACCATCGCCGACCTTGAGGGCGCCGAGCACCTTACCGTTGCCCACTTGGCCGAAGCCATTCAATATAGGACGCTGGACAGGAGTTACTGGAGTTGAAGACCCGGGGCCCCCATCGCGCCTGTGTTTGGCGCGATGGGGTGGAGGACCGCACCCTCGACCGCAGCTTCTGGGCCTGATGCCCGCCGCTTCCCGGCCCAATCTTCACGATCCACTTGATTTGGGAACCACGCGCACCGCGTCCTGCTCAACCGCTCACCCATACGAGGGATTACCTTGGATTGCGATTCGGCTCTAAATCTCAATTTGGAAGCCGATAATCCGGGTAAGATACACTTCGCGTCCGCATTGCAAAGCGGGGAGGTACGCGTGCAGGATGTTGCCCTTCAATCCGGTTGGGAGTCCTTCCTGCTTGCCGCCCCGCTCGTGGGTATGGTGCTCGTGGGCATCTTCCGCCTCGATGCCATTGCCGCCGCCCCAAAGTGTAAACGAAGCCGGCAGCGTCCGCCATCCGGCATCGACGAAAATGGCCGCACGCTCCTGAGCGACCCGGACGGACGGCCTTGGGGCGACCCACAAGGTTCCAGTGACTGAGCAGGTTCACACCCCTGCCGTCGAGGCGGTCTGCGCGGTGTCTTGGGATCTGGGTCGGAACGCGGCCCACACAGAATGATGCTTTCAATAAACTGATAATAAATAGCTTATGGGGCGACCCTCCGGGTTACGGGTCGGCGCGGGAAGGGAAGAGTTTTAGGCCAGGAGCAGCACCGTAGCTACCCCGAAATAACTATTGACCGGGCTGACAGTAGGATATACTCTCAATGTAGCCATCCATAGAGGGCAGGTTGCGTATTGCGGCCAGGTGTGCCTCCCAGCCACTTCCAGCATCCCACTTAGAGCGAAAGCTCCGTTGAGGCTCTGGGTGCGTTACGTCGAGCGTTGGGAATAGCCATTGAGGCACCGGGGTGTCCAACGCGCGAGCTGCAGATCCTTTTATGGCATGGCGTCCATTTCACAACGCGCAATGGCCCCCAAATGTTTTTTGCACTCGGGGCGCAATAGCTGCGTCTAAGAGATGGAGTTGCAATTTGGGGCAGCCCTCGATTGTATTGGCTCCCCGTTGTTGCACGGGTGCCGCGTATTGGCTTCGTCCCGTGCGCAGGCATTTGAAAAAGAAGGAGATAAGCAATGCGCTCTGATCTTGTTTTTCGGGCACTTTCTCACGTGTCCAATCGCTACCAGCTCTGTCAACTGGCAAGCAAGGCAACTCGTAAGCTACACAAGCCGAACACGCGGCTGCAGGACACCGCAAACGAAGTTTTATGCCGTTTTGAATCGGCCAATCCTGGAGCCTCGGTGCCCGTAGAGGCGCCCGCGGCTCAACCGGTAGAAAGGCGCCGT
Source organism: Occallatibacter sp. (assembly GCA_049522315.1). Taxonomy (GTDB): domain Bacteria; phylum Acidobacteriota; class Terriglobia; order Terriglobales; family Acidobacteriaceae; genus Telmatobacter. Next base: position 63,828 of record JBEKNY010000006.1, read on the forward strand.
GCGGCCTAACGGCGTCTTTCGCCGCACGGGGCGTTCTTCACACAACGATTTCAAGGCAGCTTTCCGACGAAATGGTAACCTCTACCTGGGCTCCACTACTCCAGAATGAGATTGGGCGACGGTTCAAGGCTGGTTTGCGCCGGCTGATTTTCTGAATGCCCGTCTGGCTGTTTCCTCTGGAGCACTCCCCCCTCTGCTTCCCACCCATCAAATCCCGCCTTCGTGCAGGTGAACATGACCATCGCAGAACTCAAAGAAAAAAACATAACTGAACTTAGCCGCATCGCCCGTACCCTGGAAATCCAGGGGACCAGCGGCCTGCGCAAGCAGGATCTGATCTTCAAGATCCTCCAGGCGCAAAGCGAAAAGGAAGGCCACATCTTCGCCGACGGAGTGCTTGAGATCCTCCCTGACGGCTACGGTTTCCTCCGCTCCCCCGATTACAACTATCTGCCCGGCCCCGACGACATCTACGTCTCGCCCTCGCAGATTCGCAAGTTCGATCTCAAGACCGGCGACTCCATCAGCGGCAACGTCCGCCCACCCCACGAAGGCGAGAAATACTTCGCCCTGGTCAAAATTGAGGCCATCAACTTCGAGTCGCCCGAAGAGACGCGCAACAAAATCCTCTTCGACAACCTCACGCCTCTCTATCCCCAGGAGCGCGTCAAGATGGAGACGGTGCGCGAAGGCGTCAGCGGCCGCGTGATGGATCTCCTGACGCCCGTGGGCAAGGGCCAGCGCGGCTTGATAGTCGCTCCGCCCCGCACCGGCAAGACCATGCTCCTGCAGTCCATCGCCAACTCCGTCACCACCAACCACCCTGAAATCGTCCTCATCGTGCTGCTCATCGACGAGCGCCCCGAGGAAGTCACCGACATGCAGCGCTCAGTCAAGGGCGAAGTCATCAGCTCCACCTTCGACGAGCCCGCTGCCCGCCACGTGCAGGTCGCCGAGATGGTTATCGAGAAAGCTAAGCGCCTCGTCGAGCACAAGCGCGACGTGGTCATTCTCCTCGACTCCATCACCCGTCTCGCCCGCGCCTACAACACCATCGTTCCGCCCTCCGGCAAAGTCCTCTCCGGCGGCGTCGACTCCAATGCCCTGCAGCGGCCCAAGCGCTTCTTCGGCGCGGCCCGCAACATCGAGGAAGGCGGCTCGCTCACCATCATCGCCACCGCCCTCGTCGATACAGGCTCCCGCATGGACGAAGTCATCTTCGAGGAGTTCAAGGGCACCGGCAACATGGAAATCATTCTCGACCGCAAGCTGGTCGATAAGAGAGTATTTCCGGCCATCGACATCCAGCGCAGTGGTACGCGAAAAGAGGAGCTGCTCATTCCCAAGGAAGACCTGCAGCGCGTCTTCATCCTCCGCCGCGTTCTCAACCCGCTGTCGCCCGTCGAGGCCATGGAGCTGCTGATCAGCCGCCTCGAAAAAGTCCGCAACAACGCCGAGTTCCTGGCCAACATGAACCAGTTGTAGGCAGCGGACCGGCGAATTGGCCGCTGGCCTGCCCGGACCCGCTCCAAAGTGCGGAGCGCCGCCGCCTTTCAGGATTTTCTGGACGCTGGTAAACTAGTGATGTCGTGGGGCTGTAGCTCAGCTGGGAGAGCGCCTCGTTCGCAACGAGGAGGTCGCCGGTTCGATCCCGACCAGCTCCACCAAATCCCTTCCAAGCCCGTTTGTGCCCAGTCGGCCACAAAAATCTGCACTCCTGGCGGATTCGCGCCTTTGGCCTCCGCCAGTTCCATCATGGCTTTGGGCAGCAGATCGTGGAAGCGGTACCCGAAGGGGTTTCTGATGCCGTGGATGCCCAGATATAATCACGCGTGATGTTTCGATGGAAGGCCATACGTGGCTCACTATGCTTTTCTCAGCTATCAGACAGCAGACAAAGAGCCGGCCCGCAGGCTCAAGAGGGTCCTGGCTGATATAGGGGTCAAGTCCTTTCTTGCCCACGAAGACATCGATGTTTCAGAGGAATGGAGGCTGAAGATCCTAGAGGAAATTGGGAAGGCCGATATGTTTATATGCCTTCTGAGCAAGAACTACCTTAAATCGCCTTGGTGCATGCAAGAATCCGGTATAGCAGCGTCGCTAACAGGAGTATCCGTAGTTCCGCTGTCATTGGACGGGACCAAGCCCAAGGGGCTCATCTCTCACATTCAATCGGTAAAGGTTGATCCAGATGAAATCTCACTTGAAACTTTGATGCCAGCACTGCTAAAACACGATTTTCCTCTCGCCATTCAAATTCTGATAGACCAGGTCGCCAGCGCGGGAACTTTCCGTGGCGCAGAGGCCGAATTTGAGAATATCCTCCCACACATCCCGAGAATGACTGACGAATAAATAAAAGCGCTTTTGGAGAGCGTAGCTGCAAACAATCAAGTCCACCATGCGAGGCTATGTGCGCAAGACTACATTCCGCCGCTCTTGAAAAGCCATGGACGGCTGCTGAAGAAGAAGACACTTACCTTTCTCAAAAAGATATGCGCACAGTACTCGTAAATCGAAGCTTGGCGAAATGTCATCCTTGTATAAGAGCTAACCTTAAGACTCCATTGTCACGACGGAATCCGCCACGGCCTTAACCTCATTTCTCCTTGGAAAAATAAGCGCGGAGATGCGGCCTGATTTCTTGGTTGATCGTGTAAGTATTCTGCCGCATATCGTCGTATGGCGTGTTTCCCGAGTTTGGGGTCAGCCATCCCGTGATTCTTATGAGGTGGTCCGGGACGGACCATTTGTCCATGTTCACGCCCGTGCCTTTAACCTTTTGGAAGGCCGCATTCGTGCTCAACGACCCGAGCATCACAAATTGCTTGATGGTTTCCCGTTCCGGTGGAGTGAGGGTCTTCATCGTGCGCTCTATGTCGTTGGCAATTTCCGTCGCAAACGGGTCAGCTAAGGCATTGGCTCGCTCCTCAGCTCGCACGTCGAGTCGAATCAAAGATCGTGCAATCTCCTCATGGTCAGGCACTTCCTTGAGTTCTCCAATGAATTCTTGCAAACGCTCGAAGAGCACCTTAACATCTCGCGGCTCGTCAATATTCGCCCCCATACGCAGCGAAAACGGCGGAACGAGACCCGACTTTCGCAAGGGTCCCAAGCAACAAGGGAACATTGGCACATCCGAGAACCAGGTACGCCCGGATTCAAACCAAACCCACCTCCGGCTTAGACCCCTTTCGGTAGCAAGCACCAGAACGACCTGAGCACTTTCCAAGGCTCGCAATATCTTCGGGACCCATTCATCTCCCAACTTGAGATCTTCCGGATCACGGGATACAAAGATTCCGTGATTCGGGAACGCTTTTTCGAGACAGTCTTTGAGGTAGCGAGCTATCTCTTCGTCGGCAGCCGCATGACTAATGAATATTGAACAAGTCTGCTCATCCATGATTGGTCCCGCGCTCTGCGATGCACTTTTTGTCTGCCCGACTATGCGCTGATTGCTGAAAGCTGACGGCTGAGAGCTGGTTCTCTAGCTGAACAAATCCTTCATCTTTTCCATCAGCCCCGGCGATGTCGGCTTGTTGTCGACGGCCATCGACTCGGCCAGCTTGGCCACCAGCTCGCGCTGCGCGCGGTTAAGCTTGCGCGGAATCTGCACCACCACCTTCACGATCAGGTCGCCCTTTCCTCTTTCGTTGAGGTGGGGTACGCCTCTTCCGCGAATGTGCAGCTCTTTCCCGCTCTGCGTGCCCTCGGGGATTTTTATGTTCACCGGCCCGTCAATGCCGGGAATCTCGAACTCGTCGCCCATCGCCGCCTGCGGAAAGCTGATGGGCAGCACGCAATGCAGATCCTGGCCGTGGCGTTCGAAGTAGTCGTGCGGCCGGATGGAAAGAACCACATACAAGTCGCCCTTCGGTCCGCCCACGCGGCCCATGTCGCCTTCGCCGGCGTAGCGGATGCGTGTTCCTTCTTCCACGCCGGGAGGAACCTTCACATTCAGCTTGATCTCAACGGCTGCGCGCCCCTCGCCGCGGCAAGTCGAGCAGGGGTCGCCGATTACCGAACCCGCTCCTCCGCATGCGCCGCAGGTGCGCGCCACGGAAAAGAATCCCTGCTGATAGCGGAGCTGCCCGCGCCCCTGGCAATGGCTGCAGACGCTCGGACCGCGTCCTGAGGCGCTCCCTCGCCCGCTGCACACGCTGCACGTCTCCAGCCGCCGGATCTTCACTTCTTTCTCGGTGCCGAAGACCGCGTCCTCGAAGTCGATCGTCAGGTCGAAGCGCAGATCGTCGCCGCGCTGCTGGCGCGAGGCGCGGGATGCCCCGCGCGGCATCCCGCCCATCGAAAACATCTCGCCGAACAAGTCGCCGAAGATGTCGCCTATATCTACGCCGCCGGCAAACGGACCCGCTCCAAAACCCTGCGCGCCCAGGCCGGCATGACCGTAACGGTCGTAGGCCGCGCGCTTGTCGGCGTCGCTCAGCACCTGGTAGGCCTCGCTGGCCACTTTGAACTTTTCCTCGGCCACGCGGTCGCCGGGATTGCGGTCAGGATGATACCTCAGCGCCTGCTTTCGGTACGCGCTCTTCAGTTCCTGATCGCTGGCGTCGCGCGAGACGCCCAGCACCTCATAATAATCCGCTTTGCTCACTCTTGTATTAGAACCCATGATCCCCTTAATCAGCTTTTAGCTCTCAGCCTTCAGCTTTCAGCTTCTCAACCTCAATACTCGAGCCCTGCTAATCTCTTTTCGTTTTCAAACTTCATTGCACGCATCTCTCTAGATACTCAGCCGCCGGCTCTCCCTCGATACAGCTAAAAGCTGAGAGCTGACGGCTGAAAGCTGTTCTTCTCACTCGCTCACTTGCTTCGGATTGTGCGCCACACGCACCAGCGCCGGCCGCAGCAGCCGGTCGCGGATCTTGTAGCCGCGCCGCACTTCCTCGGCCACGTGCTGGTCGGGCACGTCGTCGCGTTCCACCGTCCCCATCGCCTCATGGATGTGCGGATCGAACGCCTCGCCCACCGCCGGCACAGCCTTCACCTGCATCTTGTCCAGAATTTCCTCCATCTGTTTCACGATCAGGTTCACGCCGGAGCGCAACTGGTGCGCCGAACCGGTCGACTTGAGCGCCAGCTCGAAGTTATCCAGCACGGGAAGAAACTGCTCGATCGCCTGGCCCGTCACAAACTCCCGGAACTCGGCCCGTTCACGCTCGGCGCGCTTGCGCGCATTCTCAAACTCAGCCTGCAGGCGCGCCAGGCGATCCAGCAACTGGTCGCGCTCCGCCTTCAACTGGCCCAATTCCGTCTGCTCAGTCGCCTCTTCCGCGACTCCGGCCTCCGCTTGGCCAGCGGCGAGCTCTTCCTCGGCCGCCGGCGCCGGCAGCTCCGTCGCGGGATCGAGACTCGCTTCGTTCTCGTCGCGCACGGCCTGTTCTAACTCCGGGGAGTCCACCTCGGTCAATTCTGTCTTCTGCTTCCACATGATTCAGCACATTCTCCCAAAATCTCGTGAGCGTCTTCTTATTGGATGATTTGTTTCGCGGCCGGCTGCAGCCTTCTGCGCTGGTTTTGAGATTCACTTTAACCGGAGCTGGCTCGCCCGGTCGCCGCCGGAATGCCCGCGCCTACGCCGCAGGAACGTCCAGGATGCGCTCGGAAAGCCGGGCAATATAGCTCACCGCCTGGATCATCTCCTGATATTGAATGCGCGTGGGAGCGATCACTGCCACCGTGCCCAGATTCCCGCCGCCCAACCGGGCCGGAGCGCCGATGAGCACCAGATCCTGCATGGCCGGTGAGGTATCGTCCAGGCCCACCACTACGCGTACCTCCTGTCGGTGGCCGTCCACGTAAGCGTTCAGCAGCTCCACCAGCCGCTCCTTGGCTTCCAGAGCCAGCAGCATCTGGCGCAGCCGCTCGCGGTCCTGCTCCGCGCTGATCAGGTTCGCAATCCCGTCCACAAAAATCGTCGCGCCATTTTCGCCGCCGGCCAGCGCGCCTTTGCGGCACAGTTCCTCCACCGATGCCAGCAACTCCCGGTAAGCCTCCCGCTCCATTTCCATGCGTCGCGCCACCTCGGCCCGGATGCGCTCAATTGGCCAGCCGCGGAAGTTCTCGTTCAGGTAGCTGCCCGCCGTCTCCAACTCGACCGGAGTCAATTGATGGTCGAGCGCCAGCACCCGGTCCTGAACCGCGCCGGCCTGTGTCACCAGCACGGCCAGCACGCGGCCCGTGGAAAGGCGCGAAAAATGAATGTGCTCCAGCACCTGCCCCGCGGTCGAGCTGGCCAACGCCACGCCCAGCCCGCTTGAAATCAGCGCCAGCACGTGCGATGTGCGCTCCAGGTACTCATGGGTGCTCGCCACGCCGGTATAGCTCTCTTCGATCTGTTCGCGGCGGGCTTCGCTCAACGGCAATTCCACACTTCCCGGCGCGGCGCCGCTCGCGTAAGCCGCCAACGCGGCTCGCCCGGGCTGCATGATCTGTTCCACGTAATAGCGGAAAGCGGCTGCCGTGGGAACCCGTCCGGCCGATGTGTGAGGCTGTTCCAGTAGCCCGGCCTCGCCCAACGCTGCCATCACGTTGCGCAGCGTCGCAGAGCTCAACCCCTCCCGGTCGCCAAACAAGCGCGCAACCGCCTGCGACGCCACCGGTTCGCCGGTAGCAATGTACAAGTCGATAATGGCGGTCAACACCAGCCGCTCGCGCGGACTGAGGCGCGCATCCGGCATCTTGCCTGCTCTCCGTGCTCTTCCGCACGCGGCTCAAGCCGCGCATCGGATCGGGGCGCCGCTCGTTAAGTGCCCTTGATTCTTTCACTTAAAAGCGTAAATCCATGCACCCCTGCCCCTTGATCTTACGCAGTGCAAACACGTACTGTCAAGGCAGCGATGGGCACCGGACTAGGAACCTGACCCATTGGATTCTTCCACGTTCGTGCAGCGGAAAGCCCGCCCCATGGAGTCTTCCGTGCCGTTCCACGCGGACGAAAAAACGAAATCCGGCGAGCCGGAAACTCTCTGACTATGGATGGATCCCGCGGCAAGGGGAGTGTTTCGCCGAAGTTTGGTTTCCCCGCGTGTCTCGCGTTCTTGGCGGCTCCTCTTGGTTACGAAAGGCACGGGACATGGGACACACCAACCAAATTTGATGGTATCGTGGAACAAAATATGCCGTGCTGCGGCCACGCCTGGACAGACCGGATGATCTCGAGATCGATAAATTCTCTTAGGAGGGGGCCGTATGATCACGTTTCTCCCTTTTCTTCGACGCAAGTTGTTGATCCCTGCAGCCATCGCCTGGGCATTGATCGCCGTCGTGCCTGTCATCAAGGCGCAGTCGCCCGTGCAGCTCGACAAGCACGCCCGAAAGATGGAAAAGCGGCTTTCCAGGTTTCCCAAAGGGAGTTACCTGGAGTTTGACTTTCGTGACGGCTCGGAGACCTTCGGCTCTCTTGGTGAGCTTTACGATGCGTCCTTCCAGTACGTCGATTCCGACAACAACAAGACGGTGGCGCACCCTTACGCCGATCTGGCGCAGGTGAAAAAGGCCAAAGAGTACATCGGCGAGGGCTCCGAGCCCCACCATCATGTGCACCTCCTGGTTCCGGCGCTGATCGTCGCAGGGGCCGCGGCCGGAGGGATCGCCGCATACGAAGTCATGCGCTAATCCGCCGCCATCCGCCACGCGAGCGAGTTCACTAGCCGCCGCCATCCGATAGTGCCTCAACATTTCCTGCCGTCCGCGCGCTGGCTCGCGCCATTCTCTTTTCCTCTTTCCGGCTGGTAGATTCGTAACAGGGCCTCTCGAACGGGAGAGCCCGATTGTTTTGCGCCGAAAGGGAGCCCATGTTCCATAGCACGGAAGATCTTCGTATTCAGTGGACCAAGGTGGTTCTTCCGCCGGTCTTTCTGGAGGAGGAACTTCCCATCACCGAGGCCGCTTCGGCGACGATTTACAACGCTCGCAACGAGATTACGGCAATTCTCAAAGGCCTCGACGACCGCCTTCTGGTGCTCGTCGGGCCCTGCTCCATCCACGACACCAGGGCGGCGCGCGAGTATGCCGGCCTGCTCCAAAGCGCCATCGGCGAGTTCACCGCCGATCTGCGCATCGTCATGCGCGTCTACTTTGAAAAGCCGCGCACCACCATCGGCTGGAAGGGCCTCATCAACGATCCGTATCTCGACGGCACCTTCAAGATCAACGACGGCCTGCGTCTGGCGCGCCACCTCTTGATCGACCTCGCTGAGATGGGCGTGCCCACCGGGACCGAATTCCTCGACATGATTTCGCCGCAGTATATCGCCGGACTGGTAAGCTGGGGAGCCATCGGCGCTCGCACCTCCGAGAGCCAGGTCCACCGCCAGCTCGTCTCCGGCGTCTCCTGCCCCGTCGGCTTCAAGAATGGAACTTCCGGCAATGTGCAGATCGCCATCGACGCGGTCCTCTCCGCGTCGTATTCGCACACCTTTCTCGGCCACACGCATCATGGCCAGTCGGCCATCTTCGTCACCACGGGCAACCCCGATTGCCACATCATCCTGCGCGGCGGCCGCAACATGGTCAACTACACGGCCGAGTGCGTGGCCGAGACGTCTGCGCTGATGCAGCGCGCCGGCATCCCGCCGCGCATCATGATCGACTTCAGCCACTCCAACAGCGGCAAAGACTACAAGCGCCAGTCGATCGTCTGCCGCGATGTCGCCGCGCAGATCGCCGCCGGCAACCGCAACATCGTCGGCGTCATGATCGAGAGCAACCTGGTCGCCGGCGCGCAAAAGCTCGTCCCCGGCCAACCCCTCGTCTACGGCCAAAGCATCACCGACGGTTGCATTGACTGGAAGGAAACGCACGCGCTGCTCAAGGAGCTCGCCGCTGCCGTCCGCTCCCGGCGTAGCGCCTGCTGAGCTGACACCGATTTCGCTCCAACCAGGTGCGGCTGTGGTTGTGTGCGATCGCCAACAATCTGGGTAGCCTGGGGCTGCGGCTTGCGCTGCCGAAGAAGATTGACAACAGCCGCCGGCAGGAAGAATTTCGGGAACTCAGGCGCCGCCGAGGGGTTTGCGTGTATACTCGCCCCGGACTGGGAAGCCAGAATGAAAATCCCGGCTCATGATACGCCTTGGATAACGGCCGGCTCGAATGGCCGCGACGCCGTCGCGAAGGTACTGAGGACGAAACCGTTGGCTGGATTTGACCATTCGAAGAAAGATGGCTGAGGATTTGTGCTGTCGATAAAATAAAGTTGAATGGGGAGGGTTTCATGGGAATGGTGGACCGTCGGCAATTTCTGAAAGCGGGGGCTGTGGCCGCCGCGAGCATAGGCAGCGCTAAGGCAAGTTGGGGATCGTTCTCCCCGGGAGCATTCCCCGGGCCGGCTGGCGCGTCGGCGGAAGCACCGGATAGCGGGAAAAATCTGATTGCGCACGGCGATTCCATGGAGGGAGTGGCCGGGGCGCTGCCGGAGGGGTGGTCCATCTTTGCCGGGAACCCGGCTCTGCGGCCCTCTTTCAAGCTGGTGGCCGGCGGCCCGGGCGGCAAAAGCCAATTGCTCGGCGAAGGCAACGGGAGGAAGGAGTGTTACGGCTACGTGCGGATTCCGGTGCGCATGACGCCGGGCAAGTGGTACCGGATGCAGGTCAGGTTCCGTTTCTCGGGAATCGAAAACGTCAATCGCAACTTAGTCCATGGGGTCTTTTCCACCCCCGATACCCTGCAATACAACAACGGAATTTTCCACTACCGCAAAGATGGAGAGTGGGCAACGGGAGAAGCGCGCTTCCAGGGTCCGGCTCGGGAGATGGATACGGAAGTGCGGCTTTATTTCCGCTACAGCGCGCAGGGCCAGGTCTGGTGGGACCAGGTTTTGCTCGAAGAGGCCGAGCCTGTCCCTTCACGGCCCGTCAAGGTGGCGGTGAGCTGGGGACACGGCGGACTGAAGCACTGGGAGCCGTGGCTGGACGCGGCGGGCTCGCGCGGCGCGGACGTGGTCCTGCTGCCGGAACTTTTCAATGGAATCTGGGATCCCCCGAAAGCCGAGCTTCCCGGCGGGCCGTCCTGGCAGTTGCTGTCCTCGAAGGCGCGGCAGTGGAAGATGTACGTCAGCGGCACCACGTATATCCGGCGCGGCGATCTGGTTTATAACACGGCCCCGCTTTTCGACCGCCAGGGGAAATTAGTGGGAACCTACGACAAAGTGATGCTGTACGATACGGAGCTGGACGTTGGAGTGACGTCCGGCGAGCGGTTTCCGGTGTTTGACACGGACTTCGGCAAAATAGGGATCATCACCTGTTACGACAGTTGGTTTCCGGATACCTCGCGCTTGCTGGCGCTCCAGGGGGCGGAGTTGGCCCTGCTGCCGAATGAGGGCTATTACGAGGAACTCATGCATGCGCGGGCGGCCGACAACTGCATGTGCCTGGCCGTCAGCAGCGGCGATAACCCGGCAGGCGTGTGGGATTCCGGCGGCAACCAGGCCGGCGAGGAGCGCCCCGATCCGACCTGCGCCGCGCCCAACGCCATCCTCTCTTATGAAAAGGATGAAGACATCCGGCTGATCCTGGCGACCGTTGACCTTTCCATCAAGAGTTCGCCGAATTATTGGGGCGGCCCCATGCGCTCCGCGCCCGGCGGACGCCGCTGCCGGGAAACTTCGCCCATCCCACTCGAAGGGCGCGTGAGCGAGCTGGAAGGACTCTGGTACACAGTTCCAAAGAGCCAGGCATAGCGCGTTTTTAAGGTCATCGGGTGCTATCCCAGGTCCCAAAATAGGGGCCTGGGGCACCCGGCGATCCGTCGGGCAGGATATGACGGCATTCCTTGTACATGGGACGATTTTTCTCCGCGTAAATTGACAACTCCGGAAATGGGGTGAAAGCGGGCCTCCGCAGCCTGCGAGAGAGCCCCAGTTTACTTTCTGATTACGGGGGGTACCCCTCCCCACTTCTGGAAATAAGTGCTGTGGTTTCATGGAGTTAGCGAAAGTTTAGTCCGCTATCCGACTGATTCCACAGGGCTTCCCTGCAGATATATCTCCGCAAAGGAGTTACGGGCCGAAGGCCCAGGGATCAGGGGTCAGGGATCAGGGATCCGAGGCCCAAAAACGCGAAAGCGGCGGGTGTGAGCCGCCGCGCCGAGAGCCTGGTTGAACGCTTATGGAACAAGTATACGCCGTTTGCGGAAATGATCTGCAAGGTTGGGAACAAAAACATCCGGTTTGGAATGAGGGGGATGGGGCGGGGTTGGGGTGGTGGAGGGGTTGACGCGAGCGAGGCCAAGTCAGCTATTCAGCTTGCTCATCAGATTCGCTTAGGGCCTTCGTCAGTCGGAAGTCATTGAGGCTGTCGAGTGCCTCTACCAGGTCGGGGGCCAAGTCGGTCTTTGACATCCTGCCAGTGATAGCGTTCGTGGTAAGGGTGGCTCCGAATTCCATTTGTGCCCACTCACGAAGCTTGCTGAGTACCTGTTTTCCGGGGCAGACTTGGATCCGGCCCTCCACAGTCTCCCATCGTTCGCAGAACCAGTCGTCGGCTTCTTTAATCAATGTTGCCTGAGCTCTCTTGTCTCCATGGCCGGATAGATACTCGCTTCGGCTGGCCGCATACTGGGACCTGATTTCATTGGCCATTGGGTCGGTGATCTCAATTAGCTTCTTCGCGAGCAGATGCTCGTCACAAATCTTTCCTTCTTGCTGTTTGTGTTTCTTGTGGGCTTCGCCATTTATTGCCTTGGAAAGCACATGCGGGATAAGGAGATAATTCTCAATCTCTTTGGCGCGGAGGATAATCGCAAGGTCGGTCTCGGACTCAAGCGCGCGCCGAATGGCCTCCACCTCCTCGTCCGATCGATAGTCTCTGTCGAGCACAGATGCTACGCAGAAGGGCCCAGCCAAGATCTTCTTGATTCCCCACGCCGTGTCTCTTATTTTCGGCCAGTTGCTGAAGCCGTCAGATGTCACGACCGGCAGATCCCTTGCCAACGCGAGCTCGGCATGTCCTGCGATTCTCGCAAACTTCGTTAGGACCGAATAGTCTTTGCCCTCCACAAAGAGAACCCTGCGGTGTTTTGCAATTCTCGTCAGGGTGACGTTATGCACTGATCCAATCAGGTCGAGGACTTGCTGAACTGTTTCCTCGTTCGCTAATCGCTTTGCGCTTCGAGCCTTTTTGTCGATCAATAAAATGTCCCGTGGGTCGGCTGCGCCGATCATTTCCGCGGAGTGCGTCGCCATTATGATCGCTGGGCCGAGGGAAAACAGGATATCAAGGAGTTGTCTTTGCAGGTCGGGATGTAGGTAGATCTCAGGCTCGTCGACCACGATCATCGTTGATTCTCGTCCCCTGTCCAGGTGGGTTAGGAGCTGACACCACACTTGGAAGCCAAACCCAGACCAGAACAGCTCTCGATCGATTCGTTCTTCCTTGCAGAACATGTGAATTGCGTAGCCGTCGTCAACGGGTTTTGTCACGCTCATGTTCGGCCACGTTTGTTGGACGAGGTCCAAGAACCTTGGAAAATCATCCGGCCGGTACCTCCAGTAATTCCTGAAGTGGCGCGACGCCCGGGTGGTGTGAAGGTTCCTCTGGACTGTCGCTGCTTCGACCGGGGGTTCGTCGTGTTCGAGTGGACCCAAGACAGGGACAACTGTAATTGTGATGGGAAAAGCTGTTCGGAACGAGCTGGGTGAGCGAATGGGCGTTTTCGCTGATTCGGGAACCAGCAGGCACCCTCCCTTTTCTGGAAACAGTAAATGCAGCTGATTCCCGTTGGAAAGTCGGAATGTTACCGAGCTATCGACGTCCCTGTAGTTAGTGTGAACATTTTCGGTGGATATGGCGATTGACTCTTTTGGAATGTGGTAGCCGTGTGTGATCGACTCATCTACGACAACGCGCTCAGGGCTCTTCGATCGAGCGGTTCGCAGGCCTTCCGCAAGCACCCGGAGAGCCCCTATGATCGTGGATTTTCCGCAATTATTGGGCCCCACGAGTACATTTCTTGGACCAAGCTTTACAGAGAAATTCCTGAGGGCCTTATACTCCTTGAATTCAATACTCGTTATCGTTTCCGTCAGATCAATCAGCTCCTTGCTTGCCAGGCGGCGCCGGAGATTGTTTCAGCACTTTATTGCAATAGGATGACACCTATTCGTCGGTGAGTTCAAGGCTCGGCTCGAGCTTGATGGTCAGTCCCGCGTCTAAGGGGTCTTTGGAACGAATTGGTCATGAGCGCGGTGAGCTGCACTCTCGGGCCGCTTGGGCGTTTTGGGGCCGCTCTTCGGCACCCTTCTACTGCGCTCAGGGCAGGCTGTGAATTCATGCCCTGATACAGAGCGAAAGGCAACCGCAGATCCTTCGACTTCAGTCGTCCGCCGGGGCGGACGACCTCCGCTCAGGATGACAAGCAGTAGGAGTGGGGCAACCGCACGGGGGTGGGAAACCCTTATTCCTCGATTTTGCAGGTGTATTCCTCGATCCGCGCCAGGCGGTACCAGTTGTGGAGCCGGAGGGGAATTGGCTAGGTGTTCAGTCCCGCGCTTCTCCCAGAATCAATTTGAGAGTCATCTGCTTCTTGCCGCGCAGGATGGTGACGCTTACGGTATCACCCGCCTGATGCTTTTCCACGATGGCGTTGATGTCCTCGGGATCGGTGACTTCCTGGCCGTCGATGGCGACGATGAGATCCCCGCCGAGCATGATGGGGGTGTTGCCCACGTAGGCCTGCTCATTGCCGCCGCGCAGGGTGGCGCGCTCGGCTGCTCCACCGGGAATGACGCGCTGGATAAGGACGCCGGAGTCGGCGGCGAGACCCATCTGCGAGGCGAGATCGGGGCCGATGGCGTAAGAAACGATGCCCATCGAAGGCCGTTTGACGCGGCCGTAGCGGATGAGGTCGGCGAGCACGGCCTTGGCCGTGTTGATGGGGATGGCGAAGCCGATGCCCGAGCTCTGGTCGGCGCCGTTGGAGGCGATCATGGTGTTGATGCCGATGACCTCGCCCGAGGAGTTGAGCAGCGGGCCTCCGGAGTTGCCGGGATTGATGGCCGCGTCGGTCTGGATGGCGTCTTCAATGGGCGGGCCGTCTGCGTTGCGAATCGACCGGATGGAGCTGATGATGCCGCGCGTCATGGTGCCGCTGAGGCCGAAGGGATTGCCGATGGCGTAGACCTTCTGGCCCACGTTCAGTTGCGAGGAATCAGCCAGCGTGACCGGCTGCAGGTTGGGCGCGTCGATCTGCAGCAGCGCCAGGTCGTGGACCTTGTCGACGCCCTCCACGTGGGCCGGGTAACGGCGCTTGTTCGAGAGCATGACCTCAATGCCGCGGTTGGCGCCCTCGACCACGTGATAGTTGGTGAGGATGTGGCCGGCTTTATCGAGGATGAATCCCGAGCCCTGCCCCTGCTGCGGCACCGTTCCATAAAAAAAGTCGAAGACCAGGGTGGTGGAGGTGATGTTGACCACCGAGGGAAGAACCTTTTTATAAATGGCGATGTTGTTCTGCTCTTCGGCGTCGTAGCTGGGCGCGGCGTGCGCTTCGGTGAGTTCGAGCGGGGCGCTGGCGCCGCCGGAGCCGAACAGTGTTGGACGGCCCATAGTAAAGCCGGGCTGAAGATGCGTGGTGATGAACCAGAATCCGCCCAGCAAAAGCAATAGGATGATGAGAATCCGGCTCAGATTCATGGCGTATAAACCTGAAGAACCTTCCTGAAGTAGATATGGCGGCAGCGGGGCAAGGTTCCACCTCGTTGAGCGCGGCCACCTTTCTTATTGTAGAGACAAGTTCTGCCCGGGTTTGTCGCCCTCGGCCAGAAGGCGCGGCCACAGGGCCTGGACCTGGGCGCGCAAAGCGGCGATATCGCCCGAGTTATCAAGCACATAATCGGCTTGGGCAGCTTTTTCCGCATCCGGAACCTGGTGCGCGAGGCGCGTGCGGGCCTCGGCCTCGATGGCTTCAAGGGTGGGGACCACCGGAGGGCCGCCGGGCCGGTAGGACCCGCCGCCCGCGACCGAGGATTGGATGCGCACGGCGTAGCGGGCGATTTTGATTTCATCGGGCGCGGTGACCACGATGATGCGGTCGATGCGGCGGCGAAAGTCGGCCAGCACACTGTCTCTTTCACCGCGGGCACGGGCGTCGCGCACCACCTCAAAGATGAGCGCCGACTCGACGACGGCGACGGCCGAGGGCGAGCGCGCGAAGACCTCTTCCATCCAGCGCTGCTGGGCTGCAATCACGGGTGGATGGACGATGGCGTTCAGCTCCTGCAGGCGGCCATGGCGGAAGGCGAGATCGGCGAGGCGGGCGCGGTCGAGATGGCCGTCGGGCAAGATTACGGCGGGACCGAAGTGCTCGACGATCTGATCGTAGACTTCGTGGCCCGGCTCCATAAGGGTGCGGCCTAGAGCGTCGGCCTCGATGACCTGCGCACCAAGTTCGCGCAGCATGGCGGCGACGGTGCTCTTGCCGCTGCCCAAACCGCCGGTGAGGCCGACGCGCAGCACGAGCTACAATCCCCGCCGCATTTTGGCGGCGCGAACGGTGTTGGCCATGAGCATGGCGATGGTGAGTAGGCCGACTCCGCCGGGCACGGGCGTGTACGCGCCTGCGAGTTCAAAGGCCCTGGGGTCGATGTCGCCTACGATGACGGAGCCGCGCTTCGCGAAGGCCGCTTCGCGTTTGGCATCGCCCTTGAAGAAGCGGTCGAACTCCTCGCGCGTGGTGAGGCGGTTGATGCCGACGTCGATGAGCGTGGCGCCGGGCTTGACCATGTCGGGCGTGATGAAACCGGCGCGGCCAATGGCAGCGACGAGAATGCCGGCCTGGCGCGTGACCTCTGCGAGGTTTTGCGTTTTGGAATGACAGATGGTGACGGTGGCGTTCTGGTGGAGCAGGAGCAGCGCGACGGGCTTGCCCACAATGTCGCTGCGGCCGACGACGACCGCGTGCTGACCGGCGATGGGAATCTGGCTGCGCTGGAGGATCTCGATGATGCCGGCGGGCGTACAGGGCGCGAGCGCCGGGCGGCCCGCGAGCAGACGGCCTGCGTTCACGGGATGGAAGCCGTCGACGTCCTTCGCGGGATCGATGGCGTCGAGCAGCGCTTTGGAGTCGACGTGCGCGGGCAGCGGCAACTGAATGAGGATGCCGTCGATGTCGTCGCGCGCGTTGAGGGCGGCGACGAGCGAGAGCATCTCCTCAGTGGTGACGTCAGAGGGTGGGGTGATGAGCTCGCTCGCAAGGCCAAGTTCGGCGCAGGCCTGCACCTTGTTGCGGACGTAGATCTCGGACGCGGCCACGCTGCCCACCAGCACCGCTGCCAGTCCCGGCCGCACGCCGCGCGCGGCGAGTGCGCGGACTTCTTCGGCCACCTCCTGCTTGATGGCGGCGGCGATGGCCGCGCCATCGAGAATCTTCGGCATCTTGCGCTCCCAGGTTCATGGTATCGCCTCTGGACAGGCGCTCACTGGCTCTTAATCGACGGGAGTTCCTGCGGTGGGCGCCGAGTGTGCGGGCGCGATATTCGAAGATGCTTGAGCGTGCAGGGTGTCACATTTGATTGTGAGCTATCTCACATACAACCCCCTACTGCCGCTCTAATGTTAACGGGGTCGGAAGTGCCTCAGATCACACGTCAAATCACAGGGACGCTTGCGGCTTAACGGAGACAGCGCTTGATGAGCGGCCTGAAGGATGCAGGACATCTTTTCCGGTTTGCGGGACTTTTTGTTCTCGCATTCCTGGTGTTTCTTGTGGTGCGCGCGTACGTAGTTCCTAAAAGCTTTGGAGAGTATGGGCATTATCGCGGAGCGGCGATCGGCGAGATTGCGGCGCGCCAGGTGAAGTTCGCGGGGCGCCAGACGTGCGAGACGTGCCACACGGATATTGCCGATATCAAGGCGAAAGGCGCGCACGCGCACGTGAATTGCGAGGCTTGCCACGGAGCGCTGGCGGCGCACGCCGACGATCCCATGTCGGTAACGCCGGCGAAGCTGGATACTGCGGTGCTGTGCGCACGCTGCCACACGGCGAGCGCGGCCAAGCCGGCGAGCTTTCCGCAGGTTGATCCGGCGGATCACTCGGGCGGTGCTCCGTGCGAGACCTGCCACAATCCCCACAGCCCGATCATTGGCTCCGACTCCGGCGCGAGTGCGGCGAAGGGAGGCGCGAAATGAACATCAGCCGGCGTCATCTGATGATCCTTTTGCCGGCGGCGGCCGTGGCGTGGAAGCACGTGCTGGCCGGAACCCCTGAGGACTCGCCGAACTACCAGATGAGCGAGCACTGGTGGGGAATGCTGATCGATATTCCCAAATGCATCGGGTGCGGCAATTGCGTGCGCGCCTGCCAGACGGAAAACGATGTGCCCGATGGATTCTTCCGCACGTGGGTAGAGCAGTACCACCGGTCGGACTATCATCTCGAAACGCCGGAGGTGATCTCGCCCGACGGCGGCAAAGAGGGATTCCCGGTGGTGAAGGAAGGCGAAGAGGGGAAGTTCTTCTTCGTTCCCAAGATGTGCAACCACTGCACGGACTCGCCCTGCACGCAGGTGTGCCCGGTGGGGGCGACTTTCATCACCCCGGATGGCGTGGTTCTGATCGACCCGAAGTACTGTCTGGGCTGCGGCTATTGCGTGCAGGCGTGCCCATACGGCTGCCGCTACATTCATCCCGAGAAGAAGGTCGCGGACAAGTGCACGCTGTGCTACCACCGGATTACCAAGGGACTGACGACGGCTTGCTGTGAGGCCTGCCCGACGGGAGCTCGGCAATTGGCCGACTTGAAAAATCCCAATGACCCGATTCACGAGTTTCTGAAGACCCACACGGTGCAGGTTTTGAAGCCGCAGATGGCCACGGGAGCGAAGGCTTTTTATAACGGGCTGGATGGTTCGGTGCGATAGAGCAGGGACCAAGGGGACGAGGGAACAAGGGACCAGAGACTGGCCGAGGATGGGCGAGACATTATGAGCGGTGTTGAAGGCTACATGTATCCGAACGAAGTGACGCTTTACTGGAGCGTGCTGATCGTTTTGTACCCCTACATCACGGGACTGGTGGCGGGCGCATTCATTCTGGCGTCGTTGGAGCGCGTGTTTCGCGTGGAAGCAGTGAAGCCGACGTACCGGCTGGCGCTGCTGACGGCGCTGGCTTTTCTGCTGGTTGCGCCGCTGCCGCTGATTTTGCACCTGGGCCATCCGTTTCGCTCGCCGGAGATGTACTTCACGCCGCACAGCACCTCGGCCATGGCGATGTTCGGATACGTGTACATGTGGTATTTGATGGCCGTGCTGGTGTTCGAAATCTGGCTCGACTACCGGCGCGAAATCGTGCTGAAGTCGCAACAGTCGAAGGGCCTGATGCGCACGATCTACAAGATCATGACGCTGGGCTCGAGCAACATCAGCGAGCGCTCGCAGCACATCGACGATAAAGTCGGCTGGATCGTGACGCTGGTCGGCATTCCATCGGCATTCCTACTGCACGGCTATGTGGGGTTCATCTTCGGCTCGCTCAAGGCCAATCCCTGGTGGTCGTCGCCGCTCATGCCGGTAATCTTCATCTTCTCGGCCATGGTGTCGGGGATTGCCGCGGTGATGCTCCTCTACATGGCGACGACCAAGCTGCGCGGGCAGAAGATCGACATGCGCTGCGTGGACACGGTGGCGATGTACATGTTCTACATCTTCATCATCGATTTCAGTCTGGAGATGCTGGACCTGGTGCACCGCGTTTACGAGGCCGATGAATCGTTCCGCAGCCTGAATTTCCTAGTACACACAAAGCTTTACTTTTCGCAGATCGTAGTCCAGATCTGCCTGGGCACGATCGTGCCGCTGGTTCTGCTGTTCCTTACGCAGGTGGTGAATCTCAAGGAGCTGGCGCGCAAGCGCATCTACGCCTTTTCCGGGTCCCTGGCTTTGATCGGCGTCCTTGCCATGCGCTGGAACGTGGTGATCGGCGGTCAGCTTTTCTCGAAGAGCTTTCTTGGGTACACCACCTACAAGATGGCGCTGGTGACGCGCGAAGGCCTTCTGGTGGCCATTGGCTTGACCGTCCTGCCGCTGCTTTTCCTGTGGGCGCTGGTAAAACTGCTGCCTCCGTGGCCGGATAAGAACCTGCACGAAGCCGCGGCGGGCGATTGAGGACGGCATCGTCCGCGAAAGATGGGGCGGGATCCATGAGCGAGCTTCCCGGCGAAATCGAGCGGCTTGAGAGACGCATGGAAGCGCTGGAGCAGCGCGTGCACGCGCTGGAGCACCCGCTGGAAGCGCGCTGGCCGCATCCCAAGCCGGAATTGCAAGGAGCATCCGCGCCGCAGGCCGCTGTGGCCGCATCGCTTGCACCGGCCGGAAGCATCTTCTCTGTGCTAGGCAGGGCGATGCTGGGCATCGCGGGCGCGTACGTGCTCCGCGCCCTGGAGGAAGTGAGTTCGCTTCCCCGGCTGGCCGTGGCCGCCGCCGGTATCGCATACGCATTTGCGTGGCTGGTGTGGGCGGCGCGGACGCGCGGCGGGCAGCGCTTCACCAATACAATCTATGCCGGAACGTCGGCGCTCATCCTGGCTCCCATGGTCTGGGAGCTTACCTTGCGCTTCAAGGTGTTTTCGCCGGCCTTCGCCGCGGGCGTGGTTTGCGCCTATGCGCTGGCGGCGATGGGGCTCGCGCGGAAGCGCGAAATGGCGCCCGTGCTGCGCGTTGGCTGCATCGCCGCAGCAGGGTTGGCGCTGGCGCTGGCCATTGCCTCCCACACGCTGATGCCGTTCGTCGTTGTGCTGCTCGTGCTGGCGGCGGTTTGCGAGTTTGTACCGGGACTGGATCGCGTGCCGGAGGTACGTGCGCTGGTGGCGCTGGCTGCCGATGCGGCGATCTGGATTCTGATCTACGTTTATTTTGCTTCCCAACCTGCGGGCGAAGAGTATCCATCGCTGAGTAGAACCGCGCTGCTCGTGCCTGGTGTCGCGGTGTTTGTCGTCTATGCGGCGAGCGTGGGCCTGAAAGCGATGCTGCGGGAGAAGCCGATCGCGGTCTTTGAGACGCTGCAGACGACGGTTGCATTTCTTTTGGCTGCTGTCGGCGTGGCGGACTTCGGGCCGCGAGGAAGCACCACGACTCTCGGTATGGTTTGCCTGGCTCTGTCGGGCGCGGCCTATGCTGCGGTCTTCACGGTCTTTCAGCGCGTTCAGAAAGGACGCAACAGCGTAGTTTTTTCCGCGTGGGGCGCGGCGCTGCTCCTTGCCGGGAGCTTCCTCTGCCTGCCTCCGCTGGCGACGATCATGCTGCTGGGCGCGGCGGCGATTGCAGCGACAATCGTGGGCAACCGGGCACGCCAAGTGGCTTTTGAATTCTATGGGATGGTGTTTCTGCTTGCTGGAGCCCTGGCATCGGGCTTGCCGAGCTTTCTTGTCAGCGCACTGGTGGGGACGCCGCAAGGCGCGCCACCGGCGGGCGTATGGCCGATCGCGTGCGCCGCGATTCTCTGCTATGCGGCCGCACAGCCGAGCGAAAGCGAATCCTGGCTGTCGCAAACACTTCACCTGGGCTTTGCCGCTCTGGCGGCGGGCGCCGTAGCGGCGCTGCTCATTGGGGGGCTTATGGGTCTGGCCGCGCTCCGCGTTCAGCCCGGCCCACATCATCTGGCATTCATCCGCACGCTGACGCTGTGCGTTACGGTGCTGGCGCTCGTCTATAGCGGAGCCCATTGGCGCCGCGTGGAGTTGGCGCGGCTGGGATACGCAGCGCTGGCTCTGGTCGCGGTCAAGCTCGTCACCGAAGACCTGCGCCACGGCCACCTGGCCTACATTGCCGCTTCCATCTTTCTGGTTGCGTTCACGCTGATCGCGGCGCCGCGCGTGGGGCGAACCAGGCAGAAGGCGCCCGGCAAATAGCGAGTTCGAATCGAACGCCTGCTCTGCGTCCGCCGCGATGCGCTGCGGCGGACGTGAAGAGGCAGAGGCGCCATGCAGGTCAGCGGACAATCTCAGGGCGGTAGACGTCCGGGCGGTGGATCGGTGGTTCGAAGTCCGGTTGCGGTTTGACGATCTGGCTTTCCTCGCCGCGCAGCTTCATCTTGCTGATGTGCACGTCGTAGCCCGTGCCGGGCAGGAGCGATTCCAGCACGAAGGTCTCCGCGCCGCCGCTCTTCAGCTCGCGATAGCGGTAGATGCCTACCTCGCTCTCGCTGTTTTCGGTCCCGGAGGAGGGCTCGTCGAGGAAATGCTGCGCATCGGCTACGCTGGGCGCGGCGTGGTTTTCGCCCTCGGTCAGGCTCTCGGCCGCGTAGGAGCGGACCAGCTTGGTCCAGTAGCGCGAAAGCAGATCGGTCGAGGCAAAAAGGTCGGCCCAGATGATTTCGCCGCGCACGGCGACCACTACGCCGATGGCGTGCTCGTCGCGCAACTTCGCCAGCACCTGCTCGCGGGCGTTCATGACCGGAGCTGCTGCTTCATCCACTTTCTCGCTCACAGCCGCGTCCTGCATGGCCTTGGCGTAGCTGCTGGTGCCGAGCGTGCGGGGCGCAGACGCTCCGCGACCGAATCCGCCCGATGAGCCTGAGGACGCTGGCGCTGCGGCCACCTCCATTTGCGAGATCGCGCCGTTCACAGAATTCCACACCTGCTGCTGGTCCTGCTCGGCCATGGCGCGCTCGCGCACCTCGGGCTGGACCATGAAGCTTTTTGCGGCTGACTTGCCCGCGACGCCGAAGGTGGGCGAACTCCCGGTCCAGCGGCCCGGCTCGATGCAGAAAACAGAGAGATCGATGGGATCGGCATCGGCGGGAACAATGCGATCCTTGGCGATGATGCGGTCCTGCTTGCCGCCGGTGACAATTTCGCCGGCGAGCAGCAGCAGCGGCCGCTTGGAGTGGTTGACGAGGACCAGCGTGTTCACCTCATCGCCGCGATAGGCGTTGTCGGGGGCCTGTGGATTCCCGCCGTTCCTGGGCCGCACCAGTCCGCGAGCGCGGCCGGCCTCGGTCACTTCCACCTCGCCGCTCTTCAGACCTTCGTCGAGGGTGATGAATGGGGTTTCCGCGATGGATTTTCCATCGGCCCGCACGACAGGAAACAAAAGCAGGTTGCCGCTCTCGATGGGAGTGAGCACGCGGTAGGGTCCGCTCCCGGCCTGCATCGGCCCGCCGGCTGCTTTCACGCTGTTCCGATGCTGAAATGCGGCTGCCGCAAAGACCAGCGCCGCCGCCAATGCAAATCTGCCCAGGTTTTTCATCCGTCTCCTCCGCCGGTTTGTGGTCCTCCGCACCGGTTATTGACCGGAGAACGGCGGGCAGGGGGTTTCTTGCAGAATTTTTTGTGGAATGGAGTTCGCGCGGCTTCCGATCCGGCGTCCAAAGAGTCCATCACAACGTCCAAAAAATCAGGCGTATCGTGAGGGCGTGGGGATGGCGCCGACGGAATCCGTAGCCAGCGCGGCTGAAGCGGCGATACCGGCACTGCCGGGATCGATCGGCCGTGCCCTGCTTGAGGAGCTTTGGCGGGGATGCGATGCGGCCGGCTGGGGCCTGGCAGAAGACGAGTTCGAGCGGATCCTGCTGGAAGCGGGAACGGCGCAGAACTTCGGGCTAGCCGAGGGCGAAACGGCGGCCCGTCCCAGCGGCCAAAATCCATCGCCCGGGACCCCGGTGACCCACCCCAGCGACGAAGACCTGTCGCTGGGGATCCCGGCGACGCGGCAGCAGCAGGCGACCTTCTTTCGCGGGCTCTGTCTGAACGATCTTGTGCTGGCGCGCGCTTGCGCGGCCGGGAACGAGCGCGCGTGGGAGCGCTTCATCGCCGTGCACCGCCAGCCGCTGATTCGCGCGGCCATCTCCATCACCGGCAGCGAGACGCTGGGCCGCGAATTGGCCGATCAACTGTACGGCGAGCTCTACGGCCTGACCATGCGGAACGGCGAGCGGCGCTGTCCGCTGCTTTCGTACCGCGGGCGGGGATCGCTGATGGGCTGGCTGCGGACGACGCTGGCGCAGCGGCACGTGGACTATCATCGCCGCAGGCGGCGCGAGGAGCCGCTGGACGAGGTAGACGCGCCCGCTCCACATCCGCCTGCGGAAACGCCGGCCCACGAACTTTCGCTCTTGGAAGAAGCCCTCGAAAAGGCGCTGCGGGAACGCAACGCGGAGGAGCGCTTTTTGCTGGCGGCTTATTATCTTGACGGGCAGACCTTGCTGCAGATTGCGCGCGTGCTCGGCGTGCACGAAGCCACGGTGAGCCGCAAACTGCGGCGCGCGGCCGAGAACACGAGGAAGCAGGTGCTCGGGAATCTGCAGCGCGGCGGCATGAGCCGGCGCGCGGCCCAGGAAGCGCTGGGCGCCGACCCGCGCGATGTGGACGTGAACCTGAAAAAACTGCTGCAAAATTCGCAAACGGAGGCGTTCCAGGAACAGGCGGCGCCATGAGTACGACGACCCAACACGAGTTTCATCCCGGCGCGGAGAGCCTGAACGCGTTTGCCGAGCAGGCGCTTGGGCGGCGGGAACGCGCCGAAGTGCTCGAGCACCTGGCGGTGTGCCCCCGGTGCAGGCAGGTGGTGGCGTTGGCGCAGGAAGCCGCGAGCGCGGAGGTTGTGGCCGCGGCCGCTGCGCGGGGCGCGGCAAAACGGACGCGTGCCTGGTGGAGAAGCTGGGGGCTTGCCCTGGCTCCGGCCGCGGCGCTGGCCGCCACGGCGGCGGTGGCGGTTTACGTGCACGTGCGGCATGTGGAGCAAAGCGCCGAGATGGTGAAGGTTGAGCCACGCAACGTTCTGCAAAGCGAAATTGCCGCCGCGAATCCCGCGCCGCCGCAGCGGGCCGAGGCTGCGCCCGGGGCGCCTGCGATAGGGACAAAAGTATCGAAGTCCGCACGCTCCGGCGCGGCGCCTGGCGAGGTTTCGCAAGAACCTGTTGCAGAAACTGCGATGCCGGCGGTGGGCAGGATGACCGGGCTGGAATCCGCCTCAGAGCAGGCAGCGCCGCCTTCGGAAAATAGCGGACAGGGATTCGCGGGCGGGGGCATTGCCGGGGTCGCGCAGCGGGGGGGCGCGGGCTTTTCCAGGCCGGAGCCGGGAGCAACGGCGTCTGACAAAAAGCGGGAGCAGATGGAAGCCGAAGCGCCGCAGAGGCATCTGCTCGCGGCCAAGGCAAAGACGACAGCCAGCGAGCCCGGCGCAGACAACGGCGCGCCGGGCAGCGCCAACACGGAGGCTGTGACTGTTTCGCGGCAGCTTCTTGAAGAGCAAAGTGCCGCGGACACGAGCTTTGTGCAACGCGAAAAGCTAAGTTCCGGCGCACTCTCCACGACGGAAATGGTGCATCCCATCCACCTGCCCAGCGGCCTGCCCGCCGTGTCGATCACGGCGGCGGGTCACCTTATGCTGGCCATCGACAACGCGGGCACGCTGTTTCTGAGTGACGATTCCGGGAGCGCCTGGGAACCTGTGACGAAGCAGTGGACGGGCCGCGCCGTGGCGGTACGGAGGCAAGCGCCGGGCAGCGGCAGCACCGAAGCGGCGCCTGCCGCTGAAGCGGAAACGGCGGGGAGTGCCCCAGGTAACACTAGTGCTGCGCCCCCGCCGGCCACAGTCTTTGAAATTCTGAATGACCGCGGTCTGGCGTGGGTAAGTACCGATGGAAAGAATTGGATCGCCCAATGAGCAGCGCGGCAACGCCGGAATGGAAGCAGAACGCTCCTGTACCGCATAGTGCAATTCCCACTATAGAAACTCCTGCTGACTGCCGAAAAAGCACATATCGGGATATTCGTGGCAGCGACGGTGCGCCGTGCGGCGGATGACGACGGCGCGGAACCCGAACTTTGCGCCGTACGCGAGGGTTTCGGGACAAAAGGGGGCTCCTGCGATGGGAGCAGTGGGGATGGGCAATCAAAGCGGACAGGCGGCCACTCTGCCCTGGGCCTATCTGCGCCTGCCGCCGTTTCCGCTGGTTGCCGTGAGGGTGCTGCAACTAGCAAACAATGAGAACGTGCAGTTGCACCAACTGTGCGATCTGATCTCCTCTGACCCGGCGTTCGCCAGCGAGGTTCTGACCGTCGCCAATTCGCTTCTCTACGCTCCGCGCTACCCCTCCACGAGCATTATGCAGGCCGTGGCCGTGCTGGGCGCCAACACGCTACAGGGCATGTGCGTCACGGTCGGTGTGCGCGCTTATCTCGGCAAGACCATGAGCTACCCGGCAATGCGCAATCTGTGGCGGCATAACCTGGCCTGCGCCATCATTGCGGAACGGATTGCGAAGGTGGGCTTCCTCGACAAGGACTTGGCGTACACTTCCGGTATTCTGCACGATATCGGGCGCATGGCGCTGGCGGTGATTCAGCCCAAGGGGTACGCAGCGCTGTTGGAGAAACACTACGGGACGGCTGCCATCATGCTGGAAGCAGAGCGCGAGCTGTTCGGCTGGCATCACTGCGAGATAGGCCGGCAACTGATTGGCGATTGGAAGCTGCCCGAGAACTTCGAGGCGGCGGTCGCGGAACACCACGAGGCCCGGCGCAAGGACGGCGCGTGGGATGTGGCGGAACTGGTGAAAGTGAGCTGCGCTATGGCTTCGGCGGTGGGCTTTGCCGCGTTTCCGGGGTGCGAGGCGGAGGCTTATGGCGATCTGCTTGCGGAGTTGCCGGCGCGGGAACGCAGAGTGTTCCATCCTGACGCGGAGACGCTCAAGGGCGAAGTGGACGAGGGCATCCACGCCATCGAATCGGTTTGAGTTCGCGCTCGCTGTCCGGCAATTCTGGGACCCGCTTCGGGGCAACCGGGAAACGGCGCTCACTTCATCAAGGCTGAAAGCTGGCGGCGGAGAACGATCCTTCCGTTTCGCCGTGACTGGCCGCGGGCCATCTGCCGCGGATGCGCCGCGCCGCTACACCTTTACCAAAATCTTCTGGCGGTAAAGCACCCACACCGGGGGAAAGCAGAGCGCCGTGTAGAAGACCGCATAGGCGAAGGCTCTCCATCCGGGATCGGGGATGCGGGTGAAAATATGCATGTACAAATAAGCGAGCGCGTCGGTCCGCCGTCCCGCGGAGGTGAAATGAACCAGCCCGATGGCCGGGGCCAGCAGTTCGCTGATCATGTAGGCCACAATGGCGTTCGAGCCGAAGACCAGCCACGGCCAAGCCAGCGCCTTGCTCCCTCCCGATCTGCCCCAGCCACGCTGTTCCATGGCCCAATAGACGAGCGCAAACACCACCAGCGACCACCCCGCCGCCGCCAGGACATAAGAACTGGTCCACATCTTCTTGTTGAGCGGAAACCAGATCGACCAGAAGTAGCCTGAGGCCAGGCAAACCGCCGCGCCCGCGGCCAGGCCCAGGGATTTCGCCTTCACGGAGCGCTCGCCGCTCAGCCACAGCGCGGCAAGCAATCCAAGCAAAGTCGTTCCAACGGCGGGAATATCGCTGAGCAGGCCTTCGGGATCGCGCGTATTGTGCGTGGTCCAGTCTTCGTAGAGATGACCGGGCATGAGTTGCCGGTCGACCCACGCCACGATGTTCTGGTCCTTGTCGAGGAAGGGAACGTCGCGGCCGGGCATACCCGCTCCCGGCACGGGAACCCATCGCACCAGGATCCAATAGCCAAGGAGCACGCAAACGAGCAGGCCGATCTTCGTCCACACGCAGCGGTCCCACAGGTAAAACAGGCTGACGATCAGGTAGCAGATGGCGATCCGCTGCAAAACGCCGTAGAAGCGCAGGTGGTCGAGATGGAAATAGGGAAAGCCATTGACCACAATGCCCAGCAGGAACAAAATGACGGCTCGGCGAACGGTATGCCAGGCCAGCATGGCGCGTGAGCCGCCGCGCTTCAGGCGCACGTCCGTGGAGAACACGATGGACACGCCCACCACGAAAAGAAACGTGGGAAACACCAGGTCGGTGGCCGTCATCCCGTTCCAATCGGCGTGGTGCAACTGCGTCCATGCGCCGACGCCGGAATTGTTCACCAAGATCATGAAAGCGATAGTCAAACCGCGCAGCACGTCAAGCGAAAGCAGCCGCCTGGGTGAAGAAACAGACGCCGGACCACTCATGACAACAATTCTCCCTGTTTGCGGATGCATCTACGCTACGCGACAGGGCCGGGTTACGCCAAGCTGGAACAAAGCAGTGCCTTCCCGATAAGGCGAGCGGTCGCCAGAGCCTCCCAGCGCGCGCGATTGAAACGCGGCTCCAATGGGAAAGGCCCGGACCTAAGCGTTCCGGGCCTTTTGTTTTGATCCCGCCGGGCGGCGAGATCGGACTTTGGCTTCCGTCCTTAGCGCACCTGGAAGGTAAGAGTGGTTGAGTGACTCTGGCCCCCTCCCGTGCCGGTGATGGCGATGGAATACGTGCCGGTTTTGGCGGTTCTGGCCACGGTCAGGTTGAAATGCGAAGTACCTGATCCGGGCGCGGCAATCGGATTCGGGCTGAAGCTCGCCGTCACGCCGGCAGGAACTCCCGTTGCGCTCAGCGAGATAGCCGAGTTGAACCTGCCGGAGATGGCCGTGGTCACGGTGGCGTAGCCGCTCGTACCCCGGCTCAAATAACCCGAACTTGGCGAAACGGAGATCGTGAAGTTCGCCTGCACTGGTGCCGTTACCGTCAGATTCACCGTTGTGGTCTTAACGGAGCTGCCCGACGTTCCACTAATCGTGATCGGATAGGTTCCGGGAGTCACGCCCGAGCTCACGGTAAAGGTTGCCGTCGAGCTGCCCGCTCCCGTTGCAAAGGACGACGGGTTGAAGCCGACAGTTACGCCCGAGGGATTTCCCGACGCCGACAACACAACACTCGAGTTGAATCCACCTGATACCGTGCTGGTAATCGTAGAGGTCCCCGAATTCCCCTGGACCACCGATAGCGAACCTGGGGATGCCGAGAGGGTGAAGCCGGGTGTAGCCACGGTTCCGGCCAGGGCGTTGAGTAGGCCGCTGCCGTTCGGGCTGCCCCAGCCGGTGGCCAGATCGTAGCCGGTGGTGGCCGAGTAGCCGTTGCTGCCGCTGGTGATGTCGTGGAAGTCGGTGGAATAGCTCGAACTTTCGCCAATCGTATAGAGGCCGGGGTTGATGAAGCCCAGTTTCCCGTTGCCGTTGGCTATGGACTGCTGATTGACAAGCGCCAGATAGCCGGCCCAGAGGGGCGCCGCAAAGCTGGTACCGCCATATTCGTTGGCCGTGCAGGAGGTCTGGTCGGCGCACACGTAGAAGGTGAAGTTCGCGTTGGCGGAAACGTCGGGGCCGTTGCGATAACTTTGCGAGCAGCTCGCGCACCCGGCTGCCGCCGCCGTTTGCCAGGATGGGATGGCGATCTTGTGCGGCGAGATGCCGCCGCCGCTGTCTGCCCATGCGGTCTCTGAAGCCCATGCTCCGCCGGCCGATGTGGTTGACAGGTCCGTTCCTCCGACCGAGGTTACATAATCATCGTCGGCCGGGTAAATCTCCGAAGCCGTTCCCGAGGTCGTCCACTTCTTGTCGTCGCCGGCGGCCTGGAAGAGGTTCTGCCCCTGGGCCGCGAACTCCTTGAAGTAGGGATCGTCGGTCGAGGGATCGGCCGGGTTCCAGGTCCAGGAGGAGCTCAGCTGGGCGTTGAGCGGGCTGGCGGTGGCCATGGCGTTGAAGATGGCCGCGTCGGTCGAGCCGACGTACATGACCAGGCTCGACAAGCCTGGCGCCATGCCCAGCGCCTGCGTCATATCCAGCGTCTGCTCAGTGTCGTCGCAGTTGCCGCCAGCCCTCGTATCGACGCAGCTTGTGCTGGTTCCGTCGGTGGAGAGCAACGTAATGGGAACGCTCTCCGTCTGGCCAACATTTTTGTAGTAGGTGGTCAGGTCGGCCAGGTCGGTGCCGTAATACTCGAGCAGGCCGAGCGATTGGCCGCTGCCCGTCAACGATCCGCCGTAGTAGGCTGCGCGCATGTCGCTGCCCAGGAACGAGGCCGATGGGCCGGAGCCCGTGGTCGCGCCGGACTTTGTGCTGGAGCTTTCCGGACGCTTGCTCAAACCGGCGGGATGCGGGAGCGAGTAATTGTCGAGCCCCGAGATGTGCCACAGCGAAAACGTCAGGTTCGTGGTGGGCTCGCGGTCGGGCGCGTAGAACGTGCGGTTCTCAGTGGGATGCTGATAAACGCCCATGTTGACATGAAAGGCGCTCTCCACGTTCGCCACGGTTCCCGATACCTGTACATTCAGGCGATTCGGCGATGTGCCCGTTACGGTGAGCCCGTTCTCTTTGGCGAAGTTGAGGACAGCGTCGTATCCCTGCTGCGTGGGGCCGAACTGTTCAGTGAACTGTTCCACGGAGAGGAACTGCCGGTAGCTCGGACTGGTGGGATCGTAGAGATCCTTCAGGAGCTGATCCAACTGGTCCTGGTTGCGAAGCGGCAGCGTAATCACCAGGTTCATGGCCTGAGTTGCCGGAAGGCGTGCAACGGAACGAGCAGTCCCATCCTGCCTCGCCGGGCGTGCGTGATGCGTCAATACGGTTTGAGCGTGGCAAACGCTTAAGGCAATCGACAGGCAAGCAGCGATTGGCAGCCCCAATCTCCCCATGATGCGCAACATGTTTTTCTCCTTTTTGCTTCGATGGCATTCTTCCCGATAGCAGAAATGCGCTCCCGCGCAACCCGGTGTCTTGTTCGGCGGGCGTGGCTTACGCAATCTTCAAAACCAAGAAAAAATGACTGGAATATGACTGCGTCCTGGCGGACGCGGACCCCATGGATTTGGATTTTCAGTCAGTTAAGCCGTCTCTGTCCACTGAAATCCGGCGGTGGAAAGGCGGCTTCCTATTACTTTTGTGGGATCTTGGCGGCTGGCCGGATTCTGGCGCGGCCCGCGCGGCCTCCTGTTCCCTGTGACGCCATCCCCCTCGCACTGGTAAACTCCCCCTTCAGGGATTTCTCAAAGACTTCGCCTGCCAACCGTCGGAGGCTTTCTGTGCCCGATTTTCAGCCCTTCGTTCCCGCTTCCCGGAAACCACCCGAGTTCACCCTCCGCGCCGTGCTGCTGGGCGCTGTCTTCGGCATTATCTTCGGCGCCGTCACCGTCTACGTGGGCCTGCGCGCCGGGCTCACCGTCGCCGCCTCCATTCCGATCGCTGTCATCTCCATCAGTTTTCTGCGCAGCGAGGGCAAGGTCTCCGTCCTCGAGTGCATCATCGTCCAGACCGCCGGCAACGCCGGCCAGTCCATTGCCGCGGGCGTGATTTTCACCCTCCCCGCGCTCATCTTTCTCGGCTTTGACCTCGAATACTCGCGCATCTTCATGCTGGCGCTCATCGGCGGCTATCTCGGCGTGCTGTTTATGGTGCCGCTGCGGCGGCCGCTCATCGTGGAGGAGCACGGCAACCTGAAGTTCCCCGAAGGCACGGCCTGCGCCGACGTGCTGATGGCCGGCGCCAAGGGCGGCTCGTTTGCCGGCCGCGTCTTCTTCGGGCTTGGTCTGGGCGCGATCTACACTTTTTTCCAGAACGAGAATCTCTTCGGTGCGTGGCCCGGCACGCCCGAGTACCAGCCGGACTTCGGCCCGCAGCACGTGCTGAAAGGCGCGTCCATCAAGGCTGACGCCACGCCGGAGTATCTCGGCGTGGGCTACATCATCGGCGCGCGCACCGCGGGCACCATGTTTGCCGGCGGCGTCTTTTCGTGGCTCGTGATCATGCCGCTCATCTACTTCTTCGGCAAGGATCTGCCGCATCCCATCTATCCCGGCACCGTGCCCATCGCGCAAATGGGCCCGAGCGACCTGTGGATCACCTACATTCGCCCCATGGGCGCGGGCGCCGTGGCCGCGGCCGGCCTCATCACGCTCTTCAAAACTCTGCCCACCATCGTGGGCGCGCTGCGCTCCGGCTTTGCGCAGATGCGGCATCGTTCCGCTGCCGTGGCAGAGCCGATCCGAACCGAACGCGACTTTGCCATGAGCACGGCCGTCGTCGGCTCCCTCGCGCTCATCGTGCTGATGTTTTTCTTCCTGTGGTTCAAGCCGGTGCCCGGCGCGCAGGTTGGGCTGTTCGCCAACGTCGCCGCGTCCATTCTCGTGATCGCCTTCGGATTCCTCTTCGTCACCGTCAGCTCGCGCATCGTCGGCCTCATCGGCAGTTCGGCCAACCCCATCTCCGGCATGACCATCGCCACGCTGATGGCCACATCCGCCATCTTTCTCGTCAGCGGCTGGACCGCGCCGGCCTTTGGCGCGCTGGCCATCACCATCGGCGGCGTGGTCTGCATCGCTTCGGCCGAGGCGGGCGACACCTCGCAGGACCTGAAAACAGGATTCATCGTCGGCGCCACGCCTAAATCGCAGCGCTTCGCCTTCCTCATCGGCATCGCCGTCTCCACGGTCGCCATCGGCTTCACGCTGCAGCTCATGAACCAGAGCCTGCAGACCTTCCGCATGGCGCCGCAGCCGTGGGACATCCATGCTTCGCATCCCGGCGTGGCGATTCAGCACGATGTAAAAGGGCTCGTGGACGAGTTCCCCGTCATCGCCCCCGACGGCTCCAAAACCATCCATCACAAGAGCGATTACATCGTGCTCAACGCCATCGGCTCCTCGGAGCTGGCCAGCGGCAAATACCTCTACTCGCCCGCGACGGGCCGCATTGAAGTGCGCTGGATTCCCGGCATCGGAAGCGAGCGCGCCGCCGCGCCGCAGGCGCAACTGATGGCCACGGTCATCAACGGGATTCTCAGCAGGAAACTCCCCTGGGGACTGGTCATGATCGGCGTCTTTCTGGTCATCGCCATCGAGCTGCTCGGCATCCGCTCGCTCTCGCTGGCCGTGGGCGCATATCTGTCGATCGGAACCACTCTGGCGATCTTTGCGGGCGGCGTCGTGCGCTGGCTGGTTGATGCGGCCGTCGCGCGCGCAGGCAACTCGGCCGATTCCGATGCCGACGTCTCGCCGGGTTCGCTCTACGCATCGGGCTTGATTGCCGCCGGCGGCATCGTGGGCCTCATTGGCGTCGCCCTCCAGGGCTACGAGACCACCTTCGAGAAGCCCAACCCCATCGGCTGGCCGCACACCTTCCTCTATAACCCGTGGGTGTCGGTCGCGGCCTTCGCACTGCTGGCGTATTCGCTGTATTACTTTGCCAGAAAGCCGCTGAAGAAGTAGCTCGAATTCGTGGCCTCGGTGGACCGCTCGGCGGCAAAGTTGGCTGCTGCCCGGGGGATATTTGCGAAAGCATATCGTGATAAAGTAAGTACGCGAGGCAGCGCATGAGGTCCAATAGAAAATACACCGTCGTGATCGAACTAGACGAGGAGGGCTATCTCGTCGCCACCGTCCCCGCCCTTCGGGGATGCCATACGCAAGCCAAAAGCCTCGACACCCTGATGAAGCGCGTACACGAAGTCATTGCCCTATGCCTCGAAGACGAGAAGAACCCTCCCGGCGCGCTTGAACTGGTAGGCATTCAGCAAGTCTCTGTATGACGCGCCTTCCACGCCTCAAGGGGTCTGCCCGGTCGGTAACGCACCTTGCGCTGCCCGCCTCTCGACTGCATTTTCGATCACGCTCCGCTGAGCGCCTTTGTATTTGAGTTCGTAAAAGCTCTTCAAGTGCACGGAAAACCCGTCAAGGTCTGGAAATAGCGTGCTGCGGTTAACATTCATTCGATTTAGGTCGAAGAGCGCCTCTTCTCTGATTGCAAGGGGCAAAACCACCTTGACGACATGCTCTTTTAGATACTCAGGCCAAGAATAAGACAGCAGCTGCTCCATGAAGCCCTGTTCTGTGTTTCCGAGGCTCAGAAAGACGGATTGTTGAAGGAGACATCTCCTGGTCGTTACGGAGGGCCTCACCGGAAATACGCAACAGAGTTTGTTCTCTTGAAAAATGTGGTTGAATGATTTGTCCGGGAGATCGTACATAAAGTCGCCTCTGTACTCAAATGCAAGAGGACATTTCTCGGCGAGATCCTCCTGCAAATGAAGCCTATGGATCGCCCAAACGGCTGAATCCTGTCCTGCATTTTCGAAAGCAAAAAAACTTGCGACATAGGGAGAAAACGAAAAGTCTAACAGTCTCGTTGGAGCGCAATGATGCTGCATCAACGCCAGCCAGCTCAATGTATCATCTGGCTGTGGAATACTGGTGGTCTCCAAATAGTTGCATGCACCCCTTTGAAAGTCCCTAAGAAAATCCTTTTCGACCCGATAGTTCTTCTTAAAGAAGCAGCAACGCTCAAATGACGTCTTTAGCTTCCATGATGCATCGCCCTGGCCCCGAAAGATGCAAAACTGGTCCACAGAATCGAGGCAGTCCTTTGCTTCCTGCCAAGATGTAGGCGTGTAGACCGTGTACTCAAAGTTCATGGGCATTGAACTGTTTCCACCTCGCAATCCTTTCGGGTCACTCATTTCGCAGATCGCCCACCCCGTTCAGAATTACGCCAATTCCGGTTGAGACTGAAACGAGGGAACCCCAGGTCCTAGTCTCCGGCGAAACTGGAAACTGGAGGACTCCCACGGCTAAGGCGACATCGGCAATCGACAAAGCGGACCCTTGGACTATCTGGCCAAGTCCCTTAAACCATCGGCGGGATTTCATTCCCTCATTGTCAGATCGTTCTGCTTTGCCCTTCTTCTTCAGCTCTTGGAAGTCGTGGTTTGCCGCATCGAGCCGCTCCTCAGCACTCTTTAACTGTTGCCGAATTGGAATCTCACGAGTTGAGCGGTCAATCCTTTCCCAAGAAGCCCTTGCTGCGTAGACCATCTCTCGGATTTCGGCGTCTGGGTTCACAATGCCCATGTCTCGGAGTACTTCCTTTTCCATATCCGGCAGATGGCTCGGATGCAGATTCGCAAGGATCTCGCGCATATGGGTCTCGAAAGCGTCAAGATAGCCCGCTTCTTCGATAACACGGTTGCTGAAGCCGAGGACGCCCTGCGCATCCGAGACCGCGCGCGCGAGGCGTTCCGAGGCAAACGTGCGATACACATCGCCGTCGTCGTCACAATCGCTCTCAATGAACCGCAGAACGCGGGATGCGCGCGTAGCCTGGTCAATATGGTAGTGCCACTCATCCTCCATATGGTGATGGAACCGACGTCGGACCCGAGAAATTCTGGGTCGCACATAGCGTTCGAAGAGGGATGTCAAAAACTCCCGGTATTCATCATCGGTCATTTACCACCTCCGACGGCAATAGTCCGTTTAAGCTCCCAGATGACCGAGGCTATAAAAGAGAGATTGAGAGTCACCGACTCCCGGAAGTGACATCAGGGCGGTATTGCGGGCTGAGGTCGAATTATAACGCAATTTCTGCCCCATCAGGCAGGTCTCTCGGATTCTACGCCGCCGCCCGCAATCGCGCGCCTTCCTGCTCCTGCAAGCAAGCAATGGCGCGGAACAAATTCGCCCTGCCGTCACGCCACAAGGGAGACTTCGCCTAGCCGACCGCGGGCCGGTTTCACGCTGATCTCCACGTCCTGGCCGAGAGCGGTGAGGAAGTCCATGAGGCGCTCCACCGAGAACGATCCCGCCCGGTTGCGCATCAGCGCCGATACGTGCGGCTGCCGGATGCCCAGTATCTTCCCCGCTTCAACTTGCGTGAGGCCGCGCTTCCGGATCAGGCGGTAAATCTCAAGCGTGAGCTTAGCCTTCAACAATTCCTGCTCCGGGTGAGGAATTCCAAGGTCGGCAAAGACGTTTCCGCTGCTCTTTTCCGCCCCGATCGGCTTCTTGGTTCTCGTGTTCATGCTAGTTCGGCCTCCCTTTGTGCAATCGAGCGGGCGCGACGATTCGTTCACATATATACAAATACGTCTTTTTGTATACGACCGTCAAGCCAGCCCGCGCCTCGGGTGCGCCAATCCCCCTCCGCTACAATAGTGGGAAGCTCCTGCCAGCCGGGAACCCGAGTCCTTGGTGCGCCAGGAGCATTGGCACATTATGCTACCCGAAAATCTGTCTGAAGCTCTTACGTTTGACGATGTCCTGCTTGTCCCCGCCTATAGCGACGTTGTGCCCATCCAGGTGAGCACGCAGACGCAACTCACCCGCGCGATCGTGCTGAACACGCCGCTGCTCTCCTCGGCCATGGACACGGTGACGGAGTCGCGCATGGCCATCGCCATGGCGCAGCAGGGAGGCATCGGCATTGTGCACCGCAATCTCTCCATCGCCGATCAGGCCGGCGAGATCGACAAGGTGAAGCGCTCGGAGAGCGGCATGATCGTCGATCCCGTGACCATCGCTCCCGACAAGACCATCGGCGACGCGCTCGAAATCATGCGCCGCTACCGCATCAGCGGCGTGCCGGTGACGCAGGGCAGGCGCCTGGTGGGCATCCTGACCAACCGCGATCTGCGCTTCGAGACGCGCACCGACGTTCCCGTGGGCAGCGTGATGACCAAGGAAGACCTGATCACCGTTCCCGTGGGCACTACGCTGGAAGAGGCCGAGCTGATTCTGCACCGGCACCGCATAGAAAAGCTGCTGGTGGTGAACGAGCGGTACGAGTTGATGGGCCTGATCACGGTCAAGGACATCCAGAAAAAGCTGAAGTATCCCAACGCCAGCAAGGACGATCAGGGCCGGCTGCGCGTGGGCGGAGCGATCGGGGCGACGGGCGATTTTCTGGAGCGGGCTGAGGAGCTGGTGCGCAACCGCGTGGACGCGCTGGCCATCGACTCGGCGCACGGGCACTCCTCGCGGGTGCTGGAAGCGGTGCGCGAAGTGAAGAAGCGCTTCCCCGGCGTGGCGCTGTTGGCCGGCAACGTGGCCACGTACGAGGGCGCGATGGCGCTGATCGACGCGGGCGCCGACGCCATCAAGGTGGGCATCGGGCCCGGTTCGATTTGCACCACGCGCATGGTGACGGGCGCGGGCATGCCGCAGATCACGGCCATTGCCGAAGCCTACCGCGCCGCGCAGAAGCACGGAATTCCGGTGATAGCCGACGGCGGCATCAAGTACTCCGGCGAGATCACCAAGGCGATTGCCGCGGGAGCGAGTTCGGTGATGATCGGCTCGCTCTTTGCCGGCGTGGACGAGAGCCCCGGCGAGACCATCCTTTACCAGGGGCGCAGCTTCAAGAGCTATCGCGGCATGGGCTCGCTGACGGCGATGAGCCAGGGCTCGGGCGAGCGCTACTTTCAGGGCTCGGCCGATTTGGCCGTCGCGGAAGGCGGGCCCACCGACGTGGTGCAGCGCGAGCGCGCCAATGAGAACCGGCTGGCCAAGTTTGTCCCGGAGGGCATTGAGGGGCGCGTGCCCTACCGCGGACCGCTGGAGGCGATGGTCTTCCAATTGGTGGGCGGATTGCGCTCGGGCATGGGTTACCTGGGCTGCGCCACGATTGCCGAGTTACAGGAGAAGGCGAAATTTGTGCGCATCTCCGGCGCAGGCCTGCGCGAGAGTCACGTGCACGACGTGATCATTACCCGCGAAGCGCCAAACTACCATGTTGAATAATCGGCGCGGCGCCAGGTTCTCCACCTCACGGACGAAGACCTGTCCGCGGGGACCCCGGTTCTGGATCGGCGCATGGTGGCCGGTGGCCCTGGGGATCGCCATCGTCGCGATGGAATCGACGCAGCTTTTCGGCGCCAACCGCACCTCCGGTCCACTGCGGCGGCTTTTTGAAGCGCTCTTCGGGCCCGTGGGCGACGCGCGCTGGGAGATCATCCACCACTACATTCGCAAGTCAGGGCATTTCCTGGGCTATGGCGCGCTGGGACTGGCGTGGCTGCGCGCCTGGTGGATGAGTTTGCCTCGCTATCGATTTCTATTCGATGTCGAACTGGCGCTTGTGGGCACCGCGCTGGTGGCCAGTTGGGATGAGTGGCACCAGACCTTCCAGCCCAACCGCAGCGGATCCGGCTGGGACGTGCTGCTGGATTGTTGCGGCGCGCTATTCATGCAGTGGACCATTTACATGTATGTCAGGCTCTTCAGACCTACCTTGCTTCATGATCGCGATTGAATACATTCCAGGCGACAATTGAGATGCTTCCGGCACCGCTTTCACCGGCAAAATCTGGCATTGCTTACATATAATCAATCACTTACTAGCGTAATGCATTTGTCATACGTTTTCCTTGCGTCCCCTGTTTCCACGTGCTAAGGTAAGTTCGCTCACGAAACCACGGATTGCGCGCAGGTCGCGCATCGAGCTTAGAAACGCGCTCACCCCAGAGGCATTCGGCTGGCACACGCGTGTGTTTCTTGTAGCAATTGCATGCGGCCCGTCAAGAGGTCTGGGACCGGCGGGGGCGAAGCCTGTCCCGGCGTCCATCGTGGCTGCCATCCAATCGACACTCGCTTCGAACCCGGCAAACGTTCTGTAACCTGTCCCACCCTCGCGCGGTCCACCGCCTGGGGTCTGCATCCCGAATTCGAGTTCCATATGAGAGTCCTGAGACCACGATCCCGTATGATCAGCATCCGGATGTCTGAAGAAGAGATCTCCACTCTGCGGCGAATTTGCGCCGCGACCGGTGCGCGCAGCGTGTCGGACCTGGCGCGCCAGGCGATGCGCGGCCTTTTGAGCGGAGGCAATCCAGAGAACGCTGGAGATTCGCCGGGAAGCGAGTATTTCGCTCAAATGAAGGACCTTACACAAAAGGTTGAGAAACTGAGTGCGGAAATTGAGCTGTTCAAGGCGGATCGTAACCTCTGACCGGGCCGTTTCCCGGCGCGGAAAAGAGTGCGATTGCAGGCAGGTTTGAGTTGAGAGATCCCATCGCGATGAAAACGAAGGTCCTGATTCTCTTTTTGTTGACGGGCGCGCTATGCGGCGGCCAGTCGGTCCCTATGGCTCCCGGAGCGCAAACAGTGGTTTGTCCAACCGGGCCCGGCCCTGTCCCCGAAGGCGCCGCGGCATTGTGTCCGCCGGCATCCGGCACTGCGCCCACGGCGCAAACCATGCCGGCGCCTGCTGGAACCATGCCGGGCGCGGGAACATTTTCCCCTGGAATCGCTCCTGCCGCCACAATGATCGTCCCGCCTTCCTACAAAGCGGCTGCGCCGATTACCACGCGAACGGAGTTTGAGATCTTTGCCGAGGACGAGGCCGGCCATTCTCTCCCTGTGTTCGGCAGAAAGCTGTTCGACGAGGCGCCCACAACCTTTGCCCCGCTGGACCGCATTCCGGTTCCCGCGAACTACGTTCTCGGGCCCGGCGACGAATTGCTCATCCACGTGTGGGGAAAGATCGATCTGGATACGCGCGCGACCGTGGATCGGAACGGGCAGATCTTTGTTCCCACCATAGGGGCCTTGACCGTGGCCGGCCTGCCTTATGAGCAGCTTCAGAGCTTTCTTCGGTCGGCCTTCGCGAAACTCTACAAGGATTTTGACCTGAACGTCACCCTGGGCCAGCTTCGCTCCATCCAGGTCTTCGTTTTGGGCAGCGCCCGCCAGCCCGGCGTCTATACCATCAGCTCGCTCAGCACGCTGGTGAACGCGCTCTTCGCCTCCGGCGGGCCCTCGGCCACCGGCACCATGCGCCACATCCAGTTGCGGCGCGGCGATCGGGCGATCACGGAATTCGACCTCTACGATCTGTTACGAAGAGGCGACAAATCCCACGACGTTCCATTGCTTCCCGGGGATGTGATTTATATTCCGCCGGCCGGGGCGCAAGTGGCCATGATCGGGAGTGTCAACGAGCCTGGAATCTACGAGATCAAGGGCGACGAGTCAGTGGCTTCGGCCCTGGACGATGCCGGCGGCCTGACCAACCTGGCGGATGAGGATCGCGTTCTGCTCGAGCGCATTGAAAACCACGAGAGCCGGCACGTGGAGTCGTTCGCGCTGGATGCCTCCGGGATGAAGCGAGTGCTGCGGGACGGAGATCTGCTGCGTGTGTATCCGCTCTCGCCGCGCTTCGACAACGCGGTGACCCTTCGCGGCAACGTGGCGCAGCCGGGACGCTATGCCTGGCGCGAAGGGATGCGCATCTCCGACCTCATTCCATCCCGCCAGTTTCTGCTCACGCGGGATTACTGGAACCGGCAGAACTTTCTCGTGCCCCAGAGAATGGGTCATCCGTTTGGCTTTTCGCCCGGTCAATTCAATCTGCAGGCGGGAACGAATGTGGAAAGGGAAACCAATCCGCCATCCGGTTACAACGCGCAAACGGAACCCAATGCGCAAAACCGGTTCAATCCACCGGCAGTAATCAATACACAGCCCGGGTTCAATGGCGAGGTGGGAGCCAACACGCAAACCGGGATGAACCCTCAGGCCGGTGTCAATCCACAGACCGGGTTCAACGCGGCGAGCGGTGCCAATCCGCAAACCGGCATCAATGCGCAGGCCGAATTCAACCCGCGCGGCGAAACCAGCTTCGAGGCCGCCCGGAACAGCGAGGAGATCAACTGGGACTACGCGGCTATCGAACGCCTGGACGAGCACGACCTGAGCACCCGGCTGATCGCATTCAACCTGGCCAATGCCATTGACAACCCGGCATCGGCGGATAACGCCGTCCTGCAGCCTGGAGACGTGGTCACGATCTTTTCTGAAAAGGACATTCCTCTTCCCGTCGATAAGCACGCGGCATTCGTGCGTGTGGATGGTGAAGTGAATGCGCCGGGTGTGTACCGTATCAGCCCCGGGGAAACGTTGCGGGATCTGGTGAAGCGCGCCGGCGGACTTACTCCGCATTCCTATCTTTATGCTTCGCAGCTCACCCGCATTTCCACTCGCCGCGCCGAGGAGCTCGAAATCAGGCAATCGACCGCGCAGATGCAGAGAGATCTCCTTGCGCGCAATGCGGCCGCTTCTTCGCTGAGTGCCGCCAACAGCGGGGAACAACAGGCGCAGCTGAACGCGCAGCAGGCATTGATTGCACAGCTTGCCGCGGTTCAACCGACGGGGCGAGTGGTTCTGGCCATGAAGCCCGACGCCGACAGCGTGGAAGACATCCCCGGCTTCCCGCTGGAGGACGGCGATGCTTTCTACATACCGTCGGAGCTGAACACGGTGCAGGTTTCCGGCGCCGTGTACAACGAAAATGCGTTCCGCTACGAGCGTGGAAAGCGGCTCTACGCTTACCTGAACGATGCCGGCGGCCCCACACGGCAAGCCGACACCAGGCGCATCTTCCTGATTCGGGCGGACGGCACCGTGATCAGCCGGCAAACCCACGGCGAGTTCTGGCGGTCGGACTTCGACAAGACGACCTTGCTGCCCGGAGACGCGATCATTGTCCCGCCTAAGCTGAAGGGCCCGAGCACATTCATTCAGCAGCTTCCGTACTTCACGCAAATCCTGTCGCAAACTGCCCTCACCGGCGCCGTGCTCGGTACGGCCTACTGACAAGAAGGCAAATCATGAAGGAACAGAATCCGGGAATCCCGCGGGAGGAATCCCCCGTACACGTGGAATCTTCTTCCGGGCAAAGCGGGCCGGCGCGCAGGCTGACCTTTCTTGGCGCTCTTACGCAGTTGGCCCGCGGCAAGCGGCTGGTGGCCACAGTGACCGGAATTTCGATGCTCGCCGGAGTCGCGATCAGCCTGCTGCTATCTCCCCAGTTCACCGCAACCGCAAAGATCATGACGCCGCACCAAACGCAGCCGTCAGCGGCATTTCTGATGGGAGAATTGTCAATGAACCCTTCCGCCACAAACCCGCTGGCGGCCGCAACCGGCGGAACGGCGCTGAGCCTGAGAAATCCCAACGAACTCTATTTGGGGCTTCTTGCCTCGCGTCCCATCGCGGATGCGGTGATCGGGGAATTCGGTCTCGCCGGCGTTTATCACGCAAAAGACATGACTGCGGCACGCAAGGAGTTGGCGGACAACACAACGATCGTATCTGAGAAAAGCACTCTGATCGCAATCTCCGTGACGGATACAGACAGGAAACGGGCCGCCGATATCGCGAATGCCTACCCCGAACAGCTTCGTGCGCTGACCAAAAACCTGGCGGTGACTGAAGCTTCGCAGAGACGGCTTTTCTACGAGCAGCGATTAAAGGACGCTGAGGAGGACCTGGTTTCGGCAGAGCTCGCCTTCCAACGGATTCAGAAGGAAAAGGGCTTGGTCCAACTGGACGCGCAAGCCAAAGCGCTGATCACTTCCCTGGCCGATCTTCACGCCCAGGTCGCGGCCAAGGAAGTGCAACTGCAGGCGCTGCGCTCCTACTCGACGGAACAAAATCCCGAGGTGCAGCTAATCGAGAGCCAGCTCGCCTCACTGCAGGATCAGGCGGCCAGGCTGGAAGAGCACGGCGGTCCTTCGGCGTCTGCCGTACTCGATCTGGGGGAACTGGCCGGCGCCGGTGCGGACTACCTGCGCGCGGAGCACGAGCTCGAATACCGCCAGGCCCTCTACGATCTATTGATGAAGCAATACGACGCTGCCCGGTGGGATGAGGCCAGGAACGCGGCGGTTATTCAGGTGGTAGAGGAGGCCATTCCGCCGGATCGGAAATCCGCGCCGCACCGGACAGTCATCGTCCTGGTGTTTACGGCGCTCGGGATGCTCGGGGCGTGGTCGTACATACTGCTGCTCAACCTCTTCGCAGGCAATCCTCGTATCTCGCAATTGCTGGCTGAATTCAAGTCGGTGCCGGTCAACGAATAAGCCTTTCGCAAGCGCAAAACTGACCCCATGCTCCGGGTTTAGTCATCGAGTTCGGCCCAGGAAAGCAGCTTGCCTGGGCTGATCTTTGAGCTCACATTTTGTTCCTGTCTTCGCCCATTCCGGCGGATCGAATCATGGAGAAACAAGACGAGCCAGCATCGCAAACATTTGATTTGGTCCTATGTTTCCACGTCGGGGACCAATGCTCTCCGCGTAGGACTTGGCGCCGTCTCGGGCTTGATAGTTTCGCGGTTGCTGCTGCCGCGAGGACGGGGCGAACTGGCAGTTCTTCTATACTTCCCGACGCTGATGGGAGCTTTCTTCAGCATGGGGACACCCCAGGCGATCACTGCACTGATCTCCAAAGGGGCCGCGGACACGCAAGAGGTTTTGACTGCCGGATTCCGGCTCGCCCTTGCCCAGGTTCTCGTGGCGGTTCCGCTCTTCATGCTGTGCGCGCCGTTCACGCTCACCGGCGACAATCGTCAGCTCGCGCTCCAGGTCGAGATATGCTGCGCATGTGGCGCCTTCATGGTTCTTGCGCCCTACTTCAACGCCATGGCCTATGGGTTGAAGCGCTTCAACTGGGTGAATGCCGTGATGCTTGCCGGGCAGGCCGGCTATGTGGCTGCGCTGCTCGGCTTGTGGTTCTGGAGAGCTCTGACGCCTCTCAGCGCCGCACTCTCCGCCCTCGGCTCGCTACTGCTGCAGTGCCTGCTCCACCTCACGCACATCAAGCCGAGGTGGTTGAACAGCAAGCTGCCGCGGGGCGCTTACGCACGGTGTCTCAGGCTCGGATTGCGTTTCGCGGCGCCCAGCCTGGCGGCCGTCGTTCTGCTGAATGCCGATCGCGCAATCCTCATACGCGCGACCACGCTGGAGCAGATCGGATTCTACGCCATCGCTTTCGCGGTAACCATGCCAATCACCATGACAACAGAAGCCTTCACGCAAATTGGTTTCGTGGAGGTTTCCAGCGCCGAAAGCGAGGATGCTTCGCTCTCCCTCATGCTGCGCCGCTTTCAAATGGCGCAGGTGATTGCGGTAGTGAGCTTTCTTTTCGCCTGTGCTCTCATCGACCCGGTGATTCGCTTCGGTTTTGGCAGGGCATATCTGCACGCAATTCCCGCCGCATATCCTCTTGCGCTTGCCATGTCGCTGCGAGCCATGACGAGAACCTTCGAGAACAACCTTCGCGGCCTCCGGCTCGTCGTTCCGGGAACGCTCGGGGCTGCCATCAATCTCGCTGTCCTCGTGCTTCTCAGCGTGTTTTTGGTGCCGCGCTGGGGAGCATTGGGATTCTGCTGCGCAAGCCTGGTGTCGGAGACGGTCTATCTGGCTTCGCTTGTGTGGTACCTCACAGCGCAACAGAATCTTCCCCTGCGGTCGCTCTGGGGCCTCCGGCCCGGTATCGTCCGCGCGATGACATGGGCGTTGGTGGAACTTTTCAGAGAGAAGCTCGTGGCGGAAAACAGCGAGGAGGTTGCTGAAAGCCGGTGCTGACGGAACATCGAGAGACGCGGGCCATTCCGTGGCGCGGCCTTTTTGCGGCCATCGCCGCGCTGGTCGCGGCCACTCTGTTTGTGCGCGGCGAACGGATCGGCACGCCGGGCGCAGGGGCGCTTGCCGCGGTCCTGCTCGTGATTTCTTCGGCGATGCTGCTTCGCGCCGCTGTGAAGACCGGCAGTTTCATGAATGGATACACGCTGGCGCTCGGCGCGTTCCTTGTGGTCTATCCGCTTTCCGCGTTCGTACACCTCACCGGGAAGGACTATGTGTCGCTCGGCTTTTATGAGATTGCCGCGCTCGACCCGCACACGCAGGCCCATCACGTGTACTTTTCGCTTGCGCTCGTTCTCCTTGCCCAGTTGGCTCTCTGGTGGGGACTTGCCCCCGCGCGTCCTCAAGCGTCATCGAATGACCCTCACCTTGTCCGCGTGCGCTCCACGTTGCTTGTTCTTGCCGGGTTTGTGTTCACTCTCCTGGGCGCTGCCGGCACTTATCTGCTGTTCTCCAGTTCCGGCGAATCGCTTCAGGACATAGCGGCCCTGGACCGCACAAGAGAACTTGCGGCAGGAACCGCCCGTTTTGTCTTCATGTCCGAGTGGCTTTCCTGGGGCATCGTCTTCCTGCTGACTGCGTTCCTGGTTTCGCGTACCGGCAAGAATCATCCCAAGGCCGCTCTTGCCGTGCTTGTTGGCGGATCGGCTTGCACGCTCTTGAATCTGTTTTGGACAGGCAGCCGGGCTGAAAACCTGCTGGCGGTATTGCCCCTGATCTTTGTCGTGAAGAAGATTGCCCCTCGGCATTTCCGGCCCTTCACCGCGGTCATCGTTGCGGGCGTGGCGGGAATCGTCGTGTTTGAGACGATCGCACGAACCACCACCATGCTGAACAGCGGCCTCGACTATCTCGTTCAAGGCGGATTGAGCACAAGCCAATTCGTCGCCAATCAAGTAGCTGCCGTTTTCGACTGGCAGATGGGAAGATACCCGGCTATCAGCCTGGCCTTCGATATGGTGCATCGCTATGGCCATGCCTTTGGCTCAACGCTGCTTCAAGGCCTGGCAATGACCGTGAACGCTCCGGCGACATTGCTGCACATTTCCGCAAAAGTGCCGGAGCCGGAGGCGATGACGGCGCTGGTGGGACAGTATATCTATAACGATCCAACCATCAACGGAGTCGTGCCCGGCACTCTCGCCGAACTGTACTTTAACTTTGGCCTCGTTGGTGTGATCGGCGGTTTCTTCGTCATCGGCAGGATTGCGAGGTACTGTATTTCTGTCACGTATTCCGCCGCCGACATGGGAACCTTGCTGCTTGCCTTTTACGTTCTCACTCTGCTCTGTGTCTCGACGATCCCCGCGACCGCAACCCTCGGCGTTTACCTTCTGGCCACTACCGGCTTTCCGGTCCTCGTTTTCTGCGTGGTCGAACAGATTGTAGCTCGTTCCGTGAGTCGGCTGCCGCAGAGTGCCGCGGGTATCGCGTTCTCTTAGCGTCAGCGACATGATGAGAGTATGGAACCGGATAACCGGCCCGTCCGG
The DNA here is from genome assembly GCA_049522315.1 of Occallatibacter sp. Taxonomy (GTDB): domain Bacteria; phylum Acidobacteriota; class Terriglobia; order Terriglobales; family Acidobacteriaceae; genus Telmatobacter. Next base: position 108,380 of record JBEKNY010000006.1, read on the forward strand.
CCGCCGGGGATGCCCGTTGCCTCCATCGCTCCCCGCTATAGACAAAGAAATGCGAAAGAAACTCTCGATCTGTATCCCCGCGTTCAACCGCCCTAAAGAGCTGTCGGAGCTGCTCGACAGCATCGCGTGTGAGGCGCCCGGCGATTGGGAGATCCTCGTCGGCGAGGACTGTTCGCCCAAACAGCGGGAGATCGTAGAGGTGGTCAATCGTTTTGCCCGGCAGCACGAATCTCTTGCGATCCGGCTATTCACAACGCCCACTAACCTCGGCTATGACGCCAATCTGCGCTTTCTGATCGATCATGCGGAAGGGCGCTACTGCGTGTTTATGGGCGACGACGATCTGTGGTGCGCAGACGCCCTGAGCGAGATCAACAGGGCGATCGGCGTTGTACCAGAAGTGGGCGTCATTCTGCGCGCGTGGCAAACGATTTCAAAAAACACCGGCGAGGTGCTCGATGTGCACCGCTATTTTCGCGGTGATCGCGTCTTCGGGCCCGGCCCCGAAACCGTAGCGGCGTTCTTCCGCAGGTCGGTCTTTGTCTCCGGCCTTGCGATACATACAGACGCAGCGCGCGCCGTTGGAACCGAACGATTCGACGGCACGCTGCTTTATCAATTGCACTTAGTCGGCAACTTGCTTATGACCATGCCCGGATACTACGTATCGCAAATCACCGCGCTGCGCCGGACCGGGGGCGAGCACTACTTTGGATCGAGCGAGAATGAGCACGAGCGGTTTGCCCCGCGACAGCTTTTGCCGGAACATTCGCTGAACTTTGTGCGCGGCCTTTTCGAGATCGTCGGCAGCCTCGAATCCGCGCATGGAGCGGAGGTTGGCCGGCGCATACGATGCGACATCGCCCGGTATTCCTACCCGCTTCTTGCCATCCAGGCGCGATCGGGCTCCCGATCATCTTTCCACCGCTACGCATCGGCATTGTCGGATCTGGGGCTCGGCGGATACATATTTTTCCGCGTGTACCGCGCGGCTCTCACTCTCGCTGGGTTCCGGCTCTGTGACACTTGCATTAACGTGCTCAAACGCCTGTTTGGATCAACCCCGGTGATGGGCGGGTCTCGTGGAATCCGCCTCTCCTAAGCGTGCCTTTCCCTGGAAGATCGATGGCGCAAGGTCAACGAAAAATTGAGTCTGCCCTCATCGTCCGTTCGGCATTCGGAGAAATCCACGAACTGGCCTGGCTCAGGGCGCTGCGCGACCTTGGGATCAAAGCCGAACTCTTCGATACTCATTCCTATATTCCGGCGAATCTGGCCGGCCGGATCGAAGAGCATTTCATCTTCGGCCCTCATATCGGCAAAGTCAATCGCATGGTGGTCGAGCGAGCGAAAGAGATGCGCCCGGATGTCGCGCACTTTTATCAGGGGCACCACTACACCGCCGAAACCATTGCGCAGGTTGCACGAGTGGGCTTTGCCTCCGGCTCGCACTGCGACGATCCGTTCGGAAGGCCGCGGCGAAGTGAGTATCGGCTTCTGAAGAAGGCGCTGCCGGAGTACGATGGGTACCACGTATTCCGCCAGTGCAACGTGGCCGAGGCTGCCGCATACGGCGTCAAGCGTGTGCGCGTTCTCATGATGTATTACATCCCGTGGCTTCATTACCCCGGCTCCCTCAGCACTCAGGAGCAACGGACCTGGGGATCCGACGTGGTCTACGCCGGGCACATGGAGCCCGACCTTCGGCTAGAATGCCTGACGAGAGTTGTGCGAGCCGGGCTGAAGTGCAGAATCTTCGGCGGGGAAGCGGAATGGCAGTCAGTGCTGCCGCGCGATGTGTATCGGACCGTGCGGCCGATTTTCTACGCCAGAGGAGCAGACTACCGGCGGGCGCTTTGTGCAGGCAAAATCGGCGCCTGTTTTTTCAGCAAATGGAATCGCGATCGGTACACAACTCGATCGTGGGAGATTCCGGCCTGCGGGGTTTTTCTTCTCTCCGAGCGAACTCCTGCCATGCAGGAGTTTTACTGTGAGGGGAAAGAAGCCGAGTTTTTTGAAAGCCCAGAAGAATTCATCGACAAAGTGAGGTTCTATCTGCGCAATGAAGCCGCAAGAGAACGGATTGCCGCGGCCGGATATGTGCGCGTGAAGTCCTCGGGGAACGATATCTACAGCAGGATGCAACAGTGGCTCGCCGATATTGCGGAATGGCGAGAGGAAAAACAACTGGAAAGCTGAGCCGCGGGCAAGTTCGCAAATCATGCGCCGCAATCCTGGCATATCTTTTTCGCGGGAATCGTCGCCAACTCACTTCTATCCCATGACCAACCGCAACGCAGTCTCCGCTTTCGCCGGGGTGAAACCTCCCGCGGGGCCAAAGCCGCCGCTGAGAGTTGGATTCCTGACCTACGATCTGCAGCGGAACACAGAAGACGCGCTCTTCGAAGTGGCGCGCGCGACGGCGTTCTCAGTAAAAGCATTCCCGCTGTACAGGCACGATGATCAGGAGCTTGCAAGAATCGCATATCGTCCGGCCACTGCGAAAGGCAAGCACCTTGGGGTCAGCATGAAGGGCAGCACGCCGGAAGGGCTCGTCTCCAATCCGGAATGGGCCGTGGGCTTGGCATGCGCGCGCGAGTCCGATGTCGTCGTTCTGAAAGGGCTCCTCGGCCTGGGAGCAATCTGGTGCGCGCTTTGCGCCCGTATCCTGGGGCGGGTGGTGATCTCAACCAATCAAACGCTGCCCGCAAAGTGGGAAAGCAAGCGGCGCTGGTGGATCAGGCTGTCGAAGCGGTTGCTGCTTCGCATGTGCCAGTTTCATATGTACCAAAATCCCGCCGCATTCGAGGTTCTCACCAAAGTTTACGGGTGCGTGCCAGAGCGGTTAATCTCAGCGCCGTACGAGGGCGGGGCAGCACTCTTCAAGAGAATTCTCAGTAAAGTCGGAACCGATGCGGACGTGCGGCACAATCTTGGCCCGGGTTCAGACGTCATTTTTCTGTACACGGGGAATCTCCACTCGTTCAAGGGAGTGGCCGACATCATAAGGGCGGCGGCGCTGCTTCCCAGGGAAGCATCCTTCTTGTGCGTGTTTGTTGGTCCGGAGGAACCGGCCAGCAGGGAAGGCGCGACGATTGAGCACTTCACTGAGCTCGCTCGGTTGAACGGCGTCGAGCAGCGCGTGCGTTTCCTTGGCCCGGTCACTCCGGAGAAACTCACGGAGCTATACTGCGCGGCGGATGCCGTGCTGCTGCCGTCGCACAGAGATACCTTCGGGAAGGTCCTAGTAGAGGGCGGACTAGCCGGCAAGCCGCTGGTGACGACAAGCGCATGCGGGTCAGCGGGAATCATCGTGCAGGACGGAGTGAACGGGTTTGTGATTGAGCCCGGCGATGCTTCTCAGTTAGCCCAGGCGATGAGGAAACTCTTCGATCCTGAGCTCCGCGCCAGAATGGGGTCTCACTCGCGGGAAATCGTTGATCGGTATTGCCGGATGGATCTGGAAGTTCAAGGCTATCTGGAAGCGATCGAGCGTGGCGCGGCTCGCCTGCGTCCGAGAGAGAGGACCGGGGTTTCGCGGGAGTTTCGCGCTCCGTGAGCCATCGCCCCGCCTGGCGAGCTCTGGCCTGACATGTCGAATTCTCAATTTCAGCTATCCGTTCTCACCAACTCCATCTCGCGGTTGAACGGCGGAATCTTCGATGCAATGCGCGACCTTACCATTGCGATTGCGGCGGAGGGGCGATACTTGCCCATGGTCCTGAGTGCGCGCGATGCCTGCACAACGAGCGATCGGGCGTTGTGGAGCAACATCGCAACAAGGACTTTTCCCGTTCGCGGTCCACGCATCTTCGGTTATGCGCCGGCACTTGCGGCGGCGCTGGAACAAAGTGACGCGGACATACTCCACGTCCATGGCATCTGGATGTATCCGTCTGTCGCGGCCCTGCGCTGGTCCCGGGGCAGACGGCCGTACATAGTGAGCCCGCACGGCCTGCTCAAGCCTTGGGCGTTGCGCAATTCCCGCTGGAAGAAGCGCATCGCGGCCGCGCTTTATGAAGACAGGCACTTGCGCGGCGCCGCCTGCCTGCACGCGTTGAATGCTGCCGAGGCGGAAGCATTCAGAAACTATGGGCTGAAGAATCCCATCTGCGTAATCCCGAATGGAACAAACCTTCGCCACGGGATCGCACGCCCTCAGCCGCAACAGGAGCGGTCGATTCTCTATCTTGGAAGGTTTCATCCCTCGAAAGGATTGCGCGATCTGCTTGAGGCGTGGCGCATGGTTGCCGGCGAAGCAATAGCGGCTGGCTGGCGTCTTGTGCTTGCGGGATGGGACCAACATGGCCATCGCGCCGAGCTGGAGCGGCTTGCCGATGAGCTTCAAGTTCGTTCCAGCACCGTTTTCCTCGGCCCACAGTTTGATGCGGAGAAGGATCGCTGCCTTGCCGCGGCATCCGCTTTGATCTTGCCCAGCAAAAGCGAAGGCTTGCCGGTGAGCATTCTGGAAGCGTGGTCGTGGAAATTGCCGGTTTTGATGACCCGCGAGTGCAACCTTCCCGAGGGCGCTGACGCAGAGGCCGCAATCCTGATGGAACCGCAAGCAGAGAGCATTGCTGGGGCCTTGCACCGCCTGCTCGCCATGACGGATGCAGAGCGGGAAGCCATGGGCAGGAATGGGCGGCGGCTGGTTGACGAGCGTTTCCAGTGGCAGCGCATTGGCAAGACCATGACCGAGGTATACGACTGGATCCTCGGCCGCGGAGCACGGCCCGAATGCGTGATGGTTTGAGAAGTGCAGCGTGAAGTGGAGACATCGCTTGTAACCGGCATGAAGTCGATTCGGATTCCGCGCTGTTCGAATGGGACGGCTGCAACGCGGCGAGGTAAAGAGAGTGCGGGAGCGCAGAGAAGATCTGGCGGCGGATCCAGGAGAAGCGGAAATCAGTGGCAGAGCGAGCCGGCGCGGGCCGCCGCGCGCGCGAATCGTTGTCATTAGCCAGTTCTTTGGGCAGGATCAGTCGGCCGTGGGACAATTTCTGGCTGACTTTGCGAGCGGGGCCTCGGAGGCGGGTCACGATGTCCGGGTGATCTGCGGCGCGAACGATTATGCCTCAGACGAGGTTGCGGCGCGTGGCGGCAATCGGCGCCGGAAGCCCTCGACAAATGGTGACCGTGCATGGCCCGCGGAGCGGCCTGCAGTGAACGTAGAGTGGGTGAAAACCGCGGCGTTTTCACAGAACAGCTCGAAAAAACTGCTCTCCTACGCCACCTTCTATGCGGGAGCGGTGTGGAAAGCGCTAATGATCCCGAAGCCGGATATTGTTGTGACGCTGACCGCGCCGCCGGGGTTGGCCTGGATCGGGTGGCTGCTGCAGCGGATGCGCGGGTGCCGTCACGTGACGTGGGAGATGGATGTCTATCCGGATATCGCGGTTTCGCTGGGCATGACTTTCGCGGGTTGGACTGCGGGGCTGTTCGATTTTCCCCGGCGGCGTGCCGATGCCGTGATCGTGCTGGGTGATTGCATGAAGGCTCGCATGCTGCGGCACGGGGTTGCGGAAGCTCGTATCGCCGTCGCGGAGAATTGGGCCGATGGGCGGATGATTTCTCCGCTCCCGTTTCCCGCCTGCCCGCCTCTTCGCACCCTGTACTCCGGGAATCTTGGATTAGCGCACGATGTGGCAACCATTCGCGTCGTAATGGAGCGCCTGGCTGGCAATCCCGCAATCCATTTTGATTTCGCGGGCGGCGGTCTCGAGCGAGGGAAACTGATGGATTTTTGCCGGGAGCACGGAATGACGAACGCCTCCTTCCGCGGCTACGTCCGTCAGCAGGATCTGGGAGCCAGCCTGGCGGAATGCCACCTGGGCCTGATAACACAGAAGGCTGAGACTCTTGGCAGCGTAGTGCCGAGCAAGCTGTATGGACTGATGGCGGCAGCGCGGCCTGCTCTTTATATCGGTCCTGCGGCGGCTACGCCGGCTCTTCTGATCCGGCGGTTCGATTGCGGCTGGCATTTCGAGTGTGGCGATGAAGCGGGGGTCTTGGCGCTTCTCCTGCGCCTTCTCGATCATCCAGAGGAGATCCACGCAAAAGGACAAAACGGTCGAGAGGCGTTCCAACAAAATTACGACAAGCCTGCGGGAGTATCGCGGGTGATTCGCGCCCTGGGGCTGGAAGCGCCGGCCAACTGCTGAAAGAATCGGTGGCCTTCAACTCATTTGTTGCGATGAGTAAGAGACTGGGCAAAAGACGGCGATGACAGAACGCGTATTGGTGACAGGCGCGGATGGATTTGTGGGAAGGTTTGTCTGCCGCAGGCTTATTGACTCGGGATATGTGCCGTGCGCCGGTCTTCGGGATCTGGCGCGATGGCCGGAATTGCGACGCGCGGCTCCGGGGTTGCATGAGTTTCGCCTTCTGGGAGACCTGAGCGCCAATCGAAACTTGCGCGCTGAGTTCACGAACGTATCCGCGGTTGTGCACCTGGCGGCTCGCCCGCCGGGGACAAACGAAAACACTGCGGAAGCATCGCTGGAGTACCGGCGCGTGAACATTGGCGGCACGAAATCTGTTGCTGTTGCCGCCGCTGCGGCAGGGGTTCGCCGGCTTATTTTTGTGAGCACGGTAAAAGTACACGGCGAGTCAACCACTGCAAAGCCGTTTACCGAAGATTCGCGCTCCAATCCCCTGAACCCGTATGCGAGCTCGAAGTGGGAGGCCGAAACGGCGCTCCGCGCCTTCGCGGCGGAGAGCGGACTGGAAGTAGTGACGGTTCGCCCGCCGCAGGTTTACGGCGCCGGAGTGCGAGGGAACTTTCTCCGGCTCATCCGGCTCGTGGATCGCGCCCTGCCGTTGCCCATGCCCAAAAGCGAGAATCGCCGCAGTCTGCTTGGGGCGGAAAACCTTGCGGATTTTCTGGTGCATTGCATCGGCCATCGTCATGCCGCCAATCAAAGCTTCCTGGTGAAGGACGCTGAGGACGTATCGACGCGCGAATTGATTACGCGATTGGCAAGAGCCATGGAGCGGCCCATCCGATTGCTGACGGTTCCGGCGGTTCTGATTCGGCTTGCGGCAGCAGTCACGGGGAACGAAGAAGCGGCGGGCAGGGTTTTGGATTCCCTTGTGATGGACTGCAGCCGGGCGCAGCAGCGGCTGGAGTGGGTGCCTCCGGTCACGCTTGACAGCGGGCTGGCGGCAACTGCCCGATGGTATCGGGAATGGAAAAGCGCCGGATGAGGGCAGGCTCTTTCATGCTTCTTTTCGTTCTGGTGTTCCTTGCTTCCGCGCTGGCGATTGCCGGGGCGCGGCTCTGCCTCGCCAGTCGCGGTGTCATGGATCTTCCCAATGCCCGCAGTTCCCATGCGGCGCCGGTCCCGCGCGGGGGCGGCCTGGGCATCGTGCTGGTTTTTCTATCGGCAGCGGCCTGGCTTCTCCACCGGCAGGTTGTCCCTGCCGAGCTTGTATGGGCGCTCGGCGGCGGAGGCATAGCGGTCGGCATCGTCGGCTTTCTCGACGACCGCTTCCGGCTGGCTCCCTGGCCGCGGCTCATCGTTCACTCGCTCGCGGCGGCATGGGCTCTCTGGTGCTTTCATACAATGCGGCCTTCGCCCTTTGACCACTGTGGCGTGTTCTGGAGCTGGGCCGGCCGGGGCGCCGCGCTCATGGGGTTGGTCTGGCTCACGAACCTTTTCAACTTCATGGATGGCATCGACGGCCTGGCCGGAATGGAGGCCGTGTGCGTCAGTGGTCTCGGCGCATTGCTGCTGGCGCGAAATGCATTGCCGGGGTACGCGCAGGTTTCCTGGATGCTGGCGGCGGCGAGTTTGGGCTTTCTGGTTTGGAACTGGCCACCGGCGAGAATCTTCCTGGGTGACGCCGGAAGCGGCTTTTTGGGATTTTCCCTGGGCGTGCTGGCGCTCTTCTCCACGAGGGCTGGCACGGCATTCCTTTGGCCCTGGCTGATTTTGCTTGCCGTCTTCATCGTGGACTCAACCGTGACCTTACTCCGCCGGGTGCTTTCGCAGGCGCGCTGGTATGAGGCTCATCGCAGTCACGCCTATCAACACGCCGCCCGCATGTGGGGCAGTCATGCCAAGGTGACGCTGGCGGCGGCAGCGATCGACATCGTGTGGCTGTTCCCTTTCGCCTGGGGCGCGTGCCGGTATCCTGAAGCTGCACCCGCGTTCGCCGCGGTTGCGATCGCTCCACTGGTGTACCTGGCATTTCGTTTTCATGGGGGCCTCGAGGAACCATCTCCCCAGGTTGTTCCGCAGGATTGACCCCTCGGCAGAGCATCCTTGCCGGTCCGGTCGCGACCGCGCGGACCAGGCTCCTGACGTCTTAGAGCGTGTTTCAAAAATAAGTTTTGTAACAAGGGCACGGCTTTAGCCGGGCCGAAAATGCAGGAAACTGAAAAGAACGAAAACACCCGGATGGGGCCATCCAAAAGATGCGGAACCGAATGACTTTGCAAATGATTGCTTTCACCGTCTGCGTGATTCTGGAAAGTGAGTTGTAGACGATGCGCAAACAACCGGGTTTTCTTATCCGGAACATCGCGATACGCCGGATTCTTATCTGGGCTGCGCAAACCGCAATCTTCGCGGCCTCCGCCGTGGCGGCATTTCTGCTCCGGTTCGACTTCAGCGTGCCGCCGCACTACCTCCGCTACCTTCCTTACGCTCTGGCGATCTGGCTGCCCGTGAAGATCGTCGTATTTTATGCGGCAAAGCTCGACCGTGGCTTTTGGCGCTATGTGTCGTTTTCCGACCTGGTGCGGGTCTTGGCCGCCAATCTCCTCGCGTCTTTCGTGGGTTATTTGCTCATCCTTTTGCTGGCCCCGCCGGGATTTCCGCGATCGCTCTACATGCTCGATTTGATGGTGTGCATGTTCGGCACTGGCGGCCTTCGCCTTATTGCCCGCGCAACATCCAGGCTCAGCTCGCAAGCGCGGAGCAAAAATGAAGACCTGAAAAGAACCCTCATTTACGGAGCCGGCGACGCAGGCATGAGCCTTCTCAGGGAAATTCGCAACAACGCGCGGCTGGCTTATCGCATTTGCGGCTTCATTGACGACGATCCGAGCAAAGTGGGCCTGCGCATCGGCGGCGTGCCGGTGCTTGGAGGAGGCGGCAAGATGGGGCCGCTCGTTGCGCGGCACAGAATCGCTATCGTTCTGATTGCTATTCCTTCCGCGACGGGCGCCGAAATGGCGCTGATTTTCAAGTTCTGCCACGGCGCAGAGGTCGAGTTTAAGACTGTGCCCGGATTGGGCGAGGTGATCGAGGGCCGCGGCCTGGCCGGTCAGATCCGGGAGGTGGCAGTCGAGGATCTTTTGGGGCGCACCCCGGTGCACCTCGAAGAAGAATCGATCAGTAGCACGCTGGAGGGCAAGATCGTCCTTGTGACCGGCGCGGCCGGATCCATCGGCCGCGAACTTTGCCGGCAGATCGCGCGTTTCCACCCAGCCGGAATCGTGGGATTCGAGATTGCGGAATCCTCGTTGTTCGAGATCGATCGCGAAATGCGTCAGTCTTTCCCTCATCTTTCGTTCTATCCCGAAATTGGCAGCATTCAGAACCGCGAACGGCTGAACGAAATCTTTCAGCGCTACAAACCGGCAGTGGTCTATCATGCCGCAGCCTACAAGCATGTTCCCTTAATGGAAAATCATGTGTTTGAGGCCATCGAAAACAATGTCTTCGGAAGCTATAACGTGGCCGTGGCGGCAGCCGAGCATGGCGTGGAGGATTTTCTGCTAATTTCGTCGGACAAGGCCGTTCGGCCCACAAGCGTGATGGGCGCATCGAAGCGCATCGCCGAGCTGATCCTGCTGGCGTTGCAGAACGGCCGCACCAAGTATGTGGCCGTTCGTTTCGGCAACGTGCTGGGATCGAACGGCAGCGTGATTCCCATCTTCAAGAAGCAGATCGCCGCCGGAGGGCCCGTCACCGTGACTCATCCCGACATGCGCCGCTTCTTCATGACCACTTCCGAGGCCTGCCAGCTCGTGCTGCAAGCCCTTGCGATCGGGAAAGGCGGCCAGATTTGCGTTCTGGACATGGGGCAACCGGTGAAGATCGTCGATCTCGCCAAGCAGCTGATTCTCCTGTCCGGGCTCAGGCCGGAGGAAGACATCGAAATCGAATTCACGGGAATTCGCCCTGGCGAAAAACTCTCGGAAGAGCTTGGCACGATGCTTGAAGGCACCGTGCCGTCGAAGCACGACAAAATTCGCATCTTCGTCGGCAACGGCCTTCCGGAGGAAGACATGCGGATCTGGCTCGAATCGCTCCGCGAAATCTGTGCGGCGCGGGACCTGGGACGTTTGGTCGTCGCGCTCAAAGAGCTCGTCCCGGATTACAGTCCAAGTGTCCACTTGCTCAAGCGCATCATGGCGCGAGGCGCGCCCATCCGCGCCGTATCCAATTCGAATTGATCTACCTGGGTTTTGCAATTTGCGCGCGGTTGTCGCGCGCGATCTGCCCGCCGGCTCGATCATCGGGCAGATCGGTCGGATAGATTAGCCGTTTCCCTCTTTCTTTCCAGCGCCATTCGTCGCTTGCGTCCTGCAAGTTCCGGCGCCTCACCCTCCTATCGATGAAAGACGGCTCGCCGCGTTCTTTGCGGCGTCGAGTGGGTCAACGTGCGCCTTACGGCTCTTCCAATAGAGCCTGGCAACATCGAGTTCGCGCAGTGGTCCATTTTGCTTTTTTGTAGGGCTTGAATTCAGTGAAATCGTCTTGTCTCGGAATCCGCGATATACTTGCACTGATGCCCAGGCAAAGTTGACGCGTATTGCCGTTAAGATTTTGCGGCGCCCCTGGAACCGCCGCGAGTGAGAGCGTCTGGAACGACACGCAGGGCACAGCCGGCATTGTGATTGCAGTGGTTGAAGCTTTTCCCGGTTTGGGCAGTTTTCGTCGGAGCGTGCAATGTTCGATAGCCCATGGCGTGTTTTGCATGTCGTTGCGAACCATGAAAAGCGCGTTGCACAGCATCTCGGGGCGCGATCGCTGGAACACTACCTTCCCCTTTATGCAGTGCGCTCCAAATGGACCGACCGCACGGTCGACCTGCAGCGCCCGCTCTTTGCCGGATACGTTTTTGTCCGTTTCCCAGGCGAGGCGCGGATTTCTGTCGTCAGCACTCCGGGTGTTCTGCGCTTGCTGGGGAACGGTGTGGGCGAAACGGTGAGCGCCGCTGAAATCGAGAGAATCCGCGAGGGCCTGGCCGGCGGATACATCCTGCGGCCCCATCCCGCGGTTTCTATCGGTGAACGGGTGCGCGTGCATCGCGGCGTGTTCGAGGGAGTGGAAGGGGTTGTGACGGAGCTTCGTCATCAGTGCAAGGTCATCATCTCCCTTGCCCCAACCAGGCAGTGCTTCTCGCTGGAAGTGGATCTGGACGACGTCGAGGTCTTGCGCAAGCCGGTCGCCGGAGAAGTGCATTGCGAAAGAAGGAAATCGGCGGCGTTCCGCGCGTAGCAGAGGGGCGCAGTCCTTCGTGATCCTGCGGCGTCACAATCGAAAGAGAGTTCGCGCCTGGAACGGCCAGAAGAAGAAAAGCGGGCATATCTCGAATGAGATATGCCCGCTTGTTTCCTGAACTATAGCGGGTCTCCTGCCGGTGTAGACCAAGGCACAATCGCTATGTGGCTTTTTCATCGAGAAAAAGCCGCCTTGAATACTGTCCGAAATGGCTCATCGTTGCGGGAGAACCGCCGTAAGAGCTGCCCGATTGACTCGCGTTTACGCGGCTTGTTCGCCACCCTCGGGCTCTTCCGCTTCCTTCTTCTGCTCTTCGAGTTGCTTCTCCAGCTCGGCGCGCTTCTTGGCCTTCAGGTCGGCGCGCTTCTGGCGCTTCACTTCCAGCTGCTTTTCGGCGCCCAGCAACTCGATGAATGCCTTGCCCGCGCCGTCGCCCTGCTGGAAGCCGGTGCGAACAATGCGCAGATAGCCGCCGTTGCGGTCGCCGTAGCGCGGGGCCACAACGTCAAAGAGCCGCTTGACGGCTTCATCGGTGCGGAGAAAGGCCAGCACCTGCCGGCGGCTGTGCAGATCGCCCTTCTTGGCCAGGGTGATCATTTTTTCGATGTGCGGACGGACCGCCTTGGCCTTGGCCACAGTGGTCTCCACGCGGTCTTCTTCGAAGACGGACGTGACCAGGTTGCGCAAAAGCGCTCGGCGATGGCTGGTGTTCCGCCCGAGTTTGAATCCTGCATTGCGATGGCGCATGTTACTACTCTCTTTCGAAAATATCGTTCGGCGATCGAGAGTCCACAATCAGGGATCGTTCGAACTTGATGCGTCGAAAACTGATCCCTGATCCCTGACCGCTGATCCCTGTCGTTAGAAATTCTCCGTTTCGGTGGGCAACTGGAGATCCACCGAGTCCAGCGGTTCCTCTTCATCGTCGTAATGGCCAAAACCCGCGGCCAGCGCCGTCTGCGGCGAAATGCTGGTTGGCCCGGGCACCGCGTTGCCCTGCTCGTCGATCTTCATGCCCAGCGACAGGCCCATCTGCGCCAGGATTTCCTTGATCTCGTTCAGGCTCTTGCGGCCAAAGTTCTTGGTCTTCAGCATTTCGGCTTCGGTCTTTTGTACCAGCTCGCCGATGGTCTGAATGTTGGCGTTCTTCAGGCAGTTGTAGCTGCGGACCGAAAGCTCCAGCTCTTCCACCGAGCGGTTGAGGTTGTCGTTGCGGAGCAGGATGCGGCCTTCTTCGCCGCGCGCTTCCGCCTCGATCTCCTCTTCGAAGTTGATGAAGATGTTCATGTGGTCCTTGAGCAGCTTGGCGGCCAGGCCGATGGAATCGGCTGGCAGCACGGCGCCGTTGGTCCACACTTCGAGCGTCAGCTTGTCGAAGTCGGTGATCTGGCCCAGGCGGGCGGCCTCTACCACGTAGTTAACGCGGCGCACCGGAGAGTGCACCGAATCCACTGGAATAAAGCCCAGTCCCAGATCGGCGTCGAAATTTTTGTCGGCGGAGACATAACCGCGGCCGCGCTTGAGACGCATCTCCATGTCCAGCTTGCCGCTTTCTGAGAGCGTGGCGATATACACGTTCTTGTCGAGGATTTCGACGTCGCTGTCGGCCTCGATCATGCCGCTGGTCACCGGACCGGGCTGGTCGGCGCGCAGATACAGCGCCTTGGGTCCCTCGCCCTGCAGCTTGAAGGGAACCTGCTTGAGGTTGAGGATGATGTCGGTGGCGTCTTCAACCACGCCGGTGATGGACTGGAACTCGTGCAGCACGCCCTCGATGCGAACCGCGGTAACGGCCGCGCCCTCGATGGAGCTGAGCAGAGTGCGCCGCAGGGCGTTGCCGATGGTGGTGCCGAAGCCCCGTTCAAAGGGCTGGGCGCTGAACTTTCCGTAGGTGTCGGTAAGCGTCTCGGCATCGACCGCAAGGCGCTTCGGCTTCTGAAATCCTCTCCACAACATAGATCTCTCTCGTTTCCCGCGCGGCATGTACGTCGCGATGCATTTTGCGGCGGCCGCGCAAGTGCTCCTTTGAATTTGAGTTCATAGTTCGTAGTTCACCGTTCACAGCGCTTCGCGGAAATGTTCCGCTGGCAACTGAGAACTGCGAACTGAGAACTTACTTACTGTACAGCTCGACGATCAACTGCTCGTTGACCGGCAGGTTAACGTCCGCGCGCTTGGGCAGATGCAGCACGCGCCCGGACAGGTTTTCAAAGTTCGCTTCAAGCCACGCGGGAACAGGGTTCTGCGCTGCGTACTGCGCGGCCTGCTCGATGATCACCAGCTTCCTGGCGCTGTCGCGAACGGCGATCTCGTCGCCCGCGTTCACCTGGTACGAAGGGATATTCACCTTTCGGCCGTTCACCGTGACGTGCCCGTGACGGACCACCTGCCGTGCCTGCCGGCGCGAGATGGCGAAGCCCAGGCGGAAGGCCACGTTGTCCAGGCGCCGTTCCAGTTGCTGGATCAGCAGCTCGCCGGTCACGCCCTGGGCGCGGTTGGCCTTCTCGTAGTATTCGCGGAACTGGCTCTCCAGCGTGAAGTACATGCGCTTGGCCTTCTGCTTTTCGTGCAGTTGCAGGCCGTAGCCCACGATCTTGGCCCTGCGGTCTTTGCCATGCTGGCCGGGCGGGAAGTTGCGCTTTTCCAGCGGGCAGCGGTCCGACGTGCACTTGGTGCCTTTCAAAAATAACTTGGCGCCTTCGCGGCGGCAAAGGCGGCAAACTGCTCCGGTATAACGTGCCATTTCTTCTCCTGACTTCGGATGTCGGCCGGTTTACGCGTAAAGCAGCTTTTTGCCGTTAGCTCTTAGCCTCTCTTGCGGAATTGAGCCGATCGCTCAATTTCGCCGGCTTTCGCCAAGACCTCCGGCATAGCTGCATGGGACGCTTCGTCCCGGCCCGTTTCGTTCTAGCTGCTAGTTCCAGCTTGTCTTCGCTCGATCGAAGCCACAAGTTTAACCCAGGTACGATCAAGCTAAGAGCTAAAGGCTAAGAGCTAATAGCTGCTTCTTACACGCGCCTCCGCTTCGGCGGCCGGCAGCCGTTGTGCGGCACCGGCGTCACATCGCGGATGGTTTTCACCTCGATGCCTGCGGCGGCCAGCGCGCGGATGGCCGACTCGCGGCCCGAACCCGGACCGGCGACGCGCACATCCACGACGCGCACCCCGTGATCGCGGGCCATGCCGGCGGCGTTCGACGCTGCCTGCTGCGCCGCGAAGGGCGTGCCCTTGCGCGATCCGCGGAATCCCAGCGAGCCCGCGCTCTTCCAGCTCAACGTGTTGCCCATCTGGTCGGTGATGGTGACGATGGTGTTGTTGAACGAGGCCTGGATGTACGCAATGCCGAACGGCACATTCTTGCGCTCGCGCTTCTTGAACTTCTTGGTCTTGCCCTTCTTGCCGGACTCGCTCTTTTGCTCTGGTTTCGCCATTAGGTCTTCGCCGTCGCTTTCTTCTTGCCGGCAATCGTGCCCTTGCGCGGGCCCTTCCGAGTACGGGCATTGGTGTGGGTGCGCTGCCCACGCACCGGCAGGGACTTGCGATGGCGCGTGCCGCGATAGCTCTGGATGTCAATGAGACGCTTGATGTGCATGGTGACATCCTTGCGCAGGTCGCCTTCCACGTCCCCTTGGTCCTCGATCACCTGGCGGATGCGGTTCACCTCGTCCTCGCCCAGATCCTGGATTTTCTTGAAGGCGTCAACATTGGCCTTGTCCAGAATCTTGCGGGCGCGCGGCTGGCCGATACCGTAAATGTAAGTAAGCGCGATTCTTGCCTGCTTGTTGCGGGGCAGATCCACGCCAGCAATACGTGCCATGAGAATTCCTTTGCTGCTGCAGGTTGTGTGCCCCCGGCCTCAGCCGGTTCGCACGGGTTGTCGAGAGAACTTCCCGAGGTTCATCGCAAGCCTTGACTCAAGCTAACTCGCCTCGTGTCAGGGATCAGGGATCAGGGGTCAGGAGGCAGGGGGCAGGGGTCAGTTACATACCACTCACTTATGCCGTTTTTACTGATCCCTGAAACCTGATCCCTGACCCCTTTCGTGGAAGTCTCCCTTCCTTGCCAGGGCTTGCTTATCCCTGACGCTGCTTGTGCTTCGGGTTCTCGCAGATGACGCGTACCACGCCTCCGCGGGTAATCACCTTGCACTTGACGCAAATCTTTTTTACCGATGCCCGGACCTTCATTGCTGCTACCCTTCTCCGCGCGATCATCAAGGCGCGGAAAAATCATTGTTTAGCTATTAGCCATCAGCTCTAAGCTTTTAGCTCTCCGCGCCAGACCATTATTCTTTCTGTAGCACAAAAGAGCTAACAGCTGATGGCTAACAGCTAAGAGCTACTTGTACCTGTACACAATCCGTCCGCGATTCAGGTCGTAAGGGCTCAGCTCCACAGCCACGCGGTCGCCGGGCAAAATCCGGATGAAGTTCTTGCGCATCCTTCCCGAGACATGGGCCAGGACCTCGTGATTGTTCTCGAGCTTGACCTTGAACATGGCATTGGGCAACGTCTCCAGGACGGTTGCCATGACCTCAATCGCATCTTCCTTCGACAATCTGTGTCCACTTCCGCCGGGCTGCGCTTGCGCGCTCCCGGCCTTTTGGACCGAACCATTCTATTCGGTCAAAATCTTCGCTCCGGATGCGGTAACCGCAACCGTGTGCTCAAAATGAGCGCTCATGCTGCCATCGCTGGCCACGGCCGTCCAGCCGTCGTCCAGCACCTTCACGTCGGGCTTTCCGGCGTTCACCATGGGTTCGATGGCGATCACCATGCCTGTCTTCAGTCTCATACCCTGGCCCGCTTCGCCAAAGTTCGGCACCTGCGGGTCTTCGTGCATGTGCACGCCGATGCCGTGGCCCACAAAATCGCGCACTATGGAAAATCCCTCGCGCTCGACCACGCCCTGCACCGCGGCTCCCACATCTCCCAGCGTAGCTCCCGGCTTCACCGCCGCAATGCCCGCCTTCAGCGATTCTTCCGTGGCCTTGAGCAGCCGCTCGGCGTTGGCGTCAATGTTGCCCACCGGCACCGTGATCGCTGCATCGCCGTAATAGCCATCCACCACGACGCCGAAGTCCACCGAAACGATGTCCCCTTCCTTGAGGACCCGCTTGGGCGAAGGAATGCCGTGCACCACTTCGCTGTTGACCGAGGTGCAAAGCACGCAGGGGTACCCGTGATAGCCCTTGAAAGCAGCCTTCACATCCAATTCGTTCAACCGCGCTGCGGCCGCTTTTTCGAGATCGTAGGTTGTCGCGCCCGGCTTCACCTTGCTGCGCACCAGTTCGAGCACCTCGCGGACCAGCTTCCCCGCGCGGCGCATCTTCTCGATCTCCCGCGACGACTTCAGTACGACAGCCACGAATACCAGCTTTCAGGGGTCAGAGATCAGGGATCAGCAAAGCAACCGCGCGAAAAGGCCGAGAACTGACTCCTGATCCCTGAAACCTGATCCCTCGTTTCTAACGCACAAACCCGCCGCTGCAGTTACGCTGCGTGGCGCAACCGCTCAACGGCAGTAACAATTCCGGCTGCGATCGCTGCGATCGGCCGGTCTCCATCCACTTCAGCGAATCGTCCCAGAGCCCGATAGTGCTCGACGACAGGCGCGGTAAGGGCCTCGTAAGCGCGCATGCGCTCTTTGAAAACCTCTTCCGTGTCGTCGGCTCGCTGGGTCAGCGCTGCGCCCTCTACATCGCAAAATCCCTCCCGATTGGGTGGATTCATATATACGTTGTAGATGGTCTGGCAGACGGGACAATTCCGGCGCCCGGTAATGCGGCGCAGTAATTGATTATAGTGCACCTGGATACTGACCGCAACTACCGGCAGCGACTCGATTTGCGCCGCCAGACGGTCGTCTAACCAGTGGGCCTGCCCCAGCGTTCGCGGGAAGCCGTCCAGAATGTAGCCGCGGGCCGTGTCGGGCTCCAGCAGCCGGGCGGCGACCATCTCGTTGACCAGAGAGTCGGGAACCAGCTCGCCCCGCCCCATGATTTCTTTCGCCACTTTGCCCAACTGCGTGCCCCGGGCCACGTTGCCGCGAAGCAGGTCGCCGGTGGAGATCTGCGGGATGTTCCATAGCTTGACCAGTTCCTTGGCCTGGGTCCCCTTGCCCACGCCCGGCGCTCCCAATAAAAGAATCGGGCCGGGAACGGTCTCGGATTCCGTCGCCCGGCTGGTTTCTGCTGAATGAATCGATGAAGCAGATGAAGACATTACCAGGTTTTCCTTCCGCGGATGCGACCGGAGCGCGGGGAAAAGCCGTCATAGTGGCGCATGATCAGCTGCGATTCGATCTGGTTGACTGTGTCCATGGCCACACCCACCACGATCAACAGCGAGGTGCCGCCAAAGTAGAAGTTCACGTTCATGCCGTGAATCATAAACGTGGGCAGATTCTCGAATAACCTCCCGATCAGCCAAATCTTGTCGAACCGGATGCCCGAAATGAGAGCCGTGGGGATCATCTGCACCATGATCAGGTAAAGCGCGCCCACCAGCGTGATGCGGGTGAGAATATCGTTGATAAAGTCGGAGGTGCGCTTGCCGGGCCGGATGCCGGGAATGAACGATCCCGACTTGCGGAAGTTGTCGGCAATGTCGTCCGGCCGCATCACGATCGAGACATAGAAATAGGCGAAAAAGATAATGGCCAGGATGTTCAGCAGCTCGTACCACGGATAGCCCACCTGCAGCGCCTCCATGATGGGCTGGAGCAGCTTGTTATTCTGCACCCACTCCGCTTGGCCGAAGAGCAAGGGCGCCGAAAGAATCGAGCTGGCGAAGATGATCGGCATCACGCCGCCAGAGTTCACCTTCAAAGGCAGATGGCTGGAGGCGCCGCCCATCATGCGCCGGCCCACGATGCGCCGCGCGCTCTGGATGGGAATGCGCCGCTCGCTGCGCTCCACAAAGACGATGAAGGCCACCACAGCAGCCATACCCGCAACCAGCAGCAGGACGACGAGAAACGACATCGGACCCCAGGCATCGGTCTGGACCTTCTGGATCAGGTCGAGGACGCCGCGCGGCAGGCCAGCCACAATGCCGGTAAAGATCAGCAGGCTCATGCCGTTGCCGATGCCGCGGTCGGTGATCTGCTCGCCCAGCCACATGATGAACGCCGTTCCGGCAGTCAGGGTTAACACCGTCATCAGGATGAAGCCGGCGCCGGGATTCATCACCACGCCCTGCTTGGTCAGAATGGCCGCAATGCCGAGGGACTGCAGCGCGCCGAGAACCACGGTCACGTAGCGCGTCCATTGCGTGATCTTGCGCCGCCCCAGCTCGCCTTCCTTCTGGATGCGCGCCAGCGGCTCATAAACCACGGTGAGAAGCTGGAAGATGATAGACGCGGTGATGTAGGGCATGATGCCCAGCGCGAAGATCGTCATGCGGCGCAGCGTGCCTCCGCTGAACAGGTCCATCAGGCCCAGCGCCGATCCGCCCTGTTGGCTGAATATCAGTCCCAGTTGGCGCCAATTCACGCCCGGCGTGGGAATCCAGGCGCCCAGCCGGTACACAGCCAGTATGCCCAGCGTAAACAGCACCCGCTTGCGCAGGTCGGGAATCCGGAAGATATTGAGAAATTTCTCCAGCATATCGGGTCATCCGCTTCAGGCGCCCGCGGCGCCGGTCAAATCGTACGGTGATTCCATCTTACGGCGCTGCCCGGTAACTTCAGCCTACCCAAACCCCGGTAAACGCGCACGTGCGTTGCATCACAGAAGGAAAAGCTCTCAGCCATCAGCCCTTAGCTCTCCGCTTCATCCCAATCCTGCGAACACTCGCCCTCGCACGGACTGGCTGAAAGCCGGTAGCTGAGGGCTGACAGCTCATTTACGCCGCCGCCGGAGCTGCTTCGCCGCCCACCACCAAGGCCTTGCCTCCGGCTTTGGCGATCTTCTCGGCCGCCGATTTGGAGAACTTGTGCGCGTAAATGGTGACGGCTTTGCCGAGCTCGCCCGAGCCGAGAACCTTGATCGGCGCGTTCCGGTCCGATACCAGGCCCAGCTTGCGGTAGTCGTCGAGGCCGATCTCGTCCACCTCCAGCCCGGCGATCCGGTCCAGATTCACGATCGCGTACTCGGTGCGGAAGATGTTGGTAAAGCCGCGCTTGGGCAGTCGCCGGTGCAGCGGCATCTGGCCGCCTTCAAAGCCGCGCATCAGGCTCGAGCCGGAGCGCGATCCCTGGCCCTTGTGGCCGCGGGTTGAGGTCTTGCCCATGCCGGATCCCATGCCCCGGCCCACGCGCTTGCGCCCGGTGTTGGCCTTCCGCGGCGCGCGCAAATTCGAAAGATTCTTCGCCATATTCTCCTCGCTATAACGCCGGCAGGATTAGTTCCCGCCGACTCGCGTTCAAAAATCAGCTTCTAGCTACTAGCTGCTAGTCTCTAGCCTCCCTGTGCTCAGTTCCACCGCCGGCCATAACCGTTACAGCGGCTAGAAGCTAGGATCTAGAGGCTAGAAGCTCGTAACGCCTACTTCCCCACGATGCGTACAAGGTGCGGCGCCGCCTTCACCATGCCCCGCACCGATTCCGTATCTTCGCGCTCGACGATCTGGTTGAGATGCGTAAAGCCCAGCCCCTTGATCACCAGCTTATGCTTGGTCGGCGTGGCGATGGCGGAGCGGTAGTACTGAATGTGAATCTTTTTCAGCTGCGCCATGTGATCTTTCATAGTCACCTCGATGCCAAGCATCCTCAGAAACCTAACAATTGAGTCGGTCGTGTGCCGATACCCAGCCAACTCCCTGTGGACTTTCTCCACGATATTGGCTTCGGTTGTGTCCTGTTCCGGCGCAACTTTTTTAATAGCGGCGAGGTATCTGCCGCGCCTTGCGCAGGGTCGCCGATTCATCGCTAATACGGATTCGAGGTTCTTCAATTCAATCATCGGTTTTTCCTCCTCAGCGATTTACAGCTCCTCCACTGTCTTGCCGCGCATCGTCGCCACTTCGGCCCTGTCGCGCAACTGTGTCAGCGCGTCGAACGTGGCCTTGATCACGTTGTGCGGGTTGGGCGAGCCGAGGCTCTTGGTGAGCACGTTCTGTATGCCGACCGAGGTCATCACCGCGCGCACCGCGCCGCCCGCGATCACGCCCGTGCCTTCCGGCGCCGGCTTCAGCAGCACCTGGCCGGAACCGTAGCGGCCCAGCACCTGGTGCGGAATCGTGGTCTCGGTCAGGTGCACCCTCACCAGGTTCTTCTTGGCTGACTCGATTCCCTTGCGAATCGCCTGGGGAACCTCCTTGGCCTTGCCCGATCCGTAGCCCACCACGCCCGAAGCGGCGTCGCCCACCACCACCAGCGCGGCAAACGACATGTTCTTGCCGCCCTTTACCACCTTGGTCACGCGATTGATGGCCACTACCTGATCCTTCAGGTTGTACTGGTTGGCATCGAGTTTCTTCGTCAAAGTCGTCATTGTTTTCTCGTCTGTCTGTAATCCGTTATCAGTTCTCAGAACTCAGGTCGACCCGCAACGAACAAACTGACCCCTGTTCCCTGTTCCCTGATCCCTGTTTTTAGAACTCTAGCCCCGCTTCGCGCGCCGCATCGGCCAGCGCCTTCACACGGCCGTGGTAAAGATAGCCCCCGCGATCGAAGAC
Source organism: Occallatibacter sp. (assembly GCA_049522315.1). Lineage (GTDB taxonomy): Bacteria > Acidobacteriota > Terriglobia > Terriglobales > Acidobacteriaceae > Telmatobacter. Next base: position 129,459 of record JBEKNY010000006.1, read on the forward strand.
CACCTGCCTGATTCCCTTGGCGACGGCTTTTTCCGCCACCGCTTTACCAATCTCCTTCGCCGCCGCCACGTTCCCCCCGCTCTTCAGCTTCAGGGCAAGCGATGATGCCGAGACCAGCGTTTCGCCCTTTTGATCGTCGACGACCTGCGCGTAAATGTGATTGAGCGAGCGGTACACGTTCAGCCGCGGCCGCTCCGGCGTCCCGGCAAGTTTTTCGCGGATGCGCGCATGGATGCGCTGCCGGATTTCGTTTCTCTTGTTCTGCGTAATCATGTCTTCTCTCACCTATCGGCGGAGCCGCCCCGCGGTTCCGTTCGGATTTTCCATGGGTCAGTCGATTGTTCTCGTTAGCGCCGTTTCAACCGATCCCTGAAACCTGATCCCTGACCCCTCGCCTTATTTCGCTCCCGTCTTGCCGGCCTTCTTCTTCAGCCGCTCGTTGGAGTAGCGCACGCCCTTGTTCTTGTACGGATCCGGCTTGCGTAGCGTGCGCATGTCGGCCGCCACCTGCCCCACCTTTTGCCGGTCAACGCCGGTAATGGTCAGGTGCGTCTGCTTGGGATCGATCGCCACCTCGATGCCCGAAGGCAGCGGAAACTCGATGGGATGCGAGTAGCCCAGCGTGAACACCACCGTGCCCTTGCCCTTCATCTCGGCGCGGTAGCCGATGCCTACGATGTCCAGCTCCCTGGTCCACCCCTTGGTCACGCCCTCGACGGCATTATTCACCAGGGCGCGGGTCAAGCCGTGCAGCGCGGCCTTGTCGTCGCTCGCGCGCTCCACCAGCAAATGCCCATCGGCGGTCTTCAGCGAGATGCCGTCGGCGACGAGCGCCGAAACCTTGCCCTTGGGGCCCTCCACCAGAACGGTGTTGCCCTCTACCTTGTATTTCACCCCCGCCGGCAGCGGGATCGGTTTCTTTCCAATACGCGACATTCTTCAAAGTCCTTCTTGGCTTGCGAGTCCCGCAGGAGCGTTTCCGCTTCGCGTTCCACTGCAGCCTGAATGCAGCTTCTAGTTTCTAGCCTCTAGCTTGTTCCCGCAATGCGCGCTGTATCGGTTGAACCCGACAAAGCTAGCGGCTAGGAGCTAGAGGCCAGTAGCTGTCTTTACCACACTTCGCACAGCAACTCGCCGCCAACGCCCTCGCGGCGCGCCTGCCGGCCCGTCATCACGCCCTTGGGCGTGGTCAAAATCGAGATGCCCAGCCCGCCCTGCACGCGCTTGATCTCGTCGCGGCCCACGTAGACGCGGCAGCCGGGACGCGACACGCGCGCCAGGTCGCGGATGGCCGCTTCGGTGCCGCCGTACTTCAGGTACACGCGCAGCACCGGTTTGCCGTCCTCTTCCTGGAGCTTGTAGTTCGAGATGTAGCCCTCCTCCTTGAGAATGCGGGCGATCTCGGTCTTCAGCTTCGAAGCCGGAACATCCAGCTTCTGATGACGCGCGCGGATCGCGTTCCGGATGCGCGCCAGAAAATCTGCTACTGGATCCGTCAGACTCATTCCTTCTCCTTCATTCCCCGTTCGCCCGCCGCTCGTTTGGCGGGAACCAGCGAGAATGGTTGAAACAGCTATTAGCTTCTAGCTCCTAGCTTCTAGCCCCATCTCGCTCAAGCCACACCCATCGACTCAGCACGATGAGCTAGCAGCTAGAAGCTAGCGGCTGGAAGCTGCCTTTTCACCAGCTCGACTTGTTGACGCCGGGAATCTCGCCCTTCAGCGCGAGCGCCCGGAAGCACAAACGGCAGATGCCAAACTTGCGCAGGAAGCCCCGCGGCCGCCCGCACAGTTGGCAGCGATTGTGCTTGCGGCTCGAAAACTTCGGTTTCCGCGCGTCCTTCACTCTTTTTGCAGTGGTTGCCATAAAACCTCGTTAACCCCAGCTACTAGCCTCTAGCTACTAGCTTCTAGCTCCGGCCGTGGAGTTTCATCTTCTTCCGCACGGGGCCGAATCCAACTTTGTTCTTGCCTCAGATGCCCGTTCTACCTCGAAAAAGCTAGAGGCTAGAAGCTGGCAGCTAGAAGCTGTTCTTACGCCCCCTGGCGGAAGGGCATCCCGAAGTGCTTGAGCAGCGCGCGCGCCTGGTTGTCGTCCTTCGCCGTGGTCACAATGGTGATGTTCATGCCCTTCAGCTTTTCCACCTTCGCGTAGTCGATCTCCGGAAAGATCAACTGGTCGCGCAGGCCGATGGTGTAGTTTCCGCGCCCATCGAAGCTCTTCGTAGACAGCCCGCGGAAGTCGCGCACACGAGGCAAGGCGATCGAGATCAGATGGTCCAGAAACTCGTACGCCTTGTCGGAGCGCAGCGTGACCATAGCGCCGATCGACATGCCGGCGCGCACCTTGAACGCCGAAATCGACTTCTTGGCCTTCGTGGTTACCGGCTTCTGCCCGGCGATCTGCGTCAGGTCGGCCACCAGCGGATCCAGCAGCTTGTTATTCTGCGTGGCCTCGCCCAGGCCCATGTTGATCACAATCTTCTCCAGTCGCGGCACCGCCATGGGGTTCTCCAGCCCCAGCTCCTTCTTGAGCGCCTGCTTGATCTCCTTCTGGTACTTCTCCTTCAACCTTGCCGCCATGTTGCTTCACTCACTTTCTTCCGATTCTCGGATTGGGTCGCCGTAGCGGCCCGTGTACCGTTGCGGAAGGACTTCAAAATCAGCCGCTAGCCGCTGGCTGCTAGCTTTTAGCCCCATCTAGCCACTGCCTCTGTCCTCACTCCAGCACAAAAAAGCTAGAAGCTAGAGGCTAGGAGCTAGAAGCTGCCCCTCTACTTCTTCGTGGGCAGCTCCTGCCCGCACTTCTTGCAAATCCGCACGCGCATGTCGCCCTCGACCTTGTGGCCCACGCGCGCGGGGCCGCAGTTGGGGCACACCAGCACTACGTTCGACACATCGATCGCCGACTCCTGCTCGGCGATGCCCCCCTTGGTCCGCTGCCCGGTCTTGCTCGAAACTGTCTTCTTCACCACGCGCACGTGCTCTACCAGCACTGTGCCCTTGTCGGAGAAAACGCGCAGCACGCGGCCCGTCTTGCCCCGGTCGGCGCCCGTCAGCACCTTGACCGTATCGTTGCGATGAATACTCAAACTCGGCATCTTTTTCTCCAGCTTTCAGCTATCAGCTGTCAGCCATCAGTTCATCTTGCTTTCGCCGCGCTCCTCAATCCAGCACAAACAAGCTGAAAGCTGAGAGCTAACGGCTGAAAGCTGTTCTTACACAACTTCCGGGGCCAGCGAAACAATCTTCAAAAACTTCTTCTCGCGCAATTCGCGGGCGACCGGTCCGAAGACGCGCGTGCCCACCGGCTCGTGATCGTCGCCGATCACCACCGCCGCATTCTCGTCGAAGCGGATGTACGTGCCGTCGCGCCGCCGGTGCTCCTTGCGCGTGCGCACGATGACCGCCTTCACCACCTTGCCCTTCTTCACCGTGCCGTCGGGCGATGCTTCTTTGACCGCCGCAGTCACGATGTCGCCCAGACCGGCGATCTTGCCCAGCCCGCCGCCCAGCGGCAGAATCACCTGCAGCTTGCGCGCGCCGGAGTTGTCGGCCACCGCGAGCATGGTCCTCATTTGCACAGCCATGGTTTACCCTCCTCTCGGCCGCCCTACTTCTCGGCGGAAACCGTCTCGCCCGGAAGCGCGGCGTCTTCAATCTGGCCCAGCGCCGACCGCCGCACAATCTCTTCCAGCGACCACCGCTTCAGCTTGCTCAGCGGACGCGTCTCGCGGATGCGCACTACATCGCCCAGCCGCGCCGAGCCCTGCTCGTCGTGAGCATAGAATTTCTTCGTCGAGCGCACGATGCGCTTGTACTTCGCATTGGCCTTGCGCATCTCCACCGCGACCACGATCGTCTTCTGCATCTTGGTCGACACCACCTGGCCCACCTTCTCGTTGCGCCGCGCGCCCGCTGCCGCAGGCGCCAGTTCCGGTTTCTGTGTCGCCGTCATTTACGGGCTCCCTTCGCTTTTGCTGTCTTCGTCTCCGCGGCCGCGGCGGTTTTCTTCGCCTTTGCAGCTTTTGCTTTCGCGGCCGCGGCGGTTTTCCTGGCCTTCGGAGCCTTGGTTTCCGCTGCCGGCACGGTCTCTTCGCTCTTCGCGGTTTTGGCTTCGGCGGCTTCGGCAGCCGGCTTCGCCTCTTTGCTTTCGCCGTGAATACCCAACTCGCGCTCGCGCGCCACGGTCTTGATCTGTGCGATTTCCTTGCGCAACTGGCGCAGTTTTTTCACTCCGTCGGTCTGTCCCAGCGCCACCTGGAAGCGGAGCCGGAAGAGCTGCTCCGCGGAGATCTTCTCCTGGTGCTTGAGCTCTTCGTCACCCAAATTACGAATCTTTGCAAGTTCCATCGTTTCCTAGCTCCAAGCTTTTAGCTGTTAGCTCTTAGCTTCGTCTTGCTCTCGCATTCACTCTTCGCTTCACCGGGAAGAGCTAAAAGCTAATGGCTAACAGCTAAAGGCTGCATCTTTCCTACTCGGCCTTAGCCGCAACCTTTTCGGCGCCCGGCCGCTGCACAAATTTGGTCCGCAGCGGCAGCTTGTGCGATGCCAGACGCATCGCCTCCGCTGCGGTTTGCGGCGAGACGCCTTCCATCTCGAACAAAATCTTTCCCGGCCGCACCACCGCTACCCAGTGGTCCAGCGCACCCTTGCCCGAACCCATGCGGACCTCGGCGGGCTTCTTGGTGATGGGCTTGTCAGGGAACAACCGGAGCCAGATCTTGCCCCCGCGCTTGACGAAGCGCGTCATGGCGACACGGCTGGCCTCAATCTGCCGGTCGGTAATGTAACCGCACTCCATGACCTTCAAGCCGTATTCCCCAAATGAGAGCGTCGAGCCGCGCCACGCCTTGCCGCGGCGCTTGCCCTTCTGCTGCTTGCGGAACTTCACCTTCTTTGGCATCAACATAACGAAATCCCTCAAAACCAGCTACTAGCTTCTAGCCGCTGCTCCTAGCTTCGATACTTCTGATCCCTGCTTCTCGCGTCGTCCCAACATTCTTAGCTAGCAGCTAGAAGCTAGGAGCTAGAAGCTGCTCTTAAAACACCGTCTTCCCCACCGGCGGAGTCTGGCGGCGCTTCTGCTCGTAAATGTCGCCGCGGTAGATCCACGTCTTCACGCCGATCACCCCGTAGGTTGTGTTGGCCTCGGTGAAACCGTAGTCGATATCGGCCCGCAGCGTGTGCAGCGGCAAGCGCCCCTGCAGGTACCACTCCGAGCGCGCGATCTCGTTGCCGTTCAGCCGGCCCGAGACGCGCACCTTGATTCCCTTGCAGCCGAAGCGCAGCGCCGAATCCACGCTCTTGCGCATGGCGCGGCGGAAGCTCACGCGCTTTTCCAACTGCAGCGCGATGTTCTCGCTCACCAGTTGCGCGTCCAGCTCCGGCTTGTTCACCTCGATGATGTCGATGAACACTTCGCGGTTGGTGCGCTTGCCCAGATCGGTCTTCAGCTTTTCGATCTCGGCGCCCTTGCGCCCGATCACGATGCCCGGACGCGCGGTGCGAATGAGAAAGCGCAGCTTGTTCCCCGGCCGCTCGATCTCCACCGAACTCACGCCCGCCGCCTTCAGCTTTTCGCGCAGCTCCGCCTTCAGCTTCACGTCCTCGACCAGAAGCTTGTCGTAATCGCGCTCCGAAAACCAGCGCGACCGCCATGGCTTGTTGATTCCCAACCGGAATCCGTAAGGATGGACCTTCTGCCCCATACTTTTCCTCTCAAAAATCCCTAGGCCTTCTTGGCCGCCTTCTTCTTGGTTGCCGCAGCGGTCTTGGCTGCCGGCTTGGTTTCCTCGGCCTTGGATGCTGTCGCCTTTGCCTTGCCCTTTTCCGCCTTGGGCGCGGCTTTTTTGGCTTTGGTTGCAGCAGGCGCGGCCTTCTTCGGCTTTTCAACCTTCGCCGCAGTTGGAGCCGGCTCCTCAACCTTCGTCACCAGGCCCGCCGCCGCCTCGCGCTCGGCCAGCGATACCACGATGTGCGTGAGCCGCCGCTGATAGCGGTAGGCCCGTCCCATCGGCGCGGGGCGGATGCGCTTCATGCGCGGCCCGTCGTTGGCCACTGCCTGCTTCACGTAGAGATGGTCCACGTCCAGATCGATGCCCTCTTCGCCGGCCACATACTTGGCGTTGTCCACCGCCGACGCCAGCAGCTTGTACACCACCGGGGCGATGCGCTTCCGGGTGAAGGCCGCCGTGTTCAACGCCTCCTCGACGCTGCGCCCTTTGATCAGGTCCAGCACCAGCCGTGCCTTCTGCGGCGATACGCGCTGGAACTTGGCTTCGGCCCGGTATTCCTTTGTTTGAACTGCCATACTCATGCCTTCCTCAAACTGAGAGCTTCTAGCCTCTAGCTACTAGCTCCTAGCTCTTTCGTGCCCGGAGCTGCTCTTTCCTCAGCACGCCCCGCAAATCCCTTAATCGTCTCGACCGCTGGCTCTACCCCAATCAAGCTAGAGGCTAGAAGCTAGCAGCTGGAAGCTGCCCTTCTTCCGCTACGCCGGCTTCGCCGCCGACTCGGTTGCCGCTTTCGATCCGCCGGTGTGGCCCTTGAAGATCCGCGTGGGCGCAAACTCGCCCAGCTTGTGCCCCACCATGTTCTCGGTCACGTAAACGGGAACGAACTTCTTGCCGTTGTGCACCGCGATGGTGTGGCCCACGAACTCGGGAAAGATCGTCGAGCGCCGCGTCCAGGTCTTCACCACTTTCTTGTCGTTGGCCTTGTTCAGCGCCTCGATCTTCACCATCAGGTGCGCATCCACAAACGGCCCCTTTTTTGTCGAACGTCCCATAACTGCTTAGCTCCTAGCTCTCAGCTTTCAGCCTTCAGCTTCTTTCTGCTGACGCCAGCCGCGAACGTTTGCCTCAATCTTTTCCGCGCCGCCTCTAGCTAAAAGCTGATAGCTGAAAGCTGCTTTCCTACTTCGTCCGGCGGCTGACGATCAGCGCGTCGGTCCGCTTGTTGTTGCGCGTCTTATAGCCGCGTGTCGGCTGGCCCCACGGCGTCACCGGGTGGCGCCCGCCCGAGGTCTTGCCCTCGCCGCCGCCGTGCGGATGGTCCACCGGATTCATGGTGACGCCCCGATTGGTCGGCCGGATGCCCAGCCAGCGATTGCGTCCCGCCTTGCCGATGGCCACGTTCTCGTGATCCGTGTTGCCTACCTGCCCGATGGTCGCCATGCACTCGGCCAGCACCTTGCGCGTCTCGCCCGAAGGCAGCTTGAGCAGGGCGTAATCGCCCTCTTTAGCCACCAGTTGCGCCTGCGCTCCGGCCGAACGCGCCATCTGCGCGCCCTTGCCCGGCTTCAGCTCGATGGCGTGTACCGTGGTGCCCGCGGGAATATTCTTGAGCGGCAGCGCGTTGCCGATCAGAATGTCGGCCTCGGGGCCGGAGGTTACCGTCGAGCCTACCTTCAGTCCCACCGGCTGCAGAATGTAGCGCTTCTCGCCGTCGGCGTAATCCACCAACGCTATCCGGGCCGACCGGTTGGGATCGTACTCGATGGTCGCCACCTTGCCCGGAACGCCGAACTTCTCGCGCTTGAAGTCGATCAGGCGCAGCTTCTGCTTGTGCCCGCCGCCGTGGTGGCGGATGGTCAGATCGCCCGAGTTGCGCCGCCCGCCGGTGCGCTTGCGCGTCGTTACCAGCGGCTTGTGCGGTGTTTGGGCCGTCAGATCGCCGGTCGCGAGCGAGGTCTGGAACCTCAGCGTCGGAGTCACCGGTCTGTATGTTTTGATTGCCATGATCTCTGTCCTTGAGTGCCGGCCCATACTCGATCCGGCTCCCGCTTCTTTTCCGGAACCGCCTTACAGTTCCGATATTTCCTACTGTGAGCATCGTCGGGCCGGGCATTTACTGATCCCTGACCCCTGTTCCCTGCCTTTACAGATTGCTCACGTACTCCGGCAGCTTCTCGCCGGCCTTCAGCTTCACGTACGCCTTCTTCCAATCTGGTTTGTAGCCGGCATACCTGCCCCGGCGGCGTTCCTTGCCGGCAAAGTTCGCGGTGCGGACCGTGGCCACCTTCACCTTGAAAAGCGCTTCCACGGCCTCCTTGACTTCGGTTTTGGTGGCCGAGGGCGCTACTTCGAAGACCAGCGTCCCCTCGGTCTCTTTCACGCCCAGCCCTTTTTCGGTAATCAACGGACGGCGAATTACTGTGTGCAGAGTCGGCATTACGCGGCCTCCTTTTCGGCGGGCCGCCGCGGCGGCCGTTTCGACGCGCTCTTCTGGAGCGCCTCCGCCAGTTGCTCGATCGCGGCCTTGGAGAAGATGGCCCGGTCGTAGCGCAGCAGATCGTAGGGGTGCACCTCGTTGTTCAGGAGCAGTTCCACTCCCTTCAGGTTGCGCGCGCCCAGCACCAGCGCCCGCGAGAGCGTTTTGCCGCTGTCCACCAGCAGCGCCGTCCGCTTGGCGTCCAGCTTGTCCAGGGCCTCGCGGTAGAGCTTGGTCTTGCCTTCCTTGATCTCCAGCGAATCCACCACGATCAGCTTGCCGTCGGCCAGCTTCGCCGCCAGCGCCGAGCGCAGCGCGCCCTTGAGCTTCTTGCGCGGGAAGGGATACTCGTAGCTGCGCGGTTGCGGTCCGTGGACCGTATAGCCATGGCGCCACAGAGGCGAGCGCACCGAACCGATACGCGCCCGGCCGGTGCCCTTCTGCTTCCACAGCTTCTTGCCGGAACCGGCAACCTCGGTGCGGCTCTTGGTCTTGTGCGTGCCCTGGCGCAGCGAGGCGCGATAGTGCTTTACCGCCTCCCACAGCAGGGCTTCGTTCACCTGCTCCGGCGCAAACACTTGGTCGGCCAGATCCACTGAGCCCACCTTCTTGCCGCTTAAATTCACTACGTCAACTTTTGCCATCGTCATCTTCTTTTGAGCGCTAAGCGCTGCAGCCCCTCGGCCCAAGTTTCTTTGCCGCAGTCAAGCGGCGATTGTCTAGACGGCCAGTCCTACTTCCGCTTTGCTGCCGCCTTCTTTGCCGCCTTTAGCGGATCCAGTGTGCCCGCTCCGGAGAAACCCCGCCGCTCGCGCGGCGGAGCCTTGGCCTTCAAGATCAGCACGTACCCCTCGCGCGGTCCCGGCACCGCTCCTTCGACCATCAGCAGGTTCTCGTCCAGATCGATGCCGCGAATGCGCAGGTTGCGCACCGTTACCTGATCCGTTCCCTGATGGCCGGGCATGCGCTGACCCGGAAAAACCCGCGACGGAAAGCTCGATGCGCCGATCGAACCCTGCACCTGGAACATGTGCCCGTGCGATTTGGGCCCTCCGCCGAACTTGTGCCGCCGCACCACGCCGGCGAACCCGTGCCCCTTCGAGGTGCCGCTCACGTCCACAAACTTCGAATTGCTGAAAATGTCCACCAGCACGCGGTCTCCTGCCTTGGTTTCTGCCGCGCCCTCGGCCGCCGCCTCAACGTCCACTTCCTTGATCACCTTCACCGGAGGAGCTTCGGTCTTCGCCAGGTGGCCGTTCTGCGCCTTGGTCATGCGCGAGGCCTTCACGAACTCCACCAGCCCGATCTGTGCCGCGTCGTATCCATCCTTCGCCGCCGTCTTCAACTGTGTAATCACGCAGGGGCCGGCCTGCAGCACCGTAATCGGGTGCACGTCGCCCTTGTCGTCGAAGACCTGCGTCATGCCGATCTTTTTTCCCAGAATCCCTGTGACTGCCATCTTTCCCCTCGCCTCATCATGCGAGCTTGAATTCTTCTCGCACTGCCGGAATCAAACCAGTTGTCAGTTATCAGTTCTCAGTTGTCGGTTCAGCCGCGGAACTTGCTGACCACTGACAACTGACCACTGACAACTATTTTTCAAACGCCTTGATCTCCACATCCACGCCGGCAGGCAGATCGAGCTTCATCAGCGCGTCCACCGTCTGCTGCGTCGGCTCCAGAATGTCGATCAGCCGCTTGTGCGTGCGGATCTCGAACTGCTCGCGCGACTTCTTGTCCACGTGCGGCGAACGCAGCACGCAGTACTTGTTCTTCACCGTCGGCAACGGGATCGGCCCCGCCACCGTTGCCCCGGTGCGCTTGGCCGTGTCCACAATCTCGCCGGTCGAGGTGTCCAGCACGCGATAGTCGTATGCCTTCAACCGAATGCGAATTCTCTGTCCTACCATGACGTCCCTTCCAGAGATCGGCGTTCAGAGATCATTTCGTGTTTTGCTGCTGCAGGCCCCCGAGTCTTAACTCTGCCCGCGTTTTCTGATCCCTGATCCCTGATCCCTGTCGTTACTTGATGATCTCCGAGATCGTGCCCGCGCCCACCGTCCTGCCGCCCTCGCGGATCGCGAACCGCAACCCCTTCTCCATGGCCACCGGCGTGATCAACTCCA
>JBEKNY010000007.1:0-131064 GCA_049522315.1 Occallatibacter sp.
ACCGTCGTTCGGGCATTCTGGTGATAGTCCATCTGGTCTCCTGCATTCCTGAGTCTTCGCAAACCCAGCTTTACAGGTCACGATCAGATGGACAACCTATTGAAACCTCACAACTAGGGGCTAGGGACTAGGGACTAGGGAACAGGGGACGAGGGAACAAAAGAACGAGGAGGCGAGGCGGCGGGCGAAGAGGGGTCGGTGGTATCCCACGCAACCCAGTGGTCAGTGGTCAGTGGCCGGTTTTTCGTGCTCGGCGGAGGTTTGTTGTATCCAATGTCCCAGAATCGGGACATGGGGCACCCGGCATTCGAGTCAATCTGTGACGAGGTTGTTCGAATGTTCTCGTCAAGCGAGCAAATCAGTCCCAGGATCTTCCCATATCGACACTGATAGGCTCGGATTTGAGCGTGCACATCTTCGTTCGGTTTGAGATCAACGGTTCTAATCGAAATACACGCCGGGAGGGGTGATGTCCCAATAAAGGAGATCGTCCTGTCTAGAACAGACCAGTTTCATATCGCCGTCCTGTGAGACTATCAGAGCAACGGCCCCGCGGAATTTCATGCAGAACTGAAATGCTGATCTGTGGCGCATCCCATATGAGTCCGCTGAAACCGGCGTTGCACGATCGATATTCCAATCGTAAGCGCGTTTTAGAGGTACCGCGGCACCCTTTTCTGTGCGAATCTCGGATCCGAATCCAAGAACCTCAAGCTGGTCCGTCATGAGTACAGCACCATCCACTTGCGAAAAATTGGCAATCGACCTACAGCAGTCGTCGATCACATCCCACACAGATTCGTCGATGTCCGTTCCGAAAGTGCTGTGACTCTTCGTCCACTCCTCCTCAATGCGTCGAAGCGACGGATTAAGCGTGTTCGGGAATGTTATAAGCGCGAACTGCACCGGCAGTTCGTATAGTTCCCGAAGCTCGCCGCTGTGCAGTTTTGCGGAGTTTGCGAGCCGATTCGCAACCCCAAAGATAAGAGCTTCCGTCAGAGACAGTCCAGGAGTAGCGTACTTAAGCACTATTTGCCCTTGTTCTACCGCATCACGTGCCTGCTTCGGTGGGGCGATAAGAAAGCAAGCGCCGTGACCTTGAGAGCGCGCGATAAAAAGGAGCCGTCTAAGGACGTCGTGGTAGTAAAACTGCGACCAGTATGTATTACGCTCGCTCTGGGGAAGCTTGGATAAGCCAAAGCATTTTGCCGCGGCGGAATCAAAGTAAGTGAGAGCCGAATCAAACGCCGGTAGAAGGCTATATAGTCGTACCCATTTGTTCTTTCGCAGGTGGATGCTTCCATGTTCAAGCGTCGCGAACGCATCACCGCCTGCCCCAACAGTAATGGACCCCGGAGCCCCCGATGTCACAGCGAGCCGTTTTGGGGGGCAATAGGCAATAGATTGAGTTCCCGCCAGATGTCGCTCCCAGCCAGATCGAAGATTGAGGATGCCCCAAATCACTAGAGTATCCTCCGGCTCTGAACCAATGATGGTAGGTTCACAAACCAAAATCGCGGATGCCCAAGGGTCTACGGCAGGGACCAGACGAAGTAGTTCTGCTACTGACAACTTCCTCGGAGGACTAAGAGCGAGAGGAATGGTACGCGTCACAACTGCGTCGTTGCTCGAATCAAAAAACTCTGGAGTGGCAAAAATCACGTGCACCGACAATTGCCTTCCCTCCTCCGCCAAGAGGGAAGCATGAAAAACGGTCTCGAACAGGTTGCTCAGTGCTCTATCGGAAGGCAGGCCCGCAGGGTCTCGGTACCGCCTCTCATCTGACCACTGGCGTCTTACAAGCGGAACTAGGTCTGTCGGGTACTTAAACACTGAGTTCATTGAGGCCCTCTATCAGGCGTCCAACTCGATAAGCAAGCCCTGGTTTAGCGCGGAAATAGTTCCGAACTGCACTCGTCTTCCCGCTTCGCCATCATAGCCAAATCCAATCCCGATATTCCGCGCGGAACTCCCCGGTTACATTTAATAGGTCGAGGTGATTCGGCGGCTGGCTCGCCAAAATTCAGCGAACTCCGGCAATCGGAACCTCCGCTAGCCCGCGCGGTCGATTCCAGCGGAAGTGCGAGTTTCCGAGATTGTAGAGATATGCCTACTCGCATTCCTCTCAGTTGCCAAAGGAAGACTGCCAGAACTTCTGCAAAGATGTACGGCAGCCAAAGAGTTGGGTGCTTCCAGGCGATTTCAATCGTCTTTCGCCAAAGGTCTTTCATCAGAGACACATAATAACCCCTGGATTACCGGCAATCTGGAAGTTGGGATTTGTTTAGTACGCCGCACGCCCGGTTTGCGGATGGGATCGGGGAGGGGATTTTGATGGAATGCGCCGGCGGGGCTGGGTTTTGTCAACAGCGGGGTGGGGCTGGATTGGGCGCAAGTGGTTGAAAAGAAAAGTGACTATTTGTCCGGCGGAGTTTGCAGAGAATTTGTATGGGATTGGGTAAGCTAGAAGCATTCGTATCGAAATGATTCTGACTGACGGGGAAACCGGGGAGGTTCTCCCGATCTTCTTCGGGCCATCTCCGCGGGGGCGGGAACGGGAAAGAAGAAGAGAGCGAAGGGGCGACCCGATGAGCGGGTTGCCCCTTTTCCTTTTCCGCGGCATTGGGAAGGACCGTGGAGGGGTGGCCGGAATGGTGGACCGATGAGAAAGTGCGAGTTGGACAAGGACGAGAAGAAGAGCAAGGCAGTGAAGGCGCCGGATAAGACCGGCGGCACGGATGGCGCGGAGGTGGGCAGGCCAGCGAGTGAGTCCGCCGCGGCGGACGAATCAGCAAGTGAGCAAGGCGCCGCGGCGAAAAAGCCGGCGAGGGGCAAGCCGAAGACGCCGGAACCAGACGACAAAGCGGAATACAAGGGGGCGAGGAAGGCGCTGCGCAAGGCAGTGAAAAAGGTGGTGAAGGCGAAATGCGACGCGATTGCGCAAAGGCTGGTGGAAAAAACCGAAGGCGGCGACATGCGCAGCGCGGCGTTGGTGATGACGCTGATGGAGAAGAAGAAGGACGGCGGGGGCGATGAGGCGAACGACGGACCGAGTGCGGCGGAGCTGCTGGCGTCGGAGCCGGAGTGGGACGAGGAGGCGGAGAAGAAGCAGGAAGCAGAAAACAAGGAACAGGGAGCGGGGAGCACGGCGGCAGCTTGAATCGCGCCTGCGGCTTTCGGGTTCGGGCGTTTAGCGTTTAGCTCTCAGCTCTCAGCTTTCAGCAAATAGCTATTAGCTTTTGGGGGTTTGGTTTGTTGTGTGTTGCTTGGCTGGGGCGGATCGATCCGCTGCGGTTCGCCCCACGGGTGAGGGATTTGCGATTTGCAGTGAGAAGAAGGATGCGATGGAAATGAAGCTCATGAAGGACGAGTGGTTGAGAATGCGGCGCATGAATTCGTGGTTTGCCACCCTTGCTGTTCGCCGCGGCGGAAACGCCGTGCCCAGAAGGCGCCCAGATGGGGCACCCGGCTGCGCGCGCAGCGAGGTGGCGCGCGGGGTTGCGGCGTGGCTGCTGGCGATGGGGCTGGCGGCGATGGCCTGGGCGCAGGCGGTGTCGACGACGACGGTCGAGGGGACGGTGTACCTGGCGAACGGGCAACCTGGCTCGGGGACGCTGGTGATCAGCTGGCCGGCGTTCACGACCGCAGCGGGACAGGCGGTGGCGGCGGACTCGACCACGATGACCATCGGACCGGATGGCTTTGTGAGCGTGAACCTGGCGCCGAACCAAGGCGCGACGCCCGCGGGAGAGTACTACACGGCGGTCTTCGACATGAGCGACGGGACGACGAGCACGCAGTATTGGGTGGTTCCGTCGGCGGCGCAGGCGACGCTGGCGCAGGTGGAGGCACAGGTGATGCCGGCGGCGCAGGCGGTGCAGGCGGTGAGCAAGGCGTACGTGGACCAGTCGATCGCGGAGCTGGCGGCGAGCGGCGGGCTGTCGGCAAACGGCGGGACGCTGACGGGGCCGCTGACATTGAGCGGGGATCCGACGCAGCCACTGCAGGCCGCGGACAAGCACTACGTGGATACGCAGGCGGCGACGGCGGTGCCGCTGGCGGGCGGGAATATGACGGGGCCGCTGACGACGCCGGCGGTGAACGGAGTGGAGTCGCCAGCGGCGGCAAGCGCGCAGACGACGCTCGAGGCGACGGTGACCGCGGCAGGAACGAATGGGGCGATGGAGATTCCGCCGACGTACGCGGGGACGGACACGTTCACCAATTCGAACGGGGTGATGGTGGCGGACCTGCGGACAGGCGGAGCGCAGCAGAGAGAGCGCAGCGTGAAGGAGTTCGGCGCGGTGTGCGACGGCGCGACGGACGATACGAACGCGCTGCAGGCGGCTATCAACTATGCGAACGCGCACGGCGTGGCGCTGACGATTCCGCAAGGGACGTGCAAGACGCGGACGCTGAGCTGGAGGGGCGAGTCGATCGGAGGATTGGGGAAGCAGGTGTCGGCGCTGATGGGATTTCCGGGGCAGGACGTGCTGGAGAGCGGGCCGGACGCGACGAACATGCTGAGCTATACGCGGCTGCACGATCTGACGATCTACGTGGACCAGAGCGTGGATGTGTCGTGCTCGCCGGCGAAGGGACGCGCGGCGGCGGGAAGCTGCCAGGTAAGCCGGGCGATGGAGAGCAATACGATTTTCTCGCCGGGCGGGAACGGGCTGGCGGGAACGGCGGGAACGGGCGCGGCGTGGAGCGTGGGCAATTGCGCGATCGCGATGCAGGCGGCGACGGGCACGGGAGGCAACGGGCTGCGCGTGGCGGAGATGGAGAACGTGGAGATCGCGGCGACGGGTGTGGATCCGATGGCGGCGCAGTACGCGGGCGCGCACTCCACGCATACGTGCGGGATGTACCTGGCGCAGTGGCCGCAGTGGAGCGAGTTCCGGAACATCGACATTCGCGGAGTGAATACGGGGGTTGCGATTCCGGCGCTGCCGGTGACGGCGCCGGCAGGATTGAACGCGGACTCGAACCGGTGGCAGAACGTGACGATCCAGGCGGCGCACGCGTTCACGGCGGCGGCGGGATCGAACAACGTGCTGGATAACGTGGTGGCGATGGCGGGGAATTCCGCGGCGACGGGCGAGCCGCCGACAGGGCTGGTGCTGGACCTCGGCGGGAACGGGCAGAATCCGCAACAGGGATGGACGGTGCGGAATGCGGTGGTGCTGCCGTCGTGGATGGCGGTGCAGCCGGCGCTGACGGTGACGACGGCGAGCGGCGCGGTGACAGCCGTGACGCTGGGCAGCGAGCACGGGATGGGATGGGATCCGTATGGGGCGAGCGTGCCGGTGGCGTTCAGCGGAGCATGCACGGCGCAGGCGACGGCGGCGGTGAATGCGAACGGGGCGATTGGAAGCGTGACGGTGACGCAGGGAGGAGTGGGCTGCTCGGCGACGACGACGGCGAGCCTGAACGCGGCGGGAACGTGGGACACGGCGGCGCCGGTGAACCTGGTCGGCGGCCAGAACATGACGTTCTTTGCCGGGAATCTGCTGAAGGGGAACGGCGGATACACAGTGTGGAACGCGGGCGGCTCGGCGAGCTACGGAACGCAACTGGATGGCGGAGGCGGAACGCTGCCGGGCGGCGGGAGTTACGCGGCGTTGGTGGGAAGCGGGCGAGTTGGGGCAGCGTTTCAGGTGGATCAGTTTCCGGGAGCCGATATCGGGGCGAAGATCCAGGCGTGCGTGAACGCGGTGAATGCGAGTTATGGCGGGACGTGCGACGCGCGGAATTTTACCGGTCCTTTGTCGATGGGATCGAACCTGACGATTTCGACGGGGAATGTGGCGATCCTGCTGCCATGCGCGACGATTACGACGGCGAACCAGATTAGGGTGACGGCGGGGACGCGGAACGTGGCCTTGCGCGGATGCGCGCTGCGCGGCGGAACGGCGGCGAGCGGCAGCGTGGGCGGGACGGCGCTGGCTTACACGGGAACGGGCGCGATGGTGCAAGTCGGCGATCCGACTTATGCGACGGATACGCAGGGCTTCCACCTGGACAACGTGGTGATCAATACGACTGGGGCGACGAACGCGACGGCGCAGGGGCTGGCGGCGTACCGGACACAGGAGATGGATGTGGAGAGCGTGTACTTCCTGGGCAACCAAAACCAGACGGGCATGACGCTGGACGGGACCGGGAATTACACGGGCGGAACTTACTTCGATACGGAGCTCAGCGGATTTGGGACGGCGGTGAACGCGATCGGGCACCAGGCGACGAATCCGGCGACGACGGATTGGATGAATGCGAGCACGTTTGTGCGGTTGCACATCGATTGCCCGACGTCGAGCGGAAGCCCGATCAGCGGGACGTACGGGATCAACCTGCAACAGGGTGATGGAAACACGTTTACCGGCGGAGACGTGGAGGGATGCTCGACGGCTCTGCACTTAGGACCGAACGCGCAGAACAATACGATCGTGGGGCTGCGGAACGAGAACTCGACGAACCAGGTGGTGGCAGACGCGGGGAGCGCGTACAACCTCTGGATTACCGGCGGCACGATGTATAACGGCAAGCTGACCGACAACGGCACGCGCAACAGCTTCCAGGACGCCTTCCACCGCGCAGACAACAACCTCAACGGCGACCTGTGGCGCAGCCAGGCCGACACCACTGTCACCAACCACATCTTCACGGGCATGGGCCTGGGAAACGTGCGCGGCCGCCAGGACGAGTGGCAGACCGACGTACCCGGAACCGCCAACAGCTTCCAGAACGTCTGGCTCTGGGGTCCGGGAGACGGAACTTCCGGACAGCAGGTTTGGGAACTGGAGGACCTGCTCAACAACACCATCCGCTTCGGCGTGCAGCAGAACACCACCGCCGGAGGAAACGACGAGAGCTTCCTGAACGCTGCGGGGACGGGCAACGTGTGCTTCAACTGCTCGACGAATTCGGGCACCGGGGGCGTGACGTTCGCCAGCGGCGGCGCGACGCCGGCGGCGGTGGCCACCGTGGACAGCCAGGGGAACGGCCAGTTCGTGGGCAATTTGCAGGTAAACGGCACAACGCAGTCGGCGGGAACGATGACGGTGCGCAACAACGCGGATGCGGAAGCGGACTTTATATTGCGGCCGGGACTTACGGCCAGCCAGAAAGGATCTCTGACATACAGGGACTGGAACGGAACCGGCGAGTGGTATCTGGTGAAGGATGCGAACAATAACTGGGCGCTGAACTCGGGGACCGGAGGGTTAGACAGCTTTAAGGCGTATCAGAGCACGAACAGCGGAGATACGTACATCGATGCGAGTAACTCGACGGGGCATATCCGGCTGAATTACGAAAGCGGATCAGGAGCGGAGACGGATATTTACTCGGGATCGAGCACGAGCCTGACCGCGGCGTTCGTGGCTCCGAATGCGATCAAGCTGCCGGGATTGGCGGCCGCGACAGGAGATAACTGTTTGCAGATCGATAACTCGGGATATGTCACGAACACCGGATCGCCCTGCGGAACGGGATCGGGGTCCGGCGGCGTGAACGGAACGATCAATTCAGGAAACACGGGACAGATTGCATACTACACAGCGAACGGCGCAACGATTGGCGGGATGAGCGCGGTTCCGCTGACAGCGGGCGGGACTGGAGCGACCAGCGCCAGCGGCGCATTGGCGAACCTGCTGCCCGGCACGGCATCGGACGGAAGCAACGGCCTGACGACGACGGGCCACGTTACGGCACAAAATTTTATTGCCAGAAGCGTTGCCAATATGGCGCTTCCCGCCAGCACGCTCCATACAAGCGGTGGAAGCATACCCGATAATTCGTACCTATTCGGCGCGGTTGAGGCCTACTTCGCCGGTGGCGAACATACCGGAACATCCGACCGTACAGAAGTAGATACAAATGCTTGTGCCGTAGCAAATACCTGCTCGATCACGTGGTCCTGGAATGCAGTGCCCGGGGCCGACCATTATGAATTGTGGGTCGTCTCTTTTGTCCCAGATACTTATGCTGAATCGGTTTATTACTATTCCACAACATCCACTTCCTACACTCAAACGGCTGCATCCGGATCCACAGGGACTTACAGCACCGTAAATACGACAGGCGGGGATGTTACAGCGAGCGATTCTGTAACCGCACCCAATTTGATTTCCTCCCTATCTCCCGAGATCGATATTCGCGCATACGGCGCGGCGATCGACGGAGCGACGGACATTGGGAGCGCGCTGGCAAGCGCGATGGCGGCGTGCCCCTCCTCCATGAGCGGCGCAAACGGAGCGAGTTGCACGGTACTGCTGCCTTGCGGCGGGGCGGGCTGCTACCTGGCAAACGGCAGCCTGAGCCTAGCTGACGGCAGTCCTATCATGCAGTTCAAACTGCAAGGCACGCTTTCCCTGGGCAGCACATTGGTGATGCCCGACAGCACCTCCTTTATCGGGGATGCCGGCGGAGGGAATGCCGATTTCCAGATCAAGGGGCCGACGGCGGCGATCAACGGTCCGCAAGTGAGCGGCACTCTGGGAACAGCCATCACGACAACCGGATCACCCGTCACTTTCACGCCCACGTTCACCGCCGGCAGCATTGCGAATTTCCAGGTCAACTCGGCGATCACGGTGGCCGGAACCACAAACGGCACGGCTTCAGCCGTGGGGACGGCGTATTCGTCGGGGCCGAACGCGACCTATACGTTTTCCTCCTACACGCGCATCCCCGCAGGAAGCATCGCAACCGTGACGGGTTGCGCAAACTCCAGCTACGACATCAACCAGAGCCCCGTGATCTCGGCCGATTACTCCGCGCAAACGCTGACGCTGGCCAACCCGAACGTGACCGCTTCCGGCTCCACGACCGGCTGCACGATTACAGGCTTCAACGAGGACAGCTTCGAGACCGTGCTGATTACGGCGGTAACGGGATCGACGGTCACGGCGCAGTTTATGCACACGCACAGCGCCGGCGATCAGTTCGGCATGGCGGCCACGGAGTTCCAGTACAACACCAATAACCATCACGACCTGGAGAACATCTCCGTACAGAACTGCCTTGGCGATTGTTTGTGGATACCGATCGTGAGCGACTTCTCGATCGCCAACGATGGGTTCACAAGCGCGTGGAGCATGACTTCAGTGCCGGTGGAAGATGCCGCCGGAGGATTGGGCACGATCCGCGACAGCGCGTTGGTTGCGCCCCGCCCAAACACCTGCACGAGCGACTGCGGCGCAGCCGCTTACCCTGCCGCGCTTCGCTGCACCTACCTTTTGCCTGCGATTGCAAACCAATCGGGGTGCGGCTTCGTGGAGATTTACGACACGACATTCTTTCCTGGCGGCGTCAAGGTGGACTCGAATGGCGTAACCGCGGGTCTTGCGATGCCGAACTTTTACAACGATCAGTTCCGCGAGGTTCCGCAGAACGCGATCACGGTGGACAATCGCTACGGCTCGATGGGTTCCTTCATTGCCGATTCGCCGGTGATCGAGGACGATTTCTCAGGCAGCGGCACGATTTGCTACCTCGGTTTCACGGATGCGGCGCAAAACGGCGGCGGTCCCGTGGAATTCCGCAACGTGCAGGCGGCCAATGGCTCCTGCCTGGTGAACACCTACTATAACGGCTCGTTCAGCATGAATGGATTTACGCCCGGAGGTTTTGCGCTGCCCTACGGACGCGGCGTGCCCGTCGGCACCCTGACGAATGGCGGCCAGGAAGAAACCGAGCTGCGCGGAATTGGGGCGGGACTTGGACCGAGCGTGATTCCATCCGCCACGCTTGCAACCAGCACGCCGTCTATGGGATCGGGAGTAACGGTTTCCAGTGTGGAAGGACCGGACGGATCGGCGACCTCAGCCATCGAACTAGATAATTCCTCCGGCACAGGCCCGCTGCTCGGCGGACAAATCTCTGCGGCTACCTACACCGGAGACTGGTTTCTCTACGGCACATGGGCCCGGAGAGGAGCGAATCAGACTACATGGCAGGGACCGGGAGGTACGCCGCTGGTTCTTGCCAGCGGAGGTACGGATACGCTCTCCGGCAATTATCTCAGCAGCTTCGACATGGAATTCATCAACGACTGGTGGCACCCCGTTGTGGGGCTGGCGACGGTGACAGCGGGAGAATCTGCCGCACACACGATGCAATTGCGTATGTATGCCGGCCCTTATGCGGGCGAGGGCAATCAGTTCTACGGATGGTTCTGGATGCATGTTCCCGGCCCGAACAATCCCGCCTATAGCGGCGTGACCCAGGACGAAGTGGAACGCTGGCGGCAGCAGTTGATGCACGGCTATGTGCCTTCCAACATGCCCGGCGGCGGCGTGCTGGCAATGCATCCCGCGCACAAACTCTACTGGGGCAACGATACGGACCTCTATCGCGGCGCGGCGGGCGTAGTTGAGACCGATGGGACGATCGATGCAGTATCGGGCTACGAGGTGAACGGTTCCGCCCTTGCCACCGGAAATCTGGCCGACTGGACCAACAGCGGCGTAGCGAGCGGCTCGGTACCGGTATGGAACGCGGCCACGAGCAAGTGGACGCCGGGAGCGATGAATGCCGTGCAGGTGAATGGCGCGGCGGCGCCAGCTTCGGCACAAGTACTTGGGTCCAACTCCTCTTCGCAGCTTGTGGCGGCGACGGCAGCGCAAATTGTGAGCGCGATCGGAGCGACGGCGGTGGCGAACGCGACGAGCGCGACGAACTTTACCGGCAGCCTGAGCGGCGACGTGACGGGAACGCAGAGCGCGACGAGCGTGGGCAAGATCAACGGAGGTGCGGTGCCGGCTTCGGCCAGCGTGCTGGGAACGAATGCGAGCGGGCAACCGGTGACGGCGACGGCAGCGCAAATTGCGAGCGCGATCGGAGCGACGGCGGTGGCCAACGCGACCAGCGCCGCAAGCGCGACGAACTTTACCGGCAGCCTGAGCGGCGACGTGACGGGAACGCAGAGCGCGACGAGCGTGGGCAAGATCAACGGAGGTTCGGTGCCGGCTTCGGCAAGCGTGCTGGGGACGAATGCGAGCGGGCAACCGGTAGCGGCATCGACGACCGGGAGCGGGAGCGTGGTGCTGGCGAGCAGTCCCACGCTGGCGGCTCCCACGGTGACCGGAACGCTGGCGGGCGCCTCGGAGACGCTGAGCGGAACGCTGAGCGTGACGGGGACGCAGACGCTGACCGGGGCCACGACGATGCAGGGCAACGTGACGCTCGAGAACGGAGCGAACTCGAACCAGACTCTGGCGATTCAGCCGGGCTCGAGCGCGGACCAGATCGGCGCGGTGCAGTTCAACAACTATTCGGGGACCGCGGAGTGGCAACTGCGCAAAGATGCGAACAACTATCTGCGCGTGACCGACGCGGCCAATTCGCTGGATCGGGCGATTTTCCCGCCGAACGCGAATACGACGATCAACGCCGGAGCCGGAGCCAACGCGGTGGTGATTAATAACACGAGCGGGTCGGGAACGAGCGGGTTCATCGTGTACGAGGGCGGCTCGAATTACTCGACCGCGGCCTTCCAGGTGACGGGCAGCGGAAACACGACGGCAACGGGCTTTCTGCAAGGAAAGTTCATCATGGGGACGGGAACGATGACCATGGCGGCGGGCGCGGCGGGGGGAACGAGCCCGTCGATCGCGTGCGCGACCAGCCACGTGTGCGACGGCGTAAGCGGAACGGTGACGCTGACTACGGGGACGAGTCCCACGACAGGAACACTGGCGACGCTCAGCTTCCCCAACACGCACACCAACCAGGCGAACTGCATTGTGGACACCCAGAGCTCGACCGCGGTGATCACGAGCAATACCTGGACGGAGAGCACGACGGCGATCACCGTTACGGCGAATACGGCGCTGTCGGCTTCGACGGCATACACGATCAAATACTGGTGCGGCGGGTATTGAGAAGACAGGGTTCAGGGACCAGGGATCAGAAAAGCCGGGGAGTAGGGCGTAGCCAATAGGGAGTAGAAGAACAAGAAACGATGGAGCGACCGCGACCTGGGCGTAAAAACGCGGCGGCGAGAGTGCACACCCACCAAAAAGACAACACAGGTTGATGGAACGAGATGGGAGGCGCGGCTCAGAGCGGGGTTGCGCCTTCGCTTGGCGCGCGACAGGGGCAGTCGCGCGCCAAGCCTGCCTGCGTGGGAGCGTTCGCAACCATCAGGAACGATGCAATTGGAGGGAAGGGTGGCGGAGGTGGAAGCAGAAAACGTGTTCGAAGCGCCGGTATGGAAGGCGCGCCTGGCAAAGATGGGGAGGAAGGAGCTGGAAGAGTTCGGACCGATTCTGGATCAGCGGCCAAAGAGCCTACGCGGCGGCACGGCGGCGATGGCGCTGGCGGAAGAGCTGCTGGTGGTGAGGGTGCGCGAGGGAAAGCCCGCGAGGCTGAAGGCGAACGCGGTGCAGCGCGCGTTTGAGCAGCGGCGGGGCACGCGAAACATCGTACTGAAGGCGCGTCAGATGGGGCTGACGACGTGGGTGGCGGCGCGTTTTTTTTTGAGAACGATTACGCACCCAGGGACGCTGACGCTGGAGGTGGCGCATACACAGGAGGCGGCCGAAGAGATCTTCCGCATCGTGCACCGGTTCGTGGATTGGCTGCCGGACAGGCTGCGGAAGGGGCCGCTCAGGACGGCGCGGTCGAACGTGCGGCAAATTGTGTTTCCGGAGATCGATGCGCAGTACCGCGTGGTGAGCGCGGCGGACCGGAACGCGGGGCGGGGATTGACGGTGCAGAACCTGCACTGCTCGGAGCTGGCGCGCTGGCCGGGGGATGCGGCGGAGACGCTGGCGGGCCTGAGGGCGGCGATGGCGCCGGAAGCGGAACTGGTTCTAGAGTCGACGCCGCAGGGAGTGGGGGGGTGCTTCCACGAAGAGTGGCTGAAGGCCGATGAGACGGGGATGGTGAGGCACTTCTTCCCATGGTGGATGGAGCGGCGGTACCGAGCCGGGGCGGTGGACGAGGCGAGCCTGACGAAGGAAGAACGCGATCTGATGGCGGAGCACGGGCTGAATCTGAGGCAGATCGGGTACCGGCGGCGGATCAGGGCGGATTTTCGCGGTTTGGCGCGGCAGGAGTTTGCGGAGAACGAAGAGAACTGCTTTTTGGCCAGCGGCGAGAGCGTGTTTGAGCTGGCGGCCGTGGAGGAGCGGATGAAGACGGCTCCGGAACCGGTGGAGCGAAGGCGGAATGGCGAGCTGGAGATCTGGCTGCCGGCTGTGAGGAGTAAGGAGTATGTGGTGGCGGTGGATCCAGCCGGAGGCGGAAGCGAAGGCGACTACTCGGCGGCGCAGGTATTGGAGATGGAGACCGGGCTGCAATGCGCGGAGTTTGCCGGGCACATGGGTGGACTGGAGCTGGCGCGGTTTGTGACCGATCTGGCCACGGAGTACAACGGCGCGTGGCTGGTGGTGGAGCGGAACAACCACGGCAGCGGGGTGCTGGCGCTGGCGGAAACAGCGTGCAAATACGGGCGGATTTACCGGCAGGGCGGGCAGGCGGGTTGGCTGACGACCAGCGTGAGCCGGCCGGCGATGCTGGGACGGCTGGATGCGGCGCTGGTCGAGGAGCCTGAGCGGTTCCAGAGCCGGCGGCTGCTGGGGGAGTGCCGGAGCTTTGTGCGGCTGGCGAACGGCGGCTCTGGGGCGCAGGCGGGAACCTACGACGACCGGGTGATGGCCATGGCGATCGGTCTGGCGGCGAGGGAGGAGTTGGCGGGGAAGCGGTCAAGGGCTGCGAGTTAACAAGTCAGCAGGTGGTATTCGTGTTATCCCAAGCTGCCATCTTGCCCGTGCTGGGTGGACATTGGCGGTTGGCTGAGGCCGTAAATACCTGAAAGAGGAGCTGGAATGTACTGGCTAGTGGCTAGAAGCTGCCTTTCAGACTTCCCTGCCTCGCGTTTGCGCAGGCGTGCGAATCCCCCTACAATGAATAGAGAAGAATTGCAGGAAAGGTTTGCTTTCGAGAGATGCCGAAGGAAAAGATTCATCCCAATTACGCCGCGGTGCGGGTCATGTGCGCCTGCGGAAACAATTTTGAGACGCGGTCGACCCACAAGGGCGACATTCACGTGGAAATTTGCTCGGCTTGCCACCCGTTCTTTACGGGCAAACAGCGGCTGGTGGACACGGCGGGACGCGTGGAGCGGTTCCGGCGGAAGTACGCGAAGGCCGCCGAGGCGAAGGCGGCGAAGTAGGCCGGAGCGAGGAGTTGGACGAGTGGGCCTCCGCCGCGGCGGAGGCTCATGTTTGTTTGGGGACTGAGCGGCTGCGACTGATTGAGAGGCAGGCGTGCCAAGGCGCGGATTCACGGTAAAGAAGGACTGGGACAACCCAGTGGAGCACCCGATGCCCGCGGAGGCACGGGTTCCGGCGGAGGTGCGGTTGGGCGCGGTGGTAGTGCGACCGGCGACGGTGCTGGCGCCGATGGCCGGCGTCACAGATACGGTGTTCCGGCGGTTCATTCGTCATGCGAGCGCGTTTAGCAGAGATCAGAGATCAGAGATCAGAAACCAGGGAACAGGGATCAGGGAACAGGGATCAGAGACGGGAGATCAGGAGCCGGGGCCAGGCGTTGAGGATGCGATTAGCAATTCGCAGTCGGGGTGCGGGCTCATCATGACCGAATTTACTTCGGCGGATGGGCTGGCGCGGATGCGGGAGACGAAGCGGCGGCGGTATCTTACGTTCTACGACGACGAACATCCCATCGGAGCGCAACTGTTCGGATCGAATCCGGAGACGCTGGCGGAAGCGGCGCGCATCGTGGAGGAGACGGGATTCGACACGGTGGATTTGAACCTGGGTTGCCCGGCGAAGCGCGTGGTGGGGTCGAACGGAGGATCGGGCCTGTTGCGCGATCTGCCGAGGATCGGCGAGATTTTTCGCGAGATTCGGAAGGCGGTGACGATTCCCTTCACCGTGAAGTTCCGCATGGGCTGGAACGACGAGCAGATTGTGTGCGTGGAGCTGGCGCGGATGGCCGAAGCCGAGGGGCTGGACGGCGTGACGTTGCACGCGCGAACGCGCGAGCAGGGCTACAGCGGACAGGCGCAGTGGCCGTGGATCGGGGAGGTGAAGCAAGCGGTTCGGATTCCGGTGATCGGCAACGGAGACATCCGCACGCCGGAGGACGCGGCGGCGATGGTGGCCGAGACGGGCTGCGACGCGGTGATGATCGGGCGCGCGGCGCCGGCGAATCCATGGATCTTCCGGCAGATTGCCGAGTACACGGCGACGGGCAGCTACGAGCGGCCGACGACCGAGGATCGCTACCGGATGATCCGCGCGTATTTCGAGATGCTGCTGGCCGAGGCCGATGCGACCAAGGATTTGCCGCGCGACGCGAGGATGGGCGATACTGGGGCCCCCGCGGACAGGTCCATGTCCGTGGGGTGGGATCCGGCGGGAAAGATGAAGCAGTTCGCCACGTGGTTCACGCACGGCGTGCCGGGCGGGGCGAAGCTGCGGGCGGCGATCTACCAAGCGCGGAACGGGGCCGATGTGCTGGGCGAGGTGGAGAGGTTCTTCACAACGCAAGGCGATGGCGCTCTAGAAGAGGATGCGGCGCAGGAGTTTCCCGAGTCCGCGCTGGTTTGCGACTAGTACGGCACTGTTGAGCTTTCTTGCGCCGGAAAACAGCGCCAAGTCGATAGTGTCCTAATAGTTCGTTGCTGGTTAAAGCGCACCAAGAAAGAGATATTGGGATCGGTTCGTGGATTGCAAACATCGATACGGTACGCGCTGAAGCCATTGATTTCGGAAGGGTGTTACTTTAGTGTTAGAAACGGGTCACTATAAGCCGCAGATCAGTGTTGACCTGCCGATGATATAGTTGCCAGTACCCGAAAGAGAAGTCTGAAGGGGACGGATTGTGTCACTAGGAATTGTATTCAAAGGCGCAGAGGGCATCGTCCTTGCGGCGGATAGCCGGGTAACTCTGATGACGGTGACACCGATACAGGGGCTACAGGGTACCCCGCAGCAGGCTTTGTTGCCGTCCACGTTCGACAATGCCAGTAAGCTCTTGAGCGTCAAGAGCCAACCGAATGTTGGCTCTGTGACATTTGGTGCTGGATCAATTGGCTTGGCCGCTCCTAGAACGGCCAACAGCTTCATGCCGGAATTTGAGGAAGAACTAAAGGCTGAAAACGGTGGCCGATTGAGTGTGCAACAATTTGCCACGAAGCTTGGCGCGTTCTTCTTGCGGCAATGGACCCAAGGGGGTATGCCGAACCCGGCTCCGCCGAACTTGCAAATGATCTTCTACGTCGGCGGATATGATGCGAACGAGCCTTATGGCAAGGTCTTTCAATTGTCTATTCCTGGAACTCCTGTACCTCAAGAGATGTTTCAGGGCGGCCAATTCGGTGCGATTTGGGGCGGGCAAAGAGAGATCACGGATCGTCTCTTGCAAGGATTCGATAGCCGGCTTGTTCAAACAGTTCAAGACCTGCTCGAAATTGCCCCAGCGAATCGACGGCCTGATTTGGAAGCCCAATTGAAGCAACGGCTAGCGCTGCCGATTCCGATGCAGTTTCTTCCATTGCAGGATTGTGTAGATCTGGCTATTTTTCTTGTTCGGTCAACCATTCTTCTACAGCAATGGATCGTAGGTGTCAGAGGAGTTGGAGGAGCGGTCGATGTTGCGACGATCACTCGAACTGATGGATTCACAGCAATTCAAATCAAACAGATAGTCGGCGAGAGATCGATTGCAGTTCGCTGACGGAGGGAATTGAGAAATGGCTACCGTCACAGTGCCTACCATAGAAATAATACCGGTCTTGGAAGGGTCAAACTCGTTGAGTACGAGTGACTGGCTTGCGAAACAGTTACATCTCTGTCTTACGACAGACATTACGCCTACTGACGGGATGACCGGAGAACCGTTGGAGCAGATAAGCGAACAGGCCTTTGGTTCACACTTAACCGAGGCCGCAACGACATTGAAGAAAATCTTCTCACATTGATTGCAATGCCTCTTACTCGACAAGATTGGCTCGTAATTGCTCGAATTGTTTTTTCCTTGTTGGTGTTGGGGCTTGCGAGCTTCATCATTCTGACGAACGCATACCCAGACGCTCACACAAAGTGGGCATTTGGCGTAGTTGGGGTTATTCTCGGATACTGGCTGAAGTAGTTCTACCGAACCAATTCAGCGATTGTCCAAATGTGATCGGCAACCCCGGGTTTCAATACAGCCTGAAACTTCTTCCCCTCTCGGGAGCCGTACAGTAATCCTCTGGCGGCCTTACCTTTTTAGGCCGCCACTAAAGCAGCAACGCAGAATTAGGACACTACCGCCAAGTCTCCTTCGGGTTCACTCTCTCGAAAATCACATTGCAGGTTCTATAGCCCCTACGGGGTTAACATCTGCGCTCGCTACGGGAGCGAGCGCAATGTAAAGCAAAGCGGTTCTCGTTCCTTTCATGTCCCTTCGGCCCGGCGCATTTTCCACATTCGGGCACGAGGTGTGCACCGAGGCCCCGGGAGGCCGAGTGCGCTAGGCTGGAAAACGGGATGAGCGTGTGTCCGATTTGCGGTGGAGTGGGGCTGGTGCGCAGCATGGACGCGGCCGGCAACTGGGTGAGCCGGCCGTGCGAGTGCCAGGAAGCGGAGCGGGAACGGCGGCGGCTGGCCGCGGCGCAGATTCCGACGCGGTACATGGGTTGCACACTGGACGCATTCGATCCCTCTTATCCAGGAGCCGACCCATCGCTGGCCTGGGCGCTGCGGTCGGCGCGCACGTTTGCGGAAAGCTATCCCGTTGACACGGCGGGCCGTGGGCTCCTGTTTGTGGGCAAACCAGGACTGGGTAAGACGCACCTTGCGGTAGGAGTGTTGCAGCGGCTGGTGCGGGAGCGTGGCGCGAAGGGGCTGTTCTGCGACTACCGCGAGCTACTGAAGAGCATCCAGAACAGCTACAACCCCGAAGTTCGCACCACAGAACTGGAGCTGCTGAAACCGGTGTTTGCCGCCGAGGTGCTGGTGCTGGACGATCTGGGCGCGCAAAAGCCCAATGAGTGGGTGTGGGATACCGTGGCGCTGATCCTGAATGCACGATACAACAGCCGGCAGACCACCATCGTCACCACGAATTGGGCGGACCTGCCGGCGGGTGCAGGCATCAAGTTCGATAAGGAGGGCGCGAAGCATGCAACCATCGAGGACAGCACTTTAGGCGACCGTATTGGCGACAGGATGCGATCACGGCTGGCGGAGATGTGCGTCAAGGTCGAAATGACGGGGAATGATATTCGGCAATCGGTAAAGCGGGCGCGGTTCGGGTGAAAGGCAGCTTTTAGCTCATATTGATTCGGCCCGGTATTGTTGCTACAAAATAAAGCCACAGCAAAAGCAACCGCAGATCCTTCGACTGCGTTTGGCGCAAGAAACGCGCCAAACTTCGCTCAGGATGACAGCTCAGTAGCGCTGCAATCATTCAGGGCCGGATCAAATGCGTATAGATCTCAACGGTCAGCGCACAGCATTTCGCCGGTCATCAGGCCGGTGCATGGCGGAGCCGCGCCGGGAGGATTAAGGCATTTCTCCCCATCCTCAAGAGTGCCCAATTCTCCTGAGGGTTGCCGCTCACTGGGGTTCGCGTCAACTTTGCGGTCTTGAATCCCTATACACCATGGGGAGAAATGCGTTACCGGAACAGCCAAAGGCTCGCCAGGACCAGAAGCATGGCGGCTATGGTGAGTCCCTGGTAGGCCCATTCGGCCATTCGGCTGGGCCGTAGACCGGCGCTGGTGGAGGCGGGCGGCGGAGTGGGGACGGGTGAGGAAGAATGCATCCTTTGGCCTGCCTTTCAAAAGTCTTCGTATCAATTTACGGTTCGCTCGGGATTCCGGTTCCTTTTTGCATCTCGCCAGTTTCCTGACAAGCGCTGGTGAGTTCGTCGGCGTGAGGCGCGGAGTGTTTCCGCTCCGGAACGCACGCGCTCTGCTTCTCCTGCCAGCTTAGACGCTCCACCACGCTCCAGGATTCAACCAAACGATGGAGATTCGATGAAGAGTTTTTGAACATGGCCAGGGGCTGGCGATGCCGCTTGCCGGCCGATGGCAAATGGAGCGCGGGCCGGCGGAAACAGGTGTACAATCTCGCTCGTGAGTACAGGTTCGCAAGGGGAAGGTTCTGCCGCGGCGCAGGAGCGTAATTGGCTGCCGGTGGCAATCGCCGCAACGGTTGTACTGGCTGTGGCGGTTGGGTTGATCCTGATTTTGGGGCACGGCAAGAGCGCCCCGGCGGTGACGCCCATCTCGACGCCAACCGATCCCTACGCTGGAGACCTGACGATCAGCCGATTGGCGATGAGCGAATCGGCCAACCTGGCCGGCGGCAAGGTGACCTACCTGGACGGGCAAATCAGCAACAACGGAAGCCGAACGGTGACCGGCATCGCGGTCCAGGTGCTCTTCCGCGACCCGGCACATGAGGTGGTGCAGAACGAAACCCAGCCGCTCCGGATCATCCGGACGCGCGACCCGTACGTGGATGTGGAGGCGCTCTCGGCGGCGCCGCTCAAGCCCCATGAGAGCGAGGACTTCCGGCTGGTCTTCGACACGGTGGCCCAGGACTGGGACGGGGCATTTCCGGAGATTCGGATCATTCACGTCGAGTCAAAGCAGGCGCCGTAGAGGTCAGCTTCTCTTACAGGGTAGAAAGTACGCTAGCGTGCAAAATTTACGCTCAACTGGCGTATACAGGGCGCGAAATGGGTACATTTCCCGTGGGCGCCAATTAATATAAGGGTTTTATTTCCATATAGATAGTTGTTTCCCCGGCGACATGCTTTTTTTGGCAGCGGTATTGCTCTTAACAGGGTGAGCGGAAGGTATCGTTCATCCCGCGGAAGGCAAGTTTGAAACCGCGAGTCAAAAGGGGTAAATCCCATGAAGAACACTGCATCTCTTTTCATTTCGTTCCCGCGCCAGCTGGCCGTGCTTTCGCTGGCATCTGCGATCGCAATCCCTGTGTGGGCGCAGCAAACGCAACCATCGACAGGGGATCCCCAGAGTACCCCGCCTTCGCTGGCGCAAGAGCAGCCCTCCCCCACAGTTCAGCACCCGTTAAGCGCTCCGAGGGAGGGGTTCTGGGGCCGCGTGAATCCTTTTGCGCGGAAGAAGTGGGTGAAGAAGCAAACTGACCCCATCAACGACCGGCTGAGCGAGCTGGATGAGGTGAACGCCAAGAACGCGCGCGACATCCGGGATGTGGATGCGCGGGCGCAGGCGGGCATCCAGAAGGCGCAGTCCTCGGCCGACGCAGCCAACCAACTGGCGATGAACGCCAATACCGAGGCGCAGAATGCCAGCAGCACGGCGCAAGGCGCGTCGACCCACGTGGATGGGTTGAACACCACGGTCAATGGCCTGGATCAATATCACCAGGCGACGGACATCGAGATCAAGTTCCATGGATCGAACCCGACGCTGTCTTCAGATTCGAAAGCACAGTTGGATCAGTTGGCCTCGAGCCTGACCGGGCGCGCGGGCTACATCCTGGAGATGGAAGCGCACTCGCCGATGGCGGGCAGCGCAGGCATACAGAGTTCCGAGCGCCTGACGGAAGCAGTCAAGCGCTATCTCGTAACCGAACACCAGATTCCCGTCTACCGCATGCACTCCGTGGCCCTCGGCAATGAAGCTGAGGTGGCCTCGACCGGAACCGGCGATCAAGACCAAAAGCCGGAACGGATTCGGGTCAGCAACGTGCATCTGCGGTTGATGGAAAACAGTTTGGCGGCCCAGGCAGGAGCGTCACCCCAAAGCGCTCCCGCCGCAGCTGGCACAGAGCAGCCGTAATATAGCGGCCAACTCCTCCCCCGAGGCTCTGCTCCTGCGCCAACGGCCACCCCGCCGTTAGGCCGCCAACCAAGCTCTCGCAACGCGAGAGAACCAAGGCAACTTGGCCCCCGCTGAAAACGGGGGCCGTTTTTTTGGTACAGGGACCGAGGGAACGAGGGACCAAGGGAACGAGGGACCAAGGGAACGAGGGAAAGAGAAGGCGCGTCGGGGGAGCTTTGAGCCGGGCACGCCATGGCTTACGTATTCCCACGCTACAATGCTTCCATCACATGCATGGAGGTCCAAATGAACGTACTGACGCGCAGGGTTCTAGTCGCTCTGGTGGCGTTGGCGTTTTCCGCGGGCTTTTGCGGGCGGTTGCGGGCACAGGGAGCGCCGGCGCAATCGAGCGCCGGCCAACCTTACACCATCGAGTACTACTACAAGTGCCAGTGGGGCCATCAGCAGGAGTTTCTGGACCTGTTCCTGAAGAACCATTGGCCGCTGCTCAAGAAGATCCAGTCGACGGGGCGGATTCTGTCGCTCAAGATCGAGTCGCCGGCCTACCACACGACCGAGGACGGCCGCTGGGATTATCGCGTGACCATCGTCTACAAGAACTCGACGCTGGCGACGAGCGCGAACCCGGATGAAGAGGCATTTATCAAGGAGCTTTGGTCGAACCAAGAGACCTATAAGCGCGAGGAGCAGAGGCGGTTTGAGATTCTGCTGGGGCACTGGGATTTACCGGTGACGGATATTACGCCGAAATAGCAGAGATCAGAGAACAGAGCTCAGAGATCAGTGGCCGCGGGTCAGCGATCGTCGCGTGCGCGCCATTGGCGGACGAGATCGGCGGCGGCTTCGGGCCAGTCGGGGAACTCGAACTGGAATCCGAATTGAAGAAGGCGACCGGGGACTACGCGACGACTTTTGAGGACCAGCTCGGGCTCGGTGCGCAGGAAAAACATGCCGATGGCCATAAGCGGCGCGGGAGCCGGAAGGCCGTTGGGCATCTCCCAGGCCTCGCGCAGAGCGGCCATGAATTCGCGGTTGGGCAGAGGGTTGGGCGCGGCAAGATTCACCGGGCCTTCGATCTCCTCGTGCCCGATGAGGAACTCGAGCGCGCGGGCGTAGTCGGCTTCGTGAATCCAGGAGACATATTGGCGGCCATTGCCCTGCGTGCCGCCCAGCCCAGCGCGGACCAGGTTCGAGAGAACGCCGAAGACGCCGCCCGGCGAGGGGCTGAAAACCAGCGAGGTGCGCAGCGCGATCTTTCGCGTACGCGGCGTTTCGGTGCGGAAAAATGCGGCCTCCCAATCCTTGACCAGGCGGACGGTCCAGTTCCACTTCGCGGGAACGCGCCGCAGGGGCGAGATCGGTTCGTTGCCGCCCAGCTCGCCAGTGGCCTCGTCCATCGGCCGGTCGAACTCCGTTCCCTGGGGCACGTGCCGGTAGATGGCCGCGGTCGAGGCGTTCATCCACAGGCGCGGCGGGTGGGCGAGCACGGCGAAGGCGTCGTGGAGCACACGCGTGGGCCCGATGCGCGAGTCGTGGAGTTCGCGGCGATTGCGCGCCGTGTAGCGGCAGCCGATGCCGCGGCCGGAGAGATGGATGCAGACGTCGGCGCCTTCGAGCGTTTCGATCCAGGGGCCAAGCTGCCGGCCATCCCAATGAACCGTTTGCCAAGGCGCCGTGTAGGGCCCGCGCGTGAGAACCGTGACGTAATGGCCGCGCTCCTGAAAAAACTGCGCCAACGTGCGGCCGATCTGGCCGCTGCCGCCGGGCATGACGATGCGCAGGGGCCGAGCGGCCTGTATGCCAGGATTCTCCATGCAATCAGAGTAACGCGCCGCAGGACTGACGATGGCGCCTATCGTTGCGGCGGGAAGGGGTAGCCCTGGGCAAATCGGCGGCGGCGGTAGGCGCGAACCTCGTAGAGGATGCCAATGACGGCCAGCAGAATCACGAGGAGCGGACCAAAAAAGATCCAGGGCGAGAACTCGACGCGATCCTTGCCGACGGAGACGGAAGCGGGCGCATGTACCACACCAAACATGGTAACCATGTCTTTGGCGACGGAGACGTTTTCGCCCAGGCGCACGGAGCTAAAGAAGGAAACCAGGTCGCCGCCGATCGAGGAGTTATCGGCAGCCGAAACCTTGCCGAAGAAGTCGACCAGGTCGTGGCGGGCTTCGCCGTCGAGGCGCACGTTTCCGAAGAAGACCACGATGTCGCCTTCGACCGTGCCTTCGGCGCGGACGCTGCAGAAGAAGCAGATCGCGTCGTGGACCGGAGTATCGGAGGTGACATCGATATTGCGGAAGAACTGGACTGCGTCCTGGCTTGCGCGGGCAGGGGCAGCCGCCGCGGCCAGGGTGGCGCCAAAGAGGCAAGCGGCGAGAAATCTCCAAGACATAGGCGCGCGATCCTCGCTATAAGCTCACTATACGTGCAAGGGCGGCGGAAAGTTCCCTTGCGATTCAGGCAGAAGTGAGCGCCTGCGTCCATTCGGCGGCGGTATCGACCAGGACGTCGGGCGGGGTTTCCAGCAGGTTCTGCGGGCCGAAGCCGAAGGTGCATCCGATGGACCATGCCCCGGCGTTTCGCGCCGTCTCGACGTCCACCTGGCTGTCGCCGATCATCACGGTCTCCTCGGGCGCGGCGCCGGTCTCCTCCATGAGCGAGCGCAGGCCCAGCGGATCGGGTTTTTTGACGGGGAAGCTGTCACCGCCATAGATGTGGAGGAAGTAGTCAGCCAAGCCCAATCCTTCGCAGATGCCGCGCGCGGGCCGAACCGGCTTGTTGGTGAGCACGGCCATGGCTCGCGCGGGAACGCCGGGCGCATCGTGCAGCTCGTGCAGGGCTTTCAAGGCGTCGAGAACGCCCGCGTAGGCGTAGGTGAAGTCAAGCTTGTGCTCGCGGTAGTACCGGAGAAAGAAGGCGTAGGCATTCTTGAAGAGGTCTTCGTCCACGGCGTCAAGAACCGCACCGTTTGCCAGCGCCAGGGAACGCCGCATCAGCATGGGGGCGCCGTTGCCGACAAAACCGGCGATGGCCGGATCGGGCAGCGGGCCGAGGCCAAACTCCCCGAGCGTGGCATTCACGCTGTTGCAGAGGTCCTGCGCCGAGTCAATCAGCGTGCCATCGAGATCGAAGACCAGCAGCTTCAATCGCTCTACGGGGATCGCGCGAAAGACGCGGATCATGCGTCCAGTGTAACTGGCGGCGTGCGGCCCTTGCATGGCGTCTGCACCGTTTACACCTGGCAAACAAAGCATGGGAGAGGAGTTGGAGCGTTTTGAAGAAGTGTCTTGCGATTCTGCCGGCGCAGTTCGTTCTTGCGTTCGGATTGGGCTATCTGCCCGCGCAGCAGGCGCCTAAGCCGGTCATCAGAGCGATGCGGCGGCGGAACGCAATCCGCGCGCGCAGGGCTTCGACAACTGGCGGCAACTGGCGATGCGCCCGGCCGATCACGGATCGCATACCACTGCGGCCTACAAGGCTGCGGCGCGCGCGCAGATCGCTGCCTCGGGTTACACTCTGGCGCTCAGCGTGGGAGACCAGTGGAGCGACCTGAAGGGCAAACCCGAGGCAGAGTTTTTCGTGAAGTATCCGGACCCCTATTATTTCGTTCCGTAACCCGGCGTTAATGGATGCGTATGCTGCCCGAGCCGGTTTCGACGCGGACCATCGGCCCGCCGCCGCCGATCTTGCCCTTCAGGTGGCGGCGTTCCGCCGTACCCTCCGGCACGATCTCGCGGTCGCAATGAACGCTGCCTGAGCCGGTTTCGGCATCCAGCGCGAGCCCGGCATTGCCTGTCCCGAGCTCGACGCTGCCCGATCCGGTTTCGATCCGCCACGGCGCGGCCGGGATGCCACCCACTTTGATGCTGCCCGAACCGGTTTGGGCGCGCAGCCCACCATGCAGGTTTTTCAGCGCAATCGAACCCGAACCTGTCTCGGCCTTCACATCGCCCGCGCCGGACTGCTCCGCATCGATGTTGCCTGAGCCGGTTTGGAGCGAGAACCCACCCTGCAATCCGGTAGCGTGAATCGAACCTGAGCCCGTGCTCAGCCTGGCATCCGTACCGACGCCGTCATCGGTCAGGTTACCCGAGCCGGTCGCGGCGTCGAGAAAGGCGCCTGCGGGCGCCTGAATCTCATAATCGATGCTGATGTTGCCGAGATTCTGGTGTTTCACTCCGATGCGCACGATATTGCCGGTCTGCTCGATGGGTGGATGCGCGGCGATCTCGCGCACCTTCTCATCGCTTCCGCCCCAGTTCGACTTGACGCGCCCGAAGACGTGCATGCGTCCCGCAGGGCCGCTCGTGAGGTGAATGGAGCCTGAGCCGGTGGTCACGGTCATATCCACTCTGCCGTTCACCATCAGGTCGCGTTCAAAGGTTGCCTCAGTGGCCCGCGCCGTGGCCGCCGGCAAAATTGCCATTGCCACAGTAATCGTCATTACCGCAAAAAAACCTCTCATAGCGATCCTCACCTCTTCCACACCCCTATACTTACGGACACAAGCGCTCTACAGTTCAAAAAAAGCGCCGCGGGCAAAGCCGCTCTTTGTTTTCTGACTCTTACGCACCGTCCAATGCTATCCTCTCACCCAGATGCACGAACTTCTGCTGCTCAAACCGGTTGCCGTGGCTATGCTCATTCTGGCCAACGCCTACTTTGTGGCAGCCGAATTCGCGCTTGTCTCCATCCGCGACACACGCGTGGAACAGCTTCTTGCGGCGCGGGTTCCCGGATCACGGGCAGTGCGGCGACTGCAGAACAACCTCGACGACCTGCTTCCCGCCGTTCAGCTCGGCGTGACCCTCTGCTCGCTGGCGCTGGGCTGGCTGGGCGAGCCGCTGGCGGCAGGGATTCTGGCTGGATGGATGAGCGGGCTGCCTTACGCACAAGTTTATGGTCATGTGGCGGCCGTAGCGCTGGGCTTTGCCCTGATCACGTATTTTCACGTCGTCGCCGGCGAGCTGGTGCCGAAAGCGCTGGCCCTGCGCCGCGCTGAGGCTTTGGCTGTGGCCATCGCGCCGCCGATGCTGGTTTTTATGGCGGTGACCCGTCCCGCAGTGCGCTTGCTGAGCCGGTCCGCGGCCGCGGTGCTGCGCGGCTTCGATATTCCCAAGACGGAGCGCGCGGCGTCGATCCACTCCGCCGAGGAGCTGAAGCTGATTACAACGGCGGCGCGCCGGCTGGGCCTGCTGCCCGAGTTTCAGGAGATGCTGGTACACCGCGCGCTGGAGCTCGGCGACGTCCCCGTGCGCGAGATCATGACCCCGAGGCAGAAGATCTATTCTTTGCCTTCCAATATGCTCTTTCAGGAGGCCTGCTCGCGGGTTTTCGGCCGCAACCATTCGCGCATTCCCGTCTACGACGAAACCCGCGGCCCTGAGTTCATCGTCGGCGCAGTCTATGCGCGGGACCTGGCACGGCTGCTTTTCTTCCGAACGTCACCGGCCGCGCCCGCAGCGCCCCAGGCAGAGCTTCGCCTGGCGCAGACCATGCAC
This sequence comes from Occallatibacter sp., assembly GCA_049522315.1. Classification (GTDB taxonomy): domain Bacteria; phylum Acidobacteriota; class Terriglobia; order Terriglobales; family Acidobacteriaceae; genus Telmatobacter. The sequence continues at coordinate 26,311 of JBEKNY010000007.1, forward strand.
GAGGTCCTGGTTGTGCCTGAAACCAAATCCGTACTGGACCTGCTGCGCGACTTCAAGCAGCACCGGAGGCATCTTGCCATCGCGGTGGACGAGTACGGCTCAACCGTGGGCCTGGTGACCGCCGAGGACGCGATCGAGCAACTGGTGGGCGAGCTTGAAGACGAATTCGACACCCCCTCGCATCCGGTTCTGGACAGCGCCGGCGGAGCGGTGCTGATGGATGGCAGCGTGAATCTTCGCGATCTGGAGACGCAAATGCAATGGAGCCTGCCGCGCGACGGCGGCGTGGAAACGCTCGCCGGGTTCGTGTTGGCGCGGCTGGGGCACATTCCCCAGCCGGGCGAATCGCTGGTCTTCGAGGGCCGGCGGCTGACGGTAGTAGAGATGGACGCCCGGCGCATCGCAAAGATTCGCGTCGAGCCGGTGCAGCGAATCTCGCCTGCACCGGAATAGCAATTCCGCGCTCAAATGCTTGTATTTTGATGCAGGCCTCGGCGAGCGCAAGCTGCGGCGCCGTGGTCAGGGTTGCGGAATTCTGGACAGCGCGGCGAACATGCGCTACCGTGAAAGTGCGCAGGTTCCTGCATGATGGTTTCCCCAATCAGCTCGCGGACTTACGGAGTTCTATCGGACGGACGAGAGGTCGTTGCGTGGTCCCTCACAGGCCGCGGCGGGCTGGCGCTGGAAGTCATCACCCTGGGCGGGATCGTGACGCGGATGCTCGCACCGGGGCGCGATGGAAGAGCCGACGACGTGGTGCTGGGTTTCAGCGATCTTGCCTTGTACGCCGCCGGCCATCCGTATTTCGGCGCGATTACGGGCCGTGTGACGGGAAGAATCACCGGTGCTGCGTTTACGCTCGATGGCCACACGTACCAGCTAGCCCGCAACGACCCGCCAAACCATCTCCACGGCGGCGTTCGCGGGTTCGACAAACGCATCTGGGACGCGTCCGCAGTGAATCGAACCGACGGCGCACCGTCGTTGCGTCTCGCGTATTTCAGCCCCGATGGCGAAGAAGGCTATCCGGGAAACGTGCATGTAACGGTCACTTACACCGTCACGAACGAGAATGTGTTTCTCATCGAATCGGAGGCGACCGCCGATCGAACGACTCCGCTCAGTCTGGCGCACCACTCCTACTTCAACCTTGCGGGCGAAGGCTCCGGCTCAATCGCCGACCACCAGCTGGAGATCTTCGCCAACAAGTTTGTTCCCACCGACGAGCATCTGACGCTGAGCGGACGGCTTGAACCAACGGCCGGTCAAGGCAACGATTTCCTTCGGCCGCGGCGGCTTGGCGACGCGATTCCGCTGCTGTTCCAGCAACACGGGGATCTGTACGCGCTGCCGGCGCGCGCGGCGGGAGTACCGGCGCCGGCTGCCCGCCTTCGCGATGCGGCGAGCGGGCGCGTGCTGAACGTATCGACCACGGAAGACTATCTGCAGCTTTACACCGGCAGCAAACTCAACGGGAATCGGGCCGGAAAATCGGGTACGGCGTATGCACCCCACGCGGGCCTTTGCCTGGAGTGCAGCGGATACCCCGATGCGTCGAATGCTTCTCTTCGCGATGGCATCCTTCTGCATCCGGGAAAAACACAGCGCCACGCGACCGCCTATGCATTTTCAGTGGACGTTGCAGAGGCTTCGCCGGCAGACGGGCCTGCATAGACTGCAGGCCGAACTCAGGAGTAAGCGACCAGTATGAGTCACAACGCTGCGATTCTCGATAAGCCAATTCCCCACCCCGACTACAGTTTGACCGGCGTGAATGCCGCTTTGGCCATTGAGAAGGGACTCGCCGAGGCCGACTGGTACCAATGCGCGGTTCCGCGCCAGACCATGCGCGAACTGCTGGTGCGGCGCGACGGGCCCGCGATCCGCGACACGATCCTGTGGTTCGCGCTGATCCTGGGCGCGGGCTACGCGACGTGGGCGCTGTGGGGCACGTGGTGGGCGATTCTGCCGTATGCGATCTATGCCGTTCTTTACGCCTCGACTTCCGATTCGCGCTGGCACGAGGCCGGGCACGGCACCGCGTTCAAGACCGACTGGATGAACAACGCGCTGTACGAGATCGCCTCGTTCATGGTGATGCGCGAGTCGACCGTGTGGCGCTGGAGCCACAACCGTCACCACAGCGACACCATTATTGTGGGCCGCGATCCCGAGATCGCGGTGCCGCGGCCGCCGGTTTTGCGGAAGGTGATTGCGCCGTTCTTCAATTTGCAAAGTTATCCGGCATATTTCAAGGCGGTCGTCATGCATAGCTTCGGGCGCATGTCGGCCGTGGAGAAGACGTTCATTCCGGAGAGCCAGTTCAACCGCATTTACTGGACGGCGCGGGTGTATGCGGCGATTTATTTGAGCGTGATTGCGTTTTCGATTTATGAGCGCAGTTTTCTGCCGCTGTTCCTGGTAGGGTTTACGAATTTCTTCGGCAGTTGGCTAATGCCGGTGTACGGGTACACGCAACATGCGGGGCTGGCGGAGAACGTGCTCGATCACCGGCTGAACTGCCGCACGGTGTACATGAATCCGGTGCACCGCTTTCTCTACTGGAACATGAACTACCACGTGGAGCACCACATGTTTCCGCTGGTGCCTTACCACGCGCTGCCGCGGCTGCACGAAGCGGTGAAGGACGACTGCCCCACACCGTACACAAGCATCTACAACGCGTGGCGCGAGATCGTTTCCGCGATTTCCAGGCAGATGAAGGATCCCGCGTATTACGTGAAGCGCCGGCTTCCCGAGCCCAAGGCGCGCACACGCGAGGCGTGCTTTGCGTCCGAGGCCCAGCCCGACGCAGCGGGTTGGGTTCAAGTATGCGCCGCGAGCGATTTGCGGCGCGCGGATGTGGTGCGGTTCGATCACGCGAGAAAAACCTACGCGGTTTACAGGGACGAAGACGGCCGGCTCTACGCCACCGACGGGCACTGCACGCACGGCAACACGCACCTGGCCGACGGCCTGGTGAAGGGTGGGATCATCGAGTGCCCGAAGCACAACGGACGATTCCATCTCATCGACGGCTCGCCGGCCCGCGCGCCGATCTGCCGCGGGCTGGCGACGTATCCCGTGGAAGAGCGCGACGGCCGCGTCTTCGTGGATGTGATTCATGCGGGCGGCGACGGAGCTCGCGTGCAGACTACCTACCGGTTCCGTGTGGTGAGCAACAACAGCGTGGCGACGTTCATCAAGGAACTGGTGCTGGAGCCGGAGAACGGCGCCGGCGCCGTGGCGTTCGCGCCGGGCGACTATCTGCAGCTCGACATCCCCGCCTACGACTCGATCCGCTTCCGCGAGTTCGACATCCCCGAGCCGTTCGCCACGGTGTGGAAGAACCAGCACGTTTTCGATCTGGTGGCGCGCAATCCGCAACCGGGCCGGCGCAACAACTACTCGCTTGCCGCCAACCCGCTCACGGAGCGATGCCTGAGGTTCAATGTACGCATCGCAACGCCGCCACCAGGGCAGGACTGCGCGCCCGGCGTGGGATCGAGTTACGCCTTCAGCCTCAAGCCCGGCGACACGGTTTCAGCGATCGGCCCGTTCGGCGACTTTCATATCAAGCCGACGCAACACGAAATGGTGTACATCGGCGGCGGGGCGGGCATGGCTCCGCTGCGCGCGCATCTTTCGCACTTACTTGAAAACGGAAACACAGCGCGGAAGATCAGCTACTGGTATGGCGCGCGCTCGCGGCAAGAGATTTTTTACGAAGAGTACTTCCGTACTCTGGAGACGGGCCATAAGAACTTTTCCTTCCATCTCGCGCTTTCGTCGCCGCTCGCCGAAGACAACTGGACCGGCCACGTGGGCATGATTCATGAGGTCGTGCTGGAACAATACCTGCGCGATCACCCCAACCCTGAAGCAGTTGAATATTACCTTTGCGGGCCGCCCATGATGATCAAAGCCTGCAACCGGATGCTCGAGTCGATCGGCGTACCGGCGGGGCAAATTGCGTATGACGAGTTCTGACGATGACGATTGCCGATGAGAATAACGTTTCGGCCGCCCGCGATCCGCGCCTGCGCTGCTTCATGAACATCCTGGCGCTCAACGGCATGCCACAAAAAACGCGCGATCCGCTGCAGGCGATACGCGGCGCGGGATATGACGGCGTGCAGTTTATCCAGCCGGTGGAGCGCGCGCTGAAGGACGAGGCGCTGCGCATGGGCCTGGGCGTTTGCGGCAGCGGGCGCGTGAACACGCCGGCCGAGGCAGAGCCGCTGGCCAAGGAAGCGCGCGACGAGGGATTGGAGTGCCTGACGCTGCACGTGGGTTGGAGCCTGGAGGGCGATGAGGAAGCGGCGGCGCTGATCGGAGCTGTTCTTGAGGCTTCGTCCAAGTATTCCATTCCGCTCTATCCTGAGACGCACCGCGCAACGATCTTTCAGGATCCATGGCGGACGGTTGGATTCCTGAAGAAATTTCCGCGCCTCGAATTCAACGGCGATTTTTCGCACTGGTACACGGGATTGGAGATGGTTTACGGCGGCTTCGAGAACAAGATGGAGTTCATTCGCCCCGTTCTGGGCCGCGTTGCGTTTCTCCACGGACGCATCGGAAATCCCGGCTCAATGCAGGTGGATGTGGGCGACGGAAGCGCGGACGGGCGCCCTTACGTGAGCCACTTTCGCGCTCTCTGGACCGAGTCGTTTCTCGGGTTCTTCCGCCGAAGGCCGCAAAAGGATCGGTTTTGCTTCGCGCCGGAGCTGCTGGAGCCGGAGATCTACTATGCACGAACCTTCGCGGGCAAGGAAGAGTCGGATCGATGGGAGCAGTCGCTGGTTTTAGTGCGCATCGCGCGCGAATGCTTCAGCGAGGCGCGGCGGCGCTGGGAGAGTGAAGCCGCCCCGCAGCGAAGCTGATGCGAGTCCGCTCTGACGAAGTACACAATCCATTAACCTCGCGTACGTGCAAAACCCGGCCTGCATGGATGAAAATAGAATTGGATGCATCCTTCAGACGAGACTGAAAAACGATTGACGCCCACCCAGGCTGGAATTCACCAATGGACCGCCGATGAATTTGAACGGTTGGTCTTCGAGTGCAAACCCAAGGTCGCAGTGTTCGATTGCGACGGGACCCTCTGGAGCGGCGACGCGGGGTACGGATTCATGGCCTGGTCGCTGGAACAGGGGCTGGTGTCTCGCTCGACCAACGACTGGATCGATACGCGCTATCGCGCCTACCGGGCGGGCAGCGTGAGCGAAGAGACCATGTGCGGCGAGATGGTGCAGATGTACGCGGGCTTGCGGGACAGCGAACTCGAAGCCGCCGCCGCACGCTATGTGGACGAATTCGTGCGCAGGCGCATCTTTGCCGAGATGCTGGCGCTGATAGAAAAGATGCGGCAGGCGGGGATCGAGCTTTGGGCGGTGAGCTCGACCAACCGATGGGTGATCGCCGAGGGGCTGCGCGATTTCGGCATCCCTGAGGAGAGAATTCTGGCGGCCGAAGTGCGCGTCAAGGACGGCATGATCTCCAGCGAGATTGTTGACGTGCCCACGGACGAGGCCAAAGCGGAAGCGCTGAGGCGCGTGGGCTTGCCCGCTCCCGATGCGGTATTTGGCAATTCGATCCACGACCTGGCGATGCTGGAGATGGCGCGCTGCCCCTTTCCGGTAAACCCGTCTCCGGCGCTGCTTGAGGCGGCGGCAAAGAGGGGTTGGGGCTACTTCAAGCCGCAGGGCGCCGAGGGAGTGGAAGCCGCTGTGGGAGGAGAATAGATTTGGGATTGCCGGTTCCCGGCATTCCTGCGACAGCCGCTCCTGCGGGAACCGGTTTCCGCCCGCAAATTCTTCATTCCACTTGCTCTTTTCTATCATTTACACTGGAAAGCGTGAATGAGAACCGGCCAAAAAAAAGACCGCACACTCCCGGTCCCGCCCTCCGCTTTGTGGCCGCAGCGCTGATTGTGCGCGGCAGAGAGGTACTGATCGGACAGAGACGGGCGGATCAGCCCATGGGGTCGTTGTGGGAGTTTCCGGGCGGAAAGATCGAGCCCGGCGAGAGCCCCCAGGAAGCGCTGGTCCGCGAGCTAAGCGAGGAGCTTGGCATTCGCGCAGAAGTGGGTCCCGCAGTGACGCGTATCCGGCACAACTATCGCCGTGGCGGCGCCGTGGACCTGCAGTTCTTCGCGGTGCGCGAGTTTACGGGCGAGATCGACAACCAGATCTACCAGCAGGTGCGATGGGTGAAGATCGAGGACCTGACCGGCTACGAGTTTCTGGCCGCGGACCGGGGATTGATCCGGGACCTGGCGGCGGGGAAGCTGCTGTGAGGGAGGTTCTTCATGCCGATGAAGAATCCGCCGCATCCCGGCAGCGTTGTCCTCAGCGAGTGCATTGAGCCTCTCGGCCTCACCATCACGCAGGCGGCGCGGGCCTTGGGCGTCACGCGCACCACGCTCTCCGAGCTGGTCAACGGCAAGCGCGGCATTTCGCCTGAGATGGCCATCCGGCTCTCCCAGGTCTTTTGCGGCAGCGCGGAAAGCTGGATTACGCAGCAGGCTCAGTACGACCTGGCGCAGATTCCCGCGGGTCGCATTCGGCTCAAACGTCTGGCTGCAGCGTGATGCCACCTGCGGTGGAGCAGGCGTCTTCGGCGTGTAATGCGAATGAGATCGGTGGACGCCTAGCCGTGCTGGAACAATGGCTGGACTATACTTTCCGTATCCCTAGCCGATCAGGATTCTTGGATAAACGTGTCGAGGAGGGAGATTCCTTGTGCCCATTTTTTCCGAAATAATGAAGATCGTTGGCCTGAGGCGTGACCGAGAACTCCAGCCTGAACAATCCACCGGCCTCATGGTTCCTATATTGCCTCCGCGAAGGGACCTTTCCTTAGCTCTTCCAGATGAAGATTTTCCTGCCGTAATGATTATCGGTCGTGCTGGTACTGGAAAGTCGGTCCTCGTGCGGGAAATGGCCAAGCTGCAGGGTGTCAATCAAGTGGTGCTTTCGCCAACTGGTATCGCTGCGCTGAACGTGGGCGGGCAGACCATTCATTCCTTTTTCCCAAATTTCCCGCATCACATAATCGACCCCAGCAACTTGGCACCTGTGATTGGCAGACGGCATATTTACCAAAACTTAGAGCGTCTAATCATCGACGAGATGTCTATGGTTAGAGCCGACCTGCTGGATGCTATTGATGTCTCGCTCCGAATGCATCGCAGGAATGGCGCACCGTTTGGCGGGGTGAAAGTCGTCATGATTGGCGATTTCCTGCAGCTTCCCCCAGTCGTGAGGAATGAGGAAAGGCCTATCTTGGAAGATCTCGGCTATCAGTACCCGCATCTTGTTGCTTCCAAGGCTCTCCAGAATCTCCGGGTCAGATTTGTAGAAATGACCAAGGTGTTAAGACAAAATGATCCGCAATTCATTCAACTTCTTGGAGACATTCGGCTAGGTCGCAACCTTGAGAGTGCGGTCAACGCGGTAAATCGCACTTGCTTCGGCCCGCACCGAAAGGCTGTAACACCGATCGTCCTAACACCGAGAAATGACGAGGCGGACCGTCTCAATCGAACCAAACTCGAGGCTCTTCCACGTCCAATCTTTCAATACCAAGGAATAATTCAAGGATCGTTTAATTTGGAGAATGACCCACTTCCCGTCCCGCTTAACCTTGAACTCAAGGAAGGAGCGCGGATCATAATGGTCAGGAATGACCCCGGCCAGCGTTGGGTAAACGGCTCCCTGGGCGCGGTGACCCGAACAACACTAAACTGCGTATGGATATGCCTGGATGGCAAAACGGAAGAATATGAGATTACCAAGCAGAAGTGGGAGAAAATAAAATATCGCTGGAATCAAGAAGAAAACAGGATCATTCCAGAAGTAGTAGGAAGCTATTCGCAATTGCCGTTGAAGCTTGCGTGGGCAGTTACGATCCACAAGGCGCAAGGATTGACTTTGGAAAACGCCCGAATTGATTTTGGCTCCGGAGCGTTTGCGCCAGGGCAGGCTTATGTGGCGCTCTCCCGAGTGACATCGCTCGAAGGCTTATCCCTTGCTCGGCCACTTACAGTCGCGGACGTGATGGTCGATCCTACGTCGCTCGCAGTGACCGAGGAAATCTCAAGTAGATCCATCCCCTGGACCGACCGGTGAGGCTTGAAGCACTTCCGAGAGAGCCCCTCAGTGCCCGGGGATCATCCCCCACAGCATGGCCAGCGTCATCCCGATGACAATGATGCTTGTGCCCCACGCGATCCAATTCCACAGGCGCGAGTTCTTGTACTTGCCCATGAGGTCGGTGCGGTTGATGAGGAGCAGCATGAGAATGATGACCACCGGGAGCAGAACGCCGTTGAGCACCTGGGAGAGAATCGCGACATTGATCAACTGAGCATCGGGCAGCAGCAGGACGGTAATGGCTCCGCCGGCGATGAGCAGCGTATAGAGCCAGTAGAAGAACGGCGCTTCGCGGAAGTTCTTGTCGACGCCCGATTCGACGCCCAGCCCCTCGCAGACGGTGTAGGCCGTGGAGAGGGGAAGGATGGAGGCAGCAAAGATCGAGGCGTTGAAGAGCCCAAAGGCAAATAGGACGAAGGCATAATCGCCGGCCAGCGGACGCATGGCTTCGGCCGCGTCGGAAGCCACCTGGATGGCTCCCATGCCGTGCAAGTAGAGCGTCGCCGCACAAGCTACGATGATGAACCAGGCAATGATGTCGGTAAACAAACAGCCAACGATCACGTCGAGCCGCGAGGCCGGATAATCTTTCACGGGAACGCCCTTCTCCACGATCGACGATTGAAGGTAGAACTGCATCCACGGAGCGATGGTGGTGCCGACGACGCCGATGGCCATATAGACGTACGCCTTGTCGCGCCAGACGGATTTGGCGGGCAATTGGACCGTGGCCAGCAAGGACTCGTGCCAGTCAGGCTGGGCGAGAAGGCCGGCAAAGATGTAGGCGATGTAGACGAGCGAGGCGGTGATGAAGATTTTTTCAGTGCTTTTGTAGTCGCCGCGCAACACCAGAACCCACACCAACATGGCGCACATGGGCACGGAGACGAACTTGGAGACATGAAACAGGTGCAGCGAGCCGGCGATGCCGATGAACTCAGTGACCACGTTGGTGTAATTGACCACCACCAGCAGCACCATGAGCACGAACGTGATGCGCAGGCCGAATTCCTCGCGGATGAGGTCGCTCAAGCCCTTGCCGGTGACCACCCCCATGCGGGCGCACATCTCCTGCACCACAATGAGGGCAATGGTGATGGGAATCATGGTCCACAGCAGGGTGTAGCCATACTGCGCGCCGGCCTGGGAGTAAGTGAGGATACCGCCGGAGTCGTTATCGACATTGGCGGTAATGAATCCGGGACCGAGGACGGCCAGAAACAGAAGGATCCGGATTCTCCAGCGCTTCCACATACCGGTGCGGGTTCCTAGGGTGGGTTCATCGATCTCTTGGGATGTTTGGAAAAAGATTCCTCACTGACCATAACAGGCAAGGCCCAAACGCGAGAAGGCGGAGGCGCAAATTGTTGCTGGACCCTTCCATGCAAAAAGGGTGGACTCCCCTCCCGGAAGAATCCACCCCTTGCCCACTGAAAAAAATCTGCCGTTTTTGCGATCCCGGCTACGGCGGTTTCGGAAATACTGTGTCCGATCAAAGCTGTATTCAGGGTCGTCGCTTCTTGGGGTCGCGACGACTTGGCTGCCGTGAATGCGGAACCACCATTTCCGAAACCGCTTTAGGCCGAGGTTGCCAGCACAGGCACTGACTGCCGCGCCGTGTCCGCGCTCCCGCCGAGCAGGCGCTCCACTACGTCCGCCGCGCTGTAGCTCTCGCTTCCCGGAGCGAAGAACTGCGCAATCGTATTCAGGTCGTCGCCCACCGTCACCAGAGCCGGCTCAACCGATCCGTCCTGGCGAGTCTGCGCGAGCCCGATATTCGCCAGCAGCGTATTGCACAGACATTTGCGCCCCACCGTGTCCTCGATTTTGCCGCCTTTGGCCACGTAGGTTTCAACCGGTTCGGCCGAGCAACGATATCCAATCGCGCCTTCGCTCAACGCATACGGCTCGCGCAAGTAACCCAGATCGCAGATCCGGTTACGGCCCTCGTAAACATGAACCGACGAAGTGGTGCCATCGAGCTGCGCTACTTTGAAAGGAAATCCGGTCGGCGAAGCCAGCGGATCGGTAAACACCTCGCCGGCGCCGGCAATGGCCTGCCCGATCAGCCGCGCTTTCAGGTCGGCCCGCAGGCCCGATTCCCGACTGAAGGCGAACGCGGTTCCTACCTGTACTCCCGCGGCGCCCTGGTCCAGCGCCTCGCGCAGCTTGACCGCGCTGCCATACCCGCCGGCCAGCCAGAAGGGAACACCGAGATCACGTAGCTCGGCCACGTTCACCCGGTCCCGCTCACCATAGAGCGGCTCCCCGGCGGCGTTGAGTTGCAGCTTGCCCCGCGGCGGCGCATTGTGCCCGCCCGCGGTTGGGCTTTCGTACACAAACCCGTCTACGCGCCCGTTGGCCCGCCGCAGCATGGTTGCGGCCAGCGTGTTGGACGAAACGATGGCCAGAAACCTGGGCCGGTCGAGCGCCAGCAGCGGTCCCTCCGCGTACTCCGCCGGATCGAGCCGCATCAGCTCGTCCAAATTCGCAAACTGCGCCTGCGCCGCGCCGGTCACAGCCAAGCGGTATTCTGCCGCCTGCTGCGCGGCAAAAGCGTCCAAGACACCGGGAATGTGCAGCGGTATCCCAGCGCCCATCAGCACATAGCCCACGCCGGCCAGCATGGCTCCATAAATCGACGCCAGGTGCGGGATCTGCACCTTTTCAAGAAAATTAATCCCTACCGGATTCTTATGGCCTTGTCGCGCCAGGAAAACCTCGACGAAGTTGCTCACCATGCACAACTCGACGAGCTTGCGCATATCGTTCTTCTGGTGCATGGGCAGCGCCTTATACGGCGCGCCGGCAGCCTTGCCGCCCGGCACGAAATACTCCTGCCAGATGCGTTTCGCCATCTCCGGAAACGGAAACGCATCCAGCCCCCGGCGCATGTACCCGCCCTGGTCGCCGTCCGCGAGCCGGCGCACAAAGACCGAATCCAGCGCCGTGCCCGACACGACGCCCAACTGGCCGAGTTTTGAGACGGCCTGAGCAAGACGCCAATTCGACACACCGACGCCCATTCCGCCCTGAATAATTTTAGGAAATTGGATCACCCATAGATTGTTTCACAGATTCCGCTCAAACTGTGCGTTTTCTCTTGCATCCCGTGCATGGAGTATGGGGAAACGGGCCATTTAGCCCAAAGAGCGGCAAACTGAGGTCTGCCCTCGCAGCCCGTGTTCGAGGTGTTACAGCTTCTCACGCAAAAAACCGATCACCTGTTCGGCCTGCACGACGCCGACCATGCGGCCCTGCGAATCCACGACGGGAAGCGCGTGGAGGTTGTACTTGTCGAACATCTCGGCCAGCTCGTTCTGCTTCAGGTCAGGCGGGCAGGAGAGCACGCGGGGCTCAGCCAGCACGGCAAGCCGCGTCTCGGGCTGCGCCATGACGAGCCGCGCCAGCGAGACGGCGCCGCGCAGTACGCGCTTGTCGTCAAGCAAGAAGATCTCGGTGACGGTCTCAGGATCGCCGTCAAAGCTGCGCAGCGCCTGCACTGCCTGGGCAACATTGGCGTCTACGCCCAAATAGACGTAGTCCGTGGTCATGCAGCCGGCAGCCGAGTCCTCGTCGAACTCGAGCAAGTCCTCGACTTCCTGCCGCTCCTCCGGCTCCATCTCTTCGAGGATGGCGTCGGATTGGTGTTCAGGCAGTTCGCCGAGCAGATCGGCCGCGGCACCCGGATCCATCTCTTCCACGATGTCGGCGATGCGCTCTTCGTCGAGCTTTTCGAGCAGGGCCTTTTGCAGCTTGGGCTCGACCTCTTCCAGGGTTTCGGCAGCCACCTCCTGGTCGAGCGAGGTGAAGACGGCCTCGCGCTCGGCGGGCGCCAATTCCTCCAAAATGTCAGCCAGTTCGGAGGGGTGAATATCGGCCAGGCGCTCGTGCTCGATGCGCAGCTTAACGCGCCGCGCGGGATCGGGCTCAATCACATCGACAAACTGCCAGGGAATGGCGCGCGCGCTGAATTTGCGCGAGATGGATTCGAGCCGGGCGCGCGGCAAAATACCTTTGAAAACGCGGCGAAATGCCCCGCGCATGCCCACTTCGACTTCGGCCACGCGCAACAGGTGGACCGCGCCCTGGTCCGTCCATTCCAGGTCCACGTCGTTCACGCGGACCACCTTGCGGCCGTTAATATCGATAATCTGCCGGTCGACGAGATCCCGCTGCAGGAAGAGATAGCCGCCTTCGTCTTTGAGGGGGACAAGCGCTTCGGCGGAACGCAACTCAAGGGCGCCGGCAGGGGTCTCCATCACCTCCTGCGGGGACACCAGGGAAAGGCCGGCGCTGGTTTTGAGCACCAGCCCGGCCACCTTTCCGCCGTCCGGTCCTGTGGCAACGACAATGTCCTGGAGTTTGCCGCGTAACTGACCATGCGCATCGGCCACCGGGGCGCCGAGCAGCGCCGTAAGGCTGACACGGGTTGAGGCGTGCTGGTCCATACGCGGCTCCATGGGTTGAGTGTAGACCTTTGGAATGGAGTTTACGCTCTCGGGCGCGGCGATCGTCCGGCAGAATCCGTTTCAGGACCAAGCGAAATCATTCCCTCGCGCTTGACACAAACGCATCCAGACGTGAAACTGCCAGCAAGGTTGATGGAGAAGGGGGTGGCGGTTCCCAGCCCACTCCGGCGGAGGCGGAAAGCAGCCCGGTGAGCGCACCCATTCGAGGACGGCAGAGTTTCCGGTTCAGCTCCACCATGGAAAGCGTAGGCGAGGTGGAGGCGGCCGCGGATGAGTTGGCCACCGAGGCAGGTCTCGATGAGGAGCAACGCTTTCACATCGGCATGGCCGTGCGCGAGGCCGCGATCAACGCGGTGCTGCACGGCAACGAGTACGATCCCGCCCGGCAAATTGAAGTTTCGCTGGAGAACACGGGCGCAGACCTGGTTTTTACCATTGCCGACCAGGGAAGCGGGTTCGATCCCGACCATTTGCCCGACCCGCTCGCCGCCGAAAACCTTCTCCGCGGCACGGGCCGCGGCATCTTCCTCATCCGGTCGTTGATGGATGAGGTACACTTTCGGCAATTGCATCCCGGGACCGAGCTAACGCTGATCAAGCATCTGGGGCCGAAGGGCGAGAAAAGCTAGCATGGCGGGAAGGCGGGAACCGGAAGACGGTCCCCTTTCTTGCGAGGCGGGGGGCAAAGTTTTCCGCCGGCCGCCGCGGGCAAAGGTGCTATAACCGAAGTACCTATAAAAGGAGGGTTTTTCCGTGGCACTTGCATTAGCTTCCCGTGAAGTGGATGGCGTGACTGTTCTGGAGTTGAGCGGGCGGATCACATTGGGCGAGGGTAGCGTGCAACTGCGCGACGCCATTCGCGACCTGATCGGCAAAGGACAGCGGAACATCCTGCTCGATCTGGGCGAAGTGACCTATATCGATAGTTCGGGCCTGGGCGAACTGGTGAGCGCCTACACCACGGCCAGAAACCAGGGCGCGAGTCTCAAACTGCTTAAACTGACCAAGAAGGTCCACGACCTGCTGCAGTTGACCAAGCTGTATACCGTCTTTGACATTTACGATGACGAGGCCAGCGCCATCGCTTCCTTCAAGTAGCCTGAATCGGCCGCTTCGCCGGATCGGGTGCAACGCTAAGTCAGCCCTAGCCAAAGAGGCCATTCCGCCATGGCGGAATGGCCTTTTGCGTTTGTTGCCGGCGGCTCGGAATTCAGAACTGCACGTTGGGCACGGATTGGGCCGATGAGCTGGCGGCAAAGTAGGCATTGTTCTGGTGGAAGCCGGCGATCCCAGCCCAGATGTTATTGGGGAACTGGAGAACAAAGGTGTTGTAATCCTGGAGCGCGTCGTTGTAGCGTTTGCGCGCCACACCGATGCGGTTCTCAGTTCCAGAAAGCTCGTCCTGCAGGCGCATGAACTGATCGCTGGAGCGCAACTGCGGGTAGTTCTCGGTGAGGACCAGAACCTTGGCGAGGGCGCTATCGAGCTGGCCGTTCGCGGCGATCTTGGCCTCCGGGGTCTGGGCGTTCATCAGGCCGTCCCGCGCCTTCGCGATGTCGTCGTACACGCTGCTTTCTTCCTTGGTGAAGCCTTTCACGGTCGACACCAGGTTGGGGATCAGGTCGGCGCGCCGCTCCAGTTGTACATCCACCTCCGACCACGCCGACTTCACATTTTGGTCCTTGGCCACCATCTGGTTCCTGGCGCTCACGTAACTGCCGAAAACCATCAAGACAACCAAGATCAGGACGGCCACAACGGCCAGCGTAATTCCAAGTCCACGGCTCATACAGTTCGATCCTCCTCCGGTAAAACCAGCTATCAGCCATCAGCTTTCAGCTTGCGCCCTGTCGCTTTCTGCATTTCAGAATAAGCCGAAGGCTGAGAGCTGAAAGCTAAAAGCTGAAGTACTACCAACTTCCTCCGGCGCCGCCCCCGCCGAACCCTCCGCCCATGCCACCAAATCCGCCGAAGCCCGAACCACCCCCACCTCCGCCAAAACCGCCGCCCATCCCGGGCCCGCCCATCATGGGCCCTCCGCGCCAGCCACCTCTGCCCCATCCGCCAAAGAACAGACCGAAGCCGAAGAGCATGCGAAGTAGCGAGCCTCCACCGAAAAAGACCAGCACGAGGATGAGAAGGATGAGCTTGCCGACTGCCGAACCCTGGGAGTCCTGTTCGACAGGCTGTGGCGTCGAAACGGGCACGTTGTCGTTCAGCGTGACGTTTGCATCGGCGGCAATCACCTGGGCGATCTCGCCCACTGCGAGCGTCACGGCGCCGTCATAGTCTCCGGCCTTCAGGTCAGGCACCATCTCGCGGCCGATGTCGCCGGTTTTGCCGTCGGGCAGGATACCTTCCAGACCGTAGCCAACCTCGATGCGGTATTTGTGGTCAGCGACGGCCAGCAGCACCATGGCGTACTTGTTGTCGCCCTTGTTGCCCATCTTCCAGTGGTCTTCAAGCTGATCGGCATAGCCGGCCGCGTCGTCGCCGTTGAGGTCGTGTACGGTGACCACGGCGATTTGCGCGTGGGCCTGCGAGTGGTCGAGTTGCGCGCAAATCGAATCCAGCTGCGCAATGGCCTGCGGCGAGAGCACGTGCGCGAAGTCGCTGACGTAATCGGTGGGTTTGGGCAGGTCCTCCACCCGCTCGGCCGGCACAGCCGTCGAGGAAAACCCCACCAGTGCGGCCAGCAGCAGCCGGAAGACCGCCGAATGTACACGGCGCAAGCCTTGCATCGCTCTCCATTGTACGCGGACGGCGGGCCGAAGGTTCCACAGTTCAGCATTCAGCCGCAGCTTTTAGTATCTAGCTGTTTAGTCCCGGCATTTGATGGGTTGGATCGAGAGTAAATCGATCAGGTTCTTTTTGCCAGCGCCGGCGATAGCGGCGCTGGCTCGGAAGATGGGCTAGAACGTGTCTGAGTAATGCAAAATCAACAGTCTTAGCCACACCCTGTTTGGAGATTAGAAAGCTCCAACCACACTATGTGGCCTCGAAACTGATTACTCGGACACGCTCCTAGCAATCACCCAGGGGAGTTCCACCCCGCGAATACAAATCAATAGTCCCAAACGATGTAGAAATCGGGGCCGTACGTCCAAGTCGACTGGTTTGTGGTCTGGATGTAGATGCAATACTGGCCGTACATAGCCGGATTCGTTCCATCAGGTGTTTGATCGTTCGTAGGAGCGAAATTGGCCGGAATGGTGTACTGGATTGACTGAGCCGAGCACGTATTCGTCCCGGTCCATATCACCCCTAAGCTTTGCCAGTGCAGCATATCAACCAAAATGATCTGAGTGGGGGCGTTGCACGGTCCTCCATTCCACACTACCGTGATTTTGCCTGGGGTAATCGTTGGATATTGAGGAGGATACCGCGCACTTACTTTGTAGATTTCACCCCCGCCTGGGTTAAGTAACTTGAAGGCTGGAACACTTGCATCGACTTTGGGTCTGATGTCCCGCTGCGGAAGTTTGATTACACCTTGTGCGCTCATACAGGCCGTCCCGAGCAGGATGGCCGCAAAGACGAGAAGCGATGAACCAATGCGAAATTTCATTGAGTTGTATCCTATGATTTTCTGCCTCATCGCAGAGGCTTGGTCAGTGCCTCTTCGGAGAGGCGTGGCAGTGTAAAGGCCCAGCGCTCGACGCCGGCCCCGGATGTAGATTGGATTCTTAACAACGGGGTACTCGACCCGCGTCCTAGATTACCCGAATCCGTATTTGTTGGAACCGGATATCTCATTTTTTGTTATCCCGAACTACGTCGGCGGCCCAAAAGAGGCCAACTAGCGACTTATTCCCAAATTGTTCTCATCGGGAGTGTGAAAGCTAGAAGCTGGAGGCTAGAAGCTAGAAGCTGCCTTTGCACTACACTGGAAAGGAAATGACTCAGAGCCCGCCTCCAGCCCCACCCCCCATCGCCCGCAAGCAGCACACTGAAACCCGTTTGCATGGCGTAGTCCTCACCGACGACTACGCATGGCTGCGCGACAAGGAAAACCCGGATGTGACCGCGTACCTCGAAGCCGAAAACGCCTATGCCGAAGCGGAGATAGCTCCATTGGCAGGTCTGCGCGAAGAACTCTACCAGGAGATGTTGAGCCACGTGAAGCAGACCGACGTTTCGGTTCCTTACCGGGACGGCGCCTGGTGGTACTACATGCGCACCGAGGAGGGCCTGCAATACGCCATCTACTGCCGCAAGCGGGGTGCGGCGGCGGGGCCGGATGCCGAGGCAGCGGAAGAGGTGTTGCTGGACGGCAACGAGCTGGCCAAGGGACACGCGTTCTTCGCCATCGGCGATACCGACATCACGGACGACGGCCGTTGGCTGGCTTACACGACCGACACCAGAGGCTTTCGCGAGTACACGCTGCGCATCAAGGACCTTGAGACCGGCGAGACATTGCCGGGCGAGGTGGAGCGCGTGGGCTCCGTCGTCTGGGCCGCGGACAACCGCACGCTCTTTTACACCGTGGAGGATGAGCAGCAGAAGCGGCAATATCAGCTTTGGCGCGGCTGCGCGGGGCGGCTTTCTGAAGCTGTGTTGGTATTCCAGGATGACGACGAGCGCTTCAACCTGGCCGCGGGCCGGACGCGCGACGGCAAGTACATCGTGCTGGAATCGGGCAGCCATACGACGACCGAGTGCCGCGTTCTGGCAGCGGACGACGCCACCAGCAACTTCACGGCGATTGCGCCGCGCGAGGAGGAACACGAGTACTCGATCGACCACCGCAATGGGCTGTGGTTCATCCGCACGAACGACCGCGGGCGTAACTTCCGCCTGGTGACCGCGCCCGTGGCGACACCGGGCCGCGCGGACTGGACAGAGGTGATCGCGCACCGCGATGCGGTGATGCTCGAGGATGTGGATCTGTTCGCGGGGTTCTTTATCGCCTGCGAGCGCGAGGATGTGCTGCCGCGCCTGCGGATGTGGAAGTTCGCGGGCGATGGGACCGGATTCGGAAACGGGGCCGCGCCCGCCGGAGAGATTGCCTTTCCCGAGCCGGTTTACAGCGCGCAGCCGCACATCAATCGCATCTTCGAGACCACGACGTTCCGGTACGCGTATCAATCGCTGGTTACGCCGAGTTCGGTTTATGAGTACGACGTTACGACCGGCGCGTCGACGCTGCTCAAGCAGCTTGAAATACCTGGCGGATTCGACCGGACGCAGTACGCGAGCGAACGCATTCACGTTACGGCGCCCGGCGGCGACGGAGCAAAGGCTGCGGCCAGCGTCGAGGTTCCGGTGTCGATCGTCTATCGCCGGGACAAATTCGCCAAGTTCGCCAAGCGCGAGCAAGGAAAGAATCCTCTCTATGTGTACGGCTACGGGTCGTACGGATACTCGCTGCCGATTGGATTCAGCTCGAACCGGCTGAGCCTGCTCGACCGCGGCGTGGTGATGGCTTACGCGCACATCCGCGGCGGAGGGGACCTGGGCAAGCCGTGGCACGACACCGGAAAAATGCTGGTGAAGCGCAATACCTTCACCGATTTCATCGCCTGCGTGGAGCACCTGACCGCCGCAGGCTACGGCGACCCGAAGCGCGTGGCGGCAGAGGGCGGATCGGCGGGAGGGTTGCTGATGGGCGCGGTCGCGAATATGCGGCCGGAGCTGTTTCGCGCGGTGGTTTCGCACGTGCCGTTCGTTGACGTGATGAATACGATGCTCGACGCTTCCCTGCCCCTGACCGTTCCCGAATACGAGGAATGGGGCGACCCGAACCAGGAAGAGTATTTTCGCTATATGTTGAGTTACTCGCCCTACGATAACCTGCGCGCGGCGAGTTACCCGGCGATGTTAGTCAAGACCAGCCTGCACGACAGCCAGGTAATGTACTGGGAGCCGGCCAAGTACGTCGCCAAACTGCGCACTCTGAAGACCGATAGCAACCCACTGCTGCTGGTGACAAACATGCAGGCCGGACACGGCGGGGCGAGCGGCCGCTACGACTATCTGAAGGAGATCGCGCTGGACTACGCGTTTGTGCTGAGGGAGCTTGGACTCGTATAACGGTCAAGGACGATCAGCGGCTTAGTCTCCGTCCTTCAGCTCCGTCAGCGTCTTTTCAAAACTTGTCACGTCTTCCACGTTCAGCGACTTCAGCTCGGGAGCGATCTGCTTGAGCAGGCCGCAGAGCACTTTGCCCGGACCGACTTCGATGAACACCTCTGCGCCCGCGTTCTTGAGTGCCTGTACGCAATCGACCCAGCGGACTGTGCCGGTGACCTGGCGAATGAGCGCATCGCGCGTGGCATCGGCCGTGGTCACCAGTTGGCCGGTGACGTTGGCGGCCACGGGAATGCTCGGGTCGTGCATCGCGATGCCAGCCAACACCCGCGCCACCTCCTCCTGTGCAGGCTGCATGAGCGCGCAGTGAAAGGGAGCGCTGACGGGAAGCATGACGGTGCGGCGCGCGCCTTTGGCTTTCGAGAGCGCCGCGGCTTTTTCGACGGCCGCGGCCGCGCCGGAGATGACTGTTTGCCCTGGCGAGTTGAAATTCGCTGCCTGCACCGTCAACCCAGTTTCGCGCGCGGCCTCCTGACAGGCTTCGGCCACCTGTACAGCATCGAGCGCGAGGACGGCGGCCATGGCTCCCTGGCCTGCCGGGACCGCTTTTTGCATCGCCGCGCCGCGCGCTTTCACGGCACGGACGGCATCGGCGAAGGAAAGCGTTCCCGCGATCACGTGCGCCGACCACTCGCCGAGCGAGTGTCCGGCTGCCAGCGCCGGTTCCACGCCGTGCGCGGCAAGGACTCGGGCCGCTGCGACGCTGACCGTCATGATGGCCGGCTGCGTGTTCTCAGTAAGACGCAGATCTTGCTCCGGACCCTCGAAACAAAGCCGCGAGAGCGGGAACCCGAGCTCCTCATCGGCCTCGGCGAAGGTTTGCGCAGCTACAGGAAATCGTTCGGCCAGTTCGCGGCCCATGCCAACAGCCTGCGAGCCCTGCCCGGGAAAGAGAAAGGCAATTTTTGTGGACATTTCTAAACAATTTTATCGCGCCGGCGCCAGCGGACTCAGTTCCAGCGCTTCTTGTCATCGGCGTCTTCGTCGATCGGCCGGCCCTGGCCGTCAAACCTTACGGTGCGTCCTTGCGAGCGCATGTAGACCTCGAACTTGCGTGCGGCGCGGCGGCGCTTCCAGCGGTAGTAGCGGTTGCGCAGGCCGTACCAGCTTTCGCTGAGCACGAAGGAGGCTCCGCGGCGCGGCGCCATGCGCACGTAGAGGAGGCCGGCCAGCGCTCCGCCCAGTTGCGCGAAGGCGTAGAGCCGCTCCTGGCCGAAGAGCATGGCGACGGCTACGAGCGCATAGATTGCGACCATGTAGCGCGCCTTGATGCCGATGGGCAGGGGAAATAGCATGAACTGCACATCGCCGTAGAGAAGCCCGATGGCCGCCAGCAGACCGAAGATACCGCCAAAGCAACCGAAGAGCGGAATTGGATTCGCAGCGAGCGAGGGCGCCAGCGTGCTGGAGACTGCGTAGAGAGCCAGCGCCGCCGCGGCTGTTCCCAGCACCGAAACCGCATAGAGGCTCGTGACCCAGTTGGCGTTGTGAAAGCTCTCGAGGAATCCGGCCAGAAACCAAAGCGAAAGCAGTTCGAAGAGCGTGCCAAGGATTCCGACATGCACGAAGCTATAGGTGACCGGCTGCCAGAGGAATCCATGTAAGAAGGAGTAGGGATCGAAGGTCAATGCGCCGGCAATCTGCGCCGTGGAGGAAAACACCAGGCTTGCCAGCAACAGCACAAAGTAGGCGGCCAGATTGATGAGAATCAGCCGGCGCGTAGCGCCGCGGAAGTCGGGGAAGGCGAACGGGCTGGAGCCAATTCTCGGCATTGCAGTCAACAGGGTAAATGCTCAAGCGCGCTCGTGTCATGGCATCTGGGGCGATGCCGGACACAGCGGCGAGCGAAGCCGGACGGCTGGACGCAAAGCACTTTCCACCAGGAATGCAGCGCCGTCAACGCCACTGCGGGAATTGGCGCGTTTCAGGAAGAGGATGGGCTGTTGCCTGCAAAGAGCATGCATGGGCGGTGCGTGGCGTGAGCCCCTTGACCTGAGGCCGGGTGCTCACTAAAACTAGCGATGGCCGCGGAAATCGGCTCTATCATCCCGCAATGCGATTCTGTTTGGAAAGTGAGGAGGCTGCCATGCCCAGCTGCCCTGAATGTGAAAGCGAACTGGACATTGAAGTCGACGAAGTGGAAGAAGGCGATGTAATCACCTGCGAAGAGTGTGGAGCGGAGTTTGAAGTAGTCGGCGTCGAGCCGCTGGAACTGGCGCGTGTCGAAGAAGGCCTGGGAGAGGAAGACGATCTCAACGAAGAGGACGAGGAGGAATGAGAATGAGCCGGACAAACTGGCTGGCGGCAGCAGTGTGCAGTCTACTGGCTTTGGGAGTGGTTCCATTGCATTCGCGGTGCGTGCTGTTTGCGCCGGCTGCCGCGTGGAGCCAGAACATCGGCATGCGCACAATTTCCGGCACCGTTCTGGATGCGAGTTCCAAACCGGTCGCCGGCGCCACCGTCTTCCTGAAGAACGAGAAAACGAAGACCATCCGCAGTTATGATTCAACGGCAGACGGCCACTTTCACTTCGCCCAGATCGACATGAGCATAGATTTCGACCTGTGGGCCGAGAAAGACGGCAAGAAGAGCGCGGTAAAGACCGTAAGCTCGTGGGATGCGCGCAAGGACTTCATCTCGGATCTGAAGCTCAAATAGGCGATCGCAACTTACGTTCCTTGGGCAAGATTTGCGGCGGGGCGAGACGAGGCAGCGGAGTGCGCATCTTGAGTCTTACCCTTCAAGTTTCTTCACCACCAGCTCATTGAGCAGCGCCGGGTTGGCCTGGCCCTGCGAAGCACGCATCACCTGGCCTACAAAAAACCCTGCCATAGTCTTCTTACCGGCCCGGTACTGCTCCACCTGCCTGGGATTGGCGGAAATGACTTCGTCGACGAGCTTTTCGATGGCCGCTGCGTCGGTGATTTGCCGCGGCTTCTCGCGCTCGTAGACAACGCCGAAGTCTTCCCCCTTCTCAAAACACACATCAAAGAGCTGCTTCATCTGCCTGGAGCTGATCTTGCCCTCGTCAAGCAGGTCGGCGGCCAGCACAATGCCGGCCATCGAAACCGGCGAATGTCCCTGCTCCAGTTCCAGCGCCTTCAGCCGCCCGCCCACCTCGTTCAAAAGCACGTTGGCCACGCGGCGCGGATTGCGCGCGGATTTCGCCGCGGCCTCGAAGCGGTCGGCAAACTCGCGCGAGGCGGTGAGCGTGTGAGCGTCCTGCTCCGCCAGCTCGTACTCGGCGATCATCCGCTTGCGCCGCGCTTCGGGCAGTTCCGGCAGCTTGGCCTTTATCCCGGCAATGAACTCGGGCGTCACGATCAGCGGCGGCAGATCCGGCTCGGGGAAGTAGCGGTAGTCGTGCGCCTGTTCCTTGGAGCGCATGGAGTAGGTGCGGCCTTCGTTCGAGTTCCACAGGCGCGTCTCCTGCGCCACGCGCCCGCCCGATTCGATCACTTCCGCCTGGCGCTCGATTTCGTATTGGAGCGCCGCGCGAATGAACTTGAAGCTGTTGACGTTCTTCACCTCAGCTTTGGTGCCGAATTTTTCCTGCCCCCTGGGACGAACGCTGACGTTGGCGTCACAACGGAGAGAACCCTCCTCCATGTTGCAGTCGGAGACGGCGGTGTAGAGCAGGATCTCCTTCAACCGGGTCAGGTACTCGAAGGCCTCGTCAGGCGTGCGGATGTCGGGCTCACTGACGATCTCGATGAGCGGCGTGCCGCAACGGTTCAGGTCGAGATAAGTGCGCGTGGCGGAGTCGGCAAACCCCTCGTGCAGGCTTTTGCCGGCGTCCTCTTCCATGTGCACGCGCGTGATGCCAATCTTCTTCGATCCGCCGTCAGCGGTCGGCACCTCGATCCATCCGTGCTCGGCCAGAGGCTTGTCGTATTGGGAGATCTGGTAGCCCTTGGGCAGATCGGGATAGAAGTAGTTCTTGCGCGCGAAGATGGAGCGCTCGCGCACCTGGCAGTTGAGCGCCAGCGCGGCCAGCGTGGCGAATTCGACGGCTTTGGCGTTGAGCACGGGCAGCGCACCCGGCAGCCCGAGACAGACCGGGCAAATGTTCGTGTTCGGATCGGCGCCGAATCGGTTGGCGCAACCGCAAAACGCCTTGGTGGCCGTGAGGAGCTGCACATGCACTTCGAGGCCGATCACGGGCTCGTATTTCGTGAGAACATCAGGAGAAATGGCTGTTGCCGGCATACCTGAATTCTAGCGCGAGGTGCGTGTGCACCGATTTCGGGAAGACGAGCGGCCCGGCGGCGTGGAATTGCCTGCAACCGGCGACGCCCGCTCCGCGACCGCCAGGCTCTTTGCTGCGGTTGGCTACTTCTGCGCGTCCTGGAACTCTTCGAGCCAGGCCATCTGGATGGCTTCAAGGCGCGGCTCGTTGGACATCTTCGGGTCGTCGGCGAAGCCTTCGAGCTCGGTCACGTAACGATGCAAGTCGGTGAAGCGAACGGTCAGCGGATCGAGGCCGGGGAACTTTTCCGCCAATTGAATGCCGATCTCTTCTGCGTCGGTCCAGTAGAGTTCTTTCTGCACGGGGCGCTCCTTACTTTTGCGCGGCTAGCGCCAGCGGCTTGCTCTCTGAGACGTAGTTGCGACTCCAACTGGGAATCTCGACGACGTAATCGCCAGGGCGCGTGATGACGGCCTGGCAGCCCAGGCGTGAGTTCAACTGCTGATCGGCGGCCATGTCGAGGCGGTCGAGTTCGTCGTCCTCTGCTTCGCTCAAGCCCGCGGCGCCTTCCTTGATCCACAGATGGCAGGTGGTGCAGGCGCAGGATCCACCGCAGGCGTGGTCGAGAAAGATGCCGAAATTCTCCGCCACGTCGAGAAACGACATGGGCTTGCCGTGACGATCATAAGGCATCGTGCCGAACTCAAACTCAACCGTGCGGCCCTCGGGGAGGAAGGTGACGCGAACCAGCTTGTCCGGCGGGATCTCGTTCTTGGCTGTCTCACTCATCGTTCTCGTGCTTTCGCCGACTAGCTCCGCTAACTCCGCTAGCATCTCTAACTCCGCTGTTTATTTGAACTCCGCCGGCGCCATGGCGTGGGGCGCGGTGACGGCTTGGTTCAATTCTTTGCTAGCCTCGCTCATGGTTTTGCCGCGAATTGCGCTTGCAACCGCCGCATCCATCATCAGCTCGGCAAAGCGGTGCGTGGCTTGATCGAGCGCGACAATGGCCTGGCTGATCGCGGCAAGATTGTTGCCCTGTTTGACCGCAAGGAGCCGGTCGCGCGCCGAGGCGATTGCCGCCTGTTCCTCTGCGCTCAACTCGTTCCACGCAGGGTTCTGCGGAGCGCGGTTGACGGCGGCAAGGATCGAATCCGCCTCGTTGCGCGCCTCGATGAGCAGGCGCCTGGCAAAATCCTCCTCGGCGTGGTCGAAGGAGTCCAGAATCATGTTCTCCACTTGCTCGTCGGTGAGACCGTAAGTAGGTTTCACCTCAATCCGCGCGGCTTTTCCGCTGCGCTGTTCGTGTGCGGAGACGTGCAGGATGCCGTTGGCGTCGATGAGAAACTTGACCTCGATGCGCGGCAAGCCGGCGCTCATGGACGGGATGCCCTTGAGGTCGAAGCGCGCCAGCGAGCGGCAGTCGGCGGCGAGCTCGCGCTCGCCCTGCACCACGTGGATGGCAACGTTGGCCTGGCCGTCAACGCCGGTGGTGAAGTGCTCGGTGGCCGAGGCGGGAATGGTGGAGTTGCGCTGGATGATGCGCGCCACGGTTCCACCGAGTTGCTCGATGCCAAGCGAGAGTGGCGTGACATCAAGCAGCAGTAGTTCCCCGGTGGCCTGCGAGGCGCCGGCTAGAATGTCGGCCTGTACCGCAGCGCCCAGCGCGACCACTTCATCGGGGTTGAGCTCGATGTGCGGCTTTTTGCCACGCGCGCTGAGGCGAAAAAGATCGTCAACCAGCGCGCGCACGGCGGGGATGCGCGTCGACCCGCCGACCAGGACCACTTCGTCGATCTGCTCTGGCGTGATGCCGGCGTCGGCCATGGCCTGCCTGCACGGGCCTGCCGTGCGCGCCAGGACCGGCTCGATCAGCAGCTCAAAGACCCCACGGGGAATCTCACGTTGATAGCGATCGCCGTTGGGCAGCTCGATATCGAAATGCGCTGCCGATTCCGAGGACAGGCGAATCTTGGCGTCGATGGCGGCCTTACGCAGGGCCTGTACCGCTGCGGGATGGGCGCGCAGATCGACGCCGTGCTCGGCGTGAATCTCGTCGAGCGCAATGGCCAGCAACAGATTGTCGATGTCGTCGCCGCCCAGATGCGTGTCGCCGTTGGTGGACTGCACCTCGAAGATGCCGTCGCGCAGCTTGAGGATGGAGATGTCGAAGGTGCCTCCGCCGAGGTCGTACACGGCGATGGTGCCTTCCCTGGCGCGGTCGAGTCCATAGGCCAGCGCCGCCGCAGTGGGCTCGTTCACCAGGCGCAGCACGTCGAGCCCGGCCATGCGGCCCGCGTCTTTCGTGGCCTGGCGCTGCGCATCGTTGAAGTAGGCCGGGACGGTGATGACGGCCTGCTTGACCGGGGAGCCGAAGAAGCGCTCGGCGTTGCGCTTCAACTGGCGCAGGATGTAGGCCGAGATTTCAGGCGGGGTGAAGCGCAGTTCGCCGAGCTGAATGCGCGGGACTTCGCCTTCTTCCACATCGCCGGCCAGCCGGAACGGAAAATACTTCAGTTCCTTCCGGACCTCTTCGAGGCCGCGGCCCATCAGGCGTTTCACGGAGTAGATGACGCGCTCCGGAGTCTCGATCAGCGCCTTGCGGGCGCTGTTGCCCACGGTGACGGTGGGCCGTCCGCCATTGGCGGGGATGGGATCGAGCGCGACGACGGAGGGCACAAGATTCGAGCCGTCCACACCCGGAATGACTACCGGCTTGCCGCCTTGCATGTAGGCGACAAGCGAATTCGTGGTTCCCAGATCGATGCCGACGATGCGACTTTCCGCCATGTCTGCTGCCTAAACTCCCAGAATCTCGCTTACGTCGCGGACCAAATTGCCGAGGTAGCGCCGGCGATCAAGCAGCGCCGCCATGGCGCGCTGCGCGGGCTCGCGCGCCGCGGCATCGCCTGCATCCCAAATCTGCCACTGCGCGCGCAGATCGCGGTCCACCGCGGCCACCAGGGCGTCGAATTTTTCCTTGGCCTTCCTCAAGCTCTCCTTCAGTTCCGGATCTTCCCGGCCCATCTTCTTCGCCATGCGCATCTCTTCGAGCTGCATATTCAAGTCGAAGACTTTTTCCAGCAGATCGGGGGGTACGCGCGAAGGATCTTTGCGATTCCCGCCGTTCGAAATCGTTTCCACATCGGACCGGGCAATCTGCGCTCCTTGCAGCTTGAGCAGGTACTCGGTGCGGCGCAGCGGATCTTTGAGCGTGCGATAGGCGTCGTTGAGCAGCGCCGTGTCGGCCAGGCTCCATTGCTTTTCGCTTTCGCCGGCGCGGGCGAAACGGTCAGGATGCAGCTTGCGGCTGAGGCGATGAAATTCGCGCTCGAGAGCCGCCAGATCGAGATTCAGACGAGGCCGCAGCCCAAAGACAGAGAAATAATCTCCACCGGAAGGAGGCTGAATCTTGCTGCAATGAGGACAGAAGAGCGTGGATTCGTTGTGAGCGACGGAACAGGACCAGCAGGCAAGCGGAACCGCGGTATCGACGACTTTCAACATGAGACGAGCCTTACGCGCGGCACTCTAGACGGAAAACGACGTACCGCAGCCGCAGGAGCGCGCGGAGTTCGGGTTGATGAAGTTGAATCCCTGGCGTATCAGCGTCTCTTCGTAGTCCAGCGTCATGCCGTGCAAATAGACAAAACTTTTCGGATCGACGAAGACGCGCACGCCTTCGAATTCGAATATGCGATCGCGCTCGCGAGGATGCGTATCGAAGCCGATGGAGTAGGAGAGCCCGGAGCACCCGCCGCCCTTTACGCCCAACCGCAAGCCGCCCTCCTGAGGCGAAATGCCTTCCTTGGCCATGGCTACGCGGACGCGTTGGATGGCGCTCGCGGTTAAGTGCAGGCCCTCCACGGGAGAAGCCTGCGGTGCAGCAGGCTGCGGCTGTGCCGCAGATGCCTCCCCGGAGGGCTTGGTTTCAATAGTGACGAAATTCGCCATAATTCCTGACTTTCCCCGTCCTGTTCGCGGACTTACTTTGCGGCCGCGCCCGGAGCAACCTCCGCGACGTTATTCTTCTTCCTCCAGTCGCCGATGGCCGCGCGAATCGCATCCTCGGCAAGCACGGAGCAGTGAATCTTCACCGGCGGCAGCGAAAGCTCTTTCACAATATCGGTATTCCGGATGGCCAGTGCGTCATCGACGGTACGGCCCCTGATCCACTCGGTGGCCAGCGAGGAGCTGGCGATGGCCGAGCCGCAGCCGAAGGTCTTGAATTTAGCCTCTTCGATCACTTGCGTCTCGGGGTTTACGCGGATCTGCAGGCGCATCACGTCGCCGCACTCCGGCGCACCCACCAGGCCCGTGCCCACTTCGGCCGAGCTCTTGTCGAGCGTGCCCACATTGCGCGGGTGGTTGTAGTGGTCCACTACCTTATCGCTGTAAGCCATCGTTCTCCGTGTTACCTCTCGCAGTACCCGTGCCCTTTTATTTGATTCGGCAGGCGAACCCGCCGATGCATCCCGTCAAGGCTTCGCGCCTTGCGCGCCGCCAACACTCGCGCTCGCGCCGAGCCGCCGCCGGCGCTGAGCCATCGTTCCTCGAACGAACAGCACCCAAAACAGCGCCACGAGAGGCAGCAAGGCCGTTAGCCAGACATGATCGACCATGTACTCCCAGGCCCGGCCACCGCCCAGGAAACGCAGGCCCAGGATGATCGCCGGAATCGCAATCCATCGCGCCAGCCGTAATTTTGTGTCTTTTTTCATAGCCCGCTTTATCTGCCTCAGTGCGCCTGCCACTCGACCTTGGTCAAATCGATGCCTTCCTTCACCATCTCGTAGAGCGGCGAAAGCTCGCGGAGATGCCTGACAATGCTGACGACCCTGGCGGCCACGTAGTCCACCTCGGCCTGCGTGTTGAAGCGGCCAAGACCGAAACGAATGGAGCTGTGCGCCACGTCGTCGCCAAGACCCAGAGCTTTCAGCACGTAGGAGGGTTCGAGCGTGGCCGACGTGCAGGCTGAGCCGCTCGATACAGCCACGTCGTTGATGCCCATCAGCAGCGACTCGCCTTCCACGTACAGAAAACTCATGTTCAGGTTGCCGGGCAGGCGGTGTTCCATGGAGCCGTTCACATGAACAAAATCGAGATCCGCTTCGATCCTGGCCTTGAGCCGGTTGCGCAGCCCGCGCAGATAGGCGGCTTCGCTGTCCATTTCAGCCTGAGCAATCTCGCAGGCTTTGCCCAATCCAACGATGCCGGGGACGTTCAAGGTGCCCGACCTCATGCCGCGCTCGTGGCCGCCGCCGTCGATCTGCGCGGCGATTTGCACGCGGGGGTTGCGGCGGCGCACGTAAAGAGCGCCTACGCCCTTGGGGCCGTAAATCTTGTGTGCAGAGATCGAGGCCACGTCCACGTGGTCGCCGATCACGTGGAAAGGCGCCTTGCCCACGGCCTGCACTGCGTCGGTGTGGAAGAGCACGCCTTTTTCATGGCACAGCTTGCCGATTTCGCGTATGGGCTGCAGCACGCCGATCTCGTTGTTTGCGGCCATGATGGTCACCAAGATCGTCTTTTCGTCCATGGCGCGCTTCAGGTCTTCGAGATCGATCACCCCGTCGGCCTTGACGGGCAGATAGGTGACGCGATAGCCGTACTTTTCCAGGCGCTTGCATGTATCAAGCACCGCCTTGTGCTCCGTGACCTGGGTGACGATGTGGTTGCCGCGCTCGCGGTACATCTCCGCAATGCCCTTGATGGCCAGGTTGTCGCTCTCCGTGGCGCCGGAGGTGAAGATGATCTCTTTGGCCGTAGCGCCGATGAGCTTTGCCACCTGTTCGCGAGCTGTGTCTACGGCTTTCTCGGCTTCCCATCCAAAGGAGTGATTGCGGCTGGCCGCGTTGCCGAACTTGCTGGTCAAGTAAGGCATCATCGCCTCCAGCACTCTGGGATCCAGCGGGCTGGTGGCCTGGTTGTCCATGTAAATGGGCAGGTTTACGCCTGCCGGCGCTTCGGCTTGGTTCGCAACCTCGTTCATTCCCGTCTCCATCTTTCTAATAGCGGAGTAAGCGCGATTTGCCAGCGCCGCTTGCTCCGTTCACCACACGAGATCCGATTGCTACGGCGCTAATACCACCAGTCCATGCGCCTCGCGCGCCTTTCCCGCGGCATGTTCCTGCTCCGCCAGATCCTGGATACTGATGCTTTTCAAAACCCCGGCGATGGTTTCATTGACGCGCGCCAGCGGTTCTTTAATGGTGCAGCTTGGCGTAAGTTCGCAGGCCTTTGTGCCCTTGGTGCAGGAGGTGATGAACAGCGGCCCGTCGATGGCGTGGATGACCTCGAAGGCCGAAATCTGGCGCGGGTCCCTGGCCAAGGCGTACCCGCCGTTCATCCCGGCATGGGAGCGCAGCAGCCCCGTCTTGGTAAGCCGCTGAAGAATTTTGGCAAGCAGTTGCGCGGGAATTCCATAGGCGTCCGCGACGTCCTTGGCGCTGAGTGCGGGGGTCTCGGGGTGCTCGGCAAGGTACTTCAGCGCCATCAGCCCGTAATCCGCTTTCTTCGTGAGCCTTAGCATACAATATGCGACTTGTTCGGTCCGCATTTAGTATACGACCGATTCTGTCGGGCTTTCAAGCTCTCACCAGAATTGCCATCCCCCAGGCGTGACAAATGTCACACCAGAACAGCTCTTCTCATCACTAAACTGGCTTATCTTTTCTGAAGGATTGTGGGAACGCGGAAACGAAAATATTCCTACGTCCGCCCACCAGCAAGGATCTGGCGCTTGCCGGCAGAAGTCCGAAGTTGCAGGTCTGACCTTGCGTAACCGGCTCCAAATCCAAAACTTCGTGGGGATTAGGAGCCTACCGGGAGATTGTAATGAAACGCTATGCTTCATGGTTTATTCTGTCCGCCCTGCTGCTCACGGCCTCGGTTCTGACCGCAACCAAGGGAAACGCCCAGGCAAAATACACGGTCGTTGAAGTAAAGCACCTGACCAAGGCCGACAATGTGTCCCTGTCGGCCGAATATCTGAACTATTCTTATGACGATCTGCGCCAGGAATTGGCCAAGACGGGCATCTTCGGGACAGTGGTCGAGGATGGCGCCACGATTTCCGAAGCCGATGCGGCCAACGCGGTCGTGCTGGAGTGCAACATCACCGACTACAAAACCGGAGTCATGATGCCGCCCTACATCATCGTAGACGTCACGCTGTCGAGCCGCAGCGGCCACAGTCTGATTAAGCAGTTCACCACCGGGAAAATTCCGCTCAACAATGGCGGGCGCGTACCCCCGGATGATGTCAAGGCCAAGAATACCGGGCGCTTTTTGGCCGCGGAGATCAAGCGCGATCTGAAGTAGAACGCGTGCCTGTGGCCTCAATCGTTGCCTTTGGGCTGGAAGTTTCAACAAAATTTCGGTTTGCAATCGGCCAAAAGACAGCTACAATCTGGCGGGAAGAGCACCTATAGCCATTCCCGAGCGGCCATACCCGAAAGCCAGCACTCTCAAGTGGAAACAGACACATGGGAGCGGCGGTCCTCCACCCATCCGGAGCGGGAAAAGCAGCTTTGGAATCGGCGGAGGAGCAACAGGCTCAAAGAACGATGGCAACCGCCTGCAGACACCCCAAGGTCCGGATCGTTTCCCGGCAC
Organism: Occallatibacter sp.; assembly: GCA_049522315.1. Taxonomy (GTDB): domain Bacteria; phylum Acidobacteriota; class Terriglobia; order Terriglobales; family Acidobacteriaceae; genus Telmatobacter. The sequence goes on from JBEKNY010000007.1 coordinate 56,837, forward strand.
GACGACACCGAGTATGTCGAGTGCCTGGAGTGCGGCGAAGTCTTCGACTCCGAAGAGTTTCGCGACATGGAGATTGAAGACACGGCTGAAACGGAAAATCTTCCGGACGATTCCTAGAGCGGCGCATGGCCTGCTTTATTTGGCTTGGCTGCCGTTAGCCGCCGTGGCGCCCGGCCGGCGCGAGACCAGCCAGGCGTAGTGCAAGCCCGATGCGATGGTGAGCCCGATGGTGGCGTCGAGCGCCACAGCGCGGACTGCTGCAACCCAGTACGCCGTCGTGAGTTGATGCAGCAGGACGGCCGCAACAGCGGCGATCTGGGCCAAGGTATTGGCTTTGCCGAAGATGCTGGGACGAAACTCCCTGCGCCCTACGGCTGCATAGAGAATGGCCGCAACCATCAGGATGCCCACATCCCTGCCAAAGACCAACACGGTCACGGTCACAGGCATCAAGCCCTTGTACAAAAGCACCAGGAACAGCGTACTCAGGAGCAGTTTGTCGGCCACGGGGTCAAGATAGTGGCCAAACATGGAGCGCTGCTTGAGGGCGCGCGCCAGCAGGCCGTCGAAGGCGTCGGTGAGCCCGGCGGCCACAAAGAGGGAAAAACTCAGCAGGTAGTGCCCCTCGAGGATGGCGGCCACGAGAAACGGCGCCAGGCAGATGCGCAGAAGCGTAAGCAGATTCGGGGCGGTGCGCAAGGGGTTGAATCGGTGGTTCGGCTCTTGGTGCATTGCTGAGTGTCGAGCGGCTGGCGCCAGGCCGCAGCGCGGCTGGAAGCGCTTCTCTCTTCAACGATGGTAAAGCATGGAACCACGGGTCGCAGCCTGGCGCCGCAACCCCGCGGCGGCAGGCCCGATCGGGTTCTTACACCTCGACGGGCAGGTCCGCCGAAAGAATGTTCATGGGCGTCAGGCCGCGCTGGCGCAGGGCGCGCAGGCTGAGCGCGTCGTGGCGCTTGGCCAGGCGGCGGCCGTTGTGGTCCACCACCAGGCGGCAGTGGTACCAGGCGGGGGCCGGGAGGCCGAGCGCGCGGTAGAGCAGTATCTGGCGCGCGGTGGACTTCAGCAGGTCGGCGCCGCGAACAACTTCCGTGATGCCCATCGCCGCATCGTCGGCCACGCAAGCCAACTGGTAGCTGGGCACGCCATCGCGCCGCCAGACCACGAAGTCGCCAAAATCCACGCCGGCCACAAAGCGCTGCGGACCCAGGTTCCGGTCGACGAACTCGATCGCCTCGCCGTCGGGAACGCGGAAGCGCCAGTTCGTGCCGCCCGGATCTTCGAACACGCTCGCCGTGGGGCCGGGAAGCTGCGGCGTACCGCCCATGAAGCGCCGGCAAGTGCCCGGGTAGAGAGGTTCATCGTCGAGCGTGTCGAACTTCCCGCCTCCGCCCGCCGTCTGCACGCGCTCATGGGGCGCGCCGAGCGCAGTTTCCAGGTCCTTACGCGAGCAACGGCAGGGGAAGAGGCGGCCGGTGCGCAACAGCTTGCGCCAAGCCTCAAGGTAGATGGCGCGGCGCTTGCTCTGCAGATAAGGAGCGAACGGCCCTCCCTTGTCGGGGCCCTCCTGCCAGCGGATTCCCAGCCAGCGGAGATCCTCGAGTGCCGCGTCGGCGTAGGCGGGGCGGCAGCGGTCGGGGTCGAGATCCTCCATGCGCATCACCAGCGTGCCGCCGGTTTCGCGCGCGCGTTGGAATGCCGTCCAGAAGGTGCGCGCGTGGCCCACGTGCAGGTAGCCGGTGGGCGAAGGCGCCAGCCGCCCGCGATAGCCCGAAGACGGCGATGAGGGAGAACTCGCCATTCTGATGACGAGTGTAGGTGAGCCCGCTCAGCGCGGCATATGGCGGGTTTGGTACCTACTGCACAGGCCGCCAGCGAAGGATCGGCTTTCGCGCGGCTTGCACCTCGTCCAGCCGCGACACTCGCGTCGAATGCGGCGCGGTCTTAACGAGTTCGGGATTTTCCTCGACTTCGCGCGCGATGGAGCGCATCGCCGCGACAAAAAGGTCGAGCTCCTCGCGCGACTCGCTCTCGGTCGGCTCGATCATCAACGCGCCGTGAACGATGAGCGGAAAGCTGACCGTGTAGGGATGGAAGCCGTAGTCGATAAGCCGCTTGGCGATGTCGCCGGTCTTGACGCCGCGCGCCGCCTGCCGCTTGTCGCTGAAGACCACCTCGTGCATCGAGGCCGTCTGATAGGGCAGCTCATACACGTCTTCGAGCTTTTTGCGGATGTAGTTGGCGTTGAGCACCGCGTCTTCGGTGGTTTGGCGCAGCCCGTCGGGGCCGTTGGCCAGAATGTACGCCAGCGCGCGGATGAACATTCCGGTATTGCCGTAGAAGGCGCGCACGCGCCCGACCGACTGCGGGCGGTCGTACTCCCAGTGCAGCGCGCCGCATTCCGATCCGTCAGTCCCGGAGCCTGTCCTGAGCGCAGCCGAAGGATCCCTAGTCCCTAGTCCCTTAGTCCCTGCTGTGCGGACGAGTACGGGAATGGGGACGAAAGGCTCCAGAAAGGCCTTGCACGCCACCGGCCCGGAGCCGGGTCCGCCGCCGCCGTGCGGTGTGGAGAAGGTTTTGTGCAGGTTCAGGTGCATCACGTCCACGCCGAAGTCGCCCGGCCTCACCTTGCCCACCAGCGCGTTCATGTTGGCGCCATCCATGTAGAGCAGCGCGCCTTTGGCGTGCAGAATGTCGGCGATCTTGTGGATCTGGCTTTCGAAGACGCCCAACGTCGAGGGGTTTGTAAGCATCAACGCTGCGGTTTCTTCGTCCACCTGCCGGGCGAGAGCGTCGAGATCGATGCCGCCCTCTGCGTTTGACTTCAGGTTTTCGACCGTGTAGCCGCAGATGGCCGCCGTGGCCGGATTGGTGCCGTGGGCCGAGTCGGGGATCAGAATCTTGCGCCGCGGGTTGCCCTGCGACTCATGCCACGCCCGCACCAGCAGAATGCCTGTGAACTCACCGTGCGCACCCGCTGCCGGCTGCAGCGTGATGGCGTCCATGCCGGTGATCTCGAGCAGGCAGCGCCGGAGCAGATCGATGATCTCAAGCACGCCCTGGGCGAGCGACTCGGGCCGGTAGGGATGCGCCTCGGCCAGCCCCTCGATGCGGGCGACAAACTCGTTCACGCGCGGGTTGTACTTCATGGTGCAGGAGCCGAGCGGATACATGCCGAGATCGATGGCGTAGTTCCAGGTGGAGAGCCGCGTGAAGTGACGGATGATCTCGATCTCGCTCAGCTCGGGGAGCAGGCCGGGCGTGGTGCGGTACGCGGCGCCAAGCAGTTTTGCAGAGTTGACAGCGGGCACGTCGAGCGGCGGCAGTTTGTAGGCGCGCTTGCCTGGCGAGGACTTCTCGAAGAGCAGCGCTTCGTTCTGCGTCGGGTGCGAGCGCACTTTGCCGAGGGTCTGGGGGCCGGTTGAGCGAGTGCCTTCCGCGCTTGCATTTGCAATCATCGGTCTCTTATGCCTCCACCGGTTGAGCCGCAAGCACTTTGGCCGCGGCATCAATCTGTTCGCGCGCCACCACCTCCGTCGCGCACCAGAGCGTGCAGTTGCCGAGCTCCGGATACCAGCGGCTCAACTCGACGCCGCCGACGATCTTGTTTTCAAGTAGGCGCCGGCTCCAGGCAGCGGGCGCTTCTTCGGTTTGCAACACAAATTCATGGAAGCGCGGCGCGCCTGTGAAACGCAGCTTCGCACCCGGCTGGCCGCCGAGCGTCTTCGCCGCGTAATCGGCCTTGGCCAAATTATGCTCGGCCAATTCGCGCATGCCTTCTTTGCCGTATACGGCCATAAAGATCGTCGCCATCAGCGCAACAAGCGCCTGGTTGGTGCAGATGTTCGAGGTCGCCTTCTCGCGGCGGATGTGCTGCTCGCGCGTGGCGAGGGTGAGAACGAAGCCGCGATTCCCTGCCCCGTCGACGGTCTGGCCGGCGAGCCGGCCCGGCATCTGCCGCACGAATTGCTCTTTGGCCGCGATCACGCCGCAGAAAGGGCCCCCATAACTGAGCGCCACGCCGAACGACTGCGCCTCCATGGTGACAATGTCGGCCTCTACAGGCGGCCGCACGATGCCCAGCGAGACCGCCTCGGTAATGGACACGACGAGGAGCGCGCCCTTGGCGTGGGCGATAGCCGCGATCACCGGAATGTCTTCGATGACGCCGAAAAAGTTCGGGCTCTGGACAAGAACGGCTGCGGTTTCCGCGGAAACCGCAGCGGCCAGCGCATCGAGATCGAGGCGCCCTGTCTCTGGGTCGTAGCCAACTAGCGCGGTTGGCAGGCCCTGATGCTTTGCGTAGGTGGCCAGCACCTCACGGTACTCGGGATGCACGGTTGAGGCAACGACGGCCTTGTGGCGGCCGGTCACGCGGACCGCCATCATCACGGCTTCGGCCGCGCCCGTCGACCCGTCGTACATGCTGGCGTTGGCCACATCCATGCCGGTCAGCTCGGCGATCATGGTCTGGAACTCGAAGATGGCCTGCAGTGTGCCCTGCGCGAGCTCGGCCTGGTAGGGCGTGTAGCTGGTCAAAAACTCGCCGCGCTGGACCAAAGCGTCGATGATCACGGGACGGTAGTGGCGATAGGCGCCCGCCCCCAGAAAGCTGGCGTAATCGGTCGCGTTCTTCTGCCCGGCGGCGCGGAAGTATGCAACGATCTCGCTTTCGGCCTGCTGGCGCGGCACGTCGAGGCCGCGCGCCAGGCGATACTCGGCCGGGATGCTTGAAAAAAGATCGTCGATCGTGGCCGCGCCGATCTCGGAGAGCATCTGCCGGCGTTCTTCGTCGGATTTGGGCAAGTAACGCATAGCGGAATAGGGCACCTCGAAAAGGGACTAGGGACTAGGGACTAGGGACTAGGGACTAGGGACTAGGGACTTCGACTTCAGAGACTTCATCATCGCTCGTAACATGCGGCCCACCTCGTTGCACAAATCCTCTGTTGTGCTCAATCCCTGCTTCGATCCAAACCCGAGCGCTTTGGCAATCACAAGCTGCGTCTCAACTTCAGAGATTGAGCCGCGGGCGTTTCCCAGGAATTGGACGTATTCTCCCCTGCTCGCACGGCCATATCCTTCCGCGATGTTACTTGCGACGGAGACGGCTGCCCTGCGCAACTGATTCGTGAGGCCGAATCGTTCGGAATCGGGAAAGCAAGACGTAAGCTTGTAGATCGCTAATGTGAGTTCGATCGCACGCTGCCAAACGGTTAAGTTCCTGAACGACTCCCCCACCGCTCGCACCTCACCTTCAGAGGCCCTTTGTCCCTAGTCCCTAGCCACCGCTCTCCTCTGCAATAAACGCCTCATACGCCGCGGCATCGAGCAGGGAATTCAACTCGGCCGGGTTCGAGAGTTCCACTTTGATGATCCATGTGCCGTGCGGGTCCTGATTGATCTTGTCGGGCGCGGTCTTCAGCTCTTCGTTCACCGCGGTGACCGTACCGCTGGCCGGCGAGTAGAGGTCGCTGACGGCCTTCACGCTCTCCACTGAGCCAAAGGTCGCTTTGGCCGTAACCGCATCGCCCACCTTGGGCGCATCCACATACACAATATCTCCCAGCGAGCTCTGCGCGTAGTCGGTGATGCCGATGGAGCCGATGGAACCCTCGACCGAGATCCATTCGTGCTCGCGGGTGTAGCGATATTCCGTCGGGTAGGGCATGGCGGGTCTGCTCCTTATAAGAAAGACAGCGAAGCTCCAGTTTAAGCCGTGAGGGTCGAGGGCGAGTGAGGAAAAGGGGGAAGGCAGGGGTCAGGGATCAGGGATCAGGGATCAGAAATTCACGGCACACTTGCAGACCGGCGGCTCTCCCTTAAAAAATCTCTTGTTCCTTGTTTCAGTCGAAAGCCGACCCCTGATTACTGAGCCCTGGCCTCTGCTCTCACCCCATCACCACGACGGGCTGAAAGAGCGTGCCTGCCACCCGCCGGGCGATCCCAACCAACTCGCGCGGCCCGGCGAAGACCTTCACCAACGGGGCGGCGGAGAACTCCGGAAGATTGGCCTGTGCGCCGTTGCGCAGCCGGCCCAGCGCCTGGCTGTCGCCAGTCACCGCGGGCATCTCCGGCAGCAGGCTGCGGGGATGCACGCACAAGCGCTCCAGAGCCTCCACATTTCCGGCCAGCGTTTCCAGCTCCTCCAGAGTGTGTGCGTCGGATAGCATAAAAACGCCAGCCCGCATGCGGCGCAGGCGGCTCAGGTGCGCTCCGCAGGCAAGGTCGCAGCCCAGCTCGTGCGCCACCGCGCGCACGTAGCCGCCGGAGCTGATGTCGATAGTGAAGCTGACTTCGGAGCCCACCATCGCCACGATCTCAAAGGCATCGATCCGGACCCGAGCCGGCTTGAGCTCCACCGGCTTGCCCTCGCGGGCCAGCTTGTAAGCGGGCTTGCCTGCGATCTTCTTGGCCGAAAAGGGCGGAGGCATCTGTTCCATCTCGCCGTGGAACCGCGCAGCCGCCTCGCGCACCCGTTCCAGCGTCAACTTCCCCGCAACTTCGGGCCATTGGTCAGGTCCGGCAGGTTCGCCCTCGGCGTCATAGGTGCCGGTTGCGAACCCAAAGCGGATCGCGCCGGTATAGCTCTTTTCGGCTGAGGAAAAGTACTGCGCCAGCCGGGTAAACCTGCCCACGAGCAGCGGCAGCACGCCGGTGGCCATGGGGTCCAGCGTGCCCAGATGGCCGATCGACTGCTCTCCCGTGATGCGGCGCAGCCGGTTCACCACGTCGTGGCTGGTTATGCCGCCCGGCTTATCGATTACAAGAAGCCCGTTCACATCATCACTTTAGCCGCCGCACGCGCCCTTGCCAACCCGGGCCAAACGCTCCAAGCTAGGGAGAGATGGCAGACGAACAGGAACGCGCGCGAAAAGCGATGCGTGAGCTGAGCAAGACGCTCAAGAGCTTGCTCGGTGATCCCGCGCCCAAGGAGGTACACAAGCTGCGCACGGCCGCGCGGCGGGTGGAGGCGATCGCCGCCGTGCTGGCGCGCAACGACGAGAAAAAATCGCGGCGCCTCCTCAAATCGATTGAGCCAGTGCGCAAGGCGGCCGGCGGCGTGCGCAACATGGATGTATTGACTGCGAACGCGCGCAGGCTGGCGCGGCGCTCGGCCGGCGATTCCCTTACCCGCCTGCTCGATCATCTGCAAATCGCCCGGCAGCAGAATGCCGAAAAACTACGGCGTGTTCTCGCCCGGCGGCGCGATGCAGCGCGGGAAGACCTGAAGCAATATGCCAGGATGGTCCGGTCCGCGCTGGCCCCGGCAAAAGGCGCCGAGCCGGCAGGCGGACAAGCCGGGCAGAGGAATGAGGGAGTCCATACAGCGGCGATGGATGCGGTGCGCGAACTGGGCTCGTGGCCGCCGCTGAATGCAGACAACATTCACGCCTTCCGCCTGAAGGTGAAGGAGCTGCGCTACGTCCTGCAGCTTTCAGCGGACGCCGATTCGGGCATGATGGCCGCGCTCAGTGACGTGCAGCGCCGCGTCGGCGACTGGCACGACTGGCAGCAGCTCGATGAAATCGCGCGCGCGGTCCTGACTCGCGAAGAAGACATTGCGCTGCTTACCCGGATCGATCAAACCGTCCGCCGAAAGCTCGACCGTGCCCTCGCTGCGGCGAACTCTCTCCGTGGAAAGTATCTCGCAATGCCGCTGGCGGACGGGATCTGAGGGGCGGAGCGGAGCAAATGCACCCGTATTGCTTGCAGTCAGCGTCGAAGCCTTGCAACGGGTAAAGTTTGCGTCCGCGGTGTTTAGTGTTTAGTCATCGCCGGATTCAGAAAGTAGCTCAAGTGCCAATTCGCCAGCCGCGTGTATCACTTCTATCGTGCCTGTCGCTGCTTCCTGACTTGGAGTTGGCTTTGGCTCCGGCTTTGGTTTCTGCTCTGGTTGAATGTCAACGTGAGCTGTGGAGTTCGATGTATCAACAGAAAATGAGCCCATACCACCTTCCTATTTGTAGCTATTGAACACCCAGCCTCAACTCTACCAGTTCCCAAAACACACAATAGTATTTTTCAACCCCGCAGCGACCACAGTGGCAGGAGCCGTCAAGAATCCAATGCTCCTCGCGAGGAGGTCCTCGTACATGACGTTGAAGTCTATAAGCGGACCGGCCATTGCATCTGCGAAATACCCGCCTCGATCCGCTCGGCGCGGCAAGAGACTTACGCCCCGCCCGTCCCCGCCTGGCGCACCAGCGAGAGAAACTCCGCGCGCGTCTCCTTCTGCCGGAAGCAGCCCACCATGGCGCTGGTCACCGTGGACGAATGCTGCTTCTCGATGCCGCGCATCATCATGCACAGGTGGCGCGCCTCAATCACCACGCCCACGCCCTGCGGCGCGATCGCGTCCTGAATGGCGTCGGCGATCTGGCGCGTGAGCCGCTCCTGCACCTGCAGGCGGCGCGCGAACACCTCGACGAGCCGGGGAATCTTGCTCAAGCCGATGACTTTGCCTTTGGGGATATAGGCCACGTGCACCTTGCCGAAGAAGGGCAGCATGTGATGCTCGCACATCGAGAACATCTCGATGTCCCTGACGATGACCATCTCGTCGTAATCCACATCGAAGAGCGCTCCGAGCAGAATCCGCTCCGGATCCTGGCCGTAGCCCTTGGTAAGGAAAGCCAGCGCCTTCTCCACGCGCTCCGGCGTCGAGCGCAGCCCATCGCGATCGGGATCCTCGCCCAGGCGGCTCAGAATCTCGCGATACATCTCCTGCGTGCTGAACCCGCTCAGCCCCTCGTCCGCATCAACTGCGCGCCGCACGGCCTTACTCACAATCATCGGATGCGCCATTCTTCTCAACCTCCCAACGAACACTCAAAGTAGTTGTTTTCCGTCTCTTCCACCCGTACGTGCTCCAGTTCGCCCGCCGGCAAGGCATCGTGCAATAAAGCAAAGATCGCCTTACAGAAATTCTCCGTCGTGGGAACGCGATCGGCAAACAGCGGATCGAGATTCAGGTTGGCGTGGTCGAATCGATCCAACACCCGCGCGCGCACCGTCTCATCCAGCTTCACCAGATCCACCACCATCCCCGTCTCCGCGTCCACGGCGCCGCCCGCCAGAACCTCGACGACATAATTGTGGCCGTGCCCATGCTCGTTGTTGCATTTGCCATACGCCGCGCGGTTCTGTTCGGCCGTGAACGCAGCCGTGTGCAGCCGGTGGCTGGCGCTGAGCAGGTAGCGGCGGCCGAAGTACGCTTTCACGCCTCACCCCTGAATTCCGCAAAGATCTCCGGCGTTTCGTACACGCGAATCCGGCTCAGACGCGCGCCGCCCGCTGCTGTCACCGCTGGTTCCAGCCGCTTCCACGCGGCGATGGCGATGTTCTCCGTGGTCGGAATGGCGCGGGCAAACTCCGGCGCGTCCAGGTTCAGATGCCTGTGATCGTAGGCTGCCAGAACCTCCCGCTCCATCACGTCCTTGAGCCACTTGAGATCGACGACAAAGCCGGTCACCGGGTCCGGTTCTCCCGCAACTGTCACCTCCAGCGTGTAATTGTGCCCGTGCCCGTTGCGATTCGCGCAGCGGCCGAAGACCTGCCGGTTCTTCTCCGCGGTCCAGGACTCGTTCCAGTAGTAGTGCGATGCGGAAAACACCGCCCGCCGCGTCAAGAAGACCATTTCGATCCCTCACTTCAAAAAAGATGCCGCAGTTGGCTTCCGGGCTTCACACAATCGAGACAAAGCAGCAAGTTATCGAAAAATCTTTGCGTTGTTCGCGACCTGCTCAAAAGCCGGCGCCAGGCTCTCGGCCCTGTTCCCTCAGGCCGAGTATTCCCGCCCCTTCCAGCTTACGCGCTTCAGGATGCGGTGCTGAAACCAGCTGCGATAGAGCAGCGCCACAAACAGAGGCAGCCCCAGAGGCGCGAGTGCGCAATCCAGGAAAGGAAAGTTCGACTTGGCTACTCGCGAATAGAAGCGAAACAGCGTCCGCAGCCAGAGCAATGCCAGAATCCATCCCGCCCCAAGCCACTCGAGCCCGTGCGCGCCCAGCCGCGCGTTCCAAAGTTCGTAGGCCAGGATGGGCAGACCGAATAGCAGCGCAATATCCAGAGCCCTGAAGACCGCCAGCGTGAGCGCGTTGTTGAAGAGGAGCTTCAGGTTCTTGGTCCAGCCTTCCATCATTGCCCGTGTGCTGCGATACATGCGCGCGGAAACGGCGTCATCGGCGTAGCGGAAGCTCAGGCCCACTTTGCGCCTCTTGGCCAGAAAAGCCAGTTCCACATCCTCCAGCACTTTGCCGGCCACACTCGGATGCCCTCCCAGCCGCCGGTAGGCCTCGCGCTCCACCAGCAGGAACTGCCCGTTGGCCGCGGCAATGCGCTGCGCGGGGTCAGAGACTTTAGCCGGCGGATAGGCCAGCGCCAGCTCGCAAAAGACCAGAGGCATGAGCGAGCGCTGTGCCAGCCCATGCACAATCTGCCGCGGCGAATAGCTCAACATGCCCACCCTGTGCCGCTCGGCCTCGTGCATCGCCCGGCGCAGATTGCCCGGCTCGTGAACCGTATCCGCGTCGGTAAACAGCAGCCAGCGGCCCCGCGCGCACCGCGCCGCAGTCCACACGGCGTTGGCCTTGCCGGTCCAGCCCGGCTCCAGCTTGTCCGCCTCGAGCAGCGTGACGCCAGGAAAGCCGCGCGCGATCTCGGCGGTACGGTCGGTGGAGTGATCGTCCACCACGACCAACTCCCAATCGCGGCCCAGTTCGAAGATCTCCTCCGACTGACTGACCAGCGACTGCAAACAGTCGCCCAGGCAAGCCTCCTCGTTGCGCGCCGGGACGATCACCGTCAGGTCAATCAATTCCTCCGGTTCCGGCTGGTCGAAGACGGTTCCCGGCACGGTCTTGCCGGCCCAGTCTCGCCAATCTGCCGCCGGAGTTAGAGCCTCCGCCGGTTCGGCAAGGCCCAGCACCGGTTTCCAGCCGCCATCTCTGTCCTGCTCCGGCTCATTCTTGCTCATCGCGCCTCACCGTTTCACTTCCCGCCCTTTCGCTCCGTATTATAAGGAGGTGCGGTTCCCTCGCTGCCTCATCTTGGTCTTCTTTCTGGCTCTGGCTCCGCTGTCTGCGTGCAATCGCGGCTCGCATCCCGCCCAAACCGGCAAGGTTGCCCCCGATTTCACCGTCTCCGACGGCTCGGCCACCGTTCATCTGGCCAGCTACCGCGGCCACGTTGTCCTGCTTAACTTCTGGGCAAGCTGGTGCATACCGTGCGTCGAAGAGATGCCCTCGTTGCTCGCGCTCCACCATGAACAGCCCAATCTCGTCATCCTCGCTGTCAGCATTGATGACGATCCCGAGGCTTACTCAGGCTTTATCGCGCAACATCACGTGGACCTGATCACCGTCCGCGACCCCAGCCAGTCGGCCGCCAAGCTCTACCACACGGAGATGTGGCCGGAAACCTATCTGATCGACCGCAAGGGCATCATCCGTAGCAAGTTCGTCGGCCCTCAGGACTGGACCAGCCCGGAGATTCTCACCTATCTCAAGAGCCTTTGAGGACGAAGATTCGGCGCGCGTGCGCCTTGCTATCCTGTACTCATGACTTCGGTCGAGATTGTCTATGGCTACGGCGCGCCGCCCACGGAACAGGCCGCGTTGGCGCTGGCCCGCGTGCGCGACGTCTACGGCATCCGGCATCTCAGTTTTGATCGCGTGGCTCATACCCTCCGTGTCGAGTTCGACGCTACGCGCCTGAACTCCGCGGCAGTCACCAAGCTGGTTCGCGAGACCGGGTTGGAAATCACCACAGAACCGCCGCTGGTTCCCGCGCCCGTACCGGAAAGCGCCGCCACACCGTCCGCGTGACCCGCCCGCAGTCGAAAGCGCCCGCGTTGCGCCGATGCTCGAAACCTTGATACTCTGGGAAAGGTTCGTCGACAGGGCTTCGTCCTGAAGCCCGCGTGAGTGCGCCCGTAGCTCAGCTGGATAGAGCGACTGACTACGAATCAGTAGGCCGGGAGTTCGAATCTCTCCGGGCGCACCATTCCTTTCTCAACCGATCTTTTCGAGCGGCCGTTGCGCCGCTTTCGCTTTGTGCGGGCAACGGAGGGTTCGCCCGGTTCTGCGCCCTCCCGGCAGATTCCCGAACGGCGCCTTCGAAGGCATCTCTTGCGGATGGCAATGCCACGGCGCAACGGCGCTGAAACCCGGTCCGGCGAGCCATGAGAAGATGAAAAAGCGGGCGGGTGATGGCGCATGGCGCTATGGCCGCGCCATCGCCGTCGCCGAGTCACCTCCGCCGCGACGACGGGCGGGCCGAAGGTGCGCCGCAACGTCAAAACCTTCATCCACAAGCTCAACGATTTCGGCGTGGTGGTGGAAGAGCAGCCGGCGCGGTGACCTTGAAGATACAGCACATGGAGTGCGGACGTGTCCGGCCATTCTTCCGTATAACGCCGTACGGACCTGCGATGCCCTGCGTTTCCCTCGGCTCCAGCGACAAGGCGGGAGTTCAATTTCCCGATAAAGTCACTGGGAATAAGTTGGTGGCCGGAGCGATATAGAAAGCGAAAGAACCTTCGGCCAGGGATCGAAGGTGAAGGAGCACTGCTTGGCCGCAGCCTCGAAGATGCAAGCTGGAAGGATCCATCCGCTGACTTCGGTGCGATTCTTTGCGGCGTTGATGGTTGTGCTCTTCCATTCGTTTCCGGTTGCGCTCCCGGGGTTCCCTCCTGGCGCTCTTGGCCAGCGGTGGTTGTCCACCTGGTCTGTCTCCGTCAGTTTCTTCTTTTTCCTTAGCGGCTACATTTTGTCTGTCGTCTATCTGCGTCATGGGCAGCCGGTGAACAGGCGCAATTTTTGGGCGGCGCGTTTCGCGCGCATCTATCCGCTCTTCTTTGCCACACTGGTATTGGATACTCCCGACGTCATTTTGTGGCGCATTCCGGTGTACGGCCTGAAGAAAGCAGTTCTCCTGACCGGGGGGACATTCTTGTTCGATCTGTCGATGCTGCAGGCGTGGGCGCCTCATATCCGCATGATCTGTGGCGCCAATTGGTCACTTTCCGTCGAGGCCCTGTTTTACCTGCTGTTTCCCTTCGCCGGACCTGCTTTATGGAAGTTACGCGGGAAGAAGCTGTGGCTGGTGGCGTTGGTCATCTATGCCGCCGGACTTGCGGTTGCGGGAGCGGCTGGCGGGCGCCTCGACGAGTTTTCCGCGGGTGTCTTTCCGCCCCTCCATGTTCCCACGTTCCTGCTGGGAATCCTCTTGGCCCGCTGGCAGCAGGAGGTACGCGAGCGCCCGCAAGGGACGCCGGCGCCCAATCTGCATCAATACGGCGTTTTGCTGGTTGCTTTACTCGGATACGTCCTTGTGGTTGCTAACGTGGAGACACACATCCCGATCATATTGGTCTACGATGGCTTGCTGGCCCCTGTATTTGCCTGCATCATTTGGTCGCTTTCCTTTGCCGATTCGCTGATTGCCCGCCTGTTCAGCCTTCCCTGGCTGGTGGTTCTGGGTGAGGCGAGTTACGGCCTCTACCTGATTCATGGGCCCGTCTGGTGGTACTTCTATTGGATATTTGGTTTCGAGAAGGTTCGGATCTGGTATCCCTTTTACCTCTGCAGTTGCATTGGCCTCAGCGTGTTGAGTTTTTACTTCCTCGAGACGCCGACCCGCAAATGGCTGCTGCGCCGCATGGCCGTCAGGCCACGCGAAACGATGGAAGCAGCGTCGGATGCGCAATAGCGGTATGTGACGATTGCGATATCTACAAGGGGGCCGCAGGCCAATAATCGCCGGATTGCCGCTGAGCGATTGGGTGCTCGTGTCCGGAGATCCAAGCAGGATTGAATTTTCTTGAGTACCGCCTAGGCGCAAAGCGATGCGCTATATCATGTCAGCATGAAGATCGCCTATTTGACGATTGGCGCGTCTGACGATGTCAAAGAATGGTCGGGAATTCCATTTTTCATGTCAGACGGCTTCGCCCGCAATGGAGCGGATGTCGTCAGAATTCAAAATTTGCGCGGCGCCAGAAGCGTCTACCTTCGCGGCCGGGATCTGTTTCGGACTCGAGTTCGGCACGAGAATTACTCCTCCTTCCGGCACAAAAAGCGCCTGGCGCATTATGCCCGCCAGATTGCGGAGATCGCCAAGAAGCTGCGCCCGGATGTCATTGTCTGCCCCAGCACGCTTCCTGTGGCCTATCTCGACACGGATATTCCAATTGCGATCTGGACGGACTCGACCTTTCGCGGGCTCCTCGATTTCTATCCGGGGTATTTCCACGTAAGTGCTCAGGCGATAGCCGAAGGCGACGCGGCAGAACAGGCTGCATTCGAGCGGTGCACGCTTGCCTTGTATGCCTCCGAGTGGGCTGCGCGAACGGCAATCGACTGTCATGGCGCCGATCCCAATAAGGTTCGCGTTGTTCCGATGGGAGCGAATCTTTCCGGCGATGCCAGCGAGGTTGACGTTGCGCAGAGGATCGCGAACCGGCCCAGGGATCGCTGCGAGCTGCTGCTGCTGGGCGTGGACTGGGTCCGCAAGGGCTGCGCCGTCGCGGTGGATGTGGCGCGGGAGCTTAACCGCCGGGGGATGCCTACGACTTTGACGATTGCCGGGTGCACGCCGCCTTCCGGCATGGCTCTTCCGGAGTGTGTGAAAATCATCGGGTTCGTCGACAAGCGAACCCCGGCCGGTATGGATCGGGTGAAACATCTCCTCGTGAATAGCCACTTCCTCATTCTTCCCTCCCGAGCCGAGTGTTACGGAATTGTCTTCGCCGAGGCGAATGCGTTCGGCGTTCCCGTTCTCGCTTCGAACGTTGGCGGGATTCCCACTGTTATCAACGAAGGAAAGAATGGATTTATGGTGCCTATTCAGGATCAAAGGGCAGAGGTGGAGGAATATTGCGAATTGGTTCTGCGCGCCATGAGCACCCCGGATATCTACCGCCGGCTCGGAAGCTCCGCACTTGAAGAGTACAAGACCAGATTGAACTGGACGGTGGCGACCGCGAGCGCCATGCAAGCCATCGGCGAGCGGATCGGTTGAGAAGGAATACGGCCGTTCGGCCCTACTTTGACGCGAGAGAAGGATTATGCTGCAGCCGGGACAGTTAAATTTGTTTTTGCGGCGCGCCTCTGTTTGCGATACTGAGGAGAGCCCGCGGCGCGCAATGGCGCGTGCTTCACGGCCCACGGGGGGTCCCGGACGCTGAACCCGGCGCCGTTGTCGTGGCTTGGGGCGACGACAATGAGGAGGCCGGAACAGGGAAAGTGCAAGAGGCGAAAATAACGTTCGCATGAAGGTTTTAGTTTCAGGCGTATGCGGGTTTGCGGGCAGCCATCTTGTTCGCTGCCTTCTGGAGTCTCACCAGGGCATCGAGATCGTGGGACTGGACAACCTGGCGCGCCAGGGCAGCGAAACCAACCGGCTGGCGCTGAAGCGGCTTGGCGTGCAACTGGTGCACGGCGATTTGCGTATGGCCAGCGATGTAGAGGCGCTTCCGGCCGTGGACTGGGTGATCGATGCGGCAGCGCAGCCCAGCGTTCTGGCGGGCCGCGACGGCAAAACGAGTGCGCGCCAGTTGCTGGAACATAACTTATTGGGCACCATCAATCTGCTCGAGTACTGCAGGAGTTTGCGGGCAGGCTTCATCTTGCTCAGCACCAGCCGCGTGTATTCCATCTCCGTGCTGGGACAGTTGCCGTTGGCGCCGGTTTCCTCAATGTTCACATTGGACCCGGCACGGCCGTGGCCGGCAGACGTCAGTGCGGCCGGCGTTACCGAAGCTTTCAGCACTGAGGCTCCTATCTCCTTGTATGGGGCAACGAAGCTGGCCTCGGAGCGTCTGGCGCAGGAGTATGCCGCAGGATTTGGGGTACCGGTCTGGATCAATCGCTGCGGCGTGCTGGCAGGAGCCGGCCAGTTCGGCACCGCGGAGCAGGGCATCTTCTCCTATTGGCTGCACGCGCACGCGGCGCGGCGAACGTTGAAGTATCTCGGCTTCGGAGGTCATGGGTACCAGGTGAGGGACGCTTTGCACCCGCGGGACCTGGCGCGCCTGGTGGATATGCAACTCCGCAACCCCGGCCGGGGCGGCCTGCAAAATGTCTCCGGCGGGCAACGGAACTCGATGTCGCTGGCCCAGCTTACGGCCTGGTGCGACGATCGCTTCGGCCATAATGCGCCCCTGGCTGACGGTTCCGACCGGCCTTACGATGTTCCCTGGCTGATTCTGGATGCGACGCTTGCGGCGAACAGTTTCGATTGGCGGCCCAGCATAGAAATCCACGCGATTCTCGAGGAGATCGCCGTGCATGTTGCCGAACATCCCGGCTGGCTGGAAAGGTGCGGCGCATGAAGAGTCCTGCGCCGTCGGCCGCGGGGGAAGAGCTGAAGCTGCTCTCGGTGGTGATCCCCGCACGGGATGAAGAGGGCTGCATTGCGTCTACCGTCGAACATCTGCACGTGGAGCTGCGGCTGAACGACATTCCGCACGAGATCGTCGTGGTTGACGACGGAAGCACCGACCGCACCGCGGAGATCGTGACCCAGTTGAGTCAGCGCATCCCGGAGGCGCGCCTGCTTTCCCAAAGACCTCCGCATGGCTTTGGACGCGCCATCGCTGCCGGACTTACGCATTTCCACGGCGACGCCGCAGTGGTGATGATGGCCGATGAGTCGGACGATTGCCGCGATGTGGTTCGTTACTGGAAGAAGCTGAATGAGGGATGGGACGCGGTCTTCGGATCCCGCTTCATGAAGGGCGGCGGAGTGATCGATTATCCCTGGTTCAAGCTGCGGCTGAACCGGCTGGCGAATTTCTTCATCCGTATGCTCTTCGGAATTTCGTTCAATGACACCACCAACGCATTCAAGGCTTACCGGCGCACCGTGATCGAGGGCTGCAAGCCCATGCTCTCGGCACACTTCAATCTCACGGTAGAGCTGCCGCTCAAGACGATTATCCGCGGCTACTCCTGGACCACGATCCCGATTACCTGGCGCAACCGCAGGACGGGCGTGGCCAAGCTGAAGATCCAGGAGATGGGCAGCCGGTATCTCTTCATCTGTCTCTATCTGTGGCTGGAAAAGCACCTCAGCCGCGGCGATTACAAGAAGAGAGAGATTTGAAGAGCGACCAGCGGATCTGGCAAGTTCAGGGAGGGCGCGGAAGAGCCGCTCCAGACGCCGCTGTACGCCGGGATGCGCGTAAGCAGCCGGAAGTCGCTCATCGAAGAAATGTTCAGAATTGTGCCATTGCCCTGTGACGCCATGATCTTGCCGAAGGCCAGGCTAGGCTTTCACTATTGACAGATTCCTGAAAGGATACATCCACAAGAAAAGCGGAGCGATTCGCGCTCCGCTTCCCTGCCCCCGTCAGCAGATCCGAGCCTCAATACAGGTGGAAATTCACCTCGACCGTAATCATCACCGGCACCGGCGTCTTGCCGTCCTTCATCGCCGGCTTGAATTTGTACTGCCGGATCGCCTCAATGGCTTTCTCATCAAGCCCCATTCCCAACTCACGGATCGCATGGACATTCTGCGGGTTTCCTTGTGCGTCGACTATTAGCGCAATCAGGCAAACGCCCTGATACTTGGCGCGCCGCGCCTCGTCGGAGAACTCCGCTTCCACGCTGTGGATGACCACCGGCGCCGAGACCCCGCCGCCGATCCTATACAGCCCTCCACCCACATTGCCGCCGTAGCCGGGCCCGTATCCATTGCCCTGGCCCGAGCCCAGCCCGCCGCCGCTACCTGTTCCCATGCCTGCGCCCGAGCCCGTTCCGGCCGAGGCCAACGTCACATTGGTTGACTCGTGCATCCCGATCATCGGCATATTGTTATCGGGCAGTTGAATGTTCTTTTGCACGTTGATGGCCGCAGGCTCAGGCAGCTTCGGATTCTCAAGGGTCTGCGGTTGCGGAGGAGTAATCGGATCCTTGATTCTCTCGGGCAGCTTGCCTTTGTTCGCTTCGATGGGGCTGCGGTCGCCGCCGCCACCGCCGCCTCCAGCCTTCACCTTAGCGTTCGGCCCCTGGTATTCCCCCACATCGATATTCGTCGCAAGCAGCGGCTGATTCACGATCTGGTGGACCACGTGAATGCCCAGCCAGATCGCCAGCAGCAAGACGGAAATATTAAAGGCCGTCGAGAGCGCGATAGCCCACGGGTTCGGCTTCACGGCCATCCGGTCGGGCACTGGAATCGGCTGCGAGGTCAGCTCCAAAGGGGGCAGCTTGACCGGGAAAAACACGTCCCGGATACTTTCCCAGAGGCCCCGCCAAATGGGCTTCTCCTCGAATGCCCGTCCAAGAAACGCATCCAGCTCGTGGCCATTCATCGCCGCCGCAGCTCCCTGGGAGTCCGTTTCAGCCGGTATAAAGAGATCGTTTGCCATAAGTGCTGATGGATCGGTTGTTACTGGGCGTTAGATGCAGGCAGGTCCATAAACGGACCTATTGATTCATTATGCTTGACCGCGCCCGCATTTGTCTCGGCTCCACTGCTGGATGCAGGCCCGGCCTGGCCTTCCGCTGTCTCATATTCCGCCAGCTTCAACACTTCCATAAACAATAGACGCTTTCTCCATTCGGTTTGTTACCGGAAAAAATCTCTCTCGGCCATTTACACTGATCAATGAACAAGTTTGCAACCCAGAATGGAGCCCCGATGTCCCCTGCGCCGGAGTTGAAGGCGACCCTCACTTTGCCCCAGACTGCCTTCGCGATGAAAGCCAATCTGCCGCAGAATGAGCCGCTTCGGCTCGCCCGCTGGACTTCGCTCGGCCTCTATGAAAAGCTGCGCAAAGCCAGCCGCGGACGGCCCGTCTATCTGCTTCACGACGGCCCTCCCTACGCCAATGGGCCCATCCACCTGGGCCACGCTCTCAACAAGGGACTGAAGGATTTTGTGGTCAAGTCCAAGACCATGGCCGGGTTCGACGCCCCCTACGTCCCCGGTTACGACTGCCACGGCCTGCCCATTGAGATCAAAGTGGACGAGAAACTGGGCCACAAGAAGCTGGAAATGCCGGTTCCCGCGGTTCTCGAAGCCTGCCGCGCCTATGCCCAGAAGTACGTTGGCCTGCAGACCGAACAGTTCGAGCGTATTGGCTGCTTTGGACGCTGGGAAACGCCTTACAAGACCATGGCTCGCGGCTACGAGGCCCGCACGCTGGAGGCCTTCTACGGCTTTCTAGAGAAAGGCTTCGTCTACCGCGGCCTCAAGCCGGTTTACTGGTGCATCCACGATCGCACCGCCCTGGCCGAGGCCGAGGTCGAGTACGAGAACCACACCAGCCCGTCGGTATACGTGCGCTACCGGCTCACCTCCGATCCGGCGGCGATCGCTCCGGCACTCGCCGGGCGGCAGGTTTCAACGATCATCTGGACCACCACCCCTTGGACGCTGCCCGTATCGCTGGCCGTAGCCTTTCATCCCGACTTCGACTATGTGGCGCTGGAGGCCGAGTCCGGCGAGGTCTATATTGTCGCCGCTGCGCTGGCCGAGCAGGTGGCTGCGGCCTGCCGGCTTGGCCACACGAAACAACTTGCCCGCTTCAAGGGCGCCCTGCTCGAACGTGTAACCTTCCAGCATCCGTTCCTGGAACGCTCGGTCCTCGGCGTACTGGGCGCCTACGTCACCGCAGACACGGGCACTGGCGCGGTCCACACCGCTCCCGCGCACGGCGCCGACGACTTCTATACGGGCCAGCGCTACGGTCTGGACCCCACCTGCCGCGTCGATGCCGGCGGCCACATCCATGTCGATCCCGCCGCCTGGAACTTGGCCCAGCCTCCGGCTTTCGACGGGCTGAATGTGTGGAAGGCAAACCCAATCATCGTCGCCATGCTCGAAGAGCGCGGGGCACTGCTGGGCGGCGGGCAACTGGAGCACTCCTATCCGCATTGCTGGCGCTGCCACCATCCCGTGATCTTCCGCGCCACCGAGCAGTGGTTTATCAGCCTGGAAACGCCGATGAAGCGCGCCGACGGCCCTGAAACCGCCTTCAGGAAGGTAGCAATAGAGGAGATCGACAAGGTGATCTGGGACCCGGCGTGGGGCAAGGAGCGGATCACCAACATGATCGCTACGCGCCCCGACTGGTGCATCAGCCGCCAGCGCATCTGGGGCGTGCCCATCGCCGTCTTCCTGTGCGAAGACTGCAATCTGCCCATCGTTGACGCCGCTCTGAACCGCAGAATCGTCGATCTCTTTGAGCGCGAGGGCGCCGAAGCCTGGCACACGACGCCGCTCGAATCGCTTTTGCCGGCCGGCGCCAAGTGTGCGCAATGTGGCGGGGCTGCTTTCCGCAAGGAGACCGACATTCTCGATGTGTGGTTCGACTCGGGCGTAAGCTGGATGGCTGTCTGCGAGTCAGACCCGGACCTTAGTTCGGCCTACAAAGCATTCCAAATTCAAAACGACCCGAAGGCCGCGCCGGAGGTCCTCTATTTGGAGGGCGGCGATCAGCACCGCGGATGGTTTCACTCGTCGCTGCTCACCTCTGTCGCGCTGCGCGGACGCGCGCCCTACTCTCACGTCGCCACCGCCGGCTGGACACTCGACGAGCAGGGCCGCGCCATGTCGAAGTCGCTCGGCAACGGCGTCGATCCCGTCGATATTGCGAAAAGAATGGGCGGCGAGATCGTGCGCCTATGGGTCGCGTCCGTCGATTTTCGCGAAGATATGGCAGCCAGCGAAAACCTGATGCAGCGCTGCGCCGAGCTCTACAAGAAGCTGCGCAACACCTTCCGCTTCCTGCTCGGCAATTTGAACGGCTTTGTCCCCGCCCGCGACCGCGTTCCCGAGAACGAGCTTCTGCCTCTGGACCGCTATATGCTGGCGCGTACGCGCGACCTCGCCGAAAAGATTCTCGCCTGGTACGAGGCCTTCGAGTTCCACCGCGTCTACCAGGCGGTGAACGAATTCGCCATCGTGGACCTGAGCGCCTTCTACCTCGACGTGCTCAAGGACCGCATGTACACCTTCGCGCCGGCGAACCCCGCGCGCCGCTCCGCGCAGACCGTCCTCTGGCAGATCACCGAAGCGCTGGTCCGGCTGGTCGCGCCCATCCTAAGCTTCACTGCCGATGAGGTGTGGGAGCATCTGCCCGCGGTCGAGGGCCGCGAAGCCAGTGTGCATCTTGCGCTGTTCCCCAAGCCGGAAGAGATCTTCTCTGAAGATCCTGCCCCCGTGTTCGAGGAATGGAGAACGTACCTTTTTTACGTCCGCTTGGAGGCATTCAAACTAATTGAAGAATTCCGCCAAGCCAAATGCATCGGCAAGAGCACAGAAGCCGAACTTCACATCCTGACGCAAGGAAGGCTTCTCGAAATCCTTCAGGCTCTACTTCGGGCTCACGGCGACAGTCTGAAGGAGTTTATGAATGTCTCGCGTGTACAAGTCAAGGAATTGCTGGAAACGCCAGGCGCAACCGATGAGCCAGAAGGCGTTGGGCAGTGTAGAACCTTGATTTCAGGTCCCGCCCTACGGTTTGTAATTCACGCAGCCAGCGGCACCAAGTGCGCCCGCTGCTGGAACTACATGCCGGAGGTCTCGAGCTACGGCGTCTGGGAGAACGTTTGCACGCGGTGCCAGTCGGCCCTGCACGAGATGGGCATCGCGCCCCCACAACCGGAGGCTGAAAAGTGACTTGGCTACGGAACTGGCCACGCCCTCGCCGTCTACACTGGCTGCTGCTCATCTCAACGCTGATCATCGTCGCCGACCGCATGACCAAGAGCTGGGTCAACGCGCACATCCCTCTGGGCGGCGCGATTCCAGTTATCCCGCGCGTTTTGCGCATCACCCACTGGACCAACGAAGGCGCGGCCTTCTCACTCTTCGCCGACACCGCTTCGCCGCACGTTGTGCGCTGGGCACTGGTCGCATTCACGGTCGCGGCGGCGCTCGGTATCTTCATCGCCTTGCTGCGCCTTGGGGCCCGGTTCACGCTTACCACTGTCGGGCTCGCGCTCCTCCTCGGCGGCGCACTCGGCAACGCCCACGACCGCATCGTATACGGCTCGGTCATCGATTTCATCGAGGTCCACATCTTCACCTATCACTGGCCCGACTTCAACGTGGCCGACTCCTCGGTCGTCACCGGTGCCTGCCTGCTCTTCCTCGACTCGATGCTGCCGCGCAGGAAAACCGAATCCTGACCTCGTAGGCGCCGTCGCCGGTCGCCACGGCTGGTCAGCGAATTGATTTACGCTGCACTCCGGCAGGGTTCCCAAATCCGCCGTGGCCAGGCCAGTGTCCTGGGTCAAAAGTTCGTATCAATAGGAAATTGTCATCCTGAGTGGAGTTTGGTGCGTTTTCAGCGCCAAACGGAATCGAAGGATCTGCGGTTGTTCTTCAACCAACTTCGGATTCACCATGCTATCGCCCGCGCGCATTGGCTGACAGACGGTATGCAAGAATCGAAGGGAGGGCCGTTGAGGGTCATTCCACGCAGCCACATCGTAAAGCCGCGCAGTTGGCCCGAAACATTGTCCTGCTGCTTCGTCCGACGCCCCGCGAGGAGCCCGATGAAATCTCTCCATTTTGCCTTTTCGCCGCGCGCTGCCTTTAGCGCCGTTGCCGCGCTTGTTCTTTTTTGTCCCTGCGCCGCCCGCGCCCAGCGCCTGCCGTCAACCGTCGTGCCCACGCACTACACCCTCAAGCTCACGCCCGATTTGAAAACCGCCACCTTCTCCGGCGTGGAAGCGATCGACATGAACATCGGCCAGCCCACGCGATCGATCACTCTGAATGCCATCGAAATCGCTTTCCAATCGGTGACCATCGACGCCAGCGGTGCAGAACAGACGGGAACGGTCAGTCTCAATCCTGAAAAGCAGCAGGCCACCTTCACATTTTCCCAAACTGTTCCCGCGGGTAACGCCACCATCAAGATCCGCTACACCGGCATGTTGAACAACGAACTCCGCGGCTTCTATCTTTCAAAAACCGCGCGCCGCAACTACGCCGTCACGCAGTTTGAGGCCACCGATGCGCGCCGCGCTTTCCCCTGCTTCGACGAGCCGGCCTTCAAGGCCAGGTTCGATATCTCGCTGGTCATCGACGCCGGCGACAATGCGATTTCGAACACCGCCATCGTGGCCGACACGCCCGGTCCCGGCGCCAACAAGCACACGCTCGAATTCGCCACCACTCCCAAAATGTCCACTTATCTCGTCGCCTTCCTCGTAGGCGACTTCCAGTGCACGGGCGGCCAGCAGGACGGCGTGGACCTGCGCGTCTGTTCCACTCCCGACAAGATTGCGCTCGCGCCTTACGCGCTCGACATCGCCAAGTACGTTCTGCATTACTACGACGGCTACTTCGGCATCCACTATCCGCTCAAGAAGCTGGACCTCATCGGCATTCCCGACTTCGAGGCCGGCGCCATGGAGAACTTCGGCGCCATCACCTTTCGTGAAACCGATCTGTTGCTCGATCCAAAGACTGCGCCGGTCGCCGACAAGGAAAACGTAGCCCTCGTCATCGCGCATGAGATGGCCCACCAGTGGTTCGGCGACCTGGTGACCATGCGGTGGTGGGACAACATCTGGCTCAACGAGGGCTTTGCCACCTGGATGGAAAACAAGCCCGTGGCCGCCATGCATCCCGAGTGGAACATTCCGCAGGTGGTCGCCGGCGACGAACAGGACACTCTGAATGTCGATGCGCAGCCCACCACGCGCGCCATCCGGGCCAAGGCCGAGACGCCCGCCGAGATCGACCAGATGTTCGACAGCATCGCCTACGGCAAGGCCAGCGACGTGTTGCTCATGGTGGAGAACTATCTGGGCGAAGAAACCTTCCGCAAAGGCGTTCATGCGTATCTGGCCGCGCACGAATACGGGAATGCCACGGCACAGGATTTCTGGAACGCGCAAACGGCCGTGAGCCGCAAACCGGTGGACAAGATCATGGAGTCGCTGGTAGTGCAGCCCGGTGAGCCCATCCTCAGCTTCGGAACGCCCGCGGACGGAAGAGTTTCCGTCGCGCAGAAACGATTCTTCCTCAGCCCCAGCATGGAGCCGAACTCCGAGCAGAAGTGGACGCTGCCGGTTTGCTTCAAGACCGCGGATGCCCTCGACTGCGAGCTTGTGACGCCTGAAACAGCCGGCCTGAAGATTCCGCCCGCCGGCCTTTTCTTCGCCAATGCCGGAGGCAAGGGCTACTACCGCAGCGCCGACGCGCCTGCGCAGTACGCCGCGCTGGTCGCCCACGCCGAGTCCGGGCTGACGCCGCCGGAGCGCATCAGCCTGGCCGGCGACGAGTGGGCGCAAATGCGCGCCGGCAAAGCCACCGTGGGCGATTATCTGAATCTAGTCGCCGCGCTCAAATCCGATCCCAACGCCGATGTGCTCTCGAATGCCTTTGAGAATGTTGGCGTTGTTGCCGACCGCGTGGCCTCAACGAAAGAGGAGCGCGATGCGCTTGCCGCTTGGATTCGCCGCACCTTTGCCTCCGAGTACGCCAAGCTCGGCCCTCCCGCGCCCGGAGATTCTCCCAACACGCGCGAACTGCGCGCGCACCTCTTCTCGCTGCTTGCCGATCGCGGCAACGACGCCGATCTCATCGCCCAGGCGCGTAAGATCGCCGATCGGTATCTTTCCAACCCCGCGTCGGTCGATCCGACGCTCGGACAGGCCGCTCTGCAAGTGGCCGCCGAGAACGGCGACGCCGCTCTCTTCGACCGCATGGAGGAGGTGTACAAGACCTCCAAAGATCCCGATTTACAGGAGACTGCGTTGCGTCTG
Source organism: Occallatibacter sp. (assembly GCA_049522315.1). Lineage (GTDB taxonomy): Bacteria > Acidobacteriota > Terriglobia > Terriglobales > Acidobacteriaceae > Telmatobacter. The sequence goes on from JBEKNY010000007.1 coordinate 81,577, forward strand.
CTGGTTATGTTTGACAAGCCCGCCCTGCTTGAGCGCGCTCTCGAGTACTCGGTGTCAAGCAACGTGCGCAACCAGGATGCCGCAATTCAGTTCGCCATCGGTCTCGAAATCCCCGAGAACCGCGATGCCACCTGGAATTTCATCAAAACGCATTGGGACCAGGTCCATGCGGAGTTAACCACTGACCTCGGCTCGCTGCTTGTGAGTTCCGCTGGCAGCTTCTGCACTGCCGAGGCCCGTGACGATGTGAAGAGCTTCTTCACCGCCCATCCGGTTCCTGCCTCCGACGTGGCGCTCAAGCACGCCCTCGAACATATCGATGGCTGCATCGAACTGCGCCGCCTGCAGGAGCCGAATCTGAAAACCTGGCTGGCGAGCCAGAACGGCTCATAAGCGGCCTGATTCTGGCCAAGGAGTTCGAAGCTTGCGTAGCCGGTCGCAGCCAAAGACGGCGCGGGCGTAGTATCTTGCAGACAGAATCGATGCACGAGCTCTCCATCGCGATGAGCATTGTGGACGCGGTCACCGAGGCCGCCTCCGCGTATCCCGGAGCTCGCGTCAAGGAAGTGCGGCTGCGCGTGGGCGCGCTGGCCTCGGTCGTCGATGATTCGCTCCAGTTCTGCTGGGAGCTGGCTACGGAAGGCTCGCCACTTGCCGGTGCGACGCTTGTCATTCAAAAGCTGCCCGTGATCGTGCACTGCGACGCCTGCGGCGCGGATGCCCAGATCGATGGCGTGCAGAGCTTTCGCTGCCCGCGCTGCGGCGCGCCGGCTGCCGATCTTCGCCAGGGGCGCGAGTTGGAGATTGAATCGATCGAGCTGGAGGAGCCGGAGCCGAAAGAACCGGGGAGCGGTGCGCCGGAACCCGTGGAGGAGCACTTATGACCACTCGGATTGTTGAGCTGCGGCGGGGAATTCTAAAGAAAAATGATGAACTAGCGGCGGGGCTGCGCGGTCGCTTCACGTCGGCCGGAGTGCTGGTGCTGAACCTGGTGTCGAGCCCCGGCACAGGCAAGACGACGTTCCTTGAGCGCACGCTGCGCGAACTCCACGCCCGCGGGGCGCGCGCCGCGGCGCTGGTGGGCGATCTTGAGACCGACAACGACGCGCGCCGTCTGGCTGCAAGCGGCGTGCCTGTGCGCCAGATCAATACTCACGGCATCTGCCACCTGGACGCGGAAATGGTCGCGAAGCATCTCGACGCCTGGGAGAGCCTGGTGCTCGCCGGACTCGACTATCTCTTCATCGAGAATGTCGGCAACCTGGTTTGCCCGTCGAGCTACGACCTGGGCGAACGCATCCGCGTGGTGCTGCTGAGCGTGACCGAGGGCGAGGACAAGCCGCTCAAATATCCGGGACTGTTCAACTCTGCCGACGCCGCGGTCATCACCAAGATCGATCTCGCCGTTCCCTGCGCCTTCGACCGCGAGCTGGCCCTCAGAAACATCAACGAGATCCGGCCCGGTATCCGGATCTTCGAAACCTCGGCCAAAACCGGCGCGGGGATGGATGGATGGCTAGCGTACCTCGCCGAGCAGGCGCGGCCTTCCTGAGTTCCACCTGCGATCCCCGAATTCAATGAACCATCGCATCCATGGCGTTGCCAAGGCGCGGCCCGGATCCCTCCCGTGCTCCGCAAATCACCTCTTGAACGCCCGCAGCGCACGCCGCGCTGCGTGATAGCCGCACATGCCGTGCACACCTCCACCCGGCGGCGTCGACGCCGAACACAGATAAAGCTTGGGCGCACTCGTCGCGTAGCCGCTAGCCGTCGGCCGGAAAAACATCTGCCGCAGGGTCATCGCACCGCCGCTGATGTCGCCGCCCACGAGGTTTGCATCCATCGCTTCCAGCGCCGCGGGCGCGGAAACGTGCCGCGCCAGCACGCAATCGCGGAATCCCGGCGCAAATCGCTCGATCTGCGATTCAATCCGCTCCGTCATGTCGACTGTTGACCCGTTGGGCACGTGGCAATATGCCCACAGTATGTGTTTGCCATCTGGTGCGCGTGACGAATCATAGAGAGTGGGCTGCGCCACCAGCACGAAGGGCCGTTCGGCTTCGTGCCCATGGGCTACGGCATATTCGGCCGCTGCAATCTCCTCAAACGACCCGCCCAGGTGCACCGTGATTGCTCGCCGGCAATGTGCCGCGCGCCACGGAACGGGTTGCGAAAGGGCGTAGTCGATTTTGAACGCACCCGGCGCGTGCTGGAAACGCTCGAGCGTGCTCTTGTATTTGGGCGAGAGCCTTTCGCCGGCGATCGCAACCAGTTGCCGCGGCGCTGTGTCGAAGAGTACAAGCTCACTGCTCGATTCCAACTCACGGAACGCGGCCGCATCGATTCGGCACGAAGTGTGCACCGTTCCGCCCAGCGTCTCCAGCGTGCCGATGAGCGCCTGCGTAATGGCACGCGCGCCGCCGCGCGGAATCGGCCAGCCCACCGCGTGAACGGCGATGCCGAACATCCACCCGATGGTCGCGCCCAACGGCTGATCGAGGCTCAGGAACGAGTGGCCCGCCAACCCCGCGAAGACGGCCCGTGTCCGCGGACTCACGAAGTGGCTCTTTGCAAAGCCTTCTGCGGATTGGATCGACGAAAGTCCGAATCGCGCCATGCGCAGCGGATGATGAGGGATGCGCAACGCCGGCCCAAGCGTGTCTTCGGCAAAATTCTTCCAGTCGTTGACCGCAGGCTGCATCAAAGCCCGCCATAGTTTGCCGTCCGCTCCCAGCGCGCACTCCGCGTGCTCCAGGTCGCGCTCCAGCACCACGGCCGAGCCGTCGTCAAGCGGGTGCGCCAGCGGCGCTTCTCCGTGGATCCACTCCAGCCCGTTGTCCCCAAGGGGTAGCGTGGCAAAAAATGGAGACCCCGCCGCGAACGGATGTACGGCCGAGCCAAAGTCGTGCAGAAACCCCGGCAATGTGAGGGGCAGCGTACGCGCTGCTCCGCCCGGTTCGGCTTCGGCCTCAAAGACCTCCACGCGCATTCCCGCCTGCGCCAGCACAATGGCCGCGGCGAGCCCATTGGGACCCGATCCAATCACGCAGGCTCGGCTCATTGTGTCATCGTCCTCCGGTCATTCGTTCTTCAGTCATGGGGCGGCAACTCTTCAGGCCATTCCACCACCGCAAAGCGGCCATCCGCGGTCATCGCCAGCTCCGGCGCGTACAGGCCAAGATACTCGCGGCGCCACCAGTTCCCGGTTCGCCGCTTTTCATCCATCGTCGTAAACCAGTATTGCCACAGCACCGCGCGCACATACCGCGGCGGAATCTGCGGGAAGGGATTGTTTCGAAAAAGCGACAGTACAGCGCCGTCGCCCAAGAGAAGGCGCTCCTCTGTCAGCGGGACGATTTCGTTGTCGCGCCAGTTGCCGAGCGAAGCAAACCACAGGTTCCAGTCGAAGCGCGGCTGATAGGGCGCATAGATGCCGGGCGCTTCATTCAGTGCCTGCGGTTTGTTCCGAAACGGATACGCGGTCCAGTTTGTGCCGTCGTCGGAACCTTGAAATTCGATTTCGTAGCGTTCGCGGGTCATCACCGCGAAGAGGCCGTACTGGTTGGCGATGCGAAAAGGCTCGAGCGCGACGAGCGGCTTCACCGGCAGCGGAACGTCGCGCAGAGGAATTCCGATCATCTCCACAATCGTGTTGTATGCGATCCATGTGAGCATGAATGCGGAGAAGGCCACACCTGCTACCCAGAATGAAAATCCGAGGCGGCCGAGAAATGCGCGGCGCCTGGGGACATGCTCGTGCGCCTCAATGTCCGCCGTGGTCACGCTGGCCTCGCCCGCGGCCAGTATCGATAACGGCTGCTCCTCATCGAATTCCAGCGACGGCGCTGAAATCCGTTCCGGCTCGCGCGGGCGAAAGCGCGCGGGGACATGGCGGAGCAGGAACTTGTCATCCAGCAGCAGAATGCCTAGCGACAGCACCAGATAATTCAGGAATGCGTAGTTGGCGGTGAGAATGACGCCAATCTCCCACGGCGTGACGATGAAGAAAAGGATCAGGCGCACGCGGCGCGGAAAAAACATCATGAACGCCAGGCCCAATTCGAGCGCCAGGGTTCCTCCAACGGTAGCCGCATGGAACCAATGCGGCAGGTGCTGCACGTACCAGCCGATCCACGTGGGCAGCGGGCCATTCTGGTAGTACTCGTCCATAGCCGTAAAGTGTCGCCACTGCGGGTCGCCGCCGGCGAGCTTCACCATGCCCGATTCGAAATAAATCCGAAACCACTCCCACTGCAACAGGAACCAGCTCATGTGCGCGGACGGATCGTGCGCGCCCCATCCCGGCCACAGGCCGCGCGGTGCAAAGAACAGCGCCAGAAATCCCGCTTCGAGCAGCATCCCGTCGGACTGGTAGCTCGAAAACACGCTGCTCGCGCCGACAAACGAAAGGAAGCACACAAAGCAGATGAAAAAGCTCAACCGCGGCCACACGTTCAGGAAAGCGATCACGGCGGCAATGAGGCCCATCCACGTCACCGTCATCATCGTCGCGGAGCTCGACGAGATCCAGTAGAGCGATGGCGCGTACCAGTAGCGCTCCAGGCCCAATTGTTGCGCGATATCGGCCAGATAATCCTGCGCTGGCAGAATCCCATCGGGGCCGATCAAGCCCTTGATCTGAAACAGCAGCGAATAGAATGCGGAGAAGTAGATGAGCGCGAGCGCGCGCAGAAAGATCCATCGCGGAACCATTTGGCCCCGCGGGCCGCGGCGCCCGTCGAAGAGCCACCGGAAGACGTCAACCAGCCTGCTCCACCGCATGTCTCGAACAGGATACCGGCTGGCCAGCGCTTCTTCATAAAGGAAAGTGCGCTTGGCTCGCTTCGAACGCGGTTGACCGGCATGCACCGGCGGAGTATCAAGGGATGGTTATGACTCGAGCCACTTTTGCCGCTCTTTTCACTCTGGCGGCAATTCCTGCGCTGGATTTGCCCCCTCGCAGACCGCCAGGATCTTACCTGCTCGTGGGACGGTTTCTCTGCCGCCGTGCGTCAGGCCATCGATCCGGCCTGGGTGAGCACGCTGCCGTAAACGACGAACGCGCCCCGCGTTTACGGCGGTTCTCCTGCAACTATGAGCCATTTCGGACAGTATTCAAGGCGGCTTTTTCTCGATGAAAAAGCCACTTACGATTGTGCCTTGGTCTACACCTGCAGGAGACCCGCTATAGAATGGCTTCGCGTAACGCATCGCACTCTGGAGGAATGCACATGAGCGCCCTCTTGAAGATTGCTGCCTGGGGATTCCTCTTGCCGGCCGCGGCCGTCACCGTTTGCGCGCAACAGGACTACTTCCGCAACTGGCCGCCGGAGCGTTCCCCGCAGGAGATCGGCAAGGCGCTGGCCGAGCACTTTGTGACCAGCCCGCACCAGTACGGCGCAACCATCCATTACTCCGAGGTGGGCGCCTGGTACGGCGCATTGACCTTCGCGCAACTGACCCATGACGAAGCTCTCACCGCCGAGCTCATCAAGCGCTTCGATCCCTTGCTGCCCGGCGGCGCCGAAGACGCCCTGGTTCCCAAGCCCGATAGCGTGGATAACTCGATCTTCGGCATCGTGCCCCTCGAAATCTATATGGAGACCAAGGATAAAAAATATCTCGACTACGGGCTGAGCTTTGCGAACCTGCAGTGGGAGAATCCGAGGCCGGATGGGCTGTCGAACCAGTCGCGCTTCTGGATCGACGACATGTACATGCTCACCATTCTGCAGCTCGAGGCTTACCGCGCCACCGGCGACAAAGAATATCTCGACCGCGCCGCCAACGAAATGGTGGCTTATCTCGATAAGCTGCAGCAGCCCAACGGCCTGTTCTATCACGCGCCGGATGTCCCGTTTTTCTGGGGCCGCGGCAATGGATGGGTAGCCGCGGGTATGACCGAGATGCTCCGCGACCTTCCTGCGGGCCATCCGCAGCGCGCGCGCATCCTGGCCGCCTACAAGCTCATGATGGCAGCCCTGATTAAATACCAGACCACCAACGGCATGTGGCGCCAACTCATCGATCGCGACGAGGCGTGGGAAGAGTCATCGAGCACGGGCATGTTCACCTTTGCCCTCATCGCCGGCGTGAAAAACGGCTGGCTCGATGCCGCTGCCTACGGCCCCGCTGCGCGCAAGGCATGGATCGCCCTCACCGGTTTCATCGACCAGAACAACGACATGACCAGCGTCTGCGAAGGCACCGGCAAGAAGAACGACCTGGAGTATTACCTGGAGCGCAAGCGCCGCACCGGCGATTTCCACGGCCAGGAGCCCGTGCTTTGGGCGGCCTCCGCGCTGCTGCGGTGAGCGCCGCGCTTCGCGTCCCACCTGCGAACGCCACACAAACCTGGCTGATCCGCTGGACGGCTCAATCCAGCCTCGTCAAATACGCATCCCCCTCGGCCGGTTGCAAGTGCAGCGCGATATATTCCGCGATCGCGCGGTCGTCGCCCTGAGGCCGAATGCGCACCCAGAAGCTCTTCTCGCCGGGAAACTCGATGACATTCGAGCCCGGGTAGCGGCGGAGGAGTTGCTCCTTCAGCCTGATGGCCGCGCGCTCGTCGTGGAATGCGCCAATCTGCACGCACCAGCGCCCGCCGGTATCGATGGGCTTGGGCGTCTCGAACACGTCCATGCGCACGCGCGCCAGGCCGGTCCGGTAAACGCCGACGGCTTTGGCCGAGGCGATGGTCAGATCCAGCATTCTGTCTTCCACAAACGGGCCGCGGTCGTTAATGCGCATGGCGCTGGATTGGCCGGTCTTCAGGTTAGTCACCACCACCAGCGATCCCATGGGCAGCGTACGATGCGCGGCTGTCAACGCCCAGTCGTCGAAGACCTGGCCGTTGGCGGCCCTCCGGCCCTCGTACGGCGCGGTGTACCACGTCGCGTAGCCCACCTCGCTCAAAATCGGCCTGTGCGTGGCCACAAATTCCAGATCTTCCGCCGTAATCCCCCCCGGCGGAACCGGCGTGACCGGAATGCGCGCCGCAGAAGGCGCCGGAGCCTCGGCGGCGGGAGCTGTCTGCTCCTCGGGCGGCAACGCCTGCGGCGGAGCCACCTGCACCGTCTTCTCCTTGTGCCGGCAGCCGTTCGCGCCCAGCATCGCTGCTGCTGTCAGAACCGCGCACACCGCGCCGCGCCAGCTTCCGTTCACCCGCACTATCCTGCCTCGCGCCATTCCCGTTTTCAAGGGCGCGGCTCCCCGTGTTCATTTTTTGCCTGGTCCGGCGCCGGGTTGCAGGGTTGGTTCACGGCCGCATTGTTCTGTTCAAACCGGTCGGCAAGGTTGCGCAGCGCGTCGGCGGCCGAGCGCATGGTCCCAATCGACTCCCGGCGCACCTGCGGAATCACCGCGTCGTTCACATAAGCAATCGCAGAACGAAGCTCCATCTCGATCCGCTCGATCGCCTCTTCGACCCGCTGGCCCACCGTGGGCGGCCCGCCCCATCCCGGATGGTTTGGTGTGCTCATAATCGATGACCTTCCTCTGCACACTAAATAGATAACCCATTCAAAGTTTGCGGGACGCGTCCTGCCGCGTCAACGCCTCCACCCGCCTTCAGGAACCGCAAAGATCAACGCCAACGCCAAGCGCAATGCCGCCGGCCTGGCCACTGCGCCCATCGACAACTTCATTACCGAGTTCGCTCCCAGCATCGCCAGCCGCCTCCACGTTCGCATCGTCCTGGTCCAGCGCATCATCAACCAGGTGGCGCGCACGGGGAACGCGGAGCCATAGGCCACAGCCTGCATAGCCCTAATTCACCGCGAGCGTCACGGTGGCAGTTTGCTGGATTGTGCCCGACGTAGCCGTCACGGTGATCGGGGAAGCCACCTGCATCACGCCGCCTCCGCCACCGCCGCCGGAACCACCACCGCATCCCGAGAGCAGACCCAGTCCAGCGGAGGTCATCGCCAGCAGCAGCACAAGCTGCAAGCCGCGCCGCTTCTTCCAACCGAAGATGCAAAGAGTGAGCGCAAGAACCGTCGCTGGGAACAGCGGGCGGGAGTTGCGATGTACTGCTGCAGTCAGCGTTTGAGCGTTGATGGTAAGGGTCGTTTTGGCCGCAGCCCCTGAGGGCGTCACGGTTGCAGGATTAAACGAGCACGAAGCTCCCGCCGGCAGCCCTGAGCACGCAAAGCTCACGGCGGCGTTGAAGCCGTTTTGCGGCGTCACGGTCAAAGTGGTCGTTCCTGTCCCGCCGGATGCAAGGACGAGCGTGGCCGGCGAGGCGCCGAGCGTGAAATTCGGCAGATTGAGGGTATATGTGGCCGATGCGACCGCACTGTCGGAATAGCCTGTGGCAGCGGCGACAGCTTCAATCGTCTCCGTCGCGTTTACCGGAATCGGACCGCTGTACGGTGTAGAACTCGTCGGCGTTGTACTGACCCCGTCGATGACGTAGAAGATCGTAGCTCCTGGCGTCGTATCGCTGATTGTCACCGACTGCTCTGAGTTATAGGTTCCCGCCGCAACCAGGAACGTCGGCGCTGCCGCTGGCGCGGGAGGCTGGTACTTCCATAAGTCATCGAGGTTGACCTCTTCGGCATATGCAACGTAGGCGACGCCACCAAATAACCAAAGATTGCCCCCATCGTCGAACCAACCTGAAGCACTCCAAGTGCCCCATGGAACATTCCCCGCGGCTGGAACACCCAACGTTCCAAACGTTGCTGGCGCGCCGAACGCATACTCGTTTGGGGGAATTAGGTCGTATGGTAGGACGCTGGTCCCGTTCATCCATGTCCAATCGAAGGTGTGCGGATCAAACGACCAAAGGTCGTTGAGTGAGCTTTCGTTGCTAACCGAATCGACGCCGAATCCTCCAAAGAGCCAGAAGTTGCCGTTGCTGTCGGTCCACCCAATGGACCCTTCTCGGGATCCAGGAATGTTTGCAGCAGCAGGAAGTCCCAATGTCCCATAGATCCCAGGCCAACCGCCGCCCCAAAGTGGTACGCTGCTGCTCCCGCCCATCCAGGCCCACTCACCATTTAGGCCCAACGTGGGATTGAACTCCCAAAAGTCGTTGAGATAGCCGATCGCTCCGGTTGAATCTGCGCCGAATCCCCCAAAGAGCCAGAGATTGCCGCTATCGTCGGTCCAGCTAACGGCATACGCGCGAGATCCAGGAACGTTACTCCAAGTAGGCTCACCTTGCTGGCCATATATTCCCGGTTGATTGGCGTTAATTCCGGCAGGGACCCAATTACTCCCACCCATCCAAGCCCATTCGCCGTATGTGCCAAGCTTGGGATTGAACTCCCAAAGGTCATTGAGAAACGCACCCCCGGGCTCGTATCCATCACCGTGCGAAACCCAACCATCTCCGCCAAAAAGCCAGAAATTACCGCTCTTGTCGGTCCAAGTGACCTCGCCGCTTCGGCCTCCAGGAGTGTTTCCAGCAGCAGGAACGCCCAATCGGCCGTACACTCCGAGTTGGCCTTCGCCCCCTGCAGGTAACGTGCTGCTTCCGCCCATCCACGCCCACTCGCCGTTCGTACCGAGCGTGGGATTGAACTCCCAAAGGTCGTTGAGATCGCCCGATGTTACGGTCGAGCTAAATCCGGATCCCCCAAAGAGCCAGAGATTGCCGCTTTCGTCGGTCCAACTGGCCGCATAGCCTCGGCCTCCGGGTACGTTTCCCTCGGCAGGAGCGCCCAACGTGCCGTACACTCCGGGCTGGCCTCCGCCCAATGGAGGTAACGTGCTGCTTCCGCCCATCCAGGCCCACTCGCCGTTCGTACCGAGCGTGGGATTGAACTCCCAGAGGTCATTAAGCTGGCCGCTCATTCCGGTTGAATCGACGCCGAATCCTCCAAAGAGCCAGAAGTTGCCGTTGCTGTCGGTCCAACTCGCCGCATCGTACCGGCTGCCAGGAACATTTCCAGCGTCAGGCGTACCCAATGTGCCGTAGACTCCAGGTGTGTCGTAGTTTCCATAGTTCCCGGAAGGTATCGTGCTGGATCCACCCATCCAGGCCCATTCGCCGGTCTGCGCGTTTGCTGAGGAACACGCCGTGCCTGCTGCCAAAGCCAGAAGAAGCATTACGGCAACGCAAGATGCCATGTGCGATCTGCGCACAGGCTTCGCGGTTGCGCCTAAATTGATTGAAGCTGAGGAAGAAGAAGCCGAAGAACGATGCATAGGTCTCTCCTGGGAGCCCGGATAGCCCTGGTCGAAAGCGCGCTCGCGCCGCGCACCGCTCAACAGCAGACACTTGACACCGCAGATCGGCCGGAAATTGACTGAAGCAAAAAACAGAGATGGAAATGTTGCCACCTATTCTATACGCGATTTGATCTTTTCGTGGGATGAAATTTAGGGCTGTTTTGAGGCCCGCGCACTGCAGTAGCTGAGGAGCGGTTTCGGGGGCCGGCGAACCGTAACCGCCGTCGCACGAACCGGGGCGCAATACAAAGTTTCCTACCCCCATCCAGACGATCTTTTATGGCTAGAAGACGCTTGTCGGTTCGCCCGCTACCACCCGCGCCGTGGCCTCCTTCGGGGCGCATCTGGTACGATTCGGGGGACCAGTTTGGCATCGCCGGAAGTTCGGAATAAGCTCTGCATCTTCGCGCGAAGCCTTGAGGCAGATGATGGAAATTCAAAAAAACACTCTACTGTCGGCCGCGATTTTAGTAATGGCTTCTATGGCCCCAATGTCCGCAGCGCAGGTTGAATCGCCTGGCCAGCGGATCATGTCACCCGAAGTTGCCCCCGACGGGCATGTGACGTTTCGCCTCTTCGCGCCCAAGGCGCAGTCCGCGCGCCTGGCCACTCCCGACATATACGACTTCGGACCAGGCGTGGCCAAGATGCCGGCCACGAGTGGCACCTTCACGGTTTTGGAAGCTGCCATGACGCGGAACGCAAGTGGCGTTTGGGAGGTCGTCACGGGGCCGATTGATCCTGGCGCCTACCGGTACAACTTCAATGTGGACGGGGTGACGGTAATGGATCCGCTCAACCCCGTCACCAGCGAATCCAATGTCCGAACTTGGAGTCTGGTGTACATACCGGGTGCGAATTTCATAGACACCCGGCAGGTTCCCCATGGCGCGATCGCGACGGTCACTTACTACTCCAAATCGCTCCAGCGTTTTCGCCGGATGCGCATCTATACGCCGCCCGGTTACGAAAACGGCAAGGGCCGTTTCCCCGTGCTTTACCTGCTGCACGGCATGGGTGATAGCGATGACTCGTGGCCGACGGTCGGGCGCGCCGGGTTCATCATGGACAACCTGATCGCGGCCCAAAAAGCCAAACCCATGATCGTGGTCCTGCCCGCCGGGCACACCGGTCCGCCGGACGCCGGCCCGCGCATTCCGGGCACCGCCGGGTCTCGCGACGAATTCGTCGGAGATTTTGAGCAGGACATCATGCCTTACGTGGAGCAACACTACCGGGTGCGCGCCGATCGGCATGACCGCGCCATCGCCGGTTTGTCAATGGGCGGCTATCAAACGCTGGCCATCGCCATACCCCATCTTGAGAAGTATGCTTATATCGGTGTTTTCAGTTCCGGCATTTTTGGCATCACCCGCCAAGGTTACAGCGGACATGTATCCTCCGGCCCCACTTTTGAAGAGCTGAACCAGGCAGCCCTCGACGATCCGAAACTCAAGCAAGGGCTTAAGTTGTTCTGGTTCGCAACGGGCAAGGAGGATGGGCTTCTCGCTACCTCCAGTGCGACGGTCGAAATGTTCAGGCGGCACAAATTCAACATCGTGTACGAGGAAAGCACGGGCGCGCACTCCTGGATCAACTGGCGCAATTACCTGAACGAGTTTGCGCCGCAGTTGTTTCAATGACGGAATACCGGGTTGAAGCGTATTCGCCCTATAGGGTCAGAGGCTCCGCTTATTTGCTGGAAGATAAATAGTCACTCCTTAAAAAGGGACATCGTCCGGCATCACTGTGTCAGGGACGGCCGGCGCCTCGACATCGTTGGCCCGACGCCGGTTTCGTGCGCCGTCACGTTGGTCCCCATGAGCTGGGCATAGACATTTTTGGTGAACGCCGCGTGCCGTCCCGGTGCAACCAGAGCACGCCGTATTCATTGACGACCACAGCGTAGTTGCTGGAAGGCACTGGCGTATCCAAGCCTACGGTAACCGGCGATGGAAACGCGGGGGATTAAGGGTGCTGCTGCGGCCGTTGTCCGGCTATTTGCTGAAAGGGACACCAAGCGTGAGGAGAGCTGCGTGAGGCGGGCGAAGTTGCGCGCCGATGATTTTGGGCGATTTCCCCATCGCTTCCCAGACCCGAATCGCCGTGGGATTCATATAAAGCAGTCGTATCTGCTCACGGCTCTCTCCCCGGAGACTATAGATGCTGATTGTCGTCAAGAGGCTCCTCTGCCCGGACTTGAGCAAGTACGGTCCCATGCTCACGGCCGGCGCATTTTCGAGGTTCTGCACGTCCTCCGCGCTTTGTGCAACGATCTGATAGTTCAGCGCTGCCGGGGTGTGTTCCGCGGTAAGGCTTTCTAGAAGATCATTCGACGTGGGACCGGAGTCATATTGTTGGATGTTCATACTGCGCCTCGCAGGGAAACCCAGTAGAACCGGCGCCAGCAAAACTTGCAGCGAACGGGGCGGAGAAAGAATAAGCCGAGAACGCCATCGTAAGGGCGCAACTCGCCGGGCTTGAATTGAACGGATTTGCAGCGAGGGCACCTACGGCGAAAGCAAAGCACTTTGGGCAGCCAATCCGGCCAGGTGAGGGTTGCGACATTCATGGGGAAGTTCCTTTCAGGGTAAGGGCGGCATCGATCACTGCTCAGTTCCGTCTCCCGCGCTGGAATTCGCGTCAAGCCATGAGAGCAGACAACGTATGCTTCCCGTGGCTAAAGCAACGCTCGAATCGGCTGCTCCGTAATACAGGTTGATGGTGTCCCCATCGGCGCCGATGGTTTGGCCGCAGGGAAACACGATGTCGTGCACATCTCCGATGCGCTCGTATGGGGCTTCGGGACCGAAGATCCAGGAGTCTCCTCGTTGCAGGCAGACCTCCGGATGTTCAAGATCGAAGAGCGCCAGCCCCAGGCGATAGATGCTTCCCGAGGCGGTAACCCGCACACCGTGGTAGATCATCAGCCAGCCTTTGGGCGTTTCGATGGGCGGAGAGCATAGGCCAATCTTGTTTGCATCCCACCATCCCCCGCGCCGTGCTGCCAGGATGACTTTATGGCTGCCCCAATGCTGCATATCAGGTGAGTAGGAAATCCACATGTGAGCGCCAAGCGTGGTCATCGGCCGATGGATCAAGGTCCAGTAGCCGTTGATCCTGCGCGGCAGCAGAGCGGCATCCTTATCTTCCGGCGGCATGATCACGCCGAATCGCTTAAAGCTCCGGAAGTCCTTGGTGAGCGCCAAGGAGACCCCCGGACCACCGCGCGCAAACGAAGTATACGCGACCGCATATTGCTCGAGTTCCGGGACGTAGGTGATGCGCGGATCTTCGATGCCCCAGATTTCCTCAGGGTATTCCTGAGGACTCGGCATCAGCGTTGGCTGGGCATCAATACGCCATCCGTTGAATCCATTCTGTGAACGTGCCGCGCACAAGTGCGACAGGCCGCTGCGGTCTTCCACGCGGCAAAGCAATAACGTGTCTCCGTCGGGTAATCGCACTGCTCCTGGGTTGAAGACGCTGTTCACGGCATAGGGCCAATCGTGCCCGCTAAGAATCGGATTGTCGGAGTAGCGCGTGAGCAGAGGAAGGTCAGTACATACTCCCGGTTGCGGCTGTTCTACAGCAGAGACCTCAGGCAAATCCGGCGGATGGATAAGTGGATTCAAAGGGAGATGCTCATTTCCTGAACCGCGGTTTCAGCGCGGGTCATTTTCGCTCGTTGCATTTCAAGGAGCGCCATGAGGAACGAAAGCGTTGATTCCGCTCCCTGATTTTCATTGACGCGGTCGGGATGAAGTCCATCTTTGCATCCGCCGGTTGTTGGGTCGTAGAGCGGCGCCTGCAGATCGTTCTTACCCAGGAACCAACGGAAGACGCAATCGGCTTCGTCGCTCCAACGTTTGTGATGCGTGAACCTATATGCCTCAAGGCATGCAGAGATGGTGGCACAGGCTTCGACGGGCTGCTGATCGAAGCGGGGCTTCTCACCGCCCTCAGTGAAGCATGCGCTGGAGCCGATGGGCACAAAGATCTCCGGGTCACCGCAATGTTGAGCAGCGACAAGCCAATCGAGCGACTCGATTCCCGCCGCGATCATGTTCTTGTTCATGCTGCGGCCGCCGGCCAGGATGAGCGCCTGCGGCAGCCTCGCATTGGAGTACGCGAGACTCTTCTCGAACCAATGCCAGTTCTCGGAACGGCTGCGTTCGTACACATCCAGCAGGCGATTGGCGAGCGCGTTGCGAGCGATTTGGATGGCCCTGTCGCCGGGGAACCAGTCGAGATAGGCCTGCAATCCGAGAACGCTGAATGCCCACGCGCGCGGGCTCGAGAACTTTAGAACCGCAGGCACGGCAGCCTCGAAGAGCCTTCCCGCCGCTCCCCGCATTCCGGCATTCTGCGACTGGCCGAGCACCGAACCCAAAGCCCACAATGCGCGTCCATGGCTGTCTTCCGAGCCAACGTCCTCCAGCCATTTGCGGTTGTAGCCGAGAAAATTTCTGAAGCGTCCGATATCGGAATGGAATGCGAGCCAGAGAAAAGCCAGGTAGCGGCGAGAAAGGTTGAGATGGTCCTCTCCGTGCGGGAACCCGACGCTCTCATTGAGAAGAGTGGACACGATCAGCGCCCGTGCGTTGTCGTCGGTGGTATAGCCTTCGCGCGTGTTGGGCACGGAGAAGATTGCGTGCTGCAACATGCCGGTGGCGTCGGTCATGGTGAACAGATGATTGGTGTTTAGAACCGGCAGGTGTTCCATCGGGTCGATGAGGTCCACTGCGATTTCGTCCGGTTGGGCGGCCCTGGGCTGCAAGGAGCGCTCGAAGCGCGCCCGCTGGAAAGTCGCCATGTAGGCGCGCGCAGTCGTCGGCCACGTTGTTCCACGGGAGTGCAGATAGGCACGCTTGCGCATGGCATGGCGCTCGGCGTCGTTCTCCAGTAATGCGACAACCGCTTCTGCGATGGCATCCGGATTGTCAAATGGGACAAGCACGCCTCGCTTGTCCGCGAGCAGTTCCTTGGCGTGCAGGTAGGGCGTGGAGACGATTGCCTTGCCTGCGCCAAGCGCAATAGCCAGCGTGCCGGAGACAATCTGCGCCTCCTGCCGGTAGGGAGTGATGTAGATATCGGCGGCGCCGACGTGCTCAACCAGTTCTTCAGTACTTACGAAGCGATTGTTCAGAATCAAATGGGAGGAAACACCAAGCTCGGCGGCCAGCGCCTGCAGCTCTTCGCGGTAGCGCTCGCCTTCCCGCCGCCGGATATGGGGATGCGTCACTCCGGAGACGATATACACCACGTCCGGATGGCGAGCGAGAATCGCCGGCAGTGCGCGAATCACGTTTTCAATTCCCTTGTTTGGAGAGAGCAGGCCGAATGTAAGCAAAACGGACTTGCCTTCGGTGCCGAACCTGTCCTTGAAATAGTTGGGGTCCATGAAGGGCATGTCGGGCACGCCGTGCGGGATTATATCGATCTTTCCGCCGGGAACCGCATATACTTCGCGCAACAGTTGGGCCGCCAGCTCGCTCATGACGACGAGGCGATCGGAGAGATGTGCGATCTCCTCGAGCACGATGCGTTGGTTTGCGTCCGGCTCGCGCAGAACCGTGTGCAGCGTAGTGACCAGCGGCATTTTCAATCTGCGCAGCAAAGCCAGAATGTAGCGGCCCGCGGCGCCCCCGTAGATGCCGTATTCATGTTGCAGACAGACGAGATCGTTGCTATTGAAGTTCAGGAAATCGGCGGCTCGCTCATAGGAGGCAATGTCCTCCTGCGTCAGTTCCAGGCGCACTTGTTCCGGATAGTCGTAGCTCGAGTCGGGATCGTTGACGGGAATGGCAAACAGGCGTTCTTCGCCGTATTCGCCTGCGAGCGCGGTGCACAGGTCGGTGGTGAACGTAGCAATGCCGCACTCTCGCGGCAGATAGTTCCCAACAAAAGCAATGCGGGTGGGCAAGGGGAGGCGGCTGGCTTTCAACGCGATGGGCAAAGAAGCCGATGCGCCATTTCTTCCAGTCTGCGTCTCGGAACTTATCACTTCGGGGAAGGACATTCTATCCTCTTTTCAATCGTGATTCGATCCTCGCTTGAGGTGCGCTGCACGATCTCAGCGCGGATGCCTGACCCATGGCGCAACGCTTGGCCCTCGTGCTCTGCGACACTTGGCTTATCTGATGGGCACGACCAATTGATGCCAATTTTCCGCAATTTCCAGCCACGTGTATTGCTGGATCTGGCGGGGTTGCAATGTGACGTGGGCGGTGTGGAAGCCGAGAACCTTTTTGGCCTGAACGGTAATCAGCTCGGCGGAGTTGAATCGCCTCGCCACTCCCCTCAGGGCACGCGCCAACGCTCGCCGGGCCGCATCCTCTTCCGTCAGCCCAAAGCCTCTTCGCCTGCAGGGGCGGTCCACCCACTCGAAGTGCCAGCCCATCTGGCGAACCATCGTATCGAAAACCGGCGCTGTGATCTCTTCCACAAGAGTCCAGTTTTCGCCAACCGGCTCCCTGAGTGGATCCAGGCGATCCGGCAGGACGCACTCCTTGCGCAGGAAAACGGAATGCGGCTTCACGCTGGCACGTTTTTCGCGACTGTGGGCGTCTCGGGGTGAAAGGAACCGGGCAAATGACCCCCTGGCGTGGCCGCTACGCCAGGTGACGAATGTTCCGCAACAAAATCCGCAGCAAAATTCGATTGATTTGCTCTGATTATGTCCGGTTCGGCCACGGAGTAGCCGGTTGCATCGGGCTGGCTTACGGGCTGGCACAGATGTATCTTCGTGCGGTAGCGGGGAGATAGGTGGTTCTTTACATCGCTTTTCTTGATGAGGCTCATGGCGGCTCCAGCCGGTCGGTTGCGTACCTGAAAGATGCTCGTCTGGAGCGAAGCCTGGAATGCCGAAGGCGAGAAGGGAAAAACGAGCTGCAATTTCAAGCATACGCCTACCAGAGCCTGCTCAGCGCGTGCGGCGGCGGAGCGTCCGCATCTGGCGGCGGGTCGTCTCTGCCCACCGAACCGGTCACATCCACCGTGACCGTCACAGTGACTGTCGGCTCGCTTCAGCACGCCACGGCCTTCTCATCGACGGTGAACTGGCCTATCCCGATGGCGGCAAAGAAGATGCGTGCCCTATAGCGCAGTCCCGTTCACCCCGGTTTGGCCGCCATCCAGTCCCCATTTCCGCCGTTCGCTGCACTCCCCTTGGGTTGACCGGCGGTCCAAATTACTCTTGTAATGACTTTTCAGCCTCCGCTCCCGAAGGGGGAACCGCGAGGCTTTCAGTCGGGCAAGGCCACAGTAAGTTGTTGACCCCCGGCCTCTTATAAAACCAGTCGAGGAGACCGCAATCATGTCCAAAGCCGTCAAATATGCCGAGAAAGCTGCCGTCTACGCGGCCAAGGGAGCCTGGGTTGTTTTTGAGCGATTGAACCGCATAAGCCCCAACCCGGGTTTCACCCCAAAGTGGAGCGACAAGCCCCTGCAGAAGAGCTGGCAGAAGGAGAAGCCGCCGCTCGGCTGGCCGCGCACCACTGACTCGCTCTGTCCCAAGTGCGTCCCCGAGATTCGCAAACAGATTCTCGACGGCAAGCTGCCTTTCGAAATCCTCCTCAACGAAAAAGTCGGCGAACTCAAGGCCCAGATCGTCGAGC
The DNA here is from genome assembly GCA_049522315.1 of Occallatibacter sp. Taxonomy (GTDB): domain Bacteria; phylum Acidobacteriota; class Terriglobia; order Terriglobales; family Acidobacteriaceae; genus Telmatobacter. Next base: position 99,375 of record JBEKNY010000007.1, read on the forward strand.
GCGACGGCAAAATCCTGATGGTCAAGGACTGCCCCAAGCACGGCCACTTCGAAGACGTGATGTCCATCGATCCGGCCTTCTTCAAGCACCTCGAAGAGAGCTTCCCCGGCCGCGATGTCCGCGCCCACGGCAAGGGCGACGAAAATCTTCACCACCACGGCACCTCCACCGTGACCCATGGCCGCGGTTCGGTGCTCACCATCGATCTCACCAACCGCTGCAACATGATGTGCGATCCCTGCTTCATGGACGCCAACCAGGTTGGCTTCGTCCACGAGCTCACCTGGGACGAAATCAAGACCATGCTCGACAACGCCATCACCATGAAGCCCAAGCGGCAGATGAGCGTGCAGTTCTCGGGCGGCGAGCCGACACTCTCGCCCTATTTCCTCGACGCAGTCGCGTACTCGCGCAAGGTCGGCTACAACTCCGTGCAAGCCGCGTCGAACGGCATTGAATTCGCCAAGTCGAAGGAACTCTGCCGCGCCGCGGCCGAAGCCGGCCTGCGCTACGTCTACCTCCAGTTCGACGGCATCGGCAACGCCGCCAACTCGCATCGCAAAGTCGGCAACCTCTTCGACGTCAAGCTGCAGGCCATCAACAATCTTCACGAGGCCGGCGTCGAAATCGTACCCGTCACCACCATCGTCAACGGCATCAACAACGAGCAGGTGGGCCGCATCATCGAGTTCGCGCTCGACAATCCCAGAAAGATCAGCTTCCTCTCGTTCCAGCCGGTCAGCTTCACCGGCCGCGACGAAGACATCACCGACGAGCGCCGCGTGGCCCAGCGTTACACGCTTTCGCACATGGCGCACGACGTCAAGGCGCAGGTCGGCATCGGCGAGCCGGCGCGCGACTGGTTCCCCATCAGCTTCATGAGCACCTTCTCCGACTGGGCCGACCTCGTGCACGGGCCCAGCGCCGAGTGGGGCCAGCTCTCCTGCGGATGCCATCCCAACTGCGGCATCGGCATGGCTGTGATGATCGACAAGGTGACCAAGGAGTCCGCTCCCGTCACCGCCTTCCTCGACATGGGTCAGGTGGCAAAGGATCTCGCTAAGGTCAACGACGCCGCCCGCGGGAGGTTCCTCTCCGTCCTCGGCCTCGCCATCTCGCTCCTGCGCAACTACGATCCCTTCCAGGCGCCCACCCACTTCAAGATCACCGACATGATGAAGAAGATGGACAAGACCTTCAACGCCACCGGCAAGAACTACGGCAGCGTCAAGGGCGACCGCACCCTGGAGGACATCAAGTTTCGCCGCCAGGACCGCTGGAACTTCCTCTTCATCGCCGGCATGTGGTTCCAGGATCTGTTCAACTACGACTTCCGCCGCACCGAGCAGTGCATCATCCCCTACGCCACGCAGGAAGGCGAGATCAGCTTTTGCGCCTACAACACCGGCATCGGTTGGCGCAACATCATCGAGAAGATGCATATGACGGCCACGCTCACCAAGTGGTATGAGGAGCACGGCCGCCACGAAATCTTCGCCGGCGGCAAGAAGGTGGCCATGAACCACGTCGGCCACGACCTGCAGCTCAACATGGAGCACGTCAACGCCGAAGCCAACCACACGCTCGACAATCTGGGAATTGCTAAGAACGCCCGCGAGGAAAAAATCCGCGCTCGCGACGAAAAGATGAAACAGGAAGCCGAGAACGCCCGCATGGCCAAGCTCTACCGCGAGCACGTTCTCGGCGAAAAGCCTGTTGATGGCCTTGTTTCTCTCGACTCCATCCGCCCTGCGTCAAACAACGCCGCCTCGCCCATCAACAGGAACAGACAGCAGGAAAGCGAGCTCGTCGCCGGCGACTAAACAAGCTCCCTCCCTTGGTCCTCTCAACACGAAGGCCGTCCGCGCTTGCGGACGGCCTTCGTGCTCTTGGGTACAGGAACCAGCGCCTTCCTGCACAAAACCCTCGTGCCCCACCTAAGCAACTAGTGTATACGGCGACTAAACGATGCGAAGCGAGCGAAAATCTCCTCCGGACTCTCCACCGCATCCGTGATTGTCAGATAGGAATTCGCCTCTCGGTTCGTAAGCACGATAGACGTTGTTCCATTCTCCACGCTGAGTTCGATTGTCGAGCTATCCTTCGCGGAAACTAAGTGAGTCAAATGCGAAGCTTCGTCGAAAAAAGTAAACATACCACCGGACAATTCCCCGACATTACATTTGTTGAGAGACATCCTAGTACCATCGCCAATAGCAACTTGCACCATCGATCGCGTCTTAATCCACGATCTAAATTGGTCGATAACCCGCTGAATATCCGAGGGATTTGGACGAATTCCTTCAATGCTCGACAGGGTGATTGGTGGTTCTTTCGAATCTCGCTCAATCAACGTGATATGGGGCGGCAACCCCGGAAGACCACCAACGGTGACCTCGTCAAATCCGATCAACAGAATTGTTGCGTGCACGCCAAAGGAAGTCTTGAACATAAAATGGCCTAAATCCTGCGTGTCGCTCGGAAATCTCACAACCTTGCCAAGGAAATTCACGCGCCCCTGCTTCAGAAGAACATCGCTTGCCTCGTCGGACCACTTGACCATTAATGCCAGCGCTTTCTTACCGTCTCCCGTAAGCCTCGGACCGCTGCACTTTGTCGGCCCCTTGCGCGATGGCCGTCCCTTTCCTCCACCTGTTGGCATTGTTCCTTCCTCTCCGATCACCCCCACCAGGTACTCCATCCTTGCGAAGCGAAGGTGGGCAGCACCCTCTAAATCCGCCGCTGCGATTCCGAGCCAGGTGTCGGGTGCCCCGACCTAACTTGTTAGGGCGGGAGGAGGCGTAACCTCAGTCCTTCGACTCCACGCCCAGCTTCCGCAGCAGCTCCGCCGTCGTATACAACTCTACCCCGCATCCCTCGAAATCGTTGTCGTTCGACCACAACGGAATCTTGAAGTGCAGCGCCAGCGCAAGAAGCTCAACGTCATCTGGATCGCGCCACGCAACCCGTTTACGCGCCTGCGGAATCGATCTCGCGTAAACTTCGCGCGCAACGATTGAAACCGGGAGCGACGCCACTGCAAGCATCAGGGTCTCGGGCGTAAGTCCCTTCTTCCGGCCGAGGAGCGCGGCATACTCCTCCACCTCCGCGAAGACGGTCTCCGTGGTCATCAGCTCTTCGATTTTCGGATTGGAGATAGCGATCCGCGCTCGGCCGCCGATCACAGCCGAGAGCAAAACGTTAGCGTCCGCGGCCAGCTTCACGGCGTGCCTTTTGCCCTGATTCGCTTGCAGGTGGGCGCCCAGCCTTGCGCTTTGCCCGGCGCCAAACCGCAAAATCGGCCAGGATTTCTTCCTCGCTCAACCCGCGCTTGCGAATCTGTCGCCCGATCTCGGCGCTCAGAATGCCGAACATCTCGCGCTTCAGTTCGACGGGCAGCGTGGACTCAGGCCGCGGGAAGAAGATTCCCGCCAGCCGGCCCCGGCGCGTGACCAGGATGGGATCCTTCGCGCGCAACATTCCCGAGGCGTTATCCCGGAACTCGCGCACGGTACTAATCTTCATGTGGCCACCCTGGTGACCATTTTATCAGATTGTTGAGTCCTGCAAGCGAAGATGGACTCACCGATCATTAGGTCGTTTTATCCCTCGTCTGACTGAAGCCCTCGTTTCGCCCACGTTTCGTTTGCGCCACATGACTTCCGTCATGACCCCAACGAACCATTCCCGCGCTTCGCTCCAACGCGCTTTAGCTGTACAATCCCTACATGACTTCGCAGCCCGTCCTGGTCGTTGAGGCGCCTGCGGATGTCAAATGGACCCAGGTGTCCCAATGACCGTGACCCGCGAAAAACACGAGCCGCGCAAGCTGCCCATGATGCCCATCCGCGACATGGTCATCTTCCCCTATATGATGACGCCTTTCGTGGTGGGCCGCGAGTCCAGCGTGCGCGCCCTCGAAGAGGCCCTCACGGGCGACCGCAAGATCTTCCTCGCCACCCAGCACGACGCCTCTATCGACGAGCCCAAGGCCAAGGACATCTACCAGGTCGGCTCCATCTGCAACATCGTGCAGAGCGTCAAAATGCCCGACGGTAACATCAAGGTCCTGGTCGAGGGTGTCGAGCGCGCCAAGTCCACTGACGTCAGCGACCGCGACGGCTTCTTCGTCGCCACCGTGCGCACCGGCAAGCACGATTTCGAAATGAGCCCGGCGGTCGAGCAGCTCATGCAGCGCGTCACCACGCTTTTTGAGAACTACGTCAAGCTGCAGCAGTCGCTCAACTACGAGACCATCATTGCCACAGTGAAGATGGATGAGGCGGCCAAACTGAGCGACATCATTGCCGCCAATCTCCAGCTCGGCATCGAGGAAAAGCAGGAGCTGCTCGCCATCTTCGACCCGGCCGCGCGCCTAGCCCGTATCGCCGACGTGCTCGACGTCGAAATCGAGAAGCTCGACCTCGACCGCAACATTCAGTCCCGCGTCAAGCGCCAGATGGAGCGCGCGCAAAAAGAGTACTACCTCAACGAAAAGATCAAGGCCATCCAGAAGGAGTTGGGCCGCGGCGAAAAAAGCGAGTTCGACGAACTGCGCAAAAAAATCGAATCCGCCGGAATGCCCAAAGACGTCCTTGACAAATGCATTCAGGAACTCAAAAAGCTCGAAGCCATGCCGCCCATGTCGGCTGAATCCACCGTCAGCCGCAACTACATCGACTGGCTGCTGGCCGTTCCCTGGAAAAAGCGCTCCAAGGAAACACGCTCCATCGACTACGCCGAAAAAGTTCTCAACACCGATCACTACGGCCTGGAAAAAATCAAGGAGCGCATCCTCGAATTCCTCGCCGTCCGTCAGTTGGTCAAGAACCCCAAAGGCTCCATCCTCTGTTTCGTCGGCCCTCCCGGCGTCGGCAAAACATCGCTCGGCATGTCCATCGCCAAGTCCACCGGCCGCAAGTTCGTCCGCCTCTCGCTGGGCGGCGTGCGCGACGAAGCCGAAATTCGCGGCCATCGCCGCACCTACATCGGCGCCATGCCCGGCCAGATCATCCAGCACATGAAGCGCGCCGGCACCAAGAATCCCGTCTTCCTGCTCGATGAAGTCGACAAAATATCGAGCGACTTCCGTGGCGATCCGGCCTCCGCCCTGCTCGAGGTCCTCGACCCCGAGCAGAACATTACCTTCCAGGACCACTATCTCGACGTCGACTACGACCTCTCGCAGGTTCTCTTCGTCGCCACGGCCAACGTGCTCCACACCATTCCGCCCGCGCTGCAGGACCGCATGGAAATTCTCCGCCTGCAGGGCTACACCGAGCAGGAAAAGCTGGAGATCGCGCGCCAGTATCTCGTCAAGAAACAGCGGACGCAGACCGGCCTGAGCGAGAAAAACCTCGTCTTCAACGACGACGCTATCCTCGAAATCATCCGCTACTACACGCGCGAAGCCGGCGTCCGCAATCTCGAGCGCGAAATCGGCAACGTTTGCCGCAAGGTCGCCCGCAAGGTCGTCAAGGCCGGAACCAGGCACAAGGAAGAAGTCACCGCCTCCAACATCGTCGAATTCCTCGGCGTGCCCAAGTTCCGCGACTCCGAAGCGCACGAAAAGAGCGAAGTCGGCCTCGTCACAGGCCTCGCCTGGACCGAAGTCGGCGGCAGCATCCTCACCACCGAAGTTCAGGTCCTCGATGGCAAAGGCAAGCTCACCGTGACCGGCCAACTCGGCGATGTGATGCAGGAGTCGGCGCAGGCCGCGCTCGCCTACATCCGCAGCAAAGCCCAGGCCCTGGGTCTCGCGCGCGAGTTCTACCGCAGCGTGGACCTGCACCTGCACGTGCCCGAGGGCGCCATCCCCAAGGACGGCCCGTCGGCCGGCATCACCATGGCCACCGCTCTGGCCAGTGCGCTTGCCAAGATTCCTGTCCGCCGCGACATCGCCATGACCGGCGAAATCACCCTGCGCGGCAAAGTCCTCGCCATCGGCGGCCTCAAGGAAAAACTCCTCGCCGCTCTCCGCGCCGGCATCTTCGAGACCATCCTGCCCCGCGCCAACGAGAAGGATCTCTCCGAGCTTCCCGACAACATTAAGAACGCCATGAAGCTCCACTTCGTCGACACCATGGATGAAGTTCTCGCGCTCGCTCTCGAGCGCCCGCTCCCCGCGCCGCTACCCCCGGAAACCGAAACCCTTGCCGCCGTGCCCGCGTCCGAGGTCTCCACCAACCTCCCCGCCCCGCAATAACGTGCCCCTTGATTGGCGGCACGGCGCGCTCGCCGAAGGATTGGCGTGCTATCGCAGGCAGGAGTTTTTCCTTGCGCACGAACATTGGGAAGACGCGTGGCGCGGCTCCGCCGAACCGGAGAAGACATTCCTTCAAGCTCTGATTCAGATTGCGGCGGCATTCCATCACCTTGGCCGCGGGAACGCTGCCGGCGCCGAGAAGCTGCTGAACGCTGCGGCTGGCCGGCTTGAACGCTACCCTGCTGAATTTGGCGGCATTGCCGTTGACGCCGTGCGAGAAGGGGTTCGTTTGTGGCTCAGCGCGCTCGAAGCCCGCGACCCCTCGCCGCAGCTTCCGTTCCCGCCGATCCAGTGAGGGCAAGCTGTCTCTGCGCCGTTTGTGCGTGCAGCTTTTCCAGCGCATCGCACGCCGTCTTCACGCCATCTTCGTGCGCCACTTCCTCGGCCGCTGCGCGCGCCCGTTCTTCAAACTCCGGCTCCGCCAGCATCGCCCGAATCTTTCGCGCCACGCGCCCGGGCTTGTAACTCGATCGTTGAATCACCCGCGCCACGCCCAGCCGCTGCATTCGCCGCGCGTTGTCCGGCTGGTCGTGCGAATAGGGCATGATCAGCATCGGCCGGCCCGCGCGCAGGCACTGCGCCGTCGTCCCCACGCCGCCCTGGTGCACCACCAGCGGCACGTGCGGAAATAGCTTCGAGTACGGCGCGTACTCCGCCACGCAAATCGAGTCCGGCAGCTCTCCTTGCGGCCGGTTCCTCGGGTCCGTCCCCACCAGCAGCACCGCGCGCACTCCCAGCTTCTTCGCCGCCCGCGCCGACTGCTCGTAAAAATCTCCCGCCGCCAACACCGCCGCCGACCCCAGCGTAAACACCACTGGCGCCTCGCCTGCACTTAGAAACTTCTCCAGCTCCCCGGGCAGCTCCGCGTTCCCCGACTCCGCATCGTAGTAGCAGAAGCCCGCGATCAGCGTGTTTTCCGGCCAGTCCTTCTGCTCCACGCCCAGCACGCGCGAAAACAGCGCCAGCACCAGGTGCGGCGAGTGCTTGGCGTCGAAGATCGGGTTCTTTCCCTTCTTGAGCCCCAGTTCCCGCCTCAGCTCGTAGACCGGATCCGGCCACTTGCGCGTTACGAACCGCGCCAGCCGCTTCATCGCGCGCCCCATCCCCTTCACCTTGTCGGCCCGGGCCAGCCGTGGATACGGCGGCAGCACCGGCGGATCGTACGCCGAGAAAAACGAGAATGGCGCCAGCACGTAGCTCGCCCACGGAATCCCCGTCACCTCCGCCACAATCGGCCCCGCGTAGTTCAGCTCGCCTAGCAGCAGCAGGTCCGCGCGCGCCGGCTTCGTTGCCGCGTCCAGCAGGTCGCTGTACGTCTCGCGCAGCACCGGAAACAGGAACTCCCTCAGCCCTGTCTCCGTGCCCTTCTTCACGTCGTAGATCATCTCCACGAGCTTGGTGTTCTCGGGATCGATGTCCGGCCGCAGCGCGTGAAACTCCAGCCCCAGCGGCGCAATCCTCGACCGATACACCTCTGGCAGCGCCATCACCGGCGTGTGGCCCCGCCGCCTCAGCTCCAGCGCAATCGCAATCAGTGGATTGGTGTCCCCGTACGTCCCAATATTCGACAGAACTATGCGCAATCTCGGCTCCCCGATGCTGGAATCAACCGCAAATCTGAGAGTAAAGCATCGAATCGGGCCGCCGCCGCCGAATCGCGCTTGGTCACTGTTTTGTCACCTCCGCGTGTTATCCTTGCCCCGTTCGAATTCAATTCGGAGCTCCCATGCCTCGCAAATCCGCCCTTCGCCGCTTTGCTCTCTCTTTCGCCGCAGCCACCCTCCTCTGCGCCGTCGCCGCCGCGCCAACCCTCCTCGGCGCACAGAACGCGCCGCAATCGCCGTACCACGTCATCGACCACTGGAAGATCGGCGGCGAAGGCGGCTGGGACTATCTCAACGCCGATCCCGGCGCCCATCGCCTCTACATCGCTCACGGCACGCGCGTCGACGTCGTGGACACCACGGCCGGGAAAGTCATCGGCGCCATCACCGGCCTCCACGGCGTCCACGGAATCGCTCTCGATACCGCGGGCAAATTCGGTTACATCTCCGACGGCGGCGGCAACGCGGTTGTCGTCTTCGACCGTTCGGCCCTCGCCATCGTCGCCACCGTCCCCACAGGAACCAACCCCGACTGCATCCTCTTCGAGCCGGCCACCAAAACCGTCTGGGCCTTCAACGGCCGCTCCCACGACGTTTCCGTCATCAACACCACCTCGAACAGCGTGATCGCCACCATACCGCTCGACGGCAGGCCCGAGTTCGCCGTCGCCGACGGCCAGGGCAATGTCTTCGACAACCTCGAAGACAAGAGCGAGATCGTGCGCATCGACGCCCGCACCCGCGCCGTCACCGCTACGTGGCCCGCCGGCTGCGATTCCCCCTCCGGCCTTGCCCTGGACATCGCCGGCCATCGCCTCTTCCCCGTCTGCGACGGCAGAAAGATGTCCGTCATCGACTCCACCACGGGCAAACTCCTCGCTAACCCCTCTATCGGGGACGGCCCTGACGCCGCCGGCTTCAGCGCCTCCCACTCCCTCGCCTTCGCCTCCTCGGGCGACGGCATTCTCTCCGTCGTTGACGCCTCTGCTCCCGGCTACCCCACTATCGAGAGCCTGACCACTCAGCGCGGCGCCCGCACCATGGCCTACGATCCCTCTACCGACCGCGCCTACCTCATCACTGCCGAGTTCGGCCCTCGTCCTGATCCCACGCCTGAGAACCCGCGCCCGCGTCCGCCCATCCTCCCCGGATCCTTCACAGTGATCGTCGTCGGGCGGTAGAATCGAGGCCAATCCCGGCGCAGGAATGAAGATTTTTCTCGCCATCGTCGCCGTCCTTCTCGTCGCCGGCTCTTTCTACGCCGACTACAAATGGCGCCAATGGATCGCCCGCCGCCGGCGCGGCGGCGAGCCATAGCCGCATCCCGCATCTCTGCCGTTACAATAGGTTTAGGGAGCCGTCCAATTAACATGTCTCAATTCCAAGCATCCATATTCGGCGCTTGCCGTCTGCGCGTGATCCTGTTCTTCGTTTTTGCCTCCGCCGCCCTGCTCTTTGCCGCGGCCGCCGCCCACGCCCAGTTCGGCGCGCCGCCCACCACCCAGGTTCACGACCCTGCCGCTCTCAAGCCCCCCGCCGGTGCCCGCGTCGCCATCGTCGAGTTCGAGGACATGGAGTGCCCCGACTGCGCCGCCGCCAACCCGCTCCTCAAAGAGGCCGCGGCCAAATACAACATCCCCTGGGCCCGCCACGACTTTCCGCTCCCCCAGCACACCTGGAGCTTCCAGGCCGCTGTCTACGCCCGCTACTTCGACACCAAAAGCAAGACCATCGGCGACGACTACCGCGACTACATCTTCGCCAACCAGATCTCCATCGAGACCCCCAGCCAGCTCCAGCAGTTCACGCAGCGATTCGCCTCGGCCCACGGCGTTACTTTGCCTTTCGCCGTCGATCCCATGGGTAGGCTCTCCCAGGAAGTCAAAGCGGACTACACCCTCGGCCAGCGCATCGGCATCGAGCACACCCCCACCATCTGGATCGTTACCAACGGCTCCCACGCCACGCCATTCGTTGAAGTCATCGACCGCAGCAAGCTCTTCCAACTCATCGACGAGGCCCTGGCCGAAACCCGCCGCTAGCTTGCGCGGCCTCCCCGCGCGCCAGTACGGATTAGTCTCCGCGCCCCGCGCCCAAAACAAAATGGCGTTCGCCGCAGCGAACGCCATTTCCATTTGCGCCAGCCGAACGCTCCCGTGACAAGACGAACCGTCGCCGGGCAAGCTCTGCGCGTCCAGGGATATATGGCAGGCAGGATACGGATCGCGCCATCGATGAGTATTTCGGCTGCGAGACCGCGGACGGCGCCGAGGGCATTTGGGCAACGCCGAAAGCCATCTCCCGCGTTACCCGAGTGTCCTGAGTCTGAAGTTCGTATCAATAGGAAATTGTCCTCCCGAGCGGAGCCTGACGCGTTTTCTGTGCCAAACGGAGTCGAAGGGTCTGCGGTTGTTCTTGAATCAACTTCTGATTCACTACCCTAGCTGGCTCACCTTCACGTCGAGCGACGCATAGTCCACCGTCCCCAATCCTCGCTCGGCGGCCATCGCAAGATACGGCAACTGCTCGGGGTCCAGATTCCAGTAGGCCTTCGCGGCATACGCATCGATCGCCACAGGGTCGGTGCCGGCAAGCAGCGTCTTCTTCACCTCAACGTCCTCGAGATTTCCGCCCGTGGGCCCGTTGCGCACGAGCACGCGGTAGCAGTCCAGTAGCGTGAGCGTGGGCAGCATAAAGTTTGCAAGATCCGCCAAGCTCTGGTGAATCTGCTGGTGCAGCCGGTTGCGCTGCCCTCCCAGAATGCCGTACCAGTTCTTCATCCCCAGCGTGGCGCCGGTCAACACGTGATGCTTGGCGATGGGCAGGTTGATGACTTTGTCCGCCTCGATAAATGGTATGAACACGGGCCAGTTTTTCAGCACTACCCCGCCCATATCCACCTCGCGGAAGTGGTCGGGATCGGGCAGGATTACTTCGGCGCCCTCGGCCCGCGCCGCTTCCATGATGCCCGAGCGCTGAAAGCACCGCCGCGGCTCGTTGCAGCTCACGTCGGTCACAATCACGCGCTTCGCCCCCGCCTGCCAGCACTGCCGAACCACCTCCGCCACGAGTTCCGGGTTGGTGTTCGCCGCCTGCTCCGGCGTGCGATCCCACGCAATGTTCGGCTTCAGCACCACCACGTCCTGCTTGCCGACGAACCTGCTCATTCCGCCCAGATTCTCCAGCGCCTTCTGGACCAATGCGCGCGGTTCGCCGTTCTGGATCACGGTCATTTGCGGCCACTCCGCAACGGCGGCCACGCGATGGTCGCGCCGCGCCTGCTCGGCCTGCTCGGAAAGGGGCCGCCGGCTCCGCTCGCTGAGCCAGAAAGCCGCGCCCGCCGCGCCCGCGGCCACGCCGCCCACGCGCAGCAACTGCAGCATCGCCTCGCGCCGCGTCATGCCCGGCGCGGTCTGCGCCGCATTTGCCTGCGGGTTCGTGATTCCGTCGTGTTCGCCGCTCATGGTCATTCTCCCGTCACACTTCCACGAGCCGGATGCGCTGCGGATCGCAGGTGCCCAGCCGGTGCGCGGCATCGGCGGCCGTGGCGATGTACTGAGGCGCGCGCCCTGCCGCTTCGAGCGTGGGCATTCCAGCTTCGGCGCGCTTGCGCTCGATCAACTGCCACGCTGTGTGGTCTACCGCCACGCGGTCCTCGCCAACAACCAGCGCGTTGGGATACCACAGCCGCTCAGGACGGAAGCTCGGCCCGCCGTCGTAGACCGATGAAATCGCGTCGCCGATGGTGAACCACACCTTCTCGCGCACTGCGGCGATCGCATTCAAATCCGCCACGCTGGGATTGCAGTGGTTCGCGTGCAGCTGGTCCGGCCGATCCACCACCCCGTACATGTTCTTCATCGAGAATGTCAGGCCTGCCTGGTCGTGATCTTTCAGAATGGGCAGATTGATCACCATTGCGCACTCGCGCGTCAAAATCTTCGCCAAGCGAACGTTCGCCGTCCCCCACGAACTCTGCTCGGCTTCGTAGCCGCCCACGTCGTTGCCATAGCAGCGCACCCGGCTGGGATCGGTGTTGACGCTCATGCCGCAAGCCTCGAGGCTGCGCGCGTCGCGCTCCCACACCAGGATATTTCCCGCCTGTACCCCAGCCTGTTGCAGACGCTCCGCAATAGCCAGGATCAGCGCAGCATGCGTCGAGATGCCGCGCCCTCCCAGTCCGTTCACCTTGAGACCGATGACTCCGCCGCTAAGAATCTTTGCCGGAATCACGCTCTTCCACGCCTCCACCGGCTTCTCGCGCCCCGTGTACGCGGCCATGGCTTTGTCGAGCAGATTCAGCACGCGCTGCTCGTCGGGATGCGTCCCCGCGCCGTGCAGCGCCGCATCGCGCGCGATGACTACCTTCGACTTGCGCGCCGTACTCGGAGCAGCGTGTATGTCCAGCATTCCGGCCCGCGCCAGCTTATCCGCTGCGGCCGACGAACCCAATAGAACCGCGCCCGTGGCGGCTTCTTTCAAAAACTCCCTGCGGCTCTTCATCGCTTCTCTGCTCTTCTCCCTCGGCCGTTCCTCGCCGCGCCTCTTAAAGCTTCGCCTCTACCCCGTGCGCCAGCGCCATCAGCGCCTGCTGTGCGCCCGGCGTGTCCTCATACGCAACGATGCGCACCAGGTACGGGCCCTTGCGGAAGGTTACGCTCTGCGCGTACGCGATGCCCGCGTCGCCCACCTGTACGCTCCTGCCGTCGTTTGTCTTTCCCGACCCCAGAATTTTGCGCGCGCCCGCGGAATCTCCCATGGTGTAAACGTCGACCAATGCCTCCAACTGCCCCTGATACTTGTAGTCCGACGTCGACGCGGAAACCACGCCGGCCTGGAGATACTGCTCGGCGTCGCCGTCGATGTACTGCCACAACTCCTTCGCCGCAAAGACGCGCGTGTCGCTGGTCTTCTCCCATCCCGCCACCGCGCCCGATGCAGGAAACGGATCGACGGCCTTCTTTTTGCATCCCACGCCCGCGGCTACAGCCGCAATCGCGAACGCTACCATTGCTGTCTTCCACCGTGCTGGCCCAAACGTTCTCAAATCGGTCTCCTTTACTTTCGAGATAGCAATATCTGGCTCGAGGGGGAGCGGCTTTCGCCGATGCTGGTCACATAAACGGCGGGGTGCTCCTGCAGCGGGCAGGCATACTCGCAGGCGCCGCAACCCACGCAGCGGCTGGGATCCACACGCGGCTGCTTCAGAGTTTTCACGTTGCCCGCCGAATCCACCACCTGCGCCTCCTCCACGTAGATCGCCTTGGGCGATACCGGGCACCACTCCTCGCAGACGATGCAATCCGTGGCCATCGCCCACGGCAGGCAGCGCCCGCGGTCATAAAACGCCGTCCCGAGGCGCACCGGCTGGTTCTGCGCGCCGCCCACGCCCACCACCCAACCTTTTTCTTGCGGCGTTATCTGCCAGATCGCCCCCGTTGGGCACACCTCCGAGCAGAGCACGCAGCTTGGCTCGCAGTAACCGATGCGCGGCGCCAGCGTAGGCGACCACAGCCCTTCCAGTCCCGCCTCTTCAAGCGTGGGATGCAGCGCATTGTTGGGGCAAACCTTCATGCACTCGCCGCAGCGGATGCAACGCGACAGAAATTCGGGCTCATCGAGCGCTCCCGGCGGCCGCAGCAGCCGTTCGTGGCGGCTCTTGCCCAGCCCGGTGTTGGCGCGCATCAGCGGAACCGCCACCGCGCCGGCCGCCAGGCCCGCGATCGCCCTGCGCCGGCCCAGGTCGGGCGATGCCACTTCCTTCTCCTTGCGAAAGAACCGGAAGGTGAGCGCATGATCGGGGCAACTGCCCACGCAGTTCATGCACATCACGCATTCGGACTTACGCCACGGCGCGCTGCCGATGGGGTCGTCTCCGCCTTGACAATGGAGCAGGCAGCGGTTGCAGTTGTTGCAGCGTTCCGGATCCTTATGCAGCCCCAGCACGCTCCAGCGCGAGACCGCGCCCAGCAGCGCCCCCAGCGGGCAGATCGAGCGGCACCACAACCGGGTGACACGCAGGCTCAGGAAGAGAATCACGAGAAACAAAATGCCGAGCGCCAGCCCCTGCGCGAAATGCGCCTGGCGAAATTCCAAAACCAGCGCCCCGAGGACCGCATGAATTCCTTCCGCTGTGCTCTTGATTGCGCCCACCGGGCTGCGCTCCAGCGGCGTCAGCACGGCGCGCATCGCGTAATTGAACGCCGGAAGAAAGGCCAGCCCCAGCGAGCGAACCAGCAGGCTGAAGGGATCGAGCCAGCCGATCGCCATCGACCCAAACGCCGCGGCCACCAACCCGGCAATCAGCACCACATATTTGATCGTCTGCCAGCGCTTATAGCGATTCGACTCGATACGCTGCTTGCCGCGCTTCGACTCCGACGGCATGTTGCCTACAAAGTGCTGCAGCGTGCCCATGGGGCAGATCCAGCCACAGAAAAATCGCCCCAGAAACAGGGTGGGCAGCAGAATGATCAGGCTCCACACGAGGCCGCGATAGAGCGCGTGGCCGGCGATGGCGTTGGCAAGGGCGACCAGCGGGTCCCACTCGAAGAAGAGCCGAACCGGCGCGCGCAGATGGATGTCGCTGGTGCCGCCGGGCATGGCGCGCAACGAGGTGAACACCAGCAGCCCCAGGAAGAGCAGCAGAAAGAGAATCTGCGAGGTCCTGCGCAATCGCTGCCATCGGAAACCGGTCAAAGACTCCTCCACACGCCGGCGGGCGCACCCAGGACGATGATTCGCGGCCGGACACACCGCGCACAGTGACCCGCGTCACCGCATCACGACCGGGAGCAAACATGAGCGAAACGCTCGCGGTCCCCGTCCGGTAAAATTAGCAGGCCAAAAAACATTCACTCGCAATGCAAACTAACTGGGGGAACCTTGTATAGACGATTCTTGGCAACAGCGCTTCTAGTCCTTCCGTTTACGGCTCATGCGGCCACGCCGCAGATTCGCTACAGATTCGAACCGGCATTCGGGAAGGATCATTGTTCCTTCCACATTGTCGTCACGTTGCGCGCACAAAAACAGTTGACAACGCTCGCTATTCCTACAACTTTTGGCAACGCATCACACCTCGAAACGCAGTTTCAACATCTCACCTCCCAAACGGCTTCCGCGACTCTCATGGACGGCGCTTCCCCCGGAGAGAAGCAACTGAAGGCCCGCCCCGGAAGCTGGGTGACGTTCTCCTACGATCTGGCTTCCAGTAACTCCGGCCGCTTCCGTGAGCCCGCCGAACACAGGGCGGTCCTCGATCCTGAGTATTTCTTGTTTAATCCGCAGAATGCCCTTATTAGCCCGGAATTTTCCGACAACGAAATGGTGAAGGCTACCTTCGACTGGCGGATGCTTCCGCCCGGTATGCCATTCTTCAGTAGCTTCGGCGACGGCAATCGACTGCAAAAAGTCTCGGCTCCGTGGTTCAGGATTGAGAATGCAATCTTTGCCGGAGGCAAATTTCGCGTGCTGCGGAGCACGCAGAGTGGGCACATGCTCATACTCGCCATGCGCGGTCAATGGAGTTTTACCGACGCGGAGGTATTTGCGCAGATTCGCAAGATTGTCGATACGGAGAATAACTTCTGGCATACCGCGCCGCTTCCGTATTATCTCGTAACTCTCGCGCAGTTCGATGAGGATGAGGGAGATAATGATGGCAGCGCCTTTACCAACGCATATATGTTGTTCCTGTCCCGCAAGGACACGTTCGATGCTGGAAGAATCATGCTGATTGCCCACGAGGTTTTCCATCATTGGAACCCTGACAGCATGGGGCCGGTGAATGACTCCGTCCAATGGTTTTACGAGGGGTTTACTTACTATTACCAGGGGGTAATTCCATTGCGATTTGGACTGATCTCCTACGCGGATTACCTTAAATCGCTTAACGAGCATTTGAGCGAATACGAGCTATCGCCGCTGCACGACATATCGAATGCCGCATGGCTCGAGGTCGATCACACATCGGGAACGGGCTATCTGCTGTCCTATGCGCGGGGCGCGGCCATCGCGCTATGGGCTGACGCTCGGTTACGCGAACACACGGCGGGCAAATCGTCTCTGGATAATGTTCTTTTCGATCTGGTGAATCCGGTTCGTCGCGGATCGAATCCTCCGCCGCTTACCGCGGAGCGTATCTTCGCCGCGTTTCAGCCTTATCTTTCAACTGACGATCTGGCCAAGCTGCGTTCGTTCGCCCTCGATGGCGCTGCCGTCCCTTTGCCGGCAAGGCTTGGGGCCTGCGCGCACCTTGAATTAACGTCTATGCCGTCCATCGATCTCGGCTTTGATGAAGCAAGTCTGAAAGATAAGAAACTTGCTCACGTCAAACCAGGCAGCCCCGCGTATCGGGCCGGCCTCCGCGACGGGCAGCAGGTATATGCCTGGTCCTATTACAACAACGATCCAAGCAAAGAAGTCATGATTGGCCTTGTGACCGCGACCGGCAAGCGGGAGATTCGCTATCTCCCGGATGCCAAGCGAGGGGAGCAGTACCGGCAAAACACGAACTCGGATGCATCTCCGGCCTGCACGCCCTTTGATATGGGTCTTCTTCGCCGCCCTCACAGCCGGTTGATCAGCGACGCGATACACGCCGCGCCGAATCCGTTGTCAATATTGACTACGGAAACATTGGGCGCGCAGGTGTTCAGCATGCCCAGCAGCGCGGCCACTCCGCCCAGCGAAGCGCCATAGCCCACGCTCGTGGGAACGGCGATGACCGGAGCGTTCACCAAGCCTCCAACTACGGTCGGCAGCGCGCCTTCCATGCCCGCGCAGACAATCAGCACACGCGCCGTTTGCAGCGTCTCCCGCTGCGCCAGCAGCCGATGAAGGCCGGCCACTCCCACATCGGCAACCACCTCCACCGTGTTGCCCATCAGCCGCGCCGTCACCGCGGCCTCTTCGGCCACGGGCAAGTCGCTGGTTCCCGCGCACACTATGCCGATCGTTCCCTTGCCCGCGACCGGCTCGGTTTGCTTCAGCGTGATCGCGCGCGCCGTCTCGTGAAACTCCGCGCGGGATTCCGTTGCGTATACCGCCTCAAACACCTCGCGTGAAGCGCGCGTGGCCAGCACGTTGCCGCCCGCTTTCGCCATGCGCGCAAAAATCGCGGCTACCTGCGCCGGTGTCTTGCTCTCGGCAAAGATCACCTCCGGCATGCCCGTGCGCAGTGCGCGATGATGATCCAGTTTCGCAAACCCCAAATCCTCGAAGGGGAAGTGGCGCAACCGCTCCAGCGCTTCGGCCACGCTGGCGGATCCTGTGCGCACTTCGTTCAACAGCGTCTCAATCTGCGAGCGATCCATCAGCGCCCTTCCTCTCTCGGCGCGCGCTCCTGCTCCACATACGCCCGCATCGCCTCCTGCATCACCTGCTTGAGGGGAACCCCGTGCTGGCGGGCGATGTTGCGGCAGACCTCGTACTCCGGCGATGCGTTCGCCACCTCGCCGGACGGCCAGCGCGCGATCTTCATCCGCACTTTGCCCCACGCGGTCTCCACCTCTACAAACTCTCGCGCCAGCGCCAGCTTGTTTTCCAGGCGCCAGCGCAGGCCGATGCTCGTGGTTTCGCGCAGCAATAGGTCGCGCAGCGCGGGCATCAGGCTTGGGCTCGAGAGCACCGTTATCTGTACGCCCGTGCGCCCCTTCTTCATCTGCACCGCCGCCCTGTAGACATCCCAGGCGCCTGCCTCCAGCAGCAGCTCGCTCACATAAGCCAGCACCTGCGGAGTCGAATCGTCAATCACGGTCTCGATGACGGCAATCTGCTCGGCGCTGGCCGCTTCTTCCTGCGCCTCACCCACCATCAGTCGCAGCAGGTTCGGCTCACCCGGCGTGTCATGCCCGCCGGCTCCGTAGCCGTGCGCTGCGATGCGCATTACCGGCAGCGGCCCATAGCTCGCATCCAGCATCCGCAGCACCGCCGCGCCGGTCGGCGTCACCCGCTCCATCGCAGGCCCCGCGGAGTAAACCGGCGCATCGCCGAGCAGCGCCAATGTAGCCGGCGCGGGCACAGGCAGCGTCCCATGCTGGCACGTCACGGTTCCGCTGCCCACGTTCAAGGGCGAGGCCATCCAGCGGTCCACGCCAAGCGCCTCGCACCCGGCCGCCGCGCACACAATGTCAACGATCGTGTCCACCGCGCCCACTTCGTGAAAGTGCACCTTTTCGATGGGGATGGAATGAATTGCGGCCTCCGCCTCACCCAGCAATTGGAAGGCGCGGACTGCGCGCCGCTTCACCGCATCGCTGAGCGGCGCGGCCTCAATGACCGGGAGAATCGTGGACAGCGATCGCTGCGGCGTGTGCTCGTGGCTGTGGTGCGCCGGCTCCGCCTCGTGCGAGTGGTGCTCGTGCGCGTCGTGCGCGTGGCTATGCCCTTCTTCTGTTCCCTGATCCCTGACCCCTGACCCCTGATCCCTGTTCTCTTGCGTGAGTACGTCAACCTTGACCGCCGCCAGTCCGCCGCGGCTCACCTTGCGCATCGCCAGACGCGCACCCACATCCAAGGCCGACGCCGTGTCTGCGAGCAAGCTGAAGGGAACGCCCGCATCCACCAGCGCGCCCAGCAGCATGTCGCCGCTGATCCCGGAAAAGCACTCCAGATAACCGATTCGCATCGCTCTGTGATTCTAAATCGCCGGAGGTCCGGCAGATGAAGAAAGGCTCCTCTAAGCGCCCCGCCGCACCAGCACTTCGGCGGGCAGAACCGTATTCATCGACCCCGATCGGAATCCCGAGCAGTCGAGTGTGACGTACTTGAACCCCGCCTGCTTCAGCGCCGCAGTGATCGCGTCCAGCATCTCCATGGTCAGCGCGCGGGGCAGCTCGCCGCGCGCGATCTCCACGCGGGCCAGCTCGCCATGGTGGCGCACGCGCAGCTCGCGAAAGCCCAACTGCCGCAGGCTCTCTTCGCCGCGCTCCACCTGCTCCAGGACTTCTCGTGTCACCGCGCGTCCGTACTCCACGCGCGAAGAGAGGCACGGCGCCGCCAGCCGGTCCCACACCGGGTAGCCGGCCGCTTTGGCCAGCGAGCGCACCTCCACTTTGGCCAGCCCGGCCTCGGCAAGCGGCGCCAGCACGGCGTGCTCCTCCGCGGCGCGCTGGCCGGGGCGAAAATCCCTCGTGTCGTCGGCGTTCATCCCGTAGGCGATATGCGCAAAGCCCAGCTTGGCGCCCAGTTTCTCCATCACCGCAAACAACTCGTCCTTGCAGTGGAAGCAGCGGCTGGCGTCGTTGCGCGCATACTCCGGCCGCTCCAGCTCATCCGTGGCAACCACCTGCAGCGGCATGTCCAGCGAGTGGGCAAAAGCGCAGGCCTGCTCCATGTCCCGCCGCGCCAGCGAGGGGGAATCGGCCAGCACCGCCAACATGCGCGCCCCCAGCACGCGATGCGCCGTGGCGGCCAGAAACGCCGAATCTACCCCTCCCGAGTACGCCACCATCAGGCTTGGGAGCTGCCTGAGCCGCTCCTCGAGGGCGCGCAGCTTTCCCGCCGCATCCGGTGCGATAGAATCTGCGCTCTGCGCGGCCCCAGCCTTCCCAAGCCCGGTTTGTGTGTTCGCCGCCATGCCTTCGATTATACCGTCGGCAACTTTTGCCGGTTCTGCTGGGCCCTTTCCCGAAGCCAGTCCGCCGGCCGGCCGTTTGACGCACCCGCCCGCGGGCAATAGGTTGGTAGAGAGCGAGTCAGTGTCAACTAGTTTGCCAGGAAGAAGGAGGTTGGATGCGCAGCAGGGTTTCCACCAGGTTTTGGATGGCCTTTTTGGGCGCGGTGCTGGCCGTAGCCGCGTGGAGCGCCACGCAAGCCCAGGATCTCAAAAGCTTTGAGCAGCGGATCACCGTCAAGGTTCTGCCCAACGGGCTTACGCTGGTCCTTTGCCGGCGCCCGGAGGCGCCGGTCTTCAGCTATACGACGTTCATTAACGCGGGCGACGTGAACGACCCCTCGGGCGAAAGCGGCCTGGCGCACATGTTCGAGCACCTGGCCTTCAAGGGGACCAGCCAGATCGGCGCCACGGATTACGCTGACGAGAAAGTGGCCCTCGAAAAAGTGGAGGCGGCCAACGATGCCTACGAAGCCGAGTACCTGAAGCCGGTGGGGCGTGACGAGCAAAAACTCGCCGCACTGAAGAAAGCCTTCCTCGCCGCCCAGGCTGATGCCGAGAAATACGTCATCCCCAACCAGTTCACTGAAGTCGCTCAGGCCAACGGCGCGCACGATTTGAATGCGGAGACCGGCCTCGACGACACGCAGTACTTCTGGTCGATGCCGGAGAACCGCCTGGAGCTTTGGGCGTGGATGGAGTCGAGCCGCCTGGCCGACACCGTTCCGCGTGAATTCTACAAGGAGCGCGACGTAGTAATGGAAGAGCGCCGGATGCGCACCGACTCCGACCCCATTGGACGGCTGATCGAGCAATTTCTGGCCACGGCGTATGTGGCGCACAATTACGGCCGCAGCTCCATCGGTTGGCCCAGCGAAGTCAGTCAGATCACCGCCACCGAGGCCATGGCCTTCCACAAAAAGTATTACGTCGGCGGCAACGTTGTGATCGCCATCGTCGGCGATGTGGATCCCAGGACCGAGCTTCCCATGCTCCAGAAGTACTTCAGCCGCGTTCCCGGCGGTCCCAGGCCGGAAGAGATGACGACGGTCGAGCCGAAGCAGTTTGCCGAAAAGTCGGTCGTGATTCGCGAGCAGACGCAGCCGTTCTACATCGAGGGCTATCATCGGCCCAGCTACCGCGATCCCGACGACGCAGTCTACGACGCCATCGGCGACATCATGTCCAACGGGCGCGTCTCGCGGCTCTACCGCAGCCTGGTCGAGCAGCAGCAGATTGCGGCCGAAGCCGAAGGGTTCAGCCCGTTTCCCGGCGAGAAATACCCCAGCCTCTTCGCCTTCTACGCCGTGCCGCTTCCCGGCCACACCCCGGCGGAAATGCGCGAAGCCATCCACAAGGAAATTGAAAAGCTGAAGACCACCGACGTCACCGACGCGGAGCTCCAGATGTACAAGACGCGGGCTCGCGCCGACCTCCTGCGCGGTCTGGCCGACGACCAGGGCCTTGCTGACTCGCTCGCCGAGTACCAGACGCGCTATGGCGACTGGCGCGAGTTGTTCCTGCAACTGGATCGAGTGGACAAAGTGACGAAAGCCGACATCCGCCGCGTGGCGAATAAGGTGTTTGTGGACTCCAACCGCACCAGCGCGGAGATCGACACCGAACTCCCGGCCGCGGCCGCGAAGAAGGATGGAGGCGCGCAATGAAGAATTTCAATCAGTCACAAGACTGGGTGCCCCAGGTCCGGATTCTCGGACCTGGGAAAAGGCCGCTGATCGCCTTCCGCCTCGCCGCGGTTGCATTGTTGTTTATCCTGTCTGGTTTGCTTTCCGCCGCGCAGCAAGCCAAACCCTGGGAGCAGATTCCCATTCCGCCGCTGCACGCCTTTCATCCGCAGCAGCCCAAACGCATCGAGCTGAAGAACGGCATTGTCATCTTCCTTCAGGAAGACCACGAGCTCCCCTTCATCTCGGGCTCAGTCCTCATCCCCGGCGGCTCGCGCGACGAAACCCCGGCCAAAGCTGGCTTGGTAGGCCTCTACAGCCAGGCATGGCGCACCAGCGGCGCAGCGACGATGGATGGCGATGCCATGGACGACCTGCTCGAATCCAAAGCCGCGCACATTGAAACGGAGGGCGACGACGATTCCACCGCGCTCTCCTGGGATTCGCTGAAAGGCGACTCCGATCAGGTCTTTTCCCTGGCCATGGACCTGTTGTTTCATCCCAGATTCAGCGCGGAAAAGCTCCAACTGGCTAAGCAGCAGGAAGCCACGGCCATCGTCCGCCGCAACGACGACGAAGACGAGATTGCCGATCGTGAGTCCGCCAAGCTGGTCTACGGCGCCGGCAGTCCCTACACGCGGCAGCCGGAACTGGCCACCATCGGCGCGGTTACTCTTGCCGATCTGCAGGCCTGGCACGACCGCACCCTGAAGGGCCCGCTCATCGTCGGAATCAGCGGCGATTTCGATCCCGTGGCCATGGAGGCCAAAGTGCGCGCGGCCTTTGAAGGTCTGCCGCCCGTCACGCCGGAGTCCCCTCGCCACGACACCTTCTCCGGCCCCACGCCCGGCCTCTACTTCATCGGCAAAGAGGATGTGAATCAATCCAACGTGCAGATCGTGGGGCTGGGCGTTGACCGCCACAATCCCGATGTGCCCGCGCTTGCGGTCTTGAACGAGATCCTCGGCGGCGGCTTCGGCAGCCGGCTCTTTATAGAGGTTCGCACCAAGCGAGCGCTCGCTTATGCCGTAGGCGGCGGCTTCGGCTTCACCTACGACCACCCCGGCAACTTCCGCGTTGAAGTGCTCACCAAAAGCGTATCCACGGTCGACGCCACCAATGCAGCCCTTGCCGAAATCGCCGGACTCAACACCAAGCCCTTCACTGAGGAGGAGCTCAGGCGCGCCAAGGACGACATCCTCAACTCCTTCCTCTTCCACTACGACACCAGGGGCAAGGTCCTGGCCGAGCGCGAAAAGCTCGAGTTCTACGGTTATCCGGCGGATTATCTTGAAACCTACCGCGCGAAACTCGAAAAAGTAACGCTGGCCGACCTGACAGCAGTAGCAAAAAAGTACATTCATCCCGGCCAACTCGCCGTGTTGGTGGTGGGCAACGGGCCGGAGATCAAGCCGGGGCTGGACGCGCTCAATATGGGCTCGCCCCAGCCCATCGACATTACGATTCCGCGCCCCGCGGGCCCGCCGGCCCCAGGCGGCGCGGCAGAAAAATAACGCTGCCCGCGGACCGGAAGCGGCATTCCTGCCTGAACCGGAAGCGGGCGGCGCAGTAGCTGGAACGGGTTGCGCAAATGTGTCTTTGAAGCGTACGGGCTTTAGCCCTGAGGCATCTGCTTCGCATCGTTCAAGAGCATTTGTGCAACCGCCCCTGGGAGAGCATGGGATGGGTAAGAAAAAAGAACTGACAGTGAAAGCGGCGCCGGTCGCCACACCTGCTGCCGAAACAGCGTCACAGCTTACGGCTCGCCAGCAGGCCGCGGCGGCGCGCCTCATGGCCGCCGGAGTCACCATCTACCGCCCCGAAACCTGCGTCATCGATCCGGAAGTGGAAGTCGCGCCAAATACTGTTATCGAGCCCTTTGCGCAGTTGTTGGGCCGCACGCGGATCGGCGGCGGCTGCCGCATCCGTTCCTTCTCGGTGATTGAGAACTGCACCTTGGGAGACGGCGTTCAAATCCTTCAGAGCTGCGTCCTGGAAGATTCCACTATCGCGGACGGCGCGCGCCTCGGGCCGTTCGCGCACTTGCGGCCTGGAAACGAAGTTGGCGAGAACGCCCATGTCGGCAACTTCGTGGAATTGAAAAAGGTCCGCCTGGGCAAGGGCGCAAAGGCCAACCATCTCACCTACCTGGGCGACGCGGAAATCGGGGAAGGAACCAACATCGGAGCCGGGACCATCACCTGCAACTACGATGGCGTGAACAAACACCGCACGCGAATCGGCAAAGGCGTCTTTGTCGGAAGCGATACCAGCCTCGTCGCTCCCATAAGCGTCGGCGACGGCGCCTATATCGGCGCCGGCTCTTGCATCACCAAAGACGTGCCCGCCGATGCCCTGGCCGTGAGCCGCAGCCGTCAGATCGCCAAAGCAGGCTGGGCCGCGGCGCGGCGAGCGCGGCGTGAGACGAAGAAATCCTGAAGGTTCCTCCCGCCGCACTCGCTTCCCCGGTTTTCCACAACCGGATTCCCCCCGATTTCCACACCCCGGCTTCGCCATCGCCCGCGCTGAGGTGGCCCGGCACAACCCTGCCGTCGCTCTTGCCTGCCGAGGAGGAAGTAACGCTGCGGATTCACCTTGCCCCGATGCAACATTCGGGTGATTGAGGGGGGGTAGCCGGAATGCTACTCTCTCCTAAGAGGATCCTGCCTGGCGCTCCCCTGGTTTTGCGGCGGTGCGGGGAATCGGTCTGCATCATGTTCGTCTTGTGACCTTTTTTGCCTGGGCAGCAGCGTAACCGATAGAAGCATGAAACCGGCAGAGCCGGTGCTGAATCTGTTGCGCGGAACAGAAGCATGGATCGGAACTCAACGAGTGCCTGGCGCGTAATAGGAAAAGGTCGGCGGAAAAGCCTGTCACTCGAAACTACTGCCGCGAGGGCGCTTTCATTGTTTGAACAGAAAGAAGTACGCGGCCGGGTGGGAGCGCAGAAATCGCTCCTCGTCGAGGACTCCGCGCGGATACGCAATGGGAACGGAGGCCGCCTCTTGGCATGGAATCTGGCAGACGCGAAAACATCGGATCCCGCAGCCAATCCGCGGAAGGAAAGCGCCGTGCGCGCGCCAAAACCGGCGCGCGTTCTCGTTGTCGATGACGAACCGCCGGTGCGTACCATGATAACCGCCGCTCTCGAACGCCAGGGATATACGGTGGAACAAGCCGCCGATGGGCGTGCGGCGCTCGCAGCGCTGGAGATGAACACCTTCAACCTGGTGCTTACCGACATTGTGATGCAGGACGTAAACGGCATCGCCCTGCTGGAACGCATTCACGCTTTGCAACCCAACCTTCCCGTCGTCATGGTCACCGCGGTTCACGACATCGGTGTGGCCATCGATTCCATGCGCCGCGGAGCCTACGACTACCTCCTCAAGCCCTTCGATCGCGATCAGTTGATAGGCACGGTCGAGAGAGCGCTTAACCATCGCCTGGCGCTCGAAGAGACACAAAATTACCACCAGGGCCTCGAAGAGATGGTGCGCGCCCGCACGGAGATGCTGCGCCATGCCATGGAGAATCTCGAACACTCTTACGACGTCACTCTCGAAGCGCTGGGTGACGCCCTCGACCTGAAAGACTCCGAAACCGAGGGCCATTCCAAGCGCGTCACGGCCTACGCCATCGCGCTGGCGCGCGCCATGGGCATTCCGCCCGAGGAAATCAAGGTCATCGCGCGCGGCGCTTTCCTGCACGACATCGGCAAAATGGCCATACCCGACGAGATTCTGCGTAAACCCGGCAAATTGACCCCGGAGGAGCAGGAAATGATGCGCGAGCACTGCGCGCGCGGCTACAACATGCTCCGAAAAATCCCCTTCCTCGCCGGCGCGGCCGAAATCGTCTTCTGCCATCAGGAGTACTACGACGGAAACGGATACCCGAACCACCTCGCCGGGCGCGAGATCCCCATCGGCGCGCGCATCTTCGCCGTCGCCGACGCCCTCGACGCCATCACCAGCGACCGTCCCTATCGCAAAGCGCGTGGCTTCGATGCCGCCCGCGAAGAGATCCTGCGCTGCTCGGGAACGCAATTCGACCCTGCAGTGGTCGAGGTCTTCTTGAAAATCCCCAATGAGCTCTGGCAGGAGCTGCGTTCCGAGATCAGCGGCCAGCACGTGCGCTTCTCCGCCTTCGAGGTGGCCAGAGACGACGTCGCCTCCTGAAGTCGCGTCCCGTAAACTCAGCACAAAATAAATCTGTCATCGCAAAATCAATCTGTCGTCTTGAGCGGAGTCCGCCGCGCGGACGGAGTCGAAAAACCTGCGATTGCTTTTCGCCGCTCGCGATTTGCCCAGACAGATCGAGTTCGCAGTCATTGGAATGGTTCAGGTAAAATCCCCTCATTGAGGAGCGAATCCTATGCCTGCCATTTCCCCTCAGGCAGCCCAGGCGCTGCTTAGCCATTTGCCCGGCTGGCAAATCGAATCCGGAGAGCTCGTCCGAACCTTCCAGTTCGAGGACTTCCGCGCCGCTCTCCACTTCGTCAATCGCGTCGGCGAGCTTGCCGAGGAAGCCGGTCACCATCCTGACATCGACATCCGCTACAACCACGTCCGTCTCTCGCTCGTCACCCACTCGGCCGGCGGCCTGACAGAGAAGGATTTTGCCCTGGCCGGACAGGCACAGACGCTGGCCGGATAAAAGTCGGGTCGCTCCGCCGCGGCTGCTCTTAGCCGAGCCTAGAGGCGAAGCCTACTCCGACGTTCCGTTTCAACGCACTTTTCAGACATCACCCCGTTTCGTCCCCCTCAAATTGGCTCCAAAATCCTGGATTTTCGAGCTTTTTCCCACTTCGTGGTACGGAGGGATGCGATTTCCACCTTGCCGCAGGGCGCAGACCTCTACGAAACCCGGCCAGGGCAGAGAGCTGCACCTGATTTCGCCTTCGCTACTCACCGAGTAGTCCGGACCTTCGCGAAAAACATAAGGAACTTATTCTAAATAGTTTATATTCGATCGGCACGAGCGCCACGCGGCCAAAATCCAGTTTCCGGCCGCGCGGAATCTCCGCTTTCGGAGCCTCAATTCGGCCTGTCTTTGACGCATTCTCCATCGAAAGGATGATTTTTTTATCGATAGAAAGATTTTGGATTTTGTATTTGCATTTTTCCGAATCTATGCTATCGTGTATTTATTCCGGTTGTGGAGGTGAAAGACACACTCCTCCAAACCGGGAGTGGTTTGCGTCACTGGCCTCCCGGCACGAACAGCTAAAAGTTCGTGCCGTTTTTTTTTATGGGTACAGATCCCTCCTCGCTCCCATGTTCCCTCGTTCCCTTGGTCCCTGCTGTTGTCAAGCCCCCTGACCTCAAAATCACCTTGACCGCCACGCGTTAAATCGTTGTTTTTCTGCCCCCTACGTCCCTAAGTTTGCTTATCATTTTCCCTGTTCGGCGCATACTCATTTCATAAGCGTTCAACCAGATCTCCCTCACCGGCTACTGGCTACTGGCTACCGACTACTGGCTATTGGCTACCGGCTACTGGCTGTTCACCGTCCACTGTCGTCACCCCCTACCCCCTCCCCCTCTTTTTGGCGCATTTTGCATATCAACTCATTTGGAATCAACAAAAGCCTACAAAAACCGCGGCGATTTTCGTCGCGAAAAGTCGTAATTTTTGCGAATTTGTCGCTGGATCCGGCAGTTTTCGCGTGAAAAATCGCATCGTGAACCCGGGAAGGCCGGAAGAACTTTCCTGGTTCAAAGGATTTCGGAGTTTGTCGTACGATAGAACTTGAGGCTTGTCATGAAGCGTTTCTTCAAAAGCCGCTGGGTCTGGACTCTGGCTGTCTTCGCGCTCACCGCTGCCAGCTATGCGCAGTGGTCCAACCCGGCCGACGACGTTCCTGCCTATCACTCTTCGGCGCCCCTCAATATCCATGCCATTCCGCCGATCCTCCACGGAGCGCAGTTGACGGGCCCCAACTTCCGCTACCACTGGCAGGTGCGCGCCTATCAGCTCGCGGCACAGATTCCCGGCGTCATTTATCAATTGCCGTGTAACTGCCGCTGCGACCGCGCCCTGGGCCACACCAGCCTGCACAGTTGCTACGAAAACACGCATTCCACCCAGTGCGACGTCTGCGCTGCGGAAGGCTTCTACGCCTACTTGAAGACCAAGGCCGGCTGGACCCCCGCGCAGATACGCGCCGGCATCGCCCGCCACGAATACGAATCCATCGACCTGCAAAAGGAATAGAACGCATCGGGCAAACTGTTTGGATCGGGGCGCGAGTGTACTCGCGCCAAAAACGCACAGAACAAACGATGGGGCTTTCGCACTGTGTCATTGCGGACTGTCTGCCGCATCAAATTTCAATTCAGCGTAAAATAGAACGATGCAGCACGAGCCATTCGGCTCCGCGCTCGCACCCGTTGCACTCTTTGGTCATCAAAGAGATGTACGCAGAAGTGGGGGCGTCACGGTTTCGACGGGATCGATTGCGGCATGGGAGACATGTCGGGGGGTGGGCACCCGGAATCGCCTGCAAAACTAAAGTTGCCAACCAAGAACTGGCACTTGCTGCTTAATTAAATAAGCAGCCGTCTTCCACGGCTTCGCCTGCGGGCTGTGAGCGGACGTCATTCAGTGGGCTGGCTGAAGCGGCTCGGTCCGGGCGGCTGAGGCGAGATCAATCGGACTAGTTTCCGGCGCATCTTGTCCGTTCTTAAGCGTCGCGGAGCGAACCCAATCGAACCGGACACAGCATGGACTCTCCCGGCTGACAGCGATTTCGGACGCGGGTTCGACTCCCGCCGCCTCCACCAATTCTAAGTTACCTATTTTTCAGTAGCTTATCTTCCAAGGAAAAACGGACGCGCAATTTTGTACGTAATTTGTACGTTGCGCCCTTTGACCGACTTCCGTTCCCCGGGCAATCTCACCTGAAGAAGTGGCAGACCGGCGCAAAACGCGCATGTGGAGAGTTTCCATGTACGGCTGCACGAGGAGTGTTTGCGGGTCTCAGCTGGTTTCGGAACCTGTTTGACGCCAGAAGAAAGATCGCATCTGGGCGCCGCGACTATAACGAACAACGGCCACACAGCAGTTTGAATTATCGGATGCCTGCAGAATTTGCCCGGGAAATGCGCTATGGAAAAGACGTGGGCTCCGCCCACTTTGAAAACGCCGACGGCATTTCCAGCTTTCCCACAACTCCGGCGGCTGCCGCCTCGCGCAGGCCCAGCCGGCCTTCCACAACAGTTTTGGCAAGTTGCTCTCGACTGTAAATCGTCAGTCGAGCATGATGGCGATAGTCCATTCGGTCCCCTGGGTCAGCTTTTGCTCCGCAACATCAGCTTCCCAGTTCTCGACCGAATGGACAACAACCTGTTGAAACTTCACAACTCGATACCTAACTCAGCCTGCGTCGTACTGCTCGCCGCGCGGCCCGCCACGGGCGCGGCAGCAAATGCCGCGAGCAATGCCATCCACCGGAATCGCGTTCCGAGGTACATTCCGGCCAATGAATCTGCTTTCGAGCGTTCCACTACCTTTGCTAGTCTATTGGAGTGGCCGGGGCGCAGGTTTCTGCCCACGGCAGTCCGGAGCAGGTTGTACCCGTATGGGCAGCCGGCGCCAGGAGTCCCACCCATGCGAATGGGCCGCGAGCAAAAAGAGGAATCAAAGCGCAGGGCGCCGTTGTGTCCATCGCCTTCGTACGGCCGCCGAAGGATCGGCGCGCTGGCTGGGGTCGCGGTTGCTTTCGTTCTAGCCGCAGCGCTTTTCGGCGGGACGAGGCTTGGCGCGCAGGGACCCGGGTCGGCGCCTTCGGCTCGAAGCCAAGGAAAACCGGTAGTTTCGCCTCAAGCGAGTTTGGCGGCGCCGCCGTCTGCCGCCCGACCGGCGCCGGCAGTTTCCTCGCCGTCCGTCGCGCCGCACGCGCCGGACTGGCCAGCCAACGATCAGCCATCCGATGCCACCGTGACCTGGGACAGTCAGGGTTTGCGCGTCGTCGCGGTAAACTCCAGCCTGACGCAGATTCTCAAGGCGATTGCGACCCAAACCGGCGCCACTCTGGAAGGGTCGAACACGGATGAGCGCATTTTTGGGGTCTATGGGCCTGGGCCGGCGCGCGATGTGATTTGCCAATTGCTCGACGGATCCGGGTACAACGTGCTCCTGGTCGGGGAGCTGGGGCAGGGCACTCCACGGCAGATCATTCTCACTGCCCGCACCGCCGCAAGCTCGCAGCCGGGAAAAGTGAACAACCCGAGTACGACCGAGGACCAGGATACCGAGGCCGGGCAGGAAGCGCAGCAGCCGGAGCCTCCGCCCCAAGGCTTGCCCGCGGGGTCGCGGGGCCAGGTTCATCAGGATCCGCAGGATCGCCGGCAGCAGCAGCTGCTGATGCAACTGCAGATGATGCAACAACAGCTGAACCCGCAATAGGGGCGGGCTGGCCGGCTTCGGCCTACCGTATTGATGGAAAGGCAATAGCGCCGGCAGTTTTCTAGCTGCCGTTTCGGCGCAGCTCAAATCGCGCCCTCGCGAGGACCCAGCCAGTACCGGCTAGGAGATACGCGCGACCTCAGGCTGAGGCTTCACTGCGGCGTGGCGGCGCTTCGGGCGCACCAAAGCGAAGCAGGCGCGCAGAACGCCGAAAGCAGCCAGAATTCCCAATGCCATTGCGCCTATAGCGTTTTCACAATTGATGTAGGCCGAAGCAAATGCGGTCAAGTGGCGTTTTCCCCAAGAAAACGCCACCCTGCACGATGTCAGAACCTTCACAGTAATTGTGAAAACGCCGTAAGCACGCGCAAAGCAACATTGCCAAGTCGAGCAGATTTGTCATCGCCGCTTATCCGGAGGCCGACACCATTCATCTGGCGATGGACGATCTGAGTTCACACCGTCGTAAGGCGTTGGTGAATCGATACGGAGAAAAGATCGGCGGCCTGTTGTGGGACCGGTTTACGGTACATTACACACTCAAACATGGTAGCTGGTTGAACCAAGCCGAGATCGAGATCGGCCTGTTCAGCCGTGAGTGCCTACGGCGGTTCTCCTGCAGCTATGAGCCATTTCGGACAGAGTTCAAGGTGGCTTTTTCTTGATGAAAAAGCCACTTAGCGATTGTGCCTTGGTCACCACCTGCAGGAGACCCGCTATAGGGCTCCGCAGGATTCCATCGCTCCGGGATCTGAGCCGCGAAGCGCAAGCATGGAACCGGAAAATGAATCGCGATCGCGTCGTCATCAACTGGAAGTTCACACGCTAAAAGGCACGCCGGAAGTTCGGCTACAAAAGGAACAAGGTAGTTACCCGCTTCATTCAGGTCCGCCCAATATGTTGGGGTCGGTTCGCAACAATCTGCACGAGATGTTGCGGTCACCTGAGTCAAGCGGATAGCTACCAGTAACAAATTCAGGTTGTCAGAGACCTGGTTCTCTGACCGCTTGATCTTGTACCAGTTCCGTGCCCCATCCTTTCGCCTTTTCCCTGGCGAAAGGGTGGGAAAGCAAAAACACTAAAGTACGAAATCATACAGTCAGAGACCTGGGAAGTGAGAGCGGGACAAGCGACGATTCGCTTCTCCCGCTCTCCTTCACGTCTACTAATTATTAGTAAGCGTAAAGCTGTTCACCGCAAATGTCTGGTTAGTCCCGCCCGTGCTGCAGATTTCGAAGCCGTAATCAATCGCGCCCAACCCGGTTGACGACGACCACTCGATGCCATTGTTGATCAGGTACTGGATCATGGCCTTGATGTCCACGCTCCCGGAACTGAAGCCAAAGTAGGCGCCGCCGCTATTGGTTGGCTCCCAAACGAGCTCCGCAGTGCTAGAACTGCCGTTTTTGCATAAGTTCCAAGTTTTCACCGGGACGCCGTTCGTCCCGCCGAATTGAACATTACTGGCCAGCAACGTCATCCAGTTCTGGCACGGTCCCTCACCTGCGACCTGGTGCTGGATCATGACTTCCAAACCGGTATTGCTCCATATGTCGTAGCCGTAGTCTCCTACGGTAGGGGCGCTTGAGGGTGCGCTCTCGGAGAACGACGAGTAGAGGGCGCTGAAGCTACCCACAGTCTCGCCATTGTACAGCTGATTCGTATCCGGATAAGAGTGGATAGCCCCTGAGCTGTCCGTCGGGAAGTTGACCGACACGTACCAGTCCCCGGGGTTGGTCGAGTACAGCGTCTGACTCCAGGAGCCCGAGGGGGGATTCCACACGTCTTGCGTCACGTAGGTATTGTAACCGTTGCTTTCGGTGATTTCCTGCGGGACGTCGTACGCCCCGCTATATGGGCAGGTGCCATTGGTAGAGGTCTGGGTGCACACCGATCCCGACGTCAGGGTAAACGAGACCGTATAGGTCTGCGGCGTGTTGGTCGCTCCCGAACTCGCGACGCTAACCGTGGCGGTGTAGGTCCCGGCAGCGAGGCTCCCGGTAGTCGGCTGGGTGACCAATGTATAGGGGGCCGAGCTGCCCTGTTCGGTCACAGTGAGCCAGCCGCTTCCGCTGTGGTAGGTGATCGAGGTTGTCGGAACCGCCAG
>JBEKNY010000008.1:0-148501 GCA_049522315.1 Occallatibacter sp.
CTCGCCGGAAATGCATAACGGAGCCAGTGGACGGCCTTTGCGCATCGGACTTCCTCCCACTTTATCCGATGCCTGAGAACTCGATAATTATGATAATTATCTTAGGGACAGGACACTAGCCTGTCGCGACCAATTCCCCATTGGACACACTATGCCTTATAGAGCATAATGACGAAGTGATCTGGAAAGCATTTTTCCATCCAAAATTCAAGGTCGAATTCGATGAGTTATCGCAAGCTGTGCAGGATGAGCTTCTCGCATCGCTCACTCCGCTTCGTGTATACGGGCCTGAGCTGGGCCGGCCGGAGGTCGACACACTCAAAGGCTCGGCCTTTGCAAACATGAAGGAACTGCGGTTCAAAGCGGATGGAGGAGTATGGCGCGTTGCATTCGCGTTCGATCCGAAGCGAGCGGCAATCCTGCTCGTGGCCGGTGACAAATCGGGAGTAAGCGAAAAGAAGTTCTATACGCGGCTTATCAATAAGGCGGATAAGCGATACCAGGAACATCTCGACGAACAATAGAGGAACGGAGGGCAAATATGCGGGGAATGATTGCAGTTGCCGACGTAATAGCCTCGTTACCCAAGCAAAGGCGGGCAGCGATCGAGGCGCGGAGCAACGAACTGCTGGAGAAGGTTGCTCGCCGTATGACCTTGGGCGAGATTCGGAGGGGACGCAAGATCAGCCAGGCGAAGATGGCCGAGGCGCTTGGAATCGGGCAGATGCAGATTTCTCGGCTGGAGCGGCGCAAGGATCCGCGGTTGTCAACGATGCAGCGCACGGTTGCGGCGATGGGTGGGAACCTGACATTGATTGCCACATTCCCTGATCAGGAGCCGGTTGTGCTGGTGACCGGCGCAGGTAGGAAGAGGAAGGTGAGCTGAGGATTGCGGTCTCCCATGTTTCAAAATCGAGACCTGGAGCACCAAGCCGCCCGCACAAGATTGACTTGTTAAATCCTTCCTGAATAAGATCGATCCAATCATGATCAAAAATGAGATTGCAGAGTCTCCGCGGCTCCTATTCCTTGGCGCTGGTGCAAGCAAGCCTCTTGGCAAGATGCTCATGGGAGAGTTCGTCGAATATTTGATGAAGCAAACCTCCAACGAACCGTATGCGGAACTGATACGTGTTATCTGTCGCGAAAATCAAGATCTAGAGTTTCTCATAGAACAGCTGGAAGAGATTTCCAGCAAACGGTATTTCGGTAATGTGCATACGTTCCGGAGAGGTGATGGAGAAACATTCAGCTTTCCGGCAATGAGCTCCGAAGTCGCGAAACTCGCAGCTCTTGCGGATGGTGCGTTGCAGTGGGTCAAACGCGAAGTCTATCATCATTACCGCAATCTGGATCCGCAGGCAAGGATAGGCCTGCTCGACGGAATCGTTGATCGTATGCGCACGGCACCCGGATGTTCGGTCGTATTCACGACAAACTATGACCCGAGCATCGAGACATTGTGCCGCAATAAGAGGTGGCGACTCGTAGACGGGTTTGAACACGACGCTCTGCTTCAGCAATATTCGTGGAACAGAAATGTCTTCGATACGTTTAGGAGTACTGCGGAACCGACGACGGTGCTCTTCAAGATTCACGGATCGACCAACTGGATTTCGGACTCCGGAAGGCTGGTCAAGTCGGTTTCTATCCATGCGACTGAGGCAGAGGATGGTTTCCAGAATGCGATGATTTACCCCGCGACGAAGAAGGTTGCGATCTTGGAGCCGTATTTCACATGTTATGACTACTTAGGGAAATGCTTATCGCATGCGGAGTTTTGTCTCGTAATCGGCTACTCCTTCCGCGACTACGATGTGTTAGTGCGTTTTCGAGCCGCAGCCATCTCGAATGAAAAGCTTCGAGTCGCGATTCTCGATCCGAGTGCACAGAAGCTTTGCGATAAAATCAGTCAATACGGGATCAATGCGTCACCGATCATTGCCTCGCTGGGCGACAAGCCGGACGCGTACGAAACCGCCATCAACAAGGTGCTGAATAGTCGCACAAGAAAGCGAAGACGCCGCATCTAATTGTGCGACAGAAAATACCGCGGCTCGTTTGAATGAACCGCGGATCTTTTCTTGGCTTTGGGAAAGACCTACGCCTTTGCGCTCGTCAGCGCCCCCAGATCCGAGGCCTGCTTTTCCATGCTGAAGGCTTCCAGGATGTCGCCTTCCTTCACGTCGCTGAAGTTGGCGATGCCGATGCCGCACTCCATGCCGTTGGTGACTTCGCGGGCGTCGTCCTTGAATCGCTTGAGCGAGCCGATCTTGCCTTTGAAGACCTGCACGCCGTCGCGCATCACCTTCACCTCGGCATCGCGGCGGATGACGCCGTCCTGCACGCGGCAGCCGGCGATGGCGCCTACCTTGGGAATGCGGAAGACGTTGACGACTTCGGCGCGGCCCAGGTAATTCTCCTTGAATGTGGGTTCGAGCAGGCCCAACATGGCCAGGCGAATCTCGTCCTGCAGCTCGTAGATGATCGAGTGCAGGCGGATCTCCACGTTCTCCTGTGCGGCGAGCTCGGCGGCCTTGCGCTCCGGGCGGACGTTGAAGCCGATGATGATGGCGTTCGATGCCGTAGCCAGCAGCACGTCGCTCTCGGTGATGGAACCGACGCCCGAGTGCAGCACCTTGACGCGCACCTTTTCCGTGGACATGCGCGCCAGCGAGTCGGCGAGCACTTCTACCGAGCCCGTCACGTCGCCCTTGATGATCAGCGGCAGGTCCTTCACGCCCGACTGGCGCACCTGCTCGGCCAATCCCTCCAGCGACACGCGCGAGCTCTTGGCCAATTGCGCGTCGCGCTCCTTCATCTTGCGATACGAGGCGATCGACTTGGCCTTGTCGCGGTCAGCAACCACGAGGAAGGTGTCGCCCGCGTCGGGCATACTTTCAAGACCAAGCACTTCAACCGGAGTGGAAGGGCCGGCTTCTTCGAGGGCGCGTCCGCGATCGTCGAACATGGCGCGCACCTTGCCGAACGTGTTACCGACAATGTAGCTGTCGTTCAGGTGAAGCGTTCCGTCCTGCACAAGGACGGTGGCCACGGCGCCGCGGCCACGGTCGAGCTTGGCCTCGAGAACGCTGCCGAGCGCCTTGCGTCCGAACGTGGCCTTGGGCGCCTTCAGGTCGCTCACCAGGCAGATCATTTCGAGAAGCAGATCGAGATTGAGCCGCTTCTTTGCGGAGACCTCGACAAACACCGTGCCTTCCTGTCCCGCACCGGCCCATTCCTCGGGAATGAGACCGCGATCGGCCAACTGCTTTTTCACGCGGTCGGGATTGGCCTCGGGCTTGTCGATCTTGTTCACGGCCACGATGATAGGAACTTCGGCGGCCCTGGCGTGATCGATGGCCTCCAGAGTTTGCGGCATCACGCCGTCGTCGGCGGCGACAACAACCACCACGATGTCGGTTACTTTGGCGCCACGGGCCCTCATGCGCGTGAAGGCTTCGTGGCCCGGCGTATCGAGGAAGACGATCTCGCGGCCCGAGGCCGGCGAGCCTTCCTTGGTGAATTTCACTTTGTAGGCGCCGATGTGCTGCGTAATGCCGCCGGCTTCGCCCGCAGCCACATGCGTCTCGCGGATGGCGTCGAGCAGCGAGGTCTTGCCGTGGTCCACGTGGCCCATCACCGTCACCACCGGCGGGCGCGGCACTTCCACCACGTCGGTTTTCTCGGTATCGAGCACCTCCTCGATCGCCTGATTCTCCAACTCCTCTTCGTAGCTGATGACGTTGGCGGCGGCGCCGAACTTCGCAGCCACATCTTTCACCATCTCGGCGTCGAGCGATTGATTCACCGTGACAAACACGCCGCCCATGAGCAGCGTCGCGATCAGGTCCTTGGCGCGGACATCGAGCTTCTCGGCGAGGTCCTTCACGCTGATGCCCTCGGTGACCGTGATGTCGCGGGTGATGGGCACGGGCTCGGTGCTGTATTGCGCGCCGCCATAGCGCGGCGGCGGCACAAAGCCCTTCATCGGGCCTTCTTTGGTCTTCGGGTACTGTTGCTTGCCTCGTCCGCGGCCACGGGAACTGGCGCGCTGCGGGCGCGGGGCTTCACCGGCCGGCGGTGCGCCGCCAGGGCCTGGACGCGCGCCGCCAAACCCTGGGCGTGCTCCGAATCCAGGACGCGCACCAAATCCGGGCCGCGCGCCGGGAGCTGTGGGGCCTCCGGGCCCCGCGAATCCGCCCGCCCCGGCGCGCGTGGGATGCCTGGGGCGCGGTCCCCCTGCGACTTGACCGGGCGCCGCAGCGCCGCCGGGCATCCGTTGCGCCATGCCGGCCTGCCCTGCCGCGGGCCTGCGATCGAAGATCGGTTTGCCGCGCTGAATTCCGGCGCCCGCCGCTGGCGCGGTTGTTGGAACGATGGACGCCGTGTACACAGGCCGTGGGCCGGTTTGCGGCATCACCATGCGGCGCGGAGCACGAGCGGGGTGCGCGTTCACAGGGCCCAGATGCGCGGGGGCGGTTGTGGACGCGGCGGCGATCGCCGGAATCGCACCGGACGCTTTGCTTGCGGCAACAGCGACTTCAGCTGCGTGCGGCGCGCTCGCAGCAAGATCGGGAATGGAGGAAGGCGCCTGTTGCCCGACGGCAGCGGAAGGTGCGGCGGCCGGCGCCTTGGCAGCCGGAGGCTTTTCGCCGATGCGGGGTTGTTCCTCGCGCTCAGGCGAAGCTGCGGGCGGCTTGACCACGACGGCAACCGGGGGCGGCGCAACCACGACAACCGGGCGCGTGACGCCTGCAGCACCTGCAGGCGCCTTGGCGACGACAGCACCCGCAGGAGGATGAGAGGCTATAGCCGGAAGAGGTGTGGGCGGGGGGGCAACGATGGGCGGCGCCGAGCGCGGCTGCGGAACAATTTTGCGCGGCTCCGGGCGAACGGATGCGGCGGCCGCGGGTTTCGCCGCAACCGGCGCTTTGGCCGGACGCGGAGCGGGCGCAGCAGGCTCGGCTGGCGGAGCAGCCGCCGGCTTGATGGGCAAGCGAGCGTGGCGCGCCTCTTCTTCCTCTTCCTTTTTCTTGGCCAGTACGGCCTTCAGCACATCTCCCGGCTTGGAGATGTGCGAGAGATCGATCTTGGGGGCGACGGCTTCAGCGGCGTGGCGCGCGTGCGCAACGCCTGAATGCGGGGCTTGCCGCGCTTCCTGCACAAAGTGTGCGCGAACCTTATCCGCCTCGTCCGATTCCAGCGAACTGGAGTGCGTCTTGCCTCCCGCAATGCCGAGTTCAGGAAGAAGATCGAGAATCGCGCGAGACTTGACTTCCAGCTCTTTCGCGAGATCGTTGATACGAACCTTGCTCATCCGCCTCTTTTCAATTCGTGCCGCCAAAAAGCCCTTTAGCCGCTCATAGCTGCCTCATGGCACTGGCCGTTCTTAACCGTTGCGTTATCGTGCGTTTGGCTTGGGAGGACGCGGCGCATCTCACGCGCCGTCCTCTTTGGCCGCTTCGTCGTGCTCATCGTTGCTTGCGCCGTTCTCTTCCGAGTCCGCTGCCGGGGCATTCTCTACTGCCAGCTCGGCGGAGGTGCGGCTGTCTGCTTCCGCTTGATCTTCTGCGAGAGATTCCGTGGCTGCATCGGAGGCGGCAAGTTCGTCTGTCTCCGCCCTGGCTGAGCGCACGCTCTCCGCTTCCTCCAAAACCTCGGCGGAATTTTCTTGCTCTGCTTCTGTCGTATCCACAGCAGATTCGGGCGTTGCAACTTCCGCGGCGGCCTGAGTTTCTTCGGCCGCCTGCTCGCCGCTTTCAGCCGCCTGCGCCGCCTCAGCCTCTTCAAAGCGGCTGAAATAGTTGCGCACGGCTACGCTGATCTTCTCCAGGGTCTTTTCGCCGATGCCCGGAATTTCCTCGAGCTGTTCCGGCGTCATATCGGCGAGCGCTTCTACTGTGGTGACGCCCGCTGTAATCAGCTTCTGAATGATTCCATCGCCCAGCTCGCTCACCTGCTCGATGGGCGTGGTGGGAGCGCCGGCAAGGGCCTGCATCTGCTGCTCGACCTCCTGGCGCTTCTCCTCTTCGCTCTTGATGTCGATCTTCCAGCCCAGCAGTTTGGCCGCAAGGCGCACATTCTGGCCCTTCTTGCCGATGGCCAGCGAAAGCTGCGTGTCGTCAACGATCACTTCGAGCTGCTTTTCGGTCAGGTCCGTGATGGAAACGCGGCTGACCTTGGCCGGCTGCAGGGCCTTCTCGGCGAAGGTGGTGATCTCATCGCTGAATTCGATGATGTCGATCTTTTCGCCGCGCAGTTCGCGGATGATCGACTGCACGCGCATGCCCTTCATGCCCACGCATGCGCCCACGGGGTCCACATCCTTGTCGCGGGACTGAACCGCGATTTTCGTCCGCTCGCCGGCCTCGCGCGCAATGGCGCGGATGACCACCGTGTTGTCGTAAATCTCGGGAACTTCCGACTGGAAAAGGTTCGACACCAGCTCCGGCGCGGCGCGGCTCACGATCACCTGCGGACCCTTGGCTGCGCGGTCCACTTTGATCAGCACCACGCGCACACGCTCGCCCACGCTGAACTGCTCCAGACGCGACTGCTCGCGCTTGGGGCAGCGGGCCTCGGCCTTGCCCAGGTCGAAGATGACGTCCTGGCCCTCGAGGCGCTTGACGGTCGCATTCAGGACCTCTTTTTCGCGGTGCGCATATTCCTGGAAGATCGTGTCGCGCTCGGCCTCGCGCACCTTCTGGAAGATGATTTGCTTGGCCAGCTGCGCGGCGATGCGCCCCAGCGGGCTGGTGTCGCGATAGATGCGGATCTCGCTGCCCACTTCCACGCCGGGAGCCAATTCGTTGGCCTCCGCAAGCGTGATCTGATTTACGGGATCCTCGATCTGATCCTCGTCGGCGACCACCGTCTTGTAAATGTAGGCCGTAATCTCGCCGGTCTCCTTGTTCAGCTCTCCGCGCATGTTTTCCTGGGTCTTGTAGAACTTGCGCGTGGCCAGGGCGATGGCTTCCTCGACGGCGCCGACAACAATGGCGGGGTCGATGCCCTTCTCCTGGCTCAGGAGCTCGATACTTTGATACAAAACGTTGGTAGCCATACTCTGACTGCTCTCTTCTGTGCCCGACGGAGCGATAGCTCCCCGCCGGCGCTGTTGAATCTCGCTAAAAGCCAGCTTCTAGCTACTAGCCTCTAGCTCCTAGCCACTTCGTTAGTGAACCAACACCGTCGTTCCAATCGCGGAAAAGCTGGCAGCTAGTGGCTAGAAGCTCGCCTTTCAGATCTCCGGCGCCAGATTCGCCTTCTCGATATTGCCGAGGGCGATCTCTACCGTTTCCACGCCTGCCTTGCGGCTCTTGCTGTTTTGCTTCACAGCCGCCAGGTCGATAACGATCGTCCCCGATTGAGATGCGCGTTTCTGTCCCGCAATCAATCTTCCCTGCCAGTGCCGGTTGTTGCGGACCGGCTCGAAGGTCCGCACCTTCACCAGGCAGCCCACAAACCGTTCAAAATCCTCCGGCCGGGTAAGTTTCCGATCCAACCCCGGCGAACTGGCCTCCAGCGTGTACGCCGCGCCGGGAACCAGATCCTCCACGTCGAGCAAAACCCCAAAATCGCGGCTGAACGCCGCGCAATCCTCGTGCGTCACGCCGGAAAGCTGCTCCACCGCGAGCGAACCTTCCAAAAGCCTCTCCGGCAAGCCCTCTGCGTGGGCCGCAGCCGCCGCTTTCAGTTGCGCCCGGCCCTCGGCGTTTTTTTCGAGGCTCACGCGTAACGTGCGATCTTTCGCCGTGCCGGCGAGCTCGATATCGACCACATCGAGCCCGTGCGAAGCAGCCACCCTTTCCGCCGCCCTCCGGATATCGTCCAGATTGACCGCCATCGTCCCTTCGCGCCCATCCAGCCAGCATCCCTTGCGGGGAACCCACTCCTACGCCGCCCGCAGAAGGCTGATTTCCAATGGGTTAATACTCATTCGGCCCGGTGTGAGCTGGCCTGCGGTTCGCTCCAAATAAAAAGTGGGCTGTAAGCCCACTCATCTCTCCGCCAGCCGGTGCGAACACGGACAAAACCTGACGGACAAACGCGTTTGCAGCTTTAGGATACGTCGAAATGCCGGAAAATTCAACCCGTCCGTGGCCTGGAAGATCGACCGCGAGCCGTCGCTGTTGCTGAGTGCGAGCCGGACTGTGCTTTTCCAACCGGCCCAACCGGGGATGACGGCAGCAGTTCACCGGGCGCCGTTTGAGCGCGCCCACACGGCTGGGCGACCGCCACTGGATCGGCTCACTTGCGATGTAGTTCGCTCCAGGATTTCCTTTGCGCCTCGCCGAACAAGGCGCGACAATAGCCGAATGAAGTGGCTTCGCGTTTCTGCCCCAGTTCTCATCGTTCTCGCTTCAGGACTGCTCCCGCTCCACGCACTCGAAAAACAGCCGGCCGGCGTTTACCACGCGCGGCGCGTAGCGCTCGCCAATTCGCTGCAAGGCGGCGTAGCGGTGCTCTTCGCCGCCGAAGAGTCGCAACTGGACTTCATGCCCTACCGGCAGGACTCGGATTTCTATTACCTGACCGGCTGGAACGAGCCGGGCGCGGCGCTCATGATCGTAGGCGACGCGCCGCAGGCAGCCACGCCGCGCACCTACAAGGAGATTCTGTTTCTGCCCGCGCGCAATCTGCGCATGGAAAAGTACACCGGCGTGAAGATGGATGCGGCCACGCCGGGAGTGGAGCAAGCCGCGGGCGTTGATAATGTGGAGCCGATGACCGAGCTGCCGGCGGAGCTGGGCCGGATGGTGGCCGCCGACCGGCCGCTCATCCGCAATGTGTGGACGCAACCGGATTCGGCCGCGGCCACCGCGCTGCTGAACTTTACCGCCGTCACGCTGGGAACATCAACCGTTCCGCAGGCGCACGACGTGACCAGCCTGACCATGCCGCTGCGCCAGATCAAGGACGAGGGAGAGATCGAACTCATCAAGAAGGCGTCGGCGGCGTCGGTATTGGCGCAGCGCGTGATGATGAAGTGGTGGGTGAAGCCGGGCATGACGGAGCGCGCCATCGCCGGAGCCATGACCGCCGTGTGGATGGAGAACGGGTGCGAGCGGCCCAGCTATTCGCCCATCGTAGGCTCGGGCGTCAATTCGACCATCCTGCACTATTCGGCCAACGACCGCACCATGCAGGACGGCGACATTCTCCTCGTCGATGCGGCCTGCGAGTACTCCATGTACGCGGCCGACATCACCCGCACCGTTCCTGTGAACGGGCATTTCACCCCTCGGCAGCGCGAAATCTACAACGTCGTGCTGGGCGCGCAGCAGGCAGCCATCAATGCCTTTGTCGCGGGCAAATCGACGATCAACGACCGCGACCGGCAGGACCAGAATTCGCTCGACACCGTCGCCTACAACTACATCGACACGCACGGAAAAGACCTGCACGGCCAGCCGCTGGGGCAGTATTGGTTGCACGGATTGGGGCACATGATGGGCATCGATGTGCACGATCTCGCTAACTACCCTGTGGTGCTCAAGCCGGGAATGGTCTTCACCATCGAGCCGGGCATCTACATTCCCGAGGAGAACCTGGGGGTGCGCATTGAATGCGACTTCCTGGTCGGCGCCGATGGAAAGCTGATCGATCTCGATGCCGCGCTGCCGCATACCCCGGATGAGATCGAAGCGGCGATGCGGGCGAAGTAAGAGGCGATATGGACCCGCGCGACGCCATGGAGCCCGTACAACTCGAGGCGCTGAACCGCGCCTTCAGCGAACAACTGCTGGTCTGCCTGGACGAGTGCGCGCGAGGCCGGCGCGGATTATTCTCGGAATACGTAAGCGAGGACGGTGAAGAAGGCGGCTGGCCCGAGGCTGCGCGGCTGCGCGAGCTGGCGGTTGCGCTGCAGAACGTTCTTGCCCGGCAGGGAGAGCGGAACGCGCTCTGCGACGAGTTCCTTGACCTGTGCACGATTCACGGAGAGAGCCATCCCGGCGAGCGCAAGCTGGCGCGGGCGTTTCTGGAGCGGATCGAGCGCGGGGAAGTGGGAACACCGGCGGAACAAGAACGCAAGCTGTGGTGAAGCTGCGCGACCGATCCCTCCACGATGATGATTTTCGCGGCAGGGTCGGCCAAAGAACCTTACAGGGTAACCTGCGCTTAGAACCGCACGCCGAGCGTGACAGGGATCAACTCGGTGGTCCCGAGGCCGTTGGTTTGAGTGACGGCGGGCGTGTGAATAAACGTGTAGCGCGCCTCGGCGAAAATCTCGGTATGGCCGCTGTCGCTGCCATACATTCCGCCGCCCAGGCGATGGTAAATGCCTAAACCGGCGTTGCCGCCCCATTGGTTGGAGGTGAAAGAAGCGACGGTGACATTCTCGTAGTATTCTCCGAAATAGCTAAGCACGAGTTCGGGTGTTTGGAGGTTGGTCGACTTATGGTAGTAACCGAAGCCGCCAACCAGGTAGACGCCGTTTGACTTCTTGGGAAAGAGGTCGATGACGGGAGAGCCGGTAATCGAGTTGATGTGGGCGTTACCGGCCGTGACATCGTCGGCTGCGTATTCCGCGATGAACGCGCCAGGCAGCTTATCACCCATGAACTGATACTCCAGCAGCGCGGAGATCCGATTGGAGAAGCGGAGGCCAGCGCCGACGGTGAAATTGCCGCCCCATGTGATGACTGGGACGGGGTCGCCGGCGTCGCCGGTGTCGTTGCCGACGGGGGCATTGAATCCGCCTCCTGCCTCGAAGGCCCAATTGTGAAGATAGCTGTGCTTCTCGCCACCACCACCACCGTATTGGCCCTCGCCTGACCCGCCGCCGGATGCAGAGGCACCGGGAGCAGGGCTACCGGACAGCGAAAACTCGCTCAATTGCAAGCCCGATGCGCTCAGCCCCGCCTGGCTGGAAGAGTAGCCGGTAGCACGGGACTGATCCTGGGCGAGGGCGGGCTGGGCAATCGCAACGCTGGCCGCGAGCAGAACCGCAACCGCAATCAAACTGGCGCGCCGCAAGGGCTGAAACCAATGGGGGAATGACATTGCAACCACCTCAAACACTGATTTTGTTCGACTTGCGGGGAAGAAGTGCCTGTCATGGAGTTAGACACGGAATGCAGCCAGAGGTTGCCTGGGCCGGTGAACCTCGTGTGGGACGAGATCAAAAAGTTCCACTTGCATAAAATATGGAACAAAAGTATAATAGTGTCACTGCAGGCAGGAGGGACACATGGAGTTACAGGCGCGGACGCGCATGAGCGAAAAGGGCCGGGTTGTGATTCCGGCTCAGATACGGAAGGCGCTTGGGATGGATCCTGGAGGCACATTGGACCTGCGGGTGGAAGACGGCGAACTGCGGATCTCGACGCTGCGGAGCCGGATTCGCCGCGTTCAGGAGAGGGCCCGCAAGATCATTCCACCCGGAGTTAGCCTATCGGAGGAGTTGAG
Organism: Occallatibacter sp.; assembly: GCA_049522315.1. Taxonomy (GTDB): domain Bacteria; phylum Acidobacteriota; class Terriglobia; order Terriglobales; family Acidobacteriaceae; genus Telmatobacter. Next base: position 11,416 of record JBEKNY010000008.1, read on the forward strand.
CGCGGAACGGCGCGAGGCGGCGAAACATGAATGAGGTCGTGCTCGATGCCTCCGCCATCCTCGCACTCGTTCAACACGAACCTGGAGAGGAAAAATTGACGGACGAACTCATGGGAAATGCCGTTGCCAGCACGGTGAATCTCGCGGAAGTGCAATCCAAGCTCGTCAAGAATGGGTACGGTACGGACCAGGCGTGGGCAGACGCTCTTGAGCTTGTCACGGCGAAGCCCTTCACCACCGAGCAGGCTAAGATCGCGGGCAGCTTGATCGCAAAGACTGAGAAGTACGGGCTATCTCTAGGCGACCGCTCCTGCCTGGCACTGGCCATCGCGCTCCAGGCGCCGGTCTATACCACGGAACAGGCCTGGAGAAACCTCAAAGTCGGAGTTCCGATTCATGTGATCCGGTGAACCGATCTTCACTCACATGCGACTGAAATCATTAGGCGGGGCCTTGTTCACGCCGTCGAACTGACCACATGGTTCATTTGTATCCAAGGTCTGAACGAACGGATTTAACCAGCAGATCTTTGAGTTTATTCAACGCCGAGACTTGTTCCTCCAGTGTGCCAACTCTTTTCAAGACTTCGTCATACTCATTAAGCGCATTTTGTACATCTTTCGTTCCATAAACTTGAACAAGCAAAAATACCCTATGCCACCACAAGACATTCTCTTTATGCTCTGCAGTATGCTCGTCACCACTCGTCTTTCCCAAAGGTCCAATAAGGTCATCGGCGGATAGCTTACGGTTAATGACCGCTTCTGCGATCTCTTCTGTCTTGGCTAGACGAATTTTGAGCTTCTCATGCTCTCGATCATTGAATCGAGTAACAAACCATCCAACGACCACGACTAGTGTAGAAACAATAATCGATAATCCGGTAAATCCGTCTTTCCACTCCATGATTGCCTTTCTGATTCAACGCCGGTAAGTATCGTCAGGATTGCGATCGTAGTCAATCTTCGCCCATCACATGAACTGAGGAGACAGAAGCAACAAGGGCCGGAGCGCTTGCCCCGGTCTTTGGCCAACTCCGCTAGCCTTGTATGTCGAACTGCTCCGGGTGCAGCGCCGGATCGCTCTTTACCAGCACGTTCTTGCCGACCAGCTCTTCGAAGTCAGTTAGCCAGCTGCCACCGTTCGCCTTGAGAATCTTGACCGTCTCGGGATTCACGCGCAGCATCACGTCAGCGTTTTCGAAGTGCTTCCTCATCTTGCGCATCTCGATGTAAATCTCGTTGCACACGGTGGACGGGCTCTTCACCATGCCGGTAGCCTGGCAAGTGGGGCAGGGAACGCTCAGGGTCCGCTCCAGCGACTGCTTCACACGCTTGCGCGTGATGGCAACCAGGCCGAAATCGTTGAACTGCAGCACCTTGGTTGGAGCGCGGTCGCTCTTGAGCGCCTCTTCCAGCGCGGCCATCACCTTGAAGCGGTTTTTGCGCTCGTCCATGTCGATGAAGTCGATCACGATGATGCCGCCCAGGTCGCGCAACCGGATCTGGCGCACGATCTCCGGCACGGCGTCGAGGTTGGTTTTGAGGATGGTGTCCTCGAGCCGCGCCGACTTGCCGACATACTTGCCGGTGTTGATGTCGATCGCCACCAGCGCCTCCGTCTGGTTGATTACGATCGACCCGCCCGATTTGAGCCACACCTTCGAGCGTAGCGCCTTCGAGATCTCGTCCTGGACGCCGAAGTGCTCGAACAGCGGAGTCTCTTTGGTATAGAGCTTGACGCGGCGCACCAGCGAGGGCGAGAAGCGGTTGAGGAAACGGACGATGCGCTCGTAATCGGCCTCCGTATCCACCCAGATGTTGGAGAAGTTCGCGCTCACCTGGTCGCGAAGGATGCGCTCGATGAGCGACAGGTCGTGGTAGATGAGAGCCGGAGACTTTGAGGATTCCGAGCGTTGCTTGATCTCGTTCCATAGATTCATGAGGAAGCGCAGATCGGCGCGAAGCTCCTCTTCCGACGCGCCTTCGGCCGCGGTCCTCACGATGAATCCGCCGGGAGCGTCGCCGCGCTCGTGCGTCAGAACCCGCTTCAGGCGGTGGCGCTCTTCGTCGGAGGCGATCTTGCGGCTCACGCCCACGTGGGTCACGGTGGGCATAAAGACCAGGAAACGTCCGGGCAGCGCGATGTGGCTGGTGATACGCGCGCCTTTCTTGGCGATCGGTTCCTTGGCGATCTGCACCAGAATCTCCTGGCCCGACTTCAGCAGGTCGGAAATGATCGGCAGATCGGAGGTTTGGGCCGATCGGCGCGATGGTCCGCGGCGACTGCCCTGCACTCCGCGGCCACGCTGTCCGCGGCCTCCGCGTTCGCGGCGCACGCGGCCGGGCGCGGGTCGCGCACCCGCCGAAGATGCCTCTTCCTCCCCTGCGTTTTCGAACTCTTCCTCCTCGCCATTCTTTTCGTCAAAGTTCATCTGGATGCGGTGATCGAGATGAGCCTCCTGCAGCATCTCGCCCAGTTCGCCCGTGCGCAGGTGGCTGGGAAGCGTCTCCTCTTCGTAATCGTCCAGATCGTGTACTTCCGGCTTGTGGCGGCGATGGTGCGGCGCGGCTTCAAACTCCTCGCCTTCGATCACCTCTTCCTCGACCAGGCCCTTGCCGGGAACATAGGTCGAAGCCGGGGCAGCGGCTTTTTTAGCGCCGGCAGCCGCCTCGCCATCCTTCTTCTTGCCGAAGCCGAAGAGCCGGAAGCCCGGCGATGCGGACGGATCGATGCGGTGAGAAGCAGACGCGTCCGATTCCTCCTCTGAAGCCGAACCGATCTCCTCCGCGGCTGCGGAATCCGACTCGGCAATTTCGGAGTCGTCTGGCGCGGAGAGAGTGGTCTCCTCGAAATCCGCATCCGTCTCAATAGCCTCTTCGACGGCGTCCGGGGCGAGTTCATCCTCCTCGAATTCGAATGCGGGCTTCTCCGGCTCTGCCGTTTCAGGAAGCGGAGCAGTAGATTCATCGAGCTCCTCAACAGCCTCGTCCTGGGCAGCACGGGTGAAAGGCGCGGCCGAGACGTCGCTTTGTCCCTCCGGAACGCCTTCGGCTGGCAGATCGGACTGACTGCGATGCCGCGAAAGCGATTCGCCTGGCAAAAGGCCGCTGCCGTCCCACCTGAGCGGCGCTTCAACCAGCGTGGAAGGCCTGCTGGATGTGTGCGCCGGGCGCGACGGGACAGCCGGCCCCGGCGCGGCCTTGGGGCTTTCAGCGGAGGACGCGCTACCGTACTTCGAAAGCGACTCGCCAGGCAGCACAAACGCCGCTGGTGCCTGATGCGCGCGCGGCGCGCGCGGCGTAACGGGAGCTTCGGAGGCAGGAATGGCCGGAGCAGACTCGGATTTGGCAGGCGATTCCGCCTCAGTTTCCGCTACGGCGGCGGATTCTGGCGGAGTTTCAACTGGAACGCCCAGGCCCCGGCCGCCACGGCGGCGGTGCCGGCCACGCCAACGGCGTGCACCCGGCTCGCTAGTTTCGTGAGCTTCTTCTGTCTGCCCTGGAGTCGTCGTGGATTCGAGAGCGTGTGAATCGGCGGTTTCCGGCGCCGTTTCATCCGCCGGCGGAAATTCCTGACGCTCTTCGCGCCGGGGTTCCGCTCTCTGGCCGTGACGCGGGCCGCGATCTTCCTGGCGGCCTCCTTTCCACCCCGTCGACGAAGTGGGCGCCGGGGTACCCTTCAGGGCCGGGGCATCGTCGGGGGCCCCATATCCGTTGCGCTCGGTCCCGCGGGGGTGCCGAACCTCGCGAGGGGCCTGGCCGGCTCCACTCGCCGCCGCCTTTTCCAGCTCGTCGGTCTCTTCCTGGTCTTCGAGCTCGATGAAGTCGGTTACATAGAGAAATGCGTCGCGCTCCAGGCCGAGGTCGACAAAGGCCGACTGCATGCCCGGTAAAACGCGTGTTACGCGGCCGTTGTAAATGGAACCCGCGAGAGTGTACTCGTTTTCGCGTTCGTAGTAGATTTCCGCGAGTTGATCGTCTTCTAGAATCGCAAGCCGCGTCTCATGCGGCGTGCTGGAGATGCAAATTTCTTTTGCCATCGTACCTTTCCGTCCGGCAGCTCAAGGCAGCCGGTACATGCGGCAAGGTCGGATGGGGACGCGAGGCGACGGCAGGGAGGGGATGAGCGGATAACCATGAAGGCGCTTGAGGAACGGCTTCCGCACGGCGGCCTGCTTCATAGGCGGCGAACCATGACGGAATCGGAACAAAGCGCACCAAACGGTCTGTTGTTTGCGGCAACCCAATGGCAGAGAGTTTGTGGCCTCCGTTACCGGAATCTCCGGCGGGGCCGTTCGACCTGCGGCAATTACTCGGAGGCTTCGCGACAGAGAACCGGGGAATCTGTCTCCCGAACTGCCCACGCGCTCCTTGCAATGTGCGAGCCGCAAATGGTCTTCCCATCTCTGCGTACTCATGAACCCAATCCTGCCGTGCGCGATCCATTCAGACCAGGCCGGCGAAATGCTTAAAAATCCTTCTCTTGCGGTTCCTCGCGATCCCCCGATCGTTCCAGAGCTGCGCAAGAATCAAACCTTTTCGACGACACCTCAATCGCATGGATCGAGATGCGTCAATTGACGAACCGGCGCATGCGGACATTCATTGCCACGCCCAGCGCCAGGAACGTAAACAGCACCGAAGATCCACCGTAACTCATTAAAGGTAAAGGGATTCCGGTGACGGGCATCAGCCCGATGACCATGCCTACGTTGACCGCGATCTGAAAGGTCAACACAGCCACGATTCCCATGATAACGAGGGAACCGGACAGGTCGGCGGCTGTTTGAGCGTTTTGAATCAAACGCATCAATATAAAGAAGTATAGCAGCAAGACAGAAATCGCGCCCACGAAGCCGTGTTCCTCGCTGAAGGCCGCAAAGATGAAATCCGTATAGGGGATGGGCAGGAAATAGCCCTGTGTCTGGCTGCCATTTTCCAGGCCTTTGCCCCAAATGCCGCCCGATCCCACCGCGATCTCCGACTGCAGCACCTGGTAGCCCGAGCCCCGGGGGTCGTTCTCGGGGTTGACGAAGGCAGTGAGCCGGGCCTTCTGGTACGACTTGAGAAACCTGCCGCTGGACCAGACTCCGCCGACCAGCACCGTGCCCACCGCGAGCAGAATTAAGCTCTGGCGAAGGTTAATTCCTCCCAGAAACAGCCCGGCGATGAGGATGGGTGCATAGGTCAGGGTGGTACCCATGTCAGGCTGGATAAGCACCAAGATCATGGGAACGCCGACCAAAGCGAAAGCTTTGAAGATATCCCGCCAGGTCAGGTTACGGCCACCCAGATTGGCGAAGTAGCGCGCCATGGCAAGGACCAGCACCAGCTTTACCCATTCAGAGGGTTGAAATTGCACTGGGCCGATGCCGATCCAGCGCCGCGCGCCCAGGACCTTGTGCCCTACGAGCTTGACTGCCACCAGAGAGACCAGGAAGATTCCATAGGCCCAGGGAGCCCAGTCGAGCAGGCGGTGGTAGTCGATTTTGGCGAAGATGAACATGCCGATGACACCAGCGCCGATAAAGAGCATTTGCTTGCTGCCGAAGCTCGCGAATCTGGTGTGCACCGTGGTGGAGTGGACCTCAAGCACCGAAATGGCGCACATGGCCAGAACCAGGAGCAGCAGGCCCCAGTCGAAGTCGCGAAAGCTCAGGATGCGGCGCATGGGCATGGCGCTAGGGTTCCTTCCGCCGCACCGGCAAAGCCGCGGCCACCTGCGAAGAAGTTTCACGGGAAGCTGCCGCCGGCGAAGCAGCGCGCTTGGCCTCGTGCTTCTGCGCGGGCCTCGCACTCGGGCCGTTCTCTGCCACAATGCCGTGGCTGTCGACAAAGAAGCGCCCGCCCTGAATGCGCGGCCGTGCTTCTTTGTTCGCGGCGCCACGTGCGGGGGGCATCGACCAGACAGCGCCCACCTCGACAGGCGCCGCGGCCTTCGCGGGCGGCAGGTTGTGCGCCTCGCGCCGCTTCTTATCCACGAAGGCCGTGACCACCCGGGCCGCGATGCGCGCGGGATAGTAGCTGAATTCTCCGTTTTGCCAAAGAACCGCAACCACCAGCTCCGGATTGCGGCGCGGCGTAACGCCCACAAACCACACGTTGGGATAAGTGGCTTGGCCCTTGGTGGTTTTTTCCAGAGCCTCGTGGCTCATCTGTTGCGCGGTTCCGGTCTTGCCGGCGAAATCGATGCCCTCTAGATGCGCCGAAGCTGCCGTGTGGTACAGTCCCGGCTGCGTCACCTCGGCCATGCCGTTGGTAATAATGTCCCAGTTTGCCGGATCCATGGGAACATAAGCGTCGCCCGACCCGGGAAAACTATCCAGAAGCGATTTATAAAAGTCCGTGGGAAGCTGGGCGGGAAAGACCACGTGCGGCCGCACCAGATGCCCTCCCGATGCAATGCCGCCGATGATGCGCGCCAGTTGGGTCGGTGTTGCCTCGATCGCGCCCTGCCCGATGGCTACGTCGAGCGTTTCGTCGGGGTACCAGCGGTGATGGAAGTTCTTGATTAACCAATCCGGCGAGGGCATCAATCCCGCCTGTTCTCCCGGCAGGTCGATCCCCGTCTTTTGTCCATAACCGAACTCCGTCGCGTATTTCACGATGCGGTCGATGCCGAGTTTGTCGCCGAGCATGTAGAAAAACGTGTCGCAGGAATAGGGAATCGCATTGTAAATATCCACCGCGCCGTGTTTTTCGTCGCAATGGTGGTAGTAGCCGTACGGACCCCAGCCGCCATTGCAGACGATATGCATGTTTTGCGCGATGCCTTCCTGAAGTCCGGCCACAGACATGAGGACTTTGAAGGTTGAGCCAGGCGCCAGTTGTGCCTGGATGGCCTTGTCCATCAGTGGATGATCGGGATCGGTTACGAGCTTGTTCCAGTCGGAGCGGCCGATTTTGACGGCAAACTCGTTGGGGTCGAAGCTGGGGCGCGAGACAAGCGCCAGAATCTCTCCGTTGCGCGGATCCATGGCCACAATGGCGCCGTTGCGGTCGCCCATGGCGAGTTCGGCGGCGCGCTGCAGGTCGTTGTCAATGGTGAGCTTCAGATCCTGGCCGGGCACGGCGTGCTGAATGCCGAAGTAGCCCACCTCGCGTCCGCGGCTGTCAACAACGACTTCGCGCGAGCCGTCCTGGCCGCGGAGCAGTTGGTCGTAGGTCTCTTCCACTCCCGCCTTGCCCACCACGTCGCCCGGCTCGTAGTAGGCGAAGCGTGGATTGTTCAGATCCTCCTCGCTCACCTCGCCTACGTAGCCGATCAGGTGAGCGGCAAAACCGTCGCGCGGGTAAAGTCTGCGCTCCTCGTCGATGGTCTCCAGTTCGGGCAGCTCATTGCGGTGGGCCGCGATGAACGCCTGCTCGTCGGCGGTCACGTCCTCTTTAATCGGGATGGGCTGATAGCCGGGCTCTGAGCGGTAACGGTGCAACGTGGCGCGCAACTGGTCCAGATCAAGATCGAGCCCTTTGGCGATCAACGGCAGATCGGCGTCCACACTCTTGCTCTGCTCGCGCACCAGAAAGCAGGTAACTGAAGGATAGTTGTCCACCACCAGCCGGTTTTCCCGGTCGAAGAGTTTGCCGCGCGGCGCGAGAATCGGCTCCTTGCGAATGCGATTCTGCTCGGCCAGCGCGCGGTAGCTCTGCACATTCAGCACCTGCAGGCGCCACAACCCCGCGGCCAGAGCCAGCATCATCAGCAGGACGCCGTACTGCACCACCGTCAGCTTGACTGTGGAGAGCTTTTCACCGCGATTACTGCTGCCTGAAACCATGCCCTGCTTCTCAGAATACTGCGAGTTTGTTTATCCGCCCTACTACGCACCTGTGTCCATGCATCCCTCAATCCCTGATCTGCAGACGGTCGAGCAACGGAAACAGCACAAGAGCAATCACCGAGTTTCCCACGGCGCGCAACAGCTCGGTCAGCCAGCTCCAATCGATCGCCAGGCCCAGCAGAAAGCGGGTGACGAAAAGATAAATGGCGCTGGAGAGCAGGGAGAGCGCGAAGTTGAGCAACACGCGGATAGTGTGATTGTCGACGTCGATGCGAATGCCCACAGACCCTGCCAGAAAGCCGACGGCTGTTTTGGCGATGCCGTTGATGCCGATGGCGTGATGGGAGAGCGCGTCCTCAAACAGGCCGATGGCCGATCCCATGACCGCGCCCTGCATGGGATTGCGGCGGGCGAGTGCGAAGTAAACAGTCACCACTAAGGGCAGATCGAACCAGCTGTAGCGGCCGACCACGCGCGGCAGCCATGCCTGCAGCACCAGCGAAAGGAGCGGAACCAGCGTGTAAATCAGCAGTGGAAAGCGGTGGATCTCCATATCGCGCCGGGATTCGGCGCCAAACACTGACATGGCTATGGATTCCTCCGTGGAGTCGCTTGCGGCTTGGATTTCGCTCCGGGATGGGCTGCGCCACTGCTGTCGGATGCGTCAGGCGAGGCGGAGGGGTATTTCGGCTTGGGCTTGGAAATGGGGCTCGTTTCCGGCTGCGCGCCGGAAGCGTCCGTGGCGGCAGGCGAAAACTCATCCGCATGCAATGGCTGCGGCGGCTGCGTAGCAGGGTTTGGCGGCGTACTGTCGTTCAGGGGTTGCTGATCGGGAGGAAGATTGGGGTCAACCAAGCCGGGGAGCTTCTCCGCCATGATCTCGGAGGCCTTCATCTGATCTTTGATGGCGGTTGGAACCGATCCTTGCTCCGCTTCGCTGGCGGCAAGGTCCTGCTGCTCCTGGGGCGCGAAGCGCGGCTCGGTTGAGGTGATCACCAGCACCTCGTCGAGGCGGTCGAGATGCGCCGCCGGCTTCACCAGGATGTCGATGAAGGCGTCGCGGTCGGGATCGCGCACCACCTTCTCGACCACGCCGACCGTCAGCCCGCGCGGAAAGATCAGGTCGCCTCCGGCGGTGAGCACGTGCTCACCCGGCTGAATGCGTTCATCGGCCAGGATCCCCACCACTTCCAGCCGGCCCGATGCGTCGCCGCGAAGAATGCCGCGGATACGCGTCTTCTCCAGGATTACGCCCGCGCCGCTGGTGGCATCGTTCACGGCCAGGACCTGCGCGGTGTGGGGAAACACGTCGCGCACCTTGCCCACGATTCCGTCCGCGGTAATCACCGCCATGTCCGGTTTCAAGCCGTCGCGCGCGCCCTTGTCGATATAGAAGACATGCGAGCGGTCGCTGCCGCTGGAGCCGTATACCTGCGCGGCCTGCGTGGTAAAGATGTACTTTTGCTGGAAGCCGAGCAATGCCTGCAGCCGCTGGCCCTGGCGGGCGTCCTCAAGCAACGCGGCCTCCTCGAGCCGCAGCCGGTCAACGGTATTCTCCAGATCCTGGTTCTGCCGGCGCACGTGGAGCAAGTCGATGTAATTGGTCCACAGGCCGATCGCGCCGATCTTGCTCGCGTGAATCAGCCGTTCCGGAGGCGAGATCACGGCATTCGCCCACAGCCGGATCAGCCGCACGCCCTTTGCATCCGTGGAATCGAGAGTGTTCAGGCCGCTGCTGGTCCGGCGCACCTGCACCGCAAGCCCCACGAGCTGCGCCGTAAGCAGGGCAAGCAGCACCACGAGGTTCCGGTAGCGGGCAATAAACGATTCCATAAAAGCCAGTGTTCAGGTGTCAGGTTTCAGGGGTCAGAGGGAGGAAGGCCGTGTCTTGAACGATGGCGGAGGGCTGACGGGTCTTTTCTGATCCCTGATCCCTGAATCCTGATCCCTGTTTCAATCGATCTTGATCTTGCGCAGCAGCCGGAAGTCCGAGAGCATCTTGCCCGTGCCGAGGACCACGGAGGCCAACGGATCGTCGGCCACTGAGACGGGCAGCCCGGTCTCCTCGCGGATGCGCTTGTCGAGATTCTTGATGAGTGCGCCGCCGCCGGTCAGCACGATGCCGCGATCGCTGATGTCGGCCGAAAGCTCGGGCGGCGTGCGCTCCAGCGCCACACGAATCGCGTTCATGATCACGGCGATGCACTCGCCCAATGCTTCGCGAATCTCGCTGTCGTCAATCGCAATCGTCTTAGGCACGCCCTCGATCAGGTTGCGTCCCTTGATCTCCATGGTCAGCGGCTTATCCAGCGGGAAGGCCGATCCGATCTCGATCTTGATCTGCTCCGCGGTGCGCTCGCCGATCAACAGGTTGTACTTGCGCTTCAGATAGTTGGTAATGGCCTCGTCCATCTGGTTGCCGGCCATGCGCACCGTACGCGAATAAACGATCCCGCTGAGCGAAATCACCGCGATGTCCGTGGTTCCGCCGCCGATATCCACCACCATGTTTCCCGAGGGTTCGGTGATGGGCAATCCGGCGCCGATAGCCGCCACCATCGCCTGCTCCACCAGGTACACTTCGCTCGCCTTGGCGCGGTAGGCCGAGTCCTCCACGGCGCGCTTCTCCACCTGCGTAATCTCAGAGGGCACGCCGATCACGATCCGCGGGTGCACCAGCATCTTGCGGTTGTGCGCCTTCTGGATGAAGTAGTTGAGCATCTTCTCGGTGATTTTGAAGTCGGCGATCACTCCGTCCTTCATGGGCTTGATGGCCACGATGTTGCCCGGCGTGCGTCCCAGCATCTCCTTGGCCTTGTTGCCCACAGCCTCCACTTCACCGGTGTTCTTGTTGATGGCCACGATCGACGGTTCATTCACCACGATGCCCTTGCCGGCGGCGTAGACCAGCGTGTTCGCGGTGCCCAGATCGATGGCCAGATCGCTGGAGAACATGCTGAAGAGCGAGCGAATCCCGTGGGACCGCGAGGAGCGCGAAGGATAGCCGTTGAAGGACATGGAGAAACTGAATCTACCTCAAAAAGCTGAAAATTTGATTGTGCCTCAAAGCCTATTGTACGGCCAGTTGCCCTCGTCCGTAGCCATTGACCCGTTACCGCGGTCAGGTGCGGCGTGCCCGGCGTGTCCCCTTAGTCAACAGATCGCGCGAAATCGCCTTTTTCCCGCCCGCGCTGGCCGGAAGTCTCCCATCGGGCGTACGCTGTTTGGCGGATTCAGTTACGGTGGAGCAGAGGGCTTGCGGCGCGAGGCCGCGCTGTCGGCCTCCACCGGCTGCTCAACGTCCACTGTGAGCTGCGAACTGAGAACTGGGAACTGCCTTATGACCTACCCCACGTATCACAACCTGATCGGTGGCCAGTGGTTCCCGGCCGCAAGCGGCAAAACCATCCTCAACCTGAACCCGGCGAAATCGCCAACTCCATCGACTACGGCCTCTCGACAGCGCTCTACACTCGGGACGTGAACCGCGCCTTCGCCGCCATTCGCGATTTAGAAGCGGGCATCACCTATATCAACGCGCCCACCATCGGCGCCGAGGTGCATCTCCTGTTCGGAGGCGTCAAGCACACCGGCAATGGCCACCGCGAAGGCCTCGGCGCGCTCGACTTCTTCACCACATGGAAAGCCGTCTACGTGGATTACTCCGACAAGCTGCAGAGGGCGCAGATTGACAATGCGGAGTGAGGAATGGCATTCGGGAGCTCTTGCCTTTTCGCCGTTCGAAGTGTATATTGGAGAAATATACACACGGTGAACTGCTGAATTAGCTTCGTAAAGATCCCGAAGGAAGCATCTTATGGAATACGTAAGGTTCGATTGGGATGAAGGAAACTTACGGAAGAACGAAAAGCACGGTGTAACCAAGGCTGAAGTTGAACAGGCATTTCTCAACAGGCCATTGCTTGTTGCGACGGACGTAAAACATAGCCAGCAGGAGCCGAGGTTTCACGCGCTGGGTCGGACCGATGCGAATCGCTGCCTGCTCGTCACCTTTACCGAGCGTGGAGACGGTACGCTGATTCGACCGATTTCGGCTCGGGCAGCGAGCCGCAAAGAGAGGAGAGTCTATGAGGAAGCGCTTAAAGCCAATCCCTAAATTCGCGAACGAGGCAACGGAACGGGCCTTTTGGGAGTCTCCCGGGAACGACAGCACGGAATACGTGGATTGGAGCAAGGCGAAGTTGGCTGTGTTCCCTAAGCTCAAGCCTTCCACGGAGTCGATTTCACTGCGCATGCCGGAGAACCTGCTGGATACCGTTCGCAGTCATGCGCGGAAACTAGACGTGCCATATCAGTCCTTGATCAAGCTCTGGATCGCCGAGAAGGTGGCAATACTCGGCCACCAGCAAGACACTGCGCGAAGCCGCGGCAAATGATGCGGAACTCATATACTTCCAGGCTATCGTCATCTATAAGAAGTAGGGATTCAAGGCCCTTCCGAGCGCCATGCCCTAGGCCGCACCTTTGAGCTCTAGGGCAGTGGCTCCGCGCCCAGTTCCGCGCTACAATCTCCCCATGAGTCCAAACGCGCAAAGACTCCTGGACGAGGCCCGGCAACTCCCTCCAGATGAAAGGGAGTGGCTGGCGGAATTCCTTCTGATCGACGATGAGAGCGTCTCCGCCGCCGGTGTAGAATCCGCCTGGGACGCGGAGATCAAGCGCCGGCTCGACGAGATTGACTCCGGCGCGGTAAAGATGATTCCGGGCGATGAGGTTCTTGCCCGCATGGATGTCCGCCTCAAGGCAAGACGACGGCAAGCCGCCCGGAAGGGATGAAACCCTATTCGTTTCATCCGGACGCTGAAGCAGAAGCCGATGCAGCGTTTGAGTATTATTGGATCAAAGATCCAGCTGCCGCTTTCGCCTTCGGTGCGGAACTTCGCGGAGCGTATCGAAGTTTGCGAACCCGCCCGCTGATTTGCCCACCGTATCTTCACGGCGCCCGCCGCGTAATCCTCAACCGCTATCCTTTTTCTGTGGTCTTCCGCGAACGCCTGCACGACATCCAGATCGTCGCCGTCGCCCACGCCAAGCGCCGCCCAGGATACTGGGCGAAGAGAGTAAAGCAATAAGAAGGAACCCAATGGAAACCGCATACATTCCCAATCCCACCCGCTACGACCACGCCACCTTCCGCCGCTGCGGCCGCTCCGGTCTCGTGTTGCCGGCCATCACCCTCGGCCTCTGGCAAAACTTCGGCGGCGCCGATGTCTTTGAAACCGGCCGCGCCATGATCCGCCGCGCCTTCGACCGCGGCGTCACGCACTTCGATCTCGCCAATAACTACGGCCCTCCCTACGGCTCCGCCGAAGAGAACTTCGGCACGATTCTGCGCAAGGACTTCCGCGGCCTTCGTAACGAACTCATCGTTTCCACAAAAGCCGGATGGGACATGTGGCCCGGTCCCTACGGCATTGGCGCTTCGCGCAAATATCTGCTCGCCTCGCTCGACGGCAGCCTCAAGCGTATGGGCCTCGACTACGTCGACATCTTCTATGCGCATCGCCCGTGGAAAGACTGTCCGCTCGAAGAAACGATGGGCGCGCTTGCCTCCGCCGTTCATCAGGGGAAAGCGCTTTACGTGGGCATCTCATCCTATAGCCCCGAGCGCACGCGCCAAGCCGCGAAGATCCTCAAACAGATGGGCGTGCCGCTGCTCATTCATCAGCCGTCCTACTCCATGCTCAATCGCTGGATCGAAGACGGCCTGCTGGCCACGCTCGACGAGCTGGGCGTCGGCTGCATCGCATTTTCGGCCCTCGCGCAGGGCCTGCTCACCAGCAAGTACCTCAAGGGAGTACCGGCTGACTCTCGCGCCAGGTTCCAAGGCTCATCTCTGCTTAAGGAGTTCCTGACCGAAAAGAATCTGAAGCGGGTCCGCGCGCTCAATCAGATTGCGCAGGGTAGAGGCCAGCCCCTTGCGCAAATGGCCATCGCCTGGGTGCTTCGCGACAAGCGCGTCACCACGGCGCTCATCGGCGCGCGTAACGTGGAGCAGCTCGACGACTCGCTCGATGCTCTGAAGAAGCTCAAGTTTACGGCTGCGGAGCTGAAAGAGATCGACCGCTATGCGCAGGAAGGCGATCTTGACCTCTGGCGCGACGCGCGCGAAACGATGGCGTAGCTCAGCCGGCTACGCCCTGCCTGTCTCCAGCACATCTCTCAGCGCGAAGCTCGTCTCCAGCCGGATCACGCCCGGCAGGTGCGACAGCTCGTTCTGGTGCAGGCGGTTGTAATCGTCGATTCCGGCCACGCGAGCCACCAGAATGTAGTCGTATTGGCCGGCCAGCAGGTGACAGCTCACGATCTCGTGGCAGTGGCGAACGGCAGTCTCGAAGGCGGCCAGCACTGCAGCCGACTGCCGCTCCAGTGTGACGCGGATATAGACCGTCATGTGCTTGCCCAGCAGCCGGTCGTCGATCACGGCACGGTAGCCGCGGATTGCCCCCGACGCCTCCAGCGCCAAAATACGCCGCGATGCTGCCGAGGCCGACAGGCCCACGGCCTCGCCCACTTCGTAATTCGTCGCCCGGCCGTGACGCGCCAGATAGCTCAGGATGGCGGTATCCAGCTCGTCCAACTCAGCCGCCGCAGAGCCGGAAGTTCCCGCCTCTGCCGGATCTCCAGTTGATTGTTGTGCTGGAAGAACATCTGGATCACGTTTCGTTCCCATTTTGCTGTTCTACCACAAACTTTGCACACATTGGAAGCGAATTACGCCGTAGACTGCCTTGCAGCCGGATGCGTGCGGCCGTCCGCCTCTCGCAAGCCCTCCCCGTCCGGCGCTCCGCCAGGATGCAGGATTGGCCGAAGGGCTGAATACCTGGCTGGGCACGCTCACGCATTGCGGGGTGGCCGAAAGCCATCACCGGCCCTGGACGGCTGCGGCAACCGTCCTTGCCTGATCTCGTTGGCAATCGTTCCCGTGGTTCTATGTTTCGCTTATTACGGTTGCACGCCCGGCGGGATCAGCAGGGTAAGCGAGTGAGGCACAACCTCGAGCCGCACTGGCAAAGAGCCCAGGACCTCTCCGTCCGCTTCCACAAACAGTGGATCCGCGTTGCCATTGTGCGCGCGGCATTCGATGGACGGTGTGTCGAGCAGTTCTACTGCGCCGTTGAAGGTCTGGCGCCCGGCAATGGCCGCGAGCAGAAAACTAAGATAGCGCAGGCGGCTTTGCGTCTTGAACGCCAGCAGGCTCAGGCTTCCGTTGCGCAGGCTGGCCCCGGGAGCAAGCGTGCGCAGAACGCCTCCAAATGAGCGCACGCGCACAGCCAGCAACTGCGACACTTCCACGACACGCCCGTCCCCATTCCCATTCGCCGGCAGGGCCGCTTCGAAAAGCGGAAAGGACGAAGTCGCCCAGATGCGGAACGCCTCGATCAGATAGAGGACGTAGCCCAGCCGCCGCTTGAGCCGGGAGTCCAGGCGCGACATCAGCAGCGCATCGGCCCCGATTCCCGCCGCGACAATGAAGTAGCGCGCGCCTGGGTTGCCCGTGCTGTCCTGGTAGTGGATGCGCCCTACGGAAACTCGCGTCGGCGCGGCATCGAGCAGCGTACGCGCCGCCTTGGCCGGCCGCGCAATCAATCCCAGATCGGAGGCCAGCGCGTTGGCCGTCCCCAGCGGAACCACCCCCAGCGCAACGCCGGTTCCCACCAGGCTCTGTACAACCTCGTGAACCGTGCCGTCGCCGCCGCAAACCACAATCGCATCGCAGCCCTCGCGCACGGCCCGTTCTGCGAGCACCATCGCGCTGCCCGGCGCGCCAGTCTCGAACGCCTCAACCTCAATGCCAGCTTCGCGGAACACGTTCAGGATTTCGCTCACAGCCGCATCCCTGCGCGCGGAGTACTGGCCTGAAACCGGGTTGTAGATCAGCGCCACGCGGCGCATTGCGGGTTTCACTTTGACGGTGGTTCCTATCTGCTCAAAGTGCCCTCAGGCACATCTTGCTATCATCGCAGATTTGCGGGCGAAAAATGCAGAAAGCCTGCGGGATAACACGAATTGTGTACCGGCTTAATCGCTCTCGAGCCCATAGGCCAGGCAGCGCGCTTTCCCTCCCCGCGTCGCGTTCTCGCCATTGCCGCGGGCACATCGTGCTTCCCGTCAAATTTTCAGAGCATGTCTCGGAGGCCGCTTAGAGCCAAAAATGCCACAGATACCAAACCGCATAGATGGTCAACGCCGCCGCGCCTTCGATCGCCAGCGCCCAGCTTACGCCTCTTCCTAGGTCACGGAGATTCACTACCGCCTCGGCAGGCCACTCCGCTTCCGCGCTCATGGCGTCGGCTTTCATCCTGTGGGTCTGTATCAGCGGGGCGGCATAGCTGCTCATGTGCAACTGCGGCGCGAGCAGCGAAGGCAAGGCAGCTGCCGGGTTGATGTCGTCGATTCGTTGGGTTGGCACGCTGGCGCCCTCCTTCGACTCCTATCGGCGATGCGCCAATCGAAGTGAGTCGAGGTCGACAACAAAGGTTTCCGGCAAAACCGCTGCTTTGTAATCGATGCTTCATTATGCTGGTGGGCCAGAACGCCTACGAGGGATTTCAATCACGCCTTAGCCGATCAGTCCCAAGGTGGTAACTAACTTGCTCGGACCGGCCCACTTTGATCCCATCGACGCCGCGGGCTCGTCCAGGGTTGTACCCAGGCTCAACACAGATCTCCGGATCGGGGGTTATGCGGCGGCTGAAACCTGCTGTTCAGCACCGCGATCCCGCTGCACGATCGGATATTCAGCCTCACCGGCCAACATCTGCGGCCTTCATCGCGCGCCATTCATGCATCCCCGCTATCATGCCTGTGAGGAGGCAGATCGTCCCATGAATCCCAGCGGCAATACCATCCTGATCACCGGCGGGGGCTCCGGCATCGGCCGCGGCCTCGCGGAATCCTTCCATGCTCTTGGCAACCAGGTCGTCATCGCCGGCCGCCGGCGTCAGGCGCTTGACGAAACCACCGCCGCCAACCCCGGCATGAGGTCGCTCGCGCTCGATATCGAAGACCGCCCCGCCCTTCGCGCCTTTGCCGAACGGGCGATCGCGGAGTTTCCCGCGCTCAACGTGCTCGTCAACAACGCCGGCATCATGCGGCCTGAAAAACTTCTCGCGCAGCAGACCGGCTTGGCCGACGCCGAAGCCATCGTCGCCACCAATCTGCTCGGCCCCATCCGCCTCACGGCGGCTCTGCTGCCTCATCTTCACAAGCAGCCCCGCGCCGTCATCCTCAATGTCTCTTCCGGATTGGCCTTCCTGCCCCTCGCGCTCACGCCCACTTACTGCGCCACCAAGGCCGCCATCCACTCCTACACCATGTCGCTCCGCTGCCAGCTCCGCTCGACCGGCATCGAAGTCCTTGAGCTGATTCCACCCTATGTCGCCACGCACCTGATGGACGGCGCAGACAACCCGCGCGCCATGCCGCTCTCAAAGTTCATCGCCGAGGTGATGGAGATCCTCAAGACCCAACCCACGCCGCCCGAGATCTGCGTCGAAAACGTGAAGACCCTCCGCTTCGCCGCCGAATCCGGCAACTTCGACACCATCTTCGCCCGCCTCAACGCTTCTTAGGTGGCTTTGCATCACTCCTGATGAGCCTGTTGCAGCCTGTCGCCGCGTTTCCGCCCCCACCCCTGTCAGGTGACGATTACCAGCGCGCTTTTTCTGGTGACGAAAGATTCCAGTTTTCGCTGACTATTTGCTATCCCCGCCACTTCATAAGGTGTTACCGTAATAGCTCAATCTCCCCCTGTGCGGCTGGTAAGCCGTAAGAAGTAAGTAGTGTGGCCGGACGCAACACGTAAAGAGGATCGTTCCCGCGGATTCCCCTGATTCGGGAACGCAATCGAGTTCATAGGCCGATTCGGCCGGTTGGTTACCTGGCGTGCCGCGTGAAGGCACAACAGCCGTCGTTGCCTTGGGTGCAAGACGAACAGGGGTACGAGGTGCGCGACGGCGCCCTCCCGGTTTGGCTTGAGGGGGTTTCATGAGCTTCAGAAAAAGCGAAAGCGGCAACGTCCTTGTCCTCACCGCGCTGTGCATGACCATTCTCATGGGGTTTGTGGGGCTGGCGATCGATGTAGGCATGCTCTTCCGCGCCCGCTTACAGATGCAGATTGCGGCAGACGCCGCCGCCGCCGCCGCCGCGCTCGATTACAAGTACGGCGAATCGACAAAGGCACAGAGCGACGCAACTGCAGCCGCAACGCTGAACGGAATGCTGCCGACCGGCTCAGCTACGATCAACGATCCGCCGAAGAGTGGTTATCACCAGACGGCTGGATACATTGAGGCAGTTGTCAGCGAGCCGTATCCGACGTTCTTCATGAAAGTGTTCCACTTCAACATCGTCAACGTATCTGCCAGGGCGGTCGCAGGTTCAGCCTCGAATGGCGGCTGCCTTTGGACGCTGGCAAGATCCGGCACGGACGTGTCACTCACCGGGTCCGGGGCTATTACGGCTCAAAACTGCGGCATTTACGACGACTCGAATGCGAGCAACGCATTGCAAGTCGTAGGCAGCGGTTCCATCACCGCGAAAACGATTGGTATCGTAGGCGGCTACAACAATGTGGGGGGGCATATCAGCCCAAACCCGCCAACCACGGGAATTGCCCCTGCGGCAGATCCGCTGAGTCTGCCCGCGCCGACGATTCCGACGGGTAGTTGCTCGGGGAGCGCGTGCAACCCAAGCAACGTCGGAAGCGGGAATATGGTGCTGGGCCCGGGCACGTATACTTCGATCTCCAATGTCGGAAGCGGGACTCTGACGCTGACCCCCGGGAATTACATTATCACGGGAAGTTTGAGCAATACCTCATCAACCGGCGGGAAACTGATTCTGGGCGCCGGGAACTACACGATCGGCGGAAACTTCACCAGTACGACCAGTTCGGTAAGCGGTTCGCTGACTCTGGGCGCAGGGCTCTATACCGTCGGCGGCAATCTTTCGCTCACCGGAGCGGGGTCTATGACCGGGTCGGGCGTTACGTTCTATACGCAAGGCTCCACAACCGTGACGGGAAGCGGAGGCATGAACCTGTCTGCGCCCACATCGGGAACTTACAGTGGGGTTCTGTTTTTCCAGCCATCCAGCGATAGCCATGCGATGGCCATCACCGGTTCCGGCGGCGACGATCTTCAAGGCATCGTTTACGCCCCCGCAGCGGCCTTGACGCTGACTGGTTCCGGCAATGTGACCGTATCCCTGGATGTCATCGTTGATTCTATGAATATCACCGGAACCGGAACCATCACGCTCACGAATTATGCCGTAATCGATAACCCGAACTCTGTGCTTGATAAGCTTGCGATGGTGGAGTGAGCCATGCGGCCTTCAGAAAGTTTCGCTTGCAAGGGAAAAGCTTCGATGAGGCGCCTCTTTCGGGCAATCGGAAAAGCGAACGGCGAGGCTCTCGTCGAGATGGCAATTGTGCTGCCCCTTCTGGCATTGCTTCTTTTGGGCGCGTTCGATCTGGGCTTGGCCGCATATACGTCGATTGAGGTGTCGAGTGCCGCCTTGGCCGGCGTGCAGTATGGTGCCCAGAACGCTACGACCGCGGGAGATGTAACCGGAATCCAAAACGCGGCCGCCGCGGACGCGTCGAATATCAGCCTGGGAACAACAAACGCGTCGCATTCCTGTATCTGCGCCAACGGCTCAGCCTCCACCTGCAAGCCCACAGACTGTTCCGGTTCAGCCATTGTGACGATCCTGACGGTACAGACGCAGGCGACTTTTACACCCGCTTTCCATCTCCCTGTGATTCCAACCTCATTCGCCATTCACGGCCAGGCGATTCAGAAGGTCATGCAATGACGAATCCAGCGGTTCCGGAACGATTTGCGAACGGGCGCGCAACCCGGTGGCCGGCATCGGGACAGTTCCAGGCCCGTCCTTCGTCTCTGGGGCGTCGGTGCGCGAAGGAATGGCGCCGGAAAAGCCTCAGCGGCAGTTCCGGGTCGATCGCAGTTGAGTACGCGATCACCGCGTCCCTCCTGATGACGCTCTTGTTCGGCATTTTCCAAACGTGCTTTGCGCTCTACTCATTTAACTTTGTTTCGGATGCCGCTCGCGCGGCCACTCGCTACGCCATTGTCCGGGGCTCGTCTTGCACTGGAATGTCTGACTGTGGCATCACCGCAGCGCAGATCCAAAGCTATGTACGCGGCATTGCATACCCCGGAATCAAATCAAGCAATCTGAACACCACCACAACGTGGCTTAGCGCAAGCGCTTCGCCGCCCACGACGTGGACAGCTTGCGCCAATCAATGCAACGCCCCGGGAAATGCAGTGAAGGTGCAGGTAACCTACGCCTTTCCGATGTTTATTCCGTACTGGAAGTCGACGACACTCAATTTGACCAGCACGTCGCAGATGGTGATCTGGAATTAACGCAGGGTACGGCGGAGCAGATGGCACGCTGCCGCAGTCGGCCAAATAGGCTTGTCCGCCCGTCCTGCCATGGGCCCGTATCTCCCAATGAGACGGTGCTAGGCAAATCCGACCTCACTGCTTTTCCGTTTTTCCTGAGATCCTGCCGGTTATCCTAGCTTGCCCTCCGCCTCCGCCGGCCTCAAACTCTACTGATATGGCCACCATCCCCGACCTCACCCTCGAAGCCGGCCTGCCCGCGAATCTTGACGCGGAAAAGACCATCCTGGGCGCGATCTTGCTCGACAATGCCGCCCATGCCGAGGCCGCAGAAGTCCTCAAGGCCGACGACTTCTCCCTCGACTCGCATCGCCGCATCTTCCTGCGCATGAGCGAGTTAATCGATTCCAGTCGCGCCGTGGACATTGTCACGCTTGCCAACGAACTGGCCCGCTACAAGGAGGTCGAGTCCGTCGGCGGCGTGGCCTACCTGGCCTCGCTCACTGAGGGTTTGCCTCGCCGTCCGGTCATCGAGGACTACATCCGCATCGTCAAAGACAAGAGCATGTTGCGCCGCCTCATGGGTATCTGCTCGGCCGCCATCGCCAAAGCCGCCGACCAGAGCCAGGATGCCATCGGCGTTCTCGACGAAACCGAATCGCAACTGCTTGATGTCAGCGAAGCCGGCCTCACCCAGGGCCTGCAGTCCATCGACATCATCGTCCGCGACTCCTTCGGCAACATCGACAACCTCTACAAGCAGAGCCGCGAGGTCACCGGCCTGCCTACGTGCTTCACGGATCTTGACCGCATGACGAGCGGACTGCAGAAGGGCGAGCTCATCATCATCGCCGCGCGGCCTTCCATGGGCAAAACCGCGCTGGCCATCAACATCGCGCAGAACGCGGCGGTGCGTCATCACGCCGTCGTGGCCGTCTTCAGCCTGGAGATGAACAAGGAGTCGCTCCTGCGCCGCATGTTGGCCGCGCAGGCGGGAGTGGACCAGCGCAGGCTTCAGCAGGGCTTTCTGGGCCGCGAAGAGCACGAGAAATTGCAAACCGCGCTTGGCCTCCTTGTCGACGCGCGCATCTTCATCGACGATTCGGCCAGCACCACGCTGGCGGAAATGCGCGCCAAGGCCCGCCGCCTCAAGCAGAACGCCGGCGGCCTCGATCTCATCGTGGTCGACTACCTGCAACTGATGTCGGCCACGCTGCCCGGTGCGGGCCGCAAAGGCTACGAGAACCGCACGCAGGAGGTCTCCGCCATCTCGCGCGGCCTCAAGGCCATGGCCAAGGAGCTCCAGGTTCCGGTACTGGCCCTGTCGCAGCTCTCCCGCGCCAGCGAGCGCCGCAGCGACGACAAACGCCCCATGTTGAGCGATCTGCGCGAGTCGGGTTCCATCGAGCAGGATGCCGACGTGGTCGCCTTCATCCATCGCGAGTCCTACTACAACCGCGACGAGGAGATTTCGCCCGAAGAGAAAGCCAAGTCTGAGATCATCATCGCCAAGCAGCGCAACGGCCCCACGGGCACGGTGATGATGCACTTTGACTCGCGATATACGCGCTTCGATGGCGTCGATTCCAGGCATGAAGCTGAGTGACGCTGGAAAACCGGCGCGCCCGCCTTGCATCCGCTTCCCCCGCGTGGCTATCTTTGTCCAAGCACCTTGATCCATCCAAGGAAGACCTTCATGGACGTTCTCCAACGGCTCTTCGAGCAGCATTTTCATGTGCCGGCCGAGCGCGTGCTGCCGCTGCAGGGCCAGCTCGGCGGCTCGGGACGCGTCATCGTCCGTCTTGCCGGCTCGGGGCTCACCGCCATCGGCATTCTCTATTCCGTGCGCGAAGAGAATGCCGCTTTTCTCGAGTTTTCCCGGCATTTTCGCCGCCATGGCTTGCCGGTGCCGGAGATTTATGCCGAGGATTTGAGCCAGGGCGCCTACCTTGAAGAAGACTTGGGCGACACCACTCTTTTCGAATTTCTCAGCGCCAATCGCCCCGGCGACACCATCGCGCCGCAGGTGGTTGAAGCCTATCGCAAAGTCGTGGCCGTTTTGCCGCGTTTTCAGGTCCAGGCGGGCCGCAACCTGAACTACAAGGTCTGCTATCCGCGCGCGAGCTTCGACCGCCAGTCCATCGCCTGGGATCTGAACTACTTCAAGTACTACTTTCTCCGCCTCGCCGGCATCCCCTTCAACGAGCAGGCGCTCGAGGTCGATTTCACGCGCTTGACCAGGTTCCTGCTCAGCGCCGATCGCGATTATTTTCTCTACCGCGATTTTCAAAGCCGCAACATCATGCTGCGTAGCGGCGAGCCTTGGTTCCTCGACTACCAGGGCGGCCGCAAGGGCGCCCTGCAGTACGACATTGCGTCTCTGCTTTACGATGGCAAGGCCGATCTGCCGCCCGATCTGCGCCGGCAGTTGCTCGACGACTATCTCGACTGCCTCGCCGGCTTCATTGACCTCAAGCGCGAAGCCTTCATAGAGCACTACTACGCGTTCGTTTATGTCCGCATCCTGCAGGCATTGGGCGCATATGGCTTTCGCGGCTTTTATGAGCGCAAGGCGCACTTCTTGCAGAGCGTTCCTTATGCGCTCAAGAACCTGCGCTGGCTCGCCGAGCACGTCAAGCTACCTGTCGCCCTGCCTGCGCTGCTCGATGCGCTTGAGCGCATCTCGTCGTCTGACAGATTGCAGAGCCGCGCTGTACCCGCCGCCGGCTTGACCGTGCGCATCTTCAGCTTCTCCTTCCACCACCCCATGCCTCTCGATGAAGCAGGCAACGGCGGCGGATTCGTCTTCGATGCGCGCAGCCTGCCCAATCCCGGCCGCGAAGAACAGTTCCGCGCTCTCACCGGCCAGGACGCGGCAGTCATCGATTACCTTGACCGGCAGGAGAGCGTGCACCAGTTTCTTTCCCACGCCGTTTCGCTGGTCGATGCCAGCGTAGCCAGCTATCGCCGGCGCGGCTTCTCCAACCTGATGGTTTCCTTCGGCTGCACCGGCGGCCAGCACCGCTCGGTGTATCTGGCGGAGCAGTTGGCACGATATCTGCGCGGCACGAATGGCGTGGAGGTCATCGTTTGCCACACCCAGCTTGACAAACTCGGTAAGTAAGGGGAACTCGTCCAGGAGCCTGGGCAAAAATCGGTTTCGTGAAAGGGCACGGCTTTGGAGCTTGCTGAAAAATTGCCGGAGCCAGGTTTTGTAACAAGGGCACGGCATACCGGGGTCCCCAGCGACAGGTCTTCGTCGCTGGGGTGACTTTAGCCGGGCCGCAACATGCAGGAAAATACGCGGGCTTTAGCCCCTGAGGGATGACAACGGAAATCGACGCAACCATTTTTGAAATACGCTGTAGGCAAATCGGGGAGGCCGAATAAATGAAGGCGATGATCCTCGCCGCCGGCCTGGGCGCCCGCCTGCGCCCGCTCACCGATGACCGCCCCAAGGCGCTGGTCACGGTCGCCGGCCGCACACTGCTGGAAATCACCCTCAGCCGATTGCGCGCCTTTGGCGTGCGCGAAGCGATCCTGAATGTGCATCACTTCGCGGAGCAGATCGTCGAAACCCTCGAGGCCAACCGCAACTTCGGCATGCGCATTGAAATCTCGCGTGAAGACGTCTTGCTCGACACCGGCGGCGGCCTCAAAAAAGCCGCCTGGTTTTTTCTTGAGGACTGCGAGAGCGTGGACGAGCCATTCCTCGTTCACAACGTCGATGTTCTCAGCACCATCGATCTCGGGCGCATGGTGCGTTTTCACACCGAACACAACGCTCTGGCCACTCTTGCCGTTCAGCGGCGCGAGACCTCGCGCTATCTCCTCTTCGATGAGCAGGGCCGGCTCTGTGGCCGCCGCACCGGCAAGGATGGGCAGCCTGAATGGGCCACGCCGGCGCAGAAATTCCAGGCTCTCGCCTTCTCAGGCATCCACGTCCTCTCGCCGCGCATCTTCGCCCTGATGCCCGAGGAAGGCGCGTTCTCTATCATCCCCGCTTATCTGCGTCTCGCGGCCCAGGGTGAAACGATCCTCGCCTTTCGCGCCGATGGCTCCTACTGGCGCGACCTCGGCCGCCCGGAAAACCTCCGCGAGGCCGAGCGCGATCTGGCCTGCGGCGCGTAGTCCGTGGGATGACGCCGAGCCGTGCCCTTTACGAAGGATATTCCAGGAACTTCCTGAGTAAGGAACATGAGGCAGGGCTGGAGGAGGCGTTCGATTCCCCCGGGGGTTAAAGTCCCGCTGATTTTGCGAGATTTCGAAAAACGGGCTAAAGCCCGAACCCTTCAGAACGAGGTAGGCAAAGAGCCTTTCAACGAATTCTTAGAGCCCTTCCTTTCGCAACACGGAATTTGATGGGTCACGCGGGTCCACGTGAACCATGACAGTGCATCCCTTGTAGGACGCCGCCCAGGCTTGGGCGTCTTCTTCTTCGTCTTTGTCGAACATACGACTGTACTCGCCCATTTGCAGTTCGGGATTGCGATAAAAGTAAGTGAGCGTGGCAAGGTAGCCGACGACACTTTCTCCGTAGCGGGTCTGCATCGTTTGCGGTACGACGCTGACGACGTCGATGACGGCGGAGATCGCTGTCCAATCGCGCCCGCGAATTCCGCGCAGCCACTGGACAAAGAACCTCCAGTAGAGGGCCGAGACTATAACGACCCCATAGGCCAGGAGAAACGGGATACTGTACCAATCGTAGATTGTTCCCCGCATGATGATGCAGGCTATTGGCTGATTCATCGTCAAACTCGCTACGTAGAGTTAGGCCGATTATCGCATGGGCCTAGAACTCGTTCAGGATCAGAACGATTCTGCCCACGAGCAGGTCATTTGGCGATTCTCCCGGATCCACTTCGATAAGCTCCACAGGGAAGGCAATATCGTACGGGCGCAACACAAGGCGGCTGGAGAGAAAATCCGCATAGCGAAGCGACAGGTGCGAGCCGCGGCGAACCGCGTAAAGGTTGGGCCGATTGGGGCGGTAGGGCAGCAGCGAGTTGTAGTGCCGGTCGATCAGCGCGATCGCTTCAGGCAGCACCAGCGGGTCCATCGGCAGGGCATCGCCGGACGGCACGCGCACGGCGACAAACCGCTCCCAGGCGCGGCGAGCGTTCGAGGCGCGCGAGTGCGCGGATCGAAGGACAGCGGCCGGCAGGTGCAGCATCGTCTCGACGGCGGACGGCCGGATCACCGGTTCGAAGAGCGCCACGGCGTGTGAGACGACCGGAACGGCGTTCCCCTCCTCTCCCTCCGGCCAGGCAACCGCTCGAGGCGCGGAGGGCAACAGATCGGCAACCGTCAAACGTTGCGCCGCCAGGATTCGATCCATGGCCTCGAGGGAAAGCTGGCGCCGGCTATGCAGAAAGTTGGACAGATGTGCTTGTCCAAATCCGGTCTGCCGCGACAATAGCGATACGCTGAGCGTCCCCCGCTGTATTCTGCGCAGCAGTTCCAGGCGGAGGCGCTCGTGCATCTGCGTGAAGTTCATCTGTGGAAAATTCGCCGCCGGCAATAGGAGCGAATCCTCTTTGCTTTCCCTTGGAAAAGTTATCAGGGCTGGTTGGCCTTCATTTTGAGCATCTTGGCCGGAATTGAAAAGCTGGGGAGCGGAAACTCTCAGAGGAGCATTGACGCAAAGTAAGCATATCCCTAGATTGGGTTTACTAAATCACGCACTGACTTGTGGGAATTTTTCAGGAAGCATTTCGTTACCGTCGGATTTGGCGGGGACGAATTGCTGCCTCTTGCGGCGGCGAGTGAACAATAACCGGCGAGATTCGATCGAGGCGGTTTATTCCTACTCCCATCCTGAGGCGCCCGATGAAGGCGCCGACGGCGAGCCAGTCGAGAAAATTCCAGGATCTGCGCGCCTATGGTCATGACAGAAAACAAGAGAGCACAGGCGGCAATCCCCCATCAGGACAGGAGAAACCTGAGTTGTCTAGCCTGGTTCTCTTCACCCCGGCGAATAACCATCACCACAAAATTCCGCCGGGAGAGGAAACAAATATGGAGAATCAGTCATGGAAGTGCGCGTGCAATTGAAAATTTGCGAGGGGTGTGGTTGTCTTTGGTACCGTACCCAGGCCCAAGGGAGTGTGTATTGCAGGAAATGTGAGACAAAACTGAGAGACTTTCCATCACCGGAGAGCCGCAAGCGGCGCGGACGGCCGAGCCGCAGGCAGCTCTCCAGAGTGTGGGCGGTGGCTGAGGCAGCAGGAGGTGCGCAATGAGCGCAGCGCTCCAGTTGCCGATGCCTTGGGAAGCCAGTACTGCCCAGGCAGCCTGGCAAATCGAACGGAGAAAATGGGAACAAAAACCCGCGCCTCGGCCTCAAGCAAGGCCGGCGGAGGCGCAGGCCAAACCTCCAGCCAGCCTTGCCTTCTACAGGAAACACACCGAAAGCCTGTTGCGGCGCTACCTATATGCGTCGATGCAGGTCGGCAGGGCGCCTTCGATCCTGGGCGATCCGGTCGCGCGGGGTTGGGCTTCGAGCCGCCCGGTCCGCACCTTCGAGGATGCATTGATCTTCGTCCTCGACATCGAAAACTGCCTGAGCCTGCTCGGCTCGCTGGATCGAGAGTTGTTGAGCCGTGTTGTGCTTCAGGACTACACCCAGGCCGAGGCTGCCACGATGCTGGGCATGAGCGTGCGGGCGGTTTCTTACAAATTCCCGTTGGCCTTGGACCGGTTGACGGAAAAGCTGCTGGAGGCCAGCCTTTTGGTTCTACCGCACTAATACAAGCGAACCAGTAAATAACATCCGGCACAGGAGAACGTACATTGCGTCCTCCTGTGCCGGTCGCATCCTTCCCGGAAACTCTGCTGAAGGTTCGCGGTCTGCGAAAGCATCGCTGGACGCAGTTGCTCCGCTCGTCGTGCAGGGGCGTTTGCGTCATGCCTCCCGCCCCGTTGTGGACGCCCTGCGCCCCGCTGTGGCAGAATGCGTGTCTATTGAGCAGATCTCATTCTGAGGAACCTCGCCATGCATCCCGCGTCTCGTCTTGCCGCTGTCTTTGTCCTGCTGGCTTCGGCTATTCTGGCCGCGCAGCAACCCGCGCCCACCACCGCTGCCCAGGCGCCCAACAGCGATACCAGCTATATTGACGCCCAGGGAACGGCGCATATTACCCGCGTCGTTCCCATTCCAACGACCATCAGCCTCGAGGCGCAAAAGATGCTGGCCAGCCCTGCGCCCGACCAGGCGCCCCCGGAGTCACTGGCTGAGCGCCGCGCCCACCTCGAAACCTACACTGCCGCCGGCCGCGCCGCCTGGACGAAGATCTGTCCCAATCAGATTGTCGAAAGTAAAATCGCCGGAGTTCCGGTGCGCATCGTCACTCCCGACGGCATGCCTGCTGAAAACCGCAACAAAGTCCTCATGGACCTGCACGGTGGCGGATTCAATGCCGACTCCGGCTCCTACCAGGAGTCGATTCCCATCGCCAGCTACACCGGAATCAAGGTAGTTGCCGTTCTATATCGCCTTATGCCAGAGCATCCCTTCCCCGCCGCGATCGATGACGCCGTCGCGGTCTACAGGGAACTCTTGAAGACATACAGCCCGCGGCACATCGCCATCTATGGCACCTCGGCTGGGGCCATCCTCACCGGCCAGGTGGCCGTCAAGCTCAAGCAACTGGGCCTGCCCATGCCGGCCGCACTCGGAATCTTCAGCGGCACGGGAGATTTTGCGCGCCTTGGAGACTCTGAGGCGATGTACACGCTATCTGGCCTCTCGGGCCATCTTGATCCGCCGAGGTCCGGCCCGCAGGTGCCCGACGAGTATGTGGGCAGCACCAATCCTGCCGATCCGGTTCTCTCGCCCATCTATACCGACCTGCGCGGCCTGCCGCCTACGCTCTTCGTCACCAGCGAACGCGACCTGCTGCTCAGCGGCACGGTGAACCTGCACCGCGCCTTTCTGCGCGCCGGCGTTGACGCGCGTCTGGTAGTCTTCGACGCCCTCCCTCACGGCTTCTGGTATCACCCGGAATTGCCTGAAGCGATCGAGGCCAACCACATCATGGCCAGCTTCTTTGTCAAAGAATTCGGCCGGTGAACCCGTGCGCCGGCCGCGGAGTTGTGCAAGCCGGCAGCCCGGCCTGCGGCCGCAACATGGCGGTCTTTACGCGCCACCTTCGTGGTTCTCCTTGTGCCTTCCGCGGTTAAACTGCCCGCATTCTGGTTTACGATGAACCTTGCGGCGAGGGGCCATGCCGCTCCCGCGGCAAGGACTTTGCCTGCCACTTTACGCGCGGCGGCGTTCCAGTGTGGAGAGTGCCATGAGCAATCTGGTGCGGGATAAGTTGCTTGAAGGGCTGAGCGTCATTGAGGCCGTAGCGCGCGACACGGCGTTGCACGCCACGCTGACCGCAGCCGCGAAAGCCACGGCAGAGGCGCTGCAGTCGGGCCACAAGCTGATGGTAGCCGGCAACGGCGGCAGCGCAGCCGACGCGCAGCATCTGGTGGCGGAGTTTGTCAGCCGCCTTGTCGAGGATCGCCCGGCCATGCGCGCCGTGGCGCTCACTACCGATTCCTCCATCCTCACGGCGATTGGCAACGATTATGGCTTTGAGCGCGTCTTTGTGCGCCAGATTGAGGCGATCGGGCAGCCGGGCGACGTCTTCCTGGGAATCTCCACCTCGGGCAACTCTCCCAACATTTTGCGGGCGCTCGAGTTGAGCCGCGCCATGGGCATCGCCACCATCGGGTTGACGGGAAGAACGGGCGGCAAGATGCCGCCGCTTTGCGACTACTGCCTGCGCATCCCCTCGGATGTCACCATGTACATCCAGCAGGCCCACCTGGCTCTCGAACACATCTTCTGCATGATTGTGGAGCGCCGCTACTTTGCCCTGGGCCATGCCGGGGCGGCCGCTGCCGCCGCGGCAAAGGACTGAATCCCAATGGAAGCCATCGTCCTCGCCGGCGGGATGGGCACGCGGCTGGCCTCGCGTCTTGAAGGTGTACCCAAGTCCATGGCGCCCGTCGCAGGCCGGCCCTTCCTCGAAATCCTGCTCGCCCAGTTGCGCGGCGCCGGCTGCGCGCGCGCCCTCCTCTCGGTGGGCCATCTGCACACGGTCATCCAGGATCACTTTGGCGCATCCTTTCGCGGGTTGCGCGTGGACTACGTGGTGGAAAATACTCCGCTCGGCACGGGTGGAGCGATTCGCCTGGCGCTCGCCGAAGCCCAAGAAGATTCCGTGCTCGCGCTCAACGGCGACACGTTCCTTGATGCGGACTACGCCGATATGATGCGTTTCCACTCCGAGCAACGGGCTGCAACGACCATCGCCGTCGTCCACCAGCACGACGTTGCGCGCTATGGCGGTGTCGCCGTCGAGAACAATCGCATTGTGGCATTCGAAGAGAAAGGCCGTTCCGGTCCCGGGTGGATCAGCGCGGGCGCATATGTTCTCAATCGGAATCTCGAGTGGCCGCGTTCGCTACGGGAGCGGTTCTCCATCGAAAAGGATTTCTTCGCTCCGGAGATCGGCCGCCTCGCTCCCGCCACCTACACCGTCGACGGATACTTCCTCGATATCGGCGTCCCGGAAGACCTGGACCGCGCGCAAACCGAACTCGCCCGATTCGGCTTGTAGCGTCCTTGGTACAACTTCATCGCCGGCTGTCTTGCCGAATTGCCGGCGGGTGATGCCTTTCACGAACAGATTCGTCCTTGGCCGGGCACGCACGCAAAAAGGCCGCAGCCCCTTCCACTGGCTGCGGCCCTTGCGGCTCACTTTCAGCCGAACCGTTACATCTCCTTCACGCCTTCCACAAACGCCTTCAGCTTGCGGCTCCGGCTCGGATGCCTCAGCTTCCTCAGCGCCTTGGCTTCGATCTGCCGGATGCGCTCGCGCGTCACCTGGAAGCTCTGGCCAACCTCTTCCAGCGTGTGCTCCGAGCCGTCTTCCAACCCGAAGCGCATCTTGATCACCCGCTCTTCGCGCGGCGTCAGCGTGCGCAACACCTGCCCCGTGTACTCCTTCAGGTTCACTCCGATCACCGCCTCCGAAGGCGACACTGCCTGGCGATCCTCGATGAAGTCGCCCAGGTGCGAGTCTTCTTCTTCACCGATAGGCGTCTCCAGCGAGATGGGCTCCTGCGCGATCTTCAGTACCTTGCGCACCTTGGCCACCGGAATGTCCATGCGCCGTGCGATCTCCTCGCTCGAAGGCTCTCGGCCCAGCTCCTGCACTAACTGTCGGCTGGTCCGAATGAGCTTGTTGATGGTCTCGATCATGTGCACCGGAATGCGGATGGTACGCGCCTGGTCCGCGATGGCGCGCGTGATCGCCTGCCGGATCCACCATGTCGCGTAGGTCGAGAACTTGTAGCCGCGCCGGTACTCGAACTTGTCCACCGCCTTCATCAGGCCGATGTTGCCCTCCTGAATCAAGTCGAGGAACTGCAGCCCGCGATTGGTGTACTTCTTGGCGATCGACACCACCAGCCGCAGGTTGGCCTCGATCAGCTCGCGCTTGGCCTGCTCGGCGTCCATGTCGCCCTGGATCATCTCCCGCTGCGTGCGCTTCAGTTCGGCGATCAACACGCCCGCATCGGCTTCGATCTTCTCCAGATCCGTCCGGCAGTTCTTCTGCTGGCGACGGTACTCCTTCTTCAACTCCTCGCTCTTCGAGGCCTCGTGCTTCTGCTCCAGCGAGCGAATCTGCCGCTCCAGCGTGCGCATGGTGTCCACGGTCTTGTTGACCTTGTCCAGCAGGCGCTTGCGCTCCAGGGCCGTGTACTTCAGCTCGCGCACAATGCGCGAGATGTACACCTTTTCGCGGCCGATCGCCCAGCGCAGCCTCCGCGCCTCCTTTACCTTGGCCTTGCTGCCCGGCGAGATCCCCGCCTGCTTCTCTTCCAGTTGCGCGAGCTTCTTCTGGTGCTTCACCAGCGCGTCAGTACGCGCTACCGTCGCCTTCACGCGCGCCTGCACTACCTCTTCGGTGAGCTCCTCCTCGTCGAAGACCACCACCTCTTTTACGTTGCGCACGCCGCGCTTCAGGTCCTCGCCCAGCGCCGCCACCTCGCGGATCACGATAGGCGAGCGCGAAATCGCCTTCAGCACGCGCATCTGGCCCCGCTCGATGCGCTTGGCGATCTCCACTTCGCCTTCGCGCGTCAGCAGCGGCACGGTTCCCATCTCGCGCAGGTACATGCGCACAGGGTCGTTGGTCTTCTCCAGTGTTCCCGGCGTCAGATCCAGCTCGACGTCTTCTCCCTCCTCGAGCTCGAATTCCTTGTCGCCGGGGAACTTGGGAGTGTCCAGCAGGTCGATGCCCTGCGTGCCGATGGTCGTGATCAAATCGTCCAGGTCGTCCGGCGAGGAGATCTCATCCGGCAGCGCGTCGTTCACTTCGCCGTACGTCAGATAGCCCTTTTCCTTACCGGTCTCGATCAGGCCGTGCACTTCCTCTTCGAACTTGTCGTTGATTGCCAAAATATCCCTACTCTCTTCCTTCGGCAGGTATCATCCTGCCCGGCTGAATCCTAGGCCCCCGCGTCACGGGAACCGGGCAGCTTCAGGCTGCGTCCGGGCGCCCATCCATCCGCGCCTGTCGCGAACTCCGCGCCGTGTCCAGTCCCGGACGCGCGAAAAGAAGACTTCCCAGAGGAAATCCTCGCTTGCGTACACTTCCGCAAGCCCGCATCGGCGGTTGTAGCTTGACTCGGAACAGGATGGCAGCGCTTCAGGTTTCTCCTGGGTCGCCCGCGAGCCGCAGCTCATGTGTGGGGCAAAGGGGCGCGCATCCTCACAGAGATCAATAGATTACCACACTTGCACTTGCCGGCGCCAGCACAAATTCTGCTGAAAACCAGCCCCTCTCAACGGCCGCGGACCGTTTCCTGCGTGTTTGCAGCCGCCCGATCCTGCTCCCTATCCACTTCATTAGACGCCCGGAAAGGTCCGTTCGACGCACGAATCAACCCGCCGGGAAGGCCGATAAACGCCTCGCCAACCCCTACCTTTCGGCCGGCTTTCGGCCATGCAACAGCCGCAGCGCCCGGTCCATTTCCAGCTTTTGCTGCGTCAGCAGAGCCAGCCCCGCATCGTCGCCCTCGCGCTCGGCCTCGGCAATCTGCGCCCGCAGCTCCCGCAACCTGCCTTCGATGGAGCGCTCCTGAACCTCCTGCACCGCGCTCTCCACCTCGTTTGCTTGCGGCGGCCGGCTCTCGCCCAGCAGCGCCTCCGCCAGCAGCCCACGCTGCCCCGGCTCTTCCACCGCGTCCATTGGGTCTTTGGCCCCACGGCCGGCCAGCGATTGAAGCGCCCCGAACGCCCCCAAATGCTCGAACCAGCGCGGCTCTTTCTCTAGAGCCTCAGCCGCCAGCAGCCGCGCCTCCGCACCCTCTGGATCGGTCACGGCCAGCGCCCGCAGCAGCACCCGCTCCACCTCGGTCAACTTCGCCGCCCGCTCCTCCACCCGCTCCCGCCGCCTCAGCGCCGCCTGCCGCAGCTCCTCGCGCAGCACCGCCGACCCGATCCCCAGCTTCTGCGCCGCGTCCGCGGCAAACTGCTCTCGCGCCAGAGTCTCCGGCATGCGCCGGATGTGCGGCAGCAGGAAGTTCATGGCCTTCACCTTCTGATCGGTACTGTTACCGGGAAAGAGCTGCTTGGCACGTTCAATCATGTAATCGTCGTACCATTGAGCGCCGCGGATCGCCTGACGCAATTCGTCATCGGTCCTCACCTTGCGACTATTTGCTCCCCGGTCTTGAATATTGATGGCCGTCCGAAATTCCGCTTCACCCATCTCACGAACAAATCGATCAGGGTCCATGCCGCTGTCCCTAAAGGACCGATTAACAATCTTCACCTTGAAGCCTTCCTCGATGAGAAGGGCCAGGGTCTTCTCGGTGGCATTTGCTCCAGCAATATCCGGGTCGAAGCTCACCACGACATTCTGGGTGTGTCGCTTCAAAATCGCCACCTGCGGCTCCGTGAACGCCGTCCCGCTGGTCGCAATCACGTTCTGTATCCCGGCCAGAAACACGCTGATGCAGTCCATCTGGCCCTCCACCAGCAGGGCAAACTCCAGTGCGCGAATCGCCGGCTTTGCCTTGTCCAGGTTGAACAGCACCTGTCCCTTCGTATAAAGCGGCGTCTCCGGCGAATTGATGTACTTGGCTCCAGCCTTCCCGCCCGTTTCCAAGGTGCGCGCCGTAAACGCGATCACCCGCCCACCCTCGTTGCAGATGGGAAACATCACCCGCTTGCGGAACCGGTCGTAGATGGGTCCCTGACCCCCGTCACCTTGTTCCTTCGAGCTGAACAGCCCGCTCGCGCGCAGCGTCGCCTCATCCGCCATCCCGCTCAGCCGGTCGCGCAGCGCGTTATAGCTGTCCGGCGCGTACCCGATCCGGAACTTCTTGATTCCCTCATCCGTGAGCCCGCGGCCCGCCAGGTACTCTCGCGCCAGCGCACCGCCGGGCGAGCGCAGCTGCTCCTCGAACCACGCCGCTGCGGTCTCGTGCAGCTCCAGCAATTTGGTCCGCAGCCGCGCCTCGGCCGCCTGCTCCGGCGATGAGAACTCCCTTTTCGGCAACGGAATACCGCACTTCTGTGCCACGATCCGTACCGCTTCAGGAAAGCCCACGTTCTCCATCTTTTCCACGAACTTGAACACGTCCCCGGACTCGCGGCAGCCAAAGCAGTAATAGAACTGCTGCCCGGCATGCACGCTGAAGCTCGGAGTCTTCTCTTTGTGGAACGGGCACAGGCCGGTGAACCGCTGCGCTCCCGCCTTGCGCAGCCGGATGTACCCCTCGATCACCTTCACGATGTCGGCTTGCTGCTTCACGGTTTGGGCGAAATCGCTCACGGAAGGGTCTGTAGATGAGCATAAGGCCGTGACCTGCTGGGCCTATGTGGAACCGGCGGATCACGGCGGAGGGAGCGTGGGGCTTCAGCCCCACGAATCCCCGCTCACCCATCCCTCGAGAAATAAAGTACGCGGCGAAACCGCGCCGGGTGACTACCCAGTGACCATCCTCCGAATCCTCTCCGGCAAGCCCTCATCCCTGCGCTATCCTTGCTTACTGAGAAGCGCCCATGAGCAAGCCACCTCTGTTTTTTCAAGCGTTACAGCACTTCGCCGCCAGTGTCACCACCAAGATGGCGCAGTTCATTGTTGGGGAACCAGAGGACCAGCTGCGCGGGCCTTTTGAGAACCTGATCGGTGGTATTGCATCTTCACTGGGCTGGAACATTGTATGCACCGGAGAAACACTGCTGCCC
The DNA here is from genome assembly GCA_049522315.1 of Occallatibacter sp. Lineage (GTDB taxonomy): Bacteria > Acidobacteriota > Terriglobia > Terriglobales > Acidobacteriaceae > Telmatobacter. Next base: position 45,863 of record JBEKNY010000008.1, read on the forward strand.
GGAAGGTTAGGACGCCCGGATTATGCAGTCCATCGGAATAAACTCCTAACCGGATACGTCGAACTCAAAGCGCCCGGCGTTGGCGTGACCCCAACACGCTTCAAAGGGCACAACCGCGATCAGTTCAAGCGTTTCTCGGCCATTCCTAACATCCTTTACTCCGATGGCAACGACTGGGCTCTATACAGGGATGGCGAACGGGTTGGAGAAGTAGTCCGCCTTTCGGGAGACATTTCCACCCAGGGAACGAAGGCCGTCACCCCTGAAGACGCGGTTGCAATCGAAAGCCTTCTGCGCAAGTTTCTTGAGTGGCAGCCTTTCATTCCCACGGATCGTAAGGGAAAGATTGATCTTAAGAAATTGGCGGCCTTGCTTGCTCCGCTCTGCCGAATGCTGCGCGATGATGTTCTGGATGCACTGAAAGACAAGAATTCCCCCCTCGTCCAGCTTGCCAAAGACTGGCGACAGCTTCTCTTTCCAGACGCTTCGGACGAGAGATTTGCCGACTCATACGCGCAGACTGTGACGTTTGCCCTCTTGCTGGCGCGGAGCGATGGGGCCAACCCACTTAACCTTGACAGTGCGGAAAAGACTCTCGAAGCGCAACACAACCTGCTGTCTCGCGCCCTGCAAGTGCTCACCGATCCCGGTGCGCGGAGCGAGTTGACCGCCTCGCTAGACTTGCTGTTGCGCGTCATTGGCGTTGTCCCGTCCGCAACCTTGGCAGGGGCGGAAGACCCGTGGCTCTATTTCTACGAGGACTTTCTTGCTGCCTATGATCCCGAACTCCGCAAGGACGCAGGGGCCTACTATACCCCGGTCCAGGTTGTTCGGTGCCAGGTCCGTCTGATTGATGACCTTCTTTCTAACCGCTTGGGATATTCGTTGGGATTTGCTGATCCTAACGTGGTCACCCTTGATCCGGCAGTTGGCACCGGGACCTATCTGCTCGGCGTGATCGAACATGCGCTCCGCCGGATCGAATCGCAGCAAGGTCACGGCGCAGTCTCCGGCGAAGCAACAGCGCTGGCAAACAACCTGTACGGCTTTGAAGTGATGGTCGGCCCCTATGCTGTTGCCGAATTGCGGGTCAGCAGGGCATTGCGAGACCGTGGAGCGCAATTGCCGAAGGACGGCTCACACGTATACCTGACCGACACCCTTGAAAGCCCTCACGCCGAACCGCCGCAACTTCCTCTCTTTCTGCGCCCGATTGCCGATCAACATGCCAAAGCGCTCAAGGTGAAAAGCAAGGTGCCGGTGATTGTTTGCTTAGGCAACCCGCCTTATGACCGTCATGAGGCCGCAACCACAAAAAACAAGGCCAGCGCTGGCGGATGGGTGCGCTGGGGCGATACAGAGAGCGGCGAAGACGCCATCCTGCGCGCTTTTCTCGACCCGGCGATCGCCGCCGGGCATGGCGTGCATCTTAAGAACCTCTATAACCTCTATGTCTACTTCTGGCGCTGGGCGCTTTGGAAGGTTTTCGAGAGTGAAACATCAGCGGGTTCAGGTATTGTCAGCTTCATCAGTGCATCGAGCTATCTGGATGGCGATGCCTTTTGTGGGATGCGCGAACACATCCGCCGCTTGTGCGATGAGGTCTGGATTCTTGACCTCGGAGGCGAGGGGCGAGGAACGCGCCAGAGCGAGAACGTCTTTGCCATACAGACGCCCGTCGCCATCGCTGTAGCGGTCCGCTCGAAGAAGGTTAAGAAAGATAAGGCCGCGAAGGTTCATTACGCCCAGATTGACGGAAAACGAGAGGCCAAATTTGATGCACTCGATGCAATCCAAGATTTTTCGGACGTGAAGTGGCAAGACTGCCCTGAGGAATGGAAGGCACCGTTCCGTCCGGCTGGGAAGGGGGTTTATTTTGGATGGCCGCTCCTAATAGACCTCATGCCGTGGCAACATTCGGGAGCGGAATTCAAGCGGACATGGCCAATCTGCTCAGATACCGAAACGCTTCGGGCACGGTGGAAGGCGCTGCTTGCATCGAAGGATATGCGGGCCGCATTCAAGGAAACACGTGATCGGAAGGTCCACTCGAAATGCCCGCCTCTACCCGGCACAGACAAAACTGCCAAGCCTATCGATCAGTTGCCTGACAATGCTGCTTCTCCGCGGATCGAACGCTACGCATATCGTTCATTCGACCGCCAATGGATTTTCGCAGATAGTCGCCTAGGCGATTACCTTCGTCCCGTATTGTGGCGCGCTCACGGCGAGCGGCAAGTGTATCTGACAACTCTCATCAATCTTCCGCTTGGGCAAGGTCCTGCATTTACAGCTTGTGCGATGATTCCCGACCGACATCATTTCTCAGGTCGTGGACAAAAAGACACGGTCCCACTCTATCGTCTGGCAGACGCCGCAGAGGCTAACGTCCTACCGGGTCTGCTCGAAATGCTTGGCAAGGAATACTCGCACGCGGTGTCCCCAGAGGAGTTCCTAGCCTATATTTATGGTGCGCTGGCGCAGCCGTCTTTCACATCGCGTTTTTCAAAGGAACTGGAAACGCGGGAGTTGCGCGTGCCCATTACAAAGAACTCCACGCTTTTTGAGAGAGTGCGTGCCTCGGGCGCACGCCTGCTTTGGTTGCACACCTATGGCGAGCGCTTCGTGCCCAAAGGGAAACATCGTGGAACAATCCCACCCGGGAAGACGAAATGCACCAAGGCCATACCCGGAGATGCCGACCATTACCCTGAGTCCTTCTCTTACAACGATGTAACCCAGACGCTATCGGTTGGTGAGGGAGAATTCTCTCCAGTTAGGAAAGAGGTCTACGAATTTGAGGTCTCCGGTCTCAAGGTCGCGCAATCGTGGCTGAAGTACAGAATGAGGGGCGGCGCTGGCAAAGGCGGGTCTCCGCTCAACGACATTCGCCCCGAGCGTTGGAGCGCCCAGTTTACAACCGAACTGCTGGAATTGCTCTGGGTCTTGGAAGCGACTGTGGAGAGTTATCCCGAGCAGGCCAAACTCCTTAACGAAGTGATCCAGGGCGATCTTTTCCAAGCTGACGAATTGCCGCCCGTTCCGGCCGAGATGCGCAAGCCGCCTCGGACAAAAGACGAAGAGAGCGGCGAACTGGAGTTCGAGGAGATGTAACGGCTACAGCCATAAGAATCAGCGCGTTCAAATGCCCCGGGGAGACTGCCCAAATGGATGCCGTCGCCAAATCCCGCCCGCATCGCCCCTGATCCCTGTTCTCTGATCCCTGAATTTACTTGTTGCAACGAATATCTCCCTCCCGCATCCAAAGAAAGGAAAGGAGCAACCCACTATGACCTCTGCCACCGCCACCACCACCTGGAACATCGATCCCGCCCACTCCGCGGCCGAGTTCAAGGTCAAGCACATGATGATCTCCAACGTGAAAGGCAAGTTCAGCGGCCTCTCCGGCGTCCTGCACCTCAACGAGAAGGACGTCACTCAATCCAGCGTCGAGGCCTCCATCGACGTCACCACCGTTAACACCCAGGAACCGCAGCGCGACGGCCACCTGAAGAGCGCCGACTTCTTCGATGTCGAAAAGTTTCCCGTGATGACCTTCAAATCCACCGCCGTCAAAAACGTCGCTAAGGGCGAACTGGCCGTAACCGGCGATCTGACTCTCCATGGCGTCACCAAGGCAGTCACCTTCGCCGTTGAAGGTCCAACTCCGCCCAACAGGGATCCCTGGGGCAACCTGCGCATCGGCCTCTCCGCCACTACCAAAATCAATCGCAAGGACTTCGGGCTCACTTGGAATACGGCGCTCGAAACCGGCGGCGTTCTCGTCGGCAATGACGTCGCCATCACCCTCGACGTCGAGTTCATCAAGGCCGCCTGACCTCCCAGAACAAGCATCTCGGGGTGCCCCGTCCTAACTTCGTTAGGGCGGGGAAGGAGTCTGCGCGGGTTACCGCTCGCTCCCGGAGGGAGCGCCGAGAATAGCCCAGGGCAGCCCCGGAGGGTCGGTCGAACCGGCACGCAAAATACTTCGCGTCATCGAAATTCCGTAAGAATTCATCCATTCTCACGATCTGCAGGTCATAGATCCTCTCCATTGCTCCACCTGCAGGTGCATTTTTCCGCGAGCTCCGGATTCGACGTTTTTCCCCTGTGCCGCAGCGCGAGAAATCCTCCACCCGCAGGTCACAACTTTTCGCTCTGCTCCGGCGCCCCGATCTCCGTTCCCTGAATTTACCTGTTGCAACGAATATTCCACTCCTGCATCGAATAGATGTACGCCCCCTGGAGGTCCACCATGTCCCTTCGTCCCGTGAAAGAGATCTACCAAACCAAGCCCACCATCGAGGGAGCGGGCGTCAAGCTCCAGCGCGCCTTCGGCTTCGGCAAAACCGCCGAATTCGATCCTTTCCTGCTGCTCGACGACTTCCGCAACGAGAACCCCGCCGACTACCTGGCCGGCTTCCCCTGGCACCCCCACCGCGGCATCGAAACCATCACCTACGTGCTCGCCGGCGAAGTGCAGCACGGTGACTCGCTTGGCAACAAGGGCCGTATGACCGCAGGCGACGTGCAGTGGATGACCGCTGGCAGCGGCATCCTTCACCAGGAAATGCCCAAGGGCGACGAGCGCGGCCGCATGCACGGCTTTCAGCTCTGGGCCAATTTGCCCGCATCGCTCAAGATGACCGATCCGCGCTACCAGGACATCCCGTCCAACGCCATCCCCGAGGTCACCGAGGATGACGGCACACGCGCGCGCATCATCTGCGGCGAGTTCTGGGGCAAGACCGGCCCCGTCGAGGGCGTGGCTGCCGGGCAATACTCAGTGGACGCGCGCTACGTCGACATCTCCGTCCCGCCCTTCAAGCGCAAGCGCATCCAGGTGGAGACCACGCGCAACGCGTTCGCCTACGTCTTCGCCGGCTCGGGAACCTTTCGCGACGCCTCCCAGCCGCAGGCCGTCCTCACGGAATCAGCCGTCGATCCGAACGCCCAGCCGGTCTACGATGCAAAGAACCATTCGCTCGTCCTCTTCGACCGCGGCGACGAGATCGTGGTTCAGGCCGGCCCCGAGGGCATTCGTTTTCTGCTCGTCTCGGGCAAGCCGCTCGAGGAGCCGGTGGCGTGGTACGGCCCCATCGTCATGAACACGCAGGAAGAGCTGCGGCAGGCGATGGCCGAGTTGCACAACGGCTCGTTCATCCGCCACGGATAAGCTCTGCCCGCTGCCCGCGCGCTCCCCATCTTTGCGTCGAACTTGACCGCAAGGGCGGGGGCGGCGGTGCGGTCTGCGCCTTTTCGCGCCGTTGCGATCCTGCTAGACTTACTGGTGTCGCACTGTAGGCGCGTAGCTCAGTTGGTTAGAGCGCTTCCTTGACACGGAAGAGGTCGCTGGTTCGAATCCAGTCGTGCCTACCATTTCTTAATTCCAAGACATCCAAATACATCCTAAGCAGTGCACAAAATTTCTGAATTACAAGCGGTTATTGTCTTTTTGCGTCCAATGGCGCATCATTGAAGCCAACTCCTGGTGGGGGTATTTCTGGGGGTACGAAATTCTGAGAGTGGGGGTATTTCGGAATTTCGGCGATTTATGGGGGTGATTCACCATGGCACTCACAGACACTGAGATTCGGCGCTCCAAGCCCGCTGAAAGGCCCTACAAGCTCTCCGATGGTGGCGGGTTGCATCTGCTCATCACTCAAGTCGGGGGAAAGCTCTGGCGATTGAAATACCGCTTTGACGGAGCCGAGAAGTTGATGGCCCTGGGCCGATACCCCGAAGTTTCGCTGGCCGACGCCCACGAGCGCCGGGATGCAGCCCGGAAGAGACTAGCCAACGGCATCGACCCGATGGCCGAGCGGATGGCTGAGAAGTCAGCGGTCAAGGTTGCCACGGAGCACACCTTCGAGAAGATTGCCGAGTTATGGTTAGAGCACTGGAAGGGAAACAAGAGCGCGCGCCATGCGGCAACAACGCGGAATCGTCTCAAGGCGAACGTCTACCCCGTCCTGGGGGATAGGCCAATTGCAGAAGTCGAGCCGATGGAGCTTGTCCGGCTCGCCAAGGACATCGAAGCGCGCGGAGCTTCAGACATGGCGAAGCGGATTTTGCAGATCGTGGGGATGGTGTTCCGCTACGCCGTTGCGCACGGTTACAGCAAGCGCAACCCTGCTGCCGAGATTCGTCCCTCAGACATCCTGAAGCCGACAACCAAGACGAATATGGCCCGTATAGACGCCAAGGAGCTTCCGGCGCTGCTGCGCGCAATTGAGCTCTATGATGGCCGGCCGCTTACCCGGCAAGCGATCAAGCTAATGGCTCTCACTTTCGTGCGCACCAGCGAGCTGATCGGCGCTCGCTGGGAAGAGTTCGACTTCGACGCTCGGCGCTGGTCTATTCCCGCAACCCGGATGAAGATGAAAACACCCCACATTGTTCCGCTGTCAATCCAGGCCGTCGAAGTGCTTGAGCTTTTGCGGACGATCTCTGGCAACAGCGAGCTTGTCTTCCCCGGCGAGCAAGACTCCAAGAAGCCCATGTCCAACATGACGATCCTGAAAGCATTGGAGCGGATGGGTTACAAAGGCCGCATGACCGGCCATGGCTTCCGTGGCCTGGCATCGACGATTCTGCATGAGCAGGGCTACAACCACGACCACATCGAGTTGCAGCTTGCCCACGCACCGCGTAACGAAGTTTCCGCCGCTTACAATCACGCCCTCTACCTGGAACCGCGCGCGCGGATGATGCAGGACTGGGCGGACTTCCTAGAACGGACCAGCGCGGCGGCAAGGTAATACGTTTCCGTGGCTCTGCGGCCTGAATGATCTTCTCAATCACGAATTAGCAGCCAAACTCTATTGTTCAGCAGTGGTTTGGTTTCCTAGTTGCCGACAACCCAGGAAGCGTTCCATTTCCGGCCCCTAGGGCGTTTATCAGGATTCATTTCGGCCAACTCTTTGAGCCAGGTTCAGCCTCCCAGCCGCTACCATGGCATACCGGTCGCAAATGGGAGACTTGCACGCTTTCGGCAGGCACGGACTTCAAGGAATCTGATACGTTCATGAGAGCAGTTACGGTCCGTAGGCTCAATGGACGTGATCTAAATCACTGCTGTCGGAACCCCCGGCGCGGGATGCTTCCAGTCAGGACTCAAGATCTATACACCATGAATTGGAGCAGAAAAGGCGCATTGATGATGCTGGCGGTTGTGGCCTTCTGGGCCGCGATGCCGGTGTCGGCCTGTCTGCTGGGTACGCGGCACGCGAGCCAGCCCGATTGCTGTCGCGCCATGGCGCAGACCTGTCACTCGCCCGTGAAGGGTGCAGACAGTTCATGCTGCCGGGTCCATGGGAACAACCCCGCTGTTACTCCGGTCTCTCCGTTCTCTGTTGGACATTGGCAGAAGCTGGCCGTTGTAGCGCGTCAGGCCGGTTTGGAATTGCCTGCCGCTCCAGGCGGCGGTTACGGGAATGCTCTTGAAACGCCGTCGCTGAAATTCCCGCCGGGCGGCGCATTCGCACTCCGAATCTAAAACTCCCTCTTTCGCAGGTTGAATCTAGGCCTTCGTGTGCGTTCGCACGCCCATGCGGCTTACGAACGCACGATCAGGCTGTGCACCGAATCTCCTATGGAGGGAGCAATGAAATCTCTTGTTACTGCACTTTGTGTTCTGGCGGTCGTTGGGTCCGCCGCTTCTGCCCGCGCACAAGCGCCTACGGGGAGCGACGGCCTGGCGAGTCTTTTCGCATTGATCGATGAACACAGCGGGGAGCACCACGAGGAAGAGGCTTCCGGGTCAGCCCTCACGCTTGAAGATGCGGAGCGGATCGCCCTTGCCGCGAATCCTGAGATTGCGGTTGCCGCGCGGCGAGTCGCCATCGCTGAAGCGCACGTGCCCGTCGCTGGCGCGCTCGACGATCCAATGGCGATGTACCGCGGTTGGGGCGTCCCGCTCAATCAGCCGTGGAACTACAACCAAGCCCAGAACATGTTCAGCATCAGCCAGACTTTTCCGGGCCAAGGAAAGCGTGACCTGCGCACCAATGTAGCCGAGTCTAGCGTGGACGAGGAAAAGGCCGATCTGGAGCAGGTCCGCCTGGACGTTCAGGTGCGCGTGCACAAGGCCTTTGATGACCTATTGCTCGCCGACGGCGAGATGCAGATTCACGATCAGCATGTGGCCATTGCACGCCAGGCTATTGAAGAGGCGCGTATCAAGTACACCACCGGAAAGGTTCCGCAGCAGGACATGCTGAAGGCGCAGGTTGCGCTCACGCGGTTGGCGGAACACATGATCCGGTTCGATCATGACGCCGATCTGGCGCGGGCCCGCCTCAACACGCTGCTAGGGCGCGATCCCAACGCGCCGCTCCGTGTGACTGGCCAGTATGGCGTAGTTGGCACGCTGCCCGAAGCGCAGAGTCTCGACGATCTTGCCCTTCACTCCCGCCCCGATCTGCAAGCCGCCGAGAAAGCCGCCGAACGCAGCCACAAAGAGCAGGCGCTTGCGAGCAAGGCTTTTGTCCCCGACTTCACCATCTCAGCGGGATACATGATCCAGCAGCCTGGTGCTTTCGCGCGCAATGCCTACATGATCGAGGGCTCCATGAACCTGCCCTGGCTGAATCACCGCAAGCACGATGCGGAGATTGCGGAAGCCACAGTGCAGGCGACCGAGCAGGACGCTGAGCTAACTGCAATGCGCAATGCCACATTTGGGCAAATCCAGGAAGCACTCGTGGAAGCAGAGACCGCGCAAAAACTGGCGCACCTGTATCACGACCAGCTCCGTCCCCAAGCCGAAGCCACGCTCCAATCGAGCGTGATTGCATATGAAAACAACAAGACGGACTTGCTCGACCTGCTCGACAGCCAGATGACAGTCATCGACATCGACCTCGCCTGGCTGCAGGCGGTTGCCGATTTCGACGCGCGACTGGCGGATCTCGAACTCGCCACCGGTGCTTCTCTCGATCAATCAGACTCCCACGCGACGGAGGTGAAACCGTGAAGACACAAAATTATCAATTTGCATTGGCAGTTGCCGTTGGCGTTTGCGTCTTGCTTGCTGCCGCTCTTGTGTATGTGCTCATACCTCGCTTTCGCCCCACTAAACAGGCTGATTCGCAGGACCCGGTGGTGGCGCGGGGGCCGGAGATGACCGCGCAGCCCACACCGGCTCCGGGCGGAGCGTCGAATGCCGAGCCCAGCCTTGCGTCGCTGCAATTGTCGCCGCAGCGAATGCAGGAGATCGGAATCACCACGGCGACGGTGCAACTGAAGGATGTGAGCGACAATCTGAGCGTTCCCGGAAATGTGAACATCGATGAGGAGCGGCTCGCGTATGTGCAGACCCGCGTCTCCGGCTGGATTCAGGATGTTTCGGCGAATGCGACCTACCAGTACGTGCGCAAGGGACAGCGGCTTTTCACCGTGTATAGCCCGGACCTTGTGAGTAGTGAGCAGGAGTATTTGCTGGCGCGCCAGAACAAGGGTGCCTTCTCGCAGGACGCGCACGGTATGGGCACGCAGGATGACGGCTGGCTGCTAAAGGCTGCCGAGGAACGCTTGCTGCAATTCGGCGTCCCGGCGCAGACGATTACGGACCTGGAGCAGACCGGCAAGGTACAACGCAACATACCCGTTGACTCACCAGCTTCCGGCTACATCATCGAGCGTAGCGCCTTGCCAAACGCGTATGTACAACCGGATACCAAGCTGTACACCATCGCCGATCTCTCCACTGTGTGGGTCTACGCCAATGTGTTTCAAGACGACGTTGGCCGCCTAAAACTAGGTGACCAGGCGCAGGTGACAGTGGACGCCTATCCGGGACGCCACTTCAACGGTAGGATCGATCAGATTTTGCCGCAGGTGGATATGGCAACGCGTACAGTGCGTGTACGCCTTGTCTTCAGCAATCCCGGAGTGATTCTTAAGCCGGGGATGTACGTGAATGTTGCGATTTCGGTACGGCTGGGTCGGCAGATGGTGATACCCGCTTCCGCGATTCTGCCAACAGGCACTCGGACCATTGCGTTTGTCGATCATGGGAACGGTAATCTTGAGCCGCGCACGATTGAAACCGGGCCGCAGCTCGACGATTCAGTCGTCGTGCTGAGTGGGTTGAAGACTGGGGAAAAAGTCGTCAGCTCTGCCAACTTTCTTGTGGACTCGGAAGCTCAACTTCAGGCGGCAATGGGCGGCTTTGCGCCGTCCGCTGCACAACCGCCCACCGCAGCAGCGCCTGCTGTGCAAATGGAGATCGACTTCAGCACCGAGCCATCCCCACCCCGCCAAGGCGCAAATACTGTGCGCGTGAACTTAGTTGGTTCCGACCGAAAGCCGATTGCGGGCGCGCAGGTGACTGCAACGTTCTTTATGCAGGCAATGCCAGCCATGGGAATGGCGGCTGAGCGCCGCGTAGCCAATCTCACGGACAAAGGCAACGGCTTGTATGAAGGCTCACTGCAACTCTCGACCGGCGGCACGTGGCAAGTGACCGTGACCGTACAACGCGACAGCCAGACAGTGGCCACGAAGCAATTGAGCGTTTCGGCCACGGGAGGCATGTGATGATTTCACGCATCATCGCGTGGTGCGCACGCAATCCCTTCCTTGTGTTCACGGGGGCTCTTCTGCTGGTCATCGCAGGCATCTGGTGCCTGCAACGCGTGCCGCTGGATGCGCTACCGGACATCAGCGATGTGCAGGTAATCATTCACACACAGTGGACTGGTGAGCCGCCGAATGTAATTGAAGACCAGGTTACTTACCCGATTGTGACCGCTCTACTCGCGGCTCCGCGCGTCAAGAACGTGCGCGCCCAAACCATGTTCGGCGACTCTTATGTCTTCGTCGTCTTTCAAGACGACACAGATCTCTACTGGGCGCGGTCGCGCGTGACCGAATACCTGCAGGAGATTGCCGGGCGGCTGCCCGCCGATGTTCATCCAGCTATCGGTCCCGATGCAACCGGTGCGGGTTGGGTGTATGAGTATGCGGTCATCGATCGAAGTCACACCAAGAGCCTGGCCGATCTGCGCGCGCTGCAGGACTGGTATCTGCGCTATCAGCTTGAAACCGTGCCCGGGGTCGCAGAAGTGGCCAGCATTGGCGGCTTTGTGCGCCAGTACCAGGTGAACCTCGACCCGAACAAGCTCCTCTCCTACGGCATCTCCGCCGCCACTGTGATCGACAAGGTAAGGCAGAGCACGAACGAGGTCGGCGGAGACGTGCTGGAGATGAGCGGAGCCGAGTACATGATCCGAGGCCTCGGCTATTTTCGTTCGCTCTCCGATCTCGAAAATGTTCCTGTCGCAACCAAGAATGGCACGCCTGTGTTGGTGCGGGATTTGGGCACGGTGTCGTTTGGGCCCGACGAGCGGCGGGGTGCCGCCGACTGGCAGGGCGAGGGGGAGACAGTAGGCGGGATCGTCGTCATGCGCTACGGCTTGAATGCCCTCAATGTGATTGACGGCGTAAAGGCAAAGCTCAAGGAGATCGCACCTTCGCTACCAGCCGGTGTCGAGATTGTGACCGGCTACGACCGCTCCTGGCTTATCAACGAGTCGATCCACACGCTGAAGCGGGACCTCATCGCCGAGGCCATCATTGTCAGCTTCGTTAGCATTGTCTTTCTCTTCCACTTCCGCTCCGCCCTAGTCCCCATTCTCACGCTCCCGATTGCCGTGCTGGCCGCGTTCATCCCCATGTACTACCTGCATGTCAGTTCCAACATCATGTCACTCGGTGGTCTAGCGTTGGCTGTTGGTGTCCTTATCGATGCCGCAATTGTGATGGTGGAAAACGGGTATCGCCATCTAGCCGAGCGCACTGATGTTCCGGGCGCACCCGAGCGCCGCCGCATTCTGGTCGGCGCAGCGCAGCAGGTAGGGCCAGCACTCTTTTACTCGCTCATCATTATTGTGGTGTCGTTTTTGCCGGTGTTTCTGCTTGAAGCGCAAGAAGGCCGAATGTTCCGCCCGCTGGCCTGGACCAAGACACTGTCTCTTATTTTTGCGTCACTTTTGTCCATCACGCTGGTTCCCGCACTCATGCCACTTTGCCTGCGCGGCAAGCTGCGCAGCGAGTCAAGGAATCCTGCGGCCCGCATCACCCAAGCCATATATCTTCCCGCGTTGCGCTGGAGCCTGAAGCACTGGAAGCTGGTCATCGCGCTCAACCTAGCCTTCTTGGGCGCGACCATTCCTCTCTACTTCCGCCTCGGGAGCCAGTTCATGCCCGAACTGTATGAAGGCTCCTCCCTTTACATGCCCAGCGCGCTGCCGGGAATTTCGATTACGCAGGCAGTCTCACTCTTGCAAGAGCAAGACCGGATCATCCGCTCGTTTCCTGAAGTCACAACTGTGTTTGGAACAGTCGGCCGCTCTGATGGCGCCACAGACAACGCACCGCTCGATATGTACGACACCACTATCATGCTCAAGCCGCGCGACCAGTGGCGGCCCGGCATGACCTACGAAAAGCTGATTCACGACATGGATGAGAAACTCCAGTTTCCGGGCCTCACCAATACGTGGACCATGCCGGTTGAGAACCGGCTCGACATGGAATTGACCGGCATCAAGACCGCAGTCGGGATCAAGATACAGGGCCCTGATCTGGCGCACATCGAGGATATTGGAGCACGCATGCAGCAAATCCTCGCAGGCATGCCGGAGACCAACTCGGTTTTTGCAGAGCGCGTTGCGCAGGGATTCTATCTGAATGTGGAGGTTAACCGGCCCGAGGCCGCACGCTATGGCCTCACCGTGGCTGACGTGCAGCAGGTCATCACATCGGAGATCGGCGGAGCGGACATTTCGCAGAATGTGGAAGGCCGCGAGCGTTTTCCCATCGCCGTGCGCTATCAGCGCGATTTTCGCGACCATCCCGAAGCTTTAGCGCAGGCGCTCATTCCGACTCCGTCCGGCGAACAAGTTCCCATCAGCGAAGTCGCGCGTGTCTATTACTCGCGCGGGCCCGCCATGATCCGGGATGAAGACGGCTCTTTGACCGGCTACGTTTATCTCAATCTGAACACGCATGATTACGGCGGTTTTGTCAGTCGTGCGGAGACGTTGATCCACCAAAAGCTGACGCTTCCTGCGGGTTATACCTGGCGTTGGGCCGGAGAGTATGAGTTTGAAATGCGCGCCAAGCAACGGCTCAAGATCATCCTGCCGATTGTCTTCTTCGTGATCTTCCTGCTGCTCTATCTCGTCTTCAAATCCGCCGCTGAGGCGGCAGTGCTTATATTTCCCACTTTCTACGCCATGTCAGGAGGGCTACTGCTGCAATGGGCTCTCGGCTACAACTTCAGCGTTGCCGTTTGGGTGGGCTATATCGCGCTCTTCGGTATTGCTGTTGAGACAGGTGTCGTGATGGTGGTTTATCTGGACGAAGCTTTCAAGCAGCGGCTAGCGCAGGATGCGCCCATGACGGAAGCCGGGCTGTTGCAGGCCGTCATTGATGGCGCGGTCCAGCGGCTGCGGCCCAAGCTGATGACCGTGACGGCGGTCATCCTGAGCCTCGCGCCGATCCTATGGGAAACCGGCATTGGCTCTGACGTGATGAAACCCATAGCAGCCCCCATCGTCGGCGGAATGATTACCTCCACGATTCACGTCCTGATTCTCGTTCCTGTGTTCTTTCTTCTCATCAAGCGCAGAGCTCTCCGTCGAGGCGAACTTACCGTAGCTTCGGATCTGGTAAAAACGTAGCTCGGCGGCTTCGAGAGAGCATTACAGCGACGCCGGAAGGCGCGCGCCCGCACTCTGTAGTTTTCTGACCACGGCTTCCGCGATGTCCTCAGCACCGGCCTGCTTTGATGACCGCTTCGCACCCAACCCCCGGATGATCGCTCCCTGCCTGTCAGTCGCCACGGAACCATAGCTCAGAAAAGTTGTCAGTACCTGTTCATGGCCCAGGTTCTGACTCCACGCCTTGAACTCTTCGGGAGACGCACAGACTTGCTCTCCTAGCTTCGCAAGTGTCTTCCGTATGCTGTGCGGATGGAAATAAGGCAAGCCCGCACGCTCGAATGCTTCACGAAAGATTTGGCGAATCGGCAGGGCACTGCTCCAGTGGGCTCTTTCCAATCCTGCGGCTTCAAACTGGTGAGTCGGGCCTACCACGACGCGCGTTGCCGGAAACAGCGGATCGTCATTGCCCCACAGCTTCTCTTCCCGCAGAAATCGCACCCAATCCGCCACAATCTCCCGAATGCCGTCACCGACAGGGAAAAAATATGTCGTGAAGGTCTTGCTGAATTTCGTTTTCACTTCCCGAGCATCCTGTTGGATACAACCTTCTTTCAGGTCCACATGCTTCAGGTTCATGGAAGCGATTGCCGAATCTCGCGCGCCGGTTAAGAGCGTGAAGGCCACCAGAGCGCGGTTCCGGCGTTCAATCTCGTTCTCGTGCGGCATCGTCTCAATCACGCGCCGCACTTGCTCCAGCGTCGGCGCTTTCCGCTCCCGCTGAGCCGTGGCAATTCGCGTGTCTTTCTCCGACAGGTTGAAGTAGTCGGCCTCGGAATACTGAAGGCGCGCCTTATACCCCGGCTGCCCCGCAAGCCAGAAAAAGAACTGCTTCAACTGCGTCAAGGTGGCATGTAAAGTCGCCTTGCTCAGCTTCTCCCCTGACCTCTGCCCCGTTTGCTCGGCCAGATGCCGCTTGAATGCCACTGCCTGCTCAAAGTGAAATGCCCTAAAGCTCCGATGCCGGGTGTACTCTTCAAACCGGCTCATGGCCTTCGCGGCGGCGTCCACCGTGGGATCGCTGTGGCGCTTGGCTTCTTTCAGGTAAGCGAAGTATTTGCGCTTGATCCGTTCATTTTCGGGGTTGTGTTTCATCATGGTTTCTCACTCTTGGCTGAAGTCACTGTTTACGATGGGTGGATCAGTCTTCCTTACTTGTCGCTCCGCCTCCGAAAAAGTGATGTCCAAATTCCCCTGAATCTCTGGCAGTTTTTCCCGGCTGGCGCGCCGGTAGATCATCCCTTCGCAGTCCGGACAAATGCCGATTAAGTTGCCCCGGCTCGCTGTTGTCGGCTGGTATTCTGCCATGTCTCCGGCGGGCCGCTTCGACGCACGGCATCGCACGCAGTAGATTTCGCCGGGCTTGCAGGGCCGCTTGTTCTTCGTCCGGCGCTCCTTGAGATAGGCGGCAAGATCGGGGCCAAGAATCAGCATTGGCCTCTTGCTGTCACACGTTGGCAATCCCGACTTCACCCAGGCACGCACGGTATTCTTGTGCGTTCCGAACAGCCGGGCAACCTCTTCCACCGTGTAGCTGCGATGGATTTTTACAAGCCGATGATTGGGGCGGCGCTTGCGCATGGGGTTTGCCGTCCCGTCTCTATGCTGCTGCCTTGCGGGCCGCTTCCAACTTCTCCACCAGCTCACGAATCTCCGCGTCCGCCTTCCCAGCAATACGGGCAGCGTTAAGCGCCGCCACTTCATGTGCGGGCCACCCAACAGCGCGCCCGCCCAGGCTCACTGGATGCGTAAAGACTCCGTGCGCAATGCGCAAATACAGTGTGCTGCGTGAAAGGCCAGTTGCCGCCTTGACATCGGGAAGGCGCAGGATGTGATGAGTCATTTTGAATTCTCCCTGAGCGATTTGGCACCGCTCAGGACACACGTTATCTGTGCGAATTGGGCGATGAAAGCCCGATGCGCGCTACGCGACCGAGTATTTTCGGCGCTTTTCTGGTGTTCTGGGCCGAGCCAGCCTCACCGTAAAGGCGGCAATCCGGCGTTGCCTCTGCGGGACGCCGCCAAATGTGAGGCGATTCCGGGCGGCAAGCTGGGCGAAAAAATTCCGCCCAACTTTTTATCGCTTCATGTGTTTGCGGATCGTTTCAGCGTCGCGCCCTTGGGCAATGTCTTTGCTGGCAATAAGCTCTGAGCACCTCACGCCGGACAACTCAGGGCGGCGCTGCTTCAGCGCGCGGTACTCTTTCCGCCAGCTTTCATGCCGAGCTTGCGTCTTCAGCTTGCGCGCTTCGCGCTTCACAGTGCTGGGGGTATGGCGATTGTCTCCGGTGGTCGCTGCATCCACCAGTTGCCGGATTGCTTCGCGGTCCACGGAATATCCCTCTGCCCCGAAACGCACAAGCTCAGCCAATGGAACGACATTCTGCCCGGCCACCAGTTCCAACCGCTCGCCCACACGCAGGCAAGCCATTTGGCTGCGCTTCTTGCCCGTCACAAGGCCAAGCTCCCACAGCCCGGCACCGGCCTTCCGCTGGTTGTCGGCCCGCAGTCCCAGGCTTTGCGCAAGAAACGCGCCCACGGCTTCCGCGCCGCAACACCATTGCCTCAGCCGTTCGGCTGGCACTTCTACCCGGTTGATGTCATCCCGCTTGTCGCAGACAGAAAAAGAGGCTGCTGACCGCGTGCTGGCAGGCAATGTATACACCGGCATGACGCATTCCTGCTCACAGCCGGGACAAACCACGCTGACAGCCGGACTCGCCCTTGCAAGCAGTTTTTGCGATTTCAATTCCCGCACAGCCTCTGCGGGCCAGTGGCTCAGTTCCTCTTCACTCACCAGCGCCGCCGCGCCGCGACTGGCTTCTACGCGCTCCAGCAACTCCCGCAGCGCCTCCAGTGGCGTCATGCCTCAGCAATCTCCGTTTCGCCCAGTTCCATGCCTTCCGTTGGCTCTCTCGGCTCAATGCTGGAATCTACCAGCATCTGGCGCAGTTTCAGGTCTACATCGTCATACTTCAGCGAGCAGGAATTCGGATGCGTGATGCGCACGGTCACAGATTTCGGCGGCTTGTTGTCATCCACCACGACCGATGCCGCTACTTCCACTTGCGTTACGTTATAGGTGCGCAGCCTCACCGACTTGCCCACTTCATCCAGCAGGTCATAGATGGCTTCGGGTCTTGCGTTGGCGTCCGCTTCCAGCGTGATGCGGTCCCCCTTCACTGCCATTGACGACAGCCGGAGTTTCTTCACTGCCACGCTCTGAATGCCGCTGGCCGCGTCATACACAAACTGAAAGCCCCGCTCCCGCAGTGGATTCAGGTCGTAAACGCGCTCATCCGTTGGGTCTGGCGGCAGTTCGGACAACTTCAGAATCGCCGGGGCAAACATCGCTTGCAGCGGTTCGACGGCCTTATTCGCCCCGCGACAATTCAGGTCCAGCGTTCCATCCTTTTGGGAATACACATAGATCACCTCAAAGGCGGGATTATGTGGTCTACGGTCAAATATCCCATTCACCCATTCAATGCTCTGCTGCGAGTAGTCTTCGGGGTAGGCAAAGAAGTAGTCCAGATCGCCCCGGCGGAATGCCTCTACCACACAGTTTTTGCCCCTTCCCTCCGTGCGGTGAAAGTAGTCACTGATGCCGTCTGCCAGCGCGCGCCGCCCGTCTTCATGCACGGATGCAGGCTGGTGCGGAAACCCCTTCCGCTTGCGCCAATAGGGCAAGCTGTCCGCGCGGTGGAAGTGCGTTGCGCCCTTCCAGAACTGCCGATAATCCAGAAACGTCACCATCGCCCGCTCAAAGTGACCGTCCAAGTCCCCCATTCTTTCGACAAAGGCTGTGAACGCATCCGGTTCTTCTCTGAACTGCCAATTAGCCTCATCCCGGATCGCACACCAGCCCTTCTCACAACTCAGCGCGTGAATCTCGCTGAAGTCCGCATCCATTGCGTTGCGCTGGCCCTCCGGCAGTTCCAGCCATGCGGCAAATAGTCCCTCCGTCTGGGTTTCCTTCATGGCTACAAAGTCCAGTCCTGCCAGCACACCGCGCCCTTCAAAGTAGCGGGCCAGCAGCCGGTTCTGCATCTGCCGGAAAAAATCGCGCGTGGAGTAATGGCGGCCCATCTCTCCCTCTTTGCAGCACGGGACAAAGTCCCGTGCGCTCTTGGACATAGCAGTATGGTGCTGTACTTTGCAATAGCGCATTTTTTAGGGGATGCGAGGCGCTGCGTGGTGAGGTCCTTCGCGTATGACGGCAGCAACAAGCTCGGCATTGATGTGTGCGTGGAGGCGCTTAATCCGTATCGCCGGCGGGGCCGTATGAGGTGCACAAGCCTGAGCGATACGCGAGAGTGTGTTACGTAGAGTGCGTGATGCGCCCGAATCTGAAGGCGGCCCTGTGACGGTTCCGGTGGTCAAAAACATGAGCGCATCGGTTCGGAAGTGGTTGTTGAACTATGCAAAGGCGAACCACAGAAATGCCAGTTTGTTTGCTCGTTGCTCATGCTCTTCTGCAAATTCCGGCGTAGTGAGGAAGCAGCAATCTCGTGTCGAAAAGATCGATCACGACATCGTGCAGCCTCCGTGGCATTCGCTAGGGATAGCAAATTCTGGAAGCAAATCGATTTAGCTTGTCCAGCGACAGGCTGGCGTTGGGGTGGGGTGCACTCAAGTAAGAAGTCGGCTCGGTGAAAGCGGCAAGGTTACCTATGGCATTCAGGCCGGTTACTTATGCAAAGGCTGAATTACTTCCGTGACGGAAACACGAAGCCGCACACTGGTAAGGCTCTGTGTACAACTGTTTACACTTCGCGGGGGTATTGGTTCTGAGGAGCTTTCGAACTCGAAAGCATTTTCAATCTGAGTGCTTACTCAAGCGGAATAGAAGAAGCATCTTGAGATTCCGATCGATGCATATAGTTGTCTGCACTGCGCTCTATGCGCGTGGCGCTTGTATGTTTTCGCGATCTTGCTGACTGGCGTAACGGGTTCTTCTTCAACGTGAGATCCCACTTATTCAATTGATGCCAAAGGGCGCCGATTTTGATCGAAACCCCCTGCTCCAATAGTCGTTGCTGTAACTCGGCCAGAGTCAGGGCGGGCTCGGCTGCGATCCACGCGCGCAGCGCAGCCTCCATCTCCGCCAATTGCGAACGGCGGTGGCCGCCGATCCGATTGCCGTTGCGTTCTCCTGTCTGTTCAACTCGCTTCCGCACCTTGTGGACCCAGACGCGACTCACGTCGAAGCGCCGCGCAATCTCAGAAGGACGATCCCCGCGCTCCAGCGCCCGCAATACGCGCTCGCGCAAATCCTGTGAATAAGGCTGCATTTTCACCGTTTCGTTTCTGGCGTGAGAACTGTCGCCAATCTGTAAACACGTAACTTGGAAATATGTTGCAAGTCTGAGGCCAAACGAATTGGCACTAAAGTTGCAACTTATACCGCCGTACTCCCCCGTGTAGAAACAACAACGCTCGAGGTCCGGACCATGCGCTTGCGCGGAAGTAACCGGCGGGGGATGACGTGTCTCGGCTTCTTAAAGATAGGGGTCGCCGGGCTCGTCGTGTCTCTTCCCTGCGTGGCACAAAATACAACGACACAGACGCTGCAGGCCAACATCGTCCCGTTGGGCGGCCTTTTTATGCAGGCCACACCCGTGGTGCTCACCAAGTCGAGCACCAACTTCAACAGCTTTACCGGCACCATAACGCTTAGCTACCGCGCACGCACCAGTCAAGGCACGGGGCAGGGCGCGATTACGGTCAAGGCTACGGCTGACTTTTCACCCGCTGGGGGCCCCTCCATCAATCATCCACCCAGCGCCGGAGACACCTTTACCTACACCTGCAGCGGAGCGACATTAGGCGCTTCGTGCTCCGGCACCCAAAGGGTCAGCACCACTGCAGCAACGAATGTTGTAACGCTAGGCGCCTCGATGTGCACGGGCGGCGGCGCACCTTGCTCTACCGCCAACCCGAATACGGCGAACGTCACCTTCACCCTGACGGACGACCCCAAATACAAGACGGGGTCGTACTCAGCAACCCTAACCTGGACGATCAGTGCGAGTTGAAAACTATGAAAAGCACTCTACGACTGATACCGCTACTGGCGCTGGCTTTGCTCTTTACGGCATCGCGAGCGCTTGCCCAGACTGGCTCTCCCACCGGGACGACTACTGTCAGCGTGACGATTGGGCCTCAAGCCGGCCTGACCATCACGAACAGCAGCACGCCCCTGACGGCGAGCGGCTCCAACTTCAACCTTTTCACGGGTAGTACGGGCCTGACCTACTTCGTCCGCACCACTGCGACGGGCGGAGGAGGCAGTATTACCTTGAAAGTCACCTCCGACTTCAGCCCGTCCGGCGGTCCCTCCGTGCAGTCCCCGCTCACGTCTGCCGACGCGCTCACCTACACCTGTACTGTGGCCAGCCCGGGAACGGCTTGCACCGGTACGCAAACCGCTTCCACGAGCAGCCAGACCAACCTGGCTACCTTTGGAACCAATGTTCACACCGGCACTGGGGGAAGCACTGCCTCGGCCTCATGGTCTTTGGCCAATGACCCCAGCTACAAGACGGGAACGTATAACGCGACGGTGACTTTCACCATCAGCGCATCGTGACCCTTTCAACCCCAGCGCAAGCTGCGAACAAGAGGAGAGAAAAGCCATGAAAAAGCTTCTAATGGTTGTATCAACCGTGCTGCTGGCGGCGTCGGTCTGCTACGCGCAGCCCAGCGCCAATACCGCGACGGCGAATCTAGCCGTGACGGTGGGCAACGAGGCGGCTATCGCGGTCGTCTCCAGTTCTGCCTTAACCTCGACTGGGACAACTTTCGCGGACTATACGTCCATTACTGACCTCACTTACTGGGTCCGAACCACTGTTTCGGGCACCATAACCGTGGAGATTACGACCGATTTCAGCACGGGCGGCCCAGGCGGAGGACCATCGGTTAAAACTCCACCTACCTCCGGTGACGCGCTGACCTACACCTGCTCCGTTCAGGCTCCGGTTACCGGATTGGCGACCGCTTGCAGCACGGCGCAGACCGCTTCCACGAGCTCGGCAACAATGGTGGTTAACTTTGGGGCCACGACCCAATCCCTCAAGGCAGGGGACGACGCTAAGACGATGTGGACTCTGACGAACGATCCCTCTTACGCTGCGGGATCGTACACCGCAGTCGCCACATACACGATCAGTGCTGCGTAACGGGTCGCATTGCAGGTAGGGGGCGCCCGTGGCTTCTTTGGAGCTACGGGCTACACCTGCCTTGGGAGTAAAGGAATAAAGAACGGAAGCCAGGATGCGCAAAACCATCTTGATTACGACTACGGGTGTGTTCATCTTCGCTGTGGGGCTGGCGTGCGCTCAAACCACAACACCGGGCAAACGCCAACCCACACTGGCCTTGCCGTCTTCCGGCCAGAGCACCTTGCCTGGCCAGTTTAGCCAGGTGAGCGAACTACGTGCCATGCCCAGCACGATTCCATTTACGGCGAATAACCCGGGCAGCGCGATTCCAGGCAGTTCGGTTGCCACGATTACCTGGGAAATCGAGCACGGAAATAACGGGCGGACGTGGACCTTAATGGTCGGCACAACTTCGCCGACCTTCAACGGCTGCACCACCGTGCCTGCATCCGCAGTCAGCGTGAAGTGCGTTTCGGCTTGGGTTGCCGGCGGCGGACAAAGCAGCGCAGGCTGCAACATGAACAACTTCACTCCACTCCCGAACTCACTCCCGGGTCTGTCAGTAGCGAGCGGAAACGAGGGTAACGCCAGCGAACACAACTATACTGTGGTTCTGAGTTACCAGTTGACAGATTCATGGAGGTATAGAGCAAACGTATGTCCACTCAACGTTTCGTACACCGTAGTTGCGCAGTAACTTTCGCTTCTGCCTTGCTCGGCATGGGCGTCACACTGTCCCTGCCCGCGCATGCGCAGTTGGGCCTGGGCCTTGTGCCTATGCGCCAGGAAATGAAGATCGCGCCCGGCCAACAGGTCTCAGGCGCCCTTAAACTCAGCAGCGAATCGGGCGTCAAGACCCGCATTCGGGCCGAGATTGACGACTTCGATATTGACGCCACGGATACGCCCCAGTTTGAGCGCAACCTTCCGCAGGAGGCTCCTTACTCCTGCAAGAACTGGCTGAGCCTGAACCCCATGGAGATCGAGCTCGAACAGGGAGGATCTCTGTTGGTGCGCTACACCATCCGCGTGCCGGCCGACGCGGCAGAAGGCAGCTACGCCTGCGCTGCCGGCTTTACCACGCTTCCTTCAGCCGACCAGGCAGCGGCGCAAGGCATGGGAATGCATATGGCGGTGCGCATTGTTTCCGCGTTCTACATCCAGGTGGGCAATCCTCAGGTGATGGGCAGCCTGAAGGAGATCACGCTGGAGGCGGTACCGCCGCAGGCGGCGCCGGCGGAGGGCGGACCCGCGACGAACGCCACTGAAGCCAAGAGTAGTTGGCGGGTGGTGGTGGTGCTTGAAAACTCGGGGAAGATGTACTTCAGGCCTTCGGGCACGCTCGAGGTGCTGGACGCTGGCGGCAAGACGGTGGAGACGGATGATTTCCCGTCCCTGGCCGTCCTGCGCGAGCGCACGCAGCGCGTCATCTTCCCGCTCAAGACGAACCTCGAGCCAGGGCATTACAAATTGCGAGTGAACGTGGACATCGGTACGGGCGAGATCCAGGCAGGCACGGCGGACGTGGCAGTAGAAGCCCCGCCACCAGCGCCTGCGGCCAAGCCGGCGCCGAAGTGAGGGCAGGCTTGGCGCCGCGAGGGTGAGTAGCCCAGCGGCGATTGCAGGGTGTCCACCAATTCCGCAGTACGTATAGCGGAAAGGCGCTCGGGAAGAGACGACGAGTCCGGATGGTGAATGATGCCGTGAAAACCAACGATTGCCTGGCATACATCGCCCGTTGTTTACCGGCCATGATCGTTTTGGTGGCATCTATGTTGAACTGCGGTGAAACTCGCGCTCAGGAGTCTGCCGGGCAGGCGGAGGTGGCCATGCAGGGCTACTACATGAGCGGAAGCGACCAGCCGCTCATCGAAACCTCCGGGATGGCCGAGAACTCAACCCAGTTTCTCCCAGGGCTTGGCCTGCTTACCACGAACGTTGAAGGTTACGGCGGCGACGGTTTCCGCACCGGCAACCTTTACGCGGGACTGCAAGGGACGCCCATCTGGGGCTGGCATTGGGACTTTATCGGCGGCGACTACCATTTCTCTTCGTACCTGGTGGAAAACCCCTTCTCCAACGTCTACACGCCCGAAATCGCCGGGCGTGGCGCGCAAATCGCCATGAAGCGCACCAACCGCACCTATCAATTCTTTGTGGGTGAGGACACTGTGCTCGCAGGCGAGCGCATCCCCTTCCGCCTCATCTTGCCGCAGAGGCTCATTGGCGCTTCAATGCAGCAGAAGGTGGGCGAGCATTGGGCCTTCGGGTTGCGCTATATGAACCTGGCGACCAGCTCAAGTGCTCTGACAGAGGACGCCAACTACATTTTGCCGGGCCGCACCTATCAGGGCTCCAACAGCCTGACGTTCCAGTCGACCTACAGCTTCAGCGAGCACCTGAAATTCTATGGGGAAACCGGGTACGGCACGGCTTCGAGCTTCACACCTTTGCCGGTGGGGCAGAAGCCATTTTCGTTCCTGGCCGGCCCCTCGTGGGAGACGAGCAAGTTCACTGTCCGCGCCAATTATGTGCACCAGAGCACGACCTACATGCCGCTGCTTGGCTACTTCGCAGGCGACCGCAAGGGACCATACGTGGAAGGGCGCTACCGGCCCTTTGGGAGATTGGAACTCTACGGCTCCACCAGCGCATACTCCAACAACCTGGAGAAGAACCCCAACCTGCCGAGTTTCAGCAGCTCCGAGTATTCAGCAGGCGCTGCCCTTACCCTGCCCTGGAAAATAAGCGCCAGCAGTTCGCTCACCTCTCTGAAATTAACCGAGGTCGAACCTGGGCAGCCGGGTGTGCTTCCATCCAACAACAGCCAGATCAACCTGACCGTCAGCCGCCCCATCTGGCGTCACAACCTGCGTTTCTCGCTCATTGACATGAAGCTCAATGTCAACTCCCAGCCGCAGACGCAGCGCTTCGAGGACATAGAAGACTCATTCACCGTGAAGCATATTGTGCTGGGCGGGGCCATGCGGCTGCAAAACACGCAATCGCAAAGCTCGCCATCGTCGACGCAAAACCTAAACACTATCTTCTATCGCGGATCGGTACAGGCCAACCTCAAGCGCATTTCCGTTTACGGGTACTTGGAAAAGGGCAACGACCTGATCAACCAGAGCGTCTTCAGCACCAACTCAGTCAGCAGCACGGTGCTCGGAATGAGCGCCCCGCTCTTTAGCGGATGGACCCTGCATTTTGAGGCGTTCCAAAACCAGCTCCTGACGTCGCTGAATCCCGAGAACATCTTCCTTTTCGGCAACAGCGATCAGGGCCTGAACACCCAGTTGGCGAACTTCAATCAACGCAGCATTTATTTCAAGATCAGCAAGCGCTACTCCTGGGGGAAACCACTGGAGCAGGGCAGCACCATGGAGCAGTATGCGGCGGTGCACGCGCCGTTGGTGGGCAGCGTGGAGGGCTTGGTGATGGAGGCGGCGCTCTCCGGGCCAGTGCCGGCCCCGAATGTGGGCGTCATCCTCGATCATGGCCGTACCGCGGAAAGCGACAACACAGGTCATTATGTGTTCACCGACGTTCCCGAGGGGCAGCATGAGGTGGAACTGAATATGGAAGAACTCCCGGCCGATTACTCGCCGGGCCCGGAGAACGTCGCGCACGTCAGCGTGGCGCCGCGCACCATTGCCCGCACCGACTTCGACGTAACGCGCCTGGCGAATCTTGCGGGAAAGATTGTGGCGCCCAAGGACGTGCAAGTTGAGAACGTGGTGGTCCGCCTGGTAGGCACGAAGCTTTACACCACGCCCTATCCGGACGGCACGTTCTCCTTCTACAACCTGAGCGAGGGACATTACGAGGTTGAGATCGATGAGGAGACGCTTCCCGAAGGCTACATCCTGGCTTCGCCCGCGCGCGTCGCGGTAGTGGCCGCAAGTTCCGGCCCGGAGGCGACGACAGGTTTCGAGTTGAAGGTCAAGCCCCAGGCGGTGAAGCCGGTCAGGGAGATGTTGAATCAGGAGATCCACGTCAACGCGCCCGGCAGTAGCAGCCCGCGCAAGTAGCACGAGCAGGGGCTCGGGCCGAGGAAGTGGCTTTTGGAAGATTGAATCATTGCGGCGATGGAAGACTTTATCCCGTGCGCCGGCGATGAATGGAGTGAGAACGGAAAAGGGCGATGTCAACGAGCCGATCGATCGGCAAGCCGATGGCGAACACGGTGGTTCGTAGCCGGCGTGTGGCTCGTGGACTGTGCAGGACCGGCGTGCTCGCCGCCCTCGTCGCCGTGATCTTCGTGGCGATCGGCACCCCTCTCTTCGGTCAGCATAGCAATACCGGCGCCGCGAGCCTGGGGCTGACGGTAAGCCCGGAAGATCTGCTGACGATTCCCGGCGGCACTAGCGTGTCCCTGAAAATCCGCCTCGGCACAGGGCCTGCTTACCTCTGGGGAGATAGTCTCAGCGACTGCGGTTCGGCGCCAACCATCGGGAACCCGACGAACATCACCGCGTCAGGAACCTACACTCCCCTTCTCACCGCCGTTCCCTTCAATACGACGAGCAACGATTACGTTTGCGTGTACGATCCCGGAACCCTAAGTTTGAATACTTCCGTGGCGTGGCCGCATACCGGCCTAAAGCTGGTGTTCAATCAGTCGTCCATCCCCAACACCGCGGCGGGCTCTTCCATTACCCCGGCGGTGACGGTGCAGGTGCAGGACAGTAATGGAATCCTGGTGGCCAGCAGCACGGCCTCGGTCGCGCTCGCAATTACGTCGGGCACGCCCGCCACAGGCGGGCCAGGCACATTGAGCGGAACACTGACGAAATCCGCCGTCAATGGCGTTGCCACATTCAGTAATCTCTCCATCGACAAGGATGGGAACGCCTACACATTGACTGCCACGAGCAGCGGAATCAGCAACGGCACCAGCGGCACGTTCAACATCACGTCGGGTGGGGTGAGCGCGAGCAAATCCACCGTGGTCGCCAGCCCGACCTCCGTTACGGCAGACGGCACAACGACCTCCATGATCACCGTCACGCTGCTGGATACAAACAGCAACCCGGTGAGCGGCAAGACCGTGACCCTGGCGGCGGGCAGTGGCAGTTCGACGATCACCACGGTCAACGGCACAACCAACTCCAGCGGCCAGGCTACCTTCACAGTGAAGGACACCGTGGCTCAGGCGGTCACCTACACGGCGACAGACACGACCGACTCGAACCTCGTCATCACGCAGACAGCCACGGTGACGTTCATGGCGGGCACGGCGACTAAATTGGCCTTCACCACGCAGCCAGGCGGCGGCACGGGCGGAGCGGCCTGGTCGCAGCAGCCGGCTGTGACGGTCGAGGACGCGTTTGGCAACGCGGTGACAAGCAGTTCGGCCTCGATCAAGCTGGCTCAGAGCAGCGGGACGTTCACCTGCACGATCAACCCGTTGGCCGCCTCTTCCGGCGTGGCTACATTTGCGGGCTGTGAGATGAACCAGGCTGGCAGTGGTTATACGCTGACGGCGACGAGCGGCGGGCTGACCTCAGCGACTAGCAGCGCCTTCGCTATCACGGTGGGCACGGCGATACAGTTGGCCTTCACGACGGAGCCCGTCGGCGGCATCTACTCGGGCGCATTCCCAACTCAGCCAGTAGTGACGGTCGAGGACGCCGGCGGCAACAAGGTGACAACCAGTACGGCGCCGATCACGCTCGCGATCGGGACAAATCCGAGCGGCGGTACGCTCTCCGGTTGCTCGTCCAATCCGCTGGGCGCAACTGGGGGCACAGCGACGTTCTCGGGCTGCAAGATTTCTAATGTGACGTCTGGCACCGGTTTTACTTTGACGGCGGCGAGTTCCGGGCTGAGCACTGCAACAAGCACGCCCTTTGACATCACGACGGGGGCAGGCCTCAGCGCCCCTACAGTTGGCGCGCAGTCTCCAAACTCCGTGCCTAAAGGAGGTTCCAGCACATATTCGATCAGTGTGAGCACTAGCCCCACCTCAGCTTGCACTGCTAGTCTGACCCTTACAGGCACAGCCCTGCCCACGGGAGCCAGCGGCTCGTTTAGTCCTAGTCAGCTTGTCTTTGACGCGACGAGCCCCCTAACCTCAACACTGACTATAACGACATCTTCCACAACCCCAGCGGGCACGACATCTGGAGTTACAGTAACCGCCACTGGGAGCAACGGTTGCACGGGCACTTACCCTTCTTCTGCATTCAGCCTTGTCGTCAGCGCGGCCGTGAACCCGGCCAGCGCCACCAACTCCACGGTGAGCGCCAGCCCGGCGTCTGTTGCAGCCAACGGCTCCACGACCTCGACCATCACGGTGACGCTGAAGGACGGGAGCAACAACCTTTTAAGCGGCAAGACCGTGACCTTGTCGGCGGGCAGCGGCAGCTCGACGATTTCGGCAGCCAGCGGCCCGTCCAACTCAGGTGTGGTAACCTTCACCGTCAAGGACGCGACGGCCGAAGCGGTCACTTACACGGCCACGGACACAACCGACACCATCACTGTCACTCAAAAACCAATAGTGACCTTCACTGCCAGCAAGCTGGCGTTTATCACGGCGCCGATCAGTACTACGGCTGGCACTTGCTCCTCGCAGATCATTGTGCAGACGCTGGATGGCTCTAACAACCCAACGGATCCGCCGAGCACGGCAACGGTGGCTCTGAGCAGCTCCAGCACTGGCGGTACGTTCTACAGCAACAGCGGTTGCACGACACCAATAAGCGGCAACACCGTCAGCATCGGCACTGGTGCAAGCAGCGCCAGCTTCTGGTACCAGGACACCAAAGCGGGCAGCCCGGTGATCACGGCTGCGGCGACTGGAGGCGTAACGAGCAGTCCCACGCAGACCGAGACGGTGAATGTGGGCACCGCAGCGAAGCTGGCCTTCATCCAGCAGCCATCTACAACGACGGCAGGAAGCGCAATTAGCCCGGCGGTCACAGTACAAGTGCAAGACGCCAGCGGCAACGTGGTAGCGACGGATTCCTCGACGGTTGCGATTGCGATCAGCAGCGGCGGCAATCTGACGGGCACCACCTCGGTGGCGGCGGTGAACGGTGTGGCGACCTTCAGCAATCTGATCCCCACGGCTGCGGGCAGCTTTACATTGTCGGCCACGGATGGCTCACTGACGGGTGCAACCAGCAACAGCTTTACGGTGAACCAGGCCAGCCAGACGATCACAGTGACGATGGCAGCCCCGTCCAGCGCGGTCTATGGCCAGCAGTTCACGGTGGCGGCCACGGCCAGTTCCGGCCTGAGTGTCACCTACAGCAGCGCCGGTGGTTGCAGCAACTCGGGTGCGACCTTCACGATGACGAGCGGCACGACTGCGTGCACGGTCAAATTCGATCAGGCCGGGAACAGCACCTACGGCGCGGCGACAGAGGTGACAGAGACTGTAACGGCACAGAAGGCAACGCTGACGGTCACGGGCATCACGGCCAACAGCAAAGTCTATGACGGAACAACTACCTCGACGCTCAACACCGGTGGCGCAGCCCTGGCGGGAGTCGTGAGCGGAGACTCCGGGAATGTGACCCTGAACACTGCGAGTGCTGTGGGCACCTTTAGCGACAGGAACGTTGGGACCAGCAAGACCGTGACGATTTCCGGCTTAACGATCAGTGGGACAAAGGCGGGCAACTACACCCTGACCCAGCCGACGACCACGGCGAACATCACTGCCAAGGCCCTGACGATTACTGGACTGACGGCGAGCGCCAAGGTATATGACGGCACGACCGCGGAGCCACTGGGCGGGACGGCGGCGTTGCTGGCGGCAGAGGCATCGGGAGCGGGCACGACCAGCGATGGCAAACCCTACTCGGTCGACTCGGTTTCGGCCGGGGGAACGGCGACAGGAACGTTTGCGAATAAGAATGTGGGCACGTCACTAGCGGTGACCGTCACCGGCGTCACCATCACCGGAACAGGCAGCGGCAACTACACGGCGA
Source organism: Occallatibacter sp. (assembly GCA_049522315.1). Lineage (GTDB taxonomy): Bacteria > Acidobacteriota > Terriglobia > Terriglobales > Acidobacteriaceae > Telmatobacter. Next base: position 74,705 of record JBEKNY010000008.1, read on the forward strand.
CACAGCAGACGGGCCTGACGGCGAACATCACGACGCGCGCGATCACGGTGACGGCGGCGACGAACACCAAGACCTATAACGGCACGACGAGCGCGGCGGCGACCCCGACGATCACCACCGGTAGCCTGGCCTCAGGCGACTCGGCAACCTGGACGGAGACCTACGACAACAAGAACGCGGGTACGGGCAAAACTATGACTCCCGCGGGCTCGGTGAGCGACGGCAATAGCGGGAATAACTACACCGTGACCTTCGCGACCAGCACGAACGGTACGATCAACAAGCTGGCGATCACGGTGACGGCGGCGTCGAACACCAAGACCTACGACGGGACGACCTCAGCGGCCGCGACACCCACGATTACGTCGGGTGCGCTTCAGGGCACGGACACGGCGAACTTCACGGAGGCGTACAGCACTGCGACCGTGGGCACAGGCAAGACCCTGATCCCAAGCGGAACAGTGACGGACGGCAACAGCGGCAACAACTATAGCTATACCTTCGTCAACAACACCACCGGTGTGATTACGGCCGGCGCGGCGGCGAAGTTGGCCTTCACGACGCAGCCCGGAGGGACAAGCTATGCTGGAGCGGCGTTGGGGACGCAGCCGGTCGTGACAGTGCAGGACGCAGGCGGCAACACAGTCACCACCGACAACACGGACGTGGTCACGCTGGCCATCGGGACGAACCCGGGCGGCGGGACGCTCACCTGCACGCCCGTCCAGGTGACCTCCGGTGTGGCCACGTTTGCAGGCTGCCAGATTAGTTTAGGAGGGACTGGCTACACCCTGAAGGCGACGAGCGGTTCCCTGACTTCTGCCACCAGCAGCGCCTTCAACATACAGGACTTCTCGCTGTCGGCCAGTCCGACTTCGGGGACCGTTACTAGGCCGTCGTCCTTCACCTACAGCCCGGGGATAACTCTAGCGAGTTTGGGCGGTTTCCAAGGGAGCGTCACGCCTGCCTGCCAAAGCGTATCGCCCACGACCGGCACTCCTATCACGTGCAGCCAGGTCAGTTTCTTCTACGGCTCGATAAACTGGGCTATACCCACCACTACTATGACCGTGACTACCACCAATGGCCCCCCCGCTACCACCCCTGGCACGTACACAATCACCATCAAAGGAACTTATTCTGGAATACCAGTGCGCACGGTCCAAGTCACTCTGACAGTCCAATAGGAGGCGGGTTTTGGCGGAACGAGTAGCTCAGCCTCGCTGCGGCGGGGCTGAGGCCATTCAAGCGCAAGGCGGTGTCGGTCTCGCGTTCATCGCCACATTGCTCGTGCGCGTCGCTGCATGTGTCTCTCGCCTGAAAACGCCGCGAGGCTGGCCAGCGCGGAGCTCCATTTCGCCTCCCATCTGTTGCCCGCGCCACCTTCAATGTGGAGAACTTTACGCTGTTATCCCTCGCCAATACACCAATCTGCGGAAGGGGACCAGCCACAGAGAGACGCCGGGCCAAGGAGAAGAGACATCCGGGCATACCGATTAGCCCCTACGGCGGTTCTCCCGCAGCTATGAGCCGTTTCGGACAGAATTCAAGGTGGCTTTTTCTTGATGAAAAAGCCACTTGGCGATTGTGCCTTGGTCTACGCCCGCAGGAGACCCGCTATAGCGCAAACCTTATGGGGGTATGATTGGGGGTATTTCCGGTAAGCATTTCGTTACACGAATGAAAATAAATGTCTTAATTCACGATACGAATCCAGTCGTGCGCAGCTTCACCATATCGGTCTTGAAGATCATGTTTGCTGGCGCCACCGCCTCGTCCCGTTCGTATCCGTCTTTGCGCAGGAAGATGTGAACGGTTGCCGGCGCCGGCTGCGGGAGTTGGATGATGCATGTGCCGTCGCTGCCGGTGAAGGCGCGGTTTATCTTGCCCTGACCGATCTGGATATCGACTTCTACACCGGAGACAGGCACTCCGGTGACACGGTCGGTGACCTCTGCGCTGAATTGCCACGGCGGCGGAGGACGAAGGGCATACCAAAGCGCGATGCCGGCCAGGCAAGCCGCCAGCACGCCCAGCGCCGCCCAGAGCTTCCGCCTGCGCGCAAGCGTCCAACCCAGCGCGCGCTTGAGGTGCGAAGCCGCTTGCGCGGCGTCGGTGGCAGTGATGCCCTGGACCTCCAGCATCGCGGGCAGCGGCGTCTTATCCAGCAGCCACGGAAGCACCGGTCTGTGCAGCGCCTCGGCGCGCGAATACTCGAAGGTAATGTAATCGGAGCCGCGCGTGTTCTCAGACCAGCACAGCACCAGAGTGCGCGAAGCGCGAATCGACCGCTCCAGACGGCGTTTCCACTCTTCACCGGGATCGATCGACTGTACATCGAAGAAGACGCGATAACCCATGCGGCGCAGCTCGTCGCGCAGCGGCGCCACCCGCTCCGTGTCCGCGCGCGAGTAGCTGAGGAATACGTCGTATTTCGTCATGGACATAAGAGCTATTTTTGCAAAAGCGGCTCAATCTGGCGCAAGGCCGCGGTCATGCCGGCGGAGTCACCATTCTGCAGGCTGGTAAAGAGCGCGATCCAGGAAGCGCGGCCCTTTTCGAAGGAGGGCGAATGCGAGAGGAAGTGGATTGTGCCGGTGAAGTCCCAAAAGTCCGTCTGGAATACAGGAGGCTTCGAGGCGAGGGCCGTTTCGGTCGCGGCGGCAGCGCCCCGGTCTCCGGTGCCCCATTGGCATGCAAGCTTCATCGCATCTCGGATAGCGAGTCCCGGTGGGGGCAACGTGCTGTCATCCAGCACCGCGGCCTGCTGAAGACAGACTGTAAAGTGACCGGCCCAGAGGTTAAGTTCCATCAGATTCATTTGCGTTCCGGCCCATTTCTCGGGCAGATCGGCTTTGGTGTAGACCTCCAGCGCACTGCGATACGCCTGGTCCGCCTGATCGAATAAGGCAACGGCCCTGTCTCCGCCGGCGAGCTCTCCTTCCTCTTCGAGCGCAAGCCCGAGATTGTTTTGCGTTGCGGCCCAGTCCTGGGGCAGATCGGCTTTAGTGCGTACCTCCAGCGCGCTGCGATACGCCTGCACCGCCTGATCGAGCAGCCCAGCGGCCTTGTCTGCGCCGGCCCACTCTTCTGCATCCATGAGCGCAATCCCCAGATTGTTCTGCGTACTGGCCCATTCCTGAGGCAGATTGGCTTTGGTGTAGACCTCGAGCGCGCTGCGATACGCCCGCACCGCCTCATCGAGCAGGCTGGCGGCCTTGTCTCCGCTGGCTCCCTCTCCCTCGTGCATGAGCGCAATTCCCAGATTGTTTTGTGTCCCGGCCCAGTCCTGGGGCAGATCGGCTTTGGTGCAGACCTCGAGCGCGCTGCGATACGCCCGCACCGCCTCATCGAGCAGGCCGGCGGCCTTGTCTCCGCTGGCCCGGTCTGCCTCATGCATGAGCGCAATCCCCAGATTGTTTTGCGTCGCGGCCCAGTACCGGGGCAGCTCGGCCTGCGTGTAGACCTCGAGCGCGCTGCGATACGCCTGCACCGCCTCATCGAGCAGGCCAGCGGCCTTGTCTCCGCTAACGCGCTCTCCCTCTTCCTCGAGCGCAACCCCGAGGCCGTCGTGTGCCGCCGCTGCCTCCTGGCGATCTCCCAGCACCGCGTATTCGCGCGCCAGCGACTGGAAATCGCTGGCGGATTGAGCCAGCAATGCGAGGCTCTCGCCGGCAGCAGCCACCTCACCCTCCCGCCAGCGCGCGTCGGCAGTGTCCCAGACCGCCTGCAGCCAAAGCTCGTGAAAGCCTTTGTCTTCCGGATGTTTTTTATATTCTGCGTCCGCGGCGGCCTCGGCGCTCTCCAGCGTCAGCGTGGCCTGGTGATACTGCAGGTTGAGCCGATAAGCGCCGGCGGCCTGTTCGCTGTGGTCGAGAAGCTGGCGCAACGGCGTTCGCAGCTTTTCCATGAGCGCCTGCTGCGCCGCCTGCAGTGCCTGTACCTGCGCCTGCAGGGCCTTCTCCTGCGACTCTACCGAATCGATTTGTTGGCGATCCGCGTCGCCGGCCTCATTAAACAGTTGAGCAGCGTTGGCATAATGATTGAGCGCGAGTTCCGCAAGGGCCTTCTGCTCGGCGGTGGTGGCCTGCGCGGATTGCCGCTGGATTCCTTGCGCCCATTGCTCCACCTGCTGCTTGACCTGATCGTCGGAGAAGCCGTTGGCCTGAGCCCATTCGGCCAGCGCGGCGCCCAGGTCCGGCTTCTGGTTTTGCGCCGCCGCGTTCTGCTTCAGCGCAGTCACTTGCTTCTGCAGGGCGCTCACCTGCACCAGCGTCCGATGAAGCATGGCCTCAATCTGCGCCGGCCCCAGCAGCGCAGATGAGCCTTTGGGCAGCATGCTCACATTGATGGTTCCGGGCAGCGTGGACAACTGGCCGTCGGCCGGCTGATAGATCACCAGATTGCTGGCGCCGGCGATCTCAATGCGCAGACCCCCGCGCTGGGCCACTTCCTCCGACACATCCAGCCACGTCTGGCCTCTGGGATTGGTTACACCGCGCACCTCAGTCACCAGCACAGCGCTGTCGAGATAGCTCAGCGCGACGCGCACGGTGGGGACGGGCTGGGCTGGCTCAGTGTGCGCATCCGCGACCACTACTGCTATGGTCCGCTGGGCCGGAGCCTTTTGCGCCACCGCCGCGCTGTAAGCGCAGCCGAGGCATGGCAGCAAAACCGCCCATGAAACCCGAGCTTTCATGCAGACCTCCGGCGCGACGGGGCCGATTCGATGAGTAGGGCAAGCCCTGTTGATTGGGGATTATATCGAAACTCGGCCTGCGGAGTCTGCCGAATTTGCTGTTTGCCGGCGAAGTTACATCGGCGCCGACCGATCACGGTCAGTGATTCCGCCGCAACAAGGGCGCCTGTCTGCACAGGGGGCCAGGCCGGCAACTCGGTGAGATCGTTTGCGCCCCGTTCGGATGACCGGCGAGCCGGAAGCAATTCCCAAGTGTCGATAACAGTCCTTACCGTGAACCGAGCCTGGGCGATCAATCCGGCGCGGTTCGTCTCGGACTTTATCTATGACCGCTATCCCACTCGCCGCGGGCGCGCAACTGCTCGATCTCCTGCCGGGCCATTTCCTGGGCGCGTCCGTAGTCCGGCTTGACCACGCGGTTCAACGGCATCTGGCCGGGTTCGAGAACGATCCAATGGCGCGGCCGCATGTAGGACGGCAAGGAACGCGCGTGCCGATCCAGTTCCCGCCGGTTCAGTTCAACTCCCGGCCGCTTCTCTACCACTGCCACCACAGCCTCGGATACGACGGCATGCGCCACGCCTACCACGACGCAGTTGGCTACCTTTGCTGAAAGTGAACAGATATGCGATTCCACGTCGCCGGGGAATATCTGGTAGCCAAACGACTTGATCACCCACTTCTCCCGGCCGGTCAGATGCAGGCCCGCGGCGTCTTTACGGCCAAGATCGCCGGTATATAAAAAGCCGTCGCGCGAAATGGCCCTGGCTGTCGCGGCAGGATCGTTGACGTAGCCAAGAAAGGTTTGTGGCCCGCGAAAGCACACATGGCCTGTCTCGCCGGACGGCAGCTCCTCGCCGGCGTTGCCGTCGGCGCGCATGGGTTCGCGAATGGAGCACGGATAGATCGGCATGTCCTGGCCAAGCCCGGCGAGAAGCGCCTCCCGGCCGCTCGTACTCGCCTGCGTATAGGTGCAGAAACCGGCAGCTTCGGTGAGCCCCAGTCCGGTGCCGATCACAGGCGCCATGGCGGCAAGCTGGTCCACGAATGGCCGCGAGACCGCATGTCCGCCGTAGGCGGCAAACCTCAGGCTGGAAAGGTCGTGGCGATCGTAATCTTTCAGCATCCACTCGAGTTGAAACATGGCCGGGATCTGGCCCATGATCTCAACGCGATGCTGCGTAATGGCGCGCAACGAACGGCCGGCGTCGAAGACCTCCACGAGGACCGCCGTGCCTCCTCCGAAGAAGGTGCTCATCATGGCCTCCGTCTGGCCGCCTACGTGAGATGGAGGCAGATTGACCAGAGTGCGGGAGCCGCGGTCTCCGCCGAAAAAGGCGCCGCACAGGCACATATTCTGTACCGTGACGTTGCGGTGCGAAAGCAGGGCGGGCTTGGGCGAACCGGTTGATCCGGTAGTGAAGATGACCAGCGCGCCATCGTTCTCGGTCAGGGTGGAGGCGATCCTGGCCAGTGCGGCAGAGTCTGCATCCGTCCCGGTACGCAACGCCGGCTCCGCAATCGACGCGAAGGGTCTCGTGCCGGGAATCTCTTCTTCCGAGTCCACCACGATGGAATGCCGGATCCAATTGCACTGCGCCCGCACGGCGCGCCACAGTTCCCGAAAATCGAACGGCGCTTTCACGCCCAGACCGACAAGCCCGAGCGGCCGGAGAATTTGCAGGGATCGAATCACCTCGGCGGAGGACAAACGCAGATCCAGCGGGGCGACGATCACTCCGATTTTGAAACAGCTGTATTCCAGCAGTACGTGATCCACGGAGAGCGGCAACAGGGTGACCAGGAAATCGCCCTTGGCGAAGCCCAGGCGCAACAGTTCCCCCGCCAAAGCCGTGGTGATGCGGTCAAAGTCGCTCCAGGTGACGGCGCGATCGCCCTCCGCGCTGAGAATCGCTGGAGCCTCCGGCTTGGCCTTCGCCCACTTCGCCACCACGCCATGCAACAGATGACGATCGGCAAAAACTGTTTCGTAATCATCGAGGGTAAACAGAGGCATGTTCATGGGTTTACTCGGCCACGATCCTGAATCAGTCGATCATTCGCGGCAGCACGCGTCAAGGACCGCCTGACGAAGGTTTGTTTCTGCTCTCAGGGCGGGGAATGCCGAGGATACCCAAGTTGTTCTTTCAGAAGGACAACCGCTGACAGTGTGCGATGCCGCAGGTAGAACCGGCGGATATGAATGCCATTTTGATGTTTGAAGAGAAGTGTGTTTGGCGCGGTTAAAGTCATGCTCCAAATACTGGTGGCGAATTCATCGAACGCAGTAGAACGCATTGAAAGAGACAGGAAAGAAGGTAAAGGCGACCGCGAAGCCACGCAAGACTGCTGTGAGGAAAGACACTGTTGTAAGTGTTCGTCCTTGGCTGCCTTTGGATTTCTGCCTGCATTCCGCTGTACCTTTGATTTTCTGCTGCGTACGGATGCTCGGCAGTTCCTGGCACTAACGCCTGTATGTGCCCATCCATTGCGCCTGCGACAGAACGTGTCTCTTCATGGCGCGTTCCAGATCCTGTTTACTGGCCCCTGCCTTCAGATCCAGCACGGTGTCCAGAGCATATAGTTTGAAGAAATAGCGATGCGCTTTGCCGAGAGGAGGGCATGGGCCGCCATAGCCGATGCAGTTGAAATCGTTCCTGCCCTGAAGTGCGCCATTCTCAAGTTCTTCCTGTTTCAGCGCCCCCTCTGGCAGTTCCGTAAGATGGGCGGGAATATTCCAGATCAGCCAGTGGGTCCAGGTTCCTCTGGGCGCATCAGGATCATCCGCGATCAGCGCCAACGAGCGCGCTGCGGCTGAGACGCCGTTCCAGTTCAGTGCAGGCGACAGGTCGGCGCCGCTGCACGTGTACCTTTTGGGAATCTCACCCCCATCGGCAAATGCGGTTGTTTTCAGTTCAAGGGACATCGCCTTACCCTCCTTCGTTCACAGGAACCAGAGGTCCGCTGTCGCTTGTGACGGCATCGCCCCCTCCAACGGGAAGGGAAGATCCGGGTTCGGCGCGTCCGTCCCGTGCTCTACGCTGCTTCAGCGGAGCGCCCCGCCGCAAAGCTGATCACCTTGGGTTTGGCCAGTTTTTTGAAGTCGTCCCAGCTCATGCGAATCAGTTCGCGATGCGTCCCCGCATTGAAGGCGATCTCCTTGTCCCTCTCCAGGCTGTCATCGGCAAAAACATCGAGGCCGAAGAGATTCCCGAAGGGCGGCATCGCGCCGGTTTCGCACTCCGGAAAGCGATCGCTGAACTCGTCTTCGCCGGCGAGCGCGACGGTCTTCGCCTTGGCTCCCTTTCTCAGCAACATCAGGTCCACGTAGAACTTTGCCGGCAGGACCGCCATCACCAGCTTGCCATCCAGCCTGACGATCACGGTCTTCGCCAGTTCCTTTCCTGAAATATGTACCAGTCCCGCGATCCCCTGTGCCGTATAAGCGGGTGAGTGGGAGATCACAACGTACACCACCTTCTGCGCATCGAGATATTCCATCAACGTCGCGAGTGCCATAACCCCCTCCTTGTCCGTTCGCGTTCTTGTGTTGAGCTGCGATGAGCGCGATGATTCCAATCTCACGCGTTCTCGATTTCCCGTTCCCAATCGGCGCCGCGCAGCCGGACTGCCTCCGCTTCAGGCCGGCTATCGCTTGTAGCCGATCTTGCGCAGCAGATCGTGCCGCCACGCTACTTCCGCTTCTCCCTCAACCCCTTTTGGCGAGCTGCCATCGATCACGCCCAGCACGCCTTTCCCCTGCTCGCTACGCGCCAGCACCACCTCCACCGGGTTGGCCGTGGCGCAAAAAATGCAACACACCTCCGGAACATTGCGGATGGCATTCAGAAGATTGATGGGATAAGCATTCCGAAGGAGCAGAACAAAGACATGGCCGGCAGCCAGAGCCGCGGCATTTCGGATCGCAACCTCTTTCAGAACCTGATCGTTCCCCTCTGACCGAATCAGGCATTCTCCCGAGCTCTCGTTGAATGCCAGGCCGAATTTGGCGTGCGGCGCTGTCGTCACCACCGCTTCGTAGAGGTCCTCCACCGTCTTGATGAAGTGGGACTGGCCAAGAATCAGGTTGGCTTCATCCGGAACTTCCATGCGCACTGTCAGCAGATCGATCATTGTCTCCCCCGCTTCCTCAGTTTGCTTATACGCCTTTCTTGTGCTGCGTCCGAACCCGTTCTACGTAACGTCCCGTCTTCAGATCGATACTCACCATCTCGCCCGGAGCCACGAACGAAGGAACCTGAATGGTCATGCCATTCTCCAGCGTGGCTTCCTTTCGCGCCGAATCCTGCTGCGATCGCGCGGGAGGCGCGGTGCTCATCACGCGAGCCTCAACCGTGTCCGGCATGGTTACACGGATCGGCTCTCCTTCGAAGAACTCGGCGGGAACTTCCATTCCAGGCTGCAGAAGCCTTTCCCCCAAGCCCAGGCTGGCCGCAGGAAACTCAACTTGTTCGAAGGAGTCCAGTCTCTGAAAGATGCAGTTGCTGCCATCGCTGTAGAGAAACTCCACCATCCGTTTCTCCAGCTCCACGTCTTCCAACCTCTCCAGCGGTCGAAAGTGCTGATCCCAAAGGCGGCCGCTGCGGACATTCTCAAGCCTGACCCGTACCGTGCCGCCCATTTTTGCGGCGCCGGCCTTGGCCTCAACTTCAAGGACACGATAGACCTGCTGGTCAATCCGGAGCGCCATTCCTTCGTGCAATTCGGAGGCCGTGACCATAAGCCCCTCCAGATTTCCTGCGGGTTTCCCAGCGTACCGGCTGCCACATGTCCAATTCCGCAGCAGCAGGGAGAGGGAATCGAAGCCAATCCTCGACACGGCAGCGTGACGTCGCGGAGCAGGGAATCCACGGCTGCCTCTCGGAAACTGACACCAACATTCTGCGCAAAAGGAATCGCCATTCAGTGACACCCATCACCGGCCATGCCGCATCTCGTCCTCTTTGAGCTACATGTGCCGGGGCCGGAATAGACTTAGCCCATGTCCGGCTTTGTTCTGTTCGCCACGCCCTGGTGGGTGAACCTCCTCATCCTCATTCCTGCCGTCGCCTTTCTCAACTCGAGAAAGCAGAAGATTCGCATGGAGAAGAAGCGGCTCTTGCCGGCCGCGCTCATCGCCGTAGCCTTTGGGTTTGTGGAAGCAGCCGTCGTGGTCTATCTCAGGGCCGCCACCGGACTTTGGCCCGGCCCGCCGGTCAAAGCACTCGTTACCCTCCCTGGGGCCCTGTTAAGGATCGAGTATTTCAGAGAAGCGGCAACCCTAATCATGCTCGCCGGCATCGCTTGGCTCGCGGGGCAAAGCATCAAGGCAAGGTTCGTTGCCTTTCTTTGGATCTTCGCCGTCTGGGACATCTTCTATTACGTCTGGCTTCGTCTCACGATTGGATGGCCCACCTCGTTCCTCAACTCCGACCTGCTCTTCCTGATTCCCGTGCCATGGACGGCGCAGGTGTGGTTCCCCATCCTGGTCAGCGGCCTCACCGCAACGGTCATTTGGTTCCGCTCTTGAATACAGGGCTTGCGCGGGAGTTCCAGGCTGCGGCCTGCCGTTCCTCACACCACTTACATCGGCTGCGCAGGAACCGCCAGTTGCTCAATCCACTGGCGCATCCGCCGGCAGTGAGAACCTTCCCAGTACACTCGCTCACAACCCGGGCACTCCCGGAACACATGGCACCATTCCAGAACCCTTTGCGGCGCCCGCCCGGCAACTTCAGTTTTTGACACTTCCCTCAGCAGCTCATTGCAAACCATGCAGCGTGTCAGCGGGCGCACTAACCGGGCCAGATCGAAGCGCCTCGCCACCTCCGCGGTCTGGCGGCGGCTGTCTGTCTCGCGCAGCCAGTACCCATGCGTCACTGCCGAGTGTTTCAGCAACCCCCGGTCCCGCGTCAGCAGGATGCGCCTTTGTTCGCTGCTAATCTGCACCAGCTCCGTGTCGCTGGCGTGGTTGACATACACCGTGTTGAAGCCAAGCATCCGCAGATACCCCGCCAGCCTGCCCAAATGAACATCCAGCACGAACTTCGGCTCCCGCAACGGCTGCGGCCGCAAGCGCAACACCGGCGTGATGTCGATCGACTCAAACACCGGATAGACGGCTACACGATCGCCGTTTTTGACCAGGCGCTGGAACTCCGACGACTCGCCGTTCACCAGGACCAGATCCACTTCCGTATGCGGCACGCCAATGCCCTCGATCATGTCCTTCACTGAGGCCGGCACGAAGAAATGCCTCTCCACCGTCCGATATTGCTGTCCGGGAGGCAGATGGTCATTCAATTCGGCATAAAAGCGGAAGCAGGCACAAGCCGGGCCGGGAGCCATGATGCACGCCTCGCCTTCAGTGTAGGCTCGTTTGCGATGACCGGGTCGTCTGTTCGCGGCCGCCAGCGTCAGGCTGCTGCGCGTCATCCGCAACACAAAGGTCGAAATCCATGCGCCAAATGTGCTCTCCATGCCCACTTCGCGCCGTGATATGCTCAACCCAGATTTAAGGAGCGCCGTCTCTCACCGCGCCATGGCCCCTCGCCAGTCAAGTTCGCCGCCGCGGCCCCGCCAGGTGGTTCAAATTGGTGTGACCGGCCATCGCCTCAACCGGCTGCCGCCTCAGATCGCCGCCGTCCTTCCGGGCCAATGCGAGCTGGTCCTCAAGGCCGTCGCGCATCTGGCGGCCTCCGCGCACGATCGCCATCTGTATTCGCCCGAACCCCCGCTGCTGCGCATCCTCTCTCCGCTGGCCGAAGGCGCGGACCGCATTGTGGCCCACGCCGGCCTCGCCCTGGGCGCGGACTTGCAGTGCCCGCTGCCGTTCCTCGCCGCCGAGTACTGCCACGACTTCGAAGACGCCGCTTCCCGCGACGAATTCCACTGGCTGCTGGCAAAGGCCTCGGCGGTGTTTCAGATGGAGGGCTCCCGCGCCGAAGAAGACGCCGCTTACGAGCACGCCGGGCGCATGGTGCTGGAGCAATCCGATCTCCTGATTGCCATCTGGGATGGCGAACCGGCCGCGGGCAGGGGCGGCACCGCGCAGATCGTGGAGGAGGCGCTGGCGCAGCACGTGCCCGTGGTCTGGCTCCATGCGTCCGAAGCGAAGGAGCCGTGCATTCTCCTAGCCGATGAATCGGGCAGGCGCCAGATTCAGTCGCTGGATCATCTCGAATCGATCTTCGCCGGGCGCTTTTCCCGGAGCGGCGGCCAGGAGAAGGACTTCAACTTCAGCCACGCTTACTTCGCCGAGAAGCAGCCGGGCTTCGATCCCGGCCGGATCTTCCGCATCTTTCGCGATCTTGTCGCGCGCGGCCACCTGCGCAGGGGCGCGTGGCGCGTCGCGAATTTCGAGAAGTCCTCGCGGGAAGAATGGGAGAAGACGATCGCAAGCTCTCCCGATCTGCCCGAAGATACGCGCCACTACCTGCTCGACCGTCTCTGCCCTCACTATGCCTGGGCCGACGGATTGTCCGGTTACTACGCCGGCGCTCTTCGCTCGAGTGCTCTGGCGACAAGCCTGATGGCGGCCTTTGCTGTCCTGGTTCCGATGGCGGATTACGTTTGCAGCAGGCACAAAATCGACCTGGGCAGGTTTCCCGCGCTCACCGAATTCTCTCTGATCGCGATCATTCTCGCCATTACCTGGCACGGCCGCCGGAAGCGCTGGCACGAGCGCTGGCTCAACCTGAGGCAACTGGCCGAGCTTTTGCGCCAATACTGCTACCTTGCCCCACTGGGCTGCGCGCTCGCAGCGCCGCCGCCCCCGGCCCACTTCCGATCCGGCTTCGACCGTTCCTGGGTCGATGGCATGTTTCGCAACATCGCGCGCGATCTCGGCCTGGTAAACGCCCAGGTCAACCACGCCTATGTCTCCTCCGTCGCCAAACTGATCGCAGACATTCTCGAAGGCCAGGTGAAATATCACGAGCGCAACCACGAGACGATGCACGAGTTGAGCCATCACCTCCATCTCATCGGCACGGCGTTGTTCGTTGGAACGCTGCTGGCCTGCGTCTGGCACACGATCTTCGGGGAATCGCCCTGGCTGCTTCTGCTGGCCACCGTGCCGCCCGCCTTCGGCGCCGCGTTTTACGGCATCGCCAATCACGGAGAATTCTCGCGCACCGCGGACCGGTCGCTGGCCATGGCTCGCGAGCTTGAGGTGATCCAGTCCGCCGAATTGAGCAAAGCCCTCGCTTCGCCGCACGAGAGTTTCGCGGCACTGCGCCAGACCGCCGAGAAGATCGCAAGCGTTATGATTGCCGAGACCATGGATTGGAGCTTTGTCTTCCGCTACCGGACGTTGAACCTTCCGGGCTGACATCGCGCCGTGGATTGCAAGGAGAACTATGGGTAAGCGCTTCGAAAGGGTCATTCTCGTTGCCTTCGCCATTCTTGCCGTGGGGCTCGGCTTTTGGGGATATGCAAGGGCCGGCAGCGGTTACATGGCCGGCCACGCATGGAATCCGGCTGCGCCCTTCACGTTCCTTGAAGGCATTCGCTGTCTCATCAGTTCCATGGGGCTGCTCAGGCTCTACGACCTGTTCCAGCCCGTGCAGGATCCCTGGCAGCTCGTGGTTGCGCAGGTACTGGTGCCCGGCATCGCATTGGTTTCCGCGGCGCAACTGTTCCTCACCGGAGTCAGAAAGAATCTCCGCACCGCGATGGCGCGCCGCAAAACCAACCATACCGTCGTCTGCGGCATCGGCGACGTGGGCATGCAGATCGTGCAGAACCTGCGCGCCGCGCATCATCGCGTTGTCGCCGTCGATCTGCTGGGGGATTCGCCCAACGCCGCGACCTGCGAGAACAGCGGAGTCCCGGTGCTCCAAGGCGACGCCAAGAATCCGCAAGTGCTGCTCGCCGCGGGCATCCGCCGCGCGCGAACGGCCGTCGTCACCACCGGCTCCGACAGCGAGAACGTCGATATCGCGCTCCAGATCAAAGCCGTCTACGATCGCCCTGCCTATCTCAAGCCGGGAAGAATCCAGGTGCTGGCCCAACTGCGCAACGACTGGATGCACAAGCGGCTGATTGCCAGCGACAAGGCGTCCCTCGGCTCTGCCGACGTGGATCTACGCCTCTTCAATCCCTTCACCGCGGCGGCGCGCATGTTGATCAAGCGTCTCCATCTGCCGCCCAGCCCCGAATTTGAGGCCCACACCCTCGTCCTCGTTGGGTTCGGGGCGTATGGCCGCGAGATCGCGCTGCACCTCATCCGATCCTCTCCGGTCGCGCTCGGACGCACGCTCAAGATCGTCGTCTTCGACCAGGATGCCGATGCGGAAAGGGAAAAATTCTCCATCACCAATCCTGCCGTTGCGGAGATCGCCGCGCTCGAGTTCGTTACGGCTACGGTGACGCCGGGATCTCCCGACCTGGCGCGCGTCGTCGAGCGCAAGCTCGAATCAGCCGGACCCTTGCTCGGCATTGCGCTTGCCCTGGGCGACGACGAGGTGAGCCTATGCGCCGCGCTCGAAATGCGCTCGCTGCTCGACCGCAAAGGCCATCTCCACGTTCCCATCTACGTGCGCCTCGAGCACTATCGCCGCCTGGGCGATGTGGTGCGCAGCGTCGAAGACATCTCCTGCTTCGGCGACCGGCTGCAGGTCTTCGGAACTCTCGAGGAAACGCTCAGCCCGGAAGTGTTATTCGGCTCAAAACTGGATGCCTTTGCCCAGGCCCTCCACGAAGATTACCGGCATCGCTCGCAGGACACGATCAATCCCCAGGCCAATGTCCCCTGGCACGACCTGCCTGAGTTCATGAAAATGTCGAATCGCTGGCGCGCCGACCACACGCCCCTGCTCATGGAGCTGGCCGGCCTGCACCTGGCAGACGATGTACACTCGCCGGCTGTCACCTCATTGACCGGCGAACAGGTCGAGCTGCTTGCCCAGCTCGAGCACCGCCGCTACACCGTCGAGCGCCGCCTCGTTGACAGCCGCTTCCCGCCGCGCGCGCGCATGGCGCAGTGGAGCGAACTCAGCGCCGAGCAGAAGAATTGGAATCGCCTGGAGATAGCTCGCCTGCCCGTGATCATGGCCGGCCTCGGCATCGAACTGCATCCCGTGCGCCCCGTGCGCCTCTATGGCAAGCATCTGGCCGGCGCGCCCGCGGAACTCGATCGCTTGCTCGCCGCCCCGGCCTCCGCCCATTGCAGCCTGGTCGTCGATCTCGACGAACCCCAGGCCGTGAACGCCGCCGCGCGCGCCCTGCCGCTGCCTTCGCTGGGCCTCTGGCTGTTCTCCCGCGAAGAGCCTCGGGAGTTCTCCCTGCGCAGGCAGCAAATCCAGGGGAGCAGCCGCTCCGCCTTGATTCAACGCGCCAACGGTTGGGCGCAACGGGACTCGGTGGCTCTCGACGCATGAACCGTGCCCGCGTTCACCCTTGCGTACCGGGCTTGCGAGTTCGGGCTCTGGAATGGCGATTCGGGTTTGCGCCAGATGCTGCCCGGCAAACGCCGGAGTCCGCCAGGCCTGCCGAGGGCATGGGCGGGCCGGATCTGAACGGTAGATGCCCCAGAAAGCAATTGACGAGTCCTTCCCGTTTCTGCATGATGTATGCAAAATCCCCGTGCTTCTCACACCCGTACGAAGCCTGGAGGGCCCAATGCACACAAGATTGTTTCTCGTCCGGTCCTTTTCTCTGCTGTCCGTCTCGATGATCTTTCCACTACTGTTTGCCGGCGCTATTCGCGGACAAACAACCAAGACCGAGATCGACTATACGGGCAGCCTGATGGGTTACTACCGGATCGAAGCCACCGAGACCGCTCCTGTCCTTCAGCCAGTTCGAGATTTTCTCAAGTTTCGCGATGACGAAGCCCAGGACCCTAAGGACCGCCGCCTGTTGCTGGGAATGGGAGACGACTTCGGTCCCGAGTTCGGCGCTGCGCTGCAGTTCGAAAACATCGGTCTGGGCGATTGCAAGTTGCCGCAAAAAACGGGACTGCCCGACAACGATGGCCCGCCGGAGAGCCTCTATAAGGACGACGATCGCATTGCTCGCGCCGCCTATTGCGACAATGTCCTCAACTTCTTCATGACCGCCGGATTCCGCGCCGTGGTGCCGGGACGCGAAGACTTTATGTATTCGGCGGGCTGGCTGCGCGGAGTCGCGCGCCTGCTCGCCAACGAGAGCGATAAGTACGGGCCTCAAGGGTCTCCCCGGATCAAGAGCGACGATGGCCGCCTTTACCTCCTCGCGGCCAACCTTCGCATGGCGCTGACAGCAAGGCTTAAATTGCTGCCCAATGACGGTCCAGGTTCTGCCTACGGGCTGAAGAACAATTGCCCATTGCTTTTCGCCGGCGATCCGTTCGCCAGGGGCTCGGTAAAATGCGTCAACCAGGGCAGCGGGGCCGGGGGGGGCGGTGGCGCAGGAACCGCCCCGGAAGTCGAGCCGCTCGACTGGCTCGACCGCCTCGACCGGCTTAGCTCGGAACGAGGCAAAAATCCGGCCGTTACCGCAATGCGGCAACTGGCCACCGGAACCACAATCGTACGCAATGCCATGGTCAGTGACGAGGTCGCCATTATGCAAGCGGCGTGGTGGTCGCCACAGGCATTCAAGTCAGCCGACAAAATTCAACTTCCTGCTCTGCCCGGAAAATTCGCTTTCGGAGGACACGAAAGTGGCAGCCCGGACCTGGATCCGGATTTGATAACCAGCCTGTCAGCAATTTTGCACGGTCTCGATTCCTCCGTGTGCCAGGCCGGAGCGGCCTTTAACGATCCCGCCAACAGGGACAATGCCCGCGATTTGTGCGCTTACCGTGACAGGCTGCTGCAGATCCTCGTGAATTTGAAGGACAACTTGGCCAAGCCCGGTGAGCCGCTTGAAAATTGCACGGCAGACAATGGAGATTCCAGCGCGGGCGTATGCTTTCTTCTCAGCGAGGCGTCGCGCAAAGCCGCAATCCGCGGATTGCTGCGCACCATCGCCAGGGAACAGAAAGACGTCGGCTATACCGTCGCCGAGGAAAATGGGCAGAAGATTCTGGTCATCGGAGTCGTCGGACAAGACACCATGGAGGCGGTCTCAGAAACCAACCTTCGCCTTTGCATCGGCGGTAAGGGCAGCCAGGACATCCCTAACGAAGCGTTGAACGGCAAAAACTGGCCCAAGGACTTTGGCCGCTGCGACGATGCGGTGCCCGCGGCGGAAGTGGTGGTGACCGATCCCACCGTAGTCACCGGGGCCCTGGTACGCGGGGCCAGTCTCGAATATGGGTCTTTCGACGCCGTGGTTGTGATGGCGCAAATGACGCACACAGAAGCCGAAGTCCTCGCCACGCGCGTGTGGGCCAGGCTGAGGTCCGCGGGCGAACGCCCTGTCGATCTTGTTTTGAGCGAGCCCGAGGCCGGCTACGACACGCCCGCGCTCGAGTTATCCTACGCGCTTCCCGCCCAGAGAACCGCAAATGCCGGGCAGGCAAACCCCGCCGGCGCTCAAGGATCTTCGGCTCCCGCCCAGGCAACAGCGAACCCGGCCCAGGCTGCGGCCTCCGCGAACGCCGCCTATCCCGCCCCCGTCCTGACCCCGGTGAAGGGCTACTCCTCGTCGGTGGGCTACTCCTCGTTCGGCAATCAATTCCCAGGCACGGTGTCGCGCGTCACGCTCGTCTCCCCCTCCGGGAGCAGCGGCCCCAAAATCGACAATTCCAAGAGCGCCTTCGTCCCCAAACCTGCCGACAACCGCATCACTGCCGTTTCGCTCCTCTTCGACCTGATCCACAAGTTGCGTGGCGACCAAGCATCGCCAATCGTTGCCGCCGGCGCCGATGCTGAAATCGAAAACGAAAACAGAGCGGAATTGATGCTCCTCCAGTACCTCGAAAAGGCATCGCAGCCCACATCCGACCTGGTACTCCTCGAGAGCCGCGACATGCAGTTGGACACCATCGGGCAACAGGCAGTGTTGGATTCGAACGGGAAGCCGGCCCCGCTGGATGACTTCGGGCGTCAGGTCGTGTTGGATTCGAACGGTCGCCAGGTGCCTGTTAACGACTATGCGGACTACGATATGTGCCTCGTCTCGCCCGAGAGGCAAAAAAACATCTGCATGTTGCGCGTCGCCCTCGACCGCATCCTCTGGAAGGGCGATTACATGGAGAATGTGGCCGTCACCGGAAAAGACCTCCAGGCCATGCTCGCGGCTTCGGAACAGTTGATCGAGCAGCAGTCCGACCTGGCCGACAGAGACATTACCAAGGAGTGGCTCGCCTCCTACGGCATCGTTCAGGCCTCGTTGTCGAATCTCACCGAGGTCAACCGCAACAACGAGCCTCTTTGGGTTCCCGTCGATCCATCGTGTACCCCATCCCCGACAGCCAGGAGTACCTATTGCATCGATGGAACGCCCGTCGCTGACGATGCCTACTATTGGCTGCTGACCACCGATCAGATGGCGCAGGATAAGCTGGTTTATGGGGCCCTCCAGAAGCTGCCCCAGGCCTATCACCAAACCAGCCGCTATTTCGTGACCCACCGGTTATCGCACTTTCTCATCGATCGTTTGCAGGACCCTGACGTTGAAATCGCACTTACCGGCCTGGCCAACGGGCAACCCCGGCCGGTCGAAGAAACGGTCACGGCGTCGAACGAGCGCTTCCAGCAATTGCCGATTTGGCAGGTGGATTTCACCAAGCTCGTCGCCGGCTTCACTTCGCGGCAACCGGTGGGCGGAAACGCACAATCCGAAAACTTCCAGGGTGTCTCTGACTCGCGCGCCTCCGTGCCCACTCAGCAGGAGCTGGACCTCGAACTGGCAAGCCGCGTCACGGGGAGCTTCTTCGGTCCGGCTGGCAGCGGCAAATCGTTCGCGCCGGTTTCTTTTGGCATCCAAAGCGCGTTCGCTTATGACCGCTCCGTCATCGGCAATCTCACCAACAGGCCGATCAACGCTTCGTATTCCCTCAACAACGTCACCGAAGCAGGCTTCATCCAGGTTCGCCTTGGCGGCAAAAGCGGCGACTCCGTCCGCGGCGTGCACTCGCTCCCGCGCGCCCTTCTGGTCTTCACCCCGCGTCAATATCAGCTTGAAATCGACAACCCGTATTTGTTCTTCTCTTTCGCGGCTTCCGCTGGGCCTGGCGAGCTCACGGTCAAGCTTCCCCGCATCTCGGCTTGGACCGATCGCGGCGGCTTAAGGGCTGAGTTCGCCGGCAACCGGCCAAGGTCCTTCTCCTGGTTCTGGTTATCGGGAGGAAGCTATCTGGAGACGGGCATGGAGTTCAGCACGCAAAACAACGTCCTGTCGGCGCTCACGCTGCAAGACACCAACCAGACGACAGGCGCGAAGACGGCACATACCTGCCAGGTCACAGCGAACGTCACGCTGCAAACCTGCTTCACTAGCGCGAAATTTACAATCAACAGCACGACTCAGGTTGTCGGCGCGCCCGCCGTGAAGACACTCCATTCCCCCGGCTACTATTGGGATCTCCACTTCCAGAACCACCTCTGGCCTCGCGGAGGAGGAGAGAGTGGCCCCGGACCCGGCAAACAGTGGAGCCTTGTCACCGACTCGCAGGGCGACTATTACTTCGGGCGTCCTTCTGCGGCCGAGTTGCCCACGCAAACGGAGTACGCCATCCCGCTGAGCCTGTCGCTGGTCATTCCCGCTTACGGGAATCTATCCTTCGCGCCCACCTACTCCGGCTTCTTCTACAAGTCGCAATTGAGCGCTCAAAGCCTGCAGGTGAACTCATTTTCCATCACGGCACGGTGGTACTTCGCCCGCAATGCTCGCGTGCCCGTCCGCAGGCAGACCCCGCTTCCCGGACCGGCGACCGCGGATCAGACCCATACTGGAAAGGGGCATTGATAAACACGCTCTAGGGCCGCGGCAGGAATGCGGTAGAGCCGGCAGTGGCGGCGGTAGCCTGCGGACTCCGCATGTTCCCCGCATTGGCGCTCACATAGACAGCGCGGAGTGTGTTCACGTGTCCCCGAGCTTGCCGGCTCACGACTGGGGCCGTTCGATCTCCTTCTTGCCGCCAAGCAATCCATAGCGCCGCATCATGACGAGCCAGAGAATCACCCCGGCGACAAAGAGCGCCAGGAAAAGCGGAAGCACGGACCACTGTGTGGTTACCGCGAATTGCCCCGCGTGGAAGTACGGACTCAGATAGGCATCGCGCAGGAGGTCTCGCATGACCGCCATGCATGCGATGGTCACCGCCAAAGCGCCTGGGGCATACAACGCAGCGGCACGGATATTCTCGTTCCGCAAGGCTCCGGACATGACGAAGATGGCGGCCATGCCGCCCGCGATGCCAACCAGAAGCAGCGTGGTCGCCAGGGGGCTGTCGCCCATGAACAGCATACGCAAGCCGCGTGGGAGGCTGACGAGGAAGATCAGGCCCACCACAAACTGCGCCATGGTGGCGTACATAAACGCCTTGCCGCCAAACTGGAGCAACTGCTTGGCGTATTCCTTGTCCCGCTTCCAATTGGCCAGGGCGACGAACACCAGGAAGATTCCTCCCACCGCCAGGGCCGCAGTGAAAAAGTGCAGGAAGCGCGGGATCAGAGTCGCTTCCGTCAGATTCAGATTCCAGCCGCCCGGATCGGCAAAGTACTTCGCGGCCCATCGCGCGGGAGTCTGGCTCAGGGTGAGATTGTTGCTGAACATGAAGCCGATCAGGAAGACCAGGATCACGCTGACGAGCATCACGCCGCCGGCTTTTCCCCCATGCTGTCCGCTGCGGAACGAGACGTAATAGAAGCCGTAGTAGGCGGCGGTGAGCATCGCCAGCACCAGGAACCAGGGCCAGGCCATCACGATCGATGAGGTGTAAAAGAACTGGCCGTAGAGCACCTGCACGAAGAGCAGCGGAGCGATGCCCAGAGTGATCGTCGCAGGCAGCAGAACCGGCAGCTTCTTCGCCACATCGGAAAAGAGGCGTCCGCCGAACCCCCCGTTTTTCGCGCGCCATTTGGCGGTGAGCGCAAGCACTCCTCCGCCCAGAAGGAAGTTCATGGCGAGAATGTGAAGGACGAACGTCACAATCAGGAGTAGTTTGAAGACCCAATACGGCGCGGGCAGCGGGTTCGGGTCAAGAGCCGGAATCAGATTGGACTGCATCATCTTCACTTCCCTCCTTGCGCGGGGCTACCGAACCCTTTGGCGCTGCGCTGCGCATCGATCCACCCCGCCAGCGCCGTGCGCTGCGGACCGGTGAGCTTCAGGTCCGGCATCAGCGGAAACAGAGCGGTCAAATCCTTCAGCGCCTCGCCGGCCGCGGCCGGATCGCTTGTCAGGTTCTTGAAGAGCGGATCGTTGGCGTTCACGCGATGGCACATGGAGCAGTTTTGGTCAAAGACCGTCTGGCCGCCGGCAGCGGCTGCCGCGTCCTCGCTGGATACGGGTTCGATGGTATTGAGATAAACCGCCAGAGCGCCGCGCTCCGCATCGGTCCCGGCGAACGGCGGCATCACGCTGTTGTGCATGAACTCCAGGCCGCCCAGCATGGCTTGTATCTTGCTCTCATCCCATTGACGCAACGCGATGTAATGCTTGAGCCCGCGATAGGCGTTCGCCGTGTGGCAGCTCTCGCACTCCACGCGAAAGATCTCGTGCCCCACCGCGGCTTGGTTGCCGCCCGCCAGGTCGCGGTCGCTCACCCATTTCGCCGACGGCAGAACCCCCGCCGCATTCACTTCGTCCACGCTGAAGCCGCCGTCCCCCGGAATCTGCGTGGAATAGAGCGAGTTCGCATACAGGTAGTTCGAGATCACGAAGGGCTTGCGAATGGCTTCACGAACGAACTCGAACGAACCCATCGCGCCCAGCGCCACCAGCGCCACCAGGAGGCTGAAGGCCAGATGCATGCGGCCCGGCTTGAGCAACGAAAGCAACGCCAGCACAAACGTCACGGCCAGCAGCACAACGGCGAACCCGGCGTAGTGCGTAGCCGTGGGCATGGGGCCGCGAGCACTGGCCCACACATCGGCGGGAATCCGGCGGATGTACCACCACCCCAGCAAAGGCAGAACGGCCAGCGAGGGCACAATCCACCACGCGCTCCAGCGCACGATGCACGCCTTCAAATTTGCATCCTTCTCGACGCTCGCGGTGATCAAGGCGTAGATTCCCGCCAGCGCCAGCGCAATGGCCGTACGAAACGCCAGCGACGGAAAGTAAGTGGGATTGAAAAAGCCCTTCCAGAATTCGTGATTCTTGGTCCAGCTCCCCGAGGTCAGCATGAAGGCGATGATTCCGTTGATGATCACCAGGCTCAGGTACGCGGCGCCGAAATAAATCCACCCGTACCACAGGTGCAGCCGCGGTTCCAGCTTCTCCCACCCGTACAGGTAGAGCAGAGCGGCCGTGATCTCCAGGAAGAAGAACACCCACTCGATGGCCCAGCCCCACACGTACGCATGAATCAGGTTGCTGGTGGCCGTGGGACCGATCAGCGCGATCGTGAACCAGATGCCTACCCCGCTGATGGCGCCGAAAACCACTGTGACCAGCACAAAGAACTTGGTGTGCTTCTTGAGCCAGCCAAGCAGTGCGGCGTCGTTCTTGCGCCGGGCCCTGTGTTCCGTCACCACCAGAAACAGCCCGCCACCCACCGCGAAGTGGGACACGAACACGTGAAGAATGGCCACCAGGGCAATCAGCAGTCCTGCGCCAAACGCAACGTCCCAAACGGGATAATTCATGCGGGCCCTCCTGTTCCGGCGCTTGATTTTTCTCTCGTTCGGCCAGCAAGCACACCCGTGCGCTGCGCCTGCTGCTCAGGACTTCCATTCCCCCTCTCGCCGGTGACAACTCGCTGTGATCGGCATCACGACGATCGGTGACCCGCTGCGGAACCGCAAAACCGATGCACAATCTCCGCCTGGAATCTCGAGGACGCGCGCTCCGCCCAACCGTCCCGGGAACGCATCGCTCCCGATCTGCGCGCCGCCGTCAGAGGGGCTGGACGTGGTTGTGCGGCCGGTCTCGCAGGATGCCCTTGCCCTTGGTAAGCCAGGCCACGCCGAAGGCCATCAGAGCCAGCGATTCGCTCGTCAGCAGCGGATCGAGGGGCTGCAGAATTCGTGCCGCAGCCGGGAAATTCAGGCTGACCATGACGGTGTCGCAAACGAGGATAACAACGCCGCAGACCTGGTAGACCGCATTTCTATGCCGCTTGCGGCGGGTGCGGCTCGCTCCCGGCGAGGACTTGCAGAACAGGACCAGGCAAAAGTACGCGAGGGCCAGGAACATCAGCGCCGCAAACGCGGTGTGAGCGAGATTGAGTTCGAGTTGCAGCCGCGTGTGCACGGGGTCTCGCGGGTTCACTGAGGGGCACAGAGCCAAGCCAAACGCAAATGCTCCCGCCAGGTAGCCGGTAATCTCGTCCGTCAGGTCATATCCGCGCGAGCCCATAAGAAATGCACCGATCGCGCACAGGCTTCCCGCAAGGCAGTTGGCCATGGGAGTGTACCGGTAGTCGCTGATCGAGTGCTCCAGGAGCGGATGAGGAAGCGTATGGCCCGGCCCGATGAGCGCAATCAGGATGACGCCCAATGGAAGCGCAAAGGGAAGCGACAGCGCGACGATGCCCACCGTTCTGCGCAGCGAGTAGTAAGACAGGACCGCGGGATTCCTAGGCGCCGTGTGAGCTGACATCGAGCCTCCCACGAATGGATTTTCCACGACGAAGCAGAATATCGCATTTGCGCGGATCGCCGCAGCGCCTGCATCGCCAAAGTCACGGCGCTGAGGGCCTTCATCGGCGCGATGGCCTCACACTTTAAGGCATTTCTCCCCATCCTCAAGAGTGCCAACCGCGTTGAAGGTTGCCGCTCCCTGGTGCTCGCGTCAACTTGGCTGTTTGGAATGCCTATATACCATGGGGAGAAATGCGCTAGCCCTGCCGCGCCTCCACCCTCGCGGCGAACGCCCAGTTGTGCCCCAGCCAGAAGTTCACCAGCGAGCAGCAGAGGATCGCAATCGCGTTCGATGCAACCACCGGGATGCGGGCCTCCTCGACCAGAAGCGGCATCAGCGCCAGATTCCCCAGCAGCGAAACCAGCCCGTTGGAGAGATGAAAGCGCACGAACCGCTCCGGCAATGCCGAGCGGTCGCGCCGGTCGCGCCACGTGTAGCGCAGGTGCCACACAAAGTTGTGCACCAGCGTCAACTCCAGCGCCGCGGCCGTTGCCACAAGGTAGCGGCCCGCGGTCAACCGGTTGAACAGCGCCAGCGCGGCAAGCTGCACCGCCATGCCCATGGCGCCCACCACGTTGAACTTGCCCCAACGGATGAGTGCGCTCATGGCAACGGCTCCTGCCGGTAGAGTTGCGCGGTGTGACGCGCCGCCACGGCAATCGCCATCGCCGCCATCCCCAGCGTCGCGATCATCCCTCCCAGATCGAAGAGCAGCACTCTGTGGCCCAACACCGTCGAATATGGACTGCGCAGCGCGGCCAGGTTGCCGAGGATCAGCAGAATGCGAATCTCCGTGGGCCCGAAGATGCCTTGCGAAAGCTCGAAACACTGGAGCGTGTACGCGGCCAGGTAGCTCTCGCTCGAAAGCACCAGAAACGCGATCAGCATCGCCATCGCCGTCGGCCAGTGCAGCAGCCCAGAGGCGCCCAGCCCGCACATCAGCGCCACCGCTCCAAGAACGTCCACCATGTGATCGACATAGAATCCGTAACGCGGCCGCTCCTGCCGGCGCACGCGCGCCAGCGTCCCGTCGAGGCTGTCGCCCAGCCAGTTCAGCGCCAGGCACACGATCACCAGCAGCAAAGCCCGGCGGTCGAAGCGCGACAACGCATAGCAGATGCCCGCCCCGATCTGCGCGCCGAGGCCCAGCGCCGTCAGCCGGTCCGAGCTCACCCATCGCGGCGCGCGCCCGGCCATCCATTGCAAGGCGCGCTTCTCCAGGCGGGCCGTCAACCCCTGGTTCACCCGGCGCGCGCTCTCAAACCCCGCTTCATCCTTTGCTGTTGTTGTAACAACTTGTTCGCCCATCTTCGATTCCTCTTCTGCAAACCAGCTCCCGAAACAGGTACCGTATCAGGTCGCGAACCCAGGGGCCTCAGCCCACGATGGCGCGTCCTCTTTTCCCGCCTCTCACGGCTTGCGCAGCGCGTCCCGCGCCGCTCGCAGCGTGAACTCCAGCGATTCGCGCGGAATGCTTTCAATAAACGGCCCAATCGCCCACCCCAACCCCGTGGGAATGGATCGCGTAAGCGAAACCGACTCGATCTGGATATACAGTCCGCCGTCGCGCTCCTCGTAGCTCCAGTAGGTGTTCAACCGCCACAGAAACCCGTGCTCTTCGCTGGGGCTCAACGCGCGCTCTTTCGCCGTGCCCGCCGACTCGATCTCCACAATCCGCGTGCTGCGCGAAACGCTGTACCCGTACTGGGCGCTCGTCCCTCCGAAATTGTCACGTCCAAACGTCACGTCGTACGTTGTGTCCATCACCACCGTCAGAATGTGCGTCTGCCGCACCCGCAGCGTCACCCGGTAGCGATCGCCCTCCTGCGCCGGCGCCGTGGACTTGAGCACCTGCGGCGAAAAATAGCGGGGATAGCCGCGGAAATCCCGCATCACCCGCTCGAAGTCCACGCCCTTCGCGCCCGGCACAAACGCTGTCCCGCGCCAGTCATGCAGCAGCGCTCCCGGCAGCTCCGAGCCCGCCGCCGGCGTCAGTTGTTCAATCACCAGGCCGCCGCTCCGCAGGCGCGCCGAATCCTCAGGCGCCAGGTACGCCTCGGCCGACCGGTGCTGCGCGTCCAGCCGCGACTCCACGCGGCCGGTATAGGAGTTCAACCCCGCAACCGCCGCTGGGCTGGGCTCCTCCGCGACCGAAGCCCCGGCCGCCAGAAGAAGCAGCAATGCGACTGCAATCGGTAACCTTCTCGAATTGGAAATTCGGTCGTGCGCCATGTCCTGCACCTTATCTTGTTGACGTGCGCCAGGCAATGCTTGGCGCCTCATCCATCGGTGAATGATTCTCACCGTGCAAGACCTTCCAGCCGTTGAACTTCCGTAAACTTGTCACTTGAGCCGGCCGGATTTCGGCCCAACTCTCCATCGGCTACACTGATCGACAGACATGGCGGACGACAACACCGGCTCCCGGCCAATCCGGCGCTATCGCTTTGGGATCTTTGAGGCGGACGCCGCCACGGGCGAACTGCGCAGGCAGGGATTGCGCGTCAAGTTGAACGCGCAGCCTTTCCAGGTGCTGCTCATGCTTCTGGAGCGGTATTTGGAGCGCCCCGGCCAGTTGCTCACGCGCGAAGAGATCTCGCACGAGCTCTGGCCCGATGGAACCTTCGTCGACTACGAGCACGGCGTCAACTCGGCGGTCAATCGCATCCGCGAAGCCCTCGGCGACACCGCCGGCAGCCCCAGATTTATTGAGACTCTGGCCCGCCGCGGCTATCGCTTCCTGGTTCCCGTCGAACGCATCGCTCCCGGCGCCGATGCGCAGCCTCTGGCCGCCGGGTCTTCGGCTCCCGCACTCCCTGAATGCCCGCCCTCCGCGTCGTTTGCGAGCACAGCCGCTCCCGGCGAGCCTGAACTCAAGCTTCGCGCCCGGCTTCTGGCCACTCCACAGGACCTTCCCAAGACATCCCATCGGGTGGTGCAAACGCTCTTCATTCTCTTCCAGCTCATGTACCTGGGGTTCTATGTGGGCGCGCTCACCAATCTGGCGGAGATTGCCGATCTCCTCTCGCCGCTACCCAAAGCAGCCATCGTCTTTCACGTCCTCATCGTCACGGCCGCCGTCCTCATCCCCGTTCGCGCTTTTGTCCTCTGCGCCGTCCTCTTCTACGCGCCGGGCGTCCGCCAGAAAATCCTCACCCTCTGGCCCTTTCTGCTGCTCTTCGATGAGCTTTGGTCGCTTTCGCCCTTCCTGCTTCTGCACCACATCAATTTCGGCCTGGCGCTCGCCTGCACCACGCTGCTCGTCTACTCGCCCTTCGCCCAGCGCTCGCTGGTTCTCATGGGCGCGGGCCGCGCCGATCGCTGAGTCTCCGCGCCCAACCGCTGATCTCAACTCCCTGTCTTCCTCAAAAGTCCGTGTGGAAGCGCAACGCGGAAACGGCCACCGGCCCGCGCGCCTGGTTATAGCCAGGGTCGTTAATGTGCTGGAAGTCGTAGGAAATGAAGAAGCCGCGCCAAAGGTGAGCAGTGTAAAAGGCCTCGACGATTTTCTCCCGGCCGTAAGTCAGTGCGCCGTCGCCGAGCAGAAAGCCGAGTCCGCCCAAAGCGAGATACTCCTGATGCGCCGCCACAATGCCGTTGGTCACGAACGCCGCGCCGGCGCGATCGCTGTTGCGCCGCCAGGCACGGCCCATGGCAACGCCGCCGGCCTGCGCCGTGCGGTCGTCTTCGGTGTAGCAAAAGGTTTCGTTATGCCCGTCGCTCCAGCCCAGGCGCACAAACACGCCCACATTGTCAGCAACCTCCTGCTCCATGTTCAAGCCAAAACCATAGCGATGCCGTCCCTGCCGGCGCGTCGCAACGATCTCCGGTGTCGCAGTCTCGCCATCCAGGAACTCCGCAATCGCCTCGCGGTAGCTTCCCATGCCGGCATGATTGAGGTAGCCCAACAGCCGTACCTTGCCATCACGGTGGGCAATGGGTTTGCCCCGCGCTTCCAGCTCCAGGTTCTCCGCGCGCGACCGCGCCACATCGGCATCAAGGTATTCTCCGTTCGCAACCTTGGGCATCAGCGCTTCGGCAAAACGCGCCGACCACGAGCGATCGTCGTACTCCACGATCGCGCCGTCGGTGTAACCGCGTGTGTTCGAGGCCACGTCATAGGCGCCATTGCTGTCCACCGTCCAGTTGAGGAACTGCAGGTTGCTGTCGGAGCCATAGGTGTTCTTATCGAAGAAATCCGTCAGGTCGAACTTGCCCAGGCGGAATTCGATGCGGCGGGGCGGCAGGGAAGCGGCCAAATCCAGTTCGTCGCGGTCCGCATCCACGCGCTCTTTCGTCAGTGGGACGATCTGGCGCAGCATAAACTGCGCCAGGTAAGGGGCCTTCGACAGCGGCCTGCCTTCCACCACTCGCACCGCATCCAGGTTGACGTAACCGGCGAGGCCGTCGGCGTTCCCGATCCCGTTGCCGGTGGCATACTCTATGTCGGCAAAAACTTCGGTCGTAGGCGTGAGCTCGTAACCGGTGTAGAGCGTCAGCAAATGCGTGGTCACCGTTTGCGCCCAGTCGGTCAGGCTGTTCGGTCCGCTGTACTTCGCCGGGAACGCCCCGTGACCCTGCAAAATGACGTTTGCCTGCCCCGAGATCCAGTAGCGCCCCGTCTCTGTGTGCGGAAAAATCGTCTCGACATCGCCGGAAGTGGACTCGTCTGCGCTCGATTCCCCATTCGTTGCCTGGCCGCCGCGAGCCTCGTTCGCTGCCGGTGCGGCCGCTTCCGCGCCGGTCTCCGCTTTTTGCGCGGGTGCTTGAGTGGCCTGGCCTGCGTTCGCTTGAGCCGGTCCTGTCGCCTGCGCGGCCGCGCGCGGCGGGTAGAGGCATCCCGCGAAGATCAAGCCGCAGAAAAGCTGCCGTACGAGTTGCTGCAGGGGTTGCCGCATGCCTACCGGAACGGAACGCTTGTTCAAGGCTTCCCGTCACCAACTTAAGTAGATCATCCGGCAGCCCCGTCCGTCGCCCGGAAAGCTTCCAATCCGTCGCCTAGTGGATCGCGTAAGCTCCGCATTTGGCACACTTGCGTCACACACCCCGCAGTCTGCCGCGTTCCTTCCAGTTGCCTCTATTTGGGCGGGTTATTTGGCTCGGAATTCGGCTTTTGCCCGTTTTTGGTGATGTCCTGCCCGTTGTAGAACACCGTGCTGGTCGATCCGTAGCGCTTGTAGTCGGCGTATTTGACCACGTCGCGAATGTGCACGTCTTCAGCCATATAGCCGCCAGTGAAGTGCAGAATCCCCTCGCCCTTGGTATAAACCGGAAACCAGTAGTGCCCGTCGATCTGCTGCCGCCAGGTCATGAACGGAGGATGCAGGTCCTCGTGGCCCTTGCGCGTGTCGTCCGGCACCATCCGGCCGTTGGTCACCACGATCTGCAGGTCGGTCGCGTCCACCCAGATGCGCCCATCCAGATACCGCTTGCCCTTCTCGATCGTCTTGGGGCTCACGTCAAAGACATAGCAGTCCACCTCGTCCACCTTTTGCCGCCCCACGTACTGAATGTCGTACTCCGGCACATCCGCCGTTGTCAGCACAAACGGATAGCCGTGCTGAATGTCCTGGAAATCCGACTCCGACATCATCACCCGCTGCAGTGTGCTCGCCGGCGCGTTGACCACCTTTTCCGTTCGCCTGCCTGAGGGGTCAAAGATCACATCGTCCACCTCATACCATTCGCCATCCACCTTGTTATCGTCGTCCAGCGTCTGCACTCGGGCTACGCGGCGATAGGTGTAGTGGTCAAGAGCCCCCCGAAACTCGGTCTCCTTGGCCGAGAACTCCTTGATGATCTGCTCCGGCGGAATGGCCGGCTCGGAAATATCCATGCGGCCAAAACCGGAATCGAGCGGCATGGGAGTAAACGAGTCCTGGCCCTGTGCCGCAACCATAAGGGAGCAGCCTAGAAAGGCGATTGCCGCGATCCAATGTCGATATGCCACCGAAGTTCACCTCCTCACGCGCTTTCCCGATGGGCCCTTGGGGACGGGAATCCGTTCTCCAAAACGCGTATCCTTCTGCAACATTAGACGCGCGTACTGGGCACTGGGAAGGCTTCAAGCCAGCCCAAGTAGGCCCTGTTATGGCGGGATGGGCAGGCCTTCCTTTCACCAGCCGCAAGCCGGCCGGTTTAGTTTTCGCTTGATCTCGGTTGTAGACGCCGCCTTTTTCGGCCGCGCGGCGGGCTCGGCGTTTGGCTCGGCCATCCATACAATAGAAGCAGATGGCTTTCACAGAACAGTACGATGTCGCTGTCGTCGGCGCGGGACACGCCGGCTGCGAGGCTGCGATGGCCGCGGCGCGCATGGGCCTCAAGACCGCGCTCATCACCATGAACCTCGACCTCATCGCGCAGATGAGCTGCAACCCGGCCGTCGGCGGCGTGGCCAAAGGTCATCTCGTGCGCGAGGTCGACGCGCTCGGCGGCATCATGGGCGAAGTGGCCGACGCGGTCGGCATCCAGTTCCGCCTCCTCAACGCCTCGCGCGGCCCCGCCGTCTGGAGCCCCCGCGCTCAGTGCGACAAGCAGCTCTACCGCGTCAAGATGCGCGAAGTCCTCGAATCCCAGCCCGGCCTACACATCCGCCAAGCCGAAGTCGTCGATCTTGTCATCGAAGAATCCGGCCCTACAAACGACGAATCGGGTGCCCCTGGTCCCTCGCCTTTGGGGACCAGGGATAGCTCTGCGGCCGACCCACCTGAGATCCCCCGGCCCATCCGTCCTCATCGCCGCGTTCTCGGCCTCAAACTCCGCGACGGCCGCCTCCTTATGGCCGGAGCCACCATCATCACCACCGGAACGTTCCTGAACGGCCTCATCCACTGCGGCGAAGAGCGCTATCCCGCCGGCCGCAGCGGCGAGCCCGCCAGCGTTCTCCTCGGCGAAGCTCTCCGCGCTCTCGGCCTTCGTACCTGCCGCCTGAAAACAGGAACCCCTCCGCGCCTCGACGGCCGCACCATCCGCTGGGACGCCTTCGAGGAGCAGCCCGGCGACGCCGACCCCACACCTTTCAGCTTCCGCACCAAAAAGATCGTCCAGCCGCAGGTCTCCTGCCACATCGCATTCACCACGCCGGAGACGCTGCGCCTCATCCGCGAGAATGTTCACCGCTCGGCCATGTACTCCGGCCGCATCCAGGGCATCGGCCCGCGCTACTGCCCGTCCATCGAAGACAAGGTCGTCAAGTTTCCCGATAAGACGCAGCACCAGTTCTTCCTCGAGCCCGAAGGCCTTAACACCCACGAGGTCTACATCAACGGCATGTCCACCTCGCTGCCCATGGAAGTGCAGTGGCAGATGGTCCATTCCATCCCCGGCCTCGACCAGGCCGAGATGCTGCGCCCCGGTTACGCCATCGAGTACGACTCGGTCGACGCCACCGAGCTCGACCGCACCCTCCGCGTCAAATGTATGACGGGCCTCTACCTCGCCGGCCAGATCAACGGGACAAGCGGGTATGAAGAGGCCGCCTGCCAGGGCATCATGGCGGGCATCAACGCCGCGCTTTGGCTCAAGGGCCAGCCGGCGTTCACCATGGACCGGACAGAGGGATATACGGGAATCCTGATCGACGACCTCATTTCAAAAGGAACCAACGAGCCCTACCGCATGTTCACCTCGCGAGCGGAGTTCCGTCTCCACCTGCGCATCGACAACGCCGACCGCCGCCTCACTCCGTACGGCCGCCGCCTCGGCCTTATCAGCGACGAGGCCTGGGCAGAGTACGAGCAAAAGCAGGCCCGGATGTCCGCGCTTGAGCGCCTGCTCACCTCCGGCAAGGTCGATCCCGAAAAGCTTGACCGCGCCGGATTCAGAGAACTCCCCGCCACCGCCGGCCTCACCTGGGCGCAGCTCCTCAAGCGTCCCGAGGTCACTATAGAGCCGCTCCTCACCGCCCTTCGCGACGACCTCGCACGCGACCCGCAGCTCGCGGGATTTGATGTGATCCGGGAAAATGACGACAATAGAAACGCTTTGAAAGGGCACGACTTTAGTCGTGCCGTTGACGGGCCAAAATCAGTCGGGGCTTTAGCCCCTGAGATGCGCTCTTCGCCGGATCACTTTACCCCTGCCATCCTCCGCTCCGCCCGCCGCAACGAAGCCCGCGCCGTCGAAACCGAAATCAAGTTCGCCGGCTACCTCGAGCAGCAGAAGAAATCCATCGAGCGCCTCAAGGCCGCCGAGTCCGTCGCCATTCCAGACTGGCTCGAGTACGGCGCCATCAGCGGCCTCTCCCGCGAGATGCGCGAAACGCTCGAGCGCATCCGTCCCATGACCATCGGCCAGGCCAGCCGCATTCCCGGCGTTACTCCAGCCGCGCTCACCTTGGTCCACGTGTCGATTAAGTTGCAGGGCAAACTTCAAGGCGCCAAACGCCGCGCCACCGCCTGATCGCGCGTATGATTGTGCCGTATGAATCTCGACCAGATCCAAACAGCTCTGCGCGACGCCGCGCTCGACGGCTGGCTCTTCTACGACCACCATCACCGCGATCCCCTCGCCGCCAGCATCCTTGGCCTCGACCCGAAGGCGCACATCTCGCGGCGCTGGTACTACTTCATTCCCGCCATAGGCGAGCCGCACAAGCTCGTGCACCGCATCGAGCAGGGCCGCCTCGACTGCCTGCCCGGATCCAAAACGCAATACTCAAGCTGGCAGGAGCTCCACGCTGGTCTCGAATCCCTGCTCATCGGCGCGCAACGCATAGCTATGCAGTACTCGCCGAACAACGACATCATGTATGTCTCCATGGTCGATGCCGGCACCGTCGAGTTCCTGCGCGGCCTGGGCAAGGAAATCGTCACTTCCGCCGATCTCGTCAGCCAGTTTGAGGCCGTCCTCACCACCGATCAAATTGCCAGCCACTCCGCCGCGCAGCGCGAGATCGACGTGATGCTCATCGCCGCATGGGCTGAGGTCGCGCGCCGCCTGCGTCCCCCTTCCGGCGCCAACCGCCCCGGCGACCTCACCGAATACGACCTCGTCGTCTGGCTCCGCGAGGCCATGAGCCGCGAAGGCCTGGTCTGGGAAAACGGCCCCGACGTCAGCGTCAACGCCAATACTTCTGACCAGCACTACGAGCCCACTGCCGATCGCGCCGCGCCCATCCGCGAGGGCGACTTCCTCCTCATCGATATCTGGGGCCGTCTCGATTCGCCTTCGAGCGTCTTCTACGACATCACGTGGACCTGCGTCATTGGCCGCGAGCCGAGCCGCAAGGAACAGCTCGTCTTCGATACCGTCCGCCGCGCTCGCGACGCCGCCATTACCGCCGTTGCATCGGCCTTTGCCGAAAACCGCCCCATCCGCGGCTTTGAGGCCGACGATGCGGCCCGTGCCGTCATCCGCGAAGCCGGCTTCGCCGACTACTTCGTCCATCGCACCGGCCACAACATCGCCCACGAGATTCACGGCCCCGGCGCGCACCTCGACAATCTCGAAACTCACGACGTGCGCCTTCTGCTGCCCCACACCTGCTTCTCCGTCGAGCCCGGCGTTTACCTGCCCGAGTTCGGCGTGCGCAGCGAAATCAACATGATTACCGCCCCCGGCAAAGCCTGGGTAACCGGCCGCATCCAGCACGAACTGGTCAGAATTTAGCCAATTTCCGCTGTGTCAGCTGCCCGCGTCAAGAAGGCCGCGATCCTTCGTTGGGTTGGGTCGAGTTTCAACCTAAGCTCACACTCCCAGACCACTAGAGACCTCCAGCCGAGTAACCGCAGTTTATGTCGGTTCGAGGCCGATTCCGGAATCGCGCACTGACTTCCGCACATGCTGTCCGTCACCTTCCATGGGTTCACTTCGGCTGGTCCGGCTCCCCGCCCGGCGGCTGCTCCATTTCCACATTGGAATTCCCTCATTGCGGCATCGGGCGATGAAGTTGCGCCGCGAAGCGCCGATGGAAGAAGGTGAGCGCGGTAAGGGTTCGTGCGCCTGAAGGCCGAGGGCGGCAGTTGGCGGGACCGGGGCACAGGCGCTAGCGGCGCAACTTCACAGGTGTGGCTGGAGAGAGTTTTTCGATGATCGATCGCACCGAACTTCTGGAAGCGGCGCTCGACAGCCTGCCGGAGGGCGTGGCTCTCTTTGGTACAGAGGGCGAAGTGATTTTCTGGAACCAGGCTGCGCAAGGCATCACGGGCTACGCCGCAATGGACGTGCTTGCGCAGACGCTCCCCGAGGGCCTGGAGCTGCTGCAGGTTGAGGAAATCCGGAACGAAGCCGTCCCGGGCGGCACAACGCTGCCGGAAAGCCGCCGGGCGGTGGTGCGGGCGCGGCACAAGCTGGGCCACGGCATTCCAGTGATTAAGCGGGTGCTGGTGCTGCACGACGGACTGGGGGAGCGCATTGGCGCCGTGGCGCTGTTTCATCCCGCCGAGAGCGTTGACGCACTGCCGCAGGGCGAGAACGGCGCAGACAAGGGTGTAGAGGAGAGCCGGGGCGATTTCGAAGAACGGCTACAGATGGAGTTCGACGACTTCACGCGCGGCGGACCAACGTTCGGCGTTCTGTGGATCGGCGTGGATCAGGCCGAGGAACTGCGCAAAACGCATGGCGGCGGAGCCTGCAACGCCATGTTGGAGAAGGTGCGGCACGCGCTGGCGCAAGGGCTGCGCCCGACCGAGGAGATGGGCCGATGGGGCGAGGATGAGTTTTTCGTCCTGGCCCACGAGCGCAACGCGGAGATGCTGGCGATGCATGCACAAACCCTTGCCGGCCTGGCGCGCACCGCGGACTTCCGCTGGTGGGGCGACCGGATCTCGCTCACGGTAAGCATCGGCGCGGCGCAGGCCGGCGGCGATGCCGCCGAAACGCTGGTGCAACTGCTGGAGCGCGCGCGCCAGGCTATGCAGATGAGCGCCAGGGCGGGAGGCAATCGGGCAATGGTGGCGGCGGCCTCGGCGCCGACGGCCGCGGCGGAGGATTCGACATGTTCGCCATCGTAGGCATCTTCGTCGTTTTCGCCGCCATCGTCGCAGGCTTTCTCATGGAGAAAGGCCACATCTTAGTTCTTCTGCAGCCCGCGGAGTTTCTCATCATTGCCGGAGCAGCATCGGGAACCCTGCTGGTGGCCAATCCCATCCGCATTCTGAAGGACATTGCCGCCGGGCTGATGGCGTCGCTCAAAGGGTCGCCCTTCACCAAGGCGCGCTACCTGCGGACGCTCAAGATGATGTACCAATTCCTCAACAAGGTGCGCAAAGAGGGGCTGCTGGCCGTGGAGATGGACGTGGAAAAGCCCGCGGAGAGCGCCATCTTCAAGAACTATCCCGAGTTTCTGAACGATCATCATGCGCGCGACTTTGTATGCGACACACTGCGCACGGCGATCACGGGGGGCGTGGAGCCGTTCGACATGGACCAGATGATGGAACTGGACATGGAGGTGCATCATCACGAGGAGACGCAGCCGGTGGACGCGCTGACCACGGTGGCCGATTCGTTGCCGGGCCTGGGCATTGTGGCCGCGGTGCTGGGCGTGGTGATCACGATGGGCGCACTGGGCGGCCCGGCGGAGGAAATCGGCAAACACGTGGCGGCGGCGCTGGTGGGCACTTTTCTCGGCATCCTGCTTTGCTACGGCGTGGCGGGCCCGCTGGCCGCCAACATGCGCAAGCTGGCCGACGAGCAGAACGAATACCTGCACGTGCTGCGCGTGCTGCTGCTGGCGTTTCTGAAGGGCTCGGCGCCCATGATCGCCATCGAGATGAGCCGGCGCGCCATCCCCGCCTACGCGCGGCCCAGCTTCGATGAGATGGAGAAGAGCTGTAAGAACAAGATCGAGCCGGCGAAGGCGGCTGCGGCGTAGAAACAGGGACCGAGGGACCAAGGGCTGAGGGACCAAGGGCTGAGTGATTGCATGGCGGCTAAAGCGCAACCCATCGTCGTGATCAAGAAGAAAGGCGGCCACGGCGGCCACCATGGAGGCGCCTGGAAGGTGGCCTATGCCGATTTCGTCACCGCCTTGATGTCGCTGTTTATCGTTCTGTGGCTGATGAACCAGAGCGAACAAGTGAGGAAGGCCGTTGCGGGATACTTTAACGATCCTAAGGGAACCGGTAGCCTGATGGGCACGACGATGTCGGGGACCGGCGAAGGTTCATCGTCTGTTCCCGACAAGAACCTGCAGCAGATCGAGGAACTCAAAAAGAAACTGGAGCAGGAAATCCAGGCCCGCAAGGATCTGGAGAAGCTGAATAAGCAGATTGAGATCACCATTACGCCGGAGGGGCTGCGCATAGAACTGCTCGAGGACAAGAACGGCACGTTTTATCAAAGCGGAAGCGCGCGACTGAGCCCCAGCGGGCAGGAACTGCTGGCGCTGCTGGGCGCCGAGTTGAAGACGCTGCCCAACCAACTGCAGATCGAGGGGCACACGGACGCGGCGCCGTACTCGACCGACGCGAATTACGGCAACTGGGAGCTTTCAGCCGATCGGGCCAACGCCACGCGGCGGCTGCTGCAGCAGGACGGCGTGCGGCGCGACCAGGTGACGCAGGTGCGCGGTTACGCCGACCAGATGCTGCGCGTGAAAAACAATCCTTATGATCCCTCGAACCGCCGCATTACGATCCTGGTGAAGAACGCAGACAACGCGGCGCCGCCGCAGCTCGTACACGCGCGGGCGGTGGATGGCGCGCCAGGTGGGGCGAATCCCGGGCCCGCGCCCGCCGCGGCCAGACCTCAGACTCTGCCGCCTTCTCCGCTGGCTGCGCAGGCTGGGACTTCTGCCGCGCCTCCTACCGCAAAGCCCGGAATCGTGAAGCGTCCGGTTTCGTTGTTGCCCAGCGCGAAGAAATAGCCGTACGCGGCGCGCGGCTAAGGCCATGGTGTACTCTGGTCTGCGGATCAACAAGCGATTATCGGAGGGCAAGTTTTCATGGCCATTGTTGCTGGCGTCGATTTCGGCACACTCAACGTTCGCGTCACTTTGGTTGACAGTAAGAAGGGCCCTATTGGGACGGCATCGGCGAGCTATCCGCTGCATCGCCGCCGCGACGATCCCAACCACGCCACGCAGGCGCATGCCGACCAGATGGCCGCGCTCGTCCACGCAACGAAGGATGCACTGAAGAGCACGGGCATCGACGGCATGCAGGTTGCCGCTATTGCGCTCGACACCACGGGATCCAGCGTGATTCCCGTGGGCGAAGGCCCCGAAACGGAGCTTGCCCCGCTCGACGAGTACTACCTTTGGTGCGATCATCGCGCCTTTACCGAGGCGGAAGAAATCACGCGCAAGGCGCACCAACTGGGCTTCGAGGGCATCGAGTGGTGCGGCGGCGTCTACTCGCACGAGTGGGGCTTCGCCAAGCTGCTGCACTGGCTGCGGCACAACCCGCAGAAGCGCGATCGCCTGGTCACTGCCCTCGAACATTGCGACATGGTTGCCGCTACGCTGTGCGGTGTGACCGAAGCCGGCGCGCTCAAGCGCAGCGTCTGCGCCATGGGCCACAAGTGGATGTGGAATCCCAAGTGGGGCGGGCTCCCGCCGGAGGAGTTTCTGGTAGCCGTCGATCCCCTCTTTGCCGGCGTGCGCGCCAGGCTGGGCGGCGAGTACCTGACCAGCGATCGCTTGGCCGGGCATCTCTCGGCGAAGTGGGCCGCGGCGCTCGGGCTGCGCGCGGGAATCCCCATCCCCGTCGGCGCGTTCGACGCGCACTGGGACGCGATCGGCGCGAACATTCGCGAAGGCGACGCCGTGAATGTAGTGGGCACTTCGACGTGCGTGATCGCCATTGCGCGTAAACCGGAACTGGTTCCCGGCGTGTGCGGCGTGGTGCCGGGCAGCGTGCATCCACAATACACGGGCATCGAAGCCGGGCTGTCGGCAGTGGGCGACATCTTTGACGCCATCGCCAAGCGAGCCGGCGCCACCGTCGTAGCGCTTTCCGAGGGGCTCGACGCCTACAAGGCGGGTCAAACCGGACTGCTGCGCCTAAGCTGGGATAACGGCGACCGCACCGTGCTCGTCAATCCAGAGCTTGGCGGCGTAACGCTCGGCTGGAACCTGGTGCACACGGCGCAGGACGAGCTCTTCGCCGCCATTGAGGGCACGGCCTTTCACACGCGCATCATTCTGGAGCGCATGGCCGAGCATGGCGTGCGTATCGACCGCGTCATCAACGCCGGCGGGATTCCGCAAAAGAACGAGGTGCTTAACCGGGTTTACGCGAATGTACTGAACAAGCCGGTGCTGGTGCCCGCGGGCATTCCCACCAGCCTGGGATCGGGTATCTTTGCGCTACTGGCCGCAGGCGCGTACACGACCATAGAGGAGGCGCAGGCCGCGGTTTGCCTGCCGTTCCGGACCGTCGAACCGGATGTAAAGTCCGCAGCTGTGTACGAGCAGCTCTACCGTCACTATCGCGATGTCTACTTTGCGCTGGGCAAGCGCGACGCCGCACCGCACCCAGAGGGTACCCGGCTCGGCAAGGTGCTGCCGGAGCTGAGGAAGGTTGCGGCGCAAGTGCGGAAGGGATAAGTTTGTAGTTTAGCGGAGGCCTCCGGGCATGGTCGCTCTTGATTGCTTTTTAACCGGCTAGTAAAGAGCAAACCTGTGGCGCCACCGCATCACGAAGTATAAACTTTGGTCAATGAGCGCAGAAATCCTTGGACGAATGTGCGCGATGGTTTGCTTCATCGCTGCAGTTATTTTCGCGATCCGGCTGCGCCGGACCAAGCTCGTCTACATCGCGGCTTAACAAGCCGGTCTGCGCTTTCGCAATGGGGCGTCTTGCAGCGTGTTGTCTCGAGGTAGTTACCGCGCGAGTTCAGAAAGCAACCCCATCACCGTAGTAGACATGCGCCCCCCGCCAGTCCGCCGTCGAGCGCCGGGGCTTTCAGGCAGCGTTTCGCTGCGTTACTCTGGATGATCAGGAGATTTCAGGCCGCGATGCTTACGCCGCGACGGATTGTCTTTGCCATTCTGGCTGCGCAACTTTTCGTCTTGCCATTTGCCCGCGCACAGCAGTCCCCGGCGCAGGCCCCCGCCGAGGACTTCGTCCGCGACCACTACACCAAATACGAGTACCGCATCCCCATGCGCGACGGCGTGCATTTGTTCACCGCCGTCTATGTGCCCAAGGTATCGGCGTTCCCCGACGATCCCGGTCCATATCCTTTCCTGATGGACCGCACGCCCTATAGCGTGGCTCCCTACGGCGAGGACCGCTATCCGGCGCATCTCGGCCCTTCGGATGAATTCGAGAGGTCCGGCTACATTTTTGTCTACCAGGATGTGCGCGGGCGATGGATGAGCGAGGGCAAATTCGTTGAAATGCGCCCGCACATCGACCAAAAGAAATCGCCGCAGGACGTGGACGAATCGTCGGACACGTACGATACCGTGGAATTCCTGCTGAAGCACGTGCCCAATAACAACGGCAAGGTGGGCATCTGGGGCATTTCGTATCCGGGATTCTTCACGTCGGCATCCATCATCGATTCGCATCCCGCCATCGCCGCGGCCAGTCCGCAGGCGCCCATGACCGATCTCTTTCTTGGTGACGACTCCTATCATGACGGAGCGTTCATGCTCGCGGCCGGCTTCGGATTCTACGCGCCATTCTTCCATCCGCAACAGAACCCCGTGCTGCCCAAGCCCGAAGCTCCCTTCGACTTCGGCACGCCGGACAGCTACAAGTTCTTTCTCCAGGCCGGGAATGTGGCCGGCCTGGACAAATACTTCGACGGTTCTGCCTGGATGTGGGACGACCAGTTCAAGCACGACACCTACGACGAGTACTGGCAGTCGCGCGATTTGTCACGGCACATGAAGAACGTGAAGTGCGCGGTGCTGGTGGTGGGCGGATGGTACGACGCCGAGGATCTCGAAGGCCCGTACCGCACCTTCTACGCGATCCACAAATTCAATCCCGAGACGGCCGTCACACTGGTTGAAGGCCCGTGGGTGCACGGCGGCTGGGAGCGCGGCGACGGCGATCATTTGGGCGATGTCGAGTTCAACGCCAAAACCGCGGAATATTTCCGCGCCAACATTCAGTTCCCGTTTTTCGAGCAGTATCTGAAGGGCAAAGGCAAGACGCTTCCCACAGCCGTGGTGTTTGAGACGGGAACCAACGTGTGGCGCCGCTACGACGAGTGGCCGCCTAAGAATGCCGCAGCGAAGACTCTCTACTTTCATGCCGGCGGCAAGCTCAGTTTCGATCCGCCGACCGAAGAAAAGAGCGCCGACGAGTACCTGAGCGACCCCAACCACCCCGTGCCCTTCGTGGGCTATACCACCGACACCGTGCCGCAGCGCTACATGGTCGACGACCAGCGCTTCGCCAGCTACCGGCCGGACGTTGTGACCTACGAGACCGAGCCGCTGACCGAAGATGTGACTATCGCCGGTCCCATCTCGCCGCATCTCAAGGTGGCAAGCTCGGGCACTGACTCGGACTTCGACGTGAAGCTCATCGATGTTTATCCCGAAGAGGATTCCGACGCCGGCGGCGCTTCCCGCCCCAACAAGCACGTGCTCGATGCGCCGCCGCTGCACATGGGCGGCTACCAGCAGTTGGTGCGCGGCGAGCCGTTCCGCGCCAAGTTCCGCTCGAGCTGGGAGAAGCCGGAGCCGCTCGTGCCCGGCAAGGAAACCGCAATCGATTTCACCATGCCCGATCTCTACCACACGTTTCGCCGCGGTCATCGCATCATGGTCCAGGTGGAGAGCTCCTGGTTTCCGCTCACCGACCGCAATCCGCAAACATTCACCGACATTCCCTACGCCAGGCCGGAGGACTTCAAGAAGGCCACCGAAACGGTCTTTCATCAGAAAGACGCGGCCTCCGGGGTGGAAGTGCTGGTGGCGCCGCAACCATAACCGCGAGGCGCCATTTGGCGCTCGCGTTTCCATGAGGATTCTATGATCGCTCGTGCTCTTCGCCCCGTGTTTGTGGTTCCCGCGCTGCTTTTCGCGCTCGTGGCGCCGGCGTGCGCCGAGGAGGGCATGTGGACGTTCGACAATCCGCCGCCCAAGCAGTTGGCGGAGAAGTACAACTTTCACCCCACGCAGGAGTGGCTCGATCATCTGCGGCTCTCCAGCGTGCGGCTGAACGACGGCGGATCGGGCTCGTTCGTCAGCCCCGACGGCCTTTTGCTGACGAATCATCACGTCGCGCGCGGCCAGTTGCAGAAGAACTCGACGGCCGAACACGATTACGTGCGCGATGGCTTTTATGCCGCGACGCAGGACCAGGAGATGAAGTCTCCCGATCTGGAAGTGAATGTGCTGGTGGGCATGCGCGACGTGACGGCGCGGGTCGAGGCCGCGGCCAAAGGCATCACGGACGACGCCCAGGCGCTGAAGGCGCGCGAGGCCGAGATTGCCGCCATCGAGAAGGAAAGCAAAGACAAGACCGGCCTGCGCTCCGATGTGGTGACTCTCTACGACGGCGGCGCGTACTGGCTTTACCGGTATAAGAAGTACACCGACGTGCGCCTGGCGTTTGCGCCCGAGGAGCAGGCGGCCTTTTTCGGCGGCGATCCGGATAACTTCACCTATCCCCGTTACGACTTCGACATGGCCCTGTTCCGCGTCTATGAAAACGGCAAGCCGTTGCACACGGAGAACTATCTGAGGTGGAGCGCGAAGGGCCCCGCGCCGGGCGAGCTCGTCTTCGTTTCCGGCAATCCGGGCTCGTCCGCGCGCCAGGACACCGTGGCCGAATTGCTGTTGGAGCGCGACACGGTCGAGCCGCGGTTCATCGGCTATCTGCAGCGGCGCATCGCGGCGGAACAAGCGTTCGCAAAACAGGGAACCGAGCAGGCGGAGTTGGTGGGAACGAATGTGTTTCTCTTGCAGAACAGCCTGAAAGTCTACCTGGGCCGCGAGGAGGCACTCTCCGGCAATGCCGTTCTGGCCAAAGAGCAGGCCGAGGAGCAGGACTTGCGCGCCAAGGTGGCCGCGAATCCGGAGTTGCAGAAAGAATATGGCGGCGCGTGGAACGAGGTGGCGCACGCGGTGGACCTTGCCAGGCCGGAGATCAATAAAAGGATCTTTCGCCGCACGGATAGCCAGCTCTTTTCTTTCGCGTTGCAGATCGTACAGTATGTCGCCGAGGTGAAAAAGCCCGATGGCGATCGCCTGCCGCAGTATCACGAGGCGGGGCTGGATTCCCTGCGCTTCCAACTTCTTTCTCCAGCCCCCATTCATCCCTCCATTGAAAAGCTCTATATGACCACTGCCCTGAACATCGCCAGGGAAAAGCTAGGCGCCGACGACGCGTACCTGCAGGCGATCGTGCAAGGCGGCGGCATCGACAGCACCGTGGCCGCGCTCGTGGACGGAACGAAACTCGGCGATCCCGCCTTTCGCAAGAGCCTGATCGACGGCGGCGAAGCTGCGGTCGCGGCATCCACCGATCCCATGATCGCTGCCGCGCGCCGCGTGGACCCAGTCTGGCGTGCGAGCTACGTGTACTATCGCGATCACATTTCCAGCGTCTTCGCAGCGGCAGGCGAAAAGCTGGGCAAGGCGCGTTTCGCCGTCTATGGGAAGAATGCCTATCCCGACGCCACATTCACGCTTCGCCTGAGCTACGGCACAGTGGATGGCTATCCGTATAACGGAACGGTCGCTCCGCCATTCACCACATTCTACGGGCTCTACGATCGCGCGGCGAGCTTCAGCAACAAGGCCCCATGGAATCTGACGCCGAAAGAAGCTGCGGCCCGCGACAAACTCGATTTGGCCACGCCGATGGATTTCGTGTGCACGGCCGACATCATCGGCGGCAACTCAGGCTCGCCGGTGGTGAACCGCGAGGGCGAATTGGTGGGCCTCATCTTCGACGGCAACATCGAGTCGCTGGCCGGAGATTTTGTCTACGACGGCACGAAGAACCGCGCCGTTGCCGTTCACTCCGCCGGAATAATCGAGGGCCTGCGCAAGATCTATGACGCGGGCGCCCTTGCCGATGAACTCCTGGACAAACAGTAAACAGGAGCAGGCAAAAGCGGGAGCGTGCGCTCCCGCTTTTGCCTGCGCATGCGGCCACGCCCGGCGCAGCCGCCGTCATTCACCGGAACAACTCGATTGGCCGTACAATCAGAAGATAGCCGCGGACCGCGGAGAGGTGGCCGAGTGGTTGATGGCTCCGGTCTTGAAAACCGGCATACCCGAAAGGGTATCGGGGGTTCGAATCCCTCCCTCTCCGCCATGTATATTTAGAATCAACAACTTACAGAATGAGAACCGGCAGTGTCCTTGATGTTCCCCGCAAATTTGCGGGTTTCCTGATCGTGATGGAAACGGAGAGCGTTCTCCGGCGGGAGCCATAAGCGCCGTTTTATCGGCACTTCTCTGTTGGCAATTTCAGCAGTTCCATTACTGAGAGAAGATGAACGAGAGAAACTTGACTGTTCGGCGATTGCATGATCCGAACTGTACGGGGCGTCGCCTGTTTCGGAAAAGCCCAAGCAGCCCCTTGGCTGCTCGAGGAATTGGTAGATTGGAAAATTGGCGGGCTCGTTATGCAGACTTTGCCCGCAGGCCGAGCGACTGCTCGCGCCAGTCCATCGGGATCGCGGTAAGCAGATCGCCGAGCGAGAGGGACAGCGACTCGGGCCGGGTCATCAGGCATTCGATTGACTGCGGGCTCAGCTGAACCAACTTCATCTGCATACGGATAAAGCGGCGTGACACGCCGTCGATGGCGGCCAATTGCGCGATATCACGTCGTTACAGACCCGAAGGTCACGCGGTAGCAGGCCTGGTCTTATGGTGCCAGACTCACCTTGCGACCGCCCACGTCTACCGGTCATTGGGCGCATCGCCGATTGTGATCAAGCTCGGATTGCACAAGCAACCCGAAGAACACTTTGGTTATAAGCCAGTTTCCAAACAACGGCAATTGAAACGACCGGGTTGGCAGAAAATTCCTCCCAATGTCCCATCACTGCGCTGCGGGAGTTAGTAGCGGCGGCGGCAAGAGCCGCTTCGCATTATGGGAGCGATTACCGTGGGGGCGGACTGATTACATCGGGAGGCCGGCGCTCAGCTAACGCCGGAGCCCAATTCGAATCGAGAACCTTGACCAGCGACCAGGGAATGCCGGCCAGATCATAGTGAAACTCTCCTTGCTCATCCACCACGAGCCTGCTTGCCGGGTATAGGAATCCAGCGCTCTTGGTATTGTCGGTGTCGTTCATGTCGAATTGACCAACCATAAGGTCGAAGGACTGGGAATCCGGGTTCGAATTGACTTCATCGGATTGAAGCGGACGGTTGGCGATAAAGGTGATCTCCCGCCCAGTTGGCGTTACAACCATTTGGATGAAGGCGACGTCAAAGCTGAGATCTCCGGTAATTGAGCAAAGACCGACCGCTTTAGTTTTGGAGAGCGCGATGGCCAATTCCCGATCCTGGCCCTTTTGGAATGCCAGTGAAAGAACTTGCAGATCCGCAGAAGTGGTGTAGTTGTAAACGATCAGCGTTACGCCGACCACGTTCCCGTCTTTCGCGTATGTGGCCTGAATCTTCTCTGGACTTGGACTGCTGGAGAATCCTGGGGTAGTTCCAAGTGCTAATAAGCCCACGAGCAGCAAGCTGGAGGAGCCTAACTTGCGGGCACATCGAATCATGTTCGTGAGACGTCTCATTTTGTGATCCTCCAGGACATCCACCTTATCCAGGTGCGCTTCGCGCTGCAGACTTCGCATTATGCGGCTGACCTTTTCTCTTGAAAGTTCCGGGCCTGGACGAGTTCATCGAAGATGGCGCGGTATTGGATCATGGCGGTGCGGAGCTCTTCAGTGCTCGCTTCAGCCGGGTGGGTCCGCACCGCGATGGCGTGCGCCACGCGGTAGTTCTCCATCACGCGAGGGTAAGTGACGGAGACATCCGCGGCGCGTTGTTCAAAGCTGTCCTTGGGATAGCCGCGGGCCTCAAGGAGCGCAGCGATCAGGTCGTCGGCTTCAGTGACTGCGGCCTTGGGGTGATCCACGAAGCGGGATTGCACGGTTTGCCACTCGGCGACGAATCGCTCCCGCTCGGTGGCGCCGAGTTCGCGGATTCTCAGTGCGTCGACGCGGATTTCACGGTCGGCCAGTTTTGCCTCGGCCCTGCGCGAAGAGCCATACTCCAGAACAGCGCGGTCGTACTCCGATCCGAAACGATTGCGGAAGGCCAGAGTGCGTGTTCCGCGGTGATGAACAAACCCTACAACTGCGACGACAACGAGGAAGATAAGTACAACTACGGCACTGATAAGCTGGGCATTCGTGAAGTGGTAGAACATTGTGTTCTCCTCTGCGGGATTTCCGCGACGGCAAAGGGTGAATGGGGGAGGCTTCCCAAGTAGGGAAGGAACCTACACACAATCGATCATGGGCGGCCATGCGCGTGAATGCTGGCCAGAATTGCACACTTTGTGGAATTGAAGGGGCCGTAAGAAAAGCCT
Source organism: Occallatibacter sp. (assembly GCA_049522315.1). Lineage (GTDB taxonomy): Bacteria > Acidobacteriota > Terriglobia > Terriglobales > Acidobacteriaceae > Telmatobacter. The sequence continues at coordinate 119,504 of JBEKNY010000008.1, forward strand.
GGGGAAATGCCATCCGCCGCTGCAGCGTGAACAGCTCCTGGATCAATTCCGGTTGCAATTCCGCCAGGGTGTGCCGCTGCCTGTTGAATGCCGCTCGGTAGCGCACAGATCGCGAACGTTGAAGGCGTCAAATCGAGTTTGACGATCATATAGGTTCCCGTCGTCGCACCAGGAGCTTTGCCGGAGGAGATCGCGGTCGTACTCTCACAGGGCAATGTCACGAAAATACCGGTCGTGAAGAGTGGATACTCATCGATCAAGCTTTCGATTCGATCCCCTTCGGCGGGATCAGCCGGTGGCACAGGATCCCCAGGTTGCAGGCGAGAATGCTGAGCCACAGTCGCACTTTATTGGAAGCCGTACCCCGAGCCCATTGCGAGCAAAGTTGAACATCTTTGGCGATTCCTTCTGACCTATAGTCGGTAAACATAGCCTCAAGCCGGGAGAAGCCCTTAATGGCACCCACCACGACGGCAAAGAACGATCGTGACTTCAACTCAAGGAGAATCCTTGCCGCTATCGGCAAGGGTGTAAAAGTCGTGGCCTTTCTTAGGAAACAAGCAATCTTCGAACAGGGAGACGCGGCCGGCGCAGCCTTCTACATCCAGGAAGGCAAAGTTCGACTCACCGTCGTATCAAAGTTTGGCAAGGAAGTGACCCTGAGCATATTGAGCGAGGGAGAGTTTTTCGGAGACGGTGGCCTGGCTGGACAGCCTTTGCGCATGGGCTCCGCAACCGCACTGGCGGACTGCAAACTTTTGCAGATTGACAAGAAAGCAATGATGCTTGCGCTTCACCGGGAACGCACTCTTTCAGATCTGTACGTCGCATATTTGCTGGCGCGGAACCTCCGATATCATGAGGCTTTAGTTGACCAACTCTTCGATCCCTGCGAAAAGAGAATTGCCCGCGTTCTGCTCTTGCTTGCACATTTCGGCAAGGAAAGCACGTCCGAGACTGTAATCCCCAAGGTTGATCAGGAGACCCTGGCCGACATGGCAGGCACAACCCGGTTGCGCGTCAGCTTTTTCATGAATAGGTTCAGAAAATCAGGGTTCCTTGCTGTTAGCAACAAAGGGCTGCAAATTCATCGTTCACTCCTGAATGTCGTACTCCGCGGCTAGAGCGGAAGCAGAGTAATAGTGCTCATGTTTAGAACGTTCCATATTGCCTTTACTTTCACCCGGCAGACTAAAACGTGTCCGCGGGACCCGGAAAGGGAAAGGCCACTTGACGGCCGTACCTTTCGGTACATCCGCTCTGATTTCGCTATAGCTTCCACGCACCAATCCGGGAATTCTCTTTCTCATAAAGCGATGAGTAGCGACTTGCCGTTTGCGAGTTCTTTCCGCCTTTTGCCGAGGGCTTGCTTCAACCTGGATTGAGGGCGATGTCCGGGGGAGCCTCCCCAACGGGGAAGCGTGAGACTACCGCGATCGTTTAAAGAACTGTGAGCAATATTGCACAGCTTTCGTGGCGTCGCATCTGGAACATTCTTACCAGGTGCCCATCCCCATCAGCGGCGGCAGCGATGCCAGATCATACGGCTAAATCCCCCCGAAGGCAGCACCCCTTCTCACGCTGCCGCCGCCCCTCTCACTGGCTACACGACTTGATCCCGTTCGACCTTTTCTCACAGTGCAAAAGTGCACATTCATCCCAAACTGGTTGGAGTAGATTCAAGCCATGATGAGCAGCTATATACGCCGCATTCGCAAGCTTGGACCGCTTATGGGGGAGATTGTAGTGTCCGCTACTGGGTGCTTCGCATGGATGCGCGGCTTCCGCCTGGTGGCAATAAAGAAGAACGAATCGGACATGGCGGAACCCGTTCGCGCCGCAGGTACTCCCCGCGAGCAATTGGCGGGTATCGGCGCCGCACTCTTCCTTCTGGCCTTCGTCGCGAGTGAAGCTGCGGCGGCTGTTGTAGCGCTTCGCCACTGATCTCGACTTGCAGTATTGGAACCCTGTTCTTGGTCGCTAGCATGATTGTTTTCAGGAGCCTGCGATGTCCGCACCGAACATCTCCATGGATTCGCAACCAAATACCTTAATTCTGCGCGAAGCGCGGGCTCCGGTATTCGGAAGAAAACCGGCATTCTTCCTGCAGCCGGCGCCCAGCCGTCCAATTCCCGCCCAGATAGCGATGATCGGAAATCACCTTCCCCGGCAGTGCGGAATTGCAACCTTCACAACCGATCTGAGCGATGCGATCACCGCCGAGTACGGAGCCGTAGGATTGTCGGTTGTGGCCGTCAACGACTCGCAGTCTTCGTACGCTTACCCTGCGCGGGTGCGATTCCAGATCGCCGAAGGCGACATATCGTCGTATCGGGCAACCGCCACGTTCCTCAATGCCAGCGGTGTCGATTTAGTGTGTTTGCAGCATGAGTATGGGATATATGGAGGCGAAGCCGGCAGTTATGTCCTACAGTTGCTTAAGCACCTCAACATGCCGGTCGTGACAACTCTGCATACAGTACTTCGCGAACCAGACGCCGGCCAGCGTTGGGTCATGCGAGAGATCGCTACGCGCTCCGATCGCCTTATTGTCATGAGCGAGTACTCTTCTCGCGTTCTGCAGGATGTTTTTGGGGTGTCGGCTGAAAAGATCGACCTGGTTCCTCATGGCATCCCCGACTTGCCCTTTGTGCAGCCGGAGGTTTACAAGGATGCGCTCGCCGTCGCGGGAAAGCTGGTATTGCTCACTTTTGGCTTGCTATCTCCTAACAAGGGATTCGAGACCGTGATTCGCGCCTTGCCGCGCATCCTCGCCGGCCACAGCGACGTTGTCTATGTAATCGCAGGCGCTACCCACCCGCATGTCAGGGCTCGCGAGGGCGATCGTTACCGGGATAAGTTGCAGGCACTGGCCAGGGAACTGGGAGTCGAGCGAGAAGTAATATTTCTCAACCGGTTCTTCAGTCCTCAGGAGATGGCCTCGCTGGTCGGGTCAGCCGACATTTACATCACGCCGTACTGTCACGAGGCACAGGCTGTATCGGGAACCCTGGCCTATGCCCTTGGCGCCGGGAAGGCCATCATTTCCACTCCCTACTGGCACGCCGCCGAACTCCTCGACGATGGGCGAGGCACGCTGGTTCCCTTTGAAGATCCGGATTCTATCGCAGCTGCGGCAATTGAGCTCCTGGATAACGATGCGGAACGCCACGCAATGCGCAAACGCGCTTACCTCTATGCCCGCAGGATGGTCTGGAACCGCGTGGCGCAATCTTATATGCACTCGTTCTCACGGGCTCAGGCACGCCGCATGCAACCTGCGCATCTGGGGTTTCCCGCCCAGGCTGTCGAGAAGGTCGCCGCGAGCCCGTTTTTGAGTGCCTAATCGCTGTGCCAGCGCGGACGGGGAAGAGAAAATCCCGTTAGGGAATTGCGAATGATGTCGAATCGCTTCTGTGAATGAGAATAGGAAGGGCGCCGTTACTTAACGGCGCCCTTGGTGTTCCGATTGGTCTTGTTCAGTGTGTAGGCGAAACTTTTGGTGCAGGCGCGGCCCCAGCGGCGGGCTTGTGCGTGGGCTTTGTGGCCGGCTCGCCTCCCCAGTATTGGGGATCCGCAGCGATCCAGGATTTCTCAACGAAGCTCCAATCCGGATTGACCATGAAGAGGTTGTCCTCCACGCTGGCCACGCTCTCCTCGGAAAGCTTGCTCATCCGTTTCTTGCCTTCGTCCCCCAGGGCAGCGTCGAAATCCTTCTGGTGCGCCAGACCCGCATCCTCATCCTTGAGGGACTTCATCGGCACCAGGATGAGGTAGGCGTCGGTCACGCCCATCATTCCTTCGTAACTTGACCAGGGGATGTTTTGCCCGCTTTTGAGGTAGGCGTCGCGATAAAGCTCTGTCAATTCCTTAAACTGCTCGTCGTGGCCGGAGCGCATATGGAAGATGATCACCTCCCAGTAATGGGAGTGCGGTATGTCCGCTCCGGCAACATTGTTGCTGAGGTCGGGGCGGTAATGCCAAAGGACGTGGTGTTCCTCGGATACGTAAGCGGCCTCGCGCGCATCCATCGCGTCAAACTTGGCGTCGGTCGCCGCGTTGCCGGTGAGCCACTCCTCGCTCTTTTCGAACGCCTCGAAAGAATCGTAGCCGGCGAGGTAAATTGCTCGAGGCGATCCCGTCAGGGCTTCCATTCCCAGGAAGTGCATCGGGTCCTTGAGTTGCTCCGACAAGTCAGGGTATTCAGAGGCAATTCTGTCGTAGGGGCCATCCATGTCGGGTTTTATGTTGATGGTTTCGATGTCGAGGATGTTGGGTGGCGGAACTGCCGGAGTTTGTGCGAGTGCGGCTAGAGAGCCTGCCAGTGCCAGGGACAACCCGGCGACGGAACATAACCATTTCTTCATACGTCCGAGGGCGTTTCCGGGGTGAGAGGCTGCCCGCGTGCCGAGATTCGGCCCAGGACGCATATGTCGCCTGACGAAGAGGCAACGTGGCTAGCGTGGAAACACAATTACGATCGGGGGATGCCTGTGGTATCTGTGGTGCCTCCGGTGGTGGCTGGCGTAGGCAGGCGTGACCGCGGATATCGCAAACAGAGCGGCAAACAAAAGGACCAGGATCTTTTTCATTTCTGCTCCAGTAACTTCTCGCTGATGGAATTCAGCCGAGACTTCAATTTTGGGTTTCCCACGCAATGATTTGACGGATTGCCGGCAGCGAGGGTCTGTTCACAATTGCTCATCTTGGCGGGCGCTCTGGATTGCCGCTAAGAAAACCGGTCACTGTGCGGTCGGTTGATTCGCACATTGCCAATGAACACAACGTTCCTTCACAAGCTTCTATTCATTCCGCACAGATTTGCGTTATGTAGGAGTATCCGAGCCAACCAGGTTCGCCTGGCTTGGCGACACTGTGACCGTCGGTTCGGAGACGTCTACGGGCCAGCTGGCACGAGACTGAAGTCGATGTGGGGCATTTAGAACCAGCGCCGCCTGCGCCGTGAGATCACCCAGAACACTAGGAGGGCCAGCGACGCCCCAATCAGCAACCAGGCTAAGTCACGGCCGCTGAAATCATGCAAAAACCGAAAATCGTGCCAATGCATCAGCGCCAGCGCATTGCTCATTGCGATACACATCTCTTCCCTCCGCACAGTGGCTTCGTTGCCAACCTCACGCACCTGAACATTGATTTCCGTCCCGTTGCCAATCTCCCGGCAGCGAGCCGCACTCGCCTCAGATCGCTCTATCGGAACACTCCCAACAGGTAGCACACCAGCAAGATCACAATTACTGTGCCAAGCCCTATGCCTGCGCCTCCGCCTGCGCCCCACCTGTTGTAGCCGTAGTACCCTCCGCCCCCGCCGAAAACGAGCAGCAGAACAATAATGAGAATGATCAGCATCTTGCATCCCCTTGCTCCGGGCATCCCCGGGTTCTGGCTCTCGTTGGATTGCGCCGAGCGCCTCTCGCCCGGCAATTCACCAATGAGTATGTGGACTAAACTTGCATGGATTGCGGCGCGCTCTGCGCGATCTCTTCCGTATGCTTCACGGCTTCCACGGAGTATCCCAGGGCCTTCCTGGCCAGCTCTTGGGCGGATGCGTGATCGCCGGTGCTATGCACGTGGGCAGCGGCTGCATGTGCGTAAGCCGCCTTGGTGTGGAGGTCCGCTATATGCGAGTCCGTGTTCCCTGTCATTATCCTCTCCTGTTTTTTGACGGGATCCTGCGATTCATTCTTCTGGAGTTTTCTACACTGGACTTAAAAAAGCTGTGCAATTTTGTACACAACCAGCGGCGGCGACTGTGCTGCCGGGGCGCCGGACACCCATCAACGAGGCGCTGCGGCAACAGTTTCACAACGCGTGGTTCCTATTGCTCAGACAGGTGCGATGCCTGGGACTAGGTTCAAGTATGTAAGGGCAGAGGAATGACGGTCCCGATCAAGCAACGGGAATTCATGAACGGACCGAACCCCTTATGTAGGCTGCTGTTGCCGGGTTAGTCTTAACGGCGCCAAAGCATCCCACCCTAACCGGGAACCGCAGACACCTTAAGGGGGTCACACATGCGTGGAATCAGAATTCTATTCGGTACAACTGTACTGCTCGCCGGCCTGGCCCTGGCGCCAGCGGCTCAAGCGCAGCTTGTGATTGACATCGGTGTTCAACCAAGCTGTGCGTATGGCTACTACGGCTATGCGCCGTACGCCTGCGCGCCCTATGGCTATTACGGGCCGGGGTACTTCTACAACGGCATTTTCCTGGGGATGGGACCCTGGGGCGGATGGGGCTACAGCCACGGCTGGGGCGGCCATCGCTTTGTGAGCGAGGGCGGAGGAAACTATCACGGCGGACCTGGTGCCGCGTCCTATCGCTCCAGCGGCGGCCAAGCCCGCGGCAACGGACAGTTCCGCGGCAACACACAGGGTTCTCGTTCGGGCGGCGCGCGGCCCAATGCAGGCCGGCAGACGGAGCAATCCAATGCTTCGCATGGCGGCGGTGGACATGAAAACGGCGGCGGCGGTGGGTCTCGCGGTGGCGGCGGTGGACATGAAGGCGGCGGTGGTGGCGGCGGGCGGCACTAACCTGTAGCTGCTGAATAGGACAGCAGTTTGCACAACAAGCGGCGGAGCATACCGGCTCCGCCGCTTTGCTTTTGCTGAGGCATTTCCGGTTGCATCGTGCTCGGATGGGCACAGTGGAGGCGGGTTGATTCGCGGCATGTACAAAATGAGCAAGTGCTAGAGGGCCTGTCTGCCTGTTTCACGGAGCAGGATTTCTCCAGATTCGGCAGGCTGCGTCGCTGAATCGATCGCCTTCGACAGCTTCTGCGTCATCACCTGGAAGTGATAACCCATTACCGCCAGGGTCATGGCCGCGCCAAAGCAGCACCGGTACCGCGTGGCCACCTCCGCCACAAACTTCCAGTAACTCCAGCGCTGCCGGCCGAAGACTCCTTGCAGAACGATCGAATGAGCGAGTGCGCGCAGGTTGGCCCGCGTCATCCAAGGTTCGGATTGCGGCCGCGGCTGGCTCTTCGCCCGCTCTCCCGCCGCGCGCTTGGCCAGCGTCGGGTGGGCGCGGTTCAAGTAAAGCTTTACGCGCTCGTAGTAGGCCTCGCAGCTATAAATCCTCTTCATCACCTCGCGGTAGCCTTCCACCAGCTTTGCCGCGTCCATGCGGGGCAGAAAGTTCGGCCGATCGCAAAACGTGTTGTCGCCGTCACCCGCGTCCACAATCCGGCCCTCCCGCTGCAAGCGCCGGAAGAGCTGTGTTCCCGGCATGGCCTGCAACAGCCCCACCATGGCGATAGGGATGCCGCTCTTCTGGATGAACTCCACCATGCGGTCGAAGATGTCTTCCTTATCCGTGTCGAAGCCCAGGATGAAGCCGCCCATCACCTGCATCCCGTAGCTCTGGATACTGGCCACGCTCTCCAGCAAACTGCGGCGTGTGTTCTGAAGCTTGTTGCTGGCGATCAGCCCCGATTCATCGGGAGTCTCGATGCCCAGGAAGACGGATTTAAAGCCCGCATCCTTCATCAGCTGCATCAGTTCGGGATCGTCGGCCAGGTTGAGCGAGGCCTCGGTGATGAAGTCGAAGCCAGCTGCAACTTGCGAGCGCCACTCGACGAGCGCCCTCAGCAGTTCCTTTGCCCGCGCCTTGTTGCCGATGAAGTTGTCGTCCACGATAAACACCGACTCGCGCCAGCCCGCCGCGCGCAACTGCTCCAGTTCCGCCAGAACCTGCGCCACGGCTTTGGTGCGCGGCCGCCGCCCGTAGATCTCGATAATGTCGCAGAATTCGCAGTTGAACGGGCAGCCGCGCGAGTATTGCACGGTCATCGTCGAGTAGCGCTTCATCTTGATCAGGCTCAGGTCGGGCAGCGGGCTCGTCGTCATCTCCGGCCGTTCGGCGGCCTGATACACGTGCTGAGCCGTTCCCGCTTCCAGCTCCCGCGCCAGATCGCCAATCAGGCTCTCCGCCTCGCCGATCACCACGTGGTCCGCCTTGAGTTCGGCCGCCGGCACGCTGCTGGCAATGGGCCCGCCCACCACGGTGCGCAGCCCGCGCGCCCGGCAACGCTCCACAATGGCCAACAGAGACTCGCTCTGGATGTGCATCCCGCTCAACATAACCACGTCCGCCCAGGCTAGGTCGCGGTCGCGCAGGGGCTCCACGTTCGTGTCCACCAGCCGCTTGTTCCAGGCGCGCGGCAGCAGCGCCGCCACGGTCATCAGGCCCAGCGGAGGCTGCGCCGCCCGCTTGCCCAGGAACTTGAGCACGTGTTTGAAGCTCCAGAAGGTCTCGGGAAATTCCGGATAGATCAACAGGGCGTTCATCGGCCGCTTCTCTAGGAAGAAGTGCGCCGCGCACACGAATCCGCAGAAGGGGCTGCAGTTGGTTCCAGCGCAACACAAGTAGGCGCGGCTGCGCTCCGGCGCACTTCTTCTGAGATAGATTCTCCCGCCTGGCCGCCGAAAAACTGTATAAAAGGGATCACTTCCCGGGGAAAGATCGAATTTTCAGGCTTGAGACCCTCTTGGGCGCCGGTGTCGACCAACACTCCCGAGGTTCAGGCCGCTTCATAAAACGCTACGGCGTCCGGAGACCAGGTTGACGACCAGGATGATCAACGCGACCACCAGCAGAAGGTGAATCAGGGCGCCGCCTACGTGAAAGCTGAAGCCCAGGAGCCACAAGACCAGAACGACGACGAAAATTGTCCAAAGCATAGACAACACCTCTCTCGATTGCGAACGCCTGAGACGGGAAACCCGTCTCAGGCGCACCCAACGCATTCACAAACGGCGGTTAGTTCGAAGCAGCCGCCTGCGCCTTTGCGCCTCTGACTGCATCGATGAACGAGTTTGCCGATGCGGGCGTCGCCACTTCGCCGCGCAGAACGCGGTGTGTGGAGACTTTATGCCCGTAGAAGGCATTCATGGAATCGTCGTCGCGGCGAAGATTTGCCCCGGTCAGAGTAAGTCCGGCAAACAGGCCTTTGGCGCGCGAGTAGGTGAGGACCTCGGTATCCAGCTTCCAGTCGGTATTGGCGGAAGCATGGCGTCCCACTGGTCCGGCGGCCGCAGAAGCGTCCGCTCCAAGTTGGAAGTTGCTGGAGATCATCCGCTGCATCCCTTTTTCGCCCTGGAAGATCATGACCAGATCCACGCCTTCGACGCCGATCTGCAATCCCCAGTTGCCGCCAGTTATGGCAAAGAACGCAGGTGCGCTCCATCCGCTTGCGGTTCGACAGGTGGCTACGCCCCTGCCGTTCTCCGCGCCAAACACCAAGCCGCCCTTGATCATGTGCGGCACTACGGCAATGCACTTTGCGTGTTCCAGCACTTCTTGCGGAATGCCATTATCCGGCGCGGCCATGATCTGGTGCAGCACCAACGTTGCATTGTCGAGCCGGTTCTGCACATCTTCGCGAGTCTCCGCCCAGGCAGTGCTTGCTACACCCAGACCGACCAATGCTACTAACGTCATGAATCTTTTCATGTACCTCACCTTTTCTACCCGTGCGCAGCGTCACTTTCATATTGCGCACTGAGGCGCACAAGGTAACCTCAATTTAGAGGCGTTGACTGGCAATGTCTGAGCAATAGGGCTCTCTCGATGTATGGCGACCTGTCTATCGATGCCAGGGAAGATGTCTTACGGCGGACTGCACAATTTCGCGAGTACGTACCGCGGCAATCAGGCTGACCCCTCCGCGGTTCCCCCTTGGCGCCAGCCATCGCGAGGCTTTCCGTGCCGAAAGCCGCAGCGGGTCCTGAAAATTTTCGAGAAAAGTGAGCAAAATTGAACAGATTTTGCCTTTTCCTAGGGTTCAGCCTCGTGCTAATATACCAGCGGAGAGTGGGTGTGGACTGGGATTCCTCTGGAAGCTCAATTAAATGAGCGATTTCCGCCACATGGGACCTTTCCCCTTCTCGACTTTTTTCATTCATTTCTGCCGTTTTTCTACTAAACTGACGGCAATGGGGTCGCGGTCCCGCTTGCAACGCCCCGTGCCGACATTGCATCTGGAAGGAGGCTTGCGGGATGGTTGAGCTCGATAAACCGTCATTCGATGCCGCAGCCTTTCTGATGAGCGCCGGGCTGGGGCGAAAAATCGTCCAACTGGAACCCAAGCAAGCCTTTTTTTCGCAGGGAGACCCAGCCGATTCCATCTTCTATCTTCAAAAGGGCCGGGCAAAGATCACGGTCGTCTCGCAGGCCGGTAAAGAAGCCACCATCGCGCTCCTCTTCGCGGGCGACTTTGTGGGAGAGGGGGCGCTGGCGGCGGTGCCTGGGCTGCGATTGTCCACGGCCACCGCCATTACCGCCTGCACCGCGCTCAAGATTACGCGGGAAGAGATGATCCGCGTCATGCACGAGGAGCATGAGTTCTCCGACCTGTTTTTGAAGTTTCTGCTGGCCCGCAGCATGCGTATCCAGGCCGACCTTGTCGATCAGCTTTTCAACTCCAGCGAAAAGCGCCTGGCGCGCATTCTGCTATTGATGGCTGAGTTTGGCCAGCCGGGCGAGCCGGAGCCGTTGATTCCCAAGATCTCGCAGGAGACCCTGGCGGAGATGATCGGTACCACCCGCTCCAGGGTCAGCTTCTTCATGAACCGCTTTCGCAAGCTCGGCTTTGTTGAATACGACGGCCGTATCCGGGTCCACAAGTCGCTGCTGAACGTCGTTCTGCACGATCAACTGCCCGACGACAACGCCGGGAGGCCTACCATTTCCACCATCCCCGCGGAATAACTCCCAAGCCAGCCACAATTTCTCGCATACCCTGTGCAGAATTGACCAGATTTGCGATTCCTCGCAGGGGATACTCGCCTCATTACCCTCCTTCATCCTTTTGGTGAGGTGGACGATGCCCTGCACAAAAGAGAGACTGCTGATCGTAGACGATGAGCCTTCATTTCGAGAGTCGTTAACGTTCGTGCTTACTGAGATTGGCTACTCCGTTCGAGCGGCCGAAGACGGGTTTTCCGCATTGCTCGAAATTCGGAAGGAGATTCCGGATATTATCCTCTCCGATCTCAACATGCCGGGCATGTCCGGATTTGAGCTCCTCTCGGTGGTTCATCGCCGATTTCCTGCGATCCCGGTGATCGCCATGAGCGGCGCGTTCTCCGGCGATGAGGCGCCTTCCGGAGTTGTCGCGGATGCGTTCTACCAAAAGGGCAGCAGCCTGGGTGCCTTGTTGATGATCATGGGAGCGCTGCCTCGAATGGAGCGGCATCCTTCCTACCTTTCGGCAGCGCGATGCCAATGCTGAAACTGGCACAGGTCTTATCCCCCAGTTCGCTGACAAGGACCCAATAACAGTCGTACGAAGGGCGCTGATTCAATTCGTTTTTCACACAGCGTCATGTGTTCCCTGAGAGCCGGTGGTCAAGGTAGTTGTCCGGTTCCTCCAACATGCGGAAAGACGCATCGGTCGTGAAACTTGGGAATCTTCCAATCCCAAAGGGGCATTCCAAGTGCATTGATTCATGAAAGGACAACGGGTTATGCAAGTTCGAGCAGGTTTTGTGTTCGCTGCCGCTTTTGCGGCTTTATCGGTAGTGTGCGTGGTTTCTCCAGTTCGAGCTCAGGACGGTAAGCTTAAGGTTCAAGCCGTACCTCCTCAGGCTTATGTGTTCGTTGACGGGCAGGCCATGCACGAGGCAAGCCGAGGCACTTTCAATCTCAGCCCCGGCAGTCACACCATTGACATCTACAACTACGGTTTCAAACCGGCGACCCAAAAGGTCGACATCACTGCCCAACAAACCAACGTCCTTAAGGTTACTCTCGATCCCATCCCGGGTATGGTCTCCGGCCCCTGGGGCTGTATGACCATTGAAGGCGCCGATCGGGATGCTGTGCTCCTCAATGGAAAGACGCCGGCCTTTTTTGTCGGCCACGGCGATGAGTTCAATAATGAGTTGATGATGAAGCAGGAACTCATTGTTCCGCCCGGCAAACAACTGCTAACCATTCTCTCGGGAGATAAGGAAGTCTGGTCTGGCACCGTCGAGGTTCCCGCCAACCAGCGTGTTGTCATTGATATTCCGAAAGGCGTCCGGAAAACCATCCCCTGGCCCCGCGGAGAGCAGCTCCAGTCTTTGCCGCGCTTCAAGGCCGGTGTGGCGAGCGCCACTGTCGCGGTTGTCAAGCCCACGGCGCAGCTCACCGCCAGCAAAGGGCAGATCAATGCCGGCGAGACAGTACAGCTTAACTGGACGACCACCGACGCCCCTAGTGTAGACATCTCCGGAATTGGCCAAGTCCCCGCATCCGGCGAAAAGGCGGTGCCGTTGTGCGAAAGCACTACCTACAATCTGACTGCTACCGGGCCCGGCGGGACTGCCACTTCTTCCGTCTCGGTTGACGTAAATTCTGCCATCCAGGCAACACTCAAGGCATCGCCCGCGGAGGCACGCTACCGGCGCATCGGCGACAAAGTGGTTGAGCAGCCCACGATAACCCTGGATTGGTCGACCACGAACGCCTCCTCGGTTTCTCTGGATCCGCTCGGTTCCGTGGACCCCTCGGGCAGCCGTACCTTGAACCCTGTTCCCCAAAAAACAGATCTTGGGCCGGTAGACGAAACGCTGACTTACACCCTCAAGGCCACCAATTGTTCCGGCGCTGCCGAAGCCCGCACGGCCACCGTTCATCTGACGGGTTCCATCGAACCCTCCGAAGAGGTAGGGAAACTCGAGACTCGCCTGGCGCTGCACAGTCTCTTTTTCCCGACCAATCAGCCCAAGACCGACAATCCCAATGGCGGTCTGGTGGCCAGCCAGCAAGAAACTCTGACCACCCTCGCGGCAGACTTCAACAAGTACCGCGAATTCAAACCGGATGCCCACCTGATCCTGAGCGGACATACGGATGTGCGCGGATCAGTCGAGTACAACCAGGCGCTTTCCGAACGCCGTGTCGCTAGCACAAAACAGTTCCTGATTGGGCAGGGTGTTCCCGACGCCAGCATTGAAACGCGCGGCCTTGGCAAAGAGCAGGAGCTCACCGCCGCCCAGGTTAAAGAGATGCTCGAACAGAATCCTGACCTGAGTGCCGCGGAGCGCCAAAAGGCTCTACACGAACTGCCCGTCATTGTCTTGGCTCAAAACCGCCGTGTCGACGTCGTCCTGAGTACAACAGGCGAACAATCGGTGCGCCAGTTCCCGTTCAACGCTGCCGATGCCCTGACTCTTCTCGACAAGAAGACTCCGACGCACGCAACAGCCAAGGCAAAAGGCAAGACGCCGTAAGCCAGCCGCAGTCCGTTCGTGTAGCTGATCTGGCTTATTTTCTCGGCCGGGAGCGGCCCAGAAAACCTCGGCACGGTATCGTGAGGGGATCCCGTGCCAGCTGTGGGGCCGTTCCTGGCGGACTAACTCCAAGCCAGCCAAAGGCTTTCCTCGCAGTACCTGTGCAAAATTGAACAGTTTTACGATTCCTTGCATGGGACACTCGCCTTGGTACCCATCTTCATCCCCTTGGTGAGGTCGCCGATGCCCTGTACAAAAGCAAACCTCCTCATCGTAGACGATGCGCTTTCGATTCGAATGTTGCTTTCGCAAATTCTCGCGAGGGATGGCTATACAACGCGCTCTGCAGAGGACGGTTTCTCGGCGTTAGCTGAGATTCGGCGCGAGGTTCCCGATCTCCTCCTTTCCGACCTCAACATGCCCGGCAGAAGCACGCATGGGAGGGCGCAATGACGATCCTGCAAATGGTGCTGATCCTGGCCATCTTTCACCGGGCCTTGCGTGTTCCGGGAGAGTCGGTTCGCGACCGCGAACGCACGCACAGGCCCGGCCGTGGAGATAGAGTTGGCGATTGAGCATAACCAGCCACCGCGTGCTCGCCGCACGATACCCAAGCTACCGAAACCGGAGCGTTTTCTGCCGCGGCGCAGAACGGCAGCGCGATTCTTGCTTATGACGTGTAAATGGAGTCCGCTTTTTGCGCGCGCGGCGGCGGTTCTTCTCGCCGTGCTGGCTTCCAGCGGAGCTTTATTTGCCTACTCTGTTCTCACCCACGAAGAAATCGTGGACCTGGCATGGACGTCCGAGATTCGCTCCCTCCTGCTGCAACGCTTTCCAGACCTGAATGAAGACCAGATCAAAGAGGCCCATGCCTACGCCTATGGCGGCTCAGTCATTCAGGACCTTGGCTACTATCCTTTCGGCAGCAAGGACTTCAGTGACCTTGTGCATTACGTTCGCACCGGGGATTTTGTTATCGAGTTGCTTCGTCAAAGCCAGGATGCCAACGAGTATGCCTTCGCGTTGGGCGCGCTGTCGCACTATACGTCGGACATTGACGGTCACCCGGCGGTCAATGAGGCTGTCGCGCTTCACTATCCAAAGCTGCGAGCGAAATATGGCAATTCCGTCCGCTATGCGCAGGACAGGACGGCTCATTTGAAGACCGAATTTGGATTCGACACATTGCAAGTGGCGAAAAATCGATATGCGTCGGACCAGTACCACGATTTCATCGGGTTCAAGGTCGCGCAGCCGTTGCTGGAGCGGACCTTTCCAGTGGTATACGGGCTACAACTGCAGGATGTGCTCGCGCACGAGGACCTGGCGATTGGCTCGTATCGCTTCTCAGTCAGCCGGCTGATTCCGCAAATGACCAAGGTCGCGCTCCAGACGCACAAGAAGGATCTAATGCGGGAGACGCCTAACTATGCGAAGAGGAAGTTTCTGTATCGCCTATCGCGCTCCGATTACGAGCGGGAGTGGGGAAAGACCTATACGAAGCCGGACTTCGGCACACGGGTGCTATCCGTTCTTTTGCGGTTCATTCCGAAGGTTGGTCCCTTCAAAGGTATGGGATTCGATAACCCTACGCCACAGACCGAAGACTTATATATCAAGAGTATCAATGCTACCGTCGATCAGTACCGCGTCTATCTCGAGGAGGTGCACGCAGGTACGTTGGTCCTGCCCAATTGCGATCTTGATGACGGCAAAACAACCAAAGCAGCGGAATACACGCTCGCAGACGAGACCTACGCTAGCCTGCTGGCCAAATTGGCGGCGCGGAAGTTCGACGGCACTTCGCCCCAACTGCGCGATAACATTCTCGAGTTCTATTCCGATCTCTCGCTGCCGATCGAGACCAGGAAAGACCCGGTTCGCTGGCAAGGCGTCTTGACCGATCTTAGCGAATTGAGGGCTATAGCGCCTTTGCCGGTTAAGTGAACATAGAACTCCTCTTGAGCACTGGCCAGCTTCAGCGTGAACGCCGCGCCTGGTCCAAACTGCTCAGACTCACGTGATTTCAGCCGCTACGCTCAAAGAGGTTGGAGCAGGCAAATCACGGCCCCAACGACTGCGAGCGGAGTTACTGAGGTCGAGCTTCTTACGCACCCTTTAGCAGACAAGAAACCGCATGATCTTTGATCGAGGCGCCGAAGTTGCATTTCGGTGCCTTCGTCGAAGCTGCACGAGTTGAAACCACGGAGGTGGGCAAATGAATAAAAATCGAGTGAATGGCACGATCGATGAAGTGGTGGGAAGCGCCAAGCGAAAGGCGGGCAAGTGGACTGGCAATACGCCGCTCCAGGTGAAGGGCATTGCCCAACAGGTGAAGGGAAAAGCTGAAAACACGCTTGGGAAGGCCCAAGATGTGGTGCGTGGAGCCAACCGGGGAACCAAGGTGCGACAAGACACACGCCCGTAATTGGAGTTATTCTCAGGCGAAGGGGGAAACAGGCAAGTCCGCGGAATTCCTATCGCTGCGTCAAAATGAAGTCAGCATGAACCGGGGTCGATGGCTGGCGCGAGATTCTGCCCTCTTGGCCGCCCTGGCGCCAGGGCAGTCACAAGGTTGAGTCGAGTCAGGGTTTGATCCGAAGGGAACGGCCACCCCAACTTTTTTGCCGACATCCGCCCCATCTCGTTGGATTCGAGCGCTGCTCAAGTCGCTTGGGCCCGGGATCATTACCGGGGCTGCCGATGACGACCCATCGGGCATCGCCACTTATTCTATTGCCGGTACGCAGCTCGGAACCAAGCTGCTATGGACCGCACTGCTCACATGGCCGCTGATGGCCGCAGTGCAAATGATGTGCGCCCGCATCGGCAAGATAACGGGACAGGGCTTGGCTGGGAACTTCAAGCAACGATTTCCAAAATGGCTGTTGCTTGCGTTTGTCTTCGCCCTTCTAGCCGCAAATACGATCAACATTGGGGCGGACCTGGCGGGCATGGCAGATGCGGCTTCCATGCTGTCCGGTGTCAATTCCCACTGGTTTGTAGTGGCGTTCGCGCTTCTCATCTCGTGGGCAACCATCCGGCTCCAGTATCACCAGATCGCGAACGTGCTCAAGTGGCTGGTCCTGGTTCTGTTTGCGTATCCAATTACTGCGTTTGTGGTCGGGGCCAATTGGGGCCAGGTTCTGCGCGACACCCTGATTCCGTCCATTCCGCATACCAAAAATGAATGGGCGACGCTGGTGGCGATCCTCGGCACCACAATCAGCCCGTATCTTTTCTTCTGGCAGGCCAGTGAAGAAGTTGAAGAGGAGAAGTCGGCAGGCCAGAGTACGCTCGCCCTGCGCAGAGGAGCCACATTCGAAGAGCTCGAATTAAGAAACATCGATGTGGGCGTCGGCGCCTTTTTCTCGAACACGGTCATGTTCTTCATCATCCTGACCACCGCCATCACCCTCAACCGGCACGGCATCACGAATATTGAAACCTCTCGACAAGCGGCCGAGGCACTCCGGCCGTTTGCCGGCAACTTCGCTACAACCGTGTTCACACTCGGTATTGTCGGAGTCGGGTTTCTTGCCATTCCAACTCTGGCGGGATCAGCCGCATACGCCTTCGCTGAGACGCTGGGATGGCGACAGGGCTTGAATAAGAAGCTGAAACAGGCGCGATGGTTTTATGCTCTGATTCTGGTCTCAACGGGGGTGGGTATCGCGCTGGACTTCATCGGCATCAACCCGGTAAAGGCGCTCTACTGGACAGCGGTCATCAATGGATTGCTGGCGCCATTCCTCATGGTTGCAATCCTGGTTGTGGCAGCGGACAAGAAGCTGATGCAGGGCCAGCCGAGCTCCCGCCTGGGATGGATTGTTGTAGCAATCACCACGGTGACCATGTTCGTAGCGGGCGTTGCCATGTTTGTTGTGTAGGCGAGAAGCGCAGGACTCAGCGGCTTGCGAGTTTAGCTCGTCCGAGACACTTCATCGCACGATGCGAATTTCTCATTGGCATCGATTTTGCGAAGGCCGCTAACCTTCCAGATCCCAAAGCATAAGCCGGCCACCAGCAGGCTCACGAATACACAGATCAGCGGAGTCGACCATTTCTGGAGCGTCCCTGACCACATGTGGATGGCGTGGCGTCCATAGACTACGCCGAGCCAGGCAATGAGGGAGTAACGCAGGGTGCGGGCCGCGCCGTAGACGACCAGGAAGCGGCGGCGCGAGACGCCCAGCGCGCCAGACGCGAGCGCAAATGGCAATAGCGGAATCGGGGGAGGAAGCACGGCGGGAAGAAACACCGCGAGGATGCGGTGACGCTCCACCCATCCAACGACTCGCCCAAGAAGACGAGCCGGCACGTAGCGGCGCAAAGCCGCTTCGCCCCCTCTGCGCCCAAGGTTCCAGGTGGCGTATCCGCCCACGAGGCTGCCGGCTATGGCGAGCGCTGCGAGCAGCCAAGGACCTCCACCGTACGCCACCAGCCACAGCAGCAGCAGGTCAGTGCTACCGGGCAGAGGCAAAGGAATGGGAGAGGAGTCGACGACGGCAACGGAGAAAAGCCCCAGCGCTCCCAGGTGCGTGAGCCAGTGTGGAATCAGTAAGTGACGCACAGGGTGCGCAAAAATCAGGGCTGGTTGTCGAACAACAATACTCATATAGGTGCACGGCAAACAAGAGAACGCCTTTCCCCCATCCATGCCGAGTGATTCAACATCCTCTGCGGCCTTTCTCGGATCCGCGGAGGACATTCGGCTCTATTGGCGCAGGCTTCCAGTGGAGGCAGAAAACTGCCGCATTGCGTTGTTGTCTTAGGTTGGCGGGCGAAGCCGCGCTGGCTTCGATGGTGTGATATTTCAACGCCCGACGCGGAATTGATGGAGGTGATCGAACACCCCGTAGAGATTTGCAATCCACAAAACCAAAACGAGGACCACCAGGCCGTTCAGGATCGATTTGACTTGTGCCTGCATGGGGATGAATCTGTTCACAATCCACAACAGAAGCCCTGCTGCAACAATCGTGATGAGGACAGTGGTAAGTGGCATATCGTGTTCTCCAATCGTTTTTCAGGTTCGGTGCCCCCGGGGCATCGTCAAGAAGTTACGAACTATCGACTCACTTAGCGTGGGAGCCATCAGGAAGAAAAGAACGATTACTCCGCTTCATTCTTATTCTTCCAAGTCAATGAAGAAATAGCTGAGCCATAATGCTCATCGGAAGGGGTGAAGGAGACAATACTTGACGCGATCCAACTCCTTCAGAGACAGGTCGTGCGGCGCAAACGACGGAATGGCCTAACGCGATGAAGCTGGAGGTAGATTTTGCCGAAAGCAAGCGATCATTCGGATGCGCCATCGGGGCTTGGATTATGCCAACTGCCGTCTGCAGCGATGAGTGCGCCAGCCTCTTTCGGCCCCCATGTGCCGCGTTTGTAACGGCGAACCGGATGGTGGTCCTTCAGGACTCGATTGACCACCTCCCATGCGGCTTCAACCGCATCCTCGCGGGTGAAGAGCGCCCCGTCGCCCTTCAATGCGTCGCCCAAAAGCCGTTCGTAAGGCGTTTCCTCTCCCGGCTGTTCATCTGACAGGTAAAGCTCTCGCTCCTCTCCAATGAATTCCTGACCCGCAAGCTTCACGCGGGCAGCCAGAGCGATGGCCGAGCTGGGAGAGAGCCGAAAGCGCAGGTAATTCGATCTGCTATCCGCCTGCACTGCGTCGGCAAAGAGCTTCTGCGGAGGCCGCTTCAGCTTCACCAAGATCTCGGTTGCGGTAGTTGGGAGAAATTTACCCGAGCGCAAATACCAGGGCACTCCATCCCAGCGCCATGAGTCGATGAAGAGCCGCAAGGCGCAGTAGGTTTCGACGTCGGAGCGCTTCGCTACGTCCGGCTCCTCTCGATAGCCGGCATACTGGCCGCGCACGATATCGTCGGGCTTTAGAGGGAGCATCGCTTTAAAGACTTTGGCCTTCTCGTTGTGCACGTCTCCAAAGTCCCGTCCCGCGGGCGCTTCCATGGCCAGCAGCGCCACGATCTGGAAAAGATGATTCTGGATCACGTCGCGCAGACAGCCTGCTGTTTCGTAGAACGCGCCGCGCCCGCCCACGCCGAAATTCTCCGATAGAGTGATCTGAACGCTGGCCACATAATTGCGATTCCAGATCGGTTCCAGAAACGAGTTGGCGAAACGAAAATAAAGAATATTCATGATCGCTTCTTTTCCAAGGAAGTGATCGATGCGGAAAATCGAGTTTTCAGGAAACACCGCGTGCGCAACCTGGTTTAATTCACGCGCCGAAGCCAAATCGCGTCCAAACGGCTTTTCGACAATCACGCGCGCATTCTTGGCCAGTTTCGCAGCTCCGAGTCCTTTAATCACTGTCTCGAAGAGCGCAGGCGGGATTGCCAGATAGTGCGCGGGCCGCCGTGCTTTCCCCAGCGCGTCTTTGATCGCCTTAAATGTATTGCTGTCTGCGTAGTCTCCGCTCACGTACCTCAGCAGAAACAGAAGGCGTTGCAGCGCTCGTTTGTCATCGATTCCGCCTGCTCGCTTGATGCTGTCCGTCGCGCGCCGGTGTAGCCGCTCCAGACTCCACTTCGGGAAGGCAACGCCGATCACGGGAACCTTGAGCGCGCCGCGCTTCACCATGGCATAGAGTGCAGGGAAGATCATTTTGTGGGCCAGATCGCCCGTCACGCCAAAAACCACCAAAGCGTCCGACTGGGGATTTGCCATCAGGCGCCTTCCTTCGTGTCAGCGGTTTTCTCCTGGTGGCCGCCGAACTGGAATCGCAGCGCAGATAAGAGCTTGTCGGCGAAGGTGTCTTCGCCTCGCGAACTGAAGCGCCCATACAGCGCAGCACTGAGCACGGGAGCCGGAACCGACTCGTCGATCGCAGCGGTAATTGTCCAGCGTCCTTCACCCGAATCCGACACGCGGCCCGCGAATTTTGCCAGATCCGGGCTGTCGAGCAGGGAGATGGCGGCCAGATCCAGAAGCCATGAAGAGATCACGCTACCGCGGCGCCAGACCTCGGCGATGTCGGCAAGGTTCAGGTCGTATTGGTACACCTCGGGGTTGCGCAAAGGCGTAGTTTCGGCGTCCGCAGTTTGTTTCTGCTTGCCGACATTGGCATGGTGAAGAATGTTCAATCCTTCCGCGTACGCGGCCATGATTCCATACTCGATTCCGTTGTGCACCATCTTCACAAAGTGTCCGGCGCCGCTGGGGCCGCAGTGCAAGTAGCCGTGCTCAGCGGTGCCGCCCACCTTTTCCCTTCCGGGCGTGCGCGGCGCTGAATCGACGGTTGGCGCCAATGCGGAAAAAATTGGGTCGATACGCTGAACCACATCCTTTTCGCCGCCGATCATCAGGCAATAGCCTCGTTCGGCCCCCCACACTCCGCCGCTGGTTCCCGCGTCCACATAGTGGATGCCTTTCGGTTTCAGTTCGGCGGCGCGGCGAATGTCGTCGTGATAATAGGAGTTCCCGCCATCGATGACCGCATCGTTTGCCTCGAGCAGTGGGGTCAGGACTTTGAGCGTCGCATCGACCACGCCTGCCGGCACCATCATCCAGACGGCGCGGGGCGTTTTCAACTTCTTGACGAAGTCTTCCAGAGAATTCGCACCAACCGCGCCTTCCTTGGCAAGCGATTGCACGGCTTCCGAATGAATATCGTACACAACGCATTGATGGCCGGCCCGCATAAGGCGCCGGACCATGTTGGTTCCCATCCTGCCTAAGCCGATCATGCCCACTTCCATGGAATTCTCCCGATACGATGTTTGATGCGAGAGCGAGAACAAGCAATTGCCCACGGGTACGAGACGCCTTCATGTACAGCTCATCTGATGCAGGCAGAGTACAGGAAACGTCGGGAATTTCGCTTCATTGTGGCGAGGCAATACTACTGCACGGGCCGCCAAGGCACGTCCAGAAATAAAGCGTCGCGAATCAATTACGGTTTCAGGGTCTTTCCTTGGCAGTCGGAGTGCTGGCATTGGCATGTGAGTTCCGTCATGTCTTTTGCGTCACGGCAGATCTCGCTACAGAATTCTTTCCCCTCTGCGGGGACCCAGTTGCAGGCTGGATAGGCACATTTTGACGTCGCATTTACATGATCTCCTTTGATCGGTTGTGTGGCTCGTTGAAACCTCATGAGGTGACTGCGATGTATAACCAGCTGGAAAGGGACTATGGGGCCGAAACTTGCCGCATATCCTCACCGAGCCCTGCGTTATGGTTTTTGAGTTGCCACGGCAGTGACCTGGACTGGCCTGTCGGCGCCGGGTGCGGATGAGCTAGCCGCCGACGCCGGTTTGCCGGCCGGTATCTCAGTTCCCGCCGGATAAATCAGAATCTGGATCGAGCCCCAATCCGCGTCAAGGTTTGCGCCTGCCTGCTTGCCCATTCCCAACGTCTTAAGCTGGCTGTCGTCAAACCCAAAGTTCTCGACAAGATACTCGCGTATCACCATCGCCCTGGCTTCGGTGAGGACGAGATCCTTCTGGCTATCGCCATCCATGCCAGTGGAGACCACGACGACCGCAACTCCGAACTCAGTCTGTGCCAGGAAGTCGCCGGCGTCGTTGAGAGTTTTCTGGTTCTTCAGTTTGGCAGAGTCTCGACCATCGAAGAGCTGCTTGGCTGCGTAGATAAATGTCTTATCAGGCGTGGCCTGAGGCAGCCCGCTGATCCTGTTCGCTCCCAGATCGGCGGAGTCTTCGTATCCGCGCTTCTTGAAATACCCGCTCAAGAAGAAGTTATGTTTCAAGGCTTCCATATTCTCCTGAAAGTCCGTTACGCCGGTCTGCGCCTGTAGCATCGTGTCATGGAGTGTGGCCGTAGTCTGTTCCAGGTTGTCATAGAGTTGCTTGTCGTTGACCAGGGCTCCCACAGTTCCCTGTCCGGAATCGATCTTGGCGCTTATCGAGTTCAGATGGGCCGTCGCCAAAGTTGTGTTGAGGATGGCCTGCCGGCTGCTATCCAGGATCGCGCTCGTCTTTGCAAGCAGTTCTCCCAACTCCAGCGGCGGTACACTCTCGATGGTCTCGCCGTCCCTCACATCAGCTTGCCCGGCAGATCCAAAGGAAATGGCCACATACTGATTGCCCAACACCCCCTCGGTTTCAATTGAAGCCACAGAGTCCTGCTTGATAATCGCGTGCGTGGATCTGGCGAGGTCCATGACGACGGTGACCTTCTCTCCCGGCTTTTTTGGCAACACGATGCCAATCACTGTTCCGCTGTGCACTCCGCCCACCTGCACATCGGCGCCCTCAGCCAGACCAGCCACATTTTCGAACTGCGCCTTCAAGTGGTATGTAGAGCTAAACAGATACTCCTTGCTCCCGATGATGAAGACACCGGCAGCCAGAACTGCCAGCGTCGCAACGATGAATGCTCCTAACCGTGCCACTCTCGACATACGTCCTCCTACGATTGCTGTAGAAACTCCTTCACAAAACCGATGTCGCTTTGTTGAAGGTCTTCAAACGCGCCCTCGATCACTACGTCGCCCTCATTCAGCAGGGCGAGACGGCCCGCGATCGTTTTGGCGCTATGCAGATCGTGAGTCACTACGATGGACGCCATCCGACGCTCCCTCTGGAGCATGAGAATCAACTCGTCGATTTCGCCGGAACTGATGGGGTCGAGACCGGCCGTCGGCTCGTCGAGCAGCAGAATCTCCGGCTCCAGAGCAAGCGCACGCGCCAGGCCCACGCGCTTCTGCATCCCGCCTGAGATATCCGACGGCATCATTTCGAGATCGCCCTCCATGCCCACCTCGGCCAGCAACTGCCTTACCCGATCGGCCCGGTCGGACTTCGACATGTCTCTGCGATGGTGTTCAAGGGGGAACGCCACGTTCTCCTGGACGGTGAGCGAATCGTAGAGCGCCGCCTGCTGGAACAGAAAACCCATCTTCTTTCTGATTTCTCCCATGCGGTCAAGCGCCAGGCCGGCGATGTCCTGGCCATGAATGCAAATCGATCCGGAGTCGGGCGTGTCGAGGCCAATGATGAGCCTAAGCAGCACGCTTTTTCCCGTGCCGCTGCGTCCGAGCACAGCCAGGGTTTCTCCCCGGTTCACGCGCAAGCTGATCCCGTTTAAGACCTTGTGGCTGGCGAAGGACTTGTACACGTTCTCGACAGCAATGACGGGCGCAAGACCGCCTTGCTCGGGTTCCGCTTGCTTCGTCGCAATGTCATAAGCTGTGGCCATACTTGTTTCACGAGTGCTTCAAACAACGGTTAAGAAAAGAAAACAAGGATGAATTTGACCAGGACAACATCGGCCAGGATAAGGAAGAGCGAGGCCAGCACAACCGAGTTGGTGGCCGCGCGGCCCACACCCGCAGCCCCTCCCCGCGTGCGCATTCCCTGGAAACACGCGATGAGCCCGATGATCAGGCCATACACGGCGGTCTTGAATGTCTGCGGCAGGAATGCGCTGAAAGTGGCGCCATTAAACCCACTTGATATGAACTGATGGAATGAAAGCGGCTCAACCAGAGTCTGCGCAAACCAGCCCGTCAGCAAGGCGCATGCGTCGGTGGCAAGGGTCAGCAGCGGCAGCATCAGGATGCAGGCCAGTATTCGTGTTGCCGCCAGAAGCCTGTAGGGGTTGATTGCGGAGGCCTCGATGGCGTCGATCTGCTCGGTCACTTTCATCGATGCCAGTTCCGCGCCCATACCCGCGCCCACGCGCCCGCTTACGACCAGGCCGGTAATGACCGGACCCATGACCTGAATCACGGAGTACACGAGAGTGACAGGAAACATCGATTTGGCGCCGAATCGACTTAGACTATAGCGGGCTTCGAGCGAGATGATAACGCCAATTGCGGCGCCTGCCATGGCGACCAGCGGCAGAGACTTCGATCCAACTTCGTCGAGCTGCCGAATCAGCTCGCGCCATTCGTACGGCGGAGTCACTGCGGCCCTAAAAACTCGCCAGGAAAAGATACCCAGGCTGCCGAACCACTCGAAAAACCCGTTGAACAGCCTCGCGGCAGAGATTGCAACGGACGGCAGCAGTTCGGTCCGCCCCACTGGAAGTGGAGGGCTTAGACCCGCAACTGGTGTAAATCCGCGGTCACTCATCAGTTCCGCCCCTGAATTGGCGCGCCGTGCGGATTGTTCAGATGCATACGTGAAATCAAGGCGTGAGGTCCCCTATATAAGAACTCCAAGGCAATGTTGCCGCCCATATAACTCAGCAGACTGTAGTTGCCCATCCGGAACGCATCCTTTGCCCCGAAGCGATCCGGATACCACATGTGAACCGCAATCATGGAGCCCGCATAGGGCGCGGCAAGCGCGGAGATAGAGAAGACGCGATGGCCGTCTTCGCCGCGGCGCCCGGTCAACGTAGAGATCACTGCGTGGCGCAGCCGCGGAAGTGGGCCTCCGCATTCGCAGCGGTAGTACAACGTATCTTCCTTGAAGGCTTCCGCCAGCCCATAACGCGTGGTTGTTCCAATAGCCGCGATGACGAAGTCAGAACCGAATCTCTTGCCGAATCCCGTAGCCCCTTGGCCCCACTCCGGCGGTGCATTGCTCCACTGGTTGATTCCCGCCGCGACTCCGGCGCCAACAATTGGATACGGACCGAATGCGTCGAAGGCGTAGTTGCTCACCTTTGTTCTTTCTGTAGGCCGGACGTAGGTCAGGTCCAGGTTCCTTGGGGCCGTGATTCCTTCAGTTGCCGGGGGATCTCCAGAAGAGAGCCGCGATTGAGAACATACCAGCGCCGGCATGGCGCCCAGGGCCGCAGTGACCAACACCAGGAGCATGGCCCGGCGGACCATCGCGCCGGCAGGCTTTTTGCCCGATTGGCCCATGCGCCGTCCCGCCAGACCTGCCCGGCAGGCCAACAAGAAATGCGACTCCGAGATCCACTTGGATGACCTCATCGTCTCTCCTTTGATCGGCATCGCCCATCTCAGGCACGGCATGCGCCGCCAATGAACTGTCGCGTCGTATAGCTACACCCATAGAGATGTTTTCAGAACGGAAGCCTTCAAGGATGGTCATATTTGCTCGCAATCGCAAGTTGTGTGCTTCTGCAACGGCCGCACCGGACAATCAACGCGAAATCGACCCCATGGGAGCAAATGGTCCACGGAGCATGTGTCCCAAAGAGCACAGTCTTTGCATGAGTGATGAGAGGACAATACGGAAAAACCAGTTGTATCCACGATTCGGCGAGGAGCCTGCCATGCCTGAAGTTCGTGCTTTCCCTTCCATCCCCACGAAGATCTTGTTGCCGATCGACTTTAGCCCATCTTCCCAAGCGGCTTTGGAGATGGCCGCTGACCTTGCGAAACACTTTCACGCAGAACTCCATCTTGTGAATGTGATCCCCATATTCCCCACCACGACACTTCCTGACATGATTCCCGAAGGCGAATTCATTCGGGAGGCCAGAACATTTGCGGAGCAGCATCTGGCCAAGTGCCATGCAGCTCTCGCGGCCAGGGGAGTGAAGTCAACTTCCAGTGTCGAAGTTGGAAATGACATCGCCGGGAACATCATGGAAGTGGTGGAGCGCGAGCATATCGACATGGTGGTGATCTCCACGCACGGCATCTCCGGCTGGCACCCGCTGGTCTTCGGGTCGATTGCCGAAAAGGTCGTAAGGCTCGTGCAGTGTCCCCTCCTGCTTCTGCGTTCAGCCAAGCCTGACGCCAGCGGGAAGATTCCGGCAGGGCGTTCCACGAAATGGTGGTAGAGAGAACGTGGGACAAGTGATTCATTTAGAGTGAGCCCCGGAGTCACGCCCGGTGAGTCTGCTGGACTCACCTTGCGATAAGTTGAGTTGGCAGACAGGTTTGCCGGCAACCAGGTGCGCGACGCATCGTCGGGAATTCGAATTGTGGCAAGTTCGGCGGCAGAAGAAACGAGCAGAATTGAACAGACACACAATTTCAGTCCAAGCGATGATCGACCGAGATTGATCGTAATTGCGGTTAATCCCGGGGTGTACTGTACCCATGTTGTGGAATCCCCCGAGGAACAACTCGGGGCTGCGTTGCGAGCGCCAAGTCGCGAAGAGATCTGGGCTCTTATTCTCTCGAACACAGCGTTCGCGGTCATTGATCAGTTCGCCACACCCCCAATAACCGCACACCAGAGTGGCTGCTTCCTGGGCATGAACCGTCCACCCAAACAACCGGCCTGCAGCGAGGTAGCATCTTGACGCGCAATAACAACAAGACATTCGATTCCGCCGCCTTTCTTGCAAACGCTGGGCTCGGCCGAACCATGATCGAGTTGAAGCCAAAGCAGGCATTTTTCTGCCAGGGAGACACGGCGGACTCTGTGTTCTATCTACAAAAAGGCCGCGCAAAAGTCACCGTCGTTTCGCAGAAGGGAAAAGAAGCCACAATCACCCTTCTATCCGCTACGGATTTTGTTGGAGAGGAGTCTCTCGCCGCGATTGTCGGGCTGCGTATGTCGACCGCCACTGCCGTGAACACCTGTACAGCGCTCAAGATTAGCAGAAACGAAATGATCCGAGTAATGCATGACGAACCCGCATTCGCTGATCTGTTTCTCAAGTTCCTGCTGGCCCACAGCATGCGCACCCAGGCCGATCTTGTCGATCAGCTCTTTAACTCCAGTGAAAAGCGCCTGGCGCGCATTCTCCTGTTGATGGCGGAATTCGGCAAGCCAGGTGAACCGGAAACCTTCATCCCGCCTATTACCCAGGAAACGCTGGCGGATATGATCGGCACCACCCGGTCCCGTGTCAGCTTCTTTATGAACCGCTTTCGCAAGCTTGGTTTTATCGGCTATAACGGCCGCATCCAGGTACATAAGTCGCTGCTTAATGTAATCCTGCTCGATCAATTGCCTGATCACAACGCGCAGAAACCTGCCATTCTCCCTATCCCGTGAGCTACTTCAGCTCAGTGCTTCGTGCATGCGCTACAAGTCGCTGCGGAGCTGCTCCGCAGCCTCCATCGCCGCTGCTTTCGACGAGTTGCTTGTATGCGGGCAGCTGCATGAGATCGTGGATGACTTGTGCAGTTCCATCTTCGACGTCTGCGAAATGATCGCTGGGATTCGCATTTGAATCGAAAACGTTGAGGCGGAAATTTCGGTAATCCGTGACCATTGCGCCGAGGCCCGCATCGATGACGTACTCGAAGCCCCGACCGCCCAAAAGACGGCGAGCTGGCATACGGTCGAGCCCCGCCAGAGCGATGCCAGGCTCAGTTGGATTCCGGAATAGATTGGCATCGAGCCGCCGGTCGATGCGCCGGACCCGAAATCCACGCAGCATCGCCCAATCTTCCGCGATGCGTGTCTTGAGCGTTCCATAGCATCCTCGTTTAACGAGAACGGATGTAACATTCAACAAATCGGGTGGTGTCAGCGCAAGCCGTGTTTTTGCAAAAGCGACAGACAGATTATTTCGCAGGATCATCAACTCAACTGTGGCAATCTGGATCGCTGGCTTCATCTTTCGCAATACTTGGAAGAGTTCGGGACTCATTTTGCGATCACGCAGCAGCCCCACAACCTCGTCGCAGATGCCGTCCAGCATCTTCGCTTTTTGCCTGACTGCGTAGACATCAACGTTCAGTGCTGCGGCAATGCGTTCTTCGGATACACCGCGGTTAAGAGTCTGCAAAAGCATCAAATGCTGTGCTACAGGAGGAATGTAATTGACCCGTTTGTTGTAGGTGTAAGCGCCTAGCACGCGAGCCCAGTAGTACGCGCTTCCGCTGGCCTCGATGCCGACCAGGCATGGCGGCTGTTCAGAGAAGAAACGTGCCACCTCCTTCCGTCTCAGCCTGCGCCGCAGCACCGTTCTGCCCGCCTTGTCAGCTCCATGTATCTGAAAAACCTGCTTCGCTATATCGAGCCCGATGGTCGCTACCTTCATCGCGGTCTATCCTCCTCGCGGCGAGCTTACCAACTCGCCTTACGAGGCGGGTCCATCCCATTAGGTCACCCCGTCTCAAGAGGCAAGAAAACCTACATACCCAACATAACCGTCATAAGTTATTTGTATTGTTCGCATAACGCGCAATGCAAGTTTTCTCCGTCGTCGCACTCCTCCAAAACGCTTTCTAAGGGTTTTTGGAAAGTCTTGTTGAGGCACAACGGCATCTCGGGAAGGTCTCGGAATCACCGGAGTAATTCAACATTTATTTCGCGGTTGATTATATCAATCCGACCATGCAGGTCACCCCGTCTCAAGAGGCAAGAAAACCTACATATCCAACATAACCGTCATAAGTTATTTGTATTGTTCGCATAACGCGCAATGCAAGTTTTCTCCGTCGTCGCACTCCTCCAAAACGCTTTCTAAGGGTTTTGGAAAATCTTGTTGAGGCACAACGGCATCTCGGGAAGGTCTCGGAATCACCGGAGTAATTCAACATTTATTTCGCCGCAAATTATAGCATTCCGACCACGAATGTTGATATCAATGTACCACTCTATGAAATACACAACCAGTCGTTCCAGTTTCATTGGCCAGCGCTCCTGCCGGGATTCTGCGGGTAGGGGCGTTATGCCTATCGGAGCGATGGATTGACGGAAGCAGCAAAGATACAGAAGTAGCAAGCAGTTAAGGGACGCAGCAACCACATGAAGTTACACAACAAAGAAAACGTTGTCAATGAAAACGTTGTCATTGACAACAGACAGGAAAACGGAGGGCAGATGACGATCAAGCGAAATATCGTGTTGTTGATTTCGTTGCTCAGTCTTGGTGTCGGTATGGCTCTGGCGCAGATCGAGTCCAGCACCATCACCGGCACTGTAACCGATCA
>JBEKNY010000009.1:0-118909 GCA_049522315.1 Occallatibacter sp.
CCGTCGTTCGGGCATTCTGGTGATAGTCCATCTGGTCTCCTGCATTCCTGAGTCTTCGCAAACCCAGCTTTACAGGTCACGATCAGATGGACAACCTATTGAAACCTCACAACTAGGGAATAGGGAGTGGGGAGTAGGGAGCAGGGGACTACGGGACTGCGGGGCTGCGGGAGTTACCAGTTCGAGGCGATGCCGGCATCAGCTCTACAGGGCCGGTTTCAAACGCCGGCATCCTGAGCGATTATCCTTTCCAGAATGCCGTCCACCGCGACGCTGCGCTGTCGACAAGCACCAGTTCGCCCTCAGCGCGCGACTGGGCGCCCTCAATCCGGCTGAATTGGAACCGGCTGCCCAGCCGGCCCGGCAGGGAAATCTTCTGCGGCGCGGGGCCGGGACCCCGCTCAAAACTCACGCGCCAACCGTGCCCTCCATCCAGAGGCTCGAGCTTCAGGTCAAGGCGGCCGAAACGAGTGGGCGTTCCGGTCAGGACGTACTCCCTTTCTGGCGCGAGTTCACCGCCGGTGACGCCTGCCAGCAGGCGCAGGTGTCTCCCGTTCTCCAGCGCCAGCATGTGGCGAACGTAGCGTATGCACTCGGCGCTGGCCCAATTATGGGGCATATCTCCCACATACGAGCTCACAAGCGCATTCTGTAGCGGCTGCTCCTCTCGCCAACAGTATTGAGGACTGGCATGATTCAGAAATCCGATGAAGGTATCGTGGGCAGCCTGCTTCATGCCCAGCCACAGGTAAACCTCCGCAACAAAGGCGGCATTGTAATTCCATACCGCTTCGTGACGAGCCCATCCGGTTTCTGCGGGAATGTCTTCTTTGGTTACAGCCTGCATCAGTTGCACATGGCCGCGCACAATCGGATGTTGCGGCTCGAAGACGCGGCCGGGGAAGATGGCGTGGGAAAGCGCCCACTGCGCGGATTGCGGACGCGGCCTGTCCCAGGGATCGGGTGACTGCCATTGAGGGTCGTCCTTCAATAACATGGGAAGAAATGCAAATCCGCCCTCATAGCGGAGCATTTCGCGCGCGGCGGCTTTCTGGAATGCGGCTTCTAACTCGTTGAAGAAGCCGCGGGCGTCTTTCAGGCTGCCGATCTTCTCGCTTTCGCTCGCCTCCGCAATGGCTTTCAGGCCGGCCAGGACCCAGACAGTATTGGTGAGCTCGTCGCAGGGACCCGCGATACCTCCATCGGCGAAGCCCCTGGCCAGCAAACCGTAACGTCCAAGGCCGCTGTCCTGCTTCGTTGCAAGGGCCTGCAATGAGCGCAAAAATCCGATCGCCTGCACCACCTGTGATTCCAGTTCGCGCAGCAGAGACCAATCCTGGCTCAACTGGCACTGCCGAACCAGCGTAAACATTGCGATGGCCGTATCTTTCCAGTGCTCCGTGCCGCCTCCCGCTACGATCTGTCCGTTGCTCTGTTGCCTGGACCACGTGGTCCGCAGGCCTTGCTCCGCATCCTTGTCGTAGCCAAGATAGCGCGCGGCTTCCAGGATGAAATTGCCGTCGACTACCCACAATCCCCGGTAGCAAGTGGGTCCCACTTGAAAGGTCAGCTTGCCATCCCGCACTTCGCGAGCCTGAAGGATATTGCGCGCGCATGCTTCCACAAATTCGCCTCTCCGGCCCGGCACTGACCAGGCAACGGGCGAACGAAATGCGGACCAGGACTTCCAAAAGGACCGGCAGCTTTCCAGAGCGCCTTCGAGATCGGACAATCCGGCTACAACCGCGGCTCTCTCCTGCCTGGCTAAAGGAAATCGGAAGAATGCGCGGTAGGGTTTCGTCTTCGAGGCTTGTCCATGGCGGAGCCTTAACCGCTGCGACCGGTCACTTTCGGTGTCCCAGTCGAAGGAGCCTCCTTGCGCGCCGCCTTGCGGCGGATTTCCCATCACCTTGCCGGTCAGAAGCACTTCTCTCGAGTCGCGGTGCAACACAATCAAGATCCCGTCTTTCTCTTCAAGATCGAACTTATGGGTGGTGTCGAAGTTGATGAGCGGCTCGATGTTCACCGCGTCGCCGGAGTTTGGGGTCACATCGACGATCACGTTGTCCACCCTGCCTTCAGCTCCGTCGTTGGTGGCAAATGCAGTCAGCGTCATCAAAGCGCCTGGATACTCGAGCGAGGTGCGGACGATGGGGACACCGGGATTCTCGATCTGCTGGCTCAGCACCCTCGGGGCCTGCATCCCATCCAGCGCAAACCCAACCTTCAAGGAGAACGAGAAGGACGAAGCGCCGCGCTCGTATCCATACAGCAGATGCCCGACCTGATCGACCAGGCTCTTGTACGAGTCGTCAGGAAAACAAAAGGCAGTTTGCTGCAGTACCGGAGCATACCGGAAATCAATGATGGAAGCGCCGTCTCCGGCTTCTCCCTTCGGCCTGCCATGCGCCGGAGATGCGGCCGGCTCCTGGGCTTCTGTTACCGGGAGGGAGGATGCGGCCAGAGTCGTGCCTGCGGCCAGAACGCCACTGAGAAAACCCCGTCGATTGAGAGGTAGCATGGCGTCTATTAAATTCTCGCCCCATTGGGGGTGTCAATTCAATGGCTTACGACCGAATGCAGGGTTCAGGTTTCAGGTGTCAGGGGTCAGCAGGGCGACCGCGATCCTGCTATCTGAAACCTGACACCTGACACCTGCTTTTTATTTCCGGCCCGGGCTGGCGCCGAGCTTCTTGGCGGCGCGGCGGTCGGCAATGGCGTGCATTTCCTT
The DNA here is from genome assembly GCA_049522315.1 of Occallatibacter sp. Lineage (GTDB taxonomy): Bacteria > Acidobacteriota > Terriglobia > Terriglobales > Acidobacteriaceae > Telmatobacter. The sequence continues at coordinate 2,732 of JBEKNY010000009.1, forward strand.
GCCCCAGTGCGAGCGGTTAATGCCGATTTGCATGGCCAGCATGATGACGTTTCCTGTACCCCAGTAAAGCGCGAGTCCCGAAGCATAGTGCCAGAGCATGAAGCCGAAGAAAATCGGCATCATGAAGGCCATCATGCGGCGTTGGGAGGGGTCCATGCCCGGCGAGGGCGTAATGTACTGGGTCAGGAACATGGACACGATGATGAAGATGGGCAGAATGTGCGTTGGGTCCGGATGCGACAGGTCGGGCAGCCAGAGCCAGTGGGCCTGGCGCAGCTCCACCGTATACTCCAAGACGCGGAAGTACGGCCACAGGAGCAGCATTGGCACGAGCATGGGCAGGCAGTTTCCGTACATGTTGACGCCCTCGGTTTTGTAGAGGGCCATCATCTCCGCATTCATATCTGCGCGCTTGGGGTCGGTCGCCTTAAGATTCGAGTAACGCTTTTTGATCGCGTCAACCTTGGGCTGGATGCGCATCATCTTCAGCGACGACTTGGTCATCATCAAGCGTGTGGGCAGGAGCGTCAGGTTGAAGATGACCGTGGACAGGATGATGGCCCATCCCCAGTTTCCAATGCCGTGTAGGACCATGAAGCGGAGCAGCAGGTAGAGCGGCTTGGCGATAAAGGCCCATAAACCAAACTGAATCAGCGGCTCAAGCGACGGGCCGTCGGGCTTGCCGTCAACGCCGGTGGCGTGAATGGACTCCAATACATCGGTTGCCTTGGGTCCGGCAAACAGGCGCAGGCGAGTATCGCCGCTGGTGTCGCCGACCGCCAAGCCCAGCACGTCGATGTGAGTTTTTTTGCTGTTGGGATCACTGGTATCGCCGGGCAGCTCGACGGCATTATGCAGAGTGACCACAGTGGTGCGATCGGGCACGTCGGGCAGAAAGGCCGAAGCGAAGTAAAGGTCCATGTCGGCGGCGTACTGATACGGCTCGTCGAGCGTATTGTTGCCGCTGACCTTCGCCGCGGCCTGCGTGTCCTGCTTTCCATCAATCGACCAGGCGAAGAAGGAGGGGGTGCGCGTCTGCGACGGCATCATCCCCGTCTGCTGGAGATCTTCCATGTCGCCAAGGCCGGCGGGCCAGGCAACGAGCGCGCGGACGGGCTCTCCATTCTGCTTGACCTGGGCCTCGACGGTGACGACGTAGCTCGTATCGAAGCGGAAGGTTTTTACAATGTCGAGACCGTTCGACGCGTAGTGGAAGGTGATTGAGGCGGGCGCCACGACCAGCCCGGTGGCCGTGGGCTGCGCGCCCGAAACCGAGACCTGGTAGAGAGCCTGATTGAGCTGCGAAGTGAGCGCCGGATCGTAGGTAAACAGCGAGAGAGGGAGCCCGAAGCGCGCGGCAGCCTGAGGCTGGACGAGGTCAAGGGGCTTGCCTGCCGAGTCGAAGTATTTCTTCAGGATCCAATGCTCGACCTGCGCGCCGCGATTGCTGAACTCGATCTTGTAGAGCTCGTTCTCGACCGTAGTGACGGTCTCGATGGAGGCGGAGATCTGCGGCGTTGCGGCGGGCGGCTTCCCATGCGTCCGGGCGGGCTGCGCCTGACTCTCGGCAGGCTGAGCGGCTGGCGCCGTCTGCTGGGTTTGCGCAGGAGCGGGCGGCTGTTCTTCCGGCTTGGGCTTGGCGAAGAAGTACTGGTAGCCGAGGAAGGCGGCGAGCACCAGGAGCATGAGGGACATGGTGGAGCGCATATCGCCGCCACCGCCGCCGGAGCCCTGCGATTGCAGATTGGGATTATGAATTTCAGGCAAAGGAAACTTCCTATCGGTTGCAAAGGGCGGCCTGGCGGGCCACCGCTGTTCTTATGGTAATGGTTCGCGCGGAAGTGCGGTTCCGTCACGATGGACCGCGGTGTCAACCCGGGCAGCAGCGGCAGAGCGGATAGCGCGCGGCGGGACCGGATCGAACCCTCCGCGCGTGAAGGGGTGGCAACGCAGAAGGCGCCAGGCCGCAAGCGCACAGCCGCGCAGCGGGCCATATGTAGCGATGGCGACCGCCGCGTACTCAGAGCAAGTGGGCAGGAATTTGCAGCCGCCGGGCTGCAGCGAGTGCAACGCAGGCGACAGCCAGCGTTTGTAAAAAGCGAGCAGTGCAAGCAGGATGCGCGTCATGGTCGGGGCGTCACCGGGTTTTTTGGCGCGGCCCAGGAGTGCTTTGCGGAGCGTGCCACCTCGGTCCCAGCCTGTTCCAGAATACGCACAATCTCCCGCTCAAGTTGCGCGAATTCCATGGTGAGCACGTTACGGCGAGGATGAAAGATGAGATCGAAGCCCTGGGGCAGGAGATCGACGTGGCGGCGCAGGGCTTCGCGCATACGGCGCTTGATGCGGTTGCGTTCGTGGGCTTTGCCCATCACCTTGCCTACAGTGAAGCCGATGCGCGCCGCGGCCGGAGAACTTCCAGCCGCGCCATCCTGCGTTTGCGGCGCCAAAAACCAGTTCATGGTAGCGGATTGCCGTTTGCGGTCTGTGGCGTAAGCGCGCAGAAAGTCAGTGTGCTTGCGCAGACGCGAGGCGGCCAGCGTTTGGCGCTGGGCAGGCTTGGAAGGTGAGATCATCGGGAAGGCTCGATCCGGAATGGCGCCGCTGCGCGGCACATTCCGATTCCAACAGGACCACCGGGAGGGATCAGTCGCGGTGCGCGGCGCTGACGGACACGCGCTTGCGGCCGGCGGCGCGGCGGCGGCTGAGCACGGCTGCGCCGGCCTTGGTCTTCATGCGCGCCCGGAAGCCGTGTGTCTTCACGCGGTGGCGGCGGTTGGGTTGAAAAGTGCGCTTGGGCATCGTTACCCGCTCCTGTTTCCTAAAGAAAATCTGCGTTTTAGCAACAACTCTGAGTATACCGTAGGGCAAGCCGGGAATCCAGCAGGGGGGAGCGCCTCACCATATGGCATTGCGCGCGATCGCCATCGCGTATTCTAAGATGGATGTTGTGGCGCAGCAGCGAAAGCCGCAGGCCAGGTGTTGCAACTCACGCTTGCGCGCATGGACATTGCGAAGTTTCACCATCCTTGGTGCAACTTTTCGAGACCTTAGAAAACTTGTGTGAATAGGGGATTGCAACGGCCTCGATATGTGCTACTATCGGGACCGTTCCTGAAATTTCATGTGAAATTTCAAACGATCTGCAAAACAGGTTTTATGTTCAAGTGCCCCGGGGTCGAATCTTCAGGGGCAGGCCAGCGGGAAACAGGTACCGGTCACCGAAGGCGGGCGGGAAGCGGAATGCTTTGCGCCGGGAGGGTATCGTTGCCTGAAAACCGCCATTGAACCGCGAGGCTCCCAGCCTGCGGAAAAAGCAAGGATTGTACGATGGCATTTGCAACTTCACCGGCTACGGCACTCAACCCATGGCTCCAGATTCTCGCGGCTTTAGAAAAGAAGGTAATCCGGCAATCCTTCGAGACCTGGCTCAAGCCCACCCGTTTCAGTCATATTGCGGGCCGCAAGCTCTACGTACGCGTGCCCTCGCCGGAGTTCCAGCACATCGGCGACAAGTACGGCGACCTGATCCAGGAGGCCATCGATCTGCAGTCGCTTGAGCTCGACGACGTCTGCTTCGTAACCGTCGAGGAGGATCCCTCGATTCCGCCGCAACGGAGGGATGGCGGCTTTGGGCCGGTAGCCGCGCACGCGCCCACGGCGCCGCCAGCGAGTGCGACGCGCACGCCCGAGCAGGGCCGCTTCGACTGGTCGACAGCGGCGCAACTGAATCCCCGCTACACCTTCGATGCCTTTGTCATCGGCAACGGCAACCAGTTTGCGCGCGCCGCGGCGCTGGCCGTGGCGGAGCGCCCGTCGCGCGCCTACAATCCGCTCTTCCTCTATGGCGGCGTGGGCATGGGCAAGACGCACCTGATGCACGCCATCGGCCACGAGGTGAAGCGGAGGCAGCCGGTTGCGAACATCTGCTACGTGAGCGCCGAGAAGTTCACCAACGAGATGATCAACTCGATCCGCAACGATCGCATGACCAGCTTTCGCGACCGTTTCCGCACGGTGGACGTGCTGCTGATCGACGACATCCAGTTCATCTCGCAGAAGGAGCGCACGCAGGAGGAGTTCTTTCACACCTTCAACGCGCTGCACGAAGCGATGAAGCAGGTGGTGATTGCTTCCGACCGGCCGCCCAAGGAGCTGACGGAGATCGAGGAACGGCTGCGCTCGCGTTTCGAGTGGGGATTGATCGCGGACATTCAGCCGCCCGACCTTGAAACCAAGGTGGCCATCCTGCTGAAGAAGGCCGAAACCGAGCAGGCGCAGTTGCCCACCGATGTGGCTCTGTTTATTGCTTCGAACGTGCGCACCAACGTACGCGAGCTGGAGGGCGCGCTGGTGCGGTTGATCGCCTGGTGCCAGTTGAATCGCATAGAGATCACGCTGGCGGCCGCGCAGCAGTGCCTGAAGCAGTTCATCGACATGCAGGTGCGCAAGATCACCATCGAAGCCATTCAGCGCGCCGTTGCCGAGCAGTTTGGCATGCGGGTCGCGGACCTGAAGCAGAAGAACAACTCGCGCAATGTGGTGGTGCCGCGGCAGATCGCCATGTACCTGGCCAAGCAGATGACCGAGGCGAGCCTGCCGGAGATCGGCCGCCAGTTCGGCAACAAGCATCACACCACGGTGATGCACTCGATCGGCAAGATCGACGAACAGCGCCGCACCGACAAGGACCTGCACCGCATGCTGGGCAAGCTGCAGGATGTGCTGAACTGCTAAAACAGTGGTCAGTGACCGGAGAGGGTTCGGCGACTGGAGATGCGCGATGCACAGCCGCTCAGTGATGAGCGGCTCTTTCATTTTTGGTGTTAAACTTCGAGCGGTATGAGGCAGCCAGGGTTTCAACGGACTTCAGGGAAGATGATTTTCGGGCGATGGCCTTCCCTTGCGCTGGCGGCGATGGCGGCATTGGTTCTGAGCGCGTCGGCGCAAACTCCTATCGATGTGCAGCCAGTGAAAGTGCTGAAGCCGAATGGAACTCTGGCTACGTGCTCGTACAGCCCGGTTCCAGCCGAAGCGCCTTTCTTTTCCCGCCTGAGCAATGAGGAAAAGACGAACGATACGGCCTTCGGCGGCAACTACACGATGCACGGAAAGACCGGCACGTACGTGGCATGGTTCGGCATTGTGCGCGGCGTTACGCCGCCCTCACAACCAGGCGGAGACGTGGCTCTGCTGGTGCAGCACCACTTCTTCGACGGCATGACCGACTGCCACATTATGCTGGTGGCCAAGAGCGGCGATGGAGACTTTGTGGCGAAACTCAAGGTCGATCCGGCGCAGATTCCCGCGCTCTCGCTGGTGCGCATCTACGGCAAGGTGACCGGCGAAACGGCTCGCGTGCCGCAGGTAGCGGTGGGCTACATTCGCGTGTGGCCGTGGATGACCTTCACCTTCACCGATCTGGCAGGAGAGGACCACAGCAATCCGCGCTGGCAGAAATACTCCAGCGTAAAGTCCTCGGATCGAATTTATGTTCCTTATCCCAACGAGGACTACTATCTGAATGTGCTGGGCGATCCTGCGGATTTCGGACTGAATCTGAGACCCGAGTAAAGACGGGATCCCAAGGGAACTAGAAAGCGCAGGGTTACTGGCGCGATCTGGGTTCGTTGCGCGACTGGTGGTGATGGCGGCGGACGACGTAGTGGCCGATGAGCCATCCCGTAGCGCTGCCCACCAGCACGTCGGAGGGGAAGTGCTCCTGGCCCATTACACGCGTGAGGCTGACACCAGCGGCTCCCGAATACAGTGCAAATTGGATCCAGTGTGAAGAGGTTTCGCCTGCCAGCGCGGACGCGGCAGACCAGGCGATGAGGCTGTGCGACGAGGGGAAGGAAGAGTCGACTCCGGCACTCGACTGGAAGAATCGCCCGCGCGAGCTGTCCACGCCGGGCCGCTCGCGCCAGAAAATCAGCTTCATTCCCTGCTCCACGATCACGCCGTCCACCATGGACTCCGCGCTGAGAATGCCGGCTTCGCGCGCGCGCTCATTGTTACCGAAATGGCCGTAGCCATAGACGGCAACGGGAGCTGCGATCCACGCGCCAATGAGCGCATTGGAGGCGTTGATGCTGGCGTTGTTGAAGCCGGCGTTTTGCGAAACCACCTGCGTCATGGCCCTGTGATCGGTGGCGATTGCGGCTCCGGTTGCCAGTGCGAGGGGAGCGAGCCACTCGATATCGCGCGGGCGAAGCCGGACGGGACTGGTCCAGATGGCGGCCTGATCGCGAAGAAAGTTGCACGGCGTGTTGCGAATGGTCACGCCGCCGCTGGAGGACAGATGCGCTGCCGGCGCATCGGGAAGCGAAGCGCTGCCGGCCGGCAATGCTGTGGCACTCCCGGGCGCCTGCGCCGCAGCAACAATGCGGAAACCGAAGGCCAGGGTAGCGGCGGCTAGAAAGAGCACGGCGCAGCGGCAGAAACGCTTGGGGCGGGAAACCAGAAATTCTTCTTGCATGAGTCGTCGAATAGGGGACCGGATGGACCGGGCTGATTCCTATACGACTATTTCACGATTGTGAATGTCAACGAAATAACGATCACGGCGAGGTGACCTGAAGCTGATGCCAGCCGCCTCCCGCGGGGGCCGTGGCAGAATTGACCACATTGCCCGTCCCGTCGGCCCAGTAGCCGCTTTGCGAGCCAGTCCAAACGTTACCCGACTCACCGGTAAGCGGGTCAACCGTGGGGGTGACGCCGACGAGCGCATTATCGAAGCTTTGCACCTGAGAGGCCTGTGCGCTCATCCGGTTTTCAAAAGCATTCACCTGGTCGCGCATGGCCTGCATCTGCGCTTCGAACTGCTGCACCTGTTGCGCAAGCTGTTGCAGGCGGCTTTGCTGGCGCGCCTGCTGGTATTGCAGCGCATAAGCATCCATCTGCTTTTGATAGTTGATCCAGTCGGGGCTCAGGCGGAAGGTTTGCGCACAATGCAGTAAAACCGAACGCGCAAGAGCAAGCTGACTGGACGGAGCAAGGAAACTGCCCAGGGTGGGCGCCGTCCAGATGCCGCCGGCAAGCGTGGTGCGAACCGCCGCGAAAGCGATGTTCCGGCTGGCGCCGGAACCGCATGTGTAGGCGATGCGGCCAGTGGAGGACGTAGATGAGGATTGGGCGCCGCCGGATGTATCCGGAATGTAGTCGGGAATGGTGAAGTTCACGTCGGCGGTGTCGGCGGTGGGGTTGGCGCAAATTTTGTAAAAGCGAACGTGCACGTAGAGGACCGCGAATTCAGGCCCGGTTCGATACCTGGCGACGACTAACTGGGCCTGCGCGCCGAGATCGACGGTTTGGCCTTCTTGCGGGTGGAGGGACGAGGGGACTGTGTATGCGGGAATGGCGACGTCGCCGAGGCGAACCTGGACGCGGCCATCGGGAGAAGTGAGGTCGATCATCGGGCGCTCGTCGGAGAATCCCATGCGGAAGAGACCGCCTTTAACGGTCCAACCCTGGGGAACTTCGGCGGTGAAGGCTTTTTCGTACGGGTCCTGGAATGTTGTCCATGTGGGCGCTGCGGCCGCAGATCCCGCGGCTTGGACAAGCGAAGATTTCGCGGAGGACCGGCAGGCGACGTTGGCGAATGTCGCGGCAAACAGCACGCCGACGGCGAGCACGATCAAGGGAAAGCGGCGGTGATTGGGCATGTTGCCTTCTCCTGTGGCAGGTTTTCGTGGTTCGAGAGCTGGTCTCGTGCCGGGGAGGGGGAATACGCACTGGATAGCACAGCGCCGGGGCGCCGGTCAACGATTTTGCCGATGCGGACGAATACCGGTGACCGCGTGGATCAGAGCGCTAGCGGCGGGTTACCGAGGTAGATGTCGACGTAGTCGAGGTAGTTCTGCGCGTATTCGCGGATGAGGTCGCGGTCCTTATCGGTGAGTTCGCGGCGCAGCCTGGCGGGAACGCCGGCCCAGAGCGTGCGCGGAGGAACCACTGTATGCTCGGGAACGACGGAGCCGGCCGCAACGATGCAGCCCTCGCCAATCCGGCTGTTGTTGAGAACGCGGGCTCCCATGCCGATGACGCACAGATCCTCGACCACGCAGCCGTGAACCGTGGCATTATGGCCGATGGTCACCCAGTCGCCCACGATGACGGGATAGAGGTTGCGCTGACCGTGGAGGACGGAGCAGTCCTGCACATTGGAGCAGGAGCCAACGCGGATGGAGTTGACGTCGCCGCGCAGAACGGCGTTCATCCACACGGAGGAGCGCTCGCCCAGCACCACGTCGCCGAGGATTTGCGCGGAGGGATCGACGTAGCAACTGGCCGGGATTTGGGGCACATGGCCCTGATAGGTTCGGATCATAGGCCTCGAGGGCAACCTCCGATAAGAGTTTACCGGACCTGGCGTGCCCTCGGGCGGATCGGCAACGCTCAATGCCGCTGCGGAGATGGACGCCGGGACGAAGCCCGGCTTGTGGAACCTCATGGAGAACATCGAGTTGGCTGCCGGTTTAAAACTCGGGTATGATACTAAGGAGCCTAACAGGCAGGTTTGGAGGTGGAGACCTTTGGCGGAGGTTCGCGTTCAGGAAGGCGAACCGCTCGAAAACGCTCTGCGCCGGTTCAAGCGGAAGGTACAGCAGGAGGACATCATCAAGGAAGTAAAGCGTCACTCCTACTACCTGAAGCCCGGCGAGAAGCGCCGCGTCAAGGCAGCCCTGGCGCGCAAGCGGAACCGTAAGAAGGCTCGCAAAGAGCAGGATTGATTCGATAACCCGCCGCGAGAAGCTCTGTTCCAGAGGCCTTCGTTGCACGATAGCGAAGGCCGCGAAACGCCTCAAAGAGGTTCGGAACAGCAGGCGCGGCGGCGCAAGTGACTGTAGCGCTTCTCCAGTTTCTGCCGATCCCATTCGCGGCGTCCGATTGGCTCGTCCCCAGCGCTGAAACCAATCGGATCGATGCCGCAACCCCCAAGAAACTTGAGAAACGCGAAATCACGCCGCACGCGATGGGCGTGAGGCGTTTCAGGTTGCCCGGCTTGACCGGGCAAGGATATTGGTACCGCTCAATTTTTTCGCGCGGACCGGGCCCTTGTGGTGCAACACGAACGAGAACAGGGCACCGGAACCGGCAAGTTCGTTTCGAGCCATGGCCGATTTCGGGGCGGGACCCTGTGGGAAGCCGGCCATGGAATTCACCGATCGAGTGCTTAAGTGCGTTGACTGCGGCGCCGAGTTTGTTTTCACAGCGGGCGAGCAGGTCTTCTTCCACGACAAACAGTTCATAAACGATCCCAAGCACTGCAAGCAATGCAAGGCAAGGCGTACCCGGGGAGCGCAGCGTGCTCGCCCCGAGACGCGTACGAACTGCTCGGAGTGCGGCGCGGAGACAACCGTCCCGTTTAAGCCGACCCAGGGCAGGCCGGTGCTGTGCCGTACGTGCTTTCAAAAGCAACCCGCAAAGTCTCAACCTGCGCCTAGCCCGGCGCAGGACTGAAGAGCAGGCCGCCCCGGAATTTCGAGGGGAAACCCGCGTTACGCGCCAGTGTCGCCAGTTGCGCCCAATGGCGCTGGCTGTGGAATAAGGCATTTCTCCCAATCCTCAAGAGTGCCCAATTCTCTTCATGTTGCCGCTCGCTGGGGTTCGCGCCAACTTTGCGGTTTTTGAATCCCTATACACCAGGGGGAGAAATGCGTTAGCGCGTGCGCTGCAATCTTCCTGCGGGAGACGGTGCGCGGTTCAGGAGGCGCCCAGTCAAAACAGTTCTTCCAGAGTGATCCCAATGCTCATCCGCGTGACCCTCCCTTCAGGGCGCGATGGCCGATGTCGCGCCGGTAGTACATTCCCTCAAAGGAGATTTCCGCCATGGCTTGATACGCACGGGCCAGAGCTTCCTGAAGCGAGTCGGCGGCAGCGGTTACGCCGAGCACACGCCCGCCGGCGGTGAGCAGTTGGCCGCCCATTCGCGCCGTACCGGCATGAAAAACTTCGACGCCCGGAACCCGGGCCGCGGCGCCAAGACCGGTGATGGGGAAGCCGGTCTTGTAGCTTCCCGGATAACCGCCGGAACTGGCGACGACACAGGCTGAAGCGCCCGGGGTCCAGCGGAGCATGGTATCGGCGAGGCGGCCGTCGATGCAGGCCTCAAGTGCGTCGACCAGATCGCTTTCGAGGCGCACCAGGATGGCCTGGGTTTCGGGATCGCCGAAGCGGGCGTTGAACTCGAGCACCTGGGGGCCGCGCGCGGTCATCATGAGGCCGCAGTAGAGGACGCCGGTGAAGGGAGTTTCTTCGGCAGCCATGCCCTGGATGGTGGGCTCGGCAACGTGGCGCAGAATCCAGTCGGACATGGCGGGATCGAGCAGCGTATCGGTGGAGTAGACGCCCATGCCGCCGGTGTTGGGGCCGGTATCGCCCTCGCCGATGCGCTTGTGATCCTGGGAGGGGACGAGCGGCGTGACATGCTTGCCGTCGCTCAAGCAAAGGAAGCTGATCTCGTCGCCCTCGAGGAACTCCTCGATGACGACCTGGCGCTCGGGCGCGCCGAGAAGCGTGCCCGAGAACAGGTCCTGGGCGGCCTCGGCGGCGGTGTGGCGCGAGTCGCACATGATGACGCCCTTGCCCGCAGCCAGGCCGTCGGCCTTGACCACGATGGGCGGATGGAAGACCTCGATGGCCTTTTCCACTTCGGCCGCGGAGACGCAGACGGCGTAGTTGGGTGTGGGGATGCTGTGCCGCTGCAGGAAGCGCTTGGCGAATCCCTTGCTGGATTCGAGCATGGCGGCAGCGCGCGTGGGGCCGAAGACGCGCAGGCCGCGCGCGTGGAGCGCGTCGACGATGCCCAGCGAGAGCGGGAGCTCGGGGCCAACGATGGTCAGGCCCGGGCGCTCGGCTTCGGCGAGGCCGACCATGGCGTCGAGGTCTTTGAGATCGACGGGGACGCAGCGCGCTATTTGGGCCATGCCGCCGTTGCCGGGCGCGCAGACGACCTGTTTGACGCGCGGGCTACGTTGAACAGCCCAGGCCAGCGCATGCTCGCGGCCGCCGGAACCAAGGATGAGAACTTTCATGGGAGAGAGCCTTCCTCCGGCCTATCGGGAGCCGGAAGAATCATGGTCGGCAATGGAGGCGGGGGAAGTCAAACGGGAGAACGCAAATTTTGAGCGCTGGCGTTCCCCTATACTGATGCGGGATGCGCCGACGGTGCGGCGCATGGGGATCGTTGCGAGAGGCAGGATGGCTGAGACGCACATCAAACCGTACCACGAGCAGGAGGCCGAACAGGCGCGGCGCGCGGAACAGCGGCGCGTGTTCCGGCGCAATCAGGTGTTCGGGCTGGTGCTGGTGGCGGCGGCCATCTGTCTGTGGTGGCTGCTGCATACCAATCCGAGGTGGATCTTTCCGCCGGGGTGGTGGCGGTGGTAAGGGCAGGGAACAGGGATCAGGGATCAGAGATCAGAGACTCCCGGCTGACGCTGTCTTCGCCAAATACTGAACCGCTTGTTGTCATTCTCCTCGGGCCCACGGGGAGCGGGAAGACGGCGCTCTCGCTCGCGCTCGCGGAGCGGTTTGGCGGCGAGATTGTGAGCTGCGACTCGGTGGCCGTGTATCGCGGCATGGAGGTGGGCACGGCCAAGCCCACCCGCGAGGAGCGGGCGCGCGTGCCGCATCACCTGATCGACGTGGCTGATCCGGATGAGCCGTTTACCGCGGGCGAGTACAGCCGGCGGGCGCGGGCGGCGTTGCGCGAGGTTGCCGGGCGCGGGCGGCTGCCGATTGTGACCGGTGGGACGGGGTTGTATCTGCGCGCGCTGACGGAGGGTTTGTTCGCCGGGCCGGAGCGGCGTGAGGATCTGCGGGCGCGCTTGCGGCGAAGCGCGGAACGGCATGGGAACGGATGGCTGCATCGGTTGCTGCGGAGGCTGGATGCGGCAACGACCGAGCGGATCCATAAGAATGATGCGGCGAAGGTGATACGGGCGATTGAGGTGTGCGTGGCGGCGCGGAGGCCGATGTCGGAAGTGATGGGGCGCGATCCGCTGATGGGGTTCAGGCTGCTGCGGATCGGGCTGAACCCGCCAAGGGCCGCGCTCTATGAGCGGATCAATCGGCGCTGCGGGGCAATGTTTGCCGCGGGGTTGGTCGAAGAGACACGAGGGCTGCTGGAGCGCTATGGGACGGTGAATGCGGTGGACTCGCTCGGCTATAGACAGGCGCGTGGCGTGCTGGACGGATCGTTGAGCGTGGAAGACGCGATCAAAGCTGCGCAGCAGGGGCATCGCAACTACGCGAAGCGGCAAATGACGTGGTTCCGGCGCGAGCCGGAGGTGCGGTGGATAGAGGGGTTTGGGGATGAGGCGGGGACGGTGCGAGCGGCGACGGAGCTGATTGAGAGCGCGCTTGCGTGATCGCGCAGCCATTTAAACTAAGCGTGTTGAGACAGCGCTCGCCGTGAGGAGTGCGCGGAATGGAGGTCCCCTTGGCAGAGACAATCTACGACGTGGCGGTGATCGGCGGCGGTCCGGCGGGGTATACGGCGGCGATTCGCGGAGCGGAGTACGGGCTGAAGGTGGCTCTGATTGACGCGAGCCCGAAGCTGGGCGGGACGTGCCTGCACGTAGGTTGCATTCCGACCAAGGCGTTGCTGTTCAACGCCGAGCTCTGGGAGTATGTGAAGGACGCGGCCGAATATGGGATTGCCGGGATTGGGACGCCGACGCTGGATTGGACGGCTGTGCTGGCGCGCAAGAACGCGATCATCACGAAGCACGTGAAGGGCCTCGAGTTCCTGATGAAGAAGCACAGAGTCTCCACTCTTTCAGGTTTTGGACGAGTGACTGGGTCTGCGCAGGGCGGCGTCCATACGGTAGAGGTGGAGACGAACGGCCAGAAGAGCCCAGTGAAGGCGAAGAACGTGATGCTGGCCTGCGGGTCGGAGGCCAAGCTGCTGCCGGGATTGAAGGCGGACAGGACGATTTTGACCAACATCGAGATTCTGGAGATGAGCGCACCGCCGAAGTCGCTGATCGTGATTGGCGCGGGCGCGGTGGGCGTGGAGTTCGCGTCGATCTTCAGGAGCTTCGGGACCGAGGTGACGATTCTGGAGTTTTTGCCGCGTGTGGTTCCCGTGGAGGACGAGGAGATTTCGAAAGAACTCGCCCGCGTGTTTCGCAAGCGCGGCATTGAGACGAGCACCGGCGCGAAGGTGGAGAAGGTGGAGAAGACGGCGGACGGCGTGCGCGTGAGCTTTACGGATGCGAACGGCAAGGCGCAGGTGAAGGAGGCCGAGAAGGTGCTGGTGGCCGTGGGGCGCGGGCCGCTGACGCAGGGGATTGGCCTGGAGAAGACGCAGGTCGAGCTGGAGCGCGGGTTCGTGAAGGTTGGCGAGGCGCAGGAGACGGCCGAGCCTGGCGTGTATGCGATTGGAGACATTGTTGCCGGGTTGCCGCAACTGGCGCACGTGGGCGCGATGAGCGGCATGGTGGCGATGGCGAAGATCGCGGGGCGGAAGTACAGGCCGGTGCGTCGGGACAGGATTCCGAGCTGCACGTATACCGATCCGCAGATTGGCTCGGCGGGACTGACCGAGGCACAGGCGAAGGAGAAGGGGTACGCGGTGAAGGTGGGCAAGTTTCCGTTTGCGGGCAACTCGAAGGCCACGATTGTGGGCAGCCACGATGGATTTGTGAAGGTGGTCGCCGACGCGAAGTTCGGCGAGATTCTGGGCGTGCACATCATCGGGCCGCAGGCCACGGAGCTGATTGCGGAGGCTGTCGCCGTGATGGAGCTCGAAGGAACGGTGGAGCATTTGATGTTCACGATCCACGCGCATCCGACGCTGAGCGAGGCGATGCTGGATGGATATGGCGCGGTGGTGGGGATGGCGATTAACGCGTGAGGCAGCGGAATTAGCGGAGCTTGCGGAATTAGCGGAGCTTGCGGAATTAGCGGAGCTTGCGGGGTTAGCGGAGCTGGTGGGGCTGCGTGTCGCCGAATTCTGTGGTCGGAGTATTCAGCCTCTACGTACAAATGAGCTAATTCCATACTACCTGACAGGCTAGGTATTCTCTCAAAACAATCTTGACTGTTAACCCGTCGTCCTCGGTAACACGAAATCGATAATTGCCTTGCTGGACCTCAATCCATTTCTCTTGGAAGACTTGAGGGCCTACGACTAAAAGGCGCTGCATAGCTCTGCTTCCAACTTCGGGCCACCCGGCAAGAATCTCTTCTGCGCCGTTATCGGATTCTTCGAAGCGACTACGCTCTTCCGCGTTCAGCGTCAGGAGGGGTCTGAAATTGAATAAATCTGGTTCACTAAACTGCGGTAGGTTGAATTCATAAGACGCGTGCCCTCGTGCCAGTTTTAAAAGTACCCTTCTCACGCGATCGTTCTCGAGGGTCCATAGAGTAACACCGTCACTGTCGGATCTCGCGCTTCGTAGGCGGTTTAACAGAGGCCGATTGCGCGTCAGAATTTCGGCGATTTTGTTTCTCTGCAGCTTCGATGGTTCCGCTTCGCCCGCAATTACGCACTCCAATAGGCAGGCGAAATACTCTTCATCTAGCGAGAAGCTGTTGTTGCAGTCGCTGCATGAGGGACAGACCATGAGGTTTCCCGGATAGGGTTCATCCAGGAGCACCTTTGAGGGAATATGATCGTCGGTCTCGTAGGGGCCGCCGCAGTGAATGCAGAAACCCTTGTATCGGCTGTCGCCGTAACAACTCAAGTTTTGCATGGACGTTACGCTCACTTCTAGCCGGCGGGGCTAGAGTTCCGTTGACTGGCTCGCGATCAACTCTTTCGCTTTGGCGATGAAGGCGGCGAGGGGTACGGAGCCCTGGTCGCCTTTGCCGCGGGTGCGGACGCTGACCGAGCCGGAGGATTCTTCCTTGTCGCCGAAGACGAGGATGTAGGGCGTCTTCTGGTGGGCGAAGTCGCGAATCTTGGCGTTCATTTTTTCGTTGCGGGCGTCGGTTTCGACGCGCAGGCCAGCGGCTTTGAGCGCGGCTTCGACTTTGGCTGCGTACGCGAGGTGTTTCTCGCTGATGGGGACGAGGCCGACCTGCACGGGCGCGAGCCAGAGCGGAAAGGCTCCGGCGTAATGCTCGATGAGCACACCGAAAAATCTTTCGACAGACCCGAAGAGGGCGCGGTGCACCATGACCGGCTGATGGCGCTCGCCGTCCTCGCCGACGTATTCGAGCTCAAAGCGCGCGGGAAGGTTGAAATCGAATTGGACCGTTGAAAGCTGCCAGAGGCGGCCGAGGACGTCGACGAGCTTGACGTCGATCTTGGGGCCGTAGAAGGCGGCTTCGCCGGGAATGGTCTTGTACTGGATGCCTTTCGCCTTGAGCACGTTGTCGAGCGAGCGGATGGCGAGGTCCCAGTTCTCGTTGGAGCCGGCGTAGTGAGCGCGATCGTTGGGGTCCCAGGTGGATAGCTCAACCTTGAACTCGGAGAAGCCGAAGGTTTTGAGGACGGCCTCGGCGAAATCGATGCAGGCGGCGACTTCGCTCTCGATCTGCGAGGGCATGCAGAAGATGTGGGCGTCGTCTTGCGTAAAGCCGCGGACGCGCAGGAGGCCGTGCATGGTTCCTGAGCGCTCGTAGCGGTAGACGTTGCCGAGTTCGGCGTAGCGCGCGGGCAGATCGCGATAGCTCTTGGGCGAGTTCTTGTAGATGAGGATGTGGAAGGGGCAGTTCATGGGCTTGAGGCGGTAGAGCGCATCGTCAAGCTCCATGGGCGTATACATGTTGGCCGCGTAGAAGCCTTCGTGGCCGGAGGTTTGCCAGAGATTCACACGCGCAACGTGAGGCGTGTAGACGAGCTGGTAGCCGCGGCGGAGGCACTCGTCGCGCATCCAGTCTTCCATGATCTTTCGGATGATGGCGCCTTTGGGGTGCCAGAAGATGAGGCCGGCGCCGGCTAGCTCCTGAATGCTGAAGAGGTCGAGTTGCTTGCCGAGAACGCGATGGTCGCGGCGGGCGGCTTCTTCAAGGCGGGCGAAGTGCTCGTCGAGATCTTTCCTGGAGAAGAATGCAGTGCCGTAGATGCGCTGGAGCTGCGGATTTTTCTCGTCGCCAAGCCAGTAGGCTCCGGCGAGGGTGGTGACCTTGAAGGCCTTGACGCGGCCGGTTGAAGGAACGTGCGGGCCGCGGCAGAAGTCGATGAACTTGCCGTTGCGGTAGAAGCTGACCTGGTCGCCGGGCGCTGTAAATTTTGTCACGAAGTGGGTCTTCATGAAGTCGCCGTCACGGGTGAATTCGGCGAGAGCCTGCTCGCGGGGTTCGTATTCGTGGACGAACTTTTCGTCGCGGACGACGACCTCAGCCATTTTGGCTTCGATGGCGGCGAGGTCTTCGGGCGTGAAGGGCTGGGCGCGGTAGAAGTCGTAGAAGAATCCGGAGTCGGTGGCGGGGCCGTGGCCAAGCTTGGTCTCAGGGAAGAGCTCGAGGACAGCCGTGGCGAGGACGTGCGCGGAGGAGTGGCGCAGGACCTTGAGGGCGTCGGGATCTTTTTCGGTGACGAGTTCCAGGCGCGTGTCCGAGGTGAGCGGCGCGGAGAGATCGACGAGGCGCGATGCGGCCGAGTCTTCGGCGGCGTACATAGCGGCCTCCGACTGGCCGTCTGGGGCGGAGTTTTGGACGGCGCTCGTTGCGGCCGACACGGACATGAGGCGGGCGGCGATGGAGGCCGCGGCGAGGCGCGGAGAGATGGAGTTGGCGATTTCGAGAGGTGTTGTGCCAGAGGGCACCTGGCGAACGGCTCCGTCGGGCAGGTGTACGTCGATCATGTTCTTGCTCATAGGTTTGGTGGATTCCGCTGCGGCCCTGGAACGAAACAATGCGGCCAACCTTTGAGGATAGAGGCTTGAAGGGTGCGAAGTCGAGCGCGGGTCTCCTGCTGTCGCCTGATTTCCTGCGGCCGGAAATGGCAGCGGCCACGGGGACGCCGGCAACGACGCGAAGGTCCACCGGGTATACCGTTACTCTGGAACCGCTATAGCAGAAAAACGCGAAAGGGCCGGGATGCAGTCCTGAGTGCGTTCAGGATTGCTCCCCAGCCCTTTCCAGTTTCGTTCAAGATTCTGCCGGAATCCGGCCAATCAGGTTAGAGAGGCTGCACGTCTGCGGCCTGCCAGCCTTTGGGCCCCTTTACGACGTTGAACTGCACGGCTTGACCTTCTTGCAAGCTCTTGAAACCACTAGAGTTGATTGCAGAGTAGTGCACGAAGACATCTTCGCCGTTCTGGCGCGAAATGAAGCCGAAGCCCTTCGCGTCATTAAACCACTTCACGGTACCTTGTTCCATACTTGTTCGTATTTCCTGGATTGAATTGCGCTGGATGAATCGGAGCGAACACTGGCAGAATCTTGCTTTTGGGCGAGTACTGCTCACGCCCGGTTCGGTTCTAACGCTGACAATATTATATCATTATCCGTCAAAATCATGTGCAGGGAATGTGTGCCTGACCTCACTTCGTTGTTTTTTGCTCGTAACCATTTGAAAAATAAATTCTTAGCAGGCATTCCGGCTTGTGATAAGGTGAGGAGTCGCCATGCCGCACGATTGCGTACCCGAATTGCTGGCTCGCGCCACCGAGGCGCTGGAGGAAGAGTTTTGGGCGCTGCCGGGGTTTGGGGCGGAGCCGGGCTCGAGCGCCGAAGCGATGGCTGCGGTGCTGGAGGCGACGGCGCACCGGTTGGGCGACAACTATCCGTATTTTCATCCTTTGTATGCCGGGCAGATGCTGAAGCCGCCGCATCCGGTGGCTCGGGCGGCCTACGCGCTGGCGATGAAGATCAATCCCAATAATCATGCGCTGGACGGCGGGCGGGCGAGCTCGGCGATGGAGGTGGAGGCGGTACGGGAGATCGCCGGGATCTTCGGGTGGACCGAGTTTTTGGGCCATCTGACATCGAGCGGCACCTTCGCCAACCTGGAGGCGCTGTGGATGGCAGGGCAACTGGCGCCCGGGCGGCGAATTTTGGGTTCGGAACAGGCGCATTACACGCACCAGCGGATCAGCGGCGTGCTGAAGCTGGAGTTTGCGAGTGTAGTGGCGGATGAGCGCGGTCGAATGAGGCTGGAGGCGCTGGAAGAGGAGCTGAGCAAAGGCGATGTGGGCACTGTGGTGGCAACGCTGGGCACAACGGCGATGGGCGCGGTGGATCCGCTGGACGAGATTCTGAAGCTGAAGGAGCGGTACGGCTTCCGCGTGCACGTGGATGCGGCGTATGGAGGGTACTTTCGACTGATTGCGGATACGCTGGACGAGCCGGCGCGGCGCGCCTTTGCGGCAATCGGGCAGGCGGATTCGATCGTCGTTGATCCGCACAAGCACGGGTTGCAGCCGTATGGGTGCGGGTGCGTGCTGTTTCGCGACCCGGCAGTGGGGCGGTTTTACAAGCACGATTCGCCGTATACGTACTTCACCTCGCAGGAATTGCACCTCGGCGAAATCAGCCTGGAGTGCTCGCGCGCCGGAGCGGCGGCGGTGGCGCTGTGGGCGACGCAACGGCTGCTGCCGCTCAAGCCGGGCGGGGAGTTTGCGCGGGGGCTGGCCAAAGGGCGGCGCGCGGCGCTAGAGCTGGACCGGCGGCTGCGCGGGGACGGCCGGTTTGAGGCGCTTGCGGCGGGATCGCCGGAGCTGGATATTGTGGTGTGGGCATTGCATGCAGCAGACCTTCGGAAGGCTTCGGAGCAAGCGCGAAGGGTGTTCGATGCGTGCGCCCGGCGGGGACTGCACCTGGCCCTAGTACAATTGCCGGGATCGTGGTTCGGGACGCCGGGCCGAGTGAAAAATGAGCGGGGCGGGGCGACGTGCCTGCGCTCGGTGCTGATGAAGCCGGAGCACGAGGTATGGATAGGCGAGATATGGGATCGGCTGAGCGCGGGGTGCGAAGATGTTGCGGGAGGGTGAGAACGCGGCGAGGGTGTAATTTATGCCCAAAAGAAAACGTTGTCACGCGACAGTGGGCATTGATTCGAGAAAAGGGATCAGGGGATAGGCGATCCTTTGGGGTGTGGTTTGAGGGTGTGAATTTAAAAAGAGGTTGGGGAAGATGCACGATCCAGCAGTTTTCCGTTCCATGCATCGTGAGCGCTTTCATGCGGAACCGGCAATTTTTGTAGGGCCCGGTCGCGTGAACCTGATCGGGGAACACACCGACTATGCCGAGGGCTTTGTGATGCCTGCGGCGATCAACTTTGCCACGCTGGCCGGGATCTCGCCGCGCGCGGATGGCAAAATCGCGATCTACTCTGAGAATTACGGCGAAGAGGCGACATTTGACGCGGCTGCGCTGCCCAAAAAGGGGAGCAAGCACTGGAGCGACTACCCGATGGGGGTGGTGTCAATTCTGGCGGGCGAGGGCCACAGGATTCCAGGGTTCAGCCTGAGCGTGTGGAGCGATGTGCCGTTAGCGTCGGGGCTCTCGAGCTCGGCGGCGCTGGAGGTGTCGGCGGCGCTGGCCGTTCTGTCGCTGGTGGGCACCAGCTATCCCGGACCGGTGCTGGCGCGGCTGTGCCAGCGCGCGGAAAACGAGTACGTCGGCGCAAACTGCGGCATCATGGACCAGTTCATCAGCTTGAACGGCAAAGAGAACCACGCGCTGCTGCTGGACTGCCGCGACTTGAGTTTCAAGCTGGCGCCGATTCCGGACCACGTGGCGCTGGTGATTGCCAACACCATGGTGAAGCACTCGGTGGCCGGAGGCGATTATCCCACGCGGCGGCGCGAGTCGGAGGCGGCTTGCGCGGTGATCGCGAGCCACCGGCCGGGCGTGCCGTTCCTGCGCGACGCGACGCTCGAAGACCTGGAGAAGTGGGGCCACGAGATGGAGCCGAAGAGCCTGATGCGGGCCAGGCACGTGGTGGGCGAAAACCTGCGCACGGTGGCGGCGTGCGAGGCGCTGCTGAAAGGCGACATGAAAGAGTTGGGACGGCTGATGGCCGAAGCGCACCGCAGCTACAGCCAGGACTTCGAGGGCAGTTGCGTGGAGGCGGACGCGATGGTGGCGCTGGCGCAGGATCTGCCGGGGCTGATCGGAGCGCGGCTGACGGGCGGAGGGTTTGGCGGCTGCACGATCAACCTGGTGGAGCAGAACGAGGCGGTGGCGTTTGCCGAGGCGCTGGGCGCGCGCTACGCGGAAAAGACCGGGATCGTGCCGCAGATTCATATTTGCCGCGCCTCGGGAGGAGCGCACCGGCTGGGTAGCGAGAAGGCAGCCTTCAGTTCGCAGTTTACAGATGTTCATTCTTGTTTTCAGTCCTCATTTCTTGAGTGAGCTCGCACGAAGAAAACTGCGGATCCTTCAGCTCTCTTCGCATCGCTGCAGTCACTCAAGATGACGGAGGGTGAGGTAACTCTTTCCGGGCGTACTCTTGCGACAGGAACTCAAGGTGGATGGAGCGGCCAGGCCGCAAGTCGGCGGCAATCTAAGCAGATTTGAAATGATTTATCTTGTTGGGCCCTTCTGTGCAAGTAACTGACACGAAAGAACCATTTTCGCAACCAGGCAGCGACATTGTCCGGCGCGGGTTCCTTGTTAAACTTGGGAGGTGTTTGCCCCGATGAAGAACATGGGCGGAGTTTGCTTCGACCGGGCTGAATGGTTTCACTTTTGCGTGGCCGTCCAGCGCGGGCAGGGTTGAGAAGAAACAAGGATATGCAACCTACAACCTCGCAATCGTCGTTCCACGAAACCGTTCCCGGCACGGGCCAAGTGGCTTATTTTTCGATGGAGATCGCGATCCAGCCGCAGATGCCGACCTACTCTGGCGGTCTGGGCATGCTGGCCGGCGACACGCTGCGTTCGGCAGCAGACCTTGGCGTTTCGATGTCGGCGTTCACGCTCCTGCACCGCAAAGGGTACTTCCAGCAGCATCTTGACCCGGCGGGCATGCAGACCGAAGAAGTGCAGCCGTGGAATCCGGGGGATTTTTGCACGGAAGAGCCGGTGCGGGTGACGGTTTCAATCGAAGGCCGGGTGGTGACCCTTCGAGCATGGCGGTATGACCTAAAGGGAAGCTTCGGGCACGTGGTGCCAATCTACCTGCTGGACACGGATTTGGAGGGCAACTCGGGGTGGGACCGGGGATTGACGGATCACCTGTATGGCGGGGATACGAACTACCGCTTGCAGCAGGAGATCGTGCTGGGGATGGGCGGCGTGCGCATGGCGCATGCGCTGGGCCTGCACGTGAACGTGTACCACATGAACGAGGGACACGCGGCGCTGCTGACGCTGGCGCTGCTGGAGAGCCAGCTGGGCGGCGGGCCGGAGGGCGCGGCGACGGATGCCGATATTGAGGCAGTGCGGCGGAAGTGCGTGTTCACGACGCACACGCCGGTGCAAGCGGGACACGACCGATTCTCGACCGAGCAGGCAATCCGTATTCTGGGCGCGGACAGAACGGCGCGGCTGGAAAAGTTGGAGTGCTTCCGCGACGGCCTGCTGAACATGACGCTGCTGGCGCTGCGCTTTTCCCGCTATGCCAACGGCGTGGCGATGCAGCACGGCAAAGTGTCGCGGGCGATGTTTCCCGAGTTTGCCATCGGCTCCATCACCAACGGTGTGCACGCGCCAACGTGGATCAGCGATCCGGTGCAGCGGATACTGGACGAGCACGTTCCCGCGTGGCGGCGGGACAACCTGTATCTGCGCAACGCCATCGACCTGCCCGAAGCGGAGATGCAAGCGGCACACGCACACGCCAAAGAAGAGCTGCTGGCCGAGGTGGGCTTGCGGACGGGGCTGGTTCTGAATCCCAAAGTGTTGACGCTGGGCTTTGCGCGGCGGGCGGCTACGTATAAGCGCGCCACGTTGATGTTTACCGATCCCGAGCGGCTCAAGGCGATCGCGGCAAAGGCAGGCGGACTACAGATTCTGTACGCCGGCAAGGCGCACCCGCAGGACGAGCCGGGAAAGGCGCTGATCCAGCAGGTGGTTGCGGAGGCGGCCAAGCTTTCGAACAACGATTTGCGGATTGTTTACCTGGAGAACTACGCCTGGCAACTGGGTGCGCAACTCACGGCCGGCGTGGATGTATGGGTAAATACGCCGCGGCGGCCGTATGAAGCGTCAGGCACGAGCGGGATGAAAGCGGCGATGAACGGCGTGCCCAGCCTGTCGATTCTGGATGGGTGGTGGATCGAGGGGTGCATCGAAGGCGTGACGGGGTGGGCAATCGAGGATGGAGCCAACGACCAGGAGGAGGCGCAGTCGCTTTACGCCAAGCTGGAGACGGCGGTTGTGCCGCTGTACCTCGGTGCCAAGGAAAAGTGGGCGCGGCTGATGCGCACGACACTGGCCTTTAACGGTTCCTACTTCAATACCTACCGCATGGTGAAGCAGTACACGCGCAACGCCTACTACCCCGAACGGCTGGCCGAAATGGCGAAGGTAGAGGAAGAGGCGTACGCGGATTGACAAAACAGCTTCAAGCAAGGCGGCCGGCCGCTGATTGCCCGATGATTCCCTAAATATAAAAACTGGCGGAGAACTTGCTGGAGGCGTAGTGCTTCTGCCGGCTTCCCGTGCTGGCTGGAATCGGACAGGCCGTTGAGCCTCCACATCTAGAGTTTTTTTCGCAGGAACTCGAAGATCACGTAGCCGATGAGAGCGCTGACGAGCGCAATCAGGAAGTTCGTGGGCGTAATGATGTCGTGCAGGGCGAAGGCGAGTGTTTTGCCCTGGCCGTTGATGCTCGTGAACTCGCCCATGAGCAGGTTCGAGTAGAAGAGGAAGACGATGAACGCGACTTCGATCAGCACTCGCCACACCGGCTTGAGTCTGGGAGGCGGAGTGAGCGGCGTCATGTAGCGATAATAGCGGCGGCGTTGCGTGAGGCCAAGCGTTTTCGGATGGATGGTCGCGCGCAAGCCTACGCGCGCCGCGCCCAGAAAGGCGATTCAGCCTATAATCTCCCTGTTGTGATTTCACTTTTTCTATTGCCATGGCGCGCGGTGCGGCGGCTAGCTGCCGGCGCGGCGATTGTGATGTTGTGTGCTTTGTTTCCAGCGGCTTACGCGCACGGACAGGCGGCCGGGGGCCGGGAGGACGTGGCGGCGGGCGGCGATGGAACGGGTTCTGCGTTTGCCGGCTCACGGGTTCTGCTGGTGCTGCCCTTCGATAACCGCACGGGGCAGCCGAGCCTGGAGTGGATTCGCGAGGCGGCGGCGGAGATTCTGAGCACGCGCTTTGCGTCGGCCGGGTTCCTGCCGACCAGCCGCGCCGACCGGATGTACGCGCTCGATCATCTGGGGCTGCCGCAGGGCTTTCAGCCTTCACGGGCGAGCTCGCTGAAGCTGGCGCAGACGCTGGACGCGGACTCGATTGTGGTGGGCAGCTTCACGACCGACGGAAGCGGCATTGTGGCCGAGGCAACGCTGGTCGACGTGCCGCGATTGCGCATGCTGCCGGCGGTGAGCGCGCAGGGCGAGATGAAGGACCTGATCGCCGTGTTCAGTGAGCTGGCGTGGAAGCTGACGAAGCAGCTTGACCCCAAGTTCAGCGTGGCCGAGGGGACGTTTGCGGCAGCGGGGAACGGGATTCCGGTGGCCGCGTTCGAGCAATACATCAGGGGAATTACGGAGCCGGATCAGGCGGAACGGCTAGGGCACTTGCAGAATGCGGTGAAGTTGAGCCCGGGGTTCGGGCCGGCGTGGATGGCGCTGGGCCGCGAGGACTACGACGGGCAACAGTACCAGGAAGCGGCGGCAGCCTTCGCCAAGGTGGACAACAAGGGGTCCGACGGCCTGGAAGCGGACTTCTATCGCGGGCTGTCGCTGATGTTCTCGGGCGATTACCCGAACGCGGAGCAGGCGTTTGCCGATGTGGCGCGTGTGCTGCCGCTGGCCGAGGTGGTGAACAACGAAGGAGTGGCCGTGAGCCGGCAGGGGCATGACGGGACGTCGCTGTTTATTCAGGCTGCGGCCGCCGATCCGAACGCGGCGGACTATCACTTTAATTTGGCGCTGAGCCTGAAGCGGCATGGGAACTTGCAGGGGGCATTGAACGAGCTGGCGCAGTGCCTGAAGCTGCGGCCGAACGACAGTGAAGCCCAGTCGCTGGAGGAGGCTTGGAAAGGGAAACCGGCGGCGCGGGGCGCCGAAGGGACCGCCGACCCGAACGCAAGCGCCGAGCCGCTGGAGAGAATTGCGCGCAGCTTTGATGAAGCGGCCTTCCGGCAGGCTGCAGCAATGCTGGACGAGATGAATGCGGGACGGCTGGCCGCGCTGACGCCACGCGACCGGGCACGGGCGCTCTGCACACAGGCCAAAGGATTTCTCGACCGCGGGCTGCTGCTGGAGGCGGAGCGGCTGTATCAGGATGCCGCGGCGGCTGACGGCAAAAGCGCGCAGGCGCATGCCGGCCTGGCGGAGGTGCGCGAGCGCGGCGGCGATGGCGATGCCGCGCGGGAGGAGGCTCACGCGGCGCTGGAATTAGGCCCTTCGGCAGATGCGTACCTTGTGCTGGCGCACCTGGATCTGGCTGCGGGCTCGTTGAACGAAGCGGGAACGGAGGCGGGCGATGCGCTGAAGCTGGAGCCAGCGAACCAGGCGGCACAGGATTTGATGCGGCAGATCGAGGCGAGGACGGGGCAGAGGAGATAGCGGGGTTGGCTAAGCTAACGTGGTTAGCTATCCCCTAGCTGAGAAGCAAAGACCCGCGAGGATGGGGCATCCTAAGAGAGTGGGTTCTGGTGGCTGGTTGGAAAGGGGCGAGCCATGGGTCGGACCATTGGGAAGCGTTGGATGAGCGTTGGGTCGATTGCGGCGGGATTGTGGATAGCCCTAGCGCTTGGCTTCAGTGTTCCGGCGCTTGCCGCGCAGCCGGTGGTAGACAAGCTGGTTCTTGACGACACGATTCAGCCGGTGAGCGCGGATGTGCTGACGCGGGCGCTCGATCGGGCGAACAGCGACGGAGCGAGCGCGCTGCTGATTGAGATGAATACTCCGGGTGGGCTGCTGGACTCGATGCGCGACATGGTGGGCGCAATTCTGCGCTCGCGCGTTCCGGTCATCGTGTATGTAGCTCCGCCGGGAGCGCGTGCGGGATCGGCGGGGTTCTTTATTCTGGAGTCGGCTGACGTGGCCGCCATGGCTCCGGGCACCGAGGCCGGCGCCGCTCATCCCGTGTTTGAGTTTGGCGCACAGCCCGACGCCACGGAAATGCAAAAGGTGGAGAACGACGCCGAGGCATTTCTGCGCTCGTATGTGACGAAGCGCGGCCGTAACACGGATGCGGCTATCGCGGCGGTGCAAAGTTCGCATTCCTACACAGTGGAAGAGGCGCTGAACCAGCACCTGATTGACCTGATCGCCAACAACGACACGGAACTGCTGCAGGCGTTGGACGGGCGCGAGATACCGCGCATGGACGGATCGAAGACGACGCTGCACCTGGCCGGAGCGCGCATTCAGCTGCTGCGGACTTCGCTGCGCGACGAACTGCTGGGGTGGCTGGTGAATCCGAACATCGCGCTGCTGTTCCTGGTAGGCGGCGCGCTGTTGATCTATCTCGAATTCAATGCCCCCGGCACAATCGTCCCTGGCGCACTGGGCACTCTGATGGTGCTGCTGGGCATCTTCGGCTTGAATCTGCTGCCGATTCGCTTTACGGCTGTGCTGCTGCTGGTGGCGGCGATGGGTCTGCTGATCCTGGAGGCCAAGGTTGGGGGGCATGGCGCGCTGGCGATCGCCGGGATCATCTGCTTGACGTTTGGGATGCTGACGCTGGTGGCGGCGCCAGTGCCGGAGATGGGGATCAGCCCGCTGGTCGCCCTGAGCGTGAGCGCGGCGTTTGGAGCCATCACGGTTTTCCTGCTGCGCCTTGTGGTAAGGGCGCGGCGAAGGAAGGCCCGCATCGGCGCGGAGGCGATGGTCGGCTGCACGGCGACAGCCATGGAGGCGCTGTCTCCAGCCGCGGCGGGCCACGTGCTCGTAGAGGGCGAGATCTGGCGGGCCGTGGCCAGCGCTCCGGCGGCAGCGGGCGCGGCGTTGCGCGTGACGGGGCGCGACCAGATGCTGCTCCAGGTCGAGCCGGTTCAGGAAGCGAGCGGGACCGAACACAAGGGATAGCAACATTGGAGTACAATCCCTGCTGAGTGAGGAAAGGAAAGTCCAATGTCAATGGGTGATCTGCCGATTCCGGCGCTGATATTCATCGCTATCGTCGTCCTCTACCTGCTCAACTCCATCAAAATTCTGCGAGAGTACGAGCGCGGCGTCATCTTCCGTCTGGGGCGCGTTCTGGGAACGCCCAAGGGGCCCGGCATCATTCTCGTCTTCCGGCCGATCGACCAGATGGTGCGCCTCAGCTTGCGGCAGGACGTGCTGGAGGTTCCGCCCCAGGACATCATCACCCGCGACAACGTCACGCTGAAGGTGAACGCAGTGGTGACGCTGTACGTGGTGAATCCCAACGACGCAGCCATCAAAGTGGCCAACTACGTATACCAGACCTCGCAGTTCGCGCAGACGACATTGCGCTCGGTGCTGGGCGAAGTGGAGTTGGACGAGCTTCTGAGCCATCGCGACAAGCTCAATTTGCGCATCCAAAGCATTATTGACCAGCGCACCGAGCCATTCGGGGTCAAGGTAGTTTCGGTGGAAGTGAAGCAAGTGGATCTGCCGGAGCAGATGCTGCGCGCCATTGCGAAACAGGCTGAGGCAGAGCGCGAGAAGCGCTCGAAGATTATCCACGCCGAGGGTGAATTCGCCGCCGCGCAAAGACTGGTGGATGCGGCCGCGTTGATGGCCACGCAACCCATGACCCTGCAATTGCGCTATCTGCAGACATTAGCCGACATCGGAGTAGAGAAGAACACAACGATTGTTTTCCCGTTGCCCCTCGAAATGATGTCGCTGCTGAACAAGTCCTTAGCCGCAGCGAAGCAGGCATCGGAGCAGCCGTAAGGGCAAAGCCTGCAGCCATCGGCTTTCGGTTTTCAGGGCTCGCCGCTGCAAGCAACGAAAGCTGCTTCCGGTTCAGCGGGAGGCTATGCCCGGCCGCGGACTTAACTCAGAAAGAGACCGAGGCGAAGCGTATAAAGGCGGCACATGCGGGGATATTTCGACGACGAGGAACCGGAGCGCGAGGCGCGCGGGCGCGATACCGAGCTGACGCTCGGGGCGGGCGCGCTGCTGGGGATCTTCGTTGGCCTGGTCCTCCTGTGCGGGCTGTGCTTTGGGCTGGGGTACGCGTTGGGGCATCGTGTTTCCGCGACTGCGGCGGCGGCCGCCGCGCACCCTGCCGCGCAAACGGCCGCTCCGGACCAGGAGCCATTGCAGGCAAGCGGATCGATTCCCAAGCCTTCAGCGGAGGCGCAGGCGCCGGCGCCGCAGCCAGCGCCGGGGAGCGATGCCGCGACGGGGACCACTGCGAATGGCGACACTAGCCCGGGAGGGACGCCGGCGAGCGCGGGGCAGCCGAGTCAAGCAGCAGGCGCACCCGCAGCGGCAGCTCCGGCGCAGTCGCAGGTGAAGCCCGCTTTTCCTGCCGCGGCCAACGCACCGCAACCGGCGCAGGGAGCGGCTGCGCCAAATGTGCATCCGGCGCTGCCCTCGGCCGCGATTCCATACCTGGTACAAGTTGCGGCGGTCTCGCACGAAGAGGACGCCGACGTGCTGGTTGGTGCGCTGCGCAAACGCGGCTACGCGGTGACGGCGCGGCGCGAGCCTGCGGATGGCCTGATCCATGTGCGGATCGGGCCGTTCGCCACCCGCGACGACGCCAACCGCATGTCCAGAAGGCTGCTGGACGACGGATATAACGCGGTTGTAGAGCCGTAGGGCAATCAACTCCTCATCCATTCCGGCAGAGCGGATGCCATGGCGGCGCGGACGGCGTCGGAGAGTTCGTCGCGCGTTGCATAGTTGGCGGGGTCGAGCAGTGGGTGAAAGACGATGTGAACAGCTCCTGGGTGGATGCTTAGGCTACCCCAGGGAAGGATCTTCTCGCTTCCATAAATTGAGACGGGAATACAGGGCGCGCCTGAGTCCTTGGCGAGGAAAAAGGGGCCTTTCTTGAAGGGCAACATGCGGCCGTCGGGTGAGCGGGTGCCTTCAATAAATGTGGTGATGTGCAGACCGCGGGCGAGAACGCGCTCTGCTTCAGCCACGGCGAGCTGCGCTTCCATCGCGTCGCCGGTGCGGTCGACCGGAATGAAGCCGCCGAGCTTGAAGGCATAGCCGAGGATGGGAAGCTTCATCAGGGGCCGCTTCAAAAGGACTGAAGTGCGTCCGGGGAGATGCGAAATGAGGGCGGGCGCATCGAGGTTGGAGACGTGGTTAGCCATGAAGATACAGGCGCGGCCGACAGGGATGTGCTCGCAGCCTTCGATACGCAGGCGGATGCCAGCCACTCGGATCGCAGTACGGGCAATCCAACAGCCGGTGAAGTAGAGCGGGTTCACGTTGCCGGTGAGCAGCGTGAACGGAAAGAGGACGATCGCCGCGGGCAAGGCGAGCACGAGAATCACGACGAAGACGAGGAGCGAGACGATCATGGGAAGTGAGTAAGCGCGTTCATGGGAGAGTATCGCATTAACAGGGGTCAGGGATCAGGGGTCAAGGGTCAGTTTCCTTCGTGCTGGGTCGGGAGTTCGAGTGCGACCGAGGCGTTTGCGAACTACGCGCGCATCCACTCAGGTAGGCCGGAGGCGATGGCGGCGCGGACGGCGCGCATGAGTTCGTCGCGCGAGGTAAAGTTGGCAGGATCGATGGGCTCGTGAAAGAGGACGTTGGCCTCGCCGGGATGGATACGCAGGCTGCCCTTTCGCAGGATCGTTTCCGTGCCGTGAATTGAGACGGGGATGCACGGAGCGCCGGAGGCCATGGCGAGGAAGAACGGGCCTTTCTTGAAGGGCAACATGCGGCCGTCGGGCGAGCGGGTGCCCTCGACAAACGTGGTGATATGAACGCCCTTCGCGAGGACGCGCCTGGCTTCGGCTACGCTGCGCTGCGCGTCGGCGGGATTGCCGGTGCGGTCGACAGCGATGAACTCTCCTTGACGGAAGCCGGTGCCGAGGATGGGCAACTCCATGAGAGATCGTTTCATGAATGCGGAGGTACGGCCGGGGATGAGCGAGATGAGCGCGGGCGGGTCGAGGTTGGAAACGTGGTTCGACATGTAGATGCACGCCCGGTCGCGGGGGATGCGGTCGAGGCCTTCGACGCGGAGGCGCACGCCGGCCAAACGGCAACTCGAGGAGAGCATGAAGCGCGTGGCCTTGTAGAGCGGGAGCACGTTGCCCGTGAGCCAGCACCAGGGAATGAAGAGGAGGGCCGTGGGAATGCCCGTCAGAACCATGCTGGTGATGAAGATGAGAGACCAGATCATGCGTGCCTCTTGATCTTACGCGCCGGCCTCGGGAAAGCGCTCGCGCAGGCGCGCGGGAAGCTTCTGGTAGATGCCGTCGAAGCCGCCGTTCGAAAGGATGGCGACGACATCGCCGGGGGCGAGTTGTGGCGCGATGGCGGCGACGATGGCGTCGGCGTCGGCGTGGAGTTCGGTGGGCGTGCCCGCATCGTTAAGCGCGCGGACGACGTCTTCCGGATGCAGGCGCTCGGCCTCGGGGATGCGCTGCTGCTGATAGACGTCGGCAAGGACAGCGCGATCGGCGAGGCGGAGGCTCTGGACGAGATCGCCAGCGAGCACCTTGCGGCGAAGAGTGTTCGAGCGCGGCTCGAGGATGGCCCATAGGCGCGCACCGGGGTAGATGGCGCGCAGGGTGCGGAGGGTCTCGCGGATAGCCGTTGGGTGGTGGGCGAAGTCTTCAATGAGGGTAATACCGTTGATCTCCTCTCGGACTTCGAGGCGGCGCTTGACGCTCTTGAAGGTGGACAGGGCTTCAGTAATCGATTCGACGGGAATGCCCTGGCCGGCGGCGAGAGCCGCGGCGGCCGTAGCGTTGAGGGCGTTGTGCTCGCCGGCGAGGTGCATGCCGAACTCGCCCCATGCGGCAGCGGAGCGAAGAACTTGCCACCGCACACAGCCGCTTTCATGGCGGAGATTGCGGATTTGCCAGTCGGCGTTTTCGGTGAAGCCGTAGCGCTCGACGGGGCAGAAGGCGCGGCTGACGCAGTCGGTGACGTTGGGGCTGCCGTCGTAGGCGACGATGAGGCCGCGGCGCGGGACGAGATTGACGAGCCGCTTGAAGGCAGTCTTGACTTGGTCGAGATCGGCGTAGATGTCGGCGTGGTCGAACTCGACGTGGGTGAGGATGAGCGCGTCGGGGAAGTAATGGAGGAATTTGGGGCCTTTGTCGAAGAAGGCGGTGTCGTACTCGTCGCCCTCGACGATGAAGGAGCGCGTGGGGCGAAGTTGGAAACTGGCGCCGAAGTTCTCCGCCACGCCGCCGATGAGGAAGGAGGGTTCGAGAGAGGGATTTTCGCGCGCGGCGACCTGGTAGATCCAGGCCAACATGCTGGTAGTGGTGGTCTTGCCGTGGGTTCCGGCGACGACGAGCGGCGAGCGGCCTTTAAGGAACTCTTCGCGCAGAAGCGCGGCCATGGAGGTGAAGGGAATGCGCTCGTCGAGGACGCGTTCGACCTCGGGGTTGCCGCGCGAGAGCGCGTTACCGATGACGACGAGATCGGGTGCGGGCGAGAGATTCGATTCAGAGTAAGGCTCCATGACCGGGATGCCGAGCGAGCGGAGCAGATCGCTCATGGGCGGATAGGCGGCCTTATCGGAGCCGGTGATGCGATGGCCCTGGAGCTGCAGCAGGCCGGCCAGGGAGGCCATGGCGGTGCCGCAAATGCCGCTAAAGTGGATGTGGCGGGAAGATCCGGTCACCTGGCCACCGCCGGTTCGAGCAGATTGAGGCGGGCTTCGGCGGCGACGGTCAACTCGGCTTCGACGCCGAAGGTGAGCGTGACGTTCTCGCGCGAGACGTGGCCCGAGCGCAGGCCAATGGCGATGGGCACGTCGAGACCGTTAAGGGCGCTGAGAATCGCATCTTCGAGCAGGCCGGGCGGCGCGCCGGGCGAGACGCAATCGAGCATCTCGCCGAAGACGATGCCGATGACGCCGTCGAGCTTTCTGGCCGAGCGCAATTGCCAGATCATGCGATCGATCTGGTAAGGCTTGGCGCCAGTATCCTCGAGAAACAACAGCGTGCCTTCGGTGCATGGCTCCCAGGGCGTGCCAAGCAGCGAGGCGAGAATGCTGAGGCAGCCGCCGTAGAGAGCGCCGCGCACCGTAGTTTGTGCCTTGCCGGGCTTGAGAATGCGAAGGCCTTCCGCGGGGCCGACGGCGTATGGCTCGCCGGCGAGCGCGGCGCGGAAACTATCGAGATGAACTCCGTTGGGGAGATGGAAATCCGCGGCGAGCATGGGGCCATGAAAAGCGGGCAGACCGATCTCATCGAGGAGGCGAAGCTGGAGGCCAGTGAGATCGCTGTAGGCAAAGAAGGGCTTGGGATGGGCGGCGATGGTTTCGAGGTCAAGGCCCTTGAGCAGGTAGTTGGATCCGTAGCCGCCGCGCAGAGTCATGACGGCGGCGGTACTTGGGTCGGCGAAGGCCGCGTGGAGATCGGCAAGGCGCTGCTCCGGGGTTCCGGCGAAGTAGAGCGGAGCGCTTTGGCGCGCGTTGGGGGCGAGTTTGGGTGCGAACCCGAGATCGCGCAGGGCCGCCAGGCCGAGATCGACGCGATCGGGCGGCGCCGGGGAGGCCGGAGCGACGATGCCGATAGCTGCGCCGGGAGCGACAGGGGGCGGTTTCAGCAGTCGCGCCATCTCACCAAGCCTCTCCGCGGGCAATGAGCGTAGCCGGACCGGTAAGGAACAGTTCCTTGCCGGGGCCGTCCCATGCAACGGTCTGTGCGCCGCCGGGCGCAACCACCGTGAGCGGCGAGATGCAGCGGCGCAAGGCGAGCGCGGCGGTAGCCGCGGCGGAACTGCCGGTGCCCGAGGAGGTGGTGGGACCCACGCCGCGCTCGAAGATACGAATTTCGATCTCGCGGTCGCCCAGGATGCGCACAAACTCGACGTTGGTCTGATGGGGGAAATCGCGATGAGCGCAGATTTCCTGACCGATCGAGGTCCAGGTGCGGCCGGATGCGGTGAATTCCGGGTTGTCGACGAGGAGTACGAAATGAGGGTTGCCGGTTGTGACTTCGACGCCGACTACCTCAACGCCATCGATAAGCTTAAGCGTGTGTGGCACAAACCGGGGTACGCCCATGCCGGCCGTGACTTCGACGGTGAATTCCTCGTCCTTGCGCACACTGACAATGCGGCAGACGCGGAGACCTGCATCGGTGGCGATCTCCAGCGCGTCACCGGGCTTCGAGCCGAGAGCCTCAGCCATCCACGCGGCCACGCAGCGCGTGCCGTTGCCGCTGATCTCGGCGATGGATCCGTCAGCGTTGTGGAGGCGGATACGGCCGGAGCGCGAGCCAGTCCCGGATTTGTTGTTCCAGGCGAAGAATTCGACTCCGTCGGCGCCGATGCCTGTATGGTGGTCGCAGAGACGGCGCGTGAGAGCGGCGTGATCGTGGTTTGCCGCGGCCTGTTCAGGGACGATCAGGAAATCGTTGCCGCAGGCGTGGGCCTTGGTGAATGGAATCAATCTTCCTCCGGATCGCGGAAGGTGAGAAAACCGTTGTTCCTTGCCCGATGCTAACACCGGCGATGCCTGCTTGTTGAGCGAGAGCGGGACGAGCTGTTGCGGGGAGCTAATGCATTTCTCCCCATGGTGTATGGGATTCAAGACCGCAAAGTTGACGCGAACCCCAGGGAGCGGCAACCTTCTGGAGAATTGGGCACTCTTGAGGATGGGGAGAAATGCCTTACGGGTTCGGAATCCCCAGCGAAGGCTGCATTCGGTTGATCCAGGTTGACGAAAGATACATCGTCGCCGACGGCTGTCCTGGAGCCTCATAGAAACCGACCGGCATGAGGCCTTCAGGATGTTTCTTAACTGCCTGGTCGACCTCGTCGCCGTCGAAAGCGAGGACGATGGCGGCGTGGGCAGAGGGCGCGGCCAATGCGGCGCGAAAGATCCCGAGGTCGCTCTCGTTGATGGTCTGGCGGAGAGGAATGCCGGTGTAGGCGACGATCTCGGGATACATGGATGTGTTCATGAGCACGGGGACGCGCGGAAAGACAGTGAGCAGCGACTGCAAGGCTGGCGGAATGGCGTCGTCGTAGGGCTGGCGCGCGTCAGCGTTCCTGGTGCTCTCGACATAGACAATGGGATCGGCGCGCAGAAGCAGATAGACGTTGAGGCCAGCGAGCGCAAAGAGAAAAACGAAGGCGATGCGGGGCAGGAACGGGGCGAAGCGAGGCAAAAGCGGCCTGAGGCGCGAGAGCTTGAGCTGGCGCAAAGCGTTTTCGGCAAACTGAGCCGCAAAGCCGACACCGAGCGCGAGAGCGGGGAGCAGCTCGAGGCCGTAGCGCGTGTTGTACCAGGTGTAGGGCCACCACGCGGGGAAGAAGATGGGGACCGATCCGTAGGCGACGGACCACGTGTAGAAGGGAACGGGCAGCCAGAGCAGCAGAATCCAGGCCGAGGCGCGGCTGCGATCGGCAGTTGCTTTTGCGATCAGGGCGGCGGCCGATGCGAGCGCGGCCAGGGCGAGGACGATGTTGCCCCAGGCATTGCCCCAAGCGTGTGCGGCGGTGGAGTCGAGCGCGGAGACTTTCAGGTAATACAGAAGCGCAACCCAGGGATTGTGCCAGCCGGGATGCGACAGCGAACCCAGCGCGGAGGTGCGGAGCTCGATGGCATGGGCAGAGTAAGGCCCGCGCGCGAAGTAGAGCCAGTCGCCGAAGCCGACAGAGTTGTAGACGAACCACAGGATGGGCGCTGCGACAACGGCGAGGCTCGCGAGCCAGAAGGCAGGCGAAGCGAGGTGGCCGCGCTCGCCCGCAGCGGCGCGCCTGAGCAGCGTGAGGCCGATGCCGGACCATGCGAGCAGGGCGATGATCCAGCCGTCGTAGCGGGTGAAGATGGCGGCGATGAGGGCGGCGGCGATGCAGGCTTGCAGGCGCGTGGTTTGTGCGATGACGACGTTTGTGCGCGGAGCGGGCGGAGCAAGTGGATTGCCGAGCCAGGCGCCGCGGCGCGGACCGGGCGCTTCAAAGATACGCAGGGGAATCCGCAAACGCTGGCGGGAGGCGGGAGCAATGGGACGGCGGAGGCCGGGATGAGCGGATGAGCCGGGAGGCAGCGTGTAACTGGCGGCTTCCGTCTCCTGGTCGAGTGCGGCGCGCCACTCAACCATCCAGACCACGATCCAGATCACTTCACAGAGGAAGAGCGGCTCGGTCATGGCCGTGGTTTGCAGATAGAGGAGGCTGGGATTGAGGGCGAAGAAGACGAGCGCGAGCGCGGCCGCAGCGGGGTTGAGCCAGCGCCGCGCCAGGCGATAGATGCCGGCGCAGGAGGCGATGTAGGCCAGCGCCGATGGAAGGACGCCTGCAAGGCCGGTGGCCCACCATTCGTAGTTCTGCACGAAGGGAATGAGCAGAATGTGCGGTAGCGGCAGCCATACCGAGCCGAGTTGCGAGAAGCGCGGCGTACGCGAATCGAAGACGCGGCGTGCGATGTGAAGATGAGCAACGGCGTCGCCATAGTTGAGCATCGCGCCGTGGCGCCAGCTCCAGAAAATGGCGACCGTCGAGGCCACCATGCAGAAGGCCAGAACGGCCCAGCCTTCCGCATTCGAGATGCTTCTCTCAGTCAATGTGCGTGATCTCGCGAAGGAGGTTGAAGCGCGTGTCGATCTCGGGGCGCGAGAGCTCCTGCAGGCGCTCCGTGCCGAAGCGCTCACAAGCGAAGGAGCCCATGACGCCTCCGTAAAACATGGCGAGGCGCCAGCCGGCAGGCGTGAGATCGGGTTGCGAGGCCAGATAACCGAAGAAGCCGCCGGCAAAGCTGTCGCCTGCGCCGGTGGGATCGATGACTTCTTTGAGTGGGAGAGCCGGAGCCCGAAAGGTGCGGAGTTCCGTACCTCGACCTTTTGGATTCGAGGTGTGGAACAACGTCGCGCCGTACTCACCGTGCTTGACGACCAGCGTGCGCGGGCCGAGGGCGATGACTCCGCGCGCGGCCTGCACGAGGTTGCTGTTGCCGGCCAGCATGCGGGCCTCGGTGTCGTTGATGAGGAGAATGTCGAGACCCTTGAGAACTTCAAGGAGGGCTGGGCGATGGTCCTGGATCCAGTAATTCATGGTGTCGCCGGCGACGAGTTTCACGGCGGGCATCGCATCGCGCACGCGGCGCTGCAGAACGGGGTCGATGTTGGCGAGGAAGAGGAATTCGGAGTCGCGGTAGGCGTCAGGGATTTTGGGCTCGAAGGAGGCGAAGACGTTGAGCTCGGTCGAATGAGTTTTGGCTTCGTTCAAATTTTCGAGGTAGGAGCCTTCCCAGAAGAAGCTCTTGCCGGGGGTGTGCTCGATGCCGCGCGTGTCGATGCTTTTCCTGGTAAAGACGGCCTCCTGCTCCGGACCAAAATCCTCGCCCACCACGGCAATGACGCGCACGCTGGTAAAAAAGCTGGCGGCGAGAGAAAAGTAGGTGGCAGCGCCGCCGAGGCAGCGCTCGCGGCGGCCGGCGGGGGTTTCAATGGAATCGTAAGCGACGCTGCCGACGACGGTGATGGACATTGTTTTTGTTTCTTCTTTCGTCAGTAAGAATAGCAACTCAGCGGGTCAGCGAGTTAGCGAGTCAGCAAATTAGCGTGTTGGCACGTCAGTGGGCGCTCTACCAGCCAAGGTATTTGCCGAAGAGCAGCTTGAGGCGCTCCTTCGCCGCATCGGGAATCGCGTCTGGCTGCGTGAGCACGGCGTACTTTGCCGCCGAAGCGCAGGCGCAGGTGCGGGCGACGGTCGAAGTGGGCGGCAAGGCGGCGACGGCGGCTTTCACTACCTTGGCGGCGTTGTCGGCGTTCTGGTGGAGGACGGCGACGATTTCTTCGATCGTGACCGCGTCGTGGCCCTCGCGCCAGCAGTCGTAGTCGGTGACCATGGCGATGGTGGCGTAGCATATCTCGGCTTCGCGGGCGAGCTTGGCCTCCTGCAGGTTGGTCATGCCGATGACGTCGGCGCCCCAACTGCGATAGAGATTCGATTCGGCCCTGGTGGAGAACTGCGGGCCCTCCATGCAAACGTAGGTGCCGCCGAGCTTGCCGACGACGCCTACTGTGGCGCAGGCATCGGCCGCGGCTTTGGCGACGGTCGCGCAGACAGGATCGCCGAAGGCGACGTGGCCGACGATACCGTCGCCGAAAAAGGTCGAGATGCGATGGAAGGTGCGGTCGATGAACTGATCGGGAATCACGAAATCGGTTGGCTTATGCTCTTCCTTGAGCGAGCCGACGGCAGAAATGGAGACGATGCGTTCGACGCCGAGCTTCTTGAAGGCATAGATGTTGGCGCGGAAGTTGAGCTCGGAGGGCAGAATGCGATGGCCGCGGCCGTGGCGCGCCAGGAAAGCGACCTTGCGGCCTTCGAGTTCGCCGAGGACAAAAGCGTCGGAGGGCGAGCCAAAGGGCGTTTCGACGCGCTCCTCGTGGACGTTGGTGAATCCGGGCATGGAGTAAAGCCCGCTGCCGCCGATGATGCCGATTTCTACCTGAGACACTTGCCGCTCCTTGTTCAGCTATCAGCCTTCAGCCTTCAGCCCTCAGCTTTCAGCTCTTCCGGGCAGTAGCGAACCTCGGTGGTTCATCCAGCCGAGAATTGCTGAGAGCTGTCGGCTGAGAGCTGAGGGCTCATTTCTGATCGATCAGGCGGATGGTCTCCAGGAACACGTCTCCGTCGATCGTTAAACTGTGGGCGCTGATCTTATCCATCGTGTCCTGCGCCGTGTGGTGGTAGCTGTTGTTGGGCCCGTAGTCGAGGTCGATAATGTCAATCGACGGCACGCCGCGCTCGACAAAAGCCAGGTGGTCGTCCTGAACGTCCATCTCCTGCTGGAAAAAGTAGCGCTGGTAACCGAACTTCTTCGCCGCCTCGGCGACCAGCGAAACCAGCCATGCGGTGGAGTTCGTGTCGCGCTGAATGTCGAGGTCTTTGTCGCCGATCATGTCGGCGAGGAGGAAGGCCTTGATCTGGCTGAGGGTTCCGTCGCGTCCCCACTTGGCGGCCAGATGGCGGCTGCCGTATGTGGAGTCGGAGGCCGACCACTGCTGAATGGCTTCTTCGCCGTCAAAGAAGACGAGCCAAACGGAGTAGCCGGCGAGCTTTTTGCCGGGCGAGCCGGCAGCTTCGGCGCGAAGGCGGTCGGCGATAGCCATCAGGAGCCCTGTGGTGGAGGCTCCGTCGTTGGCGCCGACGAAGTTGATGTTG
The DNA here is from genome assembly GCA_049522315.1 of Occallatibacter sp. GTDB lineage: Bacteria > Acidobacteriota > Terriglobia > Terriglobales > Acidobacteriaceae > Telmatobacter. The sequence continues at coordinate 40,006 of JBEKNY010000009.1, forward strand.
CGCAGCGGGTAGTTGGTCTCGTAGTGCGTGGCGAGGACGATGGCGCCGGGCTTTGTGCCTGGGAGGCGCACGATGAAGTTGCACATGGGCACGGGGCCGATGGGAGTGTCGGCGGTGAAGGTGTCCTGTTCGAGCTGATCGTGGTCGCGCTGGAAGTGGGAGCGGAGGAAATCCTCGGCCTTGATGTGGCCGGGGCCGGTGGGCCAGCGCGGACCGATGGCGGCGAACTCGCGCGCGTACTCGTAGGATTTGGCGCCGTCGAAAGCCTGCCCTGAGCCTGCCGAAGGGTGCTGGGCGGGCGCGGCGATAGGGGTAGTGAGGAGCGCGACAAGGAAGATCGAGAGCTGCGCTATCCCACCCTTGCCGCAAAAACAAAGGCGCGGCAAGGATGGGGCACCCAGGGCTCGTGCTTCAACTCGCTTTCCGAGCAAGGAAAAAATCACCCCGCGGCCTCCTTTTTCTTTTTGCGCGCCGGGTGAACCCACCAGGCGACACCGATGCCGACAAGGTAAAGGGCCAGCATGGGAACCGCATAAATGCACATGGTGCCGGGATCGGGGCTGGGGCAGATGATGGCCGCGACAAGAAACACGGCCAGAATGGCGTAGCGGATATTCTTCCAGAGGAATTTGGGGCTCACGATCCCGAACAGTGCAAGAAAGAAGATCAGGATGGGCAGCTCGAAGCTCACGCCCAGGCCCAGAATGATGGAAAGGAAAAACCCGGTGTACTCCTCGATGGTGACAATGGGGTTGAACTTGCTGCCAAAACCGAGGATCAGAATCTTGAGTGCGCCGGGAAGAACAAAGAAGTAGCCGAAGGCCGCGCCGGCAAGGAACAGCCCGACGGTTGCGGACATGAAGGGCACGACGAAGCGCTTCTCTTTGTGGTAGAGGCCCGGCGCGATGAAGAGCCAAACCTGATAGAGGATGAAGGGCGACGCGAGAATGGCTCCGCCGATAAGGGAAACCTGCAGGTAGAGGTTGAGTGGATCCATCGGGTGGGTATAGTTCAGCTTGATGCCGAGTTTGTCGAGCGGAGCCTGGACCAAGCCATAGAGACGCTCATGGAAGACGTAGGCGACGACGAATCCGACGGCAAGATAGATGGCGGAGTGGACGATGCGCTTGCGCAGCTCCTCGAGGTGCTCCATGAGGCTCATGCCGGGGAGCTCTGCGCGCTCGGTGACGGCTTTGCGAGCCTTTTCGATGGCATCCTGCGGATCAACCATGGTGGGCTGCCGGCTCCGATCTTTCGACTTCAGGCGTGACGCTCTCCGTGGCTTTGCCGGGGTCGCGCAGCGGGGGGGCGAAAGGCTCATTTGGCTGGGGTTGCTGGCCGGGACGGTCGGCGACGACGGTCTCGCCGGTGGAGGGCGGCTGGATGCGCGGGACGGTTGGTTCGGCGGGCAGAGAGGTGTCCGTTTCGGCGGCGGGCGGGGCGACTGGTTCAGCGGGTAGCTCCGAGGTTATTTCAGTGGAAGGCGAGGCGGCTTCTTCTGAATGAGTTGCTTCCGCGTTTTGTCGATTCGTTTCTTCGGCCTGCGGTGCTTCGGCGGCGAAATCGGGGTAAGAGGATTCGCGGGGATAAGGGCTCACGTCGGCGGCGGGCGCGGGTGCGGTTGATTCCGGCGCGGCGGTGGCGGGCTCCGCTGTTTGCGCGGCTGTCTGCTCCAATTGCGGCTGCGGCGGGGCGGCGGCGATGGCGCGCTTCCGCTCTTCCTCTTCTTTCTGGCGGCGGTCGGCCTCTTCGGCGTTGCGCAACTCTTCTTCCATCTGGAATTTGAAGTCGTTGGAGGCCTTGCGGAACTCGTACATGAGCTTGCCGAGCTGGCGGCCGATCATGGGCAGGCGGCGCGGCCCGAAAACCACGAGCGCCAGCACCATAAGGAGCATCGTGTCCCACATGCCCAGCGTGGCGAGCTGAATTGGCGGCGGAGATCCCATGAAGGACCATGATACCTGCCAGCGCGCGGCGCGAACAAACGCAGAGCAATGGGTGCGATGCGAGCACTCCGGCGCGAGTACCGGCGCGACCGGCTGCGCTTCTCAGGCGTAAGATCGACCGGCTCACCCGAACTCGACGCTTTGAGGGGGTTCGAGAATCCAGATTGCGCGCCAGGACTCGGGCGACTGCTTTCACACCGCTGTAGCGAGGGTTTCAGCGCCGGTGCGGAGGTTTGTTGCAGATATAGGGCAATCAGAAAATCTGATTTGTCCAAACCGGCCCATTTCCCCGAATCCTTCACGAATCCGGCTCACATTTCCGGTGCGCTTGATCAGTTTTTCATTCGCGTTAAAATATAGATAGATGGGATGGCAGAAAAAGGGGCAGGCGCGACTGCATCTGCCGGTTCTTCGGCGCATCTCATGGGAAAGGGCTGCAACAACCCCGTGGATGGGGGTTCTTCAGGTTCCGGACGAGTGCCTGCCGGTGAAAGGAGGCACGGATCGAAAGCTGAGGAGGCCAGCGCATCCACTGCAGCCGGTTGCTTTCAACATCCCCGTCCGCCGCGGCGGACTGAAGGCGGAATATTGTGACCCTGGTTCTTGACGATACGAAAGCGCCTGCGGCGCAGGCGAGTGAAACGTGCACTCTGGAAAACTATCTGGCTCTGCCCGACCACTCGATGGACGGCCGGATTGCAGAGGCGCGTGCGCGGCTGGGCGCGACGGCGGTGATTCTGGGCCACCACTACCAGCGCGACGAGGTGGTGCGGTTCGCAGATTTTACGGGAGACAGCTACAAACTCGCGAAGACCGCAGCGGCGACGAGCGCCAAGTACATCGTCTTCTGCGGCGTGCACTTTATGGCGGAGAGCGCGGATATTCTGGCGCGGGAGGGGCAGCAGGTGATCCTGCCGGACCTGAACGCCGGCTGCTCGATGGCGGATATGGCGGAGATCGGGCAGGTGGAAGACTGCTGGGATGTGCTCACGCGCCTTCACCTTTCGGACGAGTTTGTACCGGTCACCTATATCAACTCGACGGCGGCGATCAAGGCGTTCTGCGGCGAGCGGGGAGGGTTGGTGTGCACGTCGTCAAGCGCGAGGGCGGCGCTCCAGTGGGGATTTGCACGGGGCAAGCGGATTCTGTTTTTGCCGGACCAGCACCTGGGGCGGAACACGGGCCATGCCATGGGGATTCCGTTGGAGGAGATGGCGGTTTGGGATCCGTGGGCGATTCAGGGCGGGCAAACCAAGGAGCGACTGGCCGCTAGCCGGATGCTGCTGTGGAAGGGCCACTGCGCCGTACATCAACGCTTTTTGCCCATCCATGTGGATCAGGTACGAGCAAAGTATCCGGATATTCGGGTGATTGTGCACCCGGAGTGCCGGTACGAGGTGTGCCAGAAGGCGGACGCGCTGGGGTCGACCGAGCAGTTGATCGCGCTGGTGGAGCAGGCGCCCGAGGGATCGATGTTCGCCATCGGCACGGAGATTCACCTGGTGAACCGGCTGGCGCGGCGGTTTGCCCCCGAGGGAAAGAAGATCATCACGTTGGACGACACGGGCTGCCTGTGCACAACGATGTACCGGATCAGCCCGCAGCACCTGGCGTGGGCGCTCGAAAACCTGGTGGAGGGGCGCGTGGTGAACTGCGTGCAGGTGAAGGCCGAGGTGAAGCACTGGGCGAGAGTGGCTCTGGACAGGATGATAGAAGCAGGGAGTAGGCGGTAGGGAGTAAGGAATCGGGGGTGATCGAGAACTGTTCCCGATTTTTCTCCGTACATCAGTCGCCGATCGACGTATGGTGCGATCGCAGATGCCTGAGTGCACTCCGCCGCATTTTGGCCGCATATCCGATGTTGTCTGGCCTGACGGACAAATGGGGTGAGCTCGCAACCGCCATCGAGAACGTTCGGGCTTTTGCGCGCGATCATATCACCGGGCCGGAACTACAGTCAGTGGAAGAGGCACCCGTCTTTGCCCGGCGGGCTGAGGGGCTATAGGACTGAGGGATTAAGAAAACAGCGGAGGCGGGGAAAAATTCGCATAGAATAGAGGCGAAATCGGACCTTTCCCATTCATTCCATCTCAGGCGGTGTTTCGTTCGGATCTATGACGATACGCTCAAGCTGCCTTCGTGCTGTTGCGTTGCTTTTCTTGCTCCTGTCGGGCAGTTGGCCCAAGCAGGCGAGCGCGTATTCTCTGCTCACTCACGAGCAGCTCATCGACCTGACCTGGCAGGATTCGATTGTTCCCCTGCTGAAAAGCCGTTATCCGAATCTGACGCCAGCCGATCTGGACCGGGCGCGCGCGTACGCTTACGGCGGATGCGTGATTCAGGACATGGGCTATTACCCCTTTGGTGACGGTTTCTTCTCGGACCTGACTCACTACGTGCGCACGGGCGACTTTGTTCTGGCGCTCTTTCGCAACGCGCACAACGCCAATGAGCTGGCCTTTGCCGTGGGCGCGCTGTCGCACTACATCGGCGATTCCATTGGACACTCGCAGGCAACGAACCGCGCGGTGGCGCTAGAGTTTCCCAAGCTGGCGAAGCGCTACGGGCAGAACGTGAACTATGCGCAGGGCAGGCACCAGCATGTGCAGGTGGAGTTTGCGTTCGACATCGACCAGATTACGAAGCACCGGCTGGCGCCACTGGCTTACCTGCGCCATATCGGGCTCCGGGTTCCGCAACACCAGTTGGCGCTGGCTTATTACGAGACCTACGGCCTGACCCAGCAAATTGACAACAATAAAGCACGCCAATACTTCAATGTCCAGTCCTACTCCACTGCAACAAGGAAGCTGATTCCTCGCGTTGCTTACGCGCTGGCGCTGCTGCACCGGAATGATGAGCCGCCGGAACTGGACACGCCCGATGCCGTTGAGATCGAGAAGGAATCTGCCGAAGCGGCAACGCTCTACGATTGGGCCGCATATCGCAAGAAACCCGGCGTGGAAACACATCTTATTGCCGGCGTGCTGTGGGTGCTGCCCAAGGTGGGTCCACTGGCGATGGTCGCGGTGAAGGGCCCCAGCGAGGCTGCTGAAGCGGACTACATGCACAGCGTGGTTTCGGCGACCACCGTGCTGCGGGAGCGGTTGGCACTGTTTACGCCGACCGAGGCGCGGCAGCCACTCCCCGCGAGCGCTACGAGTTCCACGGCTACACTGGGTCCGCCGGATGCAAAGCATCCATTGCCGAATCGCGACCTGGACACGGGTCAGGTGGTCAAGCCCGGTGGTTATTCGCTTACGGACCAGACGTACGCAGAGCTTCTACACCGCCTGACGCGCAATCCGGATCAGCCGACTCCACCCAGCATCAGGAGCGACGTGCAGGCGTATTATTCCGATCCCAGCGCGCCGATCACGACCAAGCGGAATCGCAAGGCGTGGGCGCAGGTGCAGGCAGATCTGAAGACGCTGGCTGCCATGCCTACGAGCGCCGAACCTGCTCCTTACCCCACGTACGGGGAGTTGAATCGCGCGGGGAAGTAGTCTCGGAGTGATCCTCGGAAGATTTTCTTGCGAAGCGGCGCCGGCCTGCACAATTGCGGCGTCCAAGAGACCATAATAGAAATGATGGTTTGCGCATCACGGAGAGCACTCTTGTTTCGAGCAACTTTGCGCTTGATCCCGCTGTTGGCGCTTCTCATATTTGGACCTGTCAGCTTCGCAGGATTCAATCAGCTGAGTTCTTCCGCCAAGGGAATAAATACCGCGAACGCCCCGGTACCGACACCGCTCCTCAATTGTAAGAAGGTTTTTGTTTCTTTCGATCTGGGCGATGTACTCGCCTTCCCTTCCGTCTATAGCGGAGGGCCCGAGCGCGCTTACAACGAATTCTACGCCGACATGAAGCAGTGGGGCCACTACGAACTCGTTCTCAATCCCAAGGACGCCGATCTCATCTTCTCGATCCGCTTTGTGGAAGGGGGAGGCCTAGCTTGGCCACAAATCCGCCTAGCAATCAGCGACGCAAAGACGCACGTTATTCTTTGGGGCTTTGTCGAGCAGATCAATGGCGCTGTGTTCAAAAAGCATCGCGATCAGGCTTTCTTGAACACAGTCGTGTGGCTCGTGAACGATGTGCAGGAGTTGCTATCGCCCGGATCGCCGCCGCCATTTCACCATGCCGCCGAAACGAAGACACGGTTCTCGGACCAATAATTCCCAGGTATTTGCCAGTTTTCTGATGCGCCAGTGCCATGGGCTTCAACATTGAGCGGCTGACATCTGTTTTTAAGTTGCCGTGGTTCTTGGTGGCGTGACAGGCTGCGCCGGACGTGCAGGAGCGGCACTGGCTTGCGGCCGCAGCGACTTCGGATGGTCTGTTGGCGCCTGCTGCATGGTGACGATGATGGCTTCGGCCGGTTTGCTGCCCGCGCAGCGGTACGAGTGCGGCGTTCCCGCGTCAAAGTAGACTGCGTCGCCCGGGCTTAACATGGTCTCCTGGTCGCCGTGCTGAAGCGCAAGCTCACCGTGGGTCACAAAGAGAAATTCGAATCCTGCGTGCATGTGCGCCTTAGGCTCCACATCTTCTGGTAGGGGGACAAACTCGGCGAGGTAGGGATCCATGTGCCGGTCGGGAACCATGTAGCCCAGGCTCTCGAATGTGTAGGTGGGCGGCTCGACGCCGGTTTGCGGCATGCGCACGCGGTCTTTTTTGCGATGCACGCGGAAGATCGGCGCCGGCTCGGTCTCGAAAAAATACGAAAGGTCCTTAGAGAAGACCATGGCGATCCGCGCCAGATTGCGAAGCGTGGGCACCACGCGACCGGTCTCGAGCTGCGAGAGAAAACTGGCGGAAAGCCCAGTGTGCTTGCCCAGATCGACAAGCCCCATCGATTTTTTGAGGCGTAGCCTCCGGATGCGCTCGCCCAGATGCTTTTCGGTAATGAACCGCTCGGCGGTGTCGGCATCCGCCAGGGTTTTGTGCATCTCTTCGCCGTTCGCCTCGGGCCGTTCGGTCATTGCCGCTCCTTACAGAACTAGGATGCGCTTCCAGGGCGTTTGTCGTCCAGATCAAAAAAAATTCCCGTGCCACGAAATTCTTGTGGAGGGATGGCGGAGCATCGCCGCCCACTGCCACGCGCGTTATTCTGGAAGGTCCAGCCAACGCCTGAAAAGGAAACACGATGCCTGAAGAAACCGCAGCAGCTACCAATGAAACATCCAAATCGAACCCTCCTGTTGCCACGATTGCCGATATCGGCCGGCACGAAGGGCAATTTGTGACCTTGCGCGGATGGCTTTATAACCTGCGTGAGAGCGGAAAGCTGCTGTTTCCTATTTTTCGTGACGGGACCGGATCGATCCAGGGAGTAGCTCACGTCAAAAGTGTGACGGCGGAGGTATTTGAGAAGCTGAAGGGCCTCACGCAGGAATCGAGCGTGATCGTCACGGGGAAGGTGCGGGCGGATCAGCGCGCGCCGGGTGGGTATGAGCTGGACGTGGAGAACGTCGAGGTCGTGCAGCGGGTACCGGAGTCGGACCCGTACCCGATCACGCTGAAGGAACACGGCGTGGACTTTCTGCAGGAGCGGCGGCACTTGTGGGTGCGCTCGCCGCGGCAATCGGCGATTCTGCGCATTCGCGCCGAGATCATGAGGGCGGCGGCCGAGTACTTCGACAGCAACGGGTTTATCAGGACCGATCCGCCGATTCTGACGCCGGCCGCGTGCGAGGGCACATCGACGCTTTTCCCGGTGGACTATTTCGGCGAGCCCGCGTACCTGACGCAGAGCGGGCAGCTCTACGTGGAGGCGACGGCGCTGGCGCTGGGCAAGGTGTACAGCTTCGGTCCGACGTTCCGCGCGGAAAAGTCGAAGACGCGGCGGCACCTGACGGAGTTCTGGATGGTGGAACCGGAGGTCGCCTTCATGGACCTCGAGGGGCTGATGGAGCTGGCGGAAAACTACATCTCGCACATCGTGCAAAGCGTCGTGAAGAACCGGGCGGCGGAGCTGAAGACGATCGGGCGCGATACGGCGAAGCTTGAGTCGGTCAAGCCGCCGTTCGTGCGGCTGCGCTACGACGAGGCAGCGGAGATGCTGAACCAGGCATACAAGGAAGGCAAGCTGGAGGCGCCGTTCGAGTACGGAAACGACTTCGGCTCGCCGGACGAGACCTGGCTGAGCTCGCAGTATGAGAAGCCCGTGATGGTGCATCGCTATCCAGCGGATGTGAAGGCGTTCTACATGGAGCCCGACGCGAAGGACCCGCGGTATGCGCTGTGCGTGGACGTGCTGGCGCCGGAGGGATACGGCGAGATCATCGGAGGGTCGCAGCGCGTGTCGAGCTACGAGCTGCTGAGCGCGCGGATCGAACAACATAAATTGCCGCGCGAGGCGTTCGAGTGGTATCTGGATTTGCGGCGTTACGGCAGCGTGCCCCATGCGGGCTTCGGCATGGGCATTGAGCGCGTGGTGGCGTGGGTGTGCGCGCTGGACCACGTGCGGGAGACGATTCCGTTTCCGCGGATGCTGCACCGGATGTATCCGTGAGAAAGACAGGGAATAGGGAATAGGGAGTAGGGAGTAGGGACGTAGGGACTAGGGACGGGAGTTCGTGGACCGTGGCGGGGGGGATTTGACGACTTGCAGGTGGAGGGATGGGCGGAAAGTGACGACGCGCAGGTGGAATTTTGAGGGTCGAAATCGTCGCATCGCGAGCGTGCGTGAAATAAGACCTGCAGGTGGAGTAATCCGTGGAAATTGTGACCTGTAGGTGGTTGGAAATGGGTGATTTCGTCGAAATGGAGTTGTTGCGAAGGGTTTTTGCCAAGTGCTGATGGCGAAGGCGATGGGCTGCCGCTTGGTGTCCGGGATTGTGCCGGATGGCGGGGAGAGGCTGAGGGAGCTGGGGGTAACAGTGCTCAGTGGTCAGTGATCAGGGTGAAGGGCGATGTGGCGATGTGCGGGCAGGCCAGGGTTGAATCGCGGCGGGAAACCGTGCAGCTTGTCCTTGGGGGTCAATCTAGGCGGTGGGGAGCGGTTAGCACACCGCCTGCCGGTGGAAACACCCCTGAACGCTGGGAAGGCGGCCTGGCGAAAACTAGGCTAACCTGAATCGGAAGTCATGTTCTACGTTGGCTACGGAGGGCACGGGCCGAAATATGCGCCTCTGACTGTTTTTGATGTCGGTCTGATGGGATTCAACCAATTTGAACTTCAGCCCCGTCGAGATCAAGGATTCGAGCAATCCCCTGCGAAGCTCCTCCTCGCCTAACCTTGTGCCGCCGATGCGAATGACGATCTGGGCAGAATCGTGAAGAAGTGGAGCTACCCCCGCCCAGGCCTCACGTAAGAATTGCCAATACGCCCCAATTCGGCGATGCCGGTCATCTTTCCCCGTGCCTGCGATCGGTTTACCGGGGCCCCCGAGAAGCCAGAGCCTGAGCCACTGATCCTCGTGATAATCGGTGATGTCAAGATACGGGGGTGACGTGATTACCAGCTTTACTCTCCCCCTGTAGGGCCGGAGCATTGTGCTTGCTCGCCGAACGTCGCCCTCGACGACACGGCCCTTCAATCGTGGCAAGGGAGATTCGTAGCGGTACTTTGCCGCGGATCGTAGAATAGGGAAAACGTCGCGCTCAGGTGGAAGGCAGCCATTTTTCTCCCACCACCGAACTGAGTAGGATGGCTTCGTGCTAATCGTCCTTGGCATGCGATTGCTGAAGCACATTTCCGTTCGGTGACTCTCACCATGAAGGCAACCTAGGGCGAGGGCTGCAATAAAACAGTCGGTGCGACTCTTGCGCCACTCGAGGGTTCTCCTCAGGAATAGAAGTTGGCGGAGTGTCTTCTCCTGGAAGCAAAGAGTAAAGAACTTGTCCTTCGTCTGCGGCGTCTTCGGGGCAAATCGGCGAGCCTTGGCCTCGAGCTCCGATAGCCGGTCGAGGATGTCGGCAAGCGATGGGGGGTCTGCCTTCGCCCTCGATAGGCAAAATGCAACAGGGTTCGTGTCGCAGCCAATGGCGCGGCGGCCGTTAAGCAGGCTCTCGAATACGGCGGTGCCCCGCCCTGAGAACGGATCCAAGATAATGTCCTCGTTCTTGGACCAAGCCAAAACATTTCGACGCACGAACGATTCGGGGAACATGGCGAAATACGGGCAGATGGAGTGGAAGCGGTGGCGGTCGCTCATGTCACACTCCTCGCAAGGTTCGAGAGTAAGTTTGAACCCAGTTAATGACTTTGGGCAAGTCGTCGACCCGCTCGACCGTAAAGCCTCCCCGCAGGTGGATTCTCAAGCCCTCAGCGGCATGGTGTGCCATACGATACCGATAGATCAATGTACCGTATTTATTGGTCAGGCGCTGCATATGGTCGACCAGATCCTCCTGAGAGGTAGCTCCCTCGTCATGACCCTGCGGGTCCAAGCAGAACGGAATGAACATCGCGTTCTCGTGCCGTGTGGCCGGCGGACGTTCAAACCAGTATTTGTGAAACGCATCGGCATCCACTGCGACGCTCTTACCTTTCCAATTGTTTCCGGACGCTACTTGTCCAAGAAGGTATTGCATACCGGCAAGACCATCGGGCTGAGGGCGCCACGCTATAACGTCTATGCCTTCGTCCTTTACATGCGCTGGCGCGGCGGGCCGAGGCTTAGCGTGCGGAAGGCCGTCGCCGATGAGGCCATAAATCCGATGGAGGGCGTGGAGAAATTCATCTCCTGCCGGTCGCGGCCAGCCGAACGAGACGGCGTTGCCTTTGACGTATCCAGCAGCCGCGACCGTGGCACAGACCTGGAAGAGATCCCGGGCTTCATTATCGACCGGAGGCGCGAGCAGTTCGGGGATGATGTCGCGATCCGCCGCATGGGAGAGAAAGAGGCAGAACAGGTAAACGGCGCCAGCCTGTGTTGGACGCTGAACAAGCTCCATCGCTTCGCCGCCTTCATCGACGCGGAATGGATAGTCGTCTCCGATGCATTTTCGGCGGTTGCTGATCTCGTCCTGCGCCGACGTTACCAGATCGTCTTCCCAAAGGTCTTCTTCCGTAATGTCTTCGGGCTGTTCCTCGCGCGACATATCGGACGCAGAAACCAGGGTGCCAAATCCGATGTGCCCGTCGGGGGCGCAGACGCAGTTCAGCTCAAGCCAATCGGCAATCTTCGTCTTATGGGCATTTCTGTCCGGGATAGAGAGCACTTCTTATTTCCCGCTCTTTTTAGTTGCAACTTCTTCGACCATGGACCGCATATTCGAGTAGATCACTCTGGCCGTTTTGGACAGCTCCGAACCAATCTCAAGCAACGTGGTATCGCTTGGATCATAGCCCGTGATTTGTGCCAGGGCGCTCTCAGCCTCCTGTCTGGCGTTAATTAGCGACTTTTCAAATCGGTCGGACTTGGATTCAACTTGTGCGTAAGCCTCGCGTAGGTCATTGCGCGTCAACATGACGCTCCGAGCCAAGCTGTGCTGAAGTACGGCGCTGAGTTGCTTGATGTGCGGATTCTGGGATGTTACGACCGGCTCTATCTCGTCTGCCTTGGAGCCGTAGAGCCACACCATCACCCTCCTAAGGTTATCGACCCTGTCCGCAGGTACCGGGCTTGGCGTCGGGTCTGCGGAGCGCCACTCCACCGGTAGGCCAAGGAACTCCCGGAAACCTGGGCGAGTAAGCGCTGTATATAGGTGCGAGAATGCAAACTTACGTCCTGGGAAACGGTCCTGTAAGTCGAAAACACCTGCTTCTTGTGCCTGATCCAATACGAACATCCCGCTGACCAGCCTCACCACTGTGTCGTGGCGATCGCCGAGGCGTTGGGCAATCCTCTCGACGGTAATACCGTTGTCTCTCTCTTTCCGGTACCAGTCGGCCGCGAAGCGGGCCTTTGCAAGGGCGTCCCATTTGTGCGGGCCGTTGATGTGCTTAAATCCAATAAAATCGCGCGCCTCGTCAGCATCCTCAACGGCGTACACGGTAACTTGTTTTAAGGTCTCGCCTATTCCGTCGCTGATTGCGGGCGGCGAAATTCCCGTTCCCTTGGCAAGTTCTGGATCCTGCAGAATGCGAATGGCCGCCAGACGGCGGTTGCCCTCAAAAACAAGGAACCTGCCATCCAATTGCTTGACGATTAACGGCTCAATATCGATGTATCCGTTGGCCGCGATTGATTCAACGAGCTCGGCTAAATCCGCGGTATCGGCTAGTGCTTTGATGATTTGCGCTTCTGTGGGATTCTCGATCCCGTCTTCGACAAGGCGCGGGTTACGCGGGTCAAAGTCGAGGAGATCCGTCGTCACCTTGATTGGGGTTTTCGGGACAATCCTGGAAACGGGCATATCGGTCCTTCTGGCCCGCGCGAGGGAGGCGGGGTTTGGAGACCCTTCGTTGGTTCGCATCCTCGGGACGGTGAGCGCTCGCGGGGGTTCGATAGATGATCCTATCATTCGCGTAAGACCCGCGCTATCCGTCCCTGCCGTCGCCTTTAGTCTATCAAGGTGCTCTTCCTGATTGCGTGGCTGCATTCAGGGGCCTGAATGCCCCTGCTCCCTCCGAAGGCCGCGCCGTTGTGGGTCTGAAGGCCCCTGCTCCCTCCGGGTGGCAAGTCAGGGGGGCTGAAGTCCCGGAGTTGTCTGGGACGGCTTGCGACAGTCGGGGATGAATCCCCCGACCTGCCGGCGATGCCCTGATACAAAGCCGGTGGAGCTGGGGTTCGTGCTCTACCACCCTTCGGCAGGAATTCCAAGAAGCAGGTCCCTCGGCTCCGCTTACCCCACGTCCGCATTGCGAACCTGGGGCCCCAAGCGCGCTCCGCTCGGGATGACAGGGTTTGGTGGTGGGTGGGTGTTCGCTACCCCCACCCAAGCGGCAAGAACAAGAACGCCGCGAGGATGGGGCGCCTGCCGGGTAGGGCGCGGCGCGGTGGGCGCGCCCGGGGCTTTGCAGTCCGTTACGAAACTCAAAATCGAGGCCACATTTTGGGCCCGATCAATCCGCGGAGCCCGACATCTTGTGGTGAATTTTGAAATTCCTCGAGTTTCGTAACAGCCTGTTTAGCTCGGGAAGGCATGCAGGAAAGGACCGCAGCAGCGGCAGCCGGCGGTATACTGTCATCACCGAGAAAGCAAGATGGAAATTCCAGATCCATCCGCCAACTCGCCGCGCGATCTTCAGTTCGCTTTGCGGTTGACGCGGTGAACACCATACATTCCGCTCGAAAGCGGACCGAGGCGCGATGAACCGCAGATCGTTTCTGGTGAGCGGCCTGGCCGCCGCTGCCGCCATCCCCGCATTGCGAGCCTCCGGCGTACAGGGCGTTGAGTTCTATGTCGCTCCCAGGGGCCGGGACGAGAATCCCGGCACAAGGAGCAAGCCCTTCGCTACCCTCCAGCGCGCGCGCGACGAGGTACGCAAGCTGGTTGCCAAGGGGCTGAAGACTAACGTAACCGTCCGGATTTATGGCGGCACATACACGCTGCAAGAGACCCTGATCTTCGGACTCGAGGATTCGGGGACGGATGAGTACTCGATCGTTTATGAGGCGGTTCCGGGCGAGGAGCCGGTGATCACGTCGGGCGTGAAGATCGAAGGCTGGAAGCAACTCGACGCCATGCTGCCCGAACTGCCGGTTCCCGCCTGTGGGAAGGTTTGGGTGGCGGATGTCCCCGAATCGCTGGGCCGGTTCTACACGTTGTACGACCAACAGGGGCATCTGCCACGGGCGCAGGGGAACGGCTTCATTCCGGAAGACCCGCCGGCAGGCGCCGATGGAAGCGACCGGAGCGCCCGGTTCCGCAATCTCTACTTTCCGCCGGGGGCCATCCGCAACTGGAGCAATCTCGACGATGTCGAGATCGTCATTCGCTCGTTGCCCGCCTCTCTTTCGACCATGAACATCCTGGCGCTGGAATCGGTGGACGAGAAGGCGCGGATGGCCCACACCAAGCTCCCGGCCACCTACCCCATAGGCAGGACCACAGACCCGGACCTTTTGGCGACGCCCTCAGCATGGGTGGAGAACGTCCTGGATGGTCTGGACCACGCCGGCGCATGGGTGCTCAACACCCATACGCGGAAACTCTACCTGTGGCCGCGGACGGAGAAGCCGGAAGAGATCCTGGCGCCGCGCCTGCGCGAGCTGATCCGCGTCGAAGGCAAAATCGACGCCGATGGCCCCACCGATGTTCCGGTGCGAGGCCTCATCTTTCGAGGGCTGACCTTCGCGCACGCCGATCGTGACGTGTGGACCGAAGACGACACCGGCATGCAGCACGATTGGGAGATGATCGACAAGCCCGACGCTTTAGTCCGGCTGCGCGGCGCCGAACGATGCACGGTGGAAAGCTGCAAGTTCCGCGACAGCGGCGGCAATGCCATCCGGCTGGATCTATACGCGCAGAATAACCGCATCAAGGGCAACGAGATCCGCCAGATGGGCCAGGGCGGCATCGGACTGCTGGGCTACGGGGCCGGGGTGAAGGATGTCAACAAGCGCAACGAGATCTTCAACAACCACATCCATCACTGCGGGCTGATTTACTGGCACTCGCTCGGCGTCGTATTGTGGCAGAGCGGGGAGAACCGCATCGCCAACAACTACATTCACCACATGCCGCGGCACGCCATCTGTTTGAGCGGGCCGCGCTTGGAATACTTCCTGAAACCCTGCGAGAGACGGGAAATCTGCAAGAGCGTGCGCTGGCGGGAGATCGGGCAGGTGCAAACCTGGGACCAGGCCATGCCGTATCTTCACACCAGGAAAAACGCCGTCGAGAACAATGAAGTGGAGCGCGTGTTGCAGAAGCTGGGGGACGGCGCGGCGATCAACGTGAGCGGCTGCGGCAACGGCAATCTCATCCGGCGCAACTACCTGCACGATATCTTCGCCAGCGAATGGGTGAGCGGCGTTTTGCGCACCGACGATTGGCAGAGCGGGACCACCTGGGAAGAGAACATCATCTATCGCTCCAACGCCGGCGCCTGGGAGCACAAGGGCGCCAACAACGCGATCAATAATTACTGCATCGACCTGCTTGCCGAAGGCTATTTCCGAATGGCGGCAAGCAGGGGCGCCTGCTGCGCGGTCGACGGAAGCGTAATCGAGCGGAACATCTTTTACAGCCCCAATGGGCCCGCGGTCTTCTACACATACCTGAACGGGCAGCCGCAGCAGTTGGCTACCTCGAAGGTCGAACACAATTTGTATTACGCCGCCGGCGTGGAAGAGAAGTCCACGCCCAAATTCTTACAAGACCTTCAGGCGCTGGGCGTCGCCCGGACAGATGCGTACGCGGACCCCTTGTTCGCCAATTTGAAGGAGGGTGATTTCCGTTTGAAGCCGGATTCGCCGGCGCTGAAGATGGGCATCAAACAGATCGATTTGAAAGGCATCGGGCTCACCAGGGATTTTCGGAAGTCGCTGCTGGAGAGACTGGCCGACAACGCTGAGAATTGCGCAATTTGAGAATGTCTGTTGACCCCCCTCGGGGTCAAAGGGAGGATTCGTGTATCGAAGAACTTTGCTGGGCATGCTGCTGGGAGCGGTAGGGATGGCCGCGGCGGAGACACCGCAGCCGAAACAGGAATGGGCGCCGCAACTGCCAGAGCAATGGATACCGCAGCCGGAAGAGGAATGGCGGCAGAATCGCTTCAAGGTCCCCGGGACGCTTAGCCTCAGGGCGCGCCGCCGCGTGGAGGACCCGCCCGGCAGCGGCAAGTTCCGAACCTCCGAAGAGGTACTGCGATGGGAGGCGGCTCAGACGGCCATCATCATTTGCGATGTGTGGGACACCGACCGCTGCGTGACCGAGGTGCAGCGTAACCGTATCCTGGCGCCGCGGATAAACGAGGCGGTCAGCGCGGCCCGAAGCCTGGGCGTGATGATCTTTCACTGTCCCAGCGACACGATGGGATATTACGCGAGGACCCCCCAGCGGCTGAGAATGCAGCGTGCGCCGATGGTTCCCTCACCCATCCCGATCGGTGCAACCCCGCAGAACCCCGACCCTTTGTTTTGCGGCGTCTGCGGCGATAACATCTCTGAAGGATTTTTTACAGGTCCCGAACCGTCTACTTCGAGAAACAACGTTCCCTGGCAGCGCGAGCACCCGGCCATCGATATAGCCGGTTATGACGGCGTCAGTGAAAACGGCCAGGAAGTCTACAACTACTGTAAGCAGGAAGGCATCACCAATCTCGCCATCACGGGCGTCCACACCAACGAGTGTGTCCTCAACCGCTCCTTCGGAATCCGCATGATGACGCGGCTGGGCTTCAACATGGTGCTGGTGCGGGACCTGAGCGACTCGGGGTACTTTCCGCACAAGCCTCCATACATGAGCCACACGCGCGGCAGCGAACTGATCGTCGAGCACATCGAGACCCACTGGTGTCCATCGATCTTGAGCGACGACCTCACAAGTGTCATCCCCGGCTCGGCAGATCCGTGCGGGTCCTGATCATTCCGGCATGCTGCCGGCTAAGGTACCTTCAGGTTCTTGAAAAAGCAGCTACACCGGCCGCAGAGAAAGCATACGACGGAACCGGATTGGGCTTTCTTGCGAGTTGTAAGACGACTGTCCGGTAACGATCCGGCTTCGGTGAGTGACTCGGCGATGATGCACTGATGGAGAACTCGTTGGCCGAATCGGGGCGCTCACTGAAGTGAAGGGCGTTTAAGGGGAGTGGCCTGTGGCTGCGTGGGGTAGGTCGCTTTTGCCCACGGGGAGGAAACTACACCAATATTTCCGCAAAGGCTGGCAGGAATCGATAGATTTCTCTATATTTGCGAAGTTCATCTGGATCAAGATCAAATTCTTTGGGTGTCCACCCGTCGGCGCACGGCATCTCGCGGTCGAGGTAGATTCGCTCCTTTCGCGTTAGCCGGGGTACCGAGATCTCGAATGGCGGAGTATCGAAACTATCGCGGTAATATTTAGTGTCACGGAGGGTAGTGCTAAGAAGGTTCCGCTTTTCCGATGGCCCTGCGATCATGCCTCCCATGCTCAGCATCGAGTGTGAGTCTTTGTAGACAAAATTAAACATCGGCAGGAATTCCATCTCTGCGCGCGGAACCATTGACCTTATGAAGGACGCTTTCAGGATTTCGGAAGTCCTGGAACCCAGCTCCGCTTTACCGAAATCGCTATCCGTAAGACCTAGTCTCAGATATGTTTTGGCCTGGAACTCAAAGTATTGTCTCCAATGCTTCGGTCCCATCACTTCTTTCGATCCGTCGAAATCAGGGTCCACCTCCTTGTAGTCCTGCTCTTCGGGAGGTTCGACGTCCACAGTCACCAACAAAATCGAGCCTGCGGAGAGTATCGTTATCGCGGACTGAATGTCGGACAGAAAATCCTTGCGAATGATGCCATCATAATCGAGCCATAAAAAATGCAGAGTGTCCCGAGATAGATTTGGGATTGCCGCTGAAGCGGGCTCCATCTTTATGTCAACGCACTTGAATGGTTTATTGAATTCCATGCGCTTAGCAAGACTGGTCGCTCGCTCCAGGCTCAGAAGCTTGCTCATCCCGAGCAATTTGTGAAACAAGATGAAATCTACGAAATAGATCGCTCCGAAGCCCGTATATTGATAGTCAGTAATGGTAAACCCTGCTGGCTGCAGGCGCTGCAAGGCGTCAACAATCATCCGTCGTTCGACTTGTTTCGCCGGACGCAGGTCGTACTGAACTCGGAGGCTTGAACTATTCGGGCTCAATCTGTTCCACACTCCGTCTTTACGAAATGTTCAAGTGTGTGTTTACTGACCTCACTGGCGCTCATCGAGGGTCGGCGAAGGTGCCGTCGCACCTTGTCCAGCAATGCGATCGATGCTTGAAATCTCACCCATTCGTACTTTTTCTCTTTCTTTTTTGGGGGTGTATATAAAAAACCGCTGGTCGGTTTTGAAGCGATTTCTCTAAAAGAAACCTCCTTAACTCCGCTCACTGCGTTTCGGATGTCGACAACCTCAGTCGCGGGATCGCTCGGGTATTGGCTGTTCAGAAAAGTGAGAATTGGTTTACTCATTGTGACCATAAGATTCTTCGTGCGTATGAAGACAGCAGATTCCCGATTAATGTTTCGTTTCGTCGTAGTCCACGGGAGGTTGAGTGGTTGATCCGACTCGAAAGAGGCGATTCCCACAAAACTCCTGTACTTAGGTTGAAAGCTGGCCAAGTCGGAACCCCAGCCGGTTAAATCGCCCTTGTTCGCTCGGACAACGGCCCTTCCATTGCACAAAATGTTCCATCCTGCTTCTTCCGCAGTCCGCAGGCCTGGCGAAATTCCTGCTGCGAGACTCACTCTTACGCCGTCATAACTGAGGTTTTCTCGGGCAGCAGTCACTACCCCGTCCATTTCGCCAAGGGTGATTGGCTTCGGGTCTACATCGGTTTCGTTGATCCGCAGCTTGACACACTGATTCAGAAAGAATGGGTAGGTCGTCGCTGCGTCGTCGAGAATGTTCTTAGGAACTCCGCCCTCCTTGATCCGTAAGGCTACTTCATCACGGAGCTCCGTGATCGTGATCGACGTTCCGGCTTGCCCTTCCGAGTCGGCCCCGTCGACGAATTTGATTGGCACCTTCCATTCCTTTTCTTTGGCCCAGTCGTCGACTGTTAGCGAAATCTCCCAGCCCTCTGCTGCTGTCCGCGAGACGATATCGAATTTATTGCCAATCTTGAAGAGGGCACGCTTCATTCCCACGCCGTATACCCCCAATTTGCCTGGCTGGTCGTCTGGATCGTGCCCAAAACAAAATATTTGATCAGTGGCTCTCTTTCTTTCTATTCCGCCGCATTTGTCGACAACCTTGATCTGGCGATCATTGCACGTGACTTCGATTCGTCCGAGATGCCGTTTTGCCCTGTTTGGGTCTGACTCGAATATGAGCTGAGAGACTGAAATTCCGTGCTTGAGCAAATACGAATCTATTGAATTGTCAATCAGGTCTAGTACGCAGTCCTCTAGTGTTATGTCGCGAGTGAACATATCGATGAAAAACTGTTTCCGAACTTCGGCAGACGCATATCTCATAGCCTTGGCCTCCGTCTTCGTGAAGCTTTGAACTCGTCGAGTCTTCGCGCAATCAATGAACAGTTTTCTGGTACGAGGTCGCAGGCGGCAAATTGCATTCCACGCTGGGCAGCAGCTAGAACGCCAGCTCCTGAGCCTGCGAACGGATCCACGTATAGAGAGCCGCGGGCCCCAACCATCTTGAAGATGCGGTGGAAGAGCAGTTCTGGCAGTTCATTCGCCGTTCGGTGCTTTCGGTTGGCATGTCTCACCGGGCTGAGGTCGTCCCAAATGTCGCTTAGATTTATACCCTTGCGCCGAATTATAGGCTGATAGCCACCATAGTCTTTTACTAATTCGCCACAGGTTCTGCACTCCTGGGGGGCGATCTTGGGGCGGACAAATTTCTTGATCGTCCCTTTTGAGAACATTAAGAGTGCATAGTGTGCCGGGTACAAGCGGTTGGCACGGACAAATCCGTTCTTCATTGAAACGGCGATCCACTGACGAAACGTTAGAGTCGCGTCGAGACTCTCACCCACTCGCATGGCCCAAATCGGTATGTGGTAAAGGAAAAGCGATCCGCCCGGCTCAAGCACACGCGCAGCCTGTGATGTAACATCTGTGAGCCATTGGCGGTATTCTTTTTCGGGCCTGCGGTCTGATTTCTTGTTTTTGTCGTATTGTTTGCCGAGATTGAAGGGCGGATCGAGAAAAACCACACGGGCGCAGTCGGATGGAAGGCGTTTTAGGAACTCTGCCGCATCGCCACAAACGATAGCCCCCTTGAGCGTCTTGCTCTTTGCTGTGTAGACAACCCGATTCGGCCTTTGTGTCATGTGACAGGTGATCTCGATTGGAATCTCTTTTCAGCACTGATTGTACCGCCCGTGGATCGCCCTCGGGGTTTCTAGTCTGCCGTCCTGGCGAATACACGAACGATTCCTTACCGTTTAGGTTTGGTAATGATCAGTTGGCCGGTTTCCAGTGATCCGTGCCATTTCGGGATGTCAAGTGTTGCGTGCAGGCCCATGCGCTCATTGAGCGCATATTTCCCCTCTCTCCGCAGATGAGATCCCAGAAACGGAGTTGCACTCGTACAAGCATAGATTGCCGTTGTATGGCGAGGGGCGGTGAGAATTCATCGCGGCTTCGCCGCGTACTTTGATTCTTCAAAAAAAGTGGGGACAGGTTGCGGCCCGCGACCCACCCACTGGGTGGGTGCCCCGCTCGTGCCCTTGTTACAAGACTCCCCTGCAAGCGAGTTTTCCGCAAGGTGTGAGGTCGTGCCTTGATACAGAACATTGACTGGGCGTTCGTCAGACGCTGCCTATAGCCACATTTGGGCGGCATCAACGAAAGGCCCGTGGCTAAAGCCGGTCTTGTTGCGTGGCTGCATTCAGGGGCCTGAAGGCCCCTGCTCCCTCCGGTGTTTGGGCGCAGGGGCTGAAGCCCGCGTAGATTTTGCAGCGGTTGCGGCCCGAGTAAACTCGTGCCCTTGTTACAAAACTTCCCTGCTCCCGGCGTTTGACTTCGCGCCGCTGAAGGCAAGAACAAAGGCGCAGGGGCTGAAGCCCTCGGTGATTTGGCGGCCCTTACGGCCTGACTGAAGTCATGCCCTTTTACAAAGCTCCTTCCTCGACGAGTTTTTCCGCAAGGTGTGAAGCCGTGCCCTGACTTCGGCGCGGGCGCGGCGGGCACGCACGGGGCTTGGAGGTGGAAACGGATGCAGGAAACGGCCCCAGCGGAGGCAACTGGACGTATATTGGTTGGCAGCCGGGAAAAGGAAAATGGAAATTCCGGAAAAATCCGATCGGAGACCTTGAAATGAAGAAGTGCTCGATTCTGCTGGTTTTGCTGGGGACGGTCTTGCCGTTTCTCTTGTTTGCAGCCCCCAATCGCGCCAGCGCCGCGCAGAATCGCAGCGCAGTCCCCGGACGGCTGGAAGTGAGCAAGAACGGGCGGTATTTTGTGCGCGATGGCAAACCGTTCTTCTGGCTCGGCGATTCCGCATGGTCGCTGTTGTCGCTTTACACGCCGGCGGAGGCCAAAGAGTATCTCGACCATCGTAGCCGCCAGGGCTTCACCGTGATTCACATTATGATTCCGTTCGACGGAGGCCCCGGATTGAAGACCTCCGGCCGCAATCCAAATGGCGAGCTGCCCTTTCATGACTGGGACCCTCTGAAACCCAACGAAGCTTACTTCAGAAACATGGATGCTTTGGTGGATGCCGCGCAGAAGGACGGCCTGATTCTCTACATTCTCCCGCTGGGCGGCTCCGGCGGCTCGTTCGTGGACAAACTGCATGTGTTCACGAAACAGAATGCGCGGGCATACGGAGAGTGGCTTGGGCGGAGATACAGGGACAAGCCCAATATCGTCTGGATGGACGGTTTCGATTTGGAGCCGTGGCGCTATCGGGATATCACGGATGAGTTCGTCGCAGGCTTGCAGGCCGGAGACCGCGGCGCTCACCTGATCAGTTACGCTCCGGGCGGGGGATTCTCGTCCAGTTACTTCCAGAATGAGCCGTGGCTCAGCTTCGATCACATCCAGGTATGGAACGATTATTGGCGGGCGTATTCCTTCGTGGTCGCCGACTATTGCCGTCTGCCCGTGAAGCCCGTGGTGATGGCGGAGGGCGCATACGAGGCGGGCACCGAGTATGCGTCGGGTCCGATTACGCCGCTTATCGTGCGCAAGGAGGCCTATTGGTCGTATCTCGGCGGCGGCTTTCACACGTACGGGCACAACGATATATGGCGTAAGAACCCCGACTGGAGAGAGTCACTCGATTCGCCGGGCGCCCGGCAGTTGGGCATTCTGGCCCGGCTGCTCACTGCTCACCAATGGTGGAAGCTGGCGCCGGACCAATCGGTGTTCGCGCGCGGCGCCAGCAGCGACGAGACGCAAAATGTGGCGGCACGTTCGACGGATGGCGATCTTGTCATCGCATACTTAGCCAGCCCTGCGCCGGTATCCGTCGATCTGCACGCGATTACCGCCGCGAAGACGGTGCGGGCTACTCTTGTGAACCCGGAAACCGGAGAGGAAACCTCGGCAGGCGTGTTTTCCCACGACAGCATCGAACAGTTTTCCGCGCCCGCGGGCAGTTCAGACGCCGTGTTAGTCCTGCAGGCACAATGAACCAACCGGCCGGGCGCCGCATGGAAGGCCAATGCGCTCATTGAGCGCAGATTTCCCACCTCTCCGCAGATCAGATCCCAGAAACGGAGTTGCAGCAGCCGCACAAGCATAGATTGCCGTTGTATGGCGCGGGGCGCAGGAGATTTCCTGTTGCAACAGCGATTCAGGCGAGGGGCGAATCTTCGGGCAGGGGTGGGGAATCCAACAGGGGCGAACGTTTGAATTCGATTTTGACGATGGAGGGGGGCCTGTCGATGACCGTTTCCGCGACTTTGTCTGCAAGCGAGGTGAACCAACTGAAGAAGGCTCCGGCGGTGGAGGGAGTGTTGCCGGCGATCCTGGAGCGGTGGAGTCCGCGGTCGTTTGACGGGCGCGAGGTGAGCACGGAGACGCTGAGGAAGGTGTTCGAGGCGCCGCGATGGGCGGCTTCGTCGGGCAACGTGCAGCCGTGGCGGTACCTGGTGGGGGTGCGGGGGACGGAGACTTACGACAAGATCTTCGCGTCGCTCGTGGAGGGCAACCGGAAGTGGGCGCATCGGGCGCCGGTGCTGATCCTGGGGACGGCGCTCCGGATCAATGCCCGCGGCGTGGAGAACCGGTATGCGCTCTACGACCTGGGCGCGGCGAGCTCGTATCTGACGCTGGGGGCCGCGGCGCTGGGGCTGGCGGCGCACCAGATGGCGGGGTTCGATCAGGAGGCGGCGCGGAAGTCGCTGGGGATTCCGGCGGAGTACGCGATTGGGTCGGTGATTGCGCTGGGCTACCAGGGCGAGCCGGCGGCGCTGGGCGACGAGGAACTGATTCAGCGAGAGACCGCGGCGCGGACGAGGAAGCCGCTGAGCGAGATCGTGTTCAAGGCGTGGGGCGAAGCGGGACTGTAAGGCAGGGGTCAGGGATCAGGGGTCAGGGGTCAGTGATAAGTGGACCGTGGTGCGCGATCCAGTGGGAGGGTTTAAAGACAGCGGGGTTGGCGGTATCCCAGGTATTCATCGTCTGCGCGATAGAGTGGAGGGTGGAGGCGATCCATCGTTGAGCGCGGCGAAAATACATCGGAAGGCCGGGACAGAGAGGCTGGCAGGGGCGCGGAGGGCGAACGGCGGAGTCGCGCGCGGAGACCGGAAGCCCCTGGGACAGAGGCGGCGGAGACAAAGCCGGATGGGCTGGGTGGGGCGCGGGGTTGCGGCGTGCGCGGCGGTTGTGGCGGGGCTGGCGGCGTGGGCGGCGATAGAGCGCGCACTGGCTCCAACAGGGAATACAACCCAGGATCATTTTGACGCGCTGATGGTGCTGGGCAGCCCGGCCGACGGCGACGGGAATCCGACACCGGCGGAGCTGGAGCGCGTGACCGAGGCGGTGCACGAGTACGAGCGGGGCGTAGCGCCGAGGATGATCTTTACCGGCGGGGCCGGGGGCAACGGGTTTGTGGAGGCGCGGGTGATGGCGCGGACCGCAGAGGCGCAGGGGATTCCGGAGGCGGCGATCGAAGAGGAGCCGGGGGCACGGAACACGATGGAGAAAGCGTGCGACTCGCTGCGGATGATGCGGAGGTACGGATGGGAGTCGGCAGAGGTGGTGTCGAGCGCCAGCGAGTTGCCGCGGGCGGGGCTGATCCTGAGCCGGCTGCCGCTTGCGTGGCGCGCGCACGCCGCGCCGGCGATGGAACCGGAGGGGGCGTGGACCCGGTGGATGACCACGACGATGGAGATTGTGAAAACGGCGCATTACCTGGCGTGGTCGCGGCAGATGGAGAAGTGCGAAGTGCAGGGACCGAGGGAACAAGGGAACAAGACTGAGGGACTGGGCAGTTCCCGGCTATCAGCCAGGACGAAGGCGAGTCAAAGAAGGAAATGCCAGTACGCCGCGTTGTCCAGCGTCGGGGCGGTCCTGTAAGCTGTTTGGTGATGCATCTCCCAGTCAAGTTATCTGCCACATTAGCCGCCGTGATTGCCATGAGTGTGTGCGGGGGACTTCGCACGCAGGCACAGGAGTCGAGCCCGCCGAGTTCGTCGTCGCAATCGTCGTCCGCGCAAGGCCAGCAAGCGCAGGCTCCCGAGTACGGGGTCTACGTTTCCGTCGATCCGCTGGCCAAGGTGCGCTACAACAATCGCTACGACCTGTCACTGGGGGTGGCGTACGACCACATGAAGGCGGGGCCGACGCTGCTGCAGGGGTCGAACCTGGGCGGACTGGATATGGATGGCTCCTTCTGGCTGACCAGGAATTGGGGGATCGAGGGCTCGGGGCGCGGGTATGTGGGCACGAGCGGCGCCGGGACGAACCACGATGGCCCAAATGGGGGGTCGATCAAGGGACCCATGGTGAAGCAGTACTTTTTCGTCGGCGGAGCGGAGTGGCTGGGCCCGCACAACAAGCACGGGGCGCTGATTGCTCACGCCATGTTCGGCGGAGTGTATGGGAACTTCCAGAAGGATCTGCTCGGAAATCCGCCCGCGGATTTCGATTTCTACTACAACCAGATTGCGCCGGCGGCGATCGTCGGCGGGCACATGGACCTGAACCGGTCGGAGCACTGGGTTTTTCGCATCACTCCCGACGCGGTGATGACGCACTACACGTTCAGCGACGCGCCGTATTCGTCGCTCAAGTACGCGCAGTACGACGTGAACTTTGCGATTTCAGTGGGGATGGAGTACAAGTTTACTTCCATCAAGCGCTCGACCAAGAAAGCAAACTGGGTCTCGGGGTGGTAGGCGAGAACAGCGGGGTTGGCGGCGTTACGGCGGTTCTCCTGCAGCTATGAGCCATTTCGGGCATCATTCAAGGTGGCTTTTTCTTGATGAAAAAGCCACTTAGCGATTGTGCCTTGGTCTACACCTGCAGGAGACCCGCTATAGCGGGGCTCGCGGCGTCCGGTTCGCTGCGGAAGCAGCAGCAGACAGCGGCTGAGCAGACGGCGGGGGCCAGGTCTTCTACCCGCGAAATTCTCGAGGAAAAAGGCCGGATTGCCGGTGGCATTGCGGCGTATGGTATTCTCCTGCGTTCGGCGGGACGCGTGAAGAGTGCCGCAAAGAAGAACAGCGTGCCGGATCGTGGCACACCTCATCAGCTCCGGGGAAAGCGGGCCAGCAGCGAAGCGAGGGCGGAAGCCATATGGACATGAAAGATACGCTTGGCGTACTGCTTGCAGGCGGAGCAGGAGAGCGGCTGTTTCCACTGACGCGGGACCGGGCCAAACCGGCGGTGCCGTTTGGCGGGCATTACCGGATTATCGACATCACGCTTTCGAACTGCATCAATTCGGGACTGCGCCGGGTGTATGTGCTCACGCAGTACAAGGCGCTGAGCCTGAACCGGCATATCCGCGAGGGGTGGTCGGGGATTGTGTCGCAGGAACTGGGCGAGTTCTTTGAACTGATGCCGCCCATGCAGCGGACTGGCGCGAACTGGTACATGGGGACAGCGGACGCGGTGTACCAGAACATCTACTCGATCGGCAGCGAACAGCCGGCGCACGTGATCATCCTGTCGGGCGACCACATTTACAAGATGAACTACAGCCGCATGCTGGCGTACCACATGGAAACGAATGCCGACGTGACGCTGGCGACGCTGCCGATTGCGCCGGAGGAGGTTTCTCGGTTCGGGGCAGTGGAGGTGGGCGCCACGGGCGAGGTACTGGGCTTCCAGGAGAAACCGGCGTCGACCAGCTTGCGCTCGCCGTTCAATGCCAACGCCGTGGATGCGTCGATGGGGATTTACATCTTCAACACCGAGACGCTGCTGAAGGCGCTGATCGCGGACGCGGACGACACGAATTCAAAGCACGACTTCGGGCACGACATCCTGCCCAACCTGCTGGGCAAGAAGAAGATGATGGCTTACAGCTTCGTGGACGAGAACAAGCAGCAGGCGCTCTACTGGCGCGACGTGGGCACACTGGACGCGTACTACGAAGCCAATATGGATTTGTGCTCGGTGTCGCCGGTGTTCAACCTGTACGACAAGAGCTGGCCGATCCGCACGCGGGTGCGGCAGTATCCGCCGGCGAAGTTCGTGTTCGGCGAGCCGGGGCGGTCGGGCATGGCGGTGAACTCGATCATCACCGCGGGCGTGATTATTTCGGGCGCGTCGGTGTACAACTCGGTGCTGTCGCAGGACGTGCGCGTGAATTCGTACTCCGACGTAGACGCGAGCATCGTCTTTTCGCACGTGAACATCGGGCGGCACTGCCGCATTCGGCGTGCGATCATCGACCGCGACGTGCACATTCCGGAGGGCACGGTGATCGGCTACGACCCGGTGGAGGACAAGCGGCGCTATTTCGTAACGCCGTCGGGGCTGACGATTGTGACGCGGGACGCGTCGCTGTTCGAGAATCCGGTGGATCCGGAGTTTGGGCAGAGATACTAGCCTGGATACGCAACCGGGGACACAAGACACCGATCCATTGTCAGAGGTAGTGTTTCGCCGGTTTCCGGAGCTTCAATGAGGGCGCTGAAGACGGCGGCGCAGAGGCCGCGCCGGCTTGCCAGTTTCCTGTGGCGCGACCGGAGGAAGGCGAAGCGGAACGGCGAGGAACGCTCAAGCTCGCGGAGGAAGGCGCTGGAGAAGAACTCGGGCGCGCTGGCGACGGCGGCGACGATGAGCGAGCGCCAACTCATACGGAGCAGGTCTTTGAGCGCGGCCGTGCCGGCGGGAAAGCGGTCGAGCTCCGCGCCGGCGTGTTGACTGAAGTGGAGCAACTGGGCGACGAGGGAGTCGAGCGGGATGCCCTCGGCCGCGGCCAGCGTGAAGAGCGTGGCCGAGCCGCGGCGGAGATCTTCGTGAATGTCCTGCAGATCGTCGCCTAGCTGGAGCAGGGCTCCCCAAGCGAAGGCGGCTTGACTCTCCTGCTGATTGAGCCAGCCTTGGGCGAGGCAGGCGTCGACGAGGACGGAGCTGCCGCCCTTGGCGCAACTGATGCGGAGAACCTTGTCGCAGGTGGAGGCCCGGCCGTCGATGAGACCGGGACCGAGTTGCGCGATGCTCTCTTCCTGCGCCTGATGGATCGCGAGCAAAGAATCGAAGACCTGGGGATATTGGGCGCGGGGATACTGGCTCTCAATCATCGCGACCAGAGCCCAGATGGCTGCCTCGCGATGGTTCTGCGCGGGAAGGCCCTCGCCGCGCAGGCGCTGGCGGAAACGAGCGCAAAAGCTGCGCTTGGCTTGAGCGGATACGTCCGTGCGATCGAGATCGTTGTCGGTGTAGGGGTAGAGAAGGCTGTATCCGACGATCGAGGGCGTGATGCGCGAGGGCTCGCCCAAGAGCGGCTGCAACCCGTAGACGGTCCAGGCGTTGCGGCAGGCCTGAACGATTTCGGACATGGTGAGGGCCGAGTCGAAGTGGCGTGAGCGGCGGGCAAATTCGGCGCCCGCGGGCAGGAAGCCGTGGGTGATGAGCTCGATCGCCGAGGGTTCGAGGTCCAGCGCGGCGGCGGCGAAGCGGGAGAATGCGGCGACGAGGCGCTCCTGGAACGCGGCGCGATCGGCCTGGGTCCGGGGAGGAGCGTGAAGCTCCTGCTCCACGGCGCGGAGGCAGCCATCAAAGGCCTGTTCGCGGCGGCGCTGTTCGAGCGGAGCATAGAACGGCGCGCGTGGAAGGGAGCGGCCGGCGCAGGAATGCCAATCCTGAGCGGCGAGCGCGGACTGGGATTCAACCCAGGACCAACTGAAGATGGGATGCATCTTGCCAAGGATTACGAATACGCGGGCGCGATGGTTCCGGAAAAAGCGGAGACGCAGAGACCAGAGACGTAGAACTGGTTGCATAAATGTCGTTCGGGTAACGGAAGGCAGCTTTCAGGGGTTAAAACCCCTCAATATTTCCGCCAATTTTGGCACGACTGAACAGCTTGCGGAAAACGGCGTCGTTCCTGATCGAGTTCGCCAGAAGCATCCCTCAGGGGCTGAAGCCCTCGGTGATTTGGCGGCCTTTACGGTCTGACTGAAGTCATGCCCTTTTACAAAACTCCTCCCTCGACGAGTTTTTCCGCAGGGACTGGGGATTAGGCCGCGAGCGGGACGGTTGCCCGATGGAACCAGGGGAGAAGATTCCGCGTATGAACCCACTATGCCGTGCGCGATTGCATTAAGCTGGAGCGGAACCACCTGCAATGGGGCAGCCAGCGCCTTTGGCGCGAGGAGGGTGAACGCCCGCGATGCCGGGCATCCGTTGGCGGCGCCTGCGGTGCGGCGGACCCCTGGAGAAGATGATCGTGGACGCACGCAGCCGGCGCCGCGCGTGGAGGTGAGAGGGCTGGAGCCAGACTGGTCCCAAATCGTCCGCCGCTGCATGGACGGCGACTCCGGCGCATGGGCCGAGATGGTCCGCACGCACCAGAGGCGTGTGTACGGGTTGTGCTACCGCTTTACCGGGAATGCGGCGGACGCAGAAGACCTGACGCAGGACGTTTTTCTCAAGATTTATTCGAATCTGGGTAGCTTCGACGCCGCGCGGGGCAGCCTGCCGGTGTGGATTACCACGATGACGCGCAACCTGCTGGTGGATAACTTTCGGCGGACGCGGCACCAGCGGGCAACGGGGTCGCTGGACGAGGGGTGGGAGCAAACAGAGGAGTTGAGGCCGATCGACCGGCTGGCGGCCGCGGGGCCGAGTCCGCATGAGTCGGCGGCGCAGAAGGAGCTGGCCCGGATGGTGCAGGGGGCGCTGGCGCAGGTGAGCGTGGATCTGCGCGAGGCGGTGATTCTGAGGGACTTACAAGACCTTGATTATAAAGAGATTGCGCAGGTGTTAAGTATCCCCGAAGGGACGGTGAAGTCCCGCATCAGCCGGGGCCGTGCGGAACTGGCGCGGCTGTTGGAACGTAATCAACGGGAGGTGATGTAGCGATGGCAGAGCGCACACATATTCCGAGCTCGCCGGCGTGCGGCGAGTGGGAGATGCTGCTGGCGGACGCGCTGGACGGGCTGCTTAGCCCCAAGGTCGAAGCGAAGTTCGCGGCGCACAAGGCCGACTGCCCGGCCTGCGCGGCGCTGTATGAAGAGGCGCGGAAGGGGCGGGAGTGGCTGGAGTTTCTGGCGCCCGAGCCGGAGGCGCCCGAGGGACTGCTGGAAAAGATTCTGGCGCACACGGGACCGGGCCACGCGGCCCAGGCCGGATGGGCGGTTGGCGGAGCGCTGCCGGCGGTGGCCGGGACGGCAGGAGTTCTTGAATTTGCGCCTCAAGTGTGGCAGCAGCCGGGATTCTTTGCGCGGATGCGTTACGCGATGCAGCCGCGGCTGCTGATGACGGCGGCGATGGCGTTCTTTTCGATTGCGCTGACGCTGAACATGATGGGCGTGCGGGTGACGAGCCTGCGGCTGGCGGACCTGCGACCGAAGGCGATGCGCGCGCATATGGAACGGCAGTTGAACATGGCCTCAGTGCCGATCGTCCGGTACTACGACCATTTGCGGTTTGTGTACGAAGTGGAATCGAGGGTGCGGGAGCTGCGCAACAAGGCCGAGGGCGAAGGCAACGGACGGCCGGGAGAGAATCCGCAGCAACACCAGAGCCAGCCAACCCTGCCGGGCGAAACAAGACAGAACCCAGGGCAGACGCCGCGGCACAACGATGGAGGATGGCGCGCGGGCCCTCGGCAGGAGCCGGGGAATCCGGCGATGGAGCCGGCGGCGACCGGGGTCAATGACTTCGTGGAAACTTCATTTCACTTTCGAGGCAAGAGAATGCAGTCCGGCATCTCTGCAATGCGAGTAAAGGAAAGGAGCAGGGTATGGATTGCGTAAACCATAGCGGCGTGAGTGCGGCCGCCTACTGCCAGAACTGCGGCAAGGCGCTGTGCGGGGAGTGCGTGCGCAAGACACCCGCGGGCCAAATCTTCTGCGAGCCGTGCCGGATGGCGTGGCATGGAGCGCAACGGCCGTTTGTGCCGCCTCCGCCGGGAGCGCCCAGTCCCGGGCTGGCGGCCTTTCTGGGGCTGATTCCGGGCGTGGGCGCGATGTACAACGGCCAGTTCATCAAGGGGCTGGTGCACATATTCATCTTTGCAGTGCTGGTGAGCGCGGCCAATGTGTACGACGTGTTTGGGTTCTTCATTGCCGGGTGGATTTTCTACCAGGCGTTCGAGGCCTACCACACCGCAAGGGCGCGGCGCGACGGCGAGCCATTGCCCGATCCACTGGGACTGAATGAGTTGAGCAACGCGTTGATGCCGGGTGGGCGGGTACATCAAGGAGCGCAGCCTGGCGCACAAGCTGGGCCGGTTGCGCCTGGCGTGGGACCGGCGAGCGGTTACCAGACGCCGGGGCCGATGCCGGGTGAAGGCTTAAATCCGGCGCAGAACCAGCCCCCGTATCAAGGATCGTATCAGGGCTCGTATCAGGGGGGGCCGTATCAGGCGCCCTACCAGTCTGCGTACCAAGGGCCGTATGCGCCCGGGTATACCGGCCCTGGCGTTCCGCCGATTCCACCCATTCCGCCGGTTCCGCCGGCGCACTGGAGGCGGAGGGAACCGATTGGAGCGGTGATCCTGATTGCGCTGGGCCTGCTGTTTCTGCTGGGGCGGATGGATTGGTTTTCCTGGCATTTGTTTGGGTACACCTGGCCGGTGCTGCTGATCGGGCTGGGCGTATGGCTCATCGTGCGGCGCATGCAGGAGACGCATGGAGGGTCGCAGGAGAACCGGCAAGGAGGGGAAAAATGAGCCGCTACATTTTGATCCGGCGTTTGCGCGGGCCGGCGTTTCTGCTGCTGGTTGGCGTGATTGCGCTGTTGGCGCAGGCAAACATTCTGAGCTGGGGCCGGAGCTGGCCGCTGTTCCTGATCCTGGCGGGCCTATTGCTGCTGGCGGAGCGGGCGGTACTGGCATCCGAGGGCTATCCGTCGTGGCCGTGGCAGGGCGGTTGGCAAGGCGAACCCTATTCGGGCGCGATGAATCCCACGGCGGGACAAGGCGCACAACAGGCGACGGGAACAGCGATGGTTCCGTCGCAGCCGCCGCATGAGTGGGAAAACGGCGGGGAGGGAGGGCAATCATGAGCAGCGTACCTCCGAATATGCCTCCGGGCGGAGCGCCGCCGCCGTACGATCCGAAGACGCAGTGGCGCGTGTATCGCGAGCAGCAAAAGGCCGCGTGGCGCGCGCAACGCGATGCATGGCGGGCGCAGCGGCACGCATGGAAGGCGGGCTATGCGGGCGCGTACGGACCGCGCGTGCCATCCTTGGTGGGTCCGGTGATTCTGATTTGCGTGGGCGTGATTGCGCTGCTGATGATGACCGGACATATCGACTCGGACGCATTCTGGTCGTGGTATGGGCGGTGGTGGCCGTTGCTGCTGATCGGGGCAGGGCTGGGGTTGCTGGGCGAGTGGGCGCTGGACATGCGGCGAGCGACGCCGGTGCGGCGCGGCGGCGGGTTCATCGGGATTCTGGTGGTGCTGGCGATTGTGGGCGCCATTGCATCCGCGCACAACCACACCTGGGGGCCGTTCGGGCAAGGGTTCGGGGACGACGATTTCTTTAACGTGTTCGGATTGCCGGAGCACGACAGCGACCAGCCGGTGGACAACCGGCCGATTCCCGCGAATGCGTCGATTGAGATCGAGAATCCGCGCGGCGACGTGAGCATTACCGCGGCCGATCAGCCCAACCTTGAGATGCAGGCGCACGAGATGGCGTACGCCAACTCCGACTCCGAGGCGAAGAGGATCTTCGACGCCGAGGCGGCGCACGTGACGGTAAGCGGCAGCGCGGTGCTGGTGCAGTCGAACGGCAACGACCACGGGCGCGTGAACCTGACGGTCACGGTTCCGCGGACGGCCAAGGTGACGGTGAACGCGGGCAAGGGAGACGTGGCGGCGTCGGGGCTGGGCGCGGGAGTGATTGTGACCGCGCCGCACGGAGACGTGCACCTGAACACGATCACAGGGCCGGTGCTGGCGCACCTGGGGAAAAACGAGTTTTCAGCGCACGACGTCGATGGCGACGTGAGCAGCGACGGGCCGTGCACGGACGTAACGCTCTCCGACATCAAGGGCGGGGTGACGCTGAATTGCGACTACTTCGACCAGATGCACATGGAGCACATCGCGGGGCAGGTTCACTTCCGCACGTCGAAGACTGACGTGCAACTGGCGGCGCTGGATGGCGATTTGACGCTGAGCGACGATGCGCTGGACGTGACCGAGGCCAAAGGGCCGGCGCGCGTGGTGACGCACTCGAGGGACGTGGATCTGAGCCAGATAGCCGGCGACAGCTACGTAGAGAACCACGACGGGACCATCAGCGTGGAACCGGCGGGCTCGTATGGCGTGGAGGCGACGAACGATAAAGGCGACGTGGTGGTGACGCTGCCGCCCGGCGCCTCGGCCACGGTGAACGGGCGAACGCACAATGGCGATATCGTGACGGACTTCGGGCTGACGGTGAGCGGCGACGAGGACAAAACGGTGAGCGGGCGGATCGGTTCGGGCGCGGCGCACATCGTGCTGAGCACGAGCAACGGCGACCTGCACATCAAGAAGGGACCGGCGTTTCCGGCGGCGCAGGCGGCGCCCAATGCGCAGGGCGGAGCGAAGGCTCCGCACCTGAAGAGCTCGAAGGCGCTGCCCCAGCAGCCGGTGACGCAATAGGCGCTCTTGTTTGCCATTCCCGGGAACGGTTTTTCACTCGAACGAGTCCACGCGGCAGGCACCCCATCGACGGTGCGTATCAAAAATGATACACTATCCTTTGGCTTCTGAACCAAAACGCCTGCCTGCCCGTTTCCACCGCTCGAATGCGGGCCACGAGCCGGTGCGCGAATGGTTGAAGAGCCTCGAAGCAGCAGACCGCAGGGTGATTGGCGAAGACATTAAGGACGTTGAGTTTTCATGGCCTATCGGGTTGCCGTTGGTTCGTTCACTTGGCCGGGAGCTGTGGGAAGTTCGTAGTAGCTTGCCGCGCGGCCGCATGGCGCGGGTCATTTTCTGCATTGCGGAGGAGCACCTCGTTTTACTTCACGGCTTTATCAAGAAGACGCAGAAGACTCCGCGATACGAAATCGATCTGGCGCTTAAACGCAAAAAGGAGGGCTCATGAAAAGGAGCAATATTGGATCGTCATTCGATAGCTGGCTCCGCGAGGAAGGCATTTATGAGGAAGTGGCAGCGACAGCCCTTAAGCGCGTTCTCGCGCGGCAAGTTGCGGCCGCTATGAAAGAAAAGCAGCTTTCCAAAGCCGAGATGGCGCGGCGGATGCGCACGAGCCGCGCGGCTCTCGACCGGCTGCTCGATCCGGAGTACGACGCCGTGACCCTGAATACGCTGCGCAAAGCGGCGCTGGCCGTAGGCCGTCAGCTTCGGCTCGAACTCGTTTAATTGCGGAATCGCCGCCGATCGTTTTTCGGCCATCTTTCTCTTGAAGACACTTTCTGACCGGCGCAGCAGGCGGCTTGTGGGCGGAAGTGCAAAACAGGCGCGGGAGGGTGGATCCTCCCGCGCCTGTTTTGCGTTTGGCGCGACGAGAGTTGTATGCTCCTGTGCGGGGGATTCACACCAGGAGGCGAAAGAAGCGATGGCGCACGCACCGGTCAGGGTGATCACCGTGGAGCGGGAGTACGGCTCGCACGGCGCGGAGTTTGCGCACGATCTGGCCCAGCATCTGGGCTGGCGGCTGTTGGACTCGGAGCTGGTGACGGGCGCGGCGCGCATGGCCGGCGTGGATCCCAAGGTGGCGGCCAAGTTCGACGAGCGGCTGGATCCGTGGTACTACCGCTACGGCAGGATGTTCTGGCAGGATCCGATGTACGCGACAGTACCCAGCGGAGAGGAACACATCTTCGATTCCAAACACATGCTGGAGCTGATCCGGCAGGAGATTCTGGATGCGGCCGAGCAGGGCAACTGCGTGCTGGTGGGGCGGGGGTCGGCTTGCGCTCTGGCCAAGCGGCCGGGTTGCTTTCATGTATTTGTGTACGCCACAGCGAGCGCCAAGAAGGAGTGGTTTGCGCGCGCGTTTCCGCACCAGGCGCAACACGCGGAGCAGCATTTGGCGGCGTTCGACCGGCGCCGCGCGGCAGTGATTCGCAAGTTCTATCAGCAGGAGTGGTGCTCGCGCGGGCTGTATCACATGCTACTGAATTCCTGCATCGGGACGGAGGCGATGATCGCCGCCGTCGAATGCGCGTCGGGGCTGTGCGCGGCGAAGCCGGAAAGCGTGGCAAGCTAGAACTGGTTACATAAACGGTATCGAGCCGACGGAAGAGATTCCCTCAGGGGCTAAAGCCCAATGTTTATGCGCCTTCCACGGCACGGCTGAAGCCGTGCCCTTTCAAAACTGGATTTATGCAACCAGTTTTAGCGTTTTTGTGCCCCAACGATTCGCCGCGTCCCTTCGACATCCCTGCGCGCAGGCGCCCATTCGACTCGTGCGCCGCAGCGCGCTCGCTCAGGACGGCAACGCTTGGAACGCCTTCAGGCTTCGCCGGATCGCGACGCTCAGACCGCGATGCGCGGGACGCGGGGGCCGATGCGCGTGAAGACTTCCCAGGGGATGGTTCCGGCGGCATCGGCGTGGTCGAAAGCGGTGATGGTTTCGCCGCCTTGCGCGCCGAGGAGAACGACTTCGTCACCGGCCTGGACGCCGGGAATTTCGGTGACATCGAGAACGGTCTGATCCATGCTGACGCGGCCCACGAGCGGCGCGCGCTGGCCGCACACCAAAAAGCTGAAGCGGTTGCCGAGACTACGGTCGAGGCCGTCGGCGTAGCCCGCGGAGACGAGGGCAAGACGCAGGGGCTCGGTGGCCACGAAAGTTCCGTTGTAGCCGACGGTGGCGCCCTCAGGAACCGCGCGCACGCCCACGACCGCGGCCTTCCACGCGAGGACAGGTTGGAGCGCGGCGCGTGCGGCGGCAAGGGTGGGCGGCTCGGCGAGAGAAGACGAACCGTCGGGCGGGCTGAACGGCGGGTCGAAACGAGGGACGAGGCCGTAGAGCGCGAGGCCGGGACGGAGCATGGCCCTCATGCCGTGGCGGGCGGCCAGCTCGGCGATGGCGGGGGCCTGGCCGGCGAGCAGCGTGGCCGAGGCGCCGACGTTGAGCCATTCGGCAAAAAGGCCGGCTGCCGAGATGCGGCCCATGGCTTGGTCAAGGCGAGCGAGCTGCGCTTGCGTCATCTGGCCGTCGGCCTCGTCGGCGGCGAAGAGATGGGTCATGACACCTTCGAGGCGAAGCGGGGAACCGGGGCCGAAGCAGGCGAAGATGCGGGCGAGATCGCCGAGGCCAGCGCCCTGGCGGCTCATGCCGGTGTCGATCTCAAGATGGACGGGCACGGAGCCTGTTTGCGCTCCGGCGGCGCGCGCGGCGGCGTGCAATTCGTCGAGTTGCCAGGGCTCCCAGGCGACGGGGGTGAGCTGAAATTGAATGGCGGCCGCGGCCTGGCTGGGAAAGACGCCGCCGATGACCAGGACGCTCGCCTCGGGACACAGGGCCCGCGCAACGATGCCCTCTTCCACGCTGGTGACGCCGAGCCAACGGGCGCCGGCACGCACGACGGCCGGGGCGCAGAGAGAGAGCGAGTGGCCGTAGGCGTTGGCCTTGACGATGGCCAGCAGCTCGGCGTGCGGAGCGGCCAGGCCCGCAAGAAAGCGGAAGTTTTCTTCGAGAGCGCGGGTGCGAATCTCAACCCGGCAGGAGCGCATTGGCATGGGGGGTGGCAAAGATCAGTGTAGCGCGGGGCGGTTTACCTGATGAGCGCGAAGGCGACGATGGTTTCGGCCGGTGGGCCGAGTTCGTTGAGCAGTTCGGCTTCGAGCGCGTGCGGGAGGGGCATTTCGCAGGCGGCGACTTGGCTTTCGGTTGCGCCGATGAAGCAGAGGCCGCAATGGCCCAGGCCTTCAGCGCCGTCTGGCCCGGCGGCACGGATGGGCGGACCGAAGACGCGGCAGGTCATGGGACGCCAAGCATAAACGTCGCAACGGCCGGTGGCAGGGTCGAGGGCGGGGCAAGGGGCGTCGTTGGCGAAGTTATCGAATCGGGCCTGATCGGCGGCGGATGCGCCGAGCACGCCGGTGACGGGATCGCCGGGGAAGCCCGGGCCGTATTCGGTGAGCCAGGCGCGGGCGCGAAGCTCGATGGCGGCGGCAAGCGCGGGATTTGCGGCGCGCAGCGTGGACATGCCGGCGCGGAGGCGCGCGGCGTCGAGGGCGTTGATGGCGAAGGCTCCGTGACAGCACTGCGTGCAACCGATGCGGCAGGCGAGGAGGTTGCCGGCGCGGCGGGCGGCATCGGCGAGCGAGGCGTCGACGATGCGGACGAGTTCGGCATCGCGCGCGGGAAGGGGCATGGGGAAAAGGATAATTCGCCGGGATGAGATTTGCTTGGTATCCCACCCTAAACACAAACAACGCGTTTAGGATGAGGCACACCGGCATCCGACGGATGGGGCGACGCGATTGCGGCGCAATTGCATGCGGAGCCGAAGCTGCGGTACCCTTTGCGCGGAGGCTTCCCATGCCCGAATCCCGCAGCACCGTTATGCCCGCGCTCCGCTACAACGACGCTCCGGCGGCGATTGACTGGCTATGCCAAGTGTTTGGTTTTGAACGCCACGCGGTGCATGAAGGCCCGGATGGAACCATCGCCCACGCGGAGCTGGCGCTGGGCGGCGGGATGATCATGCTGGGCTCGGCCAGGGACGACACCTACGGGCGCGGGTTCAGGACTCCGGATGAGCTGGGCGGATTGGAGACGCGCAGCGCATACATTGTGGTGGCGGACGTGGATGCGGTGTACGCGCGGGCGCAGGCGGCGGGAGCGGTGGTGGTGCGGCCGTTGAGGGACACCGGCTATGGGAGCCGCGAGTTCACGGTGAAAGATCCCGAAGGCCACTCGTGGAGCGTGGGGACCTACGATCCGTGGGCGGCGCAGGGATAGGGCGCGGGATGCGGGCGGGACGCCAGCCGAAGAAAGCGACGGCGCCGGATTTCACGCGAATGGAGGCCGGAGATGGCTGCGCAATGCACGCACTTGGCGAGCATCAAAAAGGGAGTGAAGCCGCGCACCAAGGGCTGCGAGGAGTGCCTGAAGACAGGCGACACGTGGGTGCACCTGCGCATGTGCCTGGAGTGCGGGCACGTGGGCTGCTGCGACTCGTCGAAGAACCGGCACGCGCGGGCGCACTTCCATGAGACAAAGCATCCGCTGATTCAGTCGGCGGAGCGCGGCGAG
Organism: Occallatibacter sp.; assembly: GCA_049522315.1. Lineage (GTDB taxonomy): Bacteria > Acidobacteriota > Terriglobia > Terriglobales > Acidobacteriaceae > Telmatobacter. Next base: position 77,253 of record JBEKNY010000009.1, read on the forward strand.
GATTGGCGGTGGTGCTACGTGGATGAGGTGTATCTATAGCTAGCGTGCCCGCCACTGCCGCAAAAAGGCCATCAATGAATGGCCTAGCCGGCACCTATTCGGCCCCGGTTTTGCAAACTAAGAGCTCTGACGGTAGTGTCTCAGTTTGATGCCGCGTTCCCTCAGGGGCTAAAGCCCTTGTATTTTCCTGCATTTTTCGGCCCGGCTAAAGTCACCCCAGCGACGAAGACCTGTCGCTGGGGACCCCGGCAAGCCGTGCCCTTGTTACAAAACTTATTTTTGAAACACGCTCCAGAAACTTCATGGCATGATTATCCGGTACAGCCCTATCTGATATATCATGATCGGCAGCCGTTGATGGCAGCCTATTATCTTATCTGTCGGGGCCAAAACACGGGCCGTGCGGACCCATTCATTGAGGAGACACAGAGAGAGGAGACACAGAAATGCTGCGCAGAAATTTTCTAGGGAGCCTGATTGGAGCCGCCGCGGGCCTATGGAGAGCGAAGTGGACAGCGATCCCCGCTTTTGCCGCTGCCGAAACTGCAACTGCAGAGGGCTCGCCCGAATTCGAACTGAACGCGAAAGGGATCGGGGTAGAACTGTCGCCGGCGGGCGAGATCGCCGGCGTGATGGCCGGGGGCCGCAAGATCGGCCTCACAGGGCGGACGAGCCTGGCGGGTTGCACGCAAGCCGGCGCCGCCAAAGAGGAAAAACTGGCGAACGGAGCGATCCAGTTTACGCGGACTTTCAAGGACAGCGCCTCGGGCCGGAGCCTGACGGCGGTCGATCGCTTCAGCCCGGCGGGCGACAGCGTGCGCTGGGAGATCGAGATTGTCTCCGATGGCAGCCCCTGGACAACCGATATCGTGACCGAGATGCAGTATCCGGCCACTGCGGCAACCCGCTTTTGGACGGCGTGGGCCGATCCGGTTTGGTCAACCGGGTACGATAGCGCATGCTGCCATACCGACAAGCAGACCGGCGAATGGCGCGATCCGCTGGTGCTGCAGCCGTTGATCGATGCGACCTGGAACTACGGCGGATATGACACGACTCCCGATCATATCGTGTTACCGCTGGCGACGGTCGCCGAGCCGACGAACGATTCCGCCCTAAGCCTGGTATTTTCGCCGGCGGATGTCATCCTGTGCGGGTCGCAGTTGACCACAACAGCGTCGGGTTCCGTCAAGTTTTCCCGCGCGAATTACCGCCTGGGCGGCGGGAAACCGGTTCGCTTTGAAATGAATTTGATCGCGCATGAAGCAGACTGGCGCGGCGGATTGCGATGGATGACGGCCCGCTATGCCGAGTTCTTCGAGCCTCCCAGCCCGAAGGCAGACGCGATGGGCGGCTGCGCCGCCTATTCCGGCGACGAAGGGCCGATCGATGTCGAGAAATTCAAAAAAATGGCCTTCCGCGTCAATTGGAAGCTCGACGACGACATGGCCTACATGGGCATGTTCCTGCCGCCGGTCACCAGTTCCGATGAAACATGGGAGCGGTCGTGGGCATACGAAGCGGATAACCCCCTCAAGCCGCACCTGACCAGCGCCCGCAAGATGAACGACTATGGCCGCTATCTAAAGGACAATGGCTTTTACCTGCTGGATTATTTCAACGTATTCAACTTTGGCGACGACCAGAAACGGGAAAAAGCCGACGCCCCCTTGTGGCAAAGGGCCAGCGCGTTTCTCGCCGCCAACTTTCCCAACGCGCGGTTACGCTCCAACCGGGCAGCCCTTGATTGCGACGACCCCGGTTATCGGAAGTTTCTTCTGGAGCAGGTGGACCGGGACATTCGATGGCTCCCCGATTCGGCCGGCATCTGTATCGATAACACTTACTTTATGTTTGATAACAACAGCGATGCCGACGACGGCGTGAGCTGGGTCAAGGGCGGGGCCGCGCGGGCACTGTGCATTTCGTGGAACCGTTTCTTTGACCAGGCCGGCCCGAAGATGCGCGCGGCCGGCAAGGTGATTTTCGCCAGTACCATCTTTTCGCGCTTCGACGTCTACCGCCAAATCGACGGCTTCTACGCAGAATTCGGATACGACGGGCGCGGGCTGAACAGCACCGCGCTGATGGGCCTGAGGAAGCCGGTGATGGTGTGGACCTACAACGAGAGCCTCTTCCGCACCGATCCTGACTCGTTTTTCCAGCGTCACCTGCTCATGGGAGCCTATCCGACCGCGCCCTATCCCTGGAACAACCATTGCATCGTCCCCGATATGAAGTGGGAAAATTGGGGCGCCGATCTTGCGCAGGAAAATCAAGATGGCACGCGCGGCTTTTATTACAAATACGGCTCGCTCTTCGAGCGGGATACCGCGCACGTGTGGATGGAGACGGAAAAGTATTATCTGGCTTACGGCCCGTTGATGGACGCGATGCGCGGGAAGAAATGGGTTCTAACGCCGCATTGCGTCGAAGTTACCGATGGCGCCGCAAAGGCTAACTTGTTCCAAGTCCCCGGCGGCTACGCGATGCCGGTCTGCTTTGGGGGGAAGGCCGACTTTGCGGAAGTGATTCTCAGAAATCTCCCGGGCATCGACAACTTGAAGTATTCCGTGATTCATCCTGGCGTCGAGACTGCCGTTGCTGCAACGGTTCTCCTTAAGGACAAGGAGGGCGCGCTCATACTGCGTGTCCCGCTCCGTAATGGGTGCGCGATGGTGACCTTCCAAGCATGAGAGCGGAAACAGGCTCTATAGCAGTATTTGCGGGTAAAGCGAACGGTGGAAGAGGCGCTCCGAGGAAAAGTCCTGCTCTTGGACTTTTCCTCGGAGCTTGGAAATCCCGCAAGAGCTTCCGGTATATATATTTCTCGATCGTAGAGGCAAACGCGCGTTCCTGACGGACGTCGCTTGTTGGGCACACGTTGCGGAACGGGGCCTGAAGGCATTTCTCCCCATCCTCAAGAGTGCCCAATTCTCTAGAAGGTTGCCGCTCACTGGGGTTCGCGTCCACTTTGCAATCTTGAATCCCTATACACCATGGGGAGAAATGCGTTAGCGGGTGCGGGCGCGCGAGCTGCTGCGACTCCTCGAAGAACCGGCACGCGCGGGCGCACCTTCACGAGACCTAGCACCTGCTGATCCAGTCGGCCGAGCGCGGCGAAGACTGGCGGTGGTGTTATGTGGATGAGGTGTATTTTTAGTCCGCGGCTAACTCCACTTCGATCCCCTTCGAGTCCGCGTTCAACTCGACAATTTTGAAGGTGCGGATTTGGGCTTCGGCGAGGGGTTCCGGCTGCGTGGAGGGCGCGGGGGCATTGCCTTTCCAGCGGGCTTTGAGCATCGACGAGAGCTGTGAGAGGCCGGGCGCGGTACCGGATTGATCCGCAGCAGATGACTTATGAGAGGAATCTGGCGCCGAAGGCGCGGCTGCCCCACCGCATGCGGCCCGGATTCCTTCGCCAAGCTCGACTGTCGCGCCCGAAGCCGTCAACTCGACGACGCGGCCGGAGACACGGTCGCCCACCTTGTGCTCGGCGATGTACTCGTCGATGCTGGTGGGGATGAGCTGCTTGATCGAGAGCTTGATTTGGCGCTTTTCCGAGTCGATAGCGAGAACAAGGGCTTTGACTCGCTGGCCCTCGCGCAGCGCGTCGCGCGGATGATTGATACGGCGGTCGGCGACGATTTCGCTGATATGAACCAAACCATCGACGCCTTCGGCGATCTGGATGAAGGCGCCGAAGTTCATGATCTTGGTGACGGGGCCTTCGACCTGCGAACCAACGGGGAATTTGCGCTCCACTTCGAGCCAGGGGTCGGCGAGCGCCTGTTTGAGGCCGAGGGCCATGCGCTTTTCTTCCGGCTTGACGGAAAGAACCACGGCGTCCACGCGGTCGCCCGCTTTGAGAAGGTCGGAGGGGTGGCGGACTTTCTTGGCCCACGACATCTCTGAGATATGAATCAGGCCCTCGAGGCCCGGCTCGATCTCGACGAACGCGCCGAAGTCCGTGAGGCGGGTGACGGCGCCGGTGATGCGCGCGCCGGCCGGGTAGCGCTCGGGAGCGGTGGTCCAGGGGTCGGCTTCGAACTGCTTGAGTCCGAGAGAGATTTTGTTGGTTTCGGAGTCGATCTTCAGGATGCGAAGTGTAAGCTGCTGCCCGACGGAGAGGACATCTTCCGGCTTGGCGATGCGGGCGCGGGAGATGTCGCCGATGTGCAGAAGACCGTCCAGGCCCGGCTCGATTTCGACGAATGCGCCGTAAGGCATGAGGGTGCGAACCGTGCCGGTGACGGTATCGCCTGGCTGGAGCGCGGCGCGGCGGCCGACAAGCTCGGCGCGCGCCTGCTCTTCGAGAACCACGCGGCGATCGACGACCACGTCTTCGTCGGCAACGTCGAGCTTGGTGATGCAGCAGGTGATTTGCTGGCCGACGAGGGCTTCGAGCTCGGCGGCGTCGCGCGTGCCGCTGCGGCTGGCGGGCATAAAGGCGCGGACGCCGATGTCAACGCTGAGGCCGCCTTTGACGACCGCGCTGACGGTGCCGGCGACGGCAAGTTTCTGGGCGAACGCCGATTCGAGGGCGGCCCAGTCGCGGGGTTGCGCGACGCGGAAGCGCGAGAGCTGGTAGTAGCCCTCCTCGTTGCGGCCTGTGATGGAGACGGGAAATGTGTCGCCGGGCTTGACTTGCTCCGCGTTGTTCGGGAAGGCCGTGCGCGGCAGCACGCCTTCCATTTTGTAGCCGATGTCGAGAACGACCTGATCGGCGGCGAGCGAGACGACCGTGCCTTCGAGTTGGCGGATTTCGCCCTGTTTGGTTGCGGCCCTGTGAGTGTGCGAGCGCTCGAAGGCGGAGAGCGCGTCGGCAAAGGACTCTGTGGGCTCAGGCTGGACATCCGGCTCGCCGTTCAGGCCTCGATCTTGAACGGGAGCGCTGGGAGCAGATTGTCCTTGAGAATCGTTCTCGTCGCTCATTGCAGGCACTCGTCTATTGTTTCACGATGCGGCGGGCGCAGGAAAAGCGTGGCTAGTGCGCGCGGCCGCGGAGGCGGACGCTGCGATTGCGCTCGAAGAGGATGCGCAGGCCGTCGAGAGTGAGCAGGTCGTCGATCTCCTGGATGTAGCGCGAATCGGCGGCGATCATGCGGGCCAGGCCGCCGCTGGCAACGATGCGCGGCGGATGGCTGGGATCGGCGCCCAGCTCGGCAAGAATACGCTCGATGATGCCGTCGACAAGGCCGATGTAGCCGAAGTAGAGGCCGCTCTCAAGGTGCGCGACGGTGTTGGTGCCGATGACTTTCGCGGGGCGCTTGATGTCGACGCGGCTGAGGCGGGCGGCGCGGTTGAAGAGGGCATCGGCGCTCAAGCCGAGGCCGGGCGCGATGGCGCCGCCGAGATACTCGCCGCGGGCCGAGATGACTTCAAACTTGGTGGCGGTGCCGAAATTGACCACGATGCATGGGCCGCCGTAGCGCTCGTAGGCGGCGATACAATCGCACAGGCGGTCGGCGCCGAGTTCGGCAGGGTTGTCGATGAGCAGCGTCATGCCGGTCTTGATGCCCGGCTCAACGAACATGGGCTCGACGTGGTAGTAGGTTTCGCAAACCTGGCGGAGGGTGGAGTCGACGGGCGGCACGACCGACGCGATGACGATGTCGGTGACCTGGCTGGGCGCCATGCCGTGCATCTCGAAGAGATTGACGAAGAAGACGCCGTACTCGTCGACGGTTTGGGCGCGATGCGTGGTGACACGCCAGTGGGCGGCGAGTTCGGGCTTGCTACCGTCGAGGCGATAGAGACCCAGCGTGGTATTCGTGTTGCCGACATCGAGAGCGAGCAGCATGGGAAACAGCTCCTAGCTCCTAGCTTCTAGCTTCTAGCTTCTAGCTGGATTCTCGTGACAGCCAAAATGATAAATTCGGCACGCACGAGCCAGGAGCTAGAAGCTAGGGGCTAGAAGCTGGTCTTTCGCGGAGACCGCCGGTTCGCACGGTGATGAGCCCATCCGCGGTTTCGACGCGGAGGAATCCATTCTCGTCGAGGCCGGCGGTAACGCCCGTGCAGGATTGCGGGCCATGCACCTGGACGCTGCGGCCGCGCGCCCAGGTGGAAGCCTGCTCCGCACGCGCGGGAATCTCGTTGGCCGCCTCCGCATTGGCCAATGCGAGAGCCTCGCGCTCCAGCGATTGTAGCAGGGCCACGAGGAGCGCCTGGCGCGAGATGCGTTTACCCGATTCCTGATCGAGGGAGGTAGGAGGCGACGCAAGGCCGGGAGGGAAAACGCGCTGATGCACGTTGATGCCGATGCCGACGACGGCAAAGGCAACGGAGCCGGCGCGCGCGATTTCGTGTTGCGCGGATGCAGTTTGCGATTCGACAAGAATGCCGCCGGCTTTGCGGGGGCCGAGGAGGAGATCGTTGGGCCAGCGCAGGTCTACGGCCAGGCCGGAGACGGCGCGGATGGCCGCGGCCGCGGCGAGGCCGGCGGCCAGCGGAAGAAACGGAAGGCGAGCGGCGGAAAATTGCGGGCGAAGAAGGACACTCGCGTAGAGCCCCTCGCCGGCCGAGGAGATCCAGCCGTGATGGCCACGGCCGCGGCCGGTCAACTGTTCATCGGCAAAATAGACGGAGCCGTGCGGTGCTGCGTTGCGCGCGGCAGCCAGGGCGTCGGAGTTGGTGGAACCGGTGACACGGGCAAAGTGCAGCTTGCCGGCGAAGGAAGTGCCAGTGAGCGCGGCTTCCAGTCCGGCTAGATCGTACACAGGCTGTTCCTCCGCTTTAATGGTTCCTTCCGGCACTGCGCAAAAGCAACCGCAGATCCTTCGACTCCCTTCCCCTTCGCCGCCCAGGCGGGCTCAGGGTCCGGCCGCTCAGGATGACAGTGAGGATGGGGCATGGAGTTATTGTGGCCGATCCCCCAAAGAGGAAGCTTGGACTCAGCCTGGCTCCGCGGAAATCGACATGGAGATGTCGGCGGCGCGGGCGGAGTGGGTGAGCGCGCCAACGCTGATGAAGTCGACACCGGTCTCGGCGTAGGCGCGGATGTTTTCGAGCGCGATGCCGCCGGAAGCTTCCGTGGGAATCCAGCGGCCGGCTTCTTTCCCGCTTTCCTTCCCGGTTTCCTTTTTGATGCGCTCGATGGAGCGGCGGACCTCGGCGGGTGTCATGTTGTCGAGCAGAATGGCCTCGGCGCCGTGGGCGAGGGCATCGTCGAGTTCCTGTGCCGAGCGGACTTCGACCTGAACGCGCTGGCCGGGCTTGCGCTGTTCGAGCGCACGCTTGAGAACAGCCGCGATGCCGCCGCCGAGGGCGATGTGGTTGTTCTTGATGAGAATGCCGGAAGCGAGATCGATGCGGTGATTGGTTCCTCCGCCACAGAGGACGGCGTATTTTTCAAGGGCGCGCAGGCCGGGAACGGTTTTGCGTGTGTCGAGGACGCGGGCATGGGTACCCTCGATGGCGTCGGCGTAGCGGCGCGTGAGTGTGGCGATGCCGCTCAAGTGCTGGAGGAGGTTGAGGATGACGCGCTCGCAACTGAGCAGGACGCGGGCATTGTGGCGAATGACGGCGATGACCTGACCGGGGTGGACGCGGACGCCGTCGAAGATTTCGGGATGGCTGACGACTTCGAAGCGGGTTTGCGCCTCGGGGCTGGGATCGAGGCGGGCGTAGATCTCAAAGAAGCGCGGGATGACGCCGAGGCCGACAACGACCAGCTCTTCCCGGGCGATGATGGAGCCGGCGGCGCGGAGATTGGCATCGATGGTGAGATGCGTGGTGGCGTCGCGGGCGGCCTGGTCCTCGACGAGGGCCTGCTCCAGCAATGCGTCGATGCGGTGGCTCTTCCAGTCCATAAGACAGTGGTCAGTGATCAGTGGTCAGTGGTCAGTTCACAGTTCTCAGCCCTTTGGCAGGGCGGCGAACGCGGCGCGGGCTTTTTCGAGCAGGAGGCGGGTTTCGGCTTCCTGCTTTTTGAGGCCTTCGACGACGTGCGCGGGGGCCTTGGCCAAAAAGCCTTCGTTGCCCAGTTGACGCTCGGCTGCTGCAAGGCCTTTTTCGTACCTGGCGATGTCTTTTGTCAAGCGCTCGCGTTCGGCGGGGAGGTCGATGGGCTTCTCGTAGGTGATTGCTATGTCGGTCAATCGAGTTGGGCGCCAACTTAGATGTTCATAGTTCGGATCATCCAGCAGGGTCTCCGTAATCTTTGACACTTTCGCAAGCCTCTTGATCACCGCCTCATTTTGCGCAATCAAGTCGTCCGCTGATTCGCGCGGATATCCTGCTCGCCCGTATCCTCCAAGGCCAACCACGTATAACTCTACAGATTCATTTTCTGGAACCTCTCTGTCTTTACGGTACGAGCGTGTCTCCACAATCAGGTCTGCCAAATACGTCATTTGATTCAGTGTATGGCGGTCAATTCCTGCCTTCTCTCCTTGCGGAAACCTCGTCAACGCAATTGACTTAGCCGGCAAGTCGCCGCCGTGGACGGCGTGCCATAGCTCCTCTGTTAAAAACGGCATGAAGGGTGAAAGCAGGCGCAGAGCGCACTCGAAAACCTGAACCAGCGTGGTGAGTGCGGCCTTCGTAGCGGCTTGGTCCCCGGTTTCGGAGAAGTCGAGGCGAAGCTTTACGATTTCGAGATACCAATCGCAGAAGTTACCCCAAAAGAATTGATAGATCAGGTTCGCTGCGTCGTCGAAGCGGTAGCTTTCAAGGGCCTGGTTGACCAACAAAGCTGTCGAGTGCAGTTCGGCCACAATCCATCGCGCTTCGAGGGGTGCGTCGGCGGCAACCGTGGGCATGGAGCCGAGCACGGCGGGATCGACCTTGATGCCGATCTCGGCGGCGCGGTCGACGTTCATGAAGATGAAGCGGGCGGCGTTCCAGATTTTGTTGGCGAAAGCGCGGTAGCCCTCGGTGCGGGCGACATTGAAGGCGATGTCGGTGCCGGGCGAGGCCATGGAGGCCAGCGTAAAGCGCACGGCATCGGTCCCGTACTGCTTGACGATCTCGATGGGGTCGATGACGTTGCCCTTGGTCTTGGACATCTTCTCGCGGTTGGCGTCGCGGACGAGGGCGTGAATGTAGACCTCTTTGAAGGGCACGGACTCGGCGAGAGTCCGAGGCCGCAGGCTCCCATCCGCCTCCTTCACGGGCACGTCGCCGGCAAACCAGCAGCCGAGCATGATCATGCGCGCGACCCAGAAGAAGAGAATGTCGAAGCCGGTGACGAGGAGGCTTGTCGGGTAGAAGGCGTCGAAGTCGGCGCGGCTCAGGGCTGCGTCGGCGCGGTACGCTGCTGCTTGAGAATCGGGACCTCCATCCCGCCCGCCGGAAGAAACAACCGCAGATCCTTCGACTCGGTCGTCCGCCCCGGCGGACGACCTTCGCTCAGGATGACAGGGTGGAGTTTGTATGTTGGGCCAGCCGAAGACGGAGACGGGCAGAAGGCCGGAGGAGAACCAGGTGTCGAGAACATCGGTTTCCTGGGTAATCTGGTTGGACCCGCAGTGGGCGCAGGCGGTGGGGTCAGCTTTTGAGTTGGGCTGGGGCACCGTGATCTTGTGGCAGACGGCGCAGTGCCAGGCAGGGATGCGATGGCCCCACCAGAGCTGGCGCGAGATGCACCAGTCGTGGATGTTGGTCATCCACTCGAGGTAGATCTTCTCGTAGTTCTCGGGCGTGAAGCAGATAGCCTTGTTCCCGTTCGCATCTGGCTTGACTGCGGCGATGGCGAGCTCGGCCATGGAGGCGCTGCCGTTGTCCGGCTTTTTGTTGACGGCGATGAACCACTGCGTGGAGAGGCGCGGCTCGATGACGGTCTTGCAACGATCGCAGTGGCCTACGTTGTTGGTGTAGTCCTTAACCGCCGCCAAGGCGCTCCGCGCTTCCAGGTCTTGGATGATTTTCTTGCGAGCCGCAAAGCGGTCGAGGCCCGCGTAGGCGCCGCCTTCGGCGTTGATGTGGGCGCGGTCGTCCATCACGTTGACGGAGGGCAGATGATGGCGCTCGGCCAGCGCGAAGTCATTGGGATCGTGCGCAGGCGTGACTTTGACGGCGCCGGTGCCGAAGTCGCGGCTGACCCAACTGTCGAGCACGATGGGGATCTCGCGCGGCGATTCTCGTGTTGGGAGCGGCAGGCGCAACTTTTTGCCGTGGAGATGGAGGTAACGCTCGTCCTCGGGGTGAATGGCGACGGCGGTGTCGCCAAGCATGGTCTCAGGGCGCGTGGTGGCAACGGTCAAGAACTCGCCGGAGTCCTTGCCATTGGCATCGAGGACCGGGTAGCGAATTTCCCAGAGATGGCCTTTTTGTTCCTGGTGGACGACCTCGAGATCGCTGATGGCGGTTTGGCAGCGCGGGCACCAGTTGACGATGTAGGCGCCGCGGTAGATGAGGCCCTGATGGTAGAGGCGGACGAAGGCCTCGCGCACGGCGAGGGAGCGGGGCTCGTCCATGGTGAAGTACTCGCGGCTCCAGTCGACGGAGACGCCAAGGCGCTTCATCTGCTCGAGGATGGCCCCGCCGTAGTGACGCCGCCACTGCCACACGCGCTCGACGAAGGCCTCGCGGCCGAGCTTCTGGCGCGAGCTGCCTTCCGAGGCCAGTTGGCGCTCGACCATCATCTGCGTGGCGATGCCGGCGTGGTCGGTGCCGGGAACCCAGAGGGCGCGGCGGCCGCTCATGCGGCGCCAGCGGGTGAGGATGTCCATCTCCGTCTGGTTGAGCATGTGGCCCATGTGCAGGCGGCCAGTGACGTTGGGCGGAGGCAGGAGGATGGTGAAGGCGGACTGGCAGCCTGGGGACTTGCCGTCCAGGCTCTGGTTTTGGACAGGTGTGGCGGGAGTGCCGGGTGTGGGCTGGACGAAGAGATTTTCGCGGACCCAGTAACCGGCCCAATGATCTTCAATGGCGGTGGGGTCGTAGGCTTTGGGCAGGTCGTGAGGCATGGTTCGCTTGGAAGTCCCCGGGTGTGTGCGCCAACTCCCCATGACGAAAGGGTTTTGCACGAGGGGACTACCCCTCAGGTTAGCAGATAGCGTTGGGGTGGAATTCAGGGTGCGATGAGGGGAACGGCAGGGAAATAAGTGGAGTATGGCCGCGTATCTCGCGTCAGAATTTCGCAGCGAAGCGATGCAGCGTGAGCGCCGATGAAGAAATCGGGAAGGACGTTACTCCTGTTGCCGCCTTGCCGCCGGTATTGCTGGAAAGCCTTGCCGGCAAGGAAAGCCGCATCGCGAGGAATCTCCAACACGATCAGGCCGAGCTCATCGACAGCTTTGTCGAGGATTGCCGGGGACGAGAATCTCGCTGAAATCTCCGCATAGATCACTGCGTTAATCACCAGGTCATGCGCAGTTGAAAGCGAACGCAATTGTTGCGCCGACCAGGAACCCCACACGGGATCCAGATCCCAGAGGTCGAAGATGATGTTGGAGTCGACGATCACCATAAGGGAGCTTTACTTGAAACCGGGATCGTCCTTATAGCCGCGGATGAACTCCATGTATTCGTCCGTGGTCCCATGCCACTTGATTTCCGCGGAACCCAGGGCGCGGTCGAATCGGTCAGGCCTTCTTTCAACCGGCCGCACCTTGCGCATGATGGCTTCATCGTCGCCGCTCAACTCGATTGCTACCTTCGTCCCTGGTTTGATCTTCATGGCCTCGCGCACGTGCTTCGGAATCGTTACTTGCCCTTTGCTGGTGACCGTGGTTGCCATGTATTGCGCTCCAAAGTATTACTTTTCCTCATTATGGTAATACTTTTCAGCGTCAAAGCGCAAATACCAAGGGCCGCCTCGCGGCGGCCCTCACATTGGCTTAAGTCAAAATTTTAGAACGGGTTCAGCTTGGCCAGGCCCTTCTTCTTTTTCTTCTTGCTGGAGGACTCGTCGCTCAGGTCGGTCTTGGGCTTCTTTTGTTTTTCATTCTCAGCGGTGGTGGGCTGAGCCGGGTTCGCGCCGGGCTTAATGTCGTTGACCTGGAGGGGGGCCTCGGCGGGCCTTTCCGCGACCGGCAGAGCCGTGTTGACGGGGCCGACCGGCTTTACTAGAGCGTTGGGATCGGCCTGCGCGGCGCCGCCGGGGGTTTGGCCGGCGCTGGCGGGGGCCTGAGCCTCGCTATTCGGCGCACTCACCACTTCCACACCGACGCCGGTGCCCTCAGCGGGAGCCTGCATTTGCAACGGGGCCGTAGAGGGTTGATCGCTGCGCGGCGGCTCGTTGGGACCGGTGGGGGTGACGGCAGCGGCCGGCGCCGGCGGCTTGCCGGCGTTTACAGCCTCCTGAAACATGGTCCTGTTTGCCTGAGAGACCTGGGGAGCAAGAGTACGCGTGGGATCTTCGAGAGTAGGCTCGCCGACATGCACGGCCTCAACCACGGTGGGGCCGCGCTTGATGATATCGAGCGTCTTGTCAGTAAAGTGCAGAGGCTGGCGGCTGCGCTCTTCGGCGTCGCTTTCGGCGATGGCCGCCTGGGTGGGCTCGGGGACGGGGCGGTTCATGGCGACGAGGCGGTCACGGGCATCTTCAACGTGGGCTGCCATGGGATAGCGCGTGATCACCTTGTCGTAGGCCGCAGCGGCCTTGTCTTCGTACATGGCGCGGAGACGCTCTTTGATTGCGCCGGGCAGGCCGCGAACAATACTGACGCTGTGCGCCTGGCCTGCATAAGCGTCGCCGATGCCGATAAGCACCTGGTCGCTCTTTGAGTAGAGGGGATAGGAATCGGCCACGGTTTGCAGGCGGGCGATGGCGGCGGGATAATCTTCGCGGCTCTCGTAGTAACTGCCGATCTGGAACTCGCGCTCGGCCAAAACCTCCTGCACGTCGCGCAGCTTCTGCTTGGCGCGCGGAACGAGGCTCGAATCCGGGAACATGTTGATCATCTCCCGGTATTCCTTCTCGGCTTGCTGGACGTTGGTGAAGTCGCGATCGGGCTTCTCCATCTGCTGGTAGTAGATGTCAGCCACCTTCATCTTGGCTTCGGCAGCCTCGGGCGCGTTGGGGAAGAAGGTGATGAAGTCCTCGTACTCGGCCTCGGCCTGGGTGAGAGCCGCGGAGCCGCCCTCCTTGAACCAGGTGTCGCCGACCGAGAGCTTGGCTCTCATGCGGTATTCCGACTCGGGATAGGTGTTGAGCAGGGTCTGGAGGTCGAGGCGGGCCACGTCGAAGCGGCCTTTCTTCATGGCCACCATCGCCTTGTCGTAGAGTTCTTTGTCGGGCTGCTTGGATTGCACGCCGGCCAGCGGGTTGGCGTTCAGATCGTAGGCCTTCTTCTGCTTCTTCCTGGTGCGGGCATCGGCCGAAACCCCACCCAGAAACAACACGGCAAGTGCGACAGCGACGATCTTGAGAGACAACCGATTCATACCACCTCTTGGGAGGAGGGCCCTGGGGGAGGGCCATCCGCTGCATGCAAGCGCAATTGCTGCATTTCCCGGATCAGCAGCGAACCATTCCGTTGCGTTCAAGATGGATTCTTCCTGAGGAAGAATCCACTTGGCGACCACGACTTACTTGCGACCAATCCGAGAAATGCTATTCAGTGAATTTTACTCTTCCCGCCCGCCGCCTGGCTGGCCATGATCCGATCGGCGGCCTCACGAGCCGCGGCCAGCAGGGCGCGCGCATCGCGCTCCGGCTGCCCGGCGCCGAAAACGGCACTCCCCGCGACGAGCAGATCCGCACCCGCTTGGACGATCGGCGCCACCGTGTCGTGAGCCACGCCGCCGTCCACCTCGATTTTAAATGCCAGGCCAAGCTCTTGCCGGATTTCCGCCAGGCGGCGGATCTTTTCGAGCGAGAAGGGGATAAACTCCTGCCCGGCGAAGCCGGGATTGACGCTCATGACGAGCACGTGATGGACCATGGGGAGGATGTCCACAATAAGGTCGACGCGCGTGGCGGGGTTGAGAACCACGCCGGGCTTCATGCCGTGGTGAAGGATCATCTGCAGCGAGCGGTGCAGGTGCGGACAGGTCTCGTAGTGGACGCTGAGCCAGTTGGCTCCCGCTTCGGCAAAGGCGGCGATGAATTCGTTGGGGTTATCGATCATCAGGTGGCAGTCGAGGGGCAGGCGGGTGGCCTTGCGCAGGCTGGCCACCACGGGCGGGCCGAGGGTCAAGTTGGGGACGAAGTGGCCGTCCATGACGTCGACGTGGATGGCCGTGCCGCCGCCGCGCTCGACCGCGGCGATCTGATCGGCCAGGTGGGCAAAATCCGCGGAGAGGATGGAGGGCAGCAGCTCAACCATGGGATTCGTGTGGAACTCCTTGCGGGGACAGTGTATCAGCGGGAGCGGGGGGTTGTGGCGGTTGAAGCCGCTGAGAAATGGAAGACTTCAACTTCTCGGCTGCCACACGGCCGACGCCGCGGAGGATGGCTTTCGCGGGCCAGCGGTCTTCGGAATCGGGGAAGAAGATTTCGCCCGTGCGGCGGGCTTCGGGACGGTAGTACCAGCGCTTGAGCAGAGCGAGATGGGCCTGGCGGAGGGTGGCGGTGGGCGCGGCGGTGTCCTGCGTCAGCGAGGCGAGAGCGGTTTCGAGGCGGGATTCGAGGACACCGCGAGCGAGCTTTGGCGGGGTGGGCGCCTGCGATTCGTGCGCTTCGGCTTGCGCTTCGGCCGCGCTGCTTTCGCTGTTTTCTTTTCCCTGTTCCCTATTCCCTATTCCCTGCTCTCCGATCTCTGATCTCTGGTCTCTGTTCTCTGGCGCTTCCGGAATCGGTTCGATGGCGAGGGGCTGGGCGAAGAGCGAAGTCGAAGTGGTGTTTTCGTTCTGGATTCTCATGCCGAGAGTAGAGAAGGCGGCGGGGCCGCGAAGACGGCCGTTCTCAAAGAGAAAGACGGCTACTTCGCCGGGGTTGGCGGAGGCCTGCAGGATGACGGCGCGCAGGCGGCTCAAGGGGCGGACGAGTTCGGCAGCAAGAGCGCGCACGGCTTCGACGCGCTGCGCCTGAGCATGGAGCGCGGCGGCGGATTCGAATTCGAGATTTGCCGAGGCGTGGTCGCGCTGGGTGCGGAGGGCGACGAGGCGGCTTTCGCCACGCGTGGAGAGAAAGCTCTCGACGGCTACCGATTCTTCGGCGTAGCGCTCGTCCGAGCAGCCCTTGTAGCAGGGGGCGAGGCACATCTTCATCTCGGAGTAGACACAGCCGGGATAGCTCGGGTCGGGGGCGAGCTCGAAGGTGCAGCGGCGCAGGAGAAACAGCTTGAGCATTTCTTCTGCGTAGCGCTCGGCGGCGGCGCGTGAGGGAAATGGACCGTAGGCCCAATCGGCTTCGCGCAGGCTGGGACGGTAGGTGACGGTGAGGCGCGGATAGGGATTGCCGCCGAGAAAGCGCACAAAGGCCGGATGGCGCAGGTGCATGCGTTCGAGGCACTTCGTGCCGTATACCTTTTGGACGAGTTCAAACTGAATCAGCAGCGACTCGAATTCGGAGCCGGTGAGGCGCCATGCGATGCGGCGGACGAGGCCGGCAAGTTGCAGGCGGCGCGGATGCCGGGGCGAGGGCTGGAGCAGGCGGTCAAGCCTGGAACGAAGGTTGGGCGTGCGGCCGATATAGGGCTCGGCGCGAGAGTCTGCTCCGTAGAGCGCGAAGACGGCTGGCGACTGCGGCAGTTGGGCGAGCGCGGCTTTCGAGTTGGCCGGGTCGAAGGGCACGCTTTGGAAGTCGTCCGGCACGGACCGCTGTCACCTCGCTTGGAGCGCTTCGCGCGTTCAGAGTGATTGTACGGCGGAACGGAGTGATGCAGCCGGAGGGAGAGGCGGCTTTTCGGAGGCGCGCGAAAGCTGGTATGCTGCGGGCGCAGAGAAAAGCGATTTAGATAAGAAGGATTGCGACCATGTGGTTCTTAGGCTTGGATGTGGGGACGGGCGGAACGCGGGCAGTGATCGTGGATGGCGCGGGGAAGCTGATGAGAGCGGCATCGAGCGAGCACAAGCCGTTCCGCGCCGAGCATCCGGGATGGGCGGAGCAGGATCCCGAGGATTGGTGGCGTGCCGCACAGGAGGCGATTCGCGGAGCGATGGCGGCGACGCCGGAACCGCGGGAACCGATTGCGGCGATTGCCCTGACCGGGCAGATGCACGGCGCGGTGATGCTGGACGAGACGGGCGCGGTGCTGCGGCCGTCGCTGATCTGGTGCGACACGCGAACGCAGCCGGAGTGCGACTGGCTGACGGAAAAGATCGGGTACGAGAGGCTGATCGAGCTTACGTGCAATCCCGCGCTGCCCAACTTTACGCTGACCAAGCTGCTGTGGGTGAAGAAGCACGAGCCGGAGACGTTCAGGAAGATCAGGCACGCGATGTGCCCCAAGGACTATGTGCGCTACCGGCTGACGGGCGAGTTCGCGATCGACGTGCAGGAGGCGAGCGGAACGCTGCTGCTGGACGTGACGCACCGGCGGTGGTCGCGCGAAGTGGCCGAGGCGGCAGGGATCGAGATGAGCTGGCTGCCCAAGGTGTACGAGTCGCCGGAGATTTGCGCGCGGATCAGCGAGAAGGCGGCGGGGCTGACAGGATTGAAGGCGGGCACGCCGGTGGCGGCGGGCGCGGGCGACCAGGGCGCGGGCGCGGTGGGCATGGGAATCCTGCAGCCGGGAAGCGTGTCGGCGACGATCGGAACCTCGGGGGTGGTGTTCGCGGCCACGGCCGAGCCGACCAAGGATCCGAAGGGACGGTTGCACACGTTCTGCCACGCCGTTCCAGGCGTGTGGCACGTGATGGGCGTGACGCAGAGCGCGGGCTTGAGCCTGCACTGGCTGCGGGGGACGTTTTTTGCCGGGCAGAGTTACGACGCGATGAGCGAGGCGGCGGCGCGGGTTCCCGTGGGGAGCGAGGGCCTGGAGTGGGCGCCGTATCTGCTGGGCGAGAGGACGCCGCATCTCGATCCGGAGGTGCGGGCGGCGTTTGCGGGCATCGGCGTCGAGCACTCGGCGGCGCACTTTGTGAGGGCGGTTCTCGAAGGCGTGGCGTACTCGCTCGAAGACACGTTTGCGCTATTCCGCGAGCTGGGGATTCCGGTAACCGCGATCCGGCTCGGCGGCGGCGGAGCGCGCGGCGCATTGTGGCGGAAGATTCAGGCGGGTATCTACGGGCAAGCGGTGGAGGTGCTCGCAGCCGAGGAGGGCGGCGCGTTTGGCTGCGCGCTGATGGCCGGCGTGGGCGCGGGGCACTGGAAGAACCTGGACGAAGCCTGTGGGCAGGCGATCGAGGTGGCTCAGCGGATCGCGCCGGACGCGGGCGATGTGGCGGCGTACAAGGCCGGATATGCGCGGTGGAAGAAGCTGTATCCGGCGCTGCGGGGACTAAGAAACTAGGTTTCAGGTTTCAGGGGTCAGGGGTCAGAAAACGCCGCTTACGCGCCGGCAACAACAAAGTCGGCGAAGGTGAAGCCGTCGCGGGTGACGATTTCGCCGGTCGTGAGCGGGAGCGGAGCGGAGAACATGGGGCCGGCGTAGACGCAGGTGTGGAACTCGCCGCGCTCACCGCAGGGGTCGATTCCCGCAGGAAAATCGCGTAGAAGATCGGCGTCGAATTCGCGGCCGGCAAAGCGAACGGGGAGCTGCTTTGTGTCGACGCAGGAGATGCGGGCGCGCAGGCCGCCTGCGATCATCTCGCGCGCGAGCGCATCGGTGGGAAGCTGCCAGAGCGGGAAGAGCGGCTCGAGTCCGGTGGGCGCAAGCTGGCGCACTCGATAGGCGCGAACGTCCTCAAGGAAGAGATCGCCGAAGGCGACGGCGTGGATGCCTTCGCGAATGGCGCGCTCGCAGGTTTCGGCCATGCGCTGCTCATAGACTTCATTGGGACAGGGCCATGGAAGCGGGACGATCCAGAGCGGGAGTCCGGCGGCCGCAGCCTGCGCCTCGAGGACCGCGCGGCGGACGCCGTGCATGGCGACGCGATCGAACTCGGAGTTGAGGGTGGTGAGAAGGCCGCAAATTTCGATGGCGGGATCGCGGCGGAGGGCGTGGAGGGTCCACGCGCTGTCTTTGCCGCTGCTCCAGGAGAGAAGAACGCGCTTCATAGAACGATGATAGCGGCAGCAGTGCCGTGAGCAGGATACGCAACGGGAGATGACGCCGCCTATAATCGGACCGGGAGATGAGCGGAACCATGAAGATCAATCTCTTTGCCGGCCGCATCGGCAGCTGGCGTACCGTGGCGTTGAGCGTGGTTTTGTTGATGTGCCGGCCTGCCTCGATGTACGGCGCGCAGGATGCGCAGGCGGGGCCAGCCCCGCTGCGTGTGGCGATTGTGGGCGTGGAACACGGGCACGTGGAGGCGTTTCTGCGCGCGCTGCCGCAGCACAAAGACGTGACCCTGGTGGCCATTGTGGAAGGCGACCAAGCCCTGGCGAAGAAGTACGAGGACCGATTCAATCTATCGCCGAGCCTGTTCTATCCGAGCCTGGAAGCGATGATCCCGGCGCAGCATCCGCAGGCGCTGCTGGTGTACACGTCAGTGGGCGCGCACCGCAAGGTGATTGAAACTGCGGCAAACTACGGCATATCGGTGATGGTGGAAAAGCCACTGACTATCTCGCTCGACGATGCGCTGGCGATTCGCAAGGCCGCGCGCGAGCACCACATTCATGTGATGGTGAACTACGAGACGACGTGGTACGCGAGCAACCGCGCCGCCTACGACGCCGCGGGGCAGGGGCAACTGGGTGCGATCCGGCGCGTAGTGGCGCACGATGGCCACCAGGGTCCCATGGAAATTCACACGCCGCCTGAATTTCTGCGCTGGCTGACCGACCCGGCGCAGAACGGAGCCGGCGCGCTCTACGATTTCGGCTGTTACGGCGTGGATCTGATGACGTGGCTGATGCGCGGAGAAACGCCGCTGACGGTGACGGCCGTGACGAACCACGACAAACCTGAGATTTATCCGCGCGTGGATGACGACGCGACGATCGTGCTGGCGTATCCGCGTGCGCAGGCGGTGATTCAGGCTTCGTGGAACTGGCCGTTCAACCGCAAGGATATGGAAGTGTATGGCGCGACGGGTTACGCGATCACGGTGGGCGCGGACCAGGTGCGCGTGCGGTTCCAGAACGACGCGGCGGAGCAACTGATCACAGCTGCGCCGCTGAGCGCGCCCGAAGATAATTCACTCGATTACCTGGCTGCCGTGTTGAATGGACAGATCGAGTCGAAGGGCGACCTGGGCGCGCTGGACACGAATGTGGTGGTGATGCAGATTCTTGATGCCGCGCGCGAGTCCGTGCGGACGGGAAAGACCGTCAGACTGGCCAAGCTGCCGGAATAAAGCAGCCTGGCCGGATTGACGCCGGGTGAGGTTTCATACGCCGCCGCGCTGTTTACCGCGTGAAGAGCGTGAGGTCGATGGATTCGCCCATGGCTTTATAGCCCTCGTCTTTGGGGTGCAGGTGATCGCCTGAATCGTAGGCCGGGTTGAAACGATTGGGATCCTGCGGATCGCGCGTGGCCTTGTCGAAGTCGGCGACGCCGTCGAACGTGCCGCTCGAGCGAATCCAGTCGTTGACGGCTTCACGGATCTGCTCGCCCTTGCCGGAGTAGTAGCCCGCGCCGCCGTAGGGCGTAAGCGTAGCACCGATGGCTTTGATGCCGTGCTCGTGCGCGGCGCCGGCAATCTGTTTGAGGGCCATCTCCAACTGCTGCGCGGTGATCTCATCATACGGGGCCTTGGGTCGCGCGAGGCGGCCGATGTCGTTGATGCTTTCGAGCACGATGACGTAGCGCACGCCGCTCTGCGCAAGCACGTCGCGGTCAAGGCGCGCGAGGGCACTGGGGCCGTAGTCTTCGTTGAGGACGCGGTTGCCGCCGATGCCTTCATTCAGGACCGCAACATTTTTGAAATTCGGATCTTCGTGGAGGCGTGCGGCGAGAACGTCGGGCCAGCGGCGATTGGCGTTGGGAGTAGAAAGCGAGCCGTCGGTGATGGAGTCGCCGAGCGCGACGATGGCGCGGGAACCGGCGACGGCGGAGACATCGATGCCGTCGAGGAAGTACCACGAGGAGACTTTTGTGGCGCCGGGCAGATCCTGCGTGGTGGAGAAATCGCCGTCGGCGAGGAAGTTGTCCTGGTCGGCGAAGTCGTGAAAGGTTTCAGCGCGCATGACCTGCGGCGGCAGATAAAAACTGACGGCGAGATCGGAGAGCGGAGGAACGGCGAGGGCGACGGGATCGGAGAAGAGCTCGGCTCCGGGCGGGATGTTGACGGAGGTTGCTCCGCCGAAGGTGACGGCGTGATCGATGCCGGGCTGGATGGCTCCGTTGCCGGCGCTGAGCGCCACGTGAGCATCGGCGATGGTCAGCGGATCGGCGCCGTAGGCATTGGTGAAGCGCACGCGAAGTTGCGGGCCGCCGACGGAGACGTGGACGATTTCGCGCAGCGTGACGCCGCTGAGGGGGCGTAGGTTGAAGCCACCCTCGACCAGCAGGGGAGCCGCGGCCCACGTGCCTACCCATTGCGGATGAGGCATGGACTGGGCACGGGACGGCGCGCCGAACACGAAGGCGAGAGCGGCGCAGGCAGCGAAAGAAAGGCGGTGTTCCCCCATCGGTTGATTCCCCTCCAGCTCAAGTCGATTTTCGTGTCAGCGATCGGCTATTGCAGTTCCATGTTGGCGGCGAGCGGCGTGTTCTCGCTGGAGTCGCCGACGCGAATGACAAACTTGCCGGGATCGATGGCCCATTTGTGCGCGGATTCATCCCAATAGCTGAATGCGCGCGCGTCGAGCGTGAGGGTGACGTGTTTGGTCTCGCCGGGAGCAAGGCGGACCTTTTCAAATCCCTTCAATTCGCGCTCGGGGCGATCGACGCGGGCTGACGGATCGGAGACGTAGAGTTGGGCGACTTCGGCTCCGGCTACGCTGCCGGTGTTGGTGACGTCGAAGCTGACGGCGACGGTGGCGCCGGAGGCGGCCGAAGCAGGAACGTCGAGCTTTGAGAACTGGAACGTGGTGTAGCTGAGGCCGAAGCCAAAGGGAAAGAGCGGGCGCTTGCCGGTGGTGGTCCAGTAGCGGTAGCCGACCATGAGCTTGTCGCCGTACTCGATGTGCCCAATGGTGTAGTCGACGGGCCGACCGTTGGCGCCGGGGGTGTGGAGCGTGGTGCCGGCGTCCTTGACGGGGTAGTACCAGGGATACGAAGCGTTGTCTTTCCAACTGCGATCGAAGGAGACGGGGAGCTTGCCCTCGGGATCATGCTTGCCGAAGAGGATTTGCGCGACGGCCCTGCCGCCCTCCTGGCCGGGATAGTAGAGGTGAAGCAGCACGGGAACCTTGTCAAGCCAGTGCTCGACATTCATACCGCCTCCGCCGGTGAGGGTGACGATCGTGCGTGGGTTGGCGGCGGCCATGGCCTCAATGAGCGCGTCCTGGCCCGGCGGGAGGGTGAAGGTGCGGTCGTGGCCCTCGCCTTCGAAGTCGGGGTTGAAGCCTGCGGCTACGACCACAACATCGGCGAGAGACGCAAACTTCCTGGCGTCGGCTGAGACGAGGTCCGGCTCATAGGCGAGGCCCAGGCCGAAGCGGACGCCGGGCGAGTAGGGCAGATAGTCGGCGACGATGTTGACGGTCTGGCCGGCGGTGAGATCGAGGGAGGTGGAATGGGGTACCTGGCCCTCGGCGTGGATCTGTTCGAGGACTTGTTTGCCGTCGACGAGGATTTTGTACGTGTCTTCGCCGCTGGCGGCGGCAAGGAGCAGATAATTGCCGGCTTTGCCGGCCTTGAAGGCGGCGGTGTAGCGGATGCTGCGCGGCTGGGGATCAGGAGGCCCCCATTGATCGTATCTCCAGTCAGCTACGTTGTCGCGCGTGCCGGTTTCCGGCTTGCCGGTGAAGTCCCGGCTGGGAAAGGTCTCAACCTGAACGCCGTTCTCCCAACTGGTGTTCTGAAAGAGATCGTTCATATCGGGCAGCCCACGGCTATAGAGGACGTGCACATCGGGACCGAGGAGATTGGCGATGCCAGTGAGGATGCTGACGGGCTCGAAGGCGTGTACCTCGGCCGAGCCGCCGCCGCCGGGGACCGCGGGCCAGGCGTCAGGGCCGATGATGGCGATGGTCTTGATTTTCGCGGGGTCGAGCGGCAGCAGGCGGCCTTCGTTCTTGAGCAGCGTGATGCTCTCGAGTGCGCCCTGAAGAGCGACGGCGCGGTCGCCGACCGAGTAGATGGAATCGGCAGGATCGAATTGCGGGCGCTCGGTGAAGCCGTAGCGCAGCTCGGTGCGGAAAAGGCGCAGGATATGGTCGTCGATGGTGGATTCCTTCACCTGGCCGCTTTGGACCGCCGGGATAAGATTCTTTGCGTTCATGAATGCGGGACCGGGCATCTCGAGGTCGAGGCCGCCGTTGACCGCGGCGACACCATCGTAGGTCGCATCCCAGTCGGACATGAGGATGCCCTTGAAGCCCCAATCCCCTTTCAGCACCTTCAGGTTCAGAAACTCATTCTGCGTCGCGTGCACTCCGTTCACCAGGTTGTAGGAGTTCATGACGGCATCCGCGTGAGCCTTGGTCACGGCGGCCTCGAAGCTGGGCAGGTAGATTTCGCGCATGGTGCGCTCGTCTATATCGGCGCTGGCGTTGTGGCGGTCAAACTCCTCGTTGTTCAGCGCGTAGTGCTTCAGCGTGGCGATGACGCCCTGGGACTGCAGCCCTTCGATATAGGGAACCACGAGGGCAGAGTTCAGGAATGGGTCCTCAGAGAGGTACTCGAAGTTGCGGCCGGCGAGTGGCGAGCGGGCGATGTTGACGCCGGGGCCGAGCAGGAAGTTGACGCCGCGGGCGCGGGCATCCTTACCCAGGCTCTCGCCCAGTTCACGCGCAAAGTTCGTGTCCCATGTCGCAGCCAGCGTTACCCCGCCGGCATAGGCCGTGCTGGGGCCCCAGTGGTTCACGCCCACCGACGCATCCGACATTTTGAAGCGGGGCAGCCCGATGACAGGCATGGGATGGGTGAACTCGCCGTCGACGCCGCCGAGGAGCTCGATTTTCTGTTCGAGCGTGAGCCTGGAAACCATGGCCTGTGCTTGAGCCTCAATGGCGGGCGAGCCGGGCACGGGAGCCTGGGCCGCAGCCGGGAGGCAAACCAGCGAGAGACCCATCAAAACGGCAGAGAAAATCGATAAACGAGGGTATTCCAGGCGGTTTTTCATGACGCGCCCAAGATAGCGCATTGGGCCGCCGGATGTACAGGGTCGGTCTGGCTGTAACCGGGCACCTTCAAAATAGTGACTTTTTTCGCGAGTTCTACAGCCGAAGGAGGAGGCAGTGTGGCGGGGCTGGCCAGAAACTTCACTTTCGGCAAGCAGAATTTTTGAGTTTCTACCGCGTTTGAGGCGGCTTTGGTCTTTCTCTAGCGAAATCAAGGCGTTGGCTATTGTGACTCGAATCACAGGGGGGGGTGAATGGGGTCACTGCCCTGCTCCATTCCGGGAGCGCACACTCAAGGACCAGTGAACCAGAGGGCAGCGGCTGCTGCGGGGAGACGACCATGAGCTTTGCTGAGGGTTTGAAGACCATTGTGGTCGCGACGGACCTTGGGGGTCAGGCAGAAGCGGCTCTGGAGTACGCCCGCAAGCTGGCCGCGAACTATGGGGCGCGGATTGTGCTCGCACACGGGCTGGACCCGATGGAGTACGCCGCAGTGGACGCACTGCCCGACAGCGTGCTCAGCCGCCTGACAGCAGAGGCGTGCAAGGTGCTGGACAAGCTGGCTGGGGACCTGTTGCGGGAGGGGATTCACAGCCACTCCGAAGTGCGGCAAGGGGCCGTGGCGGAGATGCTGGTGGATGTGGCGCGGCAGTATGAGGCCGGGCTGATCGTCATTGGCACCAAGGGGATGGAAGGCGCCGGACCTGTGGTGGTGGGCGCCATTGCGGAGCAACTGGTGAGACAGGCGCCTTGTCCGGTGCTGGCCGTGGCGGCGGACTGGAACGCGGGCCCGCACCGGCCCACTCCGGGCGGACCGGTGCTGCTGGCCGTGGAGCGGAACGACGCCGCGGCGGCTGCCGCAGCCACGGCGTACTCACTGGCCGATACATTCGATCGGCCTTTGCTGGCGCTGCACGTGCGAACCGCAGCCGAAGCCGCGGCCGGGATGAATCCATGCGCCGCCAGCCTGGAAGATTTTGGCGTTCCTGCGCAGGGCAAGGCGCCGGTGCATTGCCTTGTAAAGGATGGCAACCCGGCCGATGCCATTGCAGAGGCGATTCGCGAAAATCACCCCTGCATTCTTGTGGCCGGAGTGAAGCGCGCGAGCGGGACGCCGGGGCCGCATGGCACGGCGTTTGCATTGTTGTCTGCCTCGCGCGTGCCGGTTCTTTGCGTTCCGCCGGAGGGGTCCCGCACTGCCGTGGAACGGGAAGTTGCGGTTGCTGTGTGCACTCGGTGATCGGTGGACAGAAACGGGCCCGCGAGAGCCGCGATCACTACCAACAGGGAATGGGCGGACGAAAGGAGAAGCCGCACCGTTTTGAGCGATCCCAAGCAAATGTAACCCAGCATGGTGTAAAGCCGATGTGCTGCGCCGCGAATGGCGGGCAGTGAAACATTGGTTTGCAGCGAAGAAAAAGACGCGCTTTCCCGCAGCAGAAGGGCAGATACCGCAAGCAAGATGCCAAAGAGCCGGGAACACGGTGAAAGAATGGCGGACCTGACCACTCAACCCGAGACTCGATTCGAGCGCTTAGCCGCCGTGGCGGCACATCCGCTCGCCGAGCTACTGGAGTGCCCGCAAGAGGCTGGAGACCTGCTGAGCGGGGCGACGCGGTGTGTGGATTTCGATGCGGGACAAGTGGTTTTTCGGCAGCACGGGCCCTGTAGGGGGTT
Organism: Occallatibacter sp.; assembly: GCA_049522315.1. Lineage (GTDB taxonomy): Bacteria > Acidobacteriota > Terriglobia > Terriglobales > Acidobacteriaceae > Telmatobacter. The sequence goes on from JBEKNY010000009.1 coordinate 102,046, forward strand.
GTATGTCGTGGTATCGGGCGATTTTGTGCGCAAGGCAGAGCGTTTCGATATGCGCGTGACGCTGGGCGCGGCGCGGCCCGGGGACCTGGTAGAGCTGGCCGCAGCGCTGGGAGACGGACATCACACCTGCACGATGACCGCAGTGACTGCCGGAGCGTTGCTGCAGTTACCGATGGACGCGCTGCACAGAGCGTTTGAGAGCTATCCGCCGCTGCGGATGCGTCTGCTGGAAGAACTGGCACGAGAGATTTCGCGCGCCTACATCACCTGCGCTTTGACACGCGTGATGCCGGTCCGGCGGCATGGGAATGGAGCGGTACTGGCTTAGAACAAGAGCCAGTCCGGACAGTGGGAGTATCGGGCAGAAGCCGGGAAGACGAAAAGACCCGCCTTGCCGGGTGAGGATTTGCGCTATACTTTTCCTAGCGTTGAATCTAGCGGGAGATGTATGGCTTCAGCCCATTCTCATCACCCCCCGGAAGATTGCCTGAATTGCGAGCACCGGCATTTACGGATGTTCTGCGATCTCACACCGGAGGCGCTGACGGATTACGATCAGATCGGCATCATGATGAGCCACGCTCGCGGGGCCAAGCTGTTTTCCGAGGGCGATCCGGCGCGTAATGTCTTTGTTATCTGCTTCGGACAGGTGAAGATCTCCTCGACCTCACGCGACGGCAAGACGATGATCCTGAAGATTGCCGGGCCGGGCGACGTGATGGGGTTGAGCGCGGTGCTGGCCAACGTGCCGCACGAGGTAACGGCGGAGGCCATCGAGCCCTGCCAGGTGAAGACGGTCCGCAAGCAGGAATTTATCGAGTTTCTGGGCCGGCATGGGATTGCATCGATGCACGCGGCGCAATCGCTCTCAGGCGAATACCTGACGGTGTTCCACGACGCCAAGCGGCTGGCGCTGTCGGGCTCGGCAGCGGGACGGCTGGCGCGGCTGCTGCTGGATTGGGGACGCGCGGCGTCCAACGGCAAGCCGGAGATTCGTTTCACCATGGCCCTGACGCACGAGGAGATCGCCAACATGGCGGGCACCTCGCGCGAGACGGTAACGCGGCTGCTGAACCAATTCCGCCGCGACCAGTGGGTCACCATCAAGGGCACCAGCCTGACCATCGTGAAGCCCGATCAACTGGAGCGGCTGACGGCGTAGGGCTCTTTCCTTTCCTAACCTGGCATTGTTCCGAATCGCAGCGAAAAAAGACATGCCATGATTATCCCCTTCGACAAGTTCAAGGCTAGGCTGCTGGCCAATCCCAAGGTGCGGAGAGAGTATGAGGCTCTCTTCCTGGAACCCGAAATCCCGGCCGCCACTCCTCAAGCGGCGCGTTCTTTTCGTAACAGAGGCAGGTCGAGTTCGATCCGGTGGTGTGCGACTTTCGGCGCAATGCGTCCGCGGGAGCCGCGTACCAGACGAACCAAGCCGTAGTTGGCCATGGTCTTCAGCGTGCGGGAGAGATTCGGCTTTTTGCGCCCGGTGAGTTGCGATAATTCTTCGAGAGAACCCGGCGCCTTCTCGGCAATCAGGCGGAGCAGATCGCGATTGCCGGCCGAAAGCACTCTGGCGAAGGACTCAGTAGACGGAAACCAGACGCGCGGATCGTGGGACGCGAGCTTGCGCTGGCCACGTGCAATGGCGAGGGTCATGGCCTTCATCTCTTTGTAGCTGGCGATTCCTACTCGAAGCGTCGTCATGGGAGGACTCCTCTCTCTTTCAGCACAGCGTCCACTTCCCTCCAGAAATCTGCAAGCAACGCGGCGGTATCGCGGTACTCATAAGGCCGCACCGCGCGGACGCGGTGACGATGATCCTGCGGCCTACCACGCTTTTTTCCACCAACAGGGTGAGCATTGTCGAATCCCACCAGCCGCTCGCCATTTCGTCCATGCAGCGTAAGCGAGTAGTCCAGTCCGTGCGGTTTCTCCGGCGTGACCGGCACCCGATTGACCACAAAGCGCACCCAATGTCCTCCATCAGGATCGACGACGAACGTAAGGCCATTCAGGTCGAGCAGCGTATCCAGGGCGGGATCGTGCTTCCGCATACTCCAGTAATGTTATCAGTTCATCATAACAATTGCAACGTGCCTTTTGGCTCGGGGCCGGGGACAGTAATTCGTCCGCAAGCTGTTTTGTTACTGTTGACTCATGGCTCACGCCGCTGTCGAATCATCGAATGCTTCTCTCGACCTTGAGTCTCTTGTCTCCGACGTTGTCGCACAGGCTGTGAAAGCGGGGGCGAGCGACGCGGAGGCGGCGGCGCGCGAGGGCGACGAGTTCAGCGTGAACGTGCGCATGGGCGAGGTAGAGACGCTGACGGAATCGGGCTCGCGCGGACTGGGATTGCGGGTATTCCTTGGCAAGCGGTCGGGTTCGGCTTCGACCAGCGACCTGACCGCGGAGGGAATTCGCCAGCTTGTGGAGGGCGCGCTGGCGCTAGCGAAGGTGACGGAAGAGGATCCGTTTGCCGGACTGCCGGAGGCAGGCGAGTTTGGCTCGGTCGAGGGCGATCTGCACCTGTACTACGAGGATGTTTATTCGCTTGCCGGGGCGGAGCGGATCGAGTGGGCGCGGAGGGCCGAGGCGGCGGCGATGGCTGCCGACAGGCGCATCACGAACTCCGACGGCGGCAGCTTTGACGCCACAACGGGCCGCAAGGCGCTGGCCAACTCGCGCGGTTTTGTGGGCAGCTACCGCAGCAGTTATGCAGGCGTTTCCGCCGCGCCGCTGGCCATGGACGCCGACGGCAAGATGCAGCGCGACGGCTGGTGGTCGAGCGCGCGGCGGCTCGCGGACCTGGAATCGCCTGAGGCCGTGGGCCGGGAAGCGGCACAGCGCACGCTGCGCCGGCTGGGAGCGCGGCGCGTACCCACGCAGCGGGCACCCATCCTATTTGCGCCAGAGACAGCGCGGACGCTGGTCGGCTCGGTCTTCGAGGCTGCTTCCGGCGACGCCATCTGGCGCAGCGCTTCGTTTCTCGCGGGGAAACTGGGCGAGACGATCGCCGTGCCCGGCCTGACGATCGTGGACGACAACACGATGTTGCTGCCCACGGGCGCGGGAGGATTTGGGACATCGCCTTTCGACGACGAGGGCCTGCCTTCACGGCGCACCGTGGTGGTGGAGAACGGCGTGCTGCGCAATTACATGCTGAACACCTACACCGCGCGCAAGCTGGGCATGAAGTCCACGCACAATGCCGCGCGCGGATTGGCGGGCGCGCCGGGGATCGGTTGCGGCAATCTCTTCGTGGAGCCGGGAACGCTTACGCCCGAGCAGATCATCGCGGAGGTTCCGGCAGGGCTTTACGTGACGGGCTTGATGGGCTTCGGCACAAATCTGGTGACGGGCGACTACTCGCGCGGCGCGACGGGCTTGTGGATCGAAAACGGCCGGTTGACGCACGCCGTGGAAGAGGTGACGATTGCCGGGAACCTGGCCGAGATGCTGCGCAACGTGACGGCCATCGGCAACGACCTGGTGTTTCGCGGGTCGGTGGCTTCGCCGACGCTGCGGATTGACGGGATGACGATCGCGGGGGCGTGAGCGGGCGGTGCAGTCCGGCTACTACGCCGAACGCAGCGTGAGCAGCGTGATTTCCGGCGGGCAGTCGAGGCGGAAGGGAATGCCGACGGTGCCGAGTCCGCGATTGACGTAGAGTTGCAGATTTCCGAAGCGGAACCAGCCCTCGACATACTTGCGGCCGAACTCTGGAAGAGCCAGAGGGCCGACCCATGGCAGGCGGATCTGGCCTCCGTGGGTGTGGCCGGCCAGCACGAGCGAGAGCGCCTGGCCCACGGGCTGGATCAACAGGTCGTCCACGTAATCGGGCGCGTGGCAGAGGAGGACGATGGGCTCGTGCGGCACGCCGCGGATGGAGGCGGGGATGGCGGCTTCGGGATCGGGATCGCCAGCCACGGGATCGTCGATCCCGGCAAGCCAGAAGCGGCTCCCGGCGCGTTCGATGGGAAGATAGGAATTATCCAGGACGGTGATGGCGTTTGCGGTGAGCGCCTCGATGACGTATTTCCGCCCGACGATCACGTCGTGGTTGCCGAGGATGGCGTAACGGTTCCGGCATTGGAGTTGGTTGAGGAGATTGGCGCACTGCCACGCCGGGCCAATGGAAAATCTCTTGGGTAAGAGCTCGTGGGTTACGTAGTCGCCGGTGAGAAACACCGCATCGGGATTCATGCGGTTGATATGGCGGACGGCGTCACGGAGGAAGAACGGTTCAGTGAATTCGTCGAGGTGGATGTCACTGAGTTGCGCAATGCGGAAGCCGTCGAATGCCTGGGGAAGGCCGGGGATGACGACGTCGCGATACGTGATCTCGATCCAGTGCCGCTCGATCTCGCCCGCGTAGAGCGCCAGACCGGCGCCAGCGCACGCACCTGAGAGCAGGAAGCGACGCCGTGTGATAGGCAACTGCGGAGCGGGGCGAGACACTGTCATAGATCATGGTAGCGGATTTCGACGGAGCAAGGCAGCCTGCCCTGGGTTAAGCGCAATAGGTTGAGAAAGTTCGCTATGGGGTCCCGGGTTGCGGCGGGACGGCGCAGGCGGGTGATGCGTCCGGCTTGCGAGGACGCTCAAGTGGGGTCCCCTGGCTGGGAAGGGACGGCGGCGAAGTACTCAGCGACTTCGCGCCAGTTGTTTACGCGGACGAAGCCGGTTGCGCTGAGGTTGTGCGGCGCGGAGTAGAGCAGCCCCTGGCCTTCGAAGCGGAGGAGATTCTTGGGCTGGTCGTCGATGAGGTAATCGGCGCGGAGGATGCTCTTGTTGCCGCAAAAGACGTAATGCGAGGGCGGGATGAAGGGGAAGTGGCGCTGCAGCCACCGGTACTTGGAGCCGAGCGAGTTGGGCACGGCCATGGCCTGCGTGGCGATGTAGATCTCGAAGCGCGAGGAGAGATCTTGGAGGACCGGCTGCGCATCGGGCATCAGGGGCAGGTCTTCAAAGAAATCCTCGGCGTCGAGGAAGGCGCGGAGCTGTGCCTGGCGGTCGAGCGGCGCGATCTCCCAGAGGCCTTTGCCGGCAAGGTCTTCCGGCGTTACGTCCTCGTCGAAGGTCTGGTTGTAGCGGCGGAGGTGCTCGGCGAGGGTGTCGGCCATGACCTCGTCCATATCGACACAGATGCGCTGCACGGGGGATTCTCCTGAAAACAGTGGTCGGTGATCAGTAGTCAGTGGTCAGCGGCCGGTCCCTTCCGGCGTAGGGCGGAGGACTGGGCTGCTAAGAAAAGGGTAGCAGGACGGATGGCGGGATGTGTGCGTTGCGACCTTCGGGTGAATAACGCCAGGAGAGACGCGCGAAAACGCCGGGCGCGCATGGATGGAGAAAGCGACGGCTGGGCGTGTGCCGGCCTAGGCGCCGGCGGGGCGGGGCTTGCGCGGGGCGCGGCCGGCGCTCGCTTTGGCCGGGTCGGGCGCAAGCTGCGGCGCGGGCGGAGTCATCGCCGGGTCCCAATAGAGGAGGCGGCTGCAAGTGTCGCAGGTGAGCAGCTCGCCATTGCGGAGCTGGTTCCAGGTTTGCGGGCGCACGCCCATGCGGCAGCCGGTGCACTGCTGATTCTCGGCGCGGACGATGGCGGCGCCGCGGGCCTTGGCGATGCGGTCGAAACGGGCCAGCAGCTCGGGATCGATAGCCGCGCGGGCGGCTTCGCGATCGGCGTCGAGCGCGGCAAGTTTGCCGGCGAGTTCGCGCTTGCGGGCGGCAACACTGGCGCGGACGGCATCCACCTCGGCGGCGAACCGTTCCACCTGAGCGCGCGCGTGGGCGAATTGAGCTTCCAGGGCTTCCGAGCGCTCGAGGCTGGCGTATTCTTCGTTCTCCAGGCGCTCCGCTTCGGCGGTGGCGAATTGAATCTCGTGCTCGATGGCCGCGGCCTGCTCGGTAGTCTTCACGGAGTCCAACTGCTCGCGGAAGTGGGCGGCTTTCTTACGATGGGCGGCGATCTCGCGCTCCAAGCGGGTGCGCAGCGAGTCCTCCCGCTCGATCGCTGAGGAGACGTCGGCGGATTGGCGCTCGGCGGCGGCAAGCGCGGCTTCGGCCTGAGCGATTTCGGCGGGCAGCGCGCGCAATTCATGGTTGAGGCGGGCGCGGTTGAGTTCAATGGCCTGGAGCTTTACGAGGTTTTCAATCAGGGCTTGCATCGATGACAAGAAGTCTAAGGCACGGAGCGGGGGGAAGGACAGAGAGCAAGGGCGTAAGACGAGCTTCTAGCTGCTAGCTTCTAGCTTCTAGCTCTTAGCTGTTTGTTCTTAGCTGCTAGTTGCTGGCTCGTAGTCAGACGTAAGGGGACAAAAACGGGAACAGCGGGGGGCGATTTTTCAAGAAGGAGAGGAAGCGCGGGGCTGGCGATGCGATTTCTGGCGCAGATGGCGTCAAAAGGAGCGGGAGTTGCCCTGCAGCGTGAAGGAAGCCTGCGAAAATGGAAGCGGGAGAGGATGGATGGCGGCGGCGAGGCGAGCGAGAAAACCGCGCAGGCGCCGATGGCTGAAGTGGTTCGCGGCCGCGGTTGTGCTGGCGCTGGTCGCGCTGGGCGTGGCGATTTCCGTGGCGCTGCGGCGGGCCGGGCCCATGTTGCGCGCCGAGATTGTGCAACGGCTGGAAGCGCGCTTTCACGCGCGCGTAGAGTTGGACAGCTTTCATGTATCGCTGATGAGCGGGCTGTGGGCCGAGGGCAAGGGACTGCGGATCTGGCCGCCCGCGCAAGTGGCAGGCGTGACGGTTCCGGGCGCGAAGGGAGCCGGTGCTGGGGTAGCGCCCAAGCCGCTGATCCAGCTCGCGGAGTTCCGCTTTCATGTGCCGCTCAGCTACAGGCCGGGCAAGCCGATCGGGATTTCCGTGGTGGAGCTGAACGGGTTGGACGTGGATGTTCCGCCTAAACCGCACTTCACGCACGCGGCAACGGCAGGCGGCGCAGAGCCAGAGAAGGGGGGTTCGGCCGGCCTGATGGGGCTGCGTTTCCAGTTGGAGAAGATTGAATGCAAAGATGCGCACCTGACGCTGGAGACGAGCAAGCCGGGAAAACTGCCGCTGGAGTTTGACATTGCGCACATGAACCTGACCCATGTGAGCGCGAGCGGGTCGATGCACTTCGATGCGGAGCTGACCAATCCAAGGCCGGCAGGGAAGATCCTCACCTCGGGCAGCCTGGGCCCGTGGGTGGTGGTGGATCCGGGCGAGACTCCGGTGGCGGGCGAGTACCGGTTTGAGCACGCGGATTTGAGCGTGTTCAAAGGCATTGCGGGAATCCTGAATTCGACGGGCAAGTACCAGGGCGCTTTGCGCGACATGACGGTGGATGGGCAGACGGATACGCCGGACTTCCGGCTGACGCACTTCGGCACGGCGCTGCCGCTGCACACCGTGTTTCACGCAATCGTGGACGGAACGAACGGGGACACGTGGCTGCAGCCGGTCGTCGCGACACTGGGGCAGTCGCACTTTACCGCCGAGGGAGAGATTGTGGGGGTTCCGGCCGGAGTTTTGCCCAACGGCGCTGCGCGGCCGGGCGGGCACGAGATCTCACTGAAGGTGAACGTGGACCGGGGACGGATGGAAGACTTTCTGCGCCTGGCGAGCAAGAGCGGGACGCCGTTGCTGACCGGCGCGCTGGCGTTGAGGACTACGCTTGAAATTCCACCGGGTGCGGAGCCGGTGCACGACCGGCTGAAGCTGAATGGGAGCTTTGTGCTTCAGGACGCCAAGTTTACCAGCGCGAAGTTTCAGAACGACGTGGGAGAGCTGAGCCTGCGCGGACAGGGCCTGCCGAAGGATGCGAAGAATGGCGGAGCGGAAGTGCGCTCGGCGATGGAGAGCGATTTCACGATGGCGGGCGGCGTGATTACGCTTCCCGATCTGAAGTACACGGTGCCGGGAGCGGAGATCGGCTTAAAGGGCACGTATCGCGTGGACGGCGGCGCGCTGGAATTCAAGGGAACAGCCAAGACACAGGCGACGGTGTCGCAAATGGTGGGCGGGTGGAAGGGCGCACTGCTGAAGCCGGCCGATCGCTTCTTCAAGAGAGACGGAGCGGGGACCGAAGTTCCCATTCATATCAGCGGCACGCAGGGGGATCCGAAGTTTGGGATCGACTTCGACCGCATGAAGCACACATCGCCGCAGATGCCGGGAGAGCCGCAATAAAGCGGGGCACATGGGTTTTGAAACCTTGCGGATTGCAGCGGCAACCTGCGAGGATGGGGAAACCGCGAGGCGGAGAAGAAAGAGAACGGGGAAAAACGCGATGCAAGTGGCGAGTCAAATGTTGCGAAGGATCGGGAGCTGTACCGCAGGTCTGGTGCTGGTGGCCGCGGCCCTGGCCGCAGGAGGGCAACCAGCGCCCGGTACAACGAGGATGGAAGCGAACATGGCGGCGGCAGCGGGCGAACGGAACTGGTGGAAGAATGCCGTGATCTACGAGGTATACCCGCGCAGCTTTCAAGACACGAATGGCGACGGGATCGGCGACCTGAACGGGATTACGGCGCGGCTGGACTACCTGAAGGATCTGGGCGTGGATGCAATCTGGCTGACGCCCGTGTACCCTTCGCCGCAGGTGGACTTCGGCTACGACATCTCGAATTACCGGGACATCGATCCGCAGTACGGCACGCTGGCGGATTTCGACCGGCTGGTGGCCGAGGCCGGCAAGCGCCACATCCGCGTGATTATGGACATGGTGATGAACCACACCTCGGATCAGCACGAGTGGTTCCTTCAATCGCGTTCGTCGCGCGACAATCCCTACCGCGACTGGTATTGCTGGCACGACGGCAAGGGCGAGACCGCAACCAGTAAAGGTGAGCCGCCCAACAACTGGCAATCGCTCTTCGGCCACTCGGCGTGGCAATGGGATGAGAAGACGCGGCAGTACTACTACCACAAGTTCTACGCCCAGCAGCCGGACCTGAATTGGCACAACCCAGCGGTGCACGAGGCGTTCAAGCAGACCATGGCGTTCTGGCTGAAGCGCGGGGTGGGCGGGTTCCGCTTTGACGCGATTACGGCGCTCTTTGAGGACCCAAGCCTGGCCGACGAAGGAGTGGTGCGGGACAAGAACGGCAAGCCGGCGATCAATGCCTACGGCGATCCGCAACTGGACGACTCGAAGACCGACAACCAGCCTGGTGTGCACGGAGTGATCGCGGAGATGCGGGCCGAGGCGGACAAGTTCGGTGGGAGCGCGTTCCCCGGCGCGCGCGTGATGATCGGCGAGACCTATCTGCCCAACATTGGCGAGCTCCGCAAGATGTATGGAACACCGAAACAACCGGAGTTCGAGCTGCCGATGGATACGCAGGTGGCTTTCATCAACAAGCTGGACGTGGCCGCGTACCGGCAGCGGCTGGCCGATGCAGAGTTGCGGCTGGGGACTCATACTCCGCTGCTGCTTTTCGATAATCACGACAATCCGCGGATCGAGGCGCGCTATGGCGACGGCGTGCACGACACGGACATCCAGCGCGTGATTGCGACCATCCTGCTGGCGAGCCGTGGGTCGGCGCTTGTCTACTACGGCGACGAGATTGGGATGAAGACCACGCCGCCCAGGCGCAAAGAGGATGTGAAGGATCCGATTGGGATCACCGGTTGGCCCAAGGAGAAGGGACGCGACGGCGAACGCACGCCGATGCAATGGGATGGAAGCGCGAACGCGGGGTTCACGACCGGAACGCCGTGGCTGCCGGCGCCCAGGAGCGCGGAGACGGTCAACGTGAAGGCCGAAGAGCGCGATCCCGATTCGCTGCTTGCGTGGTACAAGGAGCTGATCCGGCTGAAGAAGACGGTTCCGGCCTTCGAGAACGGCGCGAACATCATGCTGAATACGGAAAACACAAAGGTGCTGAGCTGGATGCGGCAGACGCCGGGCGCACCCCAGGTGGTGGTGAGCGTGAACTTTACGGCCGAGCCGCAGACAGTGAATCTCGCCATCGGCGGCGCGGGCATCCGGCCCAGTAAGCTGAAAACGCTGCTGAAGACGCCCGGCGCGGCGGATCCGGTTGCATTGAACCGGATCGAGCTGGGGCCGTACGGAGTGTATGCCGGCGAAGTGCAGTAAGAAAGCGGATTCGTCTTTTTGCCATGCCCGGAGTTCCAGGTTCGCTGCCTGCGCGTAGACCGGGTGCGAGAAGCGAAGCACACACAACGAAGGATCGGCCATGAACGCCGCGCCCAAGCAAGATTCGCAGGATAGGCGCCAACAGCAGAATCGCAACGCCCGCTTCGCCATGCGGCTGTCGTTGTTCGTTGGCGTGCTGATGCTTGCCGGGAAGATGACGGCTTACCTCTACACGGACTCCTCGGCGATCTTCTCCGATGCAGCGGAATCGGTGGTGCACGTGGTGGCTGTGGCGTTTGCCGTGTTCAGTTTGTGGCTGAGCACGCGGCCCGCGGTGCCGCATTTTCACTACGGATACGAGCGGATCACCTTCTTTTCCGCGGGCTTTGAGGGCGCGATGATCGCGCTGGCCGCGGGAAGCATTCTCTATACGACCATCGAGAAGTGGCGGCACGGCCTGGCCCTGGAGAACATTGGCAGCGGAGTCGTCCTGATCGCCGCTGCCGGAATCCTAAACGCCTTGCTGGGGTGGTATTTGCTGCGGATTGGCCGGCGCAATCACTCGCTGATTCTCGAAGCGGACGGGAAGCACGTGCTGACCGACAGTTGGACCAGCTTCGGCGTGGTTGCAGGTTTGCTGCTGGTGATGACGACGGGATGGAAGCCGTTCGATCCGTTGGTCGCTTTCGGCGTGGCGGCGAACATTCTCTTTACAGGCGGCCGGCTGCTTTGGCGGTCCTTCAAAGGATTGCTCGATTACTCCGATCCCGCGGTCGGCCACCAGATCCGGGCGCAGCTCGACGCCCTCTGCGAGGAACTTGGCTTGCAATACCACGGGGTGCGTTTCCGCACCACCGGCTACCGGCAGATCATCGAGGTGCACCTTCTGTTTCCCGACGGCATAAAGCTGGGCGAAGCCCACCGGCTGGCGACCCAGGTGGAAGAGCGGCTGGCGCTCGATCTGGAGATGCCCGCGGAGGTCATCACGCATCTGGAGTCGCTTGAGGACCACTCCGAAGTCCACCACGTGCAGCACTATACGGGGCGGCCGGATTAACAGCCCAATCGCCCGTCTGATCTCCCGGCTGCTATCCCGCGCAGCGAATGGGCATTAAACCCGGCTCCTCATCCCGCAATCGACTCTACCAGCCGGTTCATTCTGTCTTCCTGCCGCTCGATGGACTCAACCAGCTTGAATTGCGTGCGGCAGCGATCGAGGTTGTGCCCTTCTCGATGCACCTTGAAGTAGGTGTCGCCGGCCAGATAATCGGCGAGAAAGCGGATGCCGGTCTCGAAGGTGATGAGCTTGCCCGAGAAGGCGAGGAGCCGCTTTTCCGCCGGGGTAAGGAACCCTCCGGCCGATTCAAGATAACCGCGGACGAGGGCCTCGAACAACGGAAACCGCATGGTGACATTCGACAGATCCTGTTCGTCCTCCTGGGCGGGACTGGTGGTGGTGCGCACCATGTCGCCGAAATCATAGAGCGCAAGGCCAGGCATCACGGTGTCGAGGTCGATGACGCAGACGGCTTCGCCGGTGGCGCCGTCGAGCAGGACATTGTTGAACTTGGTGTCGTTGTGGGTGATGCGGTCGGGCAGGCCGGCACTCAGCAGGACGTTGGCGATCGATTGGCGCGAGCGGGCAAATTCGATCTCCGGCTTGGCGAGCGCGGCGCGGCCGGCGACATCGGCGGCGACGGCTTGCTCGAGCGCGGCGAAACGCTTGGGCGTGTCATGAAAATGGGGGATGGTTTCGTGCAGGCGCGGCGGGGGCAAGCTGGCAACCTGCTGCTGGAAGCGGCCGAAGGCGCGCGCCGCCTGGAATGCCTGCTCCGCGGAGGCCGCAGTTTCATAGCTGCACGCGTTCTCAATGAAGCGATAGGCGCGCCAGGTTTCTCCGGCTGCGTCCACGTGCCAGTTGCGTCCGTCCTGCGCCGGAACGAGCTGAAGCGCGCGCCGGGCGCCGTCCGGTTGGCCTGCCGCCTGCCCGGCAAGATGCGCCGTGACGCGCTCGATGTTCTGCATCAGGGCGGCGGGATTGCGGAAGACGTGACGATTGATGTGCTGCAGGATGTAGCGCGCGGACGCACCGGCTCCCTGGCACGACACGATGTAGGTGTCGTTGATGTGGCCGTTGCCGTGGGGCACGATGGCTGAGACTTCGCAGTGGAACTCAAATTGACGTGCCGCAGCGTATGCGTCGGGCAGGCCGCTCATGACCAGAGGCTTTCCGGATAGAGGCCATTGGCGATGAGGCGGCGTATGCTTTCGACGACGCGCGGGCGATCCTCACGATAGGTAACGCCGAACCAGGAGTCGCGCGAATGCAAAACCTTGACTCGCGCCAGGCCCGACTGAACCAGCTCGCCGACGGTGTTGGGGATGAAGCACTCGGCCTTTAAATCGCCGGCGCTGCCCTCAAGGAACTTCTCGAAGCGCTCGCGCAGTTGATCGAAGACGCGGGGCGTGAATCCCCACATGTTCATCGAAACCGGCTCGTCGCCGGAGAGTTCCGTCACATTTCCCGCGGCATCGGTGTTGCGCGCGCCGTTTGCGTCGCGCTCGATTTTGGTGAGCTCGACGATGTGCTGGAGGTAGCCGTCGCCAGCAACCTGGCAGACGCCGCGCGCCACGGAGCCGAAGTCGGAGAGCGTATTGCGCAGGACAAAGCCGACCATGGCGTAGTCGGGCGAGCCGGAGGTCAGATGCCGGGCCAGCTCGCGGTAGCCGCCGGCCCCGTAGAAGTCGTCGGCGTTAATCGCGGCGAAGGGCTCATGGATGACGCCCTCGGCGAGCAGGATGGCCTGCGTGGTGCCCCAGGGCTTGGCGCGGCCGGCAGGCACGGTGAAGCGAGGAGGAATGTCTTCGAGGGCCTGGAACACGTAGTCGACCGCAACGCGTTTTTCAAAGCGCGCGCCGACGATCTCGCGAAATTGCTGCTCGATGTCCCTGCGGATGACGAAGACGAGCTTGCCGAATCCTGAGCGGAGAGCGTCGTAGATGGAGTAGTCGATGATGGTTTCGCCGGCCGGGCCAACGGGGTCGATTTGCTTGAGGCCGCCGTAGCGGTTGCCCATTCCGGCAGCGAGAACGAGGAGTGTGGGAGAGGATGCAGAGCTCATCAATCAGTGCCTTTTCGCGGGCGTTGATCCAATCGAAATGGTACAACACGGACCGTCTGGGGAACGACAGTGGACAATGGGCAACGGCACAAGGAGTCTGGTAGAGTGGGTTGCCATGAGAATCCACAACTCTCGCCGATGGTTTTACGCGACTTCACTTTTGGCCGCGCTCGCCGTTTGCAGCGCAACGCCGAGGATCCACGCGCAGACGCCGCCTGCGCAGAACTCGCTGCCGCCGGCGCCGGATTGGGCGCAACCCGGCTCGGCAACGCATCAACAGGTGCCGCCGCCCGCGGGCTTTCACCGGCCGAGCACGAATTTCGACACGCCGATCGGAATCTTCGACGGCCAATCGGACGTCGGCAGCGCGCTGGCGCCGGGCAGCGCGAGCTACGATGCCGCAACGGGAAAGTACACCATCCACTCGGCGGGATATAACATCTGGTACTCGCGCGACGAGTTCCGCTTTCTGTGGAAGCGCATGTCGGGAGACGTGTCATTGGCGGCCGATATTTCCTTCCCCGATCCCAAGGGCTACGGCGACCGGAAGGCCGTGCTGATGATCCGGCAGGGCCTGGATGACAATTCGAAGACAGCGCTGGTGGCCCTGCATGGGGCCGGGTTGGTGCATCTGGCATGGCGCCCGGAGAGAGATGCAAGCCTCGAGGATATAGCATTTCGTATGAGCCGGAGCGGGGGGCCGGACGCCGGGGAGCCGTTCAGCGCTGGGACCATCAACGCCAAGCGCATCGGGATCGAGAAGCGCGGCGACGAGTTTGCGCTCTTCGTGAGCCTGGATGGCGAGCCGATGCACCAGTTCGGGCCGCCCATCAAGCTGCATCTGAATGAGCCGTTTTACGTAGGCATCGGTTTCTGCTCGCATCTGCCGGTGACGGTGGACACGGGTGTGCTGAGCAATGTGGTGCTGGAGAATAAGGCGGGGAAGGTGAGGTAGGGGCGCTTCGCCCCAGAGCGGCGGGATGTTGCTACTCGAGGATTCTCGCTATCGTGTCGGAAGTTAGCCCTTCACGGAAGAACTCTGGGCGGCACTCGCCCAAAAAACTCTTATAGCTCGCCACCGTGGGCGAATCTCCCTTCGCTCCGTGACGGTCCTTCGTAACGACCTGTACGATTGGAGTAGATCGTCTGGAAAGCGCTATGCGCTTGAGTAAGTATTTAAACTCAAAGTCCGCGCCGGGCAGTGAGTAACCGATAAAGACCCACTTGCGGGCGCTACGGAGAGCCTTTTCTGCCTCCATCCACGAACTCTCGAACATATGTGTGCGGAGAGCCTTTTGATAGCTGAAGGTAGCCAAACGCACACCAAGGTCGACGCGGCAGTCCGGGCACATTAGCCGCGGCAAAGCCGCATCGCCATACAGCTTCCTCTCCTCCTCGCCCTTCAATACTTGCGATGCCAACCACGTGACTTGGTCGATGGGCACTGAAAATGTACGGCGGCAGCAATCGCAGTACAGCCAGTTAATGGACCCGTGCATCTTTGCGATCAGCAACCTCCGTTGGCCCCTCGGAGCCCTCAGCACTTTGCTTGCCTCGAGCCTTACGGGAAAGATTTGAGGGCTGTAGAACGCGGATAATGGACTCTTAAGCTCGTATAGGCAACCCTCCAAAACAACGTCCCAGTTCAAGCTTACAAATTGATGCTTTTTCTCCGATATGCTTCGCACGAACTTAATCAAATGTGCCCGCTCGGGGCCTCGGTTTGTCACGTTCTCCAAGTACGCGCTATAAAGCATACTGATGATTCGCGAAAGGAGCATCCTCCTGAGGCTGCGAAGAGTTTTAGGTGGGTATTTGAGTCCTAAATGATGGCCAGTGTTAGCCGAGAGGTCGAGCATAGTGAATAGGTCTTCTAACGCGGGGTAGAGCTCGAGTTTCTGTTCGGGGTCGAAGCCAAAAGTGTCTTCGACAAACCTGTCTAAGGGCTCCATTAATTTGAGCCTCTTTCGGCGTTTGTAATCGCGGGCCCCAAGAAACAACTCCGTGAATTCGGATTGCAGCGGAAGGCCGGCGTTCGCCGAAAAACCGGCTCCAACAATAAAGACCGTTCTATGATTAGGCATCTCTTCTCTCACGTGATTGCAGATTGCAACACGATGGCTGCCGTTTCGTCCGGTTGAGCTTTGGCGCGTTCAACTACTGGGATCGTAGTCCATTTCGCCCACCTAGCAAAGAGGGTTATGACTACCCGCGCTGTGAATCGGATCGATTGGGGATCCGCTGAGTAGTACGGTCTCCTTGCCGCTTCCCTGCCTTGCGTGATTGACTGGTTCCCTGAAAGCGGGTGGCACGAATGGCGTCGTATTGGCGCTGGATCAAGGGATCACGAGCTCGCGGGCGATTCTCTTCGATGAGAGCGGCGCGATTGCGGCCACAGCGCGGCGAGCGAGCGGTTGAGCGGGCGCCCAAGCGCGCTACCATGCTCGGGGATACCGTCTTCTGTGAGGTGCTCTGGTGAATCGACGGTCTTTCGTGCAATGCGCTGCCGCGCTTACCGCTCCGCTGATGGTCTTTCCGGGAGCAGCAGCCCAGGCTACCGGCGGCCCAGCGAGTGCGGCCACGAAGGAGGGTTCGCAAACGGAAAGCGCCCGCCGGATCAAGAAAGCTGCGGCGGCGGCGATGGCAATGCAGCGCCGCGACTGGGAGCAAGGAATTCTGGCCGAGGCGCTGGCCGAGGCCGGCGACCGGCGCGGAGCGATTCTGCTGACCCGGGCGGCAATCGTGCAGCGGACGCCGGACGGACGGCTGGGCGTGGTGGTCTCAGGCAGCCCGGCCGATCCCACCATGGGCGGCTGCGCCTACGCGAAGGCGGCCGAATGGACCGGCGATGCGCAGATTCGGCAAGCTGTGGACGGACTGCTGGCCTGGATTCGGACTAAAGCACCGCGCAACGCCGAAGGCATCCTCTACCACGTGTTCGGCGCGCCGGAGATGTGGTCCGACGGGCTGAACTGCGCGCCGCCATTCCTGGCCGCGATGGGTTTCCATGACGAGGCGCTGGCCCAGATCGAGGGCTACAGACAACGGCTCTGGAACCCCAAAAAGAAACTCCTCGCCCACATCTGGGACGACGGCAAACGGCAGTTCAGGGACGGCAACTTCTGGGGCGGCGGCAACGGCTGGGCCGCCGCGGGCCTGGCCCGCGTTCTGCACAGCCTGCCGGCCGAACGCCGCCAGGACCGCCAGCGCCTGGCTGGCTTTGCAACAGAGATTGTGGACGGTTGTCTCGAGCACCAGCGGCCCGACGGTCTCTTTCACGACGTGGTGGACCAGCCCGCAACCTTCGTGGAAACCAACCTGGCGCAGATGCTCGCCTTCGCAGTTTTCGAGGGTGTCGCCGCCGGCTGGCTTCCCCCCAGCTATCGGCAACATGCGGAGCGGATGCGCGCCGCCGCCCGCTTGAAGATGGATGCCGACGGTTACATTCAGGGCGCCTGCGGCGCGCCCAACTTCGACCGCCCCGGAAACTCGACCGAGGCCCAGGCGTTCTGCATCCTGATGGAGGCCGCCGGCAGCAAGCTGCCCTAGTGTCCTGTCCCTAAAGTTCTTGTACAAAAGCGTGCGACTGAGGCGAGTATCTGATCGGCGGTCTTTGTCCAGAGGAAGGGTTTTGGGTCTCGGTTGTGAGTTTGGATGTAGTTGC
>JBEKNY010000010.1:0-131080 GCA_049522315.1 Occallatibacter sp.
TTGTGCTTCTGCAACACCCTGGTGATGGCCGCCGTCAACGTCGTCTTGCCGTGATCGATGTGACCGATCGTCCCTACGTTCACGTGCGGCTTGCTGCGATCAAACTTTTCCTTCGCCATAAAGCCTCAAGTTCCTTTCCTCGCTGCTGCTGCCAGTTGCTCCTCGGGGCGCCCGCCATTGCGGGCTCCAGCCCCAAAACCTTGAATGCAGCTACTAGCTTCTAGCTGCCAGCCTCTAGCTCCGTCCCCGCTCCAGCCCGCCGCTTCGGCATGATCTCGCACCGCAAAAGCTGGGAGCTAGTGGCTAGAAGCTAGTAGCTCGTCTTTCTCAGTAGTACGCGTACACCTTCAAATACCTCTGCCTCAGCTCCACCGGCACCTTCTCCACCAGCCGCAAATACCGCTCGCGCGTCAGCGCCTGGTCTGAGACAGGCAGCGCCTTGTAGAGCCCGATCGCGTCCTTACCCAGCAACCCGCGTTCGAGAATCCCCTCGTAATCGCGGATGCGCCGCTTGGCCTTGCTCACCCGGTTCAGGAAGACTTCCACGTCGCGCGCATCGAACGCTGCATCGATGAGCGCATGAAGCCTCTGATATCCCGGCTCATCCTTGACCGCGATCGCTGCCTGCTCAAACATCCTTTACGACCTCAAAAACAGCCTCTAGCTCCTAGCCACTAGCTCCTAGCCTCATCTGCTCGCGCTCGCCGCATCGGCCCGTTCCGCCACCGCCCGAGCTAGAAGCTAAAAGCTAGCAGCTAGTAGCTGCTTTCTGGAGCGGGAGACGGGACTCGAACCCGCGACCAACAGCTTGGAAGGCTGTGACTCTACCACTGAGTTACTCCCGCCCGTAAAACCAGCCTTTAGCTTCTAGCCACTAGCTTCTAGCCCGACCGTTCCGCTTCAAGCCTCGGCGGCTCGTCCGCCGCCGCCAAGCTAAAAGCTAGAGGCTAGTAGCTAGAAGCTGACTTCTGGAGCTGATGACCAGGATTGAACTGGTGACCTCTCCCTTACCAAGGGAGTGCTCTACCAACTGAGCTACATCAGCCCGCAAACTCTGAGCCTTTAGCCCTTAGCCTTTAGCTATTAGCTCCATCTCGCCAGTGCGAGCCACATTGGCCCCATCCAGCACGTCCAAGCTAAGAGCTAACAGCTAAAAGCTAAGAGCCGTTCTTCTCCCCCGCCCTGCGAATCTTCTCCGCATGACGGGCCAAAACCGTTCTCAACGCCAGCCCCCCAATCACAATCAGCGGAACCAGCCTTAACTCCACCGGCTTGCCAAACACGAGTACCGAACCGTCGCCCATCGTCAGCCAGGCCAGAGCCGCCAAAACCGCGAATATTGCCAGAGCTGCCCAAAACTTCCGATCCAAATCCGTGTCGGCGCTCTTCACTGTCCACTGTTCCCTATCTTCTCGGTCCCTATTCCCTAGTCCCTAGTCCCTAGTCCCTACGTCCCTAGTCCCTGGCTTTCTGGTGCACAGGGGAGGATTCGAACCTCCGTAGCTCGCAAGGAGCGGCAGATTTACAGTCTGCTGCCATTAACCGCTCGGCCACCTGTGCCCAAATCACAAACATCAGCAACCCTGAGTGCCCTCCTCGCCGCCTGTCTTTTTTTGCGGCCAGTGTGGGAAACTCAAAATATCCACGCAACCAAAATGCCCGTTCAGCCCGCTTCCGTGCACGCCGCAACCTCCGGAGTGCCTCCGGACCTTGCGATCCTGCGCCTGAAGTGGAATCACTGTTGAGTCGAGGCCCGGCGTCCGCCACTCGCACCCGCCGGTAAACTCTGCCGCTTCCGTCTTCCATTCCGGCTTCCGTTTTGTGGAGCTGGCGAAGGGATTTGAACCCCCGACCCTCTGATTACAAATCAGATGCTCTACCAGCTGAGCTACGCCAGCTCTTTAACCACCCGGAAACCCTCCCGGAGGCCGACTTGTGCGCGGACACACTCCAGCTTTCCGCGTACACGGCACAGGAGTCAAGGTTAGCACACCGCCGCACCCCGAGCAAACGGTGAAGAAGCCCAAAACTGCCGCTTCGAACCGATCCGCCGCCGCCACCACCAGGCCCGCTCGTGCTGCTCAAAATCCGCGACTGCCCGACCGCATCGCGTTCTCTCGAGCGCTGGTTCCCTCTCTCCTGATCTCCCGCAAAGATTTTGTTTTCCTCTCCGATTTGCCTTGACAGAGGCGCCGCGAGGATTCGACGCTTCCTTCAGGCCCCCATCTTCACCTTCTGAGGTCGTCCAATGAACCTTAAGAAATCCGCCTGTCTGCTGGCGGTGCTGCTGGCTTTCGCTGCTGCGCTGGCCGTGTTACCCGCCAATGCCCAAACCGCTCCCACGCGCAAACCTCGTGTCGCCGTACTCGATTTCGACTACGCCACGGTGCAAAGCTACTCTTCGGCCATGTTCGGCACGGATGTCGACGTAGGCAAGGGCATCACCGATCTGCTCATTACCAACCTGGTCAAGGACGGCACCTTCTCCGTCTACGAGCGCCAGGCCCTCGACAAGCTAATGGCCGAGCAGAACTTCTCCAATTCCAATCGCGCCGATCCCGCCACCGCCGCGCGCCTGGGCAAGCTGGCCGGCGTTGATGCCATCATCATCGGCGCCATCACCGAATTCGGCAACGAGACCAAGAACCAGAACGTGGGCGGCGGAGGCGGCGGCTGGCACGGCTTCGGCGTGGGCGGCATCGGCCACTCCAACTCCAAGGCCAACGTGGCCATCAATCTCCGCGTGGTTAACGTCGACACCGGCGAAATCCTGGCCGTGGCCGAGGGCGCGGGCCAGTCCAGCCGCTCTTCCACCTCGCTCCTGGGCGGCGGCGGCAACTGGCACGGCTTTGGCAGCGGAAACGTGGACTTCGGCTCCAGCAACTTCCAGAACACCATCATCGGCGAGGCCACCAAGGCCGCCGTCGATCAGCTCTCCGCCAACCTGATCGCCGATGCCTCCAGGGTCACCGTGCGCACCATCAAAGTCGATGGTCTTGTCGCCGCGGTCGATGGCGGCCAGATCATCCTCAACGTGGGCGCCAAAGCCGGCGTCAAGGTAGGCGATCAGCTTCAAGTCCTCCGCGTCACCAGGGAAATCAAGGACCCCTCGACCGGTGCAGTCATTCGCCGCCTCACCTCCACCATCGGAGTGATCCGCGCCACCGACGTGGACGATGCCTCCGCGGTCTGCGTCCCTGTCTCCGGCTCTGGTTTCCAGGAAGGCGATCGCGTCTCCTCCGAGACCCAGTAGCCCCCTCCCCGCTCCGCTCCGCCCGCCGCGCTCACCCTGCCCGCAGTGATAGGCTCATTCCTGACGATTCCTCATCGCCCAAGAGAATGAGCCGACGCACCCGCAGAACGCTCCTCATCGTCGCCGCGGTCCCGCTGTGACGGCGATTACGTCGCGAAACCCATAAAGAGGAGTAGCATTCTGCCCGATTCTTCCTGAAAGGGCAAATTCGCCATGAAACGCATTGTACCGATTTTTCTTCCGCTCGCACTTCTCCTCGCGGCCGCGCCGCTGTCCGCCAAAGAGAGCCAGCCGCCGCAATACAAAACCATTGTCGTCAAGCACTTCATCAACTCCAACGGAACCAGCCAATCGCAGGATTTCATCAATTATTTCTGCGACTCCCTTGTCGTCCAACTGGAGAAGATCAAGATCGCCGGCCAGGTTGTCGACGAGGGGGTTACGGTGCCCGCCGCGGATGCCGCCGCCTCGATCGTGATCGAAGGCAAGTTCACTGAATTCGGCAAAGGCGGCTTGTTCGCGCCCGGCAGCCTCGGAGTGGAGATTGACATCTATCGCGTGAGCGATCGCGCCCTGGTGAAGACAACCACGGCCAAGGTCCCATTTAAGTCTTCTCCCGCCAACAAGGACAAAAACGTAGCCGAGTTCACGGGCGGTCAGACCGCGTACCTCGTCAGGCAGGCCCTCAAGGGCGTCAACTTGTCGAGCATTCCTCCCGCGCCGCCGGGGGCCAATCCCGCATCACCCGGTTCCACGACGCCTTCAACGTCAGCGCAATCCAGCCCCGAGGCCACGGCATCCGTTCAGTTCTCGTCCGACCCCACCGGAGCCGAAATCGCCATCGACGGCGACTATGCGGGAAGCACGCCCAGCCTGATCAAGATGAAGCCCGGAACCCACTCCGTCAAGATCGCGAAGAACGGCTACCAGCCCTGGGTGCGCTCCATCGAGATCGCGGGCGGCGAATCGCGCAACCTTGCCGCGGAGCTCGAACCGGTAAAGCCATGACCGCGCACTGACACGTCCCCCATCCGGCAGTGTTAGGCTCATTCCTGACGGTTTTGTCTAGCCTTCAAGAATGAACCGACGCACGCGCAGAACGCTCCTGATTGTCGCCGCGATCCTGGCTTTGCTGGGCGTGACCGTTTTTTTGCGCTCCAAGGCCCCGCCTGAGGCCGCGCGCCTGCTGCCTGAGTCCGATGGCATCGTCTACATCAACCTCAAGGCCATCCGCACCATCTTCCACAAGGAGATCAAGCCGCCCAACCGCGTCCCCGAGTACCAGCAGTTCATCGATGCCATCGGCATCGATCCCGAACGCGACCTCGACCAGGTGGCCATCGGCCTGCATCGCATGAACGATCCCAATGGCCCCAACGGCCCCGTCGCCTACTCCATGGTCCTGGTCGGCAAAATCACCGGCAAGCGCCTCAACGCGTGGCTCGACGCTCACGCTGCCTCGCGCGAGACCTACGTCGGCCACACCATCTACAGCATCCCCTCCGAGGGCCGCACCGTTCGCGTCGCGCAAATCGGCTACGACATGGTGGCCGTCTCCAACGCCCCCACCACCGAGCAGATCCACTCCATCCTCGACCGCCACCGCGCCGCCGCTCTCCCCTTTTCCGGCTCCTCACTTCTCCAGCGCCACTACCACGACGTGCCTCTGCTCTCATTCGCCTGGGGCGTAGGCCAAATCGGCCTTCCCTTCTCCGAGAGCGGCTCCATCCACGTCTTCGGCCTCGCGTTGCCCCTCCAATCCGACTCCACTATCATCGCCAGCGTCTCGCCGGCGCTGCCCGTCCCCGGCGCGCTCGCCGCGCTGCGCTTCCGCGTCGAAGACATCGCCCCCAGCGTAGACAAGGCCGCCGGCGAAGCCGCCGGCCTCGCCACGCTCGTCACTCTCGCCAGCGGCCTCGCCCAGCCCCTCGCCAATACCACTGCAAACAATGCCTTCAAGGAACTTCTCAAGACCGCCGAAGTAAGCCAGCACGGCGAGCGCGTCGTCGTCACCGCCACGCTGCCCGCCAGCGCGCTCACGCACTTATGATGCGAACCAGCATGTTGCCTTGAAAGCGCGCCGCGCTACCGGCCCACGGCGGCCTCGATCGTCGAAAGCTTCTGCTGGATCTCTTTCACGCTGGCTGAGAAGAAGTGCCGTTCAACAGTCACCCTCCCTCCGGCCTGCAACTCGATCCGCAACTCGGTCGACACGGGAATCAGGTTGATTCGGTGCGTGAAGTGAACCAATTGCTTGATCTCGTTCCAGCGAAGGTTGTACTCGACCAGCCGGTAACGCCCGAACCACCCCTGTTGGGGCAGGCTGATCGCGATCCCATCCGGCCCAGCCTTGAAGTAGCAGTTCCGAGCCAGGGCGCTCACGATGCGCCCCAGTCCACCGCTAACAAAGCAGAAGCCGGTAAACGCCAGCGCCGCACCCACCAGATACATCCACCACACCGGCATATCGCCCGGCTGGGTCGGCTTCATATCTCCGCCCCACGTGGCCCAGATGGCAAGTGCTCCCATGAGCCCGATCAGCAATCCGAAAATCGTTCGCATCGCGGCCAGCAGCACAATCCGCGCCGGCGCATAGCTGGTCACAATTTGCATTCCCGTTGCGTCAAAGTTCTCCAAGCGCAGACCCTCCGGTGGGATGGCTGCACACAGCCTATCCACAAAGTGACCCGCCCGGCAAGTTACGACGGTGAAACGAGGCGCGCCAGCGCGGTAGTATATGGGTTGACCGCGGCGCTCGCGCACGCGGGAAGACCGATGCCCGCCCGGAAAAAATCCGCCAAGCTCCTGCATTGCCCCACCTGCGGCATGATTGTCCGCCACGAGGACGCGGACTTCCCCTTCTGCAGCGACCGCTGCCGCAAGATCGACCTGGGGAAATGGGCGATGGGCGCCTACAAGATCAGCTCGCCGGTCATCGATCCCGAAGTTCTTGAAGACCTCGGCGGCTTGGGCACAAATCGCGGCGGAGGCTCGCATGAATGACATTTCCGCCCCGCCGGTCCAAGACCAGCCTTCAAAAAAGAGCGGATGGGCCTTCGCCATCGCCACCTTCTTCGGCGCGGGTTACTTGAAGCCCGCCCCGGGCACTTGGGCCTCGGCCGCGGCTGTTCTGCTCTGGGCCGGCGCAGCCTGGAGTTTGCGGCTTTCGCCGCATGGTCTCCTGCTGGCTTTGACCATTGGCATCGCCCTTGCGCTGGTCTTCGGCATTCCCGCGGCCACCATCGCCGAGCGCGAAAGCGGGCGCCACGATCCCGGCTTCGTGGTTATCGACGAGGTCGCCGGACAATGGATCGCGCTGCTCGCGAGCCCAGCCGATTGGCGCCACGGCCTGATCGCGCTCGTGCTCTTTCGCCTGTTCGATATCGTCAAGCCGTTTCCCGTGCGGCGGCTGGAGAGGCTGCCCGCCGGCTGGGGCATCGTCTTCGACGATGTGGCCGCCGGCCTGTATGCTTTGCTTGTAGCGTCTATTTTGCGCATCTGGGTTTGATGGAACCGATATGGGTCGCACTTCCCCTCAATCCGCTGCTGGAACCACCCAGTTGCCCCGCGTCGACGACGTCGTTCCCTCGGCGGCTTTGCCCCACGGCGAAGTGGAACTGACAGGAGTGTTTCTCGGCCCCAACGGCTTTGGCCTGCCATCCGTTTCAGTCGACGGCCATCCAGCCCGTGTACTGATGAGCCGGCCCACGCGCGTGGTTTTTCGCGTGCCGGAGCAGGCTTCTACCGGCCTGATTGAGGTCCGTACCCCGGTTGGGCCGGCCAACGCCGCGGGGTTGCGCGTGGCCCGCCAACTGAATGATGGACTGCACCCCGTCACCAGCCCCGCCGTCAGCCGTTCCGGGATGGTTTACGCGACGATCTCAGGCCCGCGCGGCAAGCAGACCACTGTTTCGGTGGTGCGCGTGAGCCCCGATGGCCGGGCCACTCCGTTCGTCACGGGGATCCTGAATGCGACCGGGCTGGCCTTCTCGCCCGACGGCGGCCTGTTTGTCACCTCGCGCGCTGAAGGCAACGTGTACCGCGTGGACGCGACCGGTGACTTCACCGTCTACGCCGAAGGCATGGGGGTGGCGACGGGCGCGGCTTTCGATGCCGAGGGTAACCTGTATGTCGGCGACCGCAGCGGCACCATTTTCAAGATCAATACGGAGCGGAAGATCTTTGTCCATGCGACGCTTGAGCCGAGCGTAGCGGCCTATCACTTGGCAGTAAACGCCGCCGGTACGCTTTTCGTCACTGCGCCGTCTCTCTCCTCGAACGAAGCCATTTGGGCAATCGAGTCAAACGGCGACACCCGCGTGTGGTATCGCGGTCTTGGGCGTCCGCAGGGCCTCGCCATCTCCCGTGAAGGCGATGTCTATCTGGCTGCATGCCTGCATGGGCGGCATGGGTTGGTGCGTGTGACACCCAAAGGCGAGGCGTCACTCGTCCTGGCCGGATCGAACCTGGTGGGCGTTGCGTTTTCTCCTCTTGGCACAACGATTCTCGCCACCGACGACGCCGTTTATGATGTGAACTTGGGAGTGGAAGGACTGAGCCTGTTGTAGCTTCCTGCAGCCAGCTTTCAGCCTCCAGCTTGTGTGGCGGAAATGCAAGCGTTTCCGCCATTCCCCGAACCGATGCGGAAAAGCCGGAGCGCGCTCGCAAAAAACTGGCGTTGAGAGGATCGAGCGAGAAGCCAGGAGCTGATAGCTTTTTATGAAAGCCGAAATCATTGCCGTCGGTTCTGAAATGCTTACACCGTACCGGCAGGACACCAACTCCCTTTACCTCACAGAAAAGCTCAATGGAATCGGCGTCGCCGTCGCTTTCAAGACCGTGGTAGGCGACCGGCGCAAGGATTTGGTCAACGCCATTCAGACGGCTCTTGGCCGCATCGACATTCTCATCCTGATGGGCGGCCTGGGCCCCACGAAAGACGATCTGACCCGCGAAGCCGCCGCCGAGGCTCTTTCGCTGACCCTCTGCCGCGACGCTACGCAGGTTGCTGCGCTTCATGCCCGCGCCGCTACGTGGCGCATTTCCATGCCGCAGAACAATCTGAAGCAGGCAGACGTATTGCAAGGAGCAACTCTGCTGCCCAATCCCAATGGCAGCGCTCCGGGCCAGTGGCTCGATACGACCTTCGGCGGTTATCGCAAGCTCGTGATGCTTCTGCCCGGACCACCCCACGAGTGCCGGCCGTTGTTTGACTCCGAATGCCTGCCGCGGCTGCGCGAAATTGTTCCTCCGCGGTTCATCGCGGTGCGCACGCTGAAAGCGGCTATGATTCCCGAGTCGCAAGCCGACAAGCTGCTGGCTCCGATCTACACCACGTACGCCGACGTCGAAACGACGCTTCTGGCGCATACCGGCGATTTGCAGATCACGCTCGCGTGCTCTAAAGCGCATGCCGCGGCCGCTACGGAGCGCGTCGATGAGCTGGCCGAACGCTTCGAAGAGACCCTCGAAGACTGGCTTTACTCTTCGCAGGGGGATTCGCTGGAGCAGATCGTGCTCTACTATCTCGGGCTGCGCCAGGCCACGCTTGCCGTTGCCGAAAGCTGCACCGGCGGCTTGATCGCCCAACGCATCACCAGTGTTCCCGGCGCCTCGCGCTCGTTTCTCGGCGGCGTGGTTGTTTACTCCGACGAACTGAAGACCTCGTTGGCCGGCGTGCCGGTGGAGTTGATCGCGCAACACGGCGCCGTCTCCGTCGAGGTGGCAAAGGCTTTGGCGCAGGGTATTCGCGCTCGCACCGGAGCAACGTTGGGTTTGGGAGTTACAGGCATCGCGGGCCCTACAGGCGCCACCGAATCCAAACCCCTGGGCCTTGTCCACATCGCCGTGTGTGATGCACAGGGCGCCGACGCTATCGACCGTACCTTCCGCGGCGACCGTAACATCGTTCGTGAATGGGCCGCACAGCAAGCCCTCGACCTCGTACGCCGCCGCCTGATGTAGCAAGGGGATGGTCGCCTTTGGGCTGCCATCTGAGCATCACCGGGAAGCCTCCGACGGCAAACTACACAACTCTCCCACCCGTTCAGGACTCGTGCGCGCCCGGCAAACCAGAGACCGCTACTTGCTGGCCCCGATCGGTTTGTAGCCTGATGTGCCCGCTTTCCTCAACGCCGACAAACCCTGCGCGATCGTGAGCAGCGGAGTCGTTTTCACGGTCTTGCATGAGCCGCCCGCGGCGGCGGCCAGCGACAGAGCGGCGGCGCTTACGTTGTTCGGCATTTCGATGATCATCACCAGATCGTAGTCGCCAAACGCCAGCCAGGACCCGATCGTCTTGCCGCCCAGCTTCTCAATCACCTTGCCCACAACTCCGCTGCGATCGTGCGGTTTCGCAATCAAAGCGCTCCACGCTTCAGAGGTGTACGACACCTGCACCAGATAACTTGCCATGGGGAATCACCTTTCAGGGAAAGTTTCCTTCTTTGGGGGATCGAAGGCTGACAAAGTATACATCCGCCCTTGCCGCTTTGGCGCATCCACCGTTCCGTCGCGCTCCCTGCCCAGAGCCTTGGCCGCGCTGCCCGAGATGCTGCGCTGGCTGCTGTCCAGCTAAAATCGTCTGAGTGGCCAACAAAACCAGCCGGAGATTCACTTTCGTACAGCGTCTGGCGCTGGCGGTGATTCCGCGCGTAGTGTGGGCGTTGCTCTGGCTAGTCGGCCGCACTTGGCGCTTCGAGGTCATCGCCGAGGAAGGCGTCACGCCCATCCTCTTGGGCGAGAGGTCCCCAGCGAAGATCTTCTGTTTCTGGCATCAGTGCGTCCTGCCGTGCACGGTATATTTCCGTTACTCGCACGCCGTGATCCTCGTCAGCCGGAGCTTCGACGGTGAATTGATTACGCGCATTTTGAAGAGGTTTGGCTACGATGCCGTGCGCGGCTCCAGCTCCCGTGGCGCGCGCGAAGGGTTGTTGGGCCTGAAGCACGTGATCGAAAGCGGCCGCACGGCCATCTTTACCGCAGACGGCCCGCTCGGCCCGATCTTCCGCACCAAGATGGGCCCCATCATGCTCGCTACAATGACAGGCGCGCCCATCGGAGCCTTCCACCTCCAGCCCGAGCACGCCTGGACGATGCGTTCCTGGGATCATTTCCTGGTGCCCAAGCCGTTCACGCGCATCGTGGTGAGCTGGGCGCAGTGGACCTGCGTTCCGGCGGATCTCGCCGAAGACCAATTCGAGCCGAAACGCGAGGAGTTGAACGCGGCCATCGAACGCGCACGCATCCGGGCGCTCAAGCATCTGGGGAAGGCCGTCGAATGAGCGCGCAACACACGGATTTGCGCGTCGAAGATTTCGACTACGATCTGCCCGAGGAGTTGATCGCGCAGCAGCCTCCCGCGGAGCGCGGCGCAAGCCGCCTGTTGGCAATGGACCGTGCAACCGGCGCTTTGGTGGACGGCTCCTTCGCCAACTTACGAACCTATCTGCGGCCCGGCGACCTGTTGGTCCTGAACGATAGCCGCGTGATTCCAGCGCGCCTGTATGCCCGTCGTACTTTGCTCCGCGACCATGAGAAGCCAACCGGCCGCATTGAGGTGATGCTCACCGAGCCGGCGGACGAAAACCATTGGCGCGCGCTCGTGCGGCCAGGGCGCAAGATCGCCATCGGCGAGCGGCTGGTCTTTCCGGCGGCGAACGGCGAAATCCTCCTCGAAGCCGGGGTTCTGGAGCGCGGAAAGTACGGCGAGCGGCTGCTTGAATTCGCTCCAGTGGACGATTTCTTTACTGTACTGGAGCGCATTGGCCACACGCCGCTGCCGCCGTACATCCACCGTGACGACGCGGATGCGGATCGCGAGCGCTACCAGACGGTGTTCGCGCGCGAGCGCGGTTCGGTGGCCGCGCCCACGGCCGGGCTGCACTTTACGCCGCAGATGCTGGATGCGCTGGCCGGCAACGGAGTGGAGATCGCGCGCGTTACGCTGCACGTGGGGCTGGGCACATTCGCGCCGCTGCGCGTCGAGCGCGTGGACGAGGTGCGCCTGCATCGCGAGCGTTACACGATCGGCGAAGAGGCTGCCGGCACGGTGAATCGCGCAGCTGCGGAGGGCCGCCGCATAGTAGCCGTCGGCACCACGGTGGTGCGCACGCTGGAAGCCGCCGCGCTTGAGGCTGGCGGCGTGGGCCGGATCAAACCTCATTCCGGCACGACGGAAATCTTCATCTCGCCCGGCTTCACATTCCGCCTCGTCGGCGCGGTGCTCACCAACTTTCATCTCCCCCAGTCGAGCCTCCTGATGCTCGTGAGCGCCTTCGCCGGCCGCGAGCGCATTCTGGCCGCCTACGGGCGCGCAATTCAGGAAAGATACAGGTTCTACAGCTACGGTGACTGCATGTTCATCGCGTAACGCCTCGACGGGTTCCGATTCATGCTAGACTGTTTTGCAAAATCGCCCTGATCGGACGGTGCGACATGAGAACGCATGGACTCTTGGTCTTAGGCGCGCTATTTATCGCTGCGCCCTGCATCGCGCAAACTGCCAATGTTACTTTTTATTCCCCCACCATGACGCGCAAAGAAGCGATGAAGGTTCTTGTCGAGCCTGTGGGTACAGAGCCGTTCTCCGGCTGGATTTATGATACGGACAAGAAGCTCGCAAACCTCTGGATTGGTCAGTTTGTGACGTTTAGTTTCGATCCTGGAAAACATACATTTTCGCCAAGCAAGCAACCCGCCCAGTCCCCCAAAAGCGCTTTGGAGTTAGATCTTCTGACGGGCGGAACATATTGTGTGCGCGTGACTATGAAATACGAAAGTACAGTGGTATCTCCCGTGCAATTTTCCCAAGCCAGATTCACACAGATTCCCTGTGCGCAAGCCAAGCAGGAGGCGGAACGCCTGAAGCCTTTAGCCAAGAAGCGCGTTGACAAAGTCGCCTTGGAAAACTGGGATCCTTCCCAAAAGTTTCCGGGGCAATAGGCGCGCGTTCTACGCACGCGCTCCTGCTAGACTCTCTACGTGACCGGCCAAGCCAAGCCGCCCGTCTTCCTTCTCGACGCGATGTCGTTCATCTTTCGCGCCTATCACGCCATGCAGCGCAGCCGGCCTATGTCTACGCGGTCAGGATTGCCGACGGCGGCGACCTACGTCTTCGTGAACATGATCAAGAAGCTGCGCCAGGATTTTGCGCCAAAGTATTTCGCGGCGGTCTTTGACGTGAGCGGCGAAGTATTCCGCGACGAGCGCGCCCGCGCCATTGGGACGCTACGCCGATGGAACGGCAAGACGCAGAGCTTCGAAGACGTGAGCTACGAGGGATACAAGGCCAAGCGCGAAGCCATGCCTGAGGATCTGCGGCGCCAGATTCCCTACATTCGCCGCGCGCTCGAAGCGCTGCGCATTCCCATTCTGCAGGCCGAGGGTTTTGAGGCTGACGACGTGATCGGCACCCTGGCGCGCGAAGCGGCCGAACAGGAGCACGAGGTTCTCATCGTCTCCGGCGACAAGGACATGATGCAGTTGGTGACGCCGCGGGTGAAGATTCTGAATCCGCAAAAGGATAACCTGATCCTCGATCCGGTCAAGGTTACGGAGACGCTGGGCGTCCCGCCGGAAAAAGTGATCGACGTGATGGCGCTGCGCGGCGATTCCGTAGACAACATTCCCGGAGCGCCGGGCATCGGCGACAAAGGCAGCGTAGATCTGATCAGGGAATTCGGCACGGTGGAGGCCGTGCTGGACCGCGCGGCCGAGGTCAAGCGCAAAGCGTATCGCGAATCGCTCGAGCAGAACCGGGACGCGGTTTTGCTGTCAAAGGAGCTGGTCACGATCGATTGCCATGTGCCGCTGGAGCTGGACCTGGGCGCAATGGAGACACAGCCGCCGGACCTCGAGGCTTGCCGCGCGTTGTTCACCGAGCTCGAATTCACCTCCATGCTGCGCGATCTGGCTCCTGCGGAGGGCGGGGCTGCGGTTGAGCTGATCGAAGAGCCTACCGCCGGGCAAGCCGCCGCGTTTTACGGCGCGGCGCGTGAGCATGGATTTGCCTTTGCGCTCGATGCTGCGGCGCCCGCCGAGCCGGAATCTGACGACGAGCAGCCCGCGGCGCCTTCGCTCCTCGATGTCGTCGAGGCTGCCGAAAAGAAAACTCATTTCCATATCGGAATCTGCGCCCAACCCGCTCGCGCGCTGCGTCTGCCGCTCACGCCCGAGCTGCGTGCACTTCTCGAAAACGCTGCCATCCCCAAACGTGTACACGATTGGAAGCTCGCCCTCCACATCCTCGGCGATATGGGCGTCGAACTGCGCGGCTCTGTTGACGACACCATGCTTCTCTCGTACGCGCTGAACCCCACGCACGCAACGCAATCGCTGGCCGATGTGGCCGCGCGCAACGGACAAGCGCCGCCATCGACGCTGCCTGCGTCGGCTGCGGCGGTTCATGCGCTCGTTCCTGCCCTGCGCCAAGAGGCTGACAAAGCCGGCGTCTCACGCGTCTATGCCGAGATCGACCTGCCTCTGGCGCCGGTGCTGTACCGGATGGAAAAAGCAGGCGTGCGCATTGACACGGGCGTGCTCGACGGGCTGTCAAAGCGTTTCAGCGCGGAGATTGGTCGCGTAGGAGAGCGGATCTTCGAACTGGCCGGCGAACGGTTCAATATCAACTCGCCAAAACAGCTTGCAGTGGTGCTTTTCACGAAATTGGGGTTGCCCGCTCCGCCAAGCCGCGGGAAGACCAAGGCCATTTCCACTGCGCAGGACGTGCTGGAGTTCCTGGCCGGGAAGCACGAGGTGCCTCGGCTTGTCCTCGAGTACAGGCATCTCGCCAAGCTGAAATCGAATTATGTGGATGCTTTGCCGCTGCTGGCCGATGCGCAGTCGCGCGTGCACACCACGTTTCAAGCGGCCGCCACGGCGACGGGCCGGCTGTCGTCGGTCAATCCGAATCTGCAGAACATTCCCGTACGGACGGAGCTGGGCCGCGAGATTCGAGCGGCATTCACGGCCACGCCGGGCACGCAACTGCTTTCGGCGGATTACTCACAGATCGAACTGCGGCTCCTGGCGCACTTCAGCGGCGACCCGCTCCTGAGTCGCGCCTACGCGGAGGGCATCGACATTCATACCCTGACGGCCAGTGAGGTCTTCGGTGTCCCTGTCGAGGCGATGGACAAGGAGACCCGCAATCGGGCCAAGGCGGTGAACTTCGGCATCGTGTACGGAATCTCGGCATTCGGGCTGGCTGCGCAGTTGGGGATTTCACAGGCTGAAGCCAAGGCCTACATCGACCGCTATTTTGCGCGCTACCAGGGCGTCAGAGCCTTTATTGAACGAACCCTCGCCCAGACGCGCCGCGAGGGCTGCGTGCGCACGATGTTCGGACGCGTACGGCCGATTCCTGACATTGAGAGCCGCAACCCGAACCAGCGCGGATTTGCCGAGCGCACGGCCATCAACACGCCGCTGCAGGGGACCGCGGCGGACCTGATCAAGCTGGCCATGATCTCTCTCGACCGCAAACTGACCGAGCGCAAGCTGAAGACGCGCATGGTTCTTCAGGTTCACGACGAGCTGTTGTTCGAGGTGCCGCTCGAAGAGACTGCGGAAGCTGCTGCGCTTGTGCAGGCGGAAATGGAAAACGTGGTGAAGTTGAATGTGCCGCTGGTCGCCGATCTGGCGTTTGGGCCCAACTGGAGCAATTTGAAGTGAAAGCGTCACCGGGATTCCCTGCCTGGCGCATCTGCGGAAGAAACGCCGAAATCGGACGAAAGACACTCCGGCGGTGAACAGGGGGCCGGGCTTCCGCCGCCTCAAAAAAGGCCTTGCATACTTATGCACAATCGTTGTATATTTATACAAATGCGGATTCCGCTTCCAGGTCTCCGCCTTTGATTTGCCTGCAAAGGAACCGCTGCCGGAAATGAACGTGCAACGCCTGAATGTAATCCGCCAAGTGCTGGCCAGCACGCCCGTCGCCAGCCAGGACGAGTTGCGGCGCAAGCTGCGCCGCCGCGGAATCCATGTGACCCAGGCCACGCTCTCGCGCGACATTCATGAACTGCGGCTTTTCAAAGGTCCGCGCGGATACTCGCTCGCCAACGGCACGGCGGGCGCGGCCGGGGAAGACGATCAACCGCCCTCCCTGAACGAGATGATCGATAGCTTCGGCTTGCGGGTGCGCCGGGCAATGAATCAAGTGGTCGTAGGCACGGTGATAGGTGGGGCGCAGCCGGTGGCTGCGGCTCTGGACCGCGAGAGCTGGTCGGAGGTGATCGGCACCATTGCCGGCGACGATACGGTTCTTGTAGTCTGCCAGGATGCGCGCCTCGCTGGCGACGTCGAAGCCCGGTTAAGAAAGATGCTCGAATCATGACGAAGATTGCGCAAACTGCGGTTGTGGGAGTAACGGGGTACGCTGGCGCTGAGTTGGCGCGGTTGCTGCTTCACCATCCCCGCCTCAAAGGCAAGCCGCCCGTTTTTGCCGGGCGCGTGGACAGCAAGGATCTGGCGCGCGGCGGGGTTCCGCTATCGGAAATTCATCCGCAACTGGCGGACAACGGCGAAGCCGCGCACTTAAAGCTCGAGCCGTTCTCATGGGATCTGCTGGCCGGGCGCGGCGTCGACGTGCTTTTCCTCGCCACCCCGCACGAGCAGTCCCGCCAGTGGGTTCCGGAAGCGCTCGAACGCGGGTTGCGCGTGATCGATTTGAGCGGAGCGTGGCGGCTGAACGAGACGGCCAATCGCGCTGTATATGCATTTGAGGACGAAGGGACCGAAGTGGCCGCGGCCACGCAGGCGCAAGCCGTCTACGGCATGCCCGAGCTGTATCGCAGGCAGATCGGCGGCGCGCGGCTGATCGCCAACCCCGGTTGCTACGCGACATCCATCATTTTGCCGCTGAAGCCGCTGGTCGCGGCGGGACTTGTCGATCTCGATCGCGGCATTGTTGCCGACGCCAAGAGCGGCGTGAGCGGCGCGGGCAAGGCTCCGACGGCGAAGACGCATTTTATGTCCGCAGCGGACAATCTTTCGGCCTACGGCATCTTCGCGCACCGGCACACCGGCGAACTGCTGGAGCAGATTGGCGTTTCCGCGAGCCAGATCGTATTCACACCGCATTTGCTGCCGATTCCGCGGGGCATCTTGTCGACGATCTACGTCCATTTCAAGAAGGCGCAGACGCGCGAGAGCGTGGCGCAGGTGTATCGCGAATTCTTTTCCGGCTGCCCCATGGTTCGGCTCTACGATAAAACACTGCCGCAGATTCAGTACTCGGTGCGGACAAACTACGCCGACATCGGTTTTCAGCTTGACGCGAGCGGCAAGCGCGCAGTCATCGTCAGTTGCCTCGATAATCTGCTGAAGGGCGCAGCAGGTCAGGCGGTGCAGAACCTGAATGTCATGTTGGGCTGGCCCGAATCGGAAGGTCTCGCATGAAATTTGCGGCGGAGGGCCTGGAATGAAGTACGTGGTCAAACTCGGTGGCGCGGGCCTCGAAACTCCATCGCTGCTGGAAGGCTGCATGAGGGCCATTGCTGAACTGGTGCGCGACGGGAACCAGGTTGCAGTGGTCCATGGCGGCGGCGTGCAGTTGACCAAAACGCTCAAGGCGCTCGGCAAGCAAAGCGAATTCATCGACGGCCTGCGCGTCACCGACGCCGAAACCCGCGACACCGCGCTGATGGTCTTTGCCGGCCGCGTCAACAAAAGTCTCGTTGCCGCTCTGGGCGCGCTGGGCCAACCGGCGGTCGGCCTTTCTGGCGGTGACGGATTGCTCTTCCGCGCGCGCAAGAAGCGCACCGTGCCCGATCTCGGCTACGTGGGCGAGATTGCTGCAAGCGACCCACGCTGGATTGAAGCCATCTGGCAATTGAACGGCGTGCCGGTGCTCTGCTCCATGGCCCTCGGTTTTGATGGCGAGTATTACAACATCAACGCCGACGAAATGGCCTCGGCCTGCGCCATCGCCTGCCGCGCCGATGCGCTGGTCTTCCTTACCGATGTCCCCGGCGTCAAAGGAGCCGGCGGCGAGGTTCTGCGTTGGCTCTCCATCGATCAGATTGCGGAAATGGCCAAAAGCTCAGTCGTCTCCGGAGGCATGCTGCCGAAGTTGGCGGCTTGCCGCGAAGCTCTTTTGAACGGCGTCAAGCGCGTACGAATTCTGCCCGCTGAAGCTGCGGGTTCCTTACCCGATTTGTGCAGCTCTCGCGTAGCCCAGGGCACCGAAGTGATGGTGGCCTAAGGAGAGAAAATGTCGAAACTTGCTGAAATTCAAGCCGCCGAGCAGCGGCTACTCATCCACACCTACGACCGGTTCCCTGCTCTCTTTGTCGCCGGCGAAGACGTATATCTGATCGACGACGACGGCAACCGCTATCTCGACCTGCTGAGCGGCATCGGCATCAACGCGCTCGGCTACAGCTCGAAGACGATCCAGAATGCCATCGCCGAGCAAAGCTGCAAGCTGATCAACGCGTCGAATTATTTCTTCAACGAAAAGATGGCTCCGCTGGCCGAGCGGCTGGTACGGCTTACGGGCATGGATCGTGCATATTTCGGCAACTCAGGCACCGAGGCCGTGGAGGCCGCGTTGAAGCTGGCGCGCGCGCACGCCGGTCTCTTGCGTGAGGAGGGCCGCGCCATCGGCACGAAATTTCTCGCGCTCGAACAGAGCTTCCACGGCCGTACCTTCGGCGCCATCTCGGCCACCTACAAGGAAAAATACCGTCTTCCCTTCGGTCCAGTTGTGCCCGGATTCGAATTCGTGAACTTCAACGACATCGAAGATCTGCGCGCTAAATTCTCCAGCGATGTCTGCGCCATTCTTCTTGAAGCGGTGCAGGGCGAAGGCGGCGTGCGCCCGCTTACCCCCGAGTTCTTCGCCGAGGCGCGCAAACTGGCCGATTCGACCGGCGCGCTGCTGATCGTCGACGAGATTCAGGCAGGCTGCGGCCGCACCGGCAAGTGGTGCGCCTATCAGCACTACGGCGTGAAGCCCGACATCACCACGCTCGCCAAGCCCTTGGCGGGCGGCATTCCCATGAGCGCCACGCTCTGCACCAACGAAGTGGCGCGCGCCTTCCACGCAGGCATGCACGGCACCACCTTCGGCGGCAGTCCGCTAGCCTGCGCCGCGGCGATCGCCTTCATCGATTACGTGGAAAAAGAAAACCTGATGGCGCATGTGACCGAAACCGGTGAGTATTTCCAGCAGCAGTTGCGCGCCCTGGCCCAAAAGCACACCTGCATCACGAACGTGCGCGGCAAGGGCCTGATGCTGGCCATCGAACTCGATTCGGCCGATCTGGGCAAGTGTGCCGTCACGGAGTTGCTCAAGAAGCACATCGTCATCAACTGCACTTCGGACACTGTGCTGCGCTTCTTGCCGCCGTTCATCTTCCAGCATGAGCACGTCGATCGGACTGTGGCCGCGCTCGACGAATTCTTTACCGAAAACACCGACGCGGCAGTCGCGGCCGGCAAGAAAGGAGAAGCAGCCCATGGCTAGCAAAGTTCTCACCGAGCGGCCCGTGCCCGCTATACCCATTCAACAAGACCCCGATGTTCTTGCCGCGGCTGCGCGAATGGCCGGCGAGGATCTGTGCTCCATCGCCGATCTCTCCAGCGCCGAAGTACGTGCCATCATGAAACTCGGTCACGACGTCAAGCGTAGTCCGCGCGACTACCGGCATGCCCTGGACGCCAAGCAAATGGTGCTCATGTTCGAGAAGGCGAGCCTGCGTACGCGCCTGGCATTCGAGGCGGGCATCAATACCATGGGCGGCAACGCCATCTTTGTCGATCAGACCAGTTCGCCGCTGGGCGAACGCGAGACGATTGCCGACGTGGCGCGGAACCTGGAGCGCTGGGTGGATGTCATCGTGCTGCGCACCTACGCGCACGACACCATCACCGAGATGGCCGCCAACTCGCGCGTGCCTGTGATCAACGCTCTCTCGGACTTCGAGCACCCCTGCCAGGCGCTGGCGGATTTTATGACCATCGAGGAGCATTTCGGCATGGCCGCGGGGCTTAACTTTACGTTTGTCGGCGACGGCAACAATGTGTGTCACTCGCTGATGCTGACCGGCGCACAACTGGGCGCCAACGTGACCGTGGCCACGCCGCGCGGCTATTCGCCGGATATCGAGATCGTGACCAAAGCGCGGGAAATCGCCGAGGCCAACCGCTGCGAGATCCGTCTGCTGCAGGATCCTCAGGCGGCGGTGGAAGGCGCCAACGCCGTTTACACGGATGTATGCGTGAGCATGGGCTTGGAGCACGAATTGACCAAACGGCAGCCGATCTTCCGGCCGTTCCAGGTGAACGAGGCGCTGATGGCGAGGGCTTCCAGCCGCGCGGTCTTCATGCACTGCCTGCCGGCGCGGCGCGGCGAAGAGGTGACCGACGCGGTGATCGACAGCCCGCAATCGATTGTTTTCGACCAGGCCGAAAACCGCCTGCACGCGCAGAAGGCATTGCTGCTTCTACTTCTAGGCGGATTGGCCAACACCGCCAGCTTTCGACAGACAGTGAACAGTGGGCGATGAAGAGCAAGGATTGAGTAGTTGACCTAAAGGAGCGCGATGAGAACCGATCGAATTTCACTAAGCAAAGACGATTTCCTTGAGCTTATCAAGGTCGCTGCAAAGGCCAATTTGCGGTTGTTAGTCTTTAGCACCAATTCTGAGCAAGAGGTCTTTGCTTCAGGTGGACACAAGGGCAAGACCAAAAAGAAAGTTCTTCTACAGGGGAAATCTGCGCTCTTAGATCGCGTAGCTGAGAACTACAGGGACCGCGTGAAGAAACTCGGAGGAAAGTTCAAGATTACCTTCCGGGGCGTCTGGGCTATGGGTACGAAGCGCTACTTCATAGAGTGGGATAAGACAAAGGACCTACATGAGTACGAACGTTCTGCGGCTCAAAACACCGAGCCCAAGACTCCGATTGAGGTTCTGGCACTCGTGGCAAGGCCAAGTTTGTGATTTCTTGATAGGGAGACTTATTCATGGCAAAGAAGGTCGCTCTTGCATATTCCGAAGCTCTCGGCACTGCGATGATCATTGCCGGGCTCATTGCCTCTGACTGGAAATCTGAAAACGAACAGTTGAAGTTTTCTGAGGTTTCGTAAGCATGACCGTAATTCTCGAATCCCTGCCCGTCGGCCAGAAAGTCGGCATCGCCTTCTCCGGCGGGCTCGACACCTCCGCCGCCCTGCACTGGATGAAGCAGAAGGGCGCCATCCCTTACGCCTATACAGCCAACCTCGGCCAGCCCGACGAATCCGACTACGACGCCATCCCGCGCGCGGCCCTCGAATATGGCGCCGAAAAGGCTCGCCTCATCGACTGCCGCAGCGCGCTCGTTCGCGAAGGGTTCGCCGCGCTACAAGCCGGAGCCTTTCACATCACCACTGCCGGCGTCCCCTACTTCAACACCACCCCCATTGGTCGCGCAGTCACGGGCACCATGCTGGTGGCGGCCATGAAGGAGGACGATGTCCACATCTGGGGCGACGGCTCCACGTTCAAAGGCAATGACATCGAGCGCTTCTACCGTTACGGCCTGCTCGTCAATCCCAGCCTCCAGGTCTACAAGCCCTGGCTTGACGCCGCTTTCATCGACGAATTAGGCGGCCGCGCTGAGATGTCTGCCTTCATGCAGCGTTCCGGCTTCGCTTACAAAATGCCGGCTGAGAAAGCCTACTCCACCGACTCCAACATCCTTGGCGCAACCCATGAAGCCAAGGATCTCGAGCATCTTTCTTCGTCCGTCAAGATCGTCGTCCCCATCATGGGCAGGGCATTCTGGCGCGACGATGTCGAGATCCAGCGCGAAGAGGTCGCCATTCGCTTCGAAGACGGCTTTCCAGTCGCCCTCAACGGCCGGCAATTCGACTCGCCCGTCGCCCTTCTCCTCGAAGCCAACCGCATCGGTGGCCGCCACGGGCTGGGCATGTCCGATCAGATTGAGAATAGAATCATCGAGGCCAAGAGCCGCGGCATCTACGAGGCTCCGGGCCTCGCCCTGCTCTTTATCGCTTACGAACGCCTCATCACCGGCATCCACAACGAGGACACCATCGAGCAGTACCGCGACCATGGCCGCAAGCTCGGCCGCCTGCTCTATCAGGGCCGTTGGTTCGACTCCCAGGCGATCATGCTCCGCGAATCCGCCCAGCGCTGGGTCGCCAAACCCGTCACCGGAGAGGTCACACTCGAGTTGCGCCGCGGCAACGACTACTCCATCCTCAACACCGAGTCGCCCAATCTCACCTTCCATCCCGAGCGCCTCAGTATGGAGAAGACTGAATCCGCCTTCTCGCCGCGCGACCGCATCGGGCAACTCACCATGCGCAACCTCGACATTACCGATACCAGGGAGAAGCTCCTCACCTACGCCAAAACCGGCCTCCTCACGCTCAGCAAAGGCAGCGAAATGCCCCAGCTCTTGAGCGGCAAGGAGAAGGACTAGCATGAGGTACGCTTAAAGCAATGTCCAACGAACAACAATCCGGGAAGATGTGGTCCGGCCGCTTCCGCGAGCCGCTCGACGCGGAGTTCGAGGCATGGCAGCGCTCGATTGTTTTCGATTGGCGGCTTCTCGACGAAGAGATTGCCGCCAGCAAGGCACACGCGTCTGCGCTATGTGCGGCGGGAATCTTGTCCGAGAGTGAAGGAGCGGAGCTCCGCGCGGCGCTGGACGCGATTGTTGCGGAGTTCAGATCGAACGCGGGCAATGAGTCGGTGCGCAATCATGCCTCGGCAGAGGACATTCACCACTTCGTTGAGCTCAAACTCGTGGAGCACATCGGAGAGCTCGGCCTGAAGCTGCACACCGGCCGCAGCCGCAACGAACAGATCGCGACGGATCTGCGCCTGTATGTGCGTGCTGAAATCGAACTCGTGGTCAACGGTCTTGCAGCCTGGGCAAGCGCACTGATCGAACAGGGACGCGCGGCCGCCGACTCGGTGATGCCGAGCTACACACATTTGCAGCGGGCCGAGCCTGTTTTTGCCGCGCACTGGCTCCTTGCCTATGTCGAAATGGCTCTTCGCGACGCCGATCGGTTGCACGACTGCGCCGCTCGCCTCAACTTCTGCCCGCTGGGATCGGGCGCTGTCGCGGGAGCAACGCTTGCGCTCGACCGCACCATCGCCGCGCGCGAACTCGGATTTGCTGCGCCCACCGCCAACTCCATCGACGCGACCAGCGACCGCGACTTCATCCTCGAGTATCTCAACGCGCTCACGTTTGTCGGCCTGCATCTGAGCCGTTTTGCCGAGGAGATTACGCTGTTTGCCACCGCGGAGTATGGATTCGTGACGCTTCCCGAGGCATTTTCGACAGGATCGAGCGCCATGCCGCAGAAGAAGAATCCCGATCTGACCGAGCTGATTCGCGCCAAGGTGGGGCGGATTCACGGCGCGGCGCAGGCGGTGGCGATGCAACTCAAAGGGCTGCCGTTGGCCTACAATAAAGATATGCAGGAGACCCAGGAGCCGGTTTTCTCCGCCGGCTTCGTGCCGCAAATGCTGAATCTCGTTGCGCGGTTCACGTCCGCCTTACAATTCAATCGCGAGCGCATGAACCAGGCGGCGCGGTCGGGTTACCTGAACGCCATGGCCGCGGCCACTTACCTCGTCCACAAGGGTGTTCCTTTCCGCACTGCGCATGAGAAGATCGGCCACGCGGTGCGCCTGGCCATCGAAAAGGGCGTCGAGTTAAGCGGCCTCACGCTCGAAGAACTGCGCCAGTTCGGCGATGAGTTCGGCGAGGACTTCTACGCTGCCATCGCGCTCGACGCCACGCTGAACTGCCACGATGTAATGGGCGGGACCGCGCGTGAGCGCGTGCGCAAGGCGCTCGATGCCGCGGCGGAGCGGATCGCAGCACTGGCGAAATCGAGAGATGGGGAGGCCGTTCATGCTGGTGCGTAAAGCCCTCTTGCACGACGCCTCCAACATCTACGACCTTGTGAACTCGCTCTCCGGCGATGGAACGCTGCTCAAGCGTCCCTTCGCCGAGGTTTGCGAGAACATCCGCGACTTTACCGTCGCCGAGTCCGAGGGCGGCGTGTTTCTTGGCTGCGGCGCGCTGCACCTTTACGGGCCGCATCTCTGCGAGGTGCGCTCGATCGTAGTCAAGCCGGAGGCCAAGGGCAAGGGAGCAGGCGGGCGCATTCTCGCCGCGCTCATCGAAGAGGCCGAGGCGCACGGTGTTCAATCCGTCTGCCTCTTCACGCGCATCCAGGATTTCTTCTTCAAGTACGGCTTCCGCTTGGTCGAAGACAAGTCGGAGCTGCCCGACAAAATCTTCAAGGACTGCCAGGCCTGCCCGCGGCTGCATCGCTGCGACGAGGTGGCCATGGTGCGCGGGCGCATTCCGCGCATGTCGCTTCTCGGCCCGCGCCAGGAAGCGCAGGAGCTAGTGCGTCTCTCCGGCTAAAATCGTAACGCCGGTCTCCAGACCGGCTGTCGTGCGGGCCTCCTGGCCCGCACACAAGTGGGCAAGAGTTGGTGCGGCTATCGGGCTGATTTCTGCTGCGCCAGGATTGCCGCTGCTACCACAGCTTGTCCGTAGCTAAGGCCTCCATCGCCGGGGCTCACCTGGCAATGCTGGAAAACCTGGAATCCTGACTCCTCCAGTCCCGCGCGCAGCAACTGTGCGAGGCGGCGGTTGTGCATGCAACCGCCGCTTAGAGCAGCCTGCTTGATGCCGGTCTTATCCCGCGCGCTCGCCACCGCCGCAACGAATCCCTCTGCGATTCCTGCATGAAATTCCGCAGCAATCTTTTTCCTGGGTGTTCCGCTACGCATGTCTTCGATCACCCTGCGCCAGAGGTTCCCTGTCTTCAGAACCTGAGAATCTCCATCTGCCCATAGTTCCGGCACATACTCCTGATGGTGCAAGCGATCGTCCTCGTCAGCCGCGGCGCCTTCGAGCTCGATCGCCGCCTGCGCCTCATAATCCACCACGCCGCGACCAAGCACAACCGCGGCCACGGCATCGAAGAGGCGCCCGCAACTGGATGTGAGCGGCGTGTTCAACCCGCGCTCGATCATGCGCAGGATCACGTGCGCGTTTTTTGGCTTCACGCCGGCCAAGTCGAGCACTTCCGGCGATTCGATGTCGAAGCCGGCCGCGTGCAAATGCCCCAGCGCCATGCGCCAAGGCTCGCGAATCGCCGCTT
This sequence comes from Occallatibacter sp., assembly GCA_049522315.1. Classification (GTDB taxonomy): domain Bacteria; phylum Acidobacteriota; class Terriglobia; order Terriglobales; family Acidobacteriaceae; genus Telmatobacter. The sequence goes on from JBEKNY010000010.1 coordinate 24,411, forward strand.
CGCCGCCCGGCATCGGCACATAGTCGAGGTGGGCAAAGCGTTCGAATCCGTCCAAACGGCTGATCAACACTTCCCCGCCCCAGATGCGGCCGTCGGAGCCGTAGCCGGTGCCGTCGAGCGACAGGCCGATGACCGGGCCTTCGAGGCCGTGCTCGGCCATGCAGGCCGCGATGTGCGCGTGGTGGTGCTGCACGGCGATGAGCGGCAACCCGCGCTCGCGCGCCCACTGTTTTGCCCATGAACTGGAGAGATAGCCGGGGTGCAGGTCATGGACCACCGTCTCCGGCTCAATCTCGAAGGTGTGCATGAGGTGCGTCAGGGACTCGCGGAAGAAATCTAGGCCGGTGAGGTTCTCGAGATCGCCCAGATGCTGGCTTTGATAGGCGAAGCGGTCGCGGGCGAGGGCGAAGACGTTCTTGAGATGGCCGCCGACGGCGAGCAGCGGAGGGGAATCGAAGGGCAGAGGGACGGCGAGGGGAACAAAGCCGCGGGCGCGGCGAATGAGCTGCGGCGCGCCGTCGACTAAGGCCATCACAGAATCGTCGCAGCGCTGCAGGATCTCGCGGTCGTGCATCAGGAAGGCGTCGGAGATGTGCTTGAGCCGCGCCAGCGCCTCATCGTTGTCGATGGCGATGGGTTCCTCGCTGAGATTGGCGCTGGTCATCACGAGGGCGCGGACGCGGAGGTCGGCGAAGAGGAGATGTTGCAAGGGTGCGTAAGGCAGATAGACGCCCAGCCAGGGGATTCCCGGCGCCACGGAATCGGCAATGCCGCAACCCGCGCGGCGCGCGGCGAGAACAATCGGCCGCGGAATCGTCTCGAGCAGCGCCTCCTCTTCGCCGGTCAGCTCGCAAACCGCGCGCGCGGCGTCGAGATCGCGCACCATGATCGCCAAAGGCTTGCCGTAGCGGCGCTTGCGCCCGCGCAGGCGCATCACGGCCGCTGCATTGGTGGCATCCACGGCAAGGTGGAAGCCGCCGATGCCCTTGATGGCGACGATTTCGCCAGCCATCAGCCGGTCAATCGTCTCCGCGACAGGATCGGCGGCGGGAATTTCGGCCCCGTCGGGTTGCACCAGCCAAACGCGCGGGCCGCAGACAGGACAGGCGTTGGGCTGCGCATGGAATCGCCGGTTGGTGGGATCGTCGTACTCGGCCTGGCAGGCCGCGCACATTTTGAAGCGCGCCATAGAGGTCTGCGGGCGGTCGTAGGGAATGCGGCGCGTGATGGTGAAGCGCGGGCCGCAGTTGGTGCAGTTGAGGAAGGGATAGCGGTAGCGCCGGTCCTTAGGATCTAGCAGCTCGCGCAGGCAGTCGGGGCAGGTGGCCGCATCGGCCGGAATCCCCGTACTTACCCGCCCTAAAACCTCGCTGGCAACGATCTTGAAGCCTTTCTCCCCGGTCGCCGTAGCCTCCCGCGACCCAACGGAATCGATCCGAGCCAGCGGAGGAGCCTCCGCGCGCAAACGGGCTTGAAACGCCTCAACCCGATCTGCCGGTCCCTCAACCTCGATGGTCACGCCGTCCGTATCGTTGCCGATGAACCCGGCCAGCCCCTCCTCCAGCGCCAGCCGGTAGACAAACGGCCGAAATCCCACACCCTGGACCACTCCGCGCACCAGCAGCGCCGCGCGCCGCACTCGTTTTGGCTGGGTTTCTTCCGTCACAGTCAAGCCACACACAGGAGACCAGCATAGCGCACATCGCCCCGCGGCCATGCCCGCTGCCTCTATCCAGCGCAATCACATGAAGAAAAAGCGAAAAACTGATTCGCATACGAAGAATCAGTAAGTTACAGGTATTTGTAGTTCCCGATGGTTAGATTTTGGAGCCCGCCCCGTGGCTTTTGCGTATCCACCAACGGCACAAATCCCGAGATTGCAACTTATTTCTGTTGGTTCTACATAAGTTACATTCATTCTGAAATCTTCGCCTTTTCTTCATGCGATTGCCCTGGGCTCTCCGCTCTAGCAAATCCGCGGCAACTGCTCCCCGGTCTGAATGGGGATCACGCGATTCGCGCCCAACGCGGTACGCGCCACCAGCATCCGTTTGTGCTCCGCCGTCACCTGGCCGATGCGGGCGGCGTCCTTGCCTAGCGGATGCGCGCGCAGCACAGCCAGCACCTGCTCCGCGGCTTGGGGCGCGACAAAAAACACCGCCTTGCCCTCGTTGGCCACATACACCGGGTCCAGCCCCAGCAGCTCGCAGGCCGACTGCACCTCAGGCCGCACCGGCAAGCTCGCCTCGTCGATCGCCATGCCCACGCCGGAGGCCTGCGCAATCTCATTCAGCGTCGAGGCCAGTCCGCCGCGCGTGGGGTCGCGCATGGCATGAACCGATGCTCCGGCCGTGTCCAGCACTCCGGCGATCATCCCGTTCAGCGCCGCGCAGTCGGACCGGATTTGGCTCTCGAACTCCAGGCCTTCCCGCACGCTCATAATGGCCATGCCGTGGTCGCCGATGAAGCCCGAAACCAGAATCGCGTCGCCCGGCTGGGCGCGGTACGGGCCCACTTGAATCCCCGCACGCAGCAGGCCGATTCCCGTTGTATTGATGTAGCAGCCGTCGCCGTAGCCGCGCCCGACAACCTTGGTGTCGCCGGTGACGATCTTCACTCCCGCAGTAGCCGCCGCCCGCGCCATCGCCTCCACAATCGCCGCCAACTGCGCCAGCGGAAAGCCTGATTCGAGAATGAAGCTGGTGCTCAGGAACTTCGGCTCCGCCCCGGAGACGGCCAGGTCGTTCACCGTCCCGTTCACCGCCAGTTCGCCGATCGACCCGCCGGGAAAAAACAAGGGCTGCACAACAAACGAATCGGTGCTCATGGTCAGTCGTCCGCCAGCCAGATCCAGTACCGCCGCGTCGCCCAGGTTTTCCAGAGCCGGATTGCGGAAGGCAGGCAGAAACAGGTGCTCCACCAGTTCGTTGCCCAGCTTGCCTCCGCCGCCGTGTCCCATCACGATGGTGGGGTAACCAGCCAGTGGCAGCGGACAGGACCAACCCGAAAAATCAGGCGCGGCTTTCATGTTTTCAGACATTCGTTGCACCAGAATATTCAATTTTGCATTGAAACCTAATTATAGCGCTTACCTCCGGAGGGCATCTCTCGTAATACCCGCCCCCAGGGCAATCGCATGAAGCTCGTAAACCACAAGGAGCAATGGCTTTGAAAGGGCACGGCTTTAGCCGTGCCAATTTCAAGGCTCCAATTGCTCCGGCTTTAACCGCCGAGGGATGTATTTCATTTCTTCAAACCATCCCTCAGGGGCTGAAGCCCACGCCTTGCACGACGCCGCGCACGGTGAGCTGCTCGCGCCGGAGCAGCACTCCGTGGCGTTCCGGTTTTGGTTGGGGCCCTTGTGTCACGCCAGCGCCTCGCCCAGGGAATTAGCATAGCGCATGGGGTTCTGCGCGTTCTTGGCTCGCGCCGCTTACGATCGCATGATTTGGGCCGGGGGCGGCGGCGCGGGCATGGGAAAAGTCGCATAATTTGAGAGGGGTGGAAGAGGAAGATGGATTGCAAGCCATCAAGAACGGCGCGCGCGGTTGCGGCGGTTTCGATCGGGATGCTGCTGTGCACCCCGGGGCCAACGCAGGAACCCGATCCGGCAGCAGTGATTCGCAGCGTGGATGCCGCGGTTGCGGCGCGATTTGACAACATTCTTGGGTTCACTGACATTGAGCACTACGCCGTATACAGGGGCGGCGATGAAACGCATCCCGCGGCGGAGATGACGGTGAAGGATACCTACCAGAAGGGCGTGGGCAAGGCCTACACCGTGCTTTCGCAGAGCGGATCGTCGATTTTTCTTCATTTCGGATTGAAGCCGCTTCTCAGTAACGAGCAGACGATCAACTTGCCGGGGAACGTGGAGAAGTCGTGGTTCTCGTCAGCGAATTACGAGATGAAGTTGAAACCCGGCGGAGTGCAGAAGGTGAATGGGCGCGACTGCTTCGCCTTCGCTATTACGCCTAAAGAGAAGGCTACCAACATGATCGACGGAACCATGTGGGTGGACGCGCAAGACGGAACTCTGGTGAAGATCGACGGAACCGCTTCAAAGAATCCTTCAGCGTTTTCGGGAACGACGCACATGATGCGGCAATATGCAAACGTCAACGGATTTTCGATGGCCGTGCATGCCCGCGCCGAGTCGAGCAGCTTTCTGTTTGGGCAGACCGTGGTGACGATCGATTACAGTGACTACCATCTTGTGCTCAAACAGGGCAAGTAAAAGAGTTACTGGCACGGGAGATTGACGCCGGCAGTTCGGCGGCGGGGGCTGTCGCGGGTGGGAAGGGAGGATCGGGTTTTTCGCGTGATCTTCCGCACAGCGTTCGCGCCGTTCTCTCTTCGGCGCCGTGCACCGCGACACCGCTGCCGGCCAACTGGGCGCTTGAGGCTGGCGACCGCATTTGGGAACGGCCGAAATCCATGCCAATAAATAGGATAGCCACACACGCACGTGACTGCTGTCACGGATTGCGAAAGCCTCCGGCACGTAGAACAATAATAGGTAAACTGCCAGAGCGGGCCAATCCCCCGCTCCGCACTTGATTCACGTCTCCGGATGCACCGAACAGGGAGGAAATGTGCCCGCATTCACGCCCCCGCCTCTACCCAGCGAAGACAAACGATGGAAGATCGTGAACGGCACCATGCGCAAGAACGGGTTTGCCCGTCACGCGCTGATTGAGGCGCTGCACACGGTGCAGTCGTCGTTTGGATATCTGGACGACGAGTCGATCCGCTTCGTTGCTCTTTCGCTGCGCGTGCCGCTGAGTCAGGCTTACGGCGTAGCGACGTTTTATCACTACTTCAGCCTGAAGCCGCCTGGCAAACACACCATGACGGTGTGCGCCGGCACGGCGTGCTACATCAAGGGTGCGGACAAACTGATTGCCGCGGCGGAGAAGCGGCTGGGCATCGCGCAGGGTCAGACGACGAAAGACGGGGAGATCAGCCTGATGACGGCGCGCTGCGTGGGCGCGTGCAGCCGCGCCCCGGTAGCGTTGTTCGATGGCGAAGTGGTAGGCGAGATGAGCCGTGAACAGATGCTCGAGCAACTGGAAAGGTGGACCGTGGAATGACCATCGAGGAGCTCGAACAGATCGCCAAAAGCGTCAATCAGGAAAACGCCAAGTACGATTACGAGGTAAATGTGTGCATGGACTTGGCGTGCGCCAGCCAGGGCGCCGACAAGTTGAAAGATGCACTGGTCAAGGCCGCCGAAGCCGCGGGCAAAACGGTGCTGGTGCGCCGCACCGGCTGCATGGGCCCGTGCTCGCATGGGCCGTTGGTGCGCGTCGATCCGGAGGAGACGCTTTACCACCGCGTGAACGCAGGCCACGCCGAAGCGATTGTGAAGAGCTTGGGCGGTGCGCCGGCGCCTGAGCTGCAGTGTGACCTGAACGAGCACTTTGACAAGCAAGTGCGTGTGGTGCTCGAAAACGCCGGCTATATCGATCCGGAGAAGATTGACGACTACATCGCCCGTGACGGCTACAAGGCGCTTTTGACGGTGCTGACCGAGATGACGCCCAAAGGCGTAATTCACCGCGTCACGGAGAGCGGCCTGCGCGGGCGCGGAGGTGGCGGCTATCCCACGGGGCTCAAGTGGGGCACGGTGGCCAAGGCCGCGGGCGACCCGAAATATGTAATCTGCAACGGCGACGAAGGCGACCCCGGTGCGTTCATGGACCGCAGCGTGATGGAGGGCGATCCGCATCGCGTGATCGAGGGCATGGCGATTGCCGCCTATGCCGTAGGCGCGAGCAAAGGGTTCATTTATGTCCGCGCGGAGTATCCGGTGGCCGTGTCGCGGCTGACGACAGCGCTGCGCGAGGCGCGGAGGCACGGACTGCTGGGCAACAACATTTGCAACACGCCCTTCAACTTCGATGTGGAAATCCGGCTGGGCGCGGGCGCGTTTGTGTGCGGCGAGGAGACGGCGCTGATCGCTTCGATCGAAGGCAGGCGCGGCACGCCTAAGCCGCGGCCGCCATATCCCGCGGCTAGCGGACTGTGGGGCAAGCCCACGCTGATCAATAATGTGGAAACCTACGCCAACATCGCGCCGATCGTGCGCAACGGCGGCAAGTGGTTCTTCAACATGGGCTCCGAGCGCAGCAAGGGGACCAAGGTGTTCGCCCTGACCGGCAAGATCGCCAACACCGGTCTGGTGGAAGTGCCCATGGGCATCAAGCTGCGCGAGATCATCGAGGACATCGGCGGCGGCGTGCCCGGCGGTCATACCTTCAAGGCCGTGCAGACCGGCGGACCCTCCGGCGGCTGCATCCCCGCGGAGATGCTCGATGTCGGCGTCAGCTACGACGCGCTGCTGAAGATGGGTTCGATCATGGGCTCGGGCGGCATGATCGTCATGGACGACACCTCGTGCATGGTCAACGTGGCGCGCTTCTTTATCGAGTTCTGCATGACCGAGTCGTGCGGCAAGTGCATTCCCTGCCGCGCGGGCACGGCGCAGATGTTCACGCTGCTGACGCGCATCTGCAACGGGACGGGAACCATGGACGATCTGGCGCTCCTCGAGGATCTCTGCTCCACCGTGAAGGAGACGAGCCTGTGCGGCCTGGGCCAGACCGCGCCCAACCCCGTGCTGAGCACGCTCAAGTACTTCCGCAACGAGTATCTCGAGCACATCCTGCATAAACGCTGTCCGGCCAGCGTCTGCAACATGGAATCAGCCGTCGAGGTGGTGGCATGAGCATGGAAACAGACGTCAAAACTCTTGTCATCGACGAGCAGGAAGTAAGCGCCCGCGCCGGCCAGACGATCCTCGAAGTGGCGCGCGAGAACGAGATCAATATTCCCACCCTCTGCCATCTCGACGGCCTGAGCGACGTGGGCGCGTGCCGTCTGTGCCTGGTGGAGATCAAAGGCAGTAACAAGCTGCTGCCGGCTTGCGTGGCCACGGTGCAGGAGGGCATGGAGGTAAGCACGAACACCGAACGCCTGCAGAAGCACCGCCGCACGATTTTGGAACTGCTATTCGCCGAGCGCAATCACATCTGCTCGGTCTGCGTTTCCAACGGCCACTGCGAACTGCAGACGCTCGGCCAGGAGCAGGGTCTGACCCATGTGCGGCTGCCCTATCGCAATCCCGATCTCTTCGTGGACGCCTCGCACGAGCGTTTCACGGTCGATCACAACCGCTGCATCCTGTGCACGCGTTGCGTGCGTGTCTGTTCGGAGATTGAGGGTGCGCACATCTGGGACGTGATGGGCCGCGGCACCACTGCTTTGATCATCTCGGACCTGCACCAGGAATGGGGAAGTTCAGCTTGCACGCGCTGCGGCAAGTGCGTACAGGTGTGCCCCACCGGAGCGCTCTTCGACAAGAGCAAGATCGGCTCCGATCATCCCAAGTATCCCGATTTTCTCCCCTACCTGAACCTGATGAGGGAAGCGCAATGAGCAAACTGAAACTCGCGACAGTCTGGCTGGACGGATGTTCCGGTTGCCACATGTCCTTTCTTGATATGGACGAGCGGCTTCTTGAGCTGGCGGAAGTAGTAGACGTGGTCTACAGTCCTCTCGTGGACACCAAAGAGTTTCCCGGCGAAGTGGATATTGCGTTGGTCGAGGGAGCCGTGGCTTCGGTGGACGACGAGAAGAAGATCAAGAAGATTCGCGATCACTCCAAGATGCTGATTGCGATGGGCGACTGCGCCATCACGGGAAACGTGCCGTCGATGCGCAATCCCATCGGGCCGGAGGCGATTCTCGACCGCGCCTACATCCAGAACGCCAGCGCGCAGGCGCAGATTCCTTGTGTCGTGGTGCCTAAGCTGCTGCGCGTCGTGCGGCCCATTCACGAGTTTGTGAAGGTGGACGTGTTTTTGCCCGGTTGTCCGCCCTCCGCCGACACATTTCACACCGCGCTGACCGCGCTGGTGAACGGCGGGCCGCTGGATATTCCGGCGCTTACCCGCTTTGGAGCTTAACCATTCGGAGATGAGCCCTATGAGCCAGACCATCACCATCGATCCGGTAACGCGCCTTGAAGGACACGGCAAGATCACCATCCAGCTGAACGACAAGGGCGAGGTGGAAGACGCGCATTTTCACGTAACTCAGGTACGCGGCTTTGAGCGTTTTTCCGAGGGCCGTCCGTTTTACGAGATGCCCAGCCTGATGGCGCGCATCTGCGGCATTTGCCCGGTTTCGCACCTGATTGCGTCTGCCAAGGCCTGCGAGGCCATCATGTCGGTGCGCATTCCGCACACCGCGGCGCAGTTGCGGCGCATGTTGAACCTGGCGCAGATGGTGCAGTCGCATGCGCTGAGCTTCTTTTATCTCGCCTCGCCTGATCTGCTGCTGGGCATGGAGGCCGATCCCAAGGTCCGGAACATTCTGGGCGTGGCGGCAACCAAACCCGAGCTGGGCCGCGCCGGCATCGCGCTGCGGCGCTTCGGGCAGAGCATCATCGAACTGCTCGCCGGCAAACGCGTGCATCCGGGCTGGGTTGTGCCCGGTGGCGTGACCGAGCCGCTTGCGGCCGCAAAGCGCGACAAGATTCTGGCCATGATCCCGGAGGCCTACGCAAATATCGGCCTGGCCCTGGGAGCGTACAAGAAGATCGCGGACACGTTCAAAGCAGAGATCGGAGTTTTCGCTAACTTCCCGTCGAATTACTTGAGCCTCATCAACGAGGATGAATCGATCGAGTTCACGGATGGCGCCCTGCGCCTGATCGACGCCAAGGGCAAAACCATCGAGGAAGGTATCACGGCGAGCCGTTACGCCGAGGTGATTGGCGAAGCGGTGGAGCCTTACAGCTACACGAAGTTCGCTTACTACAAGCCGCTCGGATATCCCGAAGGGAGCTATCGCGTGGGGCCGCTGGCGCGGCTGAACATCGTGAGGAGCATGGGCACGCCCAAAGCCGAACAAGAACTCGCCGGGTTCAAGCAATTGGCGGCGGGCCCGGTCGAGAGTTCGTTCCATTACCACCATGCGCGGCTTGTGGAGATGCTTTACGGCGTGGAGAAGATCGAAGAGATCCTTGCCGATCCGCGCATTCTCGACAAACATGTTCGCGCCACGGCAGGCGTCAACCGGCTGGAAGGCACTGGCCAGGCCGAAGCGCCGCGCGGTGTACTGCACCACCACTACAAGGTGGACGAGAACGGCAAGATCACCTGGGCTAACCTGGTGATCGCCACCGGCCAGAACAACAAGGCCATGAACCTGGGCGTGCTGCAGGCCGCCAGGCACTATGTGAAGAAGGGCAAGTTCACCGAGGGCATCCTGAACCGCGTGGAAGCTGTGGTGCGCACCTTCGATCCATGCCTGAGCTGCTCTTCGCACGCCGCCGGCCAGATGCCGCTCGAAATTTCGCTTCTGTCGGCTGACGGCGAAGTCGTCGACCGGCTGGTCCCCTAGCGATTGGGATCAAAGGATGAAGCCAACAAAAGAGCTGTCATCCTGAGCGAAGCGCAGCGGAGTCGAAGGATCTGCGGTTGCTTTTGTAGGTATTTACATGACCGAACCAAAAGCACGCTGTCTCATTCTAGCCTGCGGCAATACTTTGCGCAGCGACGACGGCGCAGGCCCGAAGCTCGCCGCATGGGCGGAGGCACGATTCCGCCAGGAACCCGATGTACGCGTCATTTCGCGTCAGCAGTGGACTCCCGACCTGGCCGAAGAGATTGCCGCAGCGGATTCCGTGCTCTTCGTCGACTCCTCAGCGAGTTCTCCTCCGGGACGCGTCAGGCTCATCCCGGTCCCGTCGCCTGTCGGCAGCCCGGCGCCGTCTTCGCATCACCTCAAGCCGTCCGAACTCCTGGGTGTGACGCGCTCACTCTATGGCTCAATCAAATCCCATGCCATGCTGTTAACCGTCGGGGTGGGCTCTACCGAACTGGGCGAAACATTCAGCGCGTCCGTCGAAGCCGCTATCCCACGCGCGCGCGGCATTCTGGAAAAGGCCGTGCTGCGCTTTCTTGGCCGCTGAGCAAGTTGAAGCTCCCCACATTCCGAGTAATCGATAGAAGCCTGGAATCGCCTACGGCGCGAAACCTCGTGCATTGTGTTCATCGCGGCGGCCGGGCTTCTCCACAATCGCCGTCGCCCACAGAAACCCACCGACGGCTTCCTTTGCGTTGACGGCTCGCTTGCAGCCCACATAGTCCGCGTAGCTGGCTTGTACGCAGACGCCGTCGCATGCGCTCAATATATCGACGAGGCCGTCACTGTTCACCCGCGCGTTGTGCGTGATTGCGCGGTAACCTGCCGCGACCACCGGTGCGTATGCCTTGCCATCCAGCAGGCCCAGTTCGATGCCGCGTTCCAGAGCATAGGTGAACATGGCGCTGCCCGAGGTGTCGATCCAATTGTCGCTGCGGTCCGGTTTGTCGACGATAAAATACCACCCTCCGCTCACCGGGTCCTGCGCTCGCTTCAAACCTGCCGCAAGCCGCTCATAGATATCCAGCACCTCCGCACGGCCGGGATAATCGGCTGGCAGACGCCCCAATGCTTCCACAACTACAAGGGAATACCAGCCCAGTCCCTCGCTCCATACTTCCCGTGAAAGCCCTGTCGTCGGGTCTGCCCAGTGCACTTTGCGTTGCGGGACCACCGTGGCCAGGTCGGGATTCGCTGCCCAGGCGTGATAGTAGAGTCCGCCATTGTCTTTGAGAGCGTGGTGCGCAAAAACCGTAATCTGTTTCACCGCTTCATCAAAGCAGTACTTGCGATCGCCGATGGAGTCACCATACCGGAGGAGAAACATCTGGCCCATAAAGACGCCATCGACCCACATTTCACCGCGCAGCCTGGGATTGTGCCAGAATCCTCCATCCGGGTTGCGCGGATAGGTGTCGAACATTCTGCGGATCTGGGTCGCGGCTGCGCGATAACGCGGATCGTGCGTGTGCTCGTACAGGCCCACCACGATGTTGCCCGCCATGGCGTTGTCGAGGCTATCGAGCTTGACGTCCACAAGATTGCCGTCGCGATCGATGTGCGGGTCAATCTGCTGCATGATGTAGTTCAGGTACCGCGGATCGCCGGTCGATTGCCATAACAGCTCGAATCCGTTCAGAGTGTAGCCCTTCCAGTAGGACCACCGCGTGAGCGAATCTCCGGGCGCGCCGGTATTGCGCTTCATGAGCGTGTCTGCCAGGGCGATCGACCAGAAATGTGGCTCCTGCGCTGGCGCGCGGCCCGGACTGTTCGACAGCAGGAGGCCCGTGACAATCGAAAGCGTCCACTTTGCAGCGGCACTCTTGCGAAATTGCTGCTTGATTCTTGTCATTGCAAGAGACCTTACCGGAACATCGGCTTTTGCTCTCAAAAAAACTGCGGCGGCTGCATTTGCCGCAGCCGCCGATCGCAAAGAAAGCATAGACAAGTTCAGAACGCCGCCATCGTCTGCCGCAGGCTGTAGGAGCTCAGCGTTTTGATGTAATTGCCGCGGTCGTAGGGCGAGGTGTCGGGCACGGAACGGCGGCTGAGGCAGCCGCGCGTCTCGGCCAGCGATGGGTACTCGCGCTTTTCCAGCCAATAGCGCAGGTCCGCCAGCACGCGTGCGATGTGCTCGATGCCGTGGATGTGCAGCGCGGAGACTATCATGGCCACGCTGCCGCCCGCCATGATCGCCTTCAGTACATCTTCGGCGGAGTGCACGCCGCCGGTGATGCCGATGTCGCCCTTGAGATGGCCGTAGAGTATGGCCGCCCAGTGCAGGCGCGGCAACAACTCGGACGGCGTGGAGAAATGCAGTGTGGGCCGCACCTCCAGCGATTCAATGTCAAAATCCGGCTGATAGAACCGGTTGAAGAGGACGACGCCACATGCACCCGCTTCTTCGAGGCGCGCGCACAGATTGGGCAAACTGGTGAACGACTGCGAGAGCTTGATGGCGACGGGAACATTGACGGCTTTACAAACTCCTGCAACCAGTTCGAGTAGCAGTCGTTCGATCTCGTCCGAGGTCTGGGTACGGTCCGTAGCCAGCGCAAAAGTGTTGAGCTCGATGGCCTGTGCGCCGGCCTGTTCCATCTCTTTGGCAAAGCGCACCCAGCCGCCGCTGGTGGCTCCATTCAGGCTGGCCATAATGGGAATGCCGACGGCCTCGCGGGCGCGCCGCAAATGCTCCAGATACCCTTCATGGGTCATGCGGTAGTCGTTGAGTTCGGGCAGGTAATTGAGAGACTCGGCGAAGGAATTCGTGCCTCGCGACAGATCTTCGTCGAGGGCGCGCGACTCGAGCGCCAACTGCTCCTCAAAGAGCGAGGTGAGCACGATGGCTGAAGCTCCCGCATCCTCCATGTGACGAATATTGTCGAGCGACTCGGAGAGCGGTGTCGACGCAACCACAATCGGGCCGCTCAACTTCATGCCGAGGTATTGCATGGAAAGTTCGGTCATTCCTCACCTCCGGCAGCCGCAGCCGCCAGTTTCTCTTCCGGTTTTTCTTCAGGTTTTTCCAGGGGCGCGATGTGTGGTGTCTCTCCGCGGCCCGGCATCGCCGCGCGGGCGGAGTAGACGCGCCACTGGCGCTCCACATCGTCCTGAGCTTCCTTCAGCAGCGCCGCGGCCAGATCCGGATTGCTTCGCGCCAGCATGGTGTACCGAGCTTCGCGGTAAGCATACTCCTTGAGCCGGATCGCCGGCGCTTTGGAGTCGAGCTGGAAGGGATTCTTGCCCTCTTCGCGCAGTGCGGGATTATAGCGCATGAGCGGCCAGTAGCCTGCTTGCACGGCGAGCTTCTGCTGTTCCAGCCCGTGCACTAGGTCATAGCCGTGGGCGATGCAGCTTGCGTACGCAATGATGATCGACGGCCCGTCGTGCGCCTCGGCCTCCTGGAAGGCCTTCACAACGTGCATGTCGTTGCCGCCCAGCGCTACCTGCGCCACATAGACGGAGCCGTAGCTGACCGCCTCCATAGCCAGATCCTTGCGGCTGTTCGGCTTGCCGCTGGCCGCGAACTTGGCCACTGCGCCGCGCGGCGTAGCCTTCGAGGCCTGGCCGCCGGTATTCGAATAGACTTCGGTGTCAAGCACCAGCACGTTCACGTTCTTACCCGAGCCCAGCACATGGTCGAGCCCGCCAAAACCGATGTCGAACGCCCAGCCGTCGCCGCCCAGGATCCACACGCTCTTGCGGACCAGCGCATCCGCGATCGCCAGCAGATTTTTTGCATCGGAAGAACTGTTCCCGCCCAGCACTGCACGAAGCGCCTTTACCCGCTCGCGCTGCTGATTGATCTCCACCTCGGTCTTTTGCGATGCTCCCACGAGGTCCGCCGCAAGCTCCGCGCCCATGGCCGAAGCCAGCCGCGTCACCAGCGTTTCGGCAAAGGCCTTCTGCTGATCGAGCGCGACCCTCATGCCGAACCCGAACTCCGCGTTGTCTTCAAACAGCGAGTTCGACCACGTCGGCCCGCGGCCTTGTGCGTTGTACGTATAAGGCGTGGTCGGCAGGTTGCCGCCGTAAATCGACGAGCAGCCCGTGGCGTTGGCGATGTACAGCCGGTCGCCGAACAACTGCGTCAGCAGCTTGATGTAGGGCGTTTCGCCGCAGCCTGAGCACGCGCCCGAAAACTCAAACAGCGGCTGTAGAAGCTGAATATCCTTGACCTGCGTGTGCGAAAGCTTCGTGCGGTCGACCTCGGGCAGCGAGAGGAAGAACTCCCAATTCTCCCGCTCCGGCTCGCGCAGAGGCGCTTGCGGCGCCATATTGATGGCCTTCTTGCTGGCGTCGCTCTTGCTCTTCACAGGACAAACTTCGACGCACACGCCGCAGCCGGTGCAATCTTCGGGAGCCACCTGCAGCGTGTAGTGCTCCTGCTCCATGCCGCGCCACTTGGGCTTCGCCCACTTGAAGGTTGCCGGGGCTTTGTCGCCGAGCTCGGGGTCGTAAATCTTGGCGCGAATCACCGCGTGCGGGCACACCATGGCGCACTTTCCGCACTGAATGCAGAGATCCTTGTCCCAAACGGGAATGAACTGCGCGATGTTGCGCTTCTCCCACTGCGCTGTACCCGAAGGGAACGCGCCGCCGGCTGGAATCGCGCTCACCGGAATCAGATCGCCCTTGCCTTCGGCGATCTGGCCAAGCACGTCGTGAACGAACTTCGGCGCCTTGTCACTGAACGCGCCCGCCAGATCGAAACTCGAGCTGGCCGCCTTCGGCAGCTCCACTTTCTCCAGATGCGAAAGTGCATGATCGACGGCTGCGAAGTTCTTTTGCACAACTGCTTCGCCGCGCTTGCCATAGGTCTTCTGAATCGACTTCTTGATCTGCGCGATGGCTTCCTCGCGCGGCAACACGCCGCTGATGGCGAAAAAGCAGGTCTGCATGATGGTGTTGATACGCGAGCCCATACCGGCTTCGCGCGCCACCTTGTATCCGTCAATCACATAGAACTCGATCTTCTTGCGCAGCATCTCCTCCTGCATGCTGCGGGGCAGCTTGTCCCACACCTCGGCCGCCGAATACGGCGAGTTGAGGAGGAAAACGGCTCCCGGCATAGCGGCTTCGAGCACGTTCATCTTCTCCAGGAAGCTGAAGTTGTGGCAAGCCACGAAGCTGGCATGCGTAATGAGATAAGTTGACCGGATCGGGTTGGGGCCGAACCTCAGGTGCGACATCGTCATCGAGCCCGACTTCTTCGAGTCGTACACGAAGTAGCCCTGCGCGTAGTTCGGCGTTTCACTGCCGATGATCTTGATCGAATTTTTGTTCGCGCCCACGGTGCCGTCGGAGCCCAGCCCGTAAAAGAGAGCGCGCACGGTCTTGGGATCCTCAGTGGAAAACGCGGGATCGTAGTCAAGGCTCGAGTGGCTCACGTCGTCGTTGATGCCGATGGTGAAGTGGTTTTTGGGGGAGGGCTTGGCAAGCTCATCGAAGATGCCTTTGACCATCGCCGGCGTGAACTCCTTCGACGAGAGCCCATAGCGGCCGCCGATGACGGCAGGCATGGTTACAAAAGGCAGATGGGAGGAATTCTCCGCAAGCACGGTCAGGATGTCCTGATAGAGCGGCTCGCCGGCTCCTCCGGGCTCCTTGCAGCGGTCGAGAATGGCGATCGACTTGACCGTCACCGGCAAATCGGCCAGAAACGCCTTGCTATCGAAAGGCCGGTAGAGACGAACCTTGACCAGGCCGGCCTTCTCGCCCTGGCGCGTCATTGCGTCCACGGCTTCCTCGGCGGTTTCCGCGCCGGAACCCATGAGCACGATCACGCGTTCGGCGTCTGGCGCTCCGTAGTAGTCGAAAAGGTGATAGGAGCGGCCGGTCCGGGCGGCAAAACGGTCCATCACCGACTGCACAATTCCCGGCACCTTCACGTAGAACGGGCTGCAAGCCTCGCGGGCCTGGAAAAACACGTCGGGATTCTGCGCCGACCCGCGGATGAATGGGCGATCGGGCGTGAGGGCGTTCTTGCGGAAGGCGATGAGGTACTTGTCGTCTACCATCCCGCGAATCGTCTCGTCGGTGATGGGAAGAATCTTGCCCACTTCATGCGATGTGCGGAAGCCGTCGAAGAAATGGATGAACGGTATGCGTGATTCGAGGGTGGCGATCTGCGCCACCAGTGCCATGTCGGCAACCTCCTGCACGGAATTCGAGGCCAGCATCGCCCATCCGGTGCCGCGGCAGGCCATCACGTCGGAGTGGTCGCCGAAGATCGACAGTGCATGGGTTGCCAGGGTGCGAGCCGCAACATGCATCGTCGCCGGGGTCAGCTCACCGGCAATCTTGAACATGTTGGGGATCATCAGCAGCAGCCCCTGCGAGGCCGTAAATGTCGTTCCGAAGGCCCCGGCCTGCAACGCGCCGTGCAAGGCGCCGGCCGCGCCGCCCTCGCTCTGCAGTTCTTCCACAATGGGCAATGCGCCCCAGATGTTCTTCTTCCCCTCCGAACGCCACTGATCCGCCCATTCGCCCATTGGCGACGAGGGAGTGATGGGGTAGATGGCGATAACTTCGGAGAGTCGGTAGGCAACGGAGGCCGCAGCCTCGTTCCCATCCATAATCACAGTGTTCAGTTCACTCATTCGCTTCGCTCCACAGTGCCGCCTTTGAGGAAGATCGGCTGCTATCGTGAGTCTCTTCTTTGAGGCAGTTAGCCGCAGTGATGCGGGGCACAGGGAGGACCGGAAATCCCACCTTATGGAACGATGTTTATATCGTGCAACGAACTGTAAATGGAATGACTCTTGTGGTCGTTATGCGGGTGGGTGTTGCGGCGAAGGCGAGCCGGCGCGCTTTGCGACGATCTTCGCGAGATCGCGGCTTACGCATTTCTCCCCATGGTGCATAGAGCGTGTTTCATAAATAGTTTTGTAACAAGGGCACGGCTTTAGCCGGGCCGAAAAATGCAGAAAAATACGGGGGCTTTAGCCCCTGAGGGATGACAAGGGAAATCTACGTCGCCATTTTTGAAACACGCTGTAGGGATTCAAGACCGCAAAGTTGACGCGAACCCCAGTGAGCGGCAACCTTCTGGAAAATTAGGCACTCTTGAGGATTGGGAGAAATGCCTTAGCAGCGGCCTGGGCGAGGCAACCGCCCGCCTGCTCTCTGCCCTATAGCGGGTCTCCTGCAGGTGTAGACCAAGGCACAATCGCTAAGTGGCTTTTTCATCAAGAAAAAGCCACCTTGAATTCCGTCCGAAATGGCTCATGGTTGCAGGAGAACCGCCGTAGGTGCAGGTGGTATGCTCGGCGCATGGCGCGCCGTACGCATCCTGCTCCTGGTCGGCGAACGGGAACTCGCTCGCTTGGAGGCAGTTTAGTGAGCAAAAAAGTGCTGATACTTTCCTCGAGTCCCAGAAAACGCGGGAACTCGAACGCCTTGTGCGATCAGTTTGCGAAAGGCGCAGTCGAAGCCAGTCATCGCGTCGATAAAGTGCTCCTGGGGGAAAAGAAGATTAACTACTGCAGGGGTTGCTATGCCTGCGTGGGGAGCGGAAGATGCGCGCAGAAAGACGATATGGCGCAAATCCTCGACGAAATGATTGCGGCTGACGTCATCGTTCTGGCGACGCCTGTCTACTTTTACACCATGTGCGCCCAATTGAAGACCCTGATTGACCGGACGGTCGCACGGTATACGGAAATCACCAACAAGGATTTCTATTTCATCGTCACTGCGGCCGATGGAAGAAAGGCAGCTCTGGAGCGGACCATCGAAGGCCTGCGGGGATTCACCTCCTGTCTGCGGGGAGCAAAAGAAAAAGGCATCGTTTATGGCACAGGCGCATGCGAAATTGGCGATATCCTGGCAAGCCGCGCCATGAAGCAAGCGTACGAAATGGGTAAAGCATTGTAGACGGCCCGGTACTGGCGTGCCTCTTCGAGCATTCTTGGCAATCGGATGAGCCGATCCAATGACATCAAGGGAGGGAATTCAGCAATGGAGATCAGGCGAAGCGGCTCGCAACCCTCAGGCAAGGGACCGGCCGATTGGTTCACAGGCACTGTGCGGGTCGACCCGCTCTTTGACGCGCCCGATCCCGCCCGCGTCGTCGGCGCCAGTGTTACTTTTGAGCCCGGAGCGCGCACCGCATGGCATACGCATCCCCTCGGTCAAACGCTCATCGTCACCTCCGGCTGCGGCCGCGCGCAGCGCTGGGGTGGTCCCGTCGAGGAGATTCGCCCGGGAGATGTGATCTGGTTTGCGCCGGGCGAGAAGCATTGGCACGGCGCGGCGCCAACCACAGCGATGACCCACATCGCCATTCAGGAGAAGCTCGATGACAAAATCGTCGATTGGATGGAGAAGGTGAGCGACGAGCAATACCTCGCGCAGGTCTGCTGATCGAGCCAGATGGGGGGCGCCGAGCGGAAATTGAAGAGGCTCACCCGCGATCAGACGAGCAGGCTTTCCACAAGCGTTGCCACTTGGCTTCGAGCGGGAGTGGTGGAATTGGCGGGCGGCGCGGCTGTATTGGCAATCGGCGCTCCCTCAGGCCAGTAACGCCTCCACCTTCGGCATCCACTCCGAGATGGGGATCTGCTGCGGGCACAATCCCTCACATGTGTCGCAGTCGATGCAGGCGCCCGCGCGCTGCTCCTCCTTCAGCACAAAGTGGTACCGGAACCGCGCCGCGCCCACGTCGTCGTACGTGTGGGCATAGTTGAAGAGATCGAAATTGACCGGAATGTTTACGCCGTTGGGACAGGGCATGCAGTACCCGCATTGTGTGCATGGAATCGTAATCCGCGACTGGTACTGTTCGCGGACCCGCGCAATCAGCGCCTGGTCGGCTTCACCGAGCTTGCCTACGCGAGCCCCATCCACAATCCGCAGATTGTCGACGACCTGGCTCATCGTGCTCATGCCGCTCAGCACCACGGAAACTTCCGGATGATCCCACACCCATTCGAGGGCCAGTTCGGCCGGGCTCCGCCCTGCCGGATCGCTCGCCATCGTCTCCCGAATCGCCGGCGGCGGATCGGCAAGCCGCCCACCCATCAGCGGTTCCATCACTACCACGGCCAGCCCCTTTTCTGCCGCCAGCTTCAGCCCGCGCGTGCCTGCCTGGTTCTCCGTGTCCATGTAGTTGTACTGGATCTGGCAAAAACTCCATAGCTCGCTCGCATTCGCGATCTCTTCGAAGCACGCATAATCGTCGTGAAACGAGAATCCCAGATGCCGGATGCGCCCGTCGCCCAGCGCCCGCTCCGCCTCGCCCAGCAGGTTGTGCTTCACAACCACGTTCGACCAGGAGGCTTTGTTCAGCGAATGCAGAAGATAAAAGTCGATGTGGTCCGTCTGCAGCTTCTCCAGTTGCTCGTTCAGAAACCGGTCGAAATCCGCCGGGCCCTCGACCAGCCATACCGGCAGCTTTGTCGCCACCCGTACTTTTTCTCGGTATCCGTCCTTCAGCGCCCTGCCCACCACGAGCTCGCTCTTGCCCTCGTGATACGGATACGCGGTGTCCACGTAGTTGACGCCATGGTCGATGGCATACCGCAGCATGCGAATTGCTTCTGCTTCGTCGATATTGGGACTATGCGGCTGCCCATCCGCGGTTGGCAGCCGCATGGCCCCGAACCCCAGTGCCGAAGCCTTCCAATCCAGCTTGCCAAACTTGCGATATTGCATATCCGGCCCCTTTCGTATTGTTGATTCGGAAAGAGGATTCTACACCGGAACTCCAAATGCGGACGCGCTCATTCCCCTGTCAGCCCTTCGACCAGCGCTTGCCACTCCTCTTCCAGCGTCGGCCGGTGAAACTTGCGCCCCGCGCGGCTATACCAGTAGTCGGCATTCCACGCAACGCCCTCCTTGCGGTGAAGGTAGGCGTGTACGGCCATGGCGTCGCGGGTTCCAAGGTCGTCCACCATGCTGTGCGCACGCGCCCAATCGCCTTTGGCATCCCACCACAGCGCCGCCAGCGGAGCCGGCAACTCGTGCGGAGGTTCGGCCAGTGCCAACGATGCTTTGAACTCCTCAACCGTCATGGTTTGCTTGTACCATTCGCCCCAATACCCGGCAACCCGTCTATTTCCCGCCCTCTTGTGTGATTTAGATCACTTCCAGCCAAGATCTTCCCTGCTACAAAAGAATCATCGTTCCGATGAACTGATCGAAGAGCCCGCCAGAGGGGTTGGGAGGGGGCTGGGGGTTCCCGGCTGGTTCCCTCTCGTGGAGGTCCAGCCATGGGAATGTCCGAGCCGAAAATCCCGAAAAAGCCACATTGCGGACGCAGGCATTTTCGCCGTATACTTAAATCCGACCATTCCGGTCGTATTTTTCTGCTGCGTCGTCGTGGCGACTGGCATCGTGAGGTTCGGCAGGTGAGCGTATTGAGCGAATTAGCCGTTGGCGAGTGCGGCATCCTGGTTGCCCTCGACCTGCCTGAGAATGTCCAGAACCACCTGATGCATATGGGTTTTGTGCCCGACGCGCAAGTGACGGCGCTGCGCCGCGCGCCGGCCGGCGATCCCACGGTTTACCTCGTGGATGGCTTGGAAATCGCCCTCCGGCACGAGACGGCAGAGGGCATCCGGGTTCGGCCTTTCGAAGCTGCGGTCGAGGAAGCTCCTCAACTGGCCGAGGCCGCGCGATGAACGCCTGTTGCGAGACGCCTGTCTTTGAGCCACCCGCGGCTCCGCCACTCGAAGGCGCGCTCGAGACCGTGGTGCTGATCGGGCCTCCCAACTCCGGCAAATCCACTCTCTTCAACCGGCTGACGGGCCTTCGACAAAAAGTTGCCAATTACCCGGGAGTCACTGTCGAGCAGCGCATGGGCCTGATGGCCGGGGTGGGTCGCGACGACCTGACGCTGATCGATCTGCCCGGCATCTACTCACTCACGCCCTACTCTGAAGATGCCCGGGTGGCCGTCGATGTGCTGCGCGGCAAGATGCCGGGCACGCCCAAGCCCGACGCGGTACTGCTGGTGCTGGACTCGGTTCACCTGACGCGGCAACTGATGCTGGCCGCGCCGGTGCTCGCGGTGGGACTGCCTACGTTGGTGCTGCTCAACATGACCGACGTGATGCAGTCGCGGGGCGGGCAGATCGACACGCTGAAGCTCGCCCGCGAACTTGGCGCTCCCGTCGCCCAAATCAGTGCCGTCAACGGCGCCGGCCTCGATGCCGTTCCACTTTTCCTCAACCAGCAAACTGACCGCGAGAAGGCCAAGCCGCTGGCCCTGCCGGTAGTGGGCAACGCGGCCAGCACATACACGTGGGCCGCGCAGGTCAGCCGTCGCACCGGTTACCGGGCTCCTCTATCCGCCGAGAACACGCGCAAGATCGACAACCTGCTCTTGCACCGCATCTGGGGACCACTGCTCTTCCTGCTCGTCGTCATCGCCGTCTTCGAGGCGGTCTTCTCCGTGGGCCAGCCACTCTCCAACGGCTTCGGCGACCTCCTCGCCCGCATGGCCGATCTTGCCCGCCCGCTGCTGCCCATAGGGTGGCTGCAATCGTTGCTGCTCGACGGTGTGTGGAAGGGCATCTGCTCGGTGCTGGTGTTCTTGCCGCAGATCCTGCTGCTCTTCCTCTTTATTGGGATTCTCGAGGACTCGGGCTACCTGGCGCGCGCGGCGCTCATCGCCGACCGCGTCATGCGCACCATCGGCCTCAACGGCAAGGCCTTCATCCCGCTGCTCTCGGCCTACGCCTGCGCCATTCCGGCCATCATGGCCACGCGCACCATCGCCAACAAGCGCGACCGCCTGGCCACCATTCTCGTCACGCCCTTCATGACCTGCTCGGCCCGCCTGCCCGTCTACCTGCTGCTGATCGCGGCGTTCATCCCCCACGTCTACTACCTGCACGGGTTGCTCGGCCTGCAGACGATTGTCATGCTGGGCCTTTATCTGGCCGGCGGGGTCGCCGCTTTTACCACCGCGCGGCTGCTCAAAAGCTCCATCCTCAGGTCGAGCGATACGCCGTTTATCCTGGAGCTGCCGCAGTACCGCATGCCCACGCTCTACTCGCTGGCTCTGCGCCTCATGGACCGCGCGCGCATCTTCCTGCGCAATGCCGGAACCATCATCGTCGCCGTTACGCTGGCGCTGTGGGTGCTCGCGCACATGCCGGTGATCCAAACCGCGGCGGGTACCATGACCGCGCCGCAACTGGCCGACAGCCTCATTGGCCGCCTCGGTCACTTCATCGAGCCCGTCATCGCGCCTCTCGGCTTCAACTGGAAGATCGGCATCGGCCTCTTGTCCAGCGTGCTGGCGCGCGAGGTCATGGTCAGCACCATGGGCACGCTCTACGGCGCAGACCCCAGCACCCAGGCGCTCAACCTGCAAACCGCGCTGCACCACGACATGACGCTGGGCGGCGCGCTGGCGCTGATGATCTTCTTCGCCTTCGCCATGCAGTGCACTTCCACCATCGCCGTCGTCCGCCGCGAGACCAATAGCTGGCTTTGGCCCGCCGTCCAGTTCCTCTACATGCTGGCGCTCGCTTACGGCGCTGCCTTCGCGGTCAACCACATCGTCATGGCGATCTTCGGCTGACATCCTTTCTTGACGCAATTTCCAAGGGCAGAAACCGGCGACTTGCAGGTGGAGGATTTCTTACGCTGCGGCGCGCGGGAAAATCGTCGCATCGGGAGAAGTAGGAAAACTCCACCTGCAAGTGGAGCGATTCGACGGATTTGTGACCTGCAGGTATATGGAAAGGATGAATTTCGTCGAATCGGAGATGCTGGATAGAGTTTTTGAAGCCAGCGGTGCAAGCGGAGTTGGCATGGTTGGCGGGGTTGGACCCTTGCGATCGCCTTGGGCGTTGGAGGGTCAGGACTGTGTGCGATATGGGCTGTTGTGCTGTGGTCCAATTGTGACTACAATTTAGTCGGAGGGTTGATATGGCAACAGCGGACACGTACGTGCGTGCGCGCATCGATACGGGGACGAAGGAGCGAGCGGCGGACGCGTTGGAGGCGATGGGCTTGTCCATCTCTGACGCAATTCGGCTGTTAATGCTGCGCGTGGCTGATGAACAGAGGCTGCCCTTCGAGGTGCGCGTGCCCAATGCGATGACGCGCAAGGCGATTGCCGAGTTGGAGGCAGGCAAGGGCAAGCGGTTCCGGAGCGTAAAGGCGTTAATGGACGATCTTCATGCGAACGATTGAACGCCCGTCCGCGTTCAGGCGCGATTACAAGCGAGAGGCTAAAGGGCAGCACAGGGCGACGCTGGATGACGACCTCGTGCCGATTCTCGCGGCGCTGGCAAACGACAGGCCGCTGGAAGCGAGACACCGCGACCATGAGCTAAGCGGAGATTGGAGTGGGTATCGCGAGTGCCACGTTAAGCCCGATCTGCTATTGATCTACCGAAAAACCGACCAGGATCTGTTGCGACTGGCGCGGTTGGGATCGCATAGTGAGTTGTTCGGGTAGATCGGTTTGGGAAAAGCAAGTATGACAAGCCGAAAACCATTGACGAATGACGAGGGTGAGGTTCGCGAGCTGACCCAGGAGGATTTCGCGCACGCTGTTCCCTTCTCCGAGCTGCCCGACAAGCTTAAGGAGCTGCTGCACTCGCCCGAACGGACCGTTGTGCCCGATGCGGAACCGAAGAAGCGGAAGCGGACGGCGGCTTAGCCAAGCATCTGGCTTTCCCCGGTCTCAGAATCGAGACCGGGGGCACCCGGCACCCGGCATAACGGCTCCAATCGGTGATGGGGGGCATTTCGGCGGTGTCGATCTCGCTGTCGGGCATGGCGGCCAGCGCATCGAGCTCGGCCCGCAGCTCCGGTGTCAGCGGCTCTGGATTGTCTTTCTTCATCGTCTTGCACCTACGCGGCTATTACTTCAAGACTAGCTTCAGGTGTGCTGAAGGTGGGGGAGCGGATTGACGCGGATTCTGCTGCGCTTGCCGATCTGCCACAGGTCGTACTTTGCCTGCATGCGCAGCCACACTTCTGGCGTGGAGGTGCCGAACGCGGCGGCCAGGCGCACGGCCATCTCTGGCGAAACGGCAGCTTTGCCATTGAGAACGCGGGAGAAGGTGACCCGGCCCACGCCCAGATGCTCGGCCGCCGCCGAAACGGTCATCTCGCCGAGATACTCCCGAATGACTTCGCCGGGATGCGGAGGGTTATACATGCGCATGGTTCGTTCTCCTCTCAGTGGTAGTCCCGATAATCGACCAGTATGGCGTCTTCGCCCTCAAAGCGGAAGGTGAGCCGCCAATTTCCGCTCACCGTGACCGACCAGTGGCCCTTGAGATCGCCGTGCAAGGGATGAAGCCGCCATCCGGGGGCGTTCATATCCTCGGGAGCGCCAACGTCGTCGAGCATACCCAACTGGAGACGCAATCGTGCAGCGTGCCGAGCCTGAATCCCCGCCTTTGAGCCGGTGCGGAAGAACTTCTCCAGCCCCTTGTGAGCGAAGCTCCTGATCACAGAGCGAGTGTATCGCTTAACGATACAGATGTCAAGAGGAAACGCTCAGCGGTCGAATCCCAGGCTTCAAGGGCGAAACCTGGGGCACACGGAGAAAACATGTCTAGCCGAAAACCGTTGACGAATGACGAGGGCGAGGTTCGCGAGCTGACCCAGGAGGATTTCTCTCGCGCTGTTCCCTTCTCCGCGCTGCCCGACAAGCTCAAGGAGTTGCTGCGCTCGCCCGAACGGACCGTTGTGCCCGACGCGAGGCCGAAGAAGCGGAAGCGGACGGCGGCGTAGCCAGGCATCTGGCTTTCCCCGGTCTCAGAATCGAGACCGGGGGCACCCGGCGAGAGGGTCGTGGCTTCTCAGGCGCTCTGATTTTCGCTATAAGTGGCGTAGTCAACGGTCAACTCCTCGCCGGCCTTGATGTCTCTCGCTGCAAAAAAATCATGATCGCCTCGACAAATCACATTCGGCGGATGGCCCGGTATCGGCTCATTTAGGTACCATGACACGGTTAAGTTATTGAACCCCTTCGGGCAACCGTATTTCCCTTTGCGCCGAATGCAGAAATCGCTGTAAAGCCTTCGGATTTCCCCGTTCGTCTGGGCGACGTTGTTTGCATCGATCCACTCCATCTCCGAGGTATCGTCACTGAAAATGTTGGTGCCCTCGGGGATATCGCGGATTGCAAATACTCCTACCCCATGGATCGGCGACGGCTGCAGCCTCGTGAAACATTCGGTGTGGGGCAAAGTCATTTTTCCGCCTTTCCCTTTCGTAGCAGTCTGAAGAACCGGTGAATACACATGAGCCAATCAGGCTCCTTTTCCAGCTGGCGCAGCCCCAGCAATTCTTCGCGATATGCTTCGTACTCGACTTCGCCCTTAAAAAGCAGGTACCCAATGTCATGCAACCATTTCCAGGAGGCGGCTACCGCCAAGATTAGTATGGCCACAAAAACCGTCCACGGTAGGCGATAGTGAAACCCAATATATGTCGCGATTCCGAAGAACATAGCGGCGGTCCCAAAATTGTAGGCCAATAGCCACGCGAGGTACTTGTCGACGTCATCCTCATCCAACGCGTCGGCGCACTTTTCATGCCCCCAAATAAAACAGATCATGGAAAACGCGAGTAGCCCGACCGGTAAGTACCATGATGCCTTAATCTCCTGGTCCCCAACTGCCAGCGCGAGGATCGCGCCTGCCATGGCGGCCAAAATCGAGTAGTACGTTGAGACAAACGATGAGTTGTCCCGCCATGGGATGCCCTTCTGCCTAGCTTCTCTTTCATTTGTCATTTCTGGTTGCATGGCGCGCCTTTGTATCAATTCTCGATTCGAGAGCGTCCAGCGCTAATGCCCCCTTCGCCCGTATGAGTTAGGGGCCTAGCGGCCTATTTCCTGAAGATAAACCACTACCGGCTCCCGGCAATCATTTGCGCGGCGTGCTGGAGGCTGGTGTCGGTGACTTTGGCGCCGCTCAACATACGGGCGACTTCGTGGGTGCGGGAGCGGTCGTCGAGGACGCGGATGCGCGTTTGCATACGGCCGTCGGATTCGCGCTTTTCGACGGCCAGATGCTGATCGGCGAAGGCGGCGATCTGCGGGAGGTGAGTGACGCACAAAACTTGCTGGGCGCGGCCGAGGGTTTTGAGCTTGTGGCCGACGGCTTCGGCGGCGCGGCCTCCGATGCCAATGTCGATTTCGTCGAAGACGAGGGTACGCGGCGTGGTTTTCTTCTTCGTTTTGGATATGGAGCCTTCTTCGACAGCGACTTTGAGAGCGAGCAGGACGCGGGAAAGCTCGCCGCCGGAGGCGATCTCAACGAGCGATTTAAGCGGTTCGCCGGGGTTGGTGGCGATCAAGTATTCGACCGAGTCCCAGCCGGAGGGGGTCCAGTGGGGGCGGTCTCCCTCAGGGGCTAAAGCCCCGGTGCTATTTATTGCGCCTTCATTGGCCCGGCTGAAGCCGTGCCCTTTTACAAGGCCGACTTTGCCGGCGGAATTGGCCGCATCGGTGTCAGGCGCCCCGTCGTGCCCTTTCAAAACAGATCCTGGGCGACTTTCGGCACGAGGCCCGGACGGCGCCCCGCCGTGCCCTTTTACAAGGCCGGCTTTGCCGGCGGAATTGGCCGCATCGGCGTCAGGCGCTTCGCCGGAGGTGACGGCGACCTGGAAACGGGACTTCATGGCGAGGGAGTTGATCTGCGCTTCGGCGAGCTTGGCAAGTTTGGCCGCAGCGGTCTGTCGCTCGGCTGTGAGGGCCGAGGCGGCTTTGCGATAAGCTGCCGCGGCTTGGTCGAGATCGGCACGGAGAGTTTTGAGGATTTCGTCGCGGTCTTCCACTTCAGAGAGTTTGCGCACGACTTCTTCGCCAAACGCGATGACTTCGGCGACGGTTTTGCCGTATTTCCTTTTGAGCCGATCGAGGAGAGCGAGGCGGTCTTCGATTTCGGCGAGGCGCTCGGGCGAGGCGTTGATGCCTTCGGCGTAGTCGCGGAGCGACGCGGCGACATCGGAGATGGTGGCGCGGGCGGAGGCGAGCTGCTGGGCGGGTTCGGTAAAACGCTGGTCGTAGCGGGCCAGTTCTTCCACATTTCGCAAAGCGGAGCGGAGAGCGGCTTCGGCAGATGAGCCGCCTTCGTAGAGCTGGTCGAAGGCGCTCATGGCCGCGGCGAAGAGTTTTTCGGCGTTGGCCAGGACACGCTTCTCGGTTTCCAGGGCTTCGTCTTCGCCGGGCTCGAGATGGGCCTGCTCGATCTCCTTGCGTTGATAGGTCCAGAGATCGACCATGCGCAGGCGGTCCTGCTCTCCCAGAAGGAGATCGTTGAGCTTGCCGGCAGCGGCGCGCCAGCGAGCGTGGGCCTCGGAGACGGCATCTAACGAGATGCCGGCGAAGCGGTCGAGCAGGATGCGCTGCTGCGACTGGTCGAAGCTGGAAAGGCTTTCGGTTTGCGCGTGGACCAGTGCGAGCTCGGGCGCGAGCTGCTTGAGGACCTGGACGGTGGCGGGCTGGTTGTTGACGAAGACGCGGCCCTTGCCGGTGGAGAGAATCTCGCGGCGAAGAATGACGTCGGCGCCTTCGGCGTCGATGCCGTTTGCTTCGAGGATGGATTCGGCGCCGGGGGTGGACTCGAAGACGCAGGAGACGACGGCTTTGCCGGCGCCGTGACGGACCACCTCTGCGGAGGATTTGCCGCCCATGAGGAGGGCGAGCGCGTCAACGAGGATGGATTTGCCGGCGCCGGTTTCGCCGGTGAGGAGGTTGAGGCCGGGACCGAAGGAAGCGATGGCGTGATCGATGACGGCGTAGTTTTCAGCGCGGAGTTCGACAAGCATGGTTTTTCCCGTGAAACGAATTCGATGGCTGGTGTTCGGGAGTTGAGAATCCGAGCGCAGCATAGCATGAACGGCGGGGCTGGAGGGAATTTGTTCGAGCCGCAGGCGCCGGTTACGCCACCCTTGGCACAAGAAACCGAGGCGCCAAGGATGGGCCAACCAAAAAATGCAGGGCATCCAAACGGTCACTTGGGCGCGGGGAACACTGTCTGATACCGTGGAGAATGAGGTGATAGACGATTCTTACGGCAGCATTGGCGTGCTTTTTGCAGGCTGACGGCGTCACGGGCTCGGGCGGCGCGCCCGCGCCGGCTCTGGGCTTCGGCGCGCTGGCAAATATGATGGGCGACATCGGGCCGATTGCGATCGCGGTGCTGGTGCTGCTGCTGATTGCCAGCCTTTACTCGTGGATGGTCATCCTGGGCAAAATGTCGGCGTTCAAGAAAGCGACGACACAGAGCCGGAGGTTTATCCGCGCGTTCCGCAAGGCGAGCCGCTTGCAGGAGATTGCGGCGCTGACCGGTGAATACAGCGCGAGCCCGCTGGCGCAGGTATTCGAGGACGTATACGAGACCTACCGGCGGCAGACGGGAGGGTCGGGGCCTCCGCGCAGCATGGCTCCCCTGGAACGAACCGCGCAGACCGCGGCCAGCGAAGCGGTGACGGCGCTGGAACGGCGCATGACGTGGCTGGCGACGATCGGGAGCACGAGCCCGTTTGTGGGTCTGTTCGGAACCGTGATGGGCGTGGTGGAAGCGTTCCACGGAATTGCGACGGCGGGCGGCGGGTCGCTGAAGGCCGTGGCGCCGGGCATTGCCGAGGCGCTGATCACCACGGCGGCGGGATTGTTCGTGGCCGTGCCGGCGGTGGTAGCGTACAACCAGTTCACGGCACGGATAAGGATTTTCGCTTCGGCGATCGACGACTTTTGCCGCGAGCTGCTGAACTCGCTGGAGGAGATTCCGGTGCGGGCGCAGACGCAGGCGCGGGCGCCGGCCGAGATGCCTCGCGAGGCGGAGCGCAGTCTATACAAGTAGCGGCGCAATCAGCGGAGGGAATGGCGCCGCTGTCCCGGGTCCGAAAATCCGGACCTTCACCGCAGCGAGCGCAAATCGCTCGCCGGGACCCCGGACCTGGAGCACCCGCAGCTGAGGCCGTTGGAGAGTTTGTGCGGAGAGGTTCAGCGTGGCATTCACGGCATTGAACGGACAAACACGATCGTCGCTGGCAGAGATCAACATTACGCCGCTGGTGGACGTTGTGCTGGTGCTGCTGGTGATCTTCATGATCACAGAGCCGGTGCTGCAGTCGGGGATTGAAGTGAGCGTACCGAAGACGCGGACCGTCAAGCAGATTACCGAGCAACGGATGGTGGTGACCATCGACCGCGATCAGAATGTGTTTTTGAACGATCAGCCTGTCAACGTTCACGATCTGCCGGCGATGTTGCACCAGGCGGGTGTCGATCCGGCGCATCAGTCGATTTATTTGCGCAGCGACGAACGGGTGCCGTTCGGGGCCTTCGCCAGCGTGATGGATGCGGTAAAGCAGTCGGGAATCACGAATGTTTCGATTGTGACCCAGCCGCTGGAAGCCAAGGCATCGGCGGGGAGCGGCGGGAATTAGCGCGAAGCGGGCTGAGCGGTGGGAGCACCTTAACCGCAGCTCCTTCAACTCAGGCCGGCGCTTGGGACGCGCAGAACTTCGCTCAGGATGACGGGGCATGAACAGCGTTCTGGAGGGCGGCGAGCACCTGGAGCGGGAACTGACGCCGGAGCCGGTTGCCGGTCCGGCCACAGGCTCAGTGCTGCTGCACATCCTAGTGGCCGGGCTGCTCGCCTATTACGGATGGGTGCTGGGGCTGTTTCATCACAATGTGTGGGGCAGCACGGGCGCGGGCGGGTCCATGCAGGTGACGCTGGTGAGCAGCGCGCTGCCGCTGCCGGCCGACCAGTTGAACCAGAATGTGCTGGCTACGGAGACGCCTAGCCAGGCGCCGGCGACGCCGAGTCCCAAGGAACAGAAGCGCGTGGATGAGACGGCGATTCCGATCCTGGGCAAGCAGGTGAAGCCAAAACAGAAGAACCTGGCGAAGACGCAGCTTCATCAGCCGCCGCCCCGGCAGAACCTGGCGCAATACGGCGAGCAGGCGGGGTCGGTAATGCCGCACCAGATGCAGATCGGCTCGACCGGCCCGACCACCGTCGGGGACAACAACTTTGCCAGTTTGTATCCGTGGTATGTAGACCAGATCAACCGGAAGATGTCGCAGAGCTGGGACAAGCGGCAGGTGGATCCGCGCACGCCGAAGGGCGCGCGAGTGTACCTGATCTTTACGATTTACCGGGACGGCAGCCACAGCCAGCCGCAGACCGACACCTCGAGCGGCAGCCCCACGCTGGACAACTCCTGCATGCTCGGCGTGCAGCGCGTGGATACCTTTGGTCCACTGCCGTCGAACTATAATCAAAGTACGTTGAAGGTGTCGTACTACTGCGAGTATTGAGAGACAGTGGTCAGTGGTCAGTTTGTTCGGCGGCGAGCCGGTAGTAGCGGTGATTCGCTAAGAGCACTAGCGATCGGGAAATTGCACCTGTAGGTTCGTAGCGAAGGACAAGAAGCTAACATTCAACGGCACTGAACGTCCTGCAACATGTATTCCCTTAGGAAGGGCGTGCGCACAAACCTCTGTTACCCCAACAGGAAGGATTGCAGATCGCATGAAGGCGACAATTCGGGTCTTTCCCCTGTATTTGCTTTTCATGGCGTATTTTTTAGCGCCGCAAATCTCCGCTCAAGACTGGGTGCATACGGGAACGAACCTGGGCAACGAGCGCATCCGCCTGGCGGCAGCGGATTTCAAGCCGGTCGGCAGCGATCCCCAGACGGCGCCTCTGAAGGCGATCTTCGACTCCACACTCTTTAGCGACCTTTCGAACGCGGGGATCTTCGACATGGTGTCAAAGAGCCTGGCGCCGCAGGCTATGCCCGGCTCGCCGCAGGAGATTGTGCCGAGCCAATGGTCGGCAGTCCCGGCCAACGCGGCCATGGTTGCCTTTGGAGCGATTGCCGTCGCCAATGGCCGGCTGGTGGTCTACGGATGGCTGATGGATGCGCGTACTGTAGGAAGCGCGCCGGTGCTGGTCAGGCAGTACAACGAGGCGGCCAGCGAAGAAATGGCGCGCACGGTGGCGCACCGGTTTGCCGACGACATCATCTACCGGCTGGGCGGCGCCATCAACGGCATTTCCGAGACCAAGATCTACTTTGTGAGCAACCGCACCGGGTCCAAAGAGATCTGGGTGATGGACTACGACGGAGCCAACCAGCACGCCGTCACCCATATAGGCAGCATTTCGCTCTCTCCGCGCATCTCACCGGATAACTCCCGAATTGCGTTTGCTTCGCTGGGAAAGGAAGGATGGTCGGTTCGCATGTATTCGCTGGACCTAGGCCGGCTGGTGAGTTTTCCAACGGGCACTGTGGGCGGGGGCAACCAGTCGCCGGCGTGGTCGGCAGACGGATCGATGATCGCGTTCTCTTCCGCGAGGTCAGGACACCCCGATATTTGGGTTGCGGATGCAAGCGGCTCCAATGCTCACAGCGTAACGCCGTTCGGCTCGGACGTGGCGCCGGTTTGGAACCCGCGCACCGGCAATCAGCTTGCATTTGTGAGCGGAAGGACGGGCGAGCCGCAGATTTACATCATGGATAGAGATGGTTCCAACGTGCAGCGGATGACCGACGGCGGTTATGCCATTTCACCTTCGTGGCAGCCCAGCGGCGGCATGCTGGCATTTGCGTGGAACCGCAAATACGGACCGGGCGATCCCGGCGGATACGACATCTACATCATGGACATTGCGAGCAAGAACTGGCTGCAAGCCACGCACGAAGCCGGCGTGAACGATTTTCCGTCGTGGTCGCCGGATGGACGCCACATTGTGTTCCAGCGCCAGATCGGCCATCGTACACAGATTTGGGCGATGCTGGCCGATGGCACCGATCAACATCAACTCACCTATTCTGGCGACAACACGATGCCCAACTGGAGCTGGAAATGAGTTTTGGAACAAGAACTTGAAGTACCGGGACGAACCAGGCGCAGCAACCGGTATTTCATCGCGCTGGAATATCATTTTCTGGTGTGGAAGCCAGGCGGCGGCTTGGGAGTAACAAGAAACTCCGGTCACCGGGACGATTCCCATGAGCTTTTTCGTGAAGGAGAATTCACTTGAAACTACGCTATTGCATTTTGACCTCTTTTCTCCTGTTCGTTGCATTAACGGCTATATCCGGATGCAAGAAACATCAAGCCTTGCCGCCCGCGGAAGCGACAGCTCCCGCAACCGCAGCCGCGCCCACGGCGCAACTGACGGCGACGCCGACGGTAATCTCGGCAGGAGACCAGGTACAACTGACATGGCAGACGACCAACGCGACTTCCGTTTCGATCGACGGCATCGGTGACGTTCCCTCCGTGGGCGTAAAGACCGTATTGCCGGCGGAGTCGACCACCTATCACCTGGTGGCGCGCGGAGAGGGCGGTTCGGCCGACGCCTCGGCGCACGTGACGGTGAACGCGCCGCCTGCGGTCAGCGTGCCCAGCACATCGATGACCGAAGAGGAAGAGTTCAGTGCGCGCGTGCAGCCGATCTTCTTCGACTACGACAATTACGATATCCGGGCCGACGCGCAGGCCACGCTGGCGAAGAACGCGGATTATCTGATCGCGCACCCCAACATCAAGATCGTGATTGGCGGTTACTGCGACGAGCGCGGCTCGGACGAGTACAACCTGGTTCTGGGACAGAACCGGGCGCAGGCGGCCAAGACCGCGCTGATTACGGCCGGCGTGGCCGCCGACCGCATCCGCGTGATCAGCTACGGCAAGGAGAAGCCGTTCTGCACGGAGTCGACCGAGGAGTGCTGGCAGTTGAACCGTCGAGACGGATTCACAATCGACAAGTAAGGCAGCCGTCAGCTGTCAGCTATCAGCTTGCAGCCGGCAATTCATTCGCATTGATACGCGGCAGCCTCGCCCTGCCGGCCGGGCTGCCGTATGTTGTATTCAGGAAGGTCGAAAAGTATGTGTAGATCACGGAATCTTCGCAATCGTCTGCTCGCAGTTGCGGCGGCGGTTCTTCTATTCGTTCCCGCCGCGGTACCTGCGCGCGCGGTCTCAAAGGAGATCGTGGAGCTGCAAACTCAGGTGCAGCAATTGCTGGACATGGTGCAGCGGCTGCAATCCACGCTGGACTCGCGCATGGGAGTACTGGAGCACTTGGCGCAGCAGACCTCCGACGAAGCCAACCAGATGACCACAACGGTGAACGCACTGCAACAGAAGCTAAGCACGCAGGGCGATGCCGTGAACGGCAAGATGGATACCGTCTCCGGACAGGTGCAGTCGCTGAATGATTCGGTCGACGAACTGAAGGCGCGCATCGCCAAGCTGGACAAGACAGTGCAGGATTTGCAGGCGCAACTGCAGGCCATGCAAGCGGCACAGGCGCAGGCGCTGCCGGGCGCAACGCCGCCGGGCGGAGCGGCGAATCCGGCGCCGGGCCAGGAAGCCGGTTCACCGGGCGTTCCCGCAGGCGGGGCGGCGCCGGGCGCTGCCGCTGCGCAGCAGGCGCCGCCGCTTGAGGCGACTATGCAGGCCGGCGTGCGCGACTACAATGCCGGACGGTATCAGGTGGCGCAAGGCGAGTTCCAGGAGGTGGTGCACTACTATCCGCTGGACGATCTGGCCGGAACTGCGCAGTTCTATCTAGGCGAGATTGCCTACCAGCAAAAGGACTATGCGGCGGCGATCAACAGCTACAACGCGGTGCTGGAGGGGTTCAGCGGCAACGCCAAGGCTCCTGCGGCGCAATTGCACAAGGGATTTGCCCTGCTGGCGATGGACAAGCGGCAGGCGGGTATCGACGAGCTGCGCGAGCTGATCCGCCGGCATCCGCAGACGCCGGAGGCACACACGGCGCGCAGCAAGCTGGCATCGATGGGCGTGAGGGCGACGGCGGCACGCTGAGGAACAGCTCTCCGCTTTCGGTTTTTACGGCGGTTCTCCTGCAGCTATGAGCCATTTCGGGCATAATTCAAGGTGGCTTTTTCCTGACGAAAAAGCCGCTGAGCGATTGTGCCTTGGTCTACACCTGCAGGAGACCCGCTATAGCGTGGTTTCCCGGGTCTCTCCGCCGCGGCGGACGAGACCTGGGCACGCACAGGTTGTTGGGCACACAACAGAACGGGGCTTTTCTTTTGGCGGGAAAGCCGGGCGGGTTCAGCCTTGGGCCGGGGCGGCGTCAGCCGGCGCGGGGCTGGATGAGGACGTGTTGTCTGGGGCAGCTCCGGCTCCGGTTGCAGCGGCGTTGGCCGCGGCAGCGGCTGCGCTCTTAGCGACGCTCTTGTAGTGGCGGACATCCGCGCCCTGTACCCAGAAGATGACGTCTTCGGCAATGTTGGTGGCGTGATCGCCCACGCGCTCGAGGCTGCGGCAGATCATGAGCGCGTTGAGGGCTTGGGGCGCGAGATGGCTCTGCTCCTCCATCACTTTGGTGAGAGCACGGAAGGCGGCGCGGTTCATCTGGTCGACGGCATCGTCCATGGTGAGCACGCCGCGGGCCAGCTCGGCGTCGGCTTCAATGAACGCCTGCAGGCTTTTGCGCACCATGTCGGCGGCCATCGAGGCCATGCGGGGAACATCGACGGGGAGGTCGACGGCGGCCATGCGCTCCAAGATGCGGACGCGGTCGCTGATGCTTTTGGCGGCGTCGCCCACACGCTCGAGATCGGCGTTGATCTTGATGACGCTGAGGATGAAGCGCAGGTCGACGGCCATGGGCTGCTCCATGGCGAGCAAATCGAGCGCAGCCTGGTCGATGTCGCGTTCCATGCGGTTGATGGCGATCTCGCTGCGGCTGACGAGGTCGCAGATGGAGAGGTCGCGGACCCGGTAGGCCTCAATGGCGCGCTGAATAGCCTGCTCGGCCATCCCGGCCATCACCAGGAGGTTTT
Source organism: Occallatibacter sp. (assembly GCA_049522315.1). Classification (GTDB taxonomy): domain Bacteria; phylum Acidobacteriota; class Terriglobia; order Terriglobales; family Acidobacteriaceae; genus Telmatobacter. Next base: position 58,620 of record JBEKNY010000010.1, read on the forward strand.
CTTTCAGGTCTTCCAGGCTCTGTTGAAAGCGAATGCGTGTCATCCAAACCTGCCCGTAATGTAATCCTCCGTGCGCTTGTCGGAAGGATTGGTGAATATTTTGTGCGTCGAGTCGAACTCGACCATGCGGCCGTTGAGGAAGAAGCCTGTGTTTTCCGCGACGCGGGCCGCCTGCTGCATATTATGCGTCACAATCACGATGGTGTACTGCGACTTTAGTTGGAAGATGAGGTCCTCGATTTTGGAGGTGGAGACGGGGTCGAGGGCCGAGGCGGGTTCGTCCATGAGGAGCACTTCAGGATCCACGGCGAGGGCGCGGGCGATACAGAGGCGCTGCTGCTGGCCGCCGGAGAGGCTGGCGCCGGATTTCTTCTTCAGGTCGTCTTTGACTTCGTCCCATAGCGCGGAGTTTTTGAGGGATTTTTCGACGGTCTCATCGAGGGCGCGGCGGTTGGAGTAGCCGTTGAGCTTGAGGCCGGCAGCGACGTTGTCGTAGATGGACATGGTGGGAAAGGGGTTGGGGCGCTGGAATACCATGCCCACGCGGCGGCGGATCTCGACCGGCGTGGTGTCCTGATAGATGTCGAGGTCGCCCATGCGGACGGTGCCGGTGACGCGGGCGATGGGATTGGTTTCGTGCATGCGGTTGAGGCAGCGCACAAAGGTGCTCTTGCCGCAGCCGGAGGGGCCAATCAGCGCCGTGGCGTGGTTGGCGGGGATATTCAGATTGATGTCCTGCAGCGTGTGATTGGCGCCGTACCACGCGTTCAGATTTGTTACCTCGATGCCGACACCCACTTAGCTTGCCCCTTTCAAGACTCCGCGGCTGGTGACGAACCGCACCAGAGAAACCGCGAGCACGATGAGAACAATCAAAACCAGCGATCCCGCCCACGCCAGCCGGTGCCAGTCGTCGTAGGGAGAGATGGCATAGACGTAGATTTGCAGGGGAAGAGCGGCGATGGGTTCATTGAGGCTGGTGCTCCAGAAGTCGTTGCCCAAGGCGGTGAAGATGAGCGGCGCGGTTTCTCCGGCGACACGGGCGAAGGCCAACATGCAGCCGGTAATGATGCCCGGCGAGGCGGTCTTGACGGTGATGGAGAGCACCGAGCGCCAGTTGGGCACGCCCAGGCCAAGAGCGGCTTCGCGCACCGCGTGCGGAACCATGAGGAGCATCTCCTCGGTAGTACGGCAGACGGTGGGAATCATCATGATGCCCAGCGCGACGCCGCCGGCGAGAGCCGAGAAATGATGCTGCGGCACGACGATGAGCGCGTAAGCGGCGAGGCCCATGACGATGGAAGGAACGCCATTGAGGACGTCGGCGGTGAAGCGCACGGCATTAGCAAATTTGGTGCCGCGGCCAAACTCGGCCAGGTAGATGCCGCCGCCAATGCCGATGGGCACTCCAAGAAGACTGGCGATGACGAGAAGCGTGACCGAGCCGACGATGGCATTGGCCATGCCACCGCCTACCTCGCCGACCGGCTTGGGAATCTGCGTGAAGAAAGCAAGATTCAGCGAACTGGCGCCCTTCAGGATGAGATAGACGAAGATCGCCACCAGCGGCAGAATAACCAGGAGCGTCGACAACACCGCCAGAAACGTTGCAGTCTTGTCACCTAGCCAGCGGAGCCGAGTCCGCATTTTGAATCCCTGCTGCACGTTCTCTCCGATCCCCCTCTTCAGCGATTGCCAGACCTGTTTCTGCTTCTCAACGTTGCGTTGCCGGGGCCCCGCGTGTAACGGCCCAGACGAGCAGACGAGCGATGGCGTTCACGATGATCGTGACAATAAACAGCGCCAGGCCAATCTCGATCAGCGCGCTCAGGTGCATGTCAGACACGGCCTCGGTAAATTCGTTGGCAATGACAGATGCCATCGAGCTCCCGGTGGCCAGCATAGATCGCTTAATCTGCGGGGTGTTGCCGATGACCATGGTGACGGCCATGGTTTCGCCCAGCGCGCGGCCGAGGCCAAGGATGATGGCGCCGACAATCCCGACGCGGGCGTTGCGCAGAACGCCCATACGGATCATCTCCCAGCGCGTGGCCCCCAGGGCCAGCACCGCTTCGCGCTGCGAATGGGGCACGGCGGTCATCACTTCGCGCGTGAGCGAGGAGATGATGGGCAGGATCATGATGGCGAGAATGACGGCCGACGCGAAATAGCCCAGTCCGGTGGGATTGGTGTCATCGAAGAAGCCCGTCCAGCCGAGCCCCTTGACCAGCACGGGGTTTACGTATTCGCGCAAAAGGGGCACGAGAACGAAGACGGCCCACAAGCCGTAAATGATGCTGGGAATGGCGGCCAGCAGTTCGGTGAGAAAGGCCAGCGGCGCGCGCAGAAATCCGGGACACATCTCGGTGAGAAAAATGGCCACGCCGACCGCCAGCGGGACCGCCAGCAGCAACGAGAGCAGCGAGGAGACCAGCGTGCCGTAGACGAAAGGCAGGGCGCTGAAGTAGCCGTTTACCGGGTCCCAGTAAGCGGGCAGGCCCGTGGTGGGGTCGAAGTAGCTTTTCCAGAAAAACTGAAAGCCGAAGGTGTGCAATGTGAGTTGGGAGCGTTGCACCAACTCCGTGACGATGAGCACGACAATGGCGAAGATGCTGAGCGCGCACAGAACCATGAGGGACTTAAAAACTCGGTCGGCAATAGCGGAGTTGCCACGGGCAAGCAGGTAGCGGCGGATGGCCGAATGCTCCTGCGCCACCGGAGCCTGCTGGGCTGCGCCGGCCTCGGCTTGAGGTTCTATCTGTGGATGGGAGATGCGAATTTCTGGCACAGTGGTGTCCACAGAGGTCAGGCTAACGGGGAAATGTGAACGGCAGGTTACAAGTCTGAAAAATCAAGTGCCTACAGAGGGCCTCGGGGCTGAATCCTGGAGGCCGGAATGGCGGACCGGACCGGAGGGCTGAACTCGAGAAAAGGAGGCGCCGGCTGCCTGAAAACGGCGCGAGGGAGCATCCCGGATACCCTCCGGAGCCTATCCCAATCAGAAAATTGATTAACTAGAGCAAGAGCGGTGTATCCTCATGGCGAGAGAGGTGTTACAAGCACGAACATGGCAAAAAGGAAAAAACCAGAGCCCTCCGGGCATGTGAATCTGCGCATGCTCGCCGATTACCTGGGCCTGTCCCAGACCACGGTTTCTCTGGTCCTGAATAACTCGCCGAGCGCCAAGTCCATACCGCAGGAGACGCGCAAACGGGTGATTGAAGCAGCAAGCCGCCTCAACTACCGGCCCAACTACTTTGCCCGGTCGCTGCGGCAGAGCCGGTCCATGAGCGTGGGCGTTCTTGCCCCGGACCTGAGCGAAGGCTACTTCACGCTCGTGATGAGCGGCGTGGTGCAGGAGTTGACCGCAGCCCATTATTTCTATTTCACTGCCTGCCACGACTGGAAGCCGGAGCTGATCAAGAAGTATCCGCTCATGCTGGTGGAGCGCGCGGTGGACGGCTTTCTGCTGCTGAATACAGCCGTGGAAGAGCTGGAAGTGCCCGTCCCGGTGGTTGCCATCTCTGCGCATTGCGCGGCAGAGAACGTGACCAATATCGTTCTCGATCACCACCTGGCGGTGCGGCAGGCGCTCAGGCATTTGCACGCGCTGGGCCACACGCGGATCGCGATCATCCGCGGACCGCGCGCGATTCCCGACTCAGAGTACCGCTGGGAGAGCATCCAGCAGGTGGCCAGGGAGATGGACCTGCAGCTTGATCCGGCGCTGTCGATCCGCATCGACGCAACCGGCTGGTCGATGAAGACCGGGCAGCATCCCATGGCCCCGGAGATCGGCTACAAGCCCATGCAAACGCTGCTGGAACGAACGCGAGCGTTCACCGCGGTCTTCTGCTTCAACGACATTGCGGCCATCGGCGCCGTTCGCGCGCTGAAAGACGCCGGGCTGAGCGTGCCGGGAGACGTTTCGGTGGTGGGGTTCGACGACATTCTCTCGGCGGCTTATGTCACCCCGTCGCTGACCACCGTCCGCCAACCCCTCTCGGAGATGGGCCAGCGCGGGGCGCAAGTCCTGCTGGAGCGGATTGCCGACCGGAAGAAATCGTTCCTATCCGACATCGTCGTGGAGCCGGAATTGGTCATCCGGGAGTCGACCGGGCCGGCGAAGAGCGGGAGTTAAGCGCGCGGTCGCCAATCCAGGTTTACCACTCACGTCCTTAGGTGAATATGAAACGGGAAGAAGGCGCGTATCGTCGCCATACAGAACCCGAATGTGCTCTCCGCTTGGTCCACAGTGAGGTCCGGATCATTTACCCCGGATTTCGGGTGTGTCAGCGTGTTTCGAATGGCACGCAGCGCCCCAAATTGCGCGTCGTCTATTGGCGGCTTCTTTAGCGCTTTGAGGACTGCCGAAAGACGCGGCTTTAGAGGAACCGGCAACGGCCCAAGCCGTTTCGGTCCCCACTCCTCCACGGCAACATCCAGGCAGTCCTCAACTGCAATCCAGCTGAGCAAAATACACGCACGTACACCTCGCTGCTTTCGAATCTCCGCACTCTTGATTGATGGCAGCCCCCTGATCTCTAGCAGAAACGCGAATGCGTCGTTGAGCGTCGTGAATTCGTAAACGAGGGACATAGAAAGCCGTTATTCCAGCATCTGCAGATCGAGCGGCTCAACCAACATGCAATCCAGCTTGCGGACCGGGGCGAGGGCGCGTTGCAGCGCGGAGGTTTTGCACGGTTCGACGGTGACCACGAAGGGCAGTGCATCGGCCGGAAAACCCGCCCGCTGCACAATGGCGCGGATATTGATCTGTTCTTTTGCCAGCGCAGCGGTAATGGCCGCGACGATGCCGGGCCGATCGCGAACCAGGAAGCGGATGTAGTGGGGGACTTCGAATTCGGCGCCCACGCGCGCAGGTGACGACGGAACCTCGACGCGCCGCGAGCCGTGGGCGAGAGCCAGAAGATCGCTGACGACGGCAACCGCGGTGGGGTGACCGCCCGCTCCGTGCCCGGAAAAGACCACGTCGCCGCCGTAATGCCCGGTGGCGATGACCATGTTCTCCATGCCCTGCGACCAGGCCAGCGGCGAACGCAACGCCACCAGCATGGGCCCAACCGTGGCCGCGAGCCGGCCTTCTGCCTGCTCGGCGCGCGACACCTGGCGGATGGTGCAGCCCAGGTCGCGCGCGTAACTGAAATCGACGGGCGTGATGGTGGTGATGGGCCGGGGTACGATCTCTTCAGGATCGACCTCGACGCGGAGGGCAAGGCGCATGAGAATGGCGAGCTTGGCGCGGGCGTCGAATCCGCCGACATCCTCAGTAGGATCGGCTTCAGCGAAACCCTTGGCCTGTGCCTCGGCCAGCATGGATGCGTACTCCGCGCCTTCCTCCATTTTGCTGAGGATGAAATTGCAGGTGCCGTTGAGAATGCCTTCGATGCGCTCGATGCGGTCGCCCGCCATGCCCTGCTCGAGGCCGGGAATGACGGGGATTCCGCCGGCGACGGCGGCGCCGAATTTGAGATGGCCGCCTTTGGCCGCGGCCAGCCGCTCCAGCTCGACGCCGTGATAGGCAATAAGTTTTTTGTTGGCGGTGACGACGCTTTTGCCCGCTTCCAGCGCACGGCGCGCCCAGGCTCCGGCGGGATCGAGGCCGCCGACGAGCTCCACAATCACGTCCACATCCGAGGCCAGCACGGCATCGGCGTCTTCGCTCCAGACGACGCTCGCTGGCGCCCAGTCCACACGCTTGCGCGCCACGCCGCGATTGAAGACGTGGGTCAGCTCGAGGCCTTGAGGCTTCGACTCGACGAGGATGCGCGCCACCGAGCTGCCCACCGTGCCAAAGCCGAAGATGGCAATGCGCAGAGGGCGCGCGGAGCGGGCCTTGCGCGATTGCACAGCGGAGGTTTCAAGCGAAGATGCGGGACTGTGCGCTTCAGGCACCGGACTTTCCTCTGTTATGGGTTCTACGAGGCAAAGGCACGCAGTACCTTGATGATACCTGACGGAGCCAGTAATCGGTGGTCAAGGGGCAGTGAACCGTGAGTGGGTTCGTGCCAACAGGATCAGCGGTTGATTGTCCACTGTTGGCTTTTCGATCTCTGCTAGCATGAAGTTCAGATGCGGCGCGGCTTCTCCATCTTCCTGATCCTGTTCTTCGGGCTGGGGCCGTTGTCGGTCCTGCTCGAAGGTAGCGAGGACGCGAGCCTGCCGCCCTGTTGCCGGAGGCACGGGGCGCATCAATGCGCCATGGCCATGCGCATGGCCGCGATGAGGGCGTACCTGGCCCACGATCCGAAGCCGGCCTTTTCCGCTCCCATAACCTGCCCATCCTATCCAGGCCCAAGCGCTGCGATCCTGATGCCGGCCCATGCGCTGGCAACCGCGCAGGCAATGGCGTGCGTGGCGTTGACAAGCTCGCTGGCGCCCGTTCGCGAACGCCTGGTTGCGCGCTCGATCACGAGCCGCGCACACGCGGGACGCGGTCCTCCCGAGGCAAATCTGAGCTAGAAATCGCGCTGAACGTTTGGCCCTGAAGTGCCGGGACGGCGGCCTGCATCCGCACGGCGGGGCGCGTGTCTTGGGGCCGTGTAATGCCTGAAGGCCAAAACAGTCTGCCTCGGGCGCGAGGGCTGCTTCCGGCGATTCCCCAAACGCTGCCAAGCATGGTACGACGGCGGGTTCTGTGCGCGATGCATGCCTGCGTCCGACCCAGACCGGCAAGGAGGTCTTCCATCATGCGACATCATTTTTATTTCCCCGCGGCAGCGCTGCTCGCGGCCGCTTCCCTTCCCGCATTTGCCACTGTTTTTGCCACCGTGCACGGGGTGGTGCACGATCCGCAGCACCGGCCCATCGCGCGTGCGTCCGTCACGCTCAAATCCGCCAACTCGGAGTTCGTATTGCGCACGACAACCAATACCGACGGGGAATTTGAGCTGCCCGAAGCACCGATCGGCGTGTACCGGCTGACAGTGGAGGCCAACGGGTTTGCCACGTCAACGCAGACGCTCACGCTGGAGTCAGGTACGAACCCGGTTCTGCATGTTCCACTCGCCGTCGGCCCGGCAACCGCGAGTGTCCTGGTGCAGGCTTCGGCGAGCACGGCGGACACTGTGACACCAACAACCCTAGATACGCAGCAGATGATTGAAGAGACGCCCGGCGCGGACCGGACCATCGGGACGGAGATGATCACCGACTACGTTCCCGGCGCGTACATGACGCACGACATGCTGCACATGCGCGGCGGCCACCAGACGACTTGGTTGATCGACGGCGTGGCGATTCCCAATACCAAGATCGCATCGAACGTGGGGCCGCAGATCGATCCCAAGGACATCGACTCCATGGAAACCCAACGCGGCAGCTATGACGCAGACCTGGGCGACCGTACCTATGGCATGTTCAATGTGCTGCCGCGCAACGGGTGGGAGTTCAACCGCGACGGCGAGTTGTTTCTTTACGCAGGCAACCTCTACACCGGCGAGGCGCAGGCTGCGCTCGGCGATCACTCGGAGAATACAGCGTGGTACGCCAGCGCGACCGGGTCGAGGTCGAATTACGGGCTGGCCACGCCGGTTGCGGCGATCTATCACGATGCGACGAATTCAGAAAGCGGGTTCGTGTCGCTGGTCCGCAACCAGACGCCCAAAGATCAACTGCGCGTGGATGCGCAATTCCGGCAGGACTACTTCGACGTGCCTTACGACCCGGACGCGAACGACTATGAATGCAGCTCGGATTACTACTGCAGCACGGGATTGAGAGACGCGCAGTCGGAGCGCGACTCGTTCGCGATTGCCAACTGGGTGCACACGATTTCTCCCAGGGCGCTGATTTCGGTGGCCCCGTTCTACCACTTCAACCAGTCGGGCTACAATTCCCGCCCCAACGACATGCCGGCGGCGACAACCTGGGACCAAAACTCGAATTACGCAGGCGCGCAAGCCGACGGCCACCTCGATTTGGGCCGGGACAGCTTTTCCGGCGGACTTTACTCGTTCGTTCAGGCGGAACGCGATCTATTCGGCGTAATCGACAACCAAAACGACGTCACCTATCCGAACACCCCAGGCAACGCCAACGCGGGATTGGTAGAGTTTTACCTTGGCGATCATTTGCAGCTGGGCCAGTACGTGACGCTTCTGGGCGGCGAGCGGTTCTCGATTTACCGCGCGGATCTGAACGAGACCGCGATCTACCCGCGCATCGGGGCGACGGTACGGATTCCGCGGCTGAACTGGGTGCTGCGCGGGTTTTACGGACACTTCTCCCAGCCGGCGCCGATTCTGACGGTTTCAAGCCCCGTGCTGAATTACGCCAGCAGCCTTGGGGGCGGCGAAAACGCCTTCACACCCATCCCCTCGGAGCGCGACGAGGAGCACCAATTCGGCATCGAGATTCCCTACCGGGGATGGATGCTGGATGTGGACACCTTCAAGAACCGCGTGAACAACTTCCTGGACCACTCGAATATCGGCGAATCGAACATGTATTTCCCCATCGCGGTGGACGGAGCGCTGGTCCGCGCGTGGGAGATGACGCTGCACTCGCCGTCGCTCTGGCGCCTTGGGCAGTTCTACGTGACCTACTCCAACCAGATCGCCGAGCAGCGCGGGAATATTATCGGCGGGTTCACGTGTAGCATTCCGAACGACCCGGCTTGCGACCTGGGGCCACAGTACATTTCGCTCGACCACGACCAGCGCGACACGCTGAATACAGGGTTCACGGCCAATTTGCCCGCGCACACGTGGTTCTCGACCAACGTGTACTACGGATCGGGGTTCTCGAACGGGCTGGCCGGCTCTGGCGAGGGGCCATACCAGGGGAATTATCTGCCGGTGCACACGACGTTCGACTCATCGGTGGGGCACTCGCTGGGCGAAAACTGGAAGCTGTCGGCGACGGTGATCAATGTGACCGATCACCGCGTGCTGCAAGACAACTCGATCACCATTGGAGGATTTCACTGGAACGATCCGAGGATGTTTGCGATGGAAGCGCGGTATCGATTCAAGTTCTGAGCTTTCAGCTTTCAGCCGTCAGCTATCAGCTTGATTCGCGGCGGAACAAAGGCAGCGCTGATTTAGAAACATTCCTCGCCTTGTTAATCCGGAATCACTGCTGGACTTCGAAGAGTCCGGGGAGAACTTCTCCGGCTTTGCCTTCGACGATGTAGGTGAAGGCGGAGGCGTTGAGCGGCGGCTCGGGGCCGATGTAGACCGTGCTTGCGCCGCTTTGCCGTGCCCAATGGACGAAGCCGGCGGCAGGATACACGTTGCCTGATGTGCCAATGACAATCATCAGCGTGGATTTAGCGATTTCGCGCTCGATGCGCGGCATCTCGAGGGGAATCTCGCCGAAGAAGACGATGTGGGGGCGCAGACGGCCTCCGCAAGGGCAGCGGGCGACTTCGTCGAGGCTCGCGTAGACGGCATGGTCCTCGACGGGCGGGCGGCCGCACTCACGCTCACAGCGCGATTTGGCCAGCTCGCCGTGCATGTGGACGAGGTTGCACGAGCCGGCGCGCTCGTGCAGATCGTCGACGTTCTGCGTGCAGAGGAAATAGCGGCCGGGAAGCTGCGCTTCAAGCTCGGCGAGTGCAATGTGCGCGGGGTTGGGATTGGTCTTCGCGCCCTGCGCGCGGCGAGCCGAATAGAAAGCCCAGACGCCGGCGGGATCGCGGCGCCAGGCATCGGGCGTACACACGTCCTCGACGCGATATCCGGCCCACAGGCCATCTTCGGCGCGGAAGGTGGGCAGGCCGCTCTCGGCGCTGATGCCTGCGCCGGTGAGCACGAAGACGCGGTCGGAGGGCTTGATAGAGATGCGCGACATTGTCTTTTCAGCTTTCAGCTCTCAGCTATCAGCTATCAGCTTTTCCCCTGGCGCTCCGGATGGACTGACAATTTAGAAGCTGAAGGCTGAGAGCTGACGGCTGAAAGCTGTTTTTACGGCACGAGCAGAATCTTGCCGGTGGTTTTGCGTTCTTCCAGGTCTATTTGAGCCTGGGCAGCGCCGGCCAACGGATAGGTATGCTCCGTACGCAACTTGAGCTCGCCCTTGGCGGCCCAGCCGAGAACGTCGCCGGAGCGCCACTCGAGCTCGGCGCGCGTGGCGATGTAGTGCCAGAGCGTGGGCCGAGTGAGATAGAGCGAACCTTTGCTATTGAGCTGCATGGGATCGAATGGCGGAACGGGGCCGCTGGATGCGCCGAAGAGCGCCAGCATGCCTCGGGGGCGCAGGCAGTTGAGGCTCTTTTCGAAGGTGGTCTTTCCCACCGAGTCATACACGACGTCGACGCCCTTGCCTTCGGTGAGACGCTTGACCTCGGCCTCAAAGTCATGGTTCTCATACAGAATCACGTCGGAGGCTCCGGCCTCGCGGGAGAGCCCGGCCTTGGCCTTGGTGGAGACGGTGGTGATGACGCGCGCGCCTTGCGCCGTGGCGATCTGCGTGAGCAGCAAGCCGACACCGCCGGCTCCGGCGTGGACCAGCGCCGTGTCGCCCTTCTTGAGTGGAAACGTGGAGTAGGCCAGATAATGCGCGGTCATGCCCTGGAGCATGGCGGCGGCCGCGCACTCCAGGCTCAACCCGTCCGGAACCTTGACCAACTGCGCAGCGGGAACGAGAGCGTATTCGGCATAGCTGCCAATCACGCTGGTGGAAGCAACCGCATCGCCGGCTGCGAATCCGGTCACACCAGGTCCGAGCTCCTCCACCGTACCCGCTGCCTCGCTGCCCGGCGTCATGGGCAAAGAGGTCTTGTAGACGCCCTTGCGGAAGTAGATTTCAATGAAGTTGACGCCCGTGGCCTCAATGCGGATGAGGACCTGGCCCGGCCCTGGCTGAGGGATAGGCAGATCGGCAAGTTGAAGAACCTCGGGTCCGCCGGTGGAATATATCTGGATAGCTTTCATGCTGGGTTTAAGAATGAACCAATAAGGCGGGCTACGGCAAGGGATTAGTCCCGCCTTTACAGCATTTCGTCCTGACGATCGGAGAGCAAGGTCTGTTCGTCGGCGGTGACCAGGCGCACCACGCGGTCCACAGCGTAGGAGGCGGGACGCTGGCTGTTGTAGTAGTGACGCACCTGCAGCTCGCCGAGCAGGCCCAGCGCAAGCAACTGGATGCCGGAGACAATGAGCACCGAGGCAATGACAAACATGGGGCCGTGATGCTGCATCACGGCCATTTGCGGATGGAAGAGCTTCATGCCCAGCAGGGATGCGGCCATTACGCTGCCGATGAACATGCACAAGACGCCGAAGCCGCCAAAGAAATGCAGCGGCCGGTTCATGTATTTAAGCAGGAATCGAATGGTCATCAGGTCGAAGAAGACGCGGAAGGTGCGGCCCAAGCCGTAATGGCTCCTGCCGCGCTCGCGGTTGACGTTGCGGATGGGGATTTCGCAGATGGATGCGCCGTACCAACTGGCGAGCGCGGGAATGAAGCGATGCATCTCGCCGTAGAGCGGAATACTCTGGATGACCTCGCGGCGATAGGCCTTGAATGTTGTGCCGAAGTCGTGGATAGGGACGCCGGAGAGCCGCGCCATCATCCAGTTAGCGCAGGCGGAAGGAAGGCGGCGCAGCATGAAGTTGTCCATGCGCGCTTTGCGCCAGCCAGAGACGACGTCGTAGCCCTCGTCAAGCTTTTCGAGAAAAGCGGGAATATCATTGGGGTCGTGCTGCAGATCCCCGTCCATGGCCAGAATGAACTCACCCGACGCGTGGTCAAAGCCGGCCGCCAAAGCCGAGGTCTGGCCGAAGTTGCGGCGGAGCTTGACGACCAAAACGCGGCTATCAACGGCAGCAATCTCTTCCAGGAGCTTGTACGTCCGGTCGCTGGACCCGTCATCGACGAGAATCAACTCAAAAGAGTCCTCCACCTGCTCCATGACGTGCTTGAGCCGCGCGTATAGGATTGTTACGTTCTCTTCTTCGTTGTGAAAGGGTACAACGATTGAATATTTCGCCATATTGATCCTTTAGACGCAAATTCGGTGCGCGAAGATACCTAGCATTCCCAGTACATGCGATGGTCAGTCTAGGTCTCCAGTACCGGGGATCGGCAGCGGGCGAAGAAATCCGGCTGTACGGACGGTTCCCCCACTACGGGCCCAATTCCTCAAGCATCTCTTGCATCTCTTTGGCCGCATGGTTGTTACCACAGTGCGCGGCACAGCGGATGCCCGCCTTGAGACGCTCGATCGCTTCTTGCTTTTTGCCTGCGCCGGCTAGCGTTTGCGCGGCCATGAAATAGCCCGCAGTGTAGTTCGGGTCATTGGCCAGCAGCGCGTCAAATTCGGCAAGCGCGGCCGCCGTGTCGCCCCGGCTCGCCAGCTCCATGGCGAGTCCGTAGCGTGCGAAGCTACTGTTGGGGTCGAGCACGAGAATCTCTCTTAATCCTATGATCTTGTCCATCTTGCTCGTGTCTGGATCGGTCCTGTCCTACCGGACACTGGGGGATTTGCGGTTTTGGCGGGGATTGCTGAAACTGGAACTAGACGTAACGGCGAAGGTTCCAGACCGAATCTGCCGCCAGTTCCATTGTACCCGGCCCGAGATCGAGACGGCGAAACCAGAGAGAGAATGGCACATAGAGCGGAGGCGGCATGAGCAGCCAGGAAATCCAACCGAGGATGCGCACGGTGGCGAGCACGCAGTCAGAGATGACCGAGATCATTCTGCCCAACGACACCAACATGCTGGGCAACCTGCTGGGCGGGCGCCTGATGCATTTCATCGATTTAACCGGCGCCATGGCGGCGTACCGGCACGCGCGCACGCACGTAGTGACAGCCGCCATGGACCACATCGACTTCATCCAACCGGTGCGCCTGGGCGACCTGGTCACGCTCAAGTCGAGCGTGAACCGCGCCTTCACGAGTTCGATGGAAATTGGGGTAAAGGTGTGGTCAGAGAACACGCGGACCGGCGCCGTATCCCACGTGGCCAGCGCTTACCTGGTGTTTGTGGCAATGGACGAGCATGGACGAGTACAAAATGTTCCGAAAGTGAAACCGGAGACTCCAGACGAGATGCGCCGCTATGAAGACGCGCTGCGCCGGCGCGAGCACCGTGAGCGCGAGAGCGCGCGGCGCAAAGAGGCGAAACTGACGATCGCCGCGCTGGACGGCGAACAAGAGAAACACTGACAAGCAAGACGTTCGAACCATAGAAATCCGGCAAGGAGAAACAAAAGACGATGGCCCATTCCCATTCCATGCCTTCGCCGGTGGCTTTGCCCGGCGTTCAGAAAATTGTTGCAATCGGTTCCGGCAAGGGTGGCGTGGGCAAGACCACGGTAGCCGTCAACCTGGCTATCGCGCTGGCAAAACTCGGGCAGCGCGTAGGGCTGATGGACGCCGATGTCTACGGGCCCAACGTGCCGTTGATGATGGGCAGTTCGCAGCCGCCGAAGGTGGGCGCAGGCAGCGTGATCGAGCCCAACCTGACGCACGGCGTCAAGACGATCTCGATCGGGTACATTTCGCCAGGCGACAAGCCGATGGTGATGCGCGGGCCGATGCTGCATCAGATTATCCGGCAGTTCCTGCAACAAGTGAATTGGGGCGAACTGGATTACCTGATCGTGGACCTGCCGCCGGGAACGGGCGACGTGGCGATTTCGCTGGTGCAGACCGTACCGCTGACCGGCGCAGTCGTAGTGTCGACGCCCAGCGACGTGAGCCTGGAGGACGCGCGCAAGGCTCTGGAGATGTTTGCGCAGGTGAACGTCGAGGTACTGGGGATTGTGGAGAACATGAGCCACTTTACCTGCCCGCATTGCCACCACGAGATCGACATCTTCTCGCGCGGCGGCGCGGAGCGCACGGCCAAGCAGTTCAACGTGCCGTTTCTTGGATCGATCGAGTTGATACCGGCGATTCGCGAAGGCGGAGACCGCGGGCTGCCGGTGGCGCTGGCCGGACCCAAGAGCCCGCAGGCAGCGGCGTTCTACGCCATGGCTGAAAAATTGATGGAGCAGGCCGAGAAGGCGGCTGCAGCGGCGTCGGATGTAATCGAGATCCAGTGAGTTCTACTACCGCGCGCCCGCGGCCTTGCTGCGACGCAGCCAGGACCGCAGTGCATCGTCCGCCCGGCGCTGCCATCCGGTTCCAGTAGCGCGAAGCCCTCTTGCGACGTCGGGCGACAGGCGGATGGAGATCGGAACCTTCCTTGGCGTCTTCTGTGGACCGCGCTTGCGGAGCGAGAGAAGCACCTTTTGTTCGGCGGCGGGCAACGCGGAAAAGGGTTTAGCCTCAGCGGCGTCCGCTGCTGTCAGCTCTCGCACTTCTCCGTCCGCGTCAGTTAATGGTTTCCGTGATGGTTTGCGCTTTGCCATAGCGTTTTACCTCCCTCTTGTTGGTCTTGCGAAAACCGATCACTCGGATGCCGTCGGGTTTGGGAACATAGCAGAGCAGATGCAGCCGCTTGTCCAGGTATCCGACCGCGATGCGTCTCAGCTCGCCATTGCGAATCTCTGTATGAAAGACGGCCGTGGAAAAATCGAAGTCAGCCGCCCTGTCGAAGGAAAGCCCACGCTCGCGGATATTGCGCTGATTCTTGGCGGGGTCGTACGAGATCGCCATTCACTTATATTGTATATGCAATTAGGCGAGGCGCAAGAAATATTCGCGGTGTAAGGCTGACTTGCGCGCAAGAAAAGCGGGGCTCGCGCCCCGCTTTTCCATTCCCGTTTAATCGTGAGCTCCCGGCTACCGCCAATGGCCTTCGACCAGAACCCAGCCATTGCCGCGTTGTTCCCAGCGATGGGCGACCCATACGGCGTCGGGACGCGGCGGGTGGGCCCAATGGCCTCTGACCCAGACGTAACGGTGCCCATTCCAGTTCTGATAGCCGTCGATCCACACCCATCCAGGGTGCGGGGGGCGACCATAGTACTCGACGACGGGCGCGGGCGGCGCAATGCGGACGATCACCTGTGCCATTGAAACCGCAGGAGTGAGACACAGAGCGAGCAGCACTGCCAATACAGTCTTTTTCACTGAAATCTTTACCTCCGTGGTTTTGGTTGTGCCGGAATTGGAGCGTTCCCCGGGCAGCTAGTTCTATCAACTCAAGGGCGCGGATTTAGTTGCGCGGTGTTAAAAGACTTTATTCCCGGCGCAGCTGCGACGTCTGATGCTGGTTGGCCACCCAGAGTGGTCAGTTGGCGAAGGCTTTTTCTTCCCTGGGCGTGAAGACGTTGCCCATGCGCTGGATTTGGGCTCCTACGCCGCGCAGCTTTTCTTCAAAGCGCTCGTAGCCGCGATCCATGTGATAGACGCGGTCTACGATGGACTCTCCCTCGGCGGCCAACGCCGCCAGCACGAGTGAGGCTGAGGCGCGCAAGTCGGAGCACATGACGGCGGCTGCGGAAAGCCGCGCCGGGCCGCGCACCGTGGCAGTGCTTCCGTCCACTTTGATGTTTGCGCCCATGCGGACAAGCTCCTGCACGTGCATGAAGCGGTTCTCGAAGATGTTCTCGCGGACCATGCTGACGCCCTCCGCCTGCGTGGCCAGGGCCATGTACTGCGCCTGCATATCGGTGGGAAAGCCGGGATACTCCTCGGTGGAGATGTCGGCGGCGCGCAGCTTGGCGGCGGCGCGGACGCGGACTGCATCGGGACCGAGCACGTCAATGCGCGCACCAGCCTCCTGAAGCTTGGCGATCACGGCGCCTAGGTGATCGGTGTTGCAGTTGGCGACCGTGAGGTCGCCGCCTGTGATGGCGCCGGCCACAAGGAAGGTTCCCGCCTCGATGCGGTCCGGGTTGATGCGGTAATGTGCGCCGTGAAGGCTGGAAACGCCGCGGACACGAATGGTGGATGTGCCCGCGCCTTCGATTTGCGCGCCCATGGCAATGAGCAGCGCGGCAAGATCGACGACCTCGGGCTCACGAGCGCAGTTCTCCATCAGCGTGCCGCCGTCGGCGAGTACGGCCGCCATGAGCAGATCTTCCGTTCCGGTGACGGTGATTTTGTCGAAGACCAGATGCGCGCCACGCAGGCGGCCTGCTCGGGCCTCGATATAACCGTGCTCCTGCGCGATGGCCGCGCCCATCTTTTCCAGGCCTTTGATGTGCAGGTCGATGGGCCTGCCGCCGATGGCGCATCCGCCGGGGATGGCGACTCGGGCCATGCCGGTGCGGGCAAGAAGCGGGCCGAGGACCAGCGAACTGGCGCGCATGGTCTTGACGATTTCGTATCGGGCAACGGGATCGGAGAGTCTGCGGCAACCAATGGTGGTGCGGTCCTTCGTCTCGCCCCCATGCAACTCGACCTCAGCGCCCATGGAAGCGAGCAGCCGCCGTTCGGTCTCGATGTCGCGCACCCGAGGGATGTTTTCTAGCGTAACTTCATCCTCAGTGAGCAGAGCCGCGGCCATGCAGGGCAACGCCGAGTTCTTGGCGCCGGAAATGCGAATCGTACCGGCAAGGGGGTTGCCGCCGCGAATGACGAACTTATCCATAACTCCAGCTTCCAGGTACCAACTGCCAGCAGCTTTTGCCTTTTGGCCATCAGCCCTCAGGCTCCAGCTTCCAGCTTTTTCCTCTTCCGCACGAGCGCCCGGATGCCCGGCGCATTCGGCAATGAACTCAGCGCTCGAACTGAGAAACGGGTATTCGTTCTCCAGTGTAAATGTGGAGAGGCGCGCAGGGACGGTTCAGCTTGCGGCGCGCCAGGTTTCTTGCCCCTCCCTAGTTCTCGGTTGGACTGGAAGCAGCGGTTGGACTGGTTGGAACGAGAGGGGTTGCCTGAGCGGTAGCCGGGACCAGGTTGAGTGGTTCGCTCAACGTGAAGAGAAGAACTGTGCCGTCTTCGAGCGTGGCCTGCGGATGGTCCACCAGCAAGTGCACCGTGATCACTCCGGCGCCAATGATGCCTCCGGCGAGCGCGCCACCTGGCCCGCCGAGGACGGCTCCTGTGACTGCTCCCACTCCGACCGCGCCACCGTACTCAATGCCATCTTTCTTCAGGCGCGAGCCGGGCGTGATGGCGCCCTCGCTGCCGACGCGGTCAGTGGAGCCGGGCGCGCCGGTGGTTTGGGCGTAAAGGTGGAAACGCGAACCGTCGAGGAGGATTACCGTATCGGGCCGCAGGCGCATCGACCCATGGCCGCCGAGGTGGCCGCTCGATACCGAGACCACTTGACCGTCGATCTCAGCGCCAGCAGGAATGAGGACCTGGCCGTCCTGGATCACGTCAGAGGCAACGCGGGCGCGGAAGTGATCGCCGTTCTGGTTCCCGGCCGTGGAGAGGCGGTCCAGAAGACGGACACGGATGACCGCTCCTTCGCCAAGCTCACCCGGCGCCAGCGGAGCCGGATGGACGATGTCTGCATCGGGATCGCTCGTGGCGGAGCGCTCATTGAGGGCCGGTTGAGAGGACGTGTCTGGCGCGACCTGCACGATGCCGTCGTCCGTACCGTCGGCTTGTCCGGAAGGAATGGTGTAAAGCGACCCGTCAAGAGAGTGCGATGCCGGTTGCGCGGCCGATTGCGGCTGAGCCGGGGCTGCGGGCTGCACATCAGCCGGATGGCTGGGCGAGGGTTTGGCTGCCAGCTCAGGCTGAGGCGCCGGCGTGGTGATGCTGTCGTCAGGAGGAGGATTCGAAGTGCCCTCGTAGGGATTCGACTGGCTCGCCTGCTGCGCTCCCAATGCGGCGGCAGTTGCGGCCAACAAGGCGAAGACAAACATGGTCCGCTTCATTGCGATCTCCTTTTCACCCGCAACGGTTCAGGCTCTTCGTACCACCCGTCGCTGGGAACCCTGGATTTCCACCCCGGAGTTTTCGCAGGCAAAAATCTCCTCACCCAAGTTAGACACTTCAAAGACAGGAAAGTTCCGCGCCCGGTTTGCGCCGGCCCGGCTTGAACGTAAACCTACCCAAGATAAGCGTAGCGCGCGTGGAGGAGGCTGGGGCCGGCGGGCGACAGGGCCGCGTGCCCTGGGCGCCAAGAATCAACACCGTTACCCCCAGGGGCATGTGGCGGTGGTCAGTCAGGGTGTGACCGTCGCCACACGGATCGCGCACGCCCGGTTTGCTAGAATCCGAACGGATAGAAGCTATTTTTACCCATGCACTCTTTCGCTGGACGGAGAGGTGATTTTGTGCGCGCGCAGGGGCTTTTGAATAGTATTCAAAGCGCCGCCGGAGAGGCTCTTGCCGTGGTTCGCCGTCCCCAACTGAATGACCGGCTGCAGCACCGCATTGTGAGGAGCGATATGACTGAGATTGTTGCCATAGGTGCCCGTGAAGTTCTGGATTCGCGCGGCAATCCGACCGTCGAGGCGGATGTGATCCTGGAGAGCGGTGCGATGGGCCGCGCCATTGTGCCTTCGGGCGCTTCGACGGGCGAGCATGAGGCCGTGGAACTGCGCGACGGCGACAAGAGCCACTACGGCGGCAAGGGCGTGCTGCAGGCAGTGGCCAACGTGGAGACGGTGATTGCGCCGGAGCTGGAAGGCATGGACGCAGCCAACCAGCGGCTGCTCGACCAGTCGATGATTGCGCTGGACGGAACGCCAAACAAAGGCAAACTGGGCGCGAATGCGATTCTGGCCGTCTCGATGGCCGCGGCGCGCGCTGTGGCGCAGACGCTGGAGATTCCGCTGTATCGCTATCTGGGCGGGATCAACGCCAGCATCCTGCCGACTCCGATGCTGAACGTGCTGAATGGCGGCGCGCACGCCGACTCGAACGTCGACTTTCAGGAGTTCATGATCATGCCCGTCGGTGCGGAGCGCTTCAGCGAGGCGCTTCGCTGGGCGGCTGAGACCTTCCATACACTAAAGAGCGTGCTGAAGAAGAAGGGCTATAACACGGCGGTGGGCGACGAGGGCGGATTTGCGCCTTCGCTCAAGTCAAACAGCGAGGCCATCGAGCTGATCCTCGAGGCCATCGAGCAGGCCGGCTACAAGCCCGGCGACCAGATCGCCATCGCACTCGATCCGGCGTCGAGCGAGTTTTACGACGCGGAGAAGAAAAAGTACGTCTTCAAGAAAGGCGACAAGAGCGAGCTGTCGAGCGAAGACATGGTCCGGTTCTACGACAACTGGATCCGCCAGTACCCGATTGTCTCCCTCGAAGACGGCCTGGCCGAGAACGACTGGGAGGGTTGGCGCATCCTGACCGACCAGCTCGGCGGCCGCATTCAGCTAGTCGGCGACGACATCTTCTGCACCAACATCAAGCTGTTGCAGCGCGGCATTGAAGAGGGCGTAGCCAACTCCATCCTCATCAAGCTCAACCAGATCGGCACCATCACCGAGACTCTGGAAGCGATCGAACTGGGCCGCCGTTACGGCTACACCTCAGTGATTTCGCATCGTTCGGGCGAAACCGAGGACACGTTCATCGCCGACCTTGCGGTTGCGACCGGCGTGGGCCAGATCAAAACCGGCTCGGCGAGCCGCACCGACCGCATCGCCAAGTACAACCAGTTGCTGCGCATTGAAGAGGAACTGGGATCGGGCGCGGTCTACCTGGGGCTCGAGGGCCTGAATTACGACGAAGCATAGGGTGGCGTTCTCCAGATTCGCTGCCAGTTCAGCGCCGCGCTTCCGAGCGGCCGCTTCCCGTGAGGAAGCGCCACTGGGAGGCGCAGCGCATGCGAATCTGGGCACGCATTTTTTATCCGCTCCCGGGGGCTGCATGGGCACAAGGTCTGAGCCTGTTCCTTCAGCCGGATTTGCCGGGATTGCTTGGGACTTCACCTTTCCGGCGATTCTCGCGGTCTTCGTCCTGGTTTCGCGCATTCTGTGCCGCGGCCCGCTGTATTTCGGAGACGGCCCTAACCACATCGCCTGTATTGAAGCGAAAACCTACATCATCCAGGCCCCAGGTTATTGGCTGTTCAACCGGGTTGCCGGCTTATTTTCCGATCCGGTGCTGGCCATTACGGTGATGAACATTCTGTTCTCGGTGGCGGGGGTCGTCGTTTTCTATTTCACGGCCTGTTTCTTCACCGGCCGGGTGAATGCTTTCCTGGCGGCGCTGGCTTACTCGACGATTTTCTATATTTGGTTTTCCGGCGAGATACACAGCACCTACGCCTCGCAGATCGTCTTTCCCGTAGCTACTTACTTTACCCTTCTCTGTTATGAGCGCGACCGGGCAAAGTGGTTGCTGTGGCTGGCGGCACTGCTGTTTGCCATAGGCGCCGGATTACGGCCGACCGACGGGATGTTCCTGATACCTCTTGTGCTTTACTTCGCCATCTTCCACATGCCGCGCAAGGAGGCAGTTGTCTTCCTGTCGCTGATCACGCTGTTCTGTATAGGCTGGCTCATCCCCACCTGGGTTGCATTTGAGCGTTACGACGACGGCCTGAAGGCGTTCGCCGCTTACGTTACGTACGTTTCAAAAAAGCAATCTATCCTGACCGGAGTGAGAATGTATACGCTGGCGAATCCTGTTCGCTACGTCCTGCCTCTGGTCGTCGGTTTCTGGTCTGTATTGGGCCTGGCCTTCAGAAACACTTTTCGCAATGGGAGCGACTGGCGCATCAAGTCGCTGCTCATCTGGATCGCGCCGGGATCGCTCTTCTTTATCTTCAGCCTGATTTCGGATGCGCCATATCTCAATTACCTGACTGCCGCAATTCTTCTGCTCGTTGTGTCGGTTCCAAGCAAATGGACCGGCAGATTGCTCGTGGTGACCGCGTTATCCAACGCCTTTGTGTTCTTGGCGCTGGGCCCCGTCCCATCGCAGCGGCTTCCAGTAAACATCGTGAACAGCTTTGTGCTGCGATGCACGCGCGGCGGCATCGAACAACGGTACAACAAAATCCTGTCGCAGATGCAGCACTTCGACAATGCAAAGTAGACGCGAATTGCGCGCGCCTTTGGCCTATTAACGACTCGTGCCGCCCGTGCTCGCAGCCTTATTGACCGCCTGCTCGATTTGTGCGGCGTCTCCCAGATAATAATGGCGAATCGATTTCAGGTTTTCGTCGAGTTCCTGCACCATCGGCACGCCTGTCGGAATGTTGAGATCGACAATCTTCTCGTCCGGAACGTCTTCAAGATACTTCACCAGCGCCCGCAGGCTGTTGCCATGGGCCGCGATTAATACTTGCTTTCCTGACCGGATGCTGGGAGCGATCACCTCGTGCCAACACGGCAGAAAGCGGTCGACCGTGTCTTTCAGACATTCACTGAGGGGAAGTTGCTGCTTGGTAAGGTTGTGATAGCGCGGGTCCTTCCCCGGATAGCGCGGATCGGCCTCTTCCAGCGCCGGCGGGCGAATATCGTAGCTGCGGCGCCAGATTTTTACCTGATCCTCTCCGTACTTCGCTGCCGTCTCAGCTTTATTCAGGCCTTGCAGCGCCCCATAATGCCGTTCGTTCAGCCGCCAGTCGCGCTCGACGGGGATCCACATCAGGTCCATCTGGTCCAGCGTGATCCACAGAGTGCGTATCGCGCGCTTCAGCACCGAGGTGAAGGCGATGTCGAAGGAAAATCCCTGCTCCTTCAACGTCCGGCCCGCCCGCGTGGCCTCTTCTATGCCCTTCTCCGACAGGTCAACGTCTGTCCAGCCGGTAAACAGGTTTTCCTTATTCCAGATGCTCTCTCCATGGCGCAGCAAAACGACTTTGTACATTCAATACTCTCTTTCTTAGGCCGGAATCTCTTTTTTATTCCTGATTTGCTCTAATTATACGGAATCTCGGTGTTGCCTTTCGGCGGCGCGATGTATCGCTCGCGCTGCGCCATTTTGAATATCGAGAAGGCGAACGAGACGGCCGACGGCGACCTGCGCGTGCCGATCACCAAGTAATCCGCACCAAATCCGATCGCACAAAGGCCTCCCGCACGGGGAGGCCTATGCATGGGAAGGGAGATTTGGCGTCAGCGGGGACGCAGCGAACGGATGGCCGCCACGCGCTGCTCGATCAGCCGCCGGTGCTCGGCGGCGATGCCGCCCAAGTACGACGGGGCTGGCGTAGCCATCAGCACTAGCGCCATGGCGACGAGCGAGAAGCAAAGTCCTGCGATGCCCGCCGAAATCAGCATGTGGTACATATCGAAGATGTCCAGACCCAAAACTTTGAAGGCCACGTGCTCCAGGGGACGGATATGCTTGAGAACAGCGAGGGCGAAGAGAAAGAAAAGAGCGGCGGTTGAGGTCAAGACCGCGAGCGTAACGTCAAGGCTCCGATGGAACCTTTGACGCGCGCTGCAATGGGCGCATTCGGCAAAATGAAGCTCGTAGTCCCGGCGCATCTCCGGAGAGATCCCCGAGATGTCATAACGCCAGCTTGCCAGAATTGCGCCTACGACACGATCGGTGCATCGGCTGCTTGCCGTTGACATAAAAACTCACCTTGCAAAAAATTCAGTTCAAACCGGAGCTTCCGCTTGGTGACCGGATTTGGAAGCTACCCAATTGGACGCCCCATCCACTGCTGCGGATGCATAGCGCCCCGCTAATACACGCCGTCAGGGCACTTTGCCTGGCGCTTGGCTCCGGCCCATCTCACATGTTGAATTTGTGGCCGTTACGTATTTACGATTGTAACTCCTTCCGGCTAAAGACTGATAGTAGAAAGCGGCTGATGCTGCTCCGCGAGCAAGAGGCGGTTGGCCAAAAGGCTGGCGCGGCCCAAGAGAGCGTGTTCGGCCGCGAGCCTGGCCAACTCAGGAAGATTATTGTTTTCAGATAGATGCGCTAGAATCACGTAGGCGGCTTGGCCGTCGTAGGCCGTGGAGAGGAACTCTGCTGTGGCCTCGTTGGAGAGGTGGCCAACACGCGAAAGTACCCTCTGCTTGACTGCCCAGGGGTAGGGGCCGTCGCGAAGCATCTCCAGGTCGTGGTTGGATTCGAGCAGGAGCAGGTCGAGGTTCTGGAGCTGTTCCCTGACGTTGGGCGGGATGTAGCCGAGGTCGGTGGCGAAGCCCAGCCGGATGCCCTCGGCGCTGAAGATAAAGCCCACCGGGTCAGCGGCATCGTGGGGAATGGTGAAGGGACTTAGGCCGATGTCTCCGATCGCAAAGGGCTGGCCTGCCTGGAAGTACTCGACCGCCGGCAACCAGGTGGGGTCTTCTTTCAGTGACGGTGGTTCCGTCGAAGCCGTAGCCGGGCCGGGCTCCGCGTTCTTAAGCTGGACGCTTCCGTGGGCCTGGGACTGGCTATCGGCCTCTACTTCTTCCGGATCGCTCTCTTCAACAGGGCCTTCAGCGGCTGAGGTTTCCGGCTCGGCCTCGCGCTCGGCAGCCTGTTTGCGGCAGAGCTCGAGCCATTGGGCGTAAGTCATCTGGCGGCGCGGGGTCAGCCAGCGCATCCAGGCGCGATGCGTGCCCTCGGTAAAATAAACCGGAATGCCGAGCTTGCGGGCGGTGACCGCAAGGCCGCTCACGTGGTCCTGGTGCTCGTGCGTGATGACGATAGCGTCGAGGGTTTCGGGGGCTTCGCCGGCAAGCCGCATGCGCCGGAAGAGTTCGCGGCAGCTCAGACCGGCGTCGACGAGGATGCGGGTGCGGCCGCCGGAGACAACCGTGCTGTTGCCCTTCGATCCCGAGGCCAGCACCGTGAAGCGCACCATGGATTGAGAATACAATCAACTGCACGGGCCGAGCACAAAAACCGCCTGACCGTGCGGCCCTGACTGGCCACTTGGCGAGTTTCTCCTAAGGCGGAGATGTGAAGCGAAGGGAGTGGCCATGAAATTTCTCTCCGTTATTCCTATCCTGCTTGCTTGCGCCGCGATGCAGCCGGCGCGTGCGAGTGCGCAGACTGCTCCGGCCCAGGCGCCCCAACCAGCCGCCCCGCAAACCACCATCGTCTACCGCAATGCCCAATATGGTTTTTGTTTTGTTCTGCCTTCAAGTTGGAAGGGGTACATGATCGTCTCTGAGCGATGGAACGGCGCCATCCTCAGTTCCGGCCAGGCCGTTCACGGCCCGCAACTGCTCATCCGCCATCCGGGCTGGACGCAGGAAAAACCCTACCAGGACATTCCCATCATGGTCTTCACGCCAGCGGAATGGAAGCAGGTGGCGGCG
This sequence comes from Occallatibacter sp., assembly GCA_049522315.1. Lineage (GTDB taxonomy): Bacteria > Acidobacteriota > Terriglobia > Terriglobales > Acidobacteriaceae > Telmatobacter. The sequence goes on from JBEKNY010000010.1 coordinate 82,614, forward strand.
GTGACTATGTCGGTAAGCGCGGCGCCGATCGGTCCTGAGGAACTGGGCGGCAACGGCCAGTATGTGTTCGCGCTGCCGCCGCGGTGGATCGGTTTTGACGACGCGCTTGGACAGGATGAAGTGAATGCCTGGATGAGCCAGAATCGGCTGCAGGCGCCTTGCGGGAAGACCGCTCCACTGCCAACCAAAAACATCCCTTAATAAGGTTGTTGGCGGCGTCTGCCCTGATGGGTTACTCAGCGTGATCCGGCCATTGATGCCGGAATCTCAATGGAGACGACCGTGCCGCGGCCAGGGTTGCTGACCACGTTGAAGCGGGCCTGGTTACCGTAGAGCACCTCCAGCCTCTCCTGCACATTCTTCATGCCGATGCCTGCGCCGGTTCGGCGAATCGCTGAGTCCGGGCTGCCGGTCATGCCCACGCCGTCATCGGAGACTTCAATGGAGATTCGTTCGCCTTCGAGGCGGCTGCGCAGGGTAATAGTGCCGCCTTGGATACGCGGTTCCAGGCCATGCTTGATGCTGTTCTCGATGAGCGGCTGCAGCAGAATGCTGGGCACCAGAACCTCGAGTGTGAGCGGGTCGATGTCCTTTTCGACGCACAGCTTGTCGGCGCCGAAGCGGACCACCTCGATGTCGAGATAGTCGTCGGTAAACTTCAGCTCCTCGCGAAAGGGGACGTAGGCATCGTGGTCCTTGAGCAGGGCGCGGAGGATGCCGGCCAGCTTGACGGTCATCTGGCGGGCCAGCTCCGGTTGGCTGCGCACCAGTGAGGCCACGGAGTTGAGGGTATTGAAAAGGAAGTGCGGATTGATCTGGCGCTGCAAGGCGTCGAGGCGGGCTTCGAGCACGAGCCGCTTCTGCTCTTCGAGCGACATTTCGACGCGGAGGGCGTTCCACACCTTCAGCGCGATGCCCACGTTGATCGGCGCGCAGAGCCATACCAGCCCCTGCAGCCAGATTCGGTCAGAAACCAGCGCGAACAAACGATGCGGGAAGGTGTGAGCAATCCAGTCACGAACCATCTCCATGACGGCGATCAGGACCAGGAGCAGAATCTGGCGGTCGATGCGCGGTTTGATCAGGTTGCGGCGCACCCACCGATAGAGGCTCAGGTCGATGAATGGAGTGAATGACCAGATTTCTTCCTTTTCGACTAAGCGGCCGATCATGCCGGCAGCAAAACCGAGCGCAACGTTGAACGGTAGCGCGAGGAACTCGTGGTGAAGCACGGCGGGAACCGACAGAACCGCGCCGCTAAGCACGGCCCAGCCGGGGCCGATAAGCAGGCCGAGAAGAACGACAGTCTCAAAGGAGATGTCGGCAGCGAGAAAGTTGGGGACCCGGAACCGAAACCAAACCCCGAGAGTGAGCGGCACTAGGAAAAAAGCCAGCAGCGCCAGGGTTTGACGGGGACTGCGCTTCTCGGCAAAAAAAAGGCGCCGGAATGTGGTTACGCGCGCTAGCACGCTGGCTACTGAGGCAACCACGCCCAGCTTGACCAGCAGCGTGATCCAGATAAGATTGTCGGTCACCCCATCAATGTATCGCGTGGCGCCGCCGGAAGGCGAAAATACCGTGCTCCAGGCCGGATTTGTCCACGCCTCGTAGAATGGAAGCATGGGATTCGAGAGCGTGAAGCGGATCGCCGAAGCGGACTTTCCCACGCGCTGGGGAGCTTTTCGCATTCTGGGCTTCGAAGGCATTCGGACCGAAAGCCAACCCGGCTGCGAACCGGCCCGAACCATCGAGGGCCTGGTCGCACTGGTGATGGGCGACGTGCACTCCGCGCCGCCGCTGGTTCGCATTCACTCGCAGTGCCTCACGGGCGACGTCTTCGGATCGCTGCGCTGCGATTGCCGTCTGCAACTGGAGCTGGCATTGGCGAAGATCGCCGAAGAAGGCGCGGGCATTCTGCTCTATGAGCAGCAGGAGGGCCGCGGAATCGGCTTGATGGCCAAGCTGAAGGCTTACGAATTGCAGGATCGGGGGTTCGATACGGTGGAGGCAAACGAGGAGCTCGGCTTTGCGGCGGACTGCCGCGCGTACGAGCTGGCCGCCGAGGCGCTCAAGCTGTTGGGCGTCTCGCGGGTGCGGCTGATGACGAACAATCCCGAGAAGGTGGCCGCGCTGGAGTCGGCGGGAATCACCGTGACGGAGCGCGTGTCGGCCGAGGTCGAATCGCAGGAGACCTTCGAACGATATCTGCGGACGAAACAGGAAAAGATGGGCCATATCTTCGATCGCTCGAGCTCTGCCAATCGTTGAACGGCTTCGTGCGGCGTTTCATCCGGTCGCAGGAGGGTTCCAAGCCACCCGTTTGAGTGCAGCCCCAGGAAAATTCCGCACACTTCTGCTCAATATCCAGTCTGCAGATCCCCACAAGCATTTGAGCCGCAACAGACGGGTATCGCGCCTGGCCCGGCCCGCTTCAGGCGGTCTTGTAAGTAACCGTTCTGGTATCACCCTTTCGAGGAATACCAATCCCAGCCAGCTTTCCGTGTATTCTAGTGGCAATTGCCGTGGAGTTTGCCCCACGGGAGCGACTGGATTTGCGTTCACCATTCGTCGATGAAGGGAAGGAGATCCGTATGATTCGCCGTTGCTGTCTTCTCCTGGCCTTGATGCTGGCCGCCGTTGTTCTTCCCGTGCGCGCCCAGGGCGGATGTGAGGATTCGCCGGAAGACCCGACCATCGTACTGGCGCTGGTGGGCGGCGCAGGCGCGCTGGCAGCGAGTGTACGGGCGGCGCACAGCCGCAAGAGGTAGCTTTCGAGATGCGAGCCGATCCTGCCCGTTCTTAGAATGGAGTATGCGGCCGTGAAGCTTCCGCGTATTCTTCTCTTGTTTTCGGTTCCATTCTCTTTGGCTGCCCTGGGCGGTTGCGGCGGCGGCATTTCTCCCTCTGGCTCGTCGGGCGGGAGTTGCAGCGCCAGTTCCAGCTCCAGCACGCCGGTATCGTGTCCGGCAAGAGTTCCCGTGGCGGGAGTATCCTTCCACGGAACGGTCCTTGCCGCCTCGCAGCCCGTGAGCCAGGCATCCGTGCAACTCTATGCCGCGGGGAACAGCGGCAACGGCTCCACGTCGACGCCGCTGCTGCCGGCCGCTGTGTCCACTGGCGCCGATGGAACCTTTACCGTTCCCGCCGGATACACCTGTCCCTCGGCGCAGGCGCCTGTCTATCTGATCTCCAAGGGCGGCCAGCCAGGCGCAGCCTCCGCGGCCAATTCCTCTCTCTGGCTCATGGCCGCACTCGGCCCCTGCGGCAGCGTCAATGCCGGCAGCTCCTTCGTCCTGAACGAAGTCACAACCGCGGCCTCCGTTTGGGCGCTGGCTCCGTTTATGTCAAGCGGCGTCAATGTGGGCGCCAGTTGCACCAACACAACGGGGTTGGATAACGCCTTCCTCACGGCGAATAGCCTGGCGAATGCAACTACTGGCGTTTCGCCGGGATCGGGCATTCCCTCCACGCTGGCCGTGCCCACCGGCAAGCTGAACACGCTGGCCAATGCACTGGCCTCCTGCACTGGATCTGCAGGCGGCGACTCCTGCGCTTCGCTCTTTAACGCCGCAACCGCGGGCAGCGCCGTTCCCTCCGACACGCTGGCTGCTGCGTTCAATATTGCGCACTCGCCCGGCAATAACGTTGCGGCCATATACGCCCTGGCCGCGAGCAGCGCCGTGTTCTCTCCGGCCCTCATTGCGGCGCCTCCGGACTGGATGCTCTATAACACGATCTCGGGCGGAGGCATGGACCTGCCCACCTCAGTCGGCATTGCCGCATCCGGAGATGTCTGGGTCTCAAGCTACTTCAACGTCGTGTCGGAGTTTTCTCCCCTTGGCGCTGCCATCTTCCCTGACGGGATCACCGGGGCCGGCATCAACCAGTCCTACGGCATGGCCTTGGATAGCGAGGGCGATGTCTGGATCGCCAACGAGCAAACCACCGCGAACAACGGGCTCGGCAACGTAACAGAGCTGAACTCCTCAGGCCAAGCCATTGCTTCCGGACTCACCGGCGGCGGCATCGACTTTCCCATCGCGGTCGCCGCTGACATGCGCGGCAATATCTGGTTTGCCGACTATGGCGACTCAAAGGTCACGCTGTTGGACAGCTCCGGCCTGCCGGTTTCGAGCTCCAGCGGCTGGGGTGGCGCGTCCCTTGCATTCCCCGTCGCGCTGGCAATCGATGCCAATCAAAACGCCTGGGTGGCCAACCAGGCTGGCGAAGTCCCCATCACCAAAATCTCGGCGGATGGCTCACAGGTGACCGACTACGACTGCGACTGCAATGGAGCGTCCGGCATTGCCACTGACCGGAACGGCAACGTCTGGGTCGCGAATTTCTACGGCAACAGCATCAGCGAGGTGAATACATGCGGAACGTTGGAACTGGATGCCGCCGAGGGCGGAGGGGTGGACCATCCTCAGGGAATCGCGATCGACGGCGCCGGGACGGTCTGGGTCGCCAACTACCGGGGCAACTCCCTTTCTGAGATTGAAGGCGCCTCCAGCTCCGCATCTGGAACTTTCCTCTCGCCTTCGAGCGGATTTGGCGCCGACGCTTCCCTTCTCGAACCCTACAGCCTCGCCATCGATGCCAGCGGAAGCATTTGGGTGTCGAACTCCGGCAAGAATACGCTCACGCAGTTTATCGGAATCGCGGCGCCCGTAAAAACGCCACTGGCCGGGCCACCACAATCGCCGTAGAGCGGCGAGATGCGATGATATCCAACAAAGGATTGGCAGCGCTCATGGCGGAAAATCTGGAGATCGAGTCACCGGCTCCCGTCGAGTCAGAACTGGAATCCAGCCGACCTTCTGCGCCGCCCCTTGTGCTCTGGTGCTGCATCGCCATTCTCGCGGCGGCTGGCTGTCTGGGGATTTATCGCGAGATCGCTTTGCTTTGGAGCTGCTGGACGACCGATCCCCTGCGCTCCATCGGGATGCTGATTCCTCCCGTGAGCATTGCGCTCACCCTCCGCGTCTGGCGGCAAAACGGCTGGCAGATGCGCGGAACATGGTGGGGCCTGCTTGCGATCGGATTCTCCTTCCTCCTCAGTTTGATTCGCGAGAGCGCCTTGTTCTTCGTCACCGGCGGAGGAGCGTTGGTTTCTCTCATCCCGCTGTCGCTGCCTGTTTATGTCTATGGCAGCGGCGTTGTCCTGCTTTTTGCCGGCGCGCGCGTGTGGCGCAAGGCATGGTTTCCGCTGGGGCTGCTGCTGCTTTCCCAGCCGGTGCCCATTCTTTCCAGCAGCATGATCGATATCCCGCTGCAAAACATCTCGGCCCGCGTCGCGCGTTCCTTCGCTATGCTGATCCATTTTGCGCCGGCAACCCCGCAACTGCGCCTCATGTTCTCGCCGGACTTCGGCATGTTTATCGCGCCCGGCTGCGATGGCATTCGCGGCGCGGTTGCCCTGGGATATATGGCGCTGGTGCTCGGCTATCTCAAGCGCGTTTCCTTTCGCCGGTGGGCCGCGTATGTGGCCGGCGGAGTCCTGCTGGGCTATCTCTTCAACTTCATCCGGCTCTGCGTCCTCGTCGTTTATTACCGGATCGCCCTTGGTCATCCCGCTCTCGAGGGCGCGGCCAAACAGGCGGACTATGCGATTGGCTCCTGTCTGTTCCTGGTCGCGATCCTGCTTTTTCTGCGGCTCGCGCGCCAGAAGCAGCAGAACCCGGCTGCGGCGAATCTCGCGCCTGCCGGCGAAGCGCCTCCGCCGCGCGTTCGAAATCTCTTCCTGAAGTGCGCGGCATTCGCAGCCGCGCTGCTGGCGGTTCTTGCCCTGCCCTCCTCGGCGCTTCGCAGCAAGGCTCCGGCCGCGCCCGCGTCTCTCACGGGCCTCATGCCGAAACAGATCGGCGGCTTCGCGCTTACCCGCACCTGGTACGAACAAGTCGCCGGCAAAACGCTTGTGCAAAGCGGAGCGTACTCCGCGCCCGGATCGGACGAGACGATCCTTGCCGTCTGGGTTGCGCCGTCCGCCTACTTCCACGATCCGAATTCGTGCTGGCTGGCGCGCGGCCTGCAACCCGAACTTCTTACGGCCCTGCCATTCGTCACCGCGCAGGGAAAATCCGTCGAGCTCAGCACCGGGTTTTACAGCGATGGAGTTACCGACAGCATTGTGGTGAACGTTGTCTGCACTCCGGGGTCATGTTCGCAGTCGCAGCAGCTAACCTCGCGTAGCCGGTTCAGCTTCATCGTTCTCAAGCCGCGTATGAGCGATCTGGCCGCGTCGGGCGCGCATCCGGTTCCCATCATGGTTCGCATCGATCGATTGCATTCGGATGCGCCGAAGGCCGCGGTCCAAAGCGCCCTTACCGCTGAGGCGCAGAGATTCCTTTCGGGCTTCGATCCCATGGCCCTGAGCCAGGCATTTCAGTAGCCGTGCCCGTTCGATGGTATCCATCGACGGCGAAGCGATGAAGATTGCATCGATGGAAGAATGGAACGCTTTGGGAACCGCCATCAATCGTGGAACCAACTGATTGATGGCGGGGACGACGAGACTCGAACTCGCGACCTCTGCCGTGACAGGGCAGCGCTCTAACCAAACTGAGCTACGTCCCCAAGGAAAATCCGTGTAACGGAAATGCGGCCTTGGGAGTCTCGCATTTCCGCGCCCCGGAGGGCTGTCCGCAGCGCGCTTGGTCAGCTTTTCAGCGGGGATCAAGCGCCGCGCTCTCGCGGCAACATCCATGAGTGTATCAGAAAGGCGCAGCTTGGGACGTGTGGGTCGTGTCCTGGGTCTGCGTTGCTCGGTCGGAGGTGGATGACGCCTAAACGCACGAAAGCCCCTTGCTTATGTTGGACCTGCTGGTGAGAAAGTTGAAGGATGAGCGCGGCTATACCAATTCCCCGATTCCCAAGGCATAGGCAGACCGCATCGGGAGTCCGCGGCGGGCAAACTTGAATGCCGGACTCCGGGCCTTTAGCGCTTCCTACGGTCCTCTGCCAGAACTACGCCAGCGAGGAGCTGACGTTCGAGAACACGTTGTTCACGGCTTTCGCGATCGTCGAAATGCCGGTGATGAGCGTAAGCGCGATCAGGGAAACCAGCAATGCATACTCGACCAAATCCTGACCTTCTTGGCCGTTCTTCAGGCCTTGGAATTTCACGTACAGCTTCAAAAATAGGTTATTCATTTCGACCTCTCCGGTAATCGGGTTTTATGGTTCAGCCAATGACGCGGCCCATGAGGCGAGCATCGTAAGATGAATCATGGATCACTCTGGGCCTCTCGTCAACGTCTCGCCGGTGATATTGAAACCGGTTACCAATGCCGCCTCAATGACACTTCCGCGTCATTCAATGGCGCTTGGGCGCCATACGGTGATCCTGCCCGGCTATCCGTTCTTCGTCGGCCTCGAGGACGTCAGACATGAATACCTGCGTGCCGGAGCGAGGCAACCGGGTCAAGCAAGAAATTTGTCTCGTTGATGCTTTGATGGATTGGCGTGCGATTCGCCTTTGCCGCAAAATCCAGCAACGCACTCTTAGGACACCGGCGTGCAGGCCGCTCGGAAAAGCGCGGCCGCCCGCCCGATCGTGAGTTCAGATCATGAGCTGGCAACGGCCCGGGCGCCGCGCCCGGAGGGCATGTACCCCATATCCATTGAAATGCCGCGCACGCACTGCAGCAAATGGTTGGCGATGGAGGGCAACTTCGCCGCCGTCACGCGGAACGACGGCCCCGACACGCTCACCGCGGCCACCGGCAAACGCTGCGCATCGAGCACCGGAACGGCAATGCAGCGCAGCCCTTCCTCCAATTCCTCGTCGTCCACGGCATAGCCCCGGCGGCGGGTTTTTTCGAGCTCCGCGCGCAAGGCTTCGAGTGTGGCAATGGTGCGGTGCGTCATCCGCTCGAAGCGGATGCGGCGGAGAACCTCCGCGGCGCGCTCCGGAGGCAGAAATGCCAGGATCGCCTTGCCCACTGAAGTGCAATGCACGGGATTGCTGGCTCCAATGCGCGTAATCATGCGCACCGCGCGTGTGGGCTCGATCTTGTCGATGTAGATGACGCGCGCCGCTTCCAGCAGAGCCAGGTGCGCCGTCTCTTCGGTTTCGGCCACCAGCCGCCGCAGGTGCGGCTGGGCCCGGTCGCGCAGGTCGTACTGCTCAATGGCGCGGTTGCCAAAGTCGAAGAGCCGAAGGCCGAGGCGGAATTTGCCATTGGCGGTGCGCTCGACCATGCGGTGCCGCTCCAAAACCATTAAAAAGCGGTGCGCCGTGCTCTTGTGCAACTGCAATGAGGCGGCCACTTGCGCCAGGCCGAGCGGCGTTTCACTTTCACTGAGCAGATCCAGTACGGCAAAAGCCCGATCCAGTGCCTGAACTTTGTAGGTGCCTTGGGGAGTTGTGTCTCGCATCTTGATTCTTTGTTCCGTTCTGTGGGTTCATTTCTAGCTTCTCAAATGATGGGACGCGCGTCAACTGGTGAAACGCAGGGGCTCCAGCTGGACGGTCGCCGGCCTGCTCTTGAGGACTCTTGTACATCTCCTTGCGGCGGCGGCAAACGCGCTTGTCGGAGACGGGCCTTTCATCGGCGATTCGGATACTTTCAAAGGTTGCACGTTACGCTGAGCGCAGCGAAAATAGGTGCGAGAGCTGGAGCCGGCCATGAAAAAGCCCATCCCGGTGGAATCTGCCTCTGCATGCATCGACGCGAGGATCGACGAACTTGGGGACTGGCGCGGGAAAACGCTCACGAAGGTGCGCGCAATCGTACACGAAGCAGACCCTGAGATCGTGGACGAGTGGAAGTGGACCAAGGGAACGTCGCCGGGGACGCCCGTCTGGTCCCATGGCGGCATCGTCTGCACGGGCGAGACCTACAAGAACGTCGTGAAGATGACCTTCGCCAAGGGAGCCGCGTTGAAAGACCCTGCAGGTTTATTCAACTCCAGCCTTGACGGGAATGTAAGGCGCGCCATCGACATCCACGAGGGCGACAAGGTCGACGAGGCGGCCCTGAAGGATCTCATACGCGCCGCGGTGGCGCTCAACCTTAAGACCAGGCCGAAAACCCGGTGGCCGCCCGCGTAGCTATACTTCTCCGTTTTCGACCTCTTCGATCTCATCGCCCTCGCCCGGAGCGAGAAACAGATTGGCTTCCAGGCCGTGCTGGCGGGTGTAGAGGTCGTAATAGCGGCCGCCGAGCGCAAATAGTGCGGCGTGATTGCCGTGCTCTACCACCCTGCCCTGCTCCACAACCAGAATCTGGTCGGCGCGCCGGATGGTCGACAGCCGGTGGGCGATGACGAAGGTCGTGCGCCCCTGCATCAGCTTCGCGAGACCGCTCTGGATCATCGCCTCTGACTCGGAATCGAGTGAGCTGGTGGCCTCGTCGAGAATGAGAATGCGCGGCTCGGCCAGCAGCGCGCGCGCGATGGATAGCCGCTGGCGCTGCCCGCCGCTCAGCTTCACCCCGCGCTCGCCAACAATCGTGTCGTAGCCCTCCGGAAAGCGCTCGGCGAACTCGTCAACGCACGCCGTGCGGCACGCGAACTGAAACTGCTCCTCGCTGGCATCCGGCCGCGAAAACAGAATGTTCTCGCGGATCGTGCCGTCGAAGAGAAACGACTCCTGCAGCACCACGCCCAGTTGCGAGCGAAACGTGTTCAGGTCTACCGTTGCCAGATCCACATCGTCGACCAGCACCCGGCCTTCGACAGGCGTATGGAAGGCGCAGAGCAGGCTGATGATGGTGGACTTGCCCGAGCCCGACGAACCCACCAGCGCCGTCACCGTTCCCGGCTCGGCTGTGAAACTGATCCCATGCAGCACCGGTTTCTCCGGCGTGTAAGCAAACTCCACATTCTCAAAGCGCACCGTGCCTTCGATGGGCGCCATTTTCACCGTGCGTCCGGGTGTCTGGTTCTCTTCGAGCTCGGCCATGATCTCGCGCGTGCGGTCCAACCCGGCAAAGGCCTCGGTCAACTGCGTGCCGATATTCACGATCTGAAAGACCGGCGCGATCATAAAAGCCAGAAACATGTTGTACTGGAAGTACGTTCCCACGGTCCACGTATGGCTCAGCACATCGTGCCCGCCCAGCCACATCACGCACCCTGACACAATTCCTAGAACCGACGTCGACGCCGACGAGAGAATGCTGGTCATGGTCAGCGACTTCATCACGTTCTCCAGCAGCCGCTCCACGCCGCCGGAAAAGACCTTGGCCTCGCGCCCCTCGGCGTGATAGCCCTTGATCACGCGCACCCCGCCAAGCGATTCCGTCAGCCGGCCCGTCACCTCCGCGTTTATCCTGCCGCGCTCGCGGAAGATGGGGCGAATGGTCCTGAATCCGTACTGCAGAAAGAAGACGAACACGCCCAGCATGGAGAACACGGTGAGCGTGACCTTGGCGCTCAGAACCATCAGATAAACGAAAGTGAGCGCCGCGGTGAGCGAACTTCCTAAGAACTCAACCAGGCCGGTACCCACCAGGTTGCGCACGCCTTCCACGTCGGTCATGATGCGCGCCACCAGCGTTCCGGTGCGGTTCTCGTCGTAATAGGCCACCGGCAGCAGGCCTACATGCCGTTGCACCCGGCGGCGCATTTCGGCAATCAAACGCTGGCCGGCCTTGGAGAGCAGTTGCGTGAGCGAATAGGACGTGAGCGCCTGCGCCGCCATGGCCGTCAGCACCGCGGCGATGATGCGCGGCAGCATCTCGGGATGCGGATGCAGCGGAGACAGCACTTTGTCTAGCAGCGGCTTGGAGACGAACGGCAGCACCAGGCCGGCCACGCGATTGATGGCCATCAGCACAAGCCCAGCGAGAATGAGGCCCTTGCGCGGCGATACCAGAGCCCAAATCTCAGGCCAAATCCTCTTCAGATCCGGCTTGCGCTTGGGCAGATCGGCCTGAGCCGAGCGCCCTCCGCGGCCATGCGGCGAGCGCTCGGCGCGCATGCCCATTCCTAACCCGCCGCGCATTGTTCCCATGCGTTATTCCTGACGCGATCTGCGTGCTTGGATGAATGAGCGCACGCAAAGATTCACGTAGATCAGCAGCAGGCACGCCATCGTGAGCTTGGCCGCAAGCGCGATATAGTCCGGCTCCAGACCGGCATGTTCCGCATGCACATACCCGCGTATCGCTTCAGCCGCAGCCCCGATCAACCCGACGAGCCCGATCGTCACATTCATGTGCATGAATATCTTGCGCTTCGCCTCACTGGGGCTGATGGCGAGAATGCCGCCCACGCCGAGCGCCAGGCCGAACCACGCGGGAATCAGCGCTGTGTAATGAATGCTCCCCGTGCCAAAGAAACCCACCAGCCCGAGAGCAATCAGCAGAACTCCAAAAACAATGGTGACTTTCGCCATGCCTGGCCTCCAAGCCTTCGCATGGCAAGAATATCAGCGCACAGGGACCAGACGTCAGGGATCAGGGATCAAAAGTCAGTCGCCGATAAGCAACTCCTGGTTCGCGGCTCGTCTCAGTCAGATCGGGTACCGGATGGCACACCGATGATCTCGCCGCATGTGCAACTGCAAGCTGATCCCTGTTCCCTGACCCCTGATCCCTGTTTTTTACCGTTGAATTCGCGCCGATCCGCCCTTGGCAAACGCGCGTACCTGTTCCACGGTAGACATCGTCGTATCGCCGATGAACGTGGTTAGCAGCGCGCCATGCGCCCAGCCCAGCTTCAGCGCGTCCTCGGGTTTCTCGCCGGTCAGCAGCCCGTAGATGAATCCCGCCGCAAAGCCGTCGCCGCCGCCCACGCGATCCACCACGTCCAGCTCCGCTGTCGGCGCGATATAGGTCTTGCCGTCGATCCACGCCACTGCGCTCCAGCTATGCCGGTTCGTGGAGTGCACCTCGCGCAGCGTCGTCGCCACGATCTTTACGTGAGGATGTTTCTTTACCACATTGTCAATCATTGCAAAGAAGACGCTGGGATCGAGTTTTGACTTTGCATGGACATCCGGACCGGGAATGCCCAGGCCTTTCTGCAGGTCTTCTTCGTTGCCGATCAGCACGTCGACGTTCTTTACAATCGTGGCTATCGTCTCCACGGCCTTGTCCGCGCCGCCCGAAATCTTCCACAGCTTCTCGCGAAAGTTCAGGTCGAATGAAGTTACTGCGCCCGCTTCCTTGGCGGCCTTCATCATCTCCGCCACCAGCGGAGCCGTTGTGGACGACAGCGCGGCGAAGATTCCACCCGAGTGCACCCACCGCACACCGCCAGCGAAGATCGCTTTCCAGTCGAAGTCGCCCGGTTTCAGCATTGCGCCGGCTTCATTGGCGCGGTTATAGAACACCACCGGCGGCCGAACTCCCGCGCCGCGGTCGCTGTAAACCGTTGCCATATTCGGGCCCGTTGCGCCATTATGCTCGAAGTGCTTGTAAATCGGCGTGGGCCCCATGGCGCGCACGCGCTCCGCAATCAGGTCACCGATGGGATAATCCACCATGGCCGAGACGATGGCCGTCTTCATCCGGAAACAGTCTGAAAGGTTGGCGGCCACATTGAACTCGCCGCCGCTCACGTGAATCTTGCACTCCGTCGCCTTGCGAAAGGGAATGATTCCCGGATCGAGCCGGTGCACCAACGCCCCCAACGCTAGAAAATCCAACTTTCCATCCTTGCGGATATTCAGCCCGTAACTCATCGTCCTCTCCTTGCCATGGTTCAAATTTTTTAATTCTCAAAATCGAAGAATCGTGGGTGCCCCAGGCCCGGGGTCCCCACGGACTGGTCTTCGTCCGTGGGGTGGAGGCCCGGGGTCCCCACGGACTGGTCTTTGTCCGTGGGGTGGAGGCCCGGGGTCCCAGCGGACTGGTCTTCGTCCGTGGGGTGGAGGTCCGGCGTCTCCGAAGACTGGTCTTCGTCCGTGGGGTGAAGATCTCGATTTTGAGACCTGGGATAGCAAGAAGCTCAACCCGCCGCCTCTCACCCTGCGTTCGCCCCCAGCTTCTTCACATCCGCCATCACCTGCTCCGGCGTCCACTCGTTGCCCGGATAAAATTGCGCCACCTTGCCGCGCGCGTCGATCAATGTGGTCGAAAGCGTGTGCGTAATCGTGTCGTCGGCGCCGGGCGTGATGCCCACATCGAAAAACTTCGCCATTTCCAAGAGCTCCGGCTTTGTCGGCACGGCAAAATCCCAATGCGCAAACGCGTTCTTCGCCTCGCTGCCAATGTACTCTGCGCCATAGGCGCGCAGCCGCGCCGGTGTGTCGTGCTCCGGATCGAAGCTCACGCAAAGCAGGTGCGTTTTGGCATAAAGCTCCGGGCTTGCTGCCAACTGACGATCGACCACGGCAAAGTTGTGCGTAATGAGCGGGCAGAAATTGGGCAGCGGACAGCGTGTGTAGATAAATGTCAACAGCAGCGCCTTGCCCCGAAATTGCTCCAGATGAACCGCGCGCCCATCCTGGTTGCGCAGCTTGAAATCCGGCACCACGTCGCCCGGCGCAGGCACATGATAGAACACGGTTGGTTTGTAATCCGGCTTGGCCTGCGCGATCACAACAATGTGGTCCAGCACTACCGTTTCCTCGGCGCTCTTCGACACCAGCACATCCGCCGTAATCGTGTCGCCCCGGTGCAGGTCGCTGGCGATGCTGGGGTCCTTGAGCTGGTAGGGCATGGTCATCGCATCCATGAACCCCGGAATGGCCTCATGGTCCACGGCCACGATTCCGTGTGCGACATCGGTGGAAACGATCTTCCCGCGCAGGTGATACACCGTGAACGATGAACTCGCCGGGGCTTGAGATCCTGAAGTTGAGCTGGAATGGCACCCGGCCAGAGCGGCAATGGCAAGAAGACAGCTTGCGAGGGAGATGCGCATCACAAACTTAGTGTACAACCGGTGGACTGACCACATGAGGACGCGGATTTTCTTTCATTTCTCATGGTTTTTAGAGAATCGTTCTCTGTTCGCAGTGATCGGCGAACGGTGAGCCCCATCGGAGGTATCCTTAGGCGTAAGGCTGCGAACTACGAACTGTGAACCGTGAACTTTCATCCGAGATCGATGCGTGGCTGCGCGGCGGCGGGCTCGTGGTCACGGCCAGCGAGCGCGCCGCTCGATCCATTACGACGGCATTCCATCGCGCCCGGCGCGCCGAGGGGCTCACCGCTTGGCCCGCTCCCAACATTCAAGACTGGCATAGCTTTGTCCGCAACGCCTGGAACGAGCGTAGCCTCGACGGCCGCATCGTCCTGAACGCACTGCAAGAGCAATCGCTCTGGGCAGGGATTGCCGCCGCCAGCGCGCCGGAAGCCGCGCGCCTCGCGGGCGCCGGCGATCGCCTGGCCAGCCTGGCCATGGAGGCGCACAATCTGCTTTGCGCATATTGTCCAACGCTGCTGAACGAGAAGGCGCGCTTCGGCTGGGATCGGGACGCCGCGGCCTTCAGCGCATGGCTCGCGGCCTTCGATGAAATCTGCCGCACCGGCAATCTGATCGGCCCCGCGCGCCTTCCGCTCGAATTGATCCCCATGCTTGAAGCAGACGCCTCCGCGCGCCCGCTGCTTCTGCTCGCCGGCTTTGACCGCATGGTTCCCACGCAGCAGGCGCTCTTCGCAGCCTGGGGAAACTGGAGCGAAACGCCTCACGGCGAATCCGCGGCGCAAATTAAATTCCATCAGGCCGCCGATCCGTCCTCAGAACTTGCCGCCTGCGCTCTGTGGTGCGAGCGCCGGCTCGCCGCTAATCCCCATGCGCGGCTGCTCGTCGTCACGCAGGATGTGCCCAAGCGCCGCGGCGAAATCGAGCGCGCCTTTCTCCGCTTTGCGCTACCCGAAGGGACCGCGGCCGCTTCTTCCGCGCTCTTCGAGTTTTCGCTCGGCGTGCCGATCGCCCAAATCGCCCTGGCGCGCAGCGCGGGCCTGCTGCTCCACTGGCTCGATGGTCCGATCGGCGAGCACGAACTCGACTGGCTGCTCTCCACTGGTAAGGCCGCCGCGTCAACAGACGAATCTCGCGCGCTCGTTGCCTTCATGAAGGTCCTTCGCCACCGCAATTTGCAGCGAACGCGCTGGCTGCTTGCGGAGTTCCTTCGCCAGAAACCGGGAGCTGAACTGCCTGCCTCATGGGTCGCGCGCATCACGCAGGCCCAGGGCCGGTTGCAGGAGTTCGCGCGCCGCCCGCAAACTCCGCTCGCGTGGGCTGAGCTCACGCCCCAGTTGCTTCAACTTGCCGGCTGGCCCGGAGCGCGTCCGCTTACTAGCGCCGAATTTCAGGCCCTCCGCCGCTGGCAGCAGGCTGTGGACGACTGCGCTTCGCTGGGCTTCGACGGACGCCGCGTCCATTGGAACGAATTCCTTGCCGCGCTCGACCAGGCCGTCAATGAATCACTCTTCGCTCCCGAGTCGCGGGACGCGCCCATTTTGATCGCCGGACCCGCCGAGTCCGCGGGCCTCAACGCTGACGCCATCTGGTTCCTCGGCGTCGACGAAGACTCCTGGCCGTCTCGCGGCGTCACGCATCCCCTGCTTCCTCTCGCCGTTCAGCGTCAGGCCGGAATGCCCCACGCCTCGCCGCAGCTCGATTGGGACCTTGCCGCCGCCACCACGCGCCGCCTGCTCGCCTCCGCGCCCGAAGTTCACTTCAGCATCCCGCACCAGCGCGATGGCGTCGACACGCGCCCGTCGCGGCTTGTCGCGCAAATTGCCGGTGCGCCGCAGCCGTTGCCTTCGGAGCTCGTCATTCCAACCGCTCCTCTACCGCTCACCGTCTTCTTTCAGGACTCGAGCAAACTTCCCTTCCCTGCGGGCGGCGCACCGGGCGGGTCCAGCGTTCTCACCGCGCAGTCCCAGTGCCCCTTCAAGGCCTTCGCCACCGCTCGTCTCGGCGCGCAATCGTGGGACCCAGCCGAAGCAGGCCTCACTGCACTCGAACGCGGCTCGCTTCTTCATGAAGTTTTGCACTCCATCTGGGCAGGTCCGCCTGCCGGCATTCGCTCCCATCAGGAACTCCTCGCGCTGACAGACCTTCCTGCCTTTGTCGAGAGCCATGTGCGTCGCGTCTCCCAAACAAGCATGCCCTCGCGCGCGCGCGAATGCATGCCGCCAAGATATCTGGAACTCGAAGAAACGCGCCTCGTCGATCTCGTCACCGAGTGGCTCCGCTTCGAATCCACGCGTCTGCCCTTCACTGTTGCCGAAACAGAGAAGAAGACCGCCGCGTCCATCGCAGGCCTCATGCTTCGCTTGCGCCTCGACCGCATCGACCGCCTCATCGACAATTCCCTCCTGGTCATTGACTACAAGTCCGGCTATGTCGATCCGGGCTCTTGGGATCTTCCCCGCCCCGACGATGTGCAGCTCCCGCTCTACGCCAGCTTCGCTCTGAAACATAGCGAAGAACTCGGCGGCCTCGTCTTTGCCAAAGTCCGTAGGGGAGAGACGGAATTTTCCGGCCGGGTCCGCGATGCCAAAGCAAACCTGCGCGGAAAAATCAGCGGAAACTCCAATTTAGTTAAAAAGCCGCTCACTACGGAGCAGGTTACCGCCTGGCGTGCCTGCATTGAGCAGCTCGCCGTCGAGTTCCTCTCCGGCCGTGCCGTCGTGGATCCGCGCGACTATCCGGACACCTGCGAGCATTGCCGTCTGTACGCGCTCTGCCGCATTCAGGAGCATCCGCCGCAACCAGGCGAGAACGGCGAGGAAGCTGCCGATGCCTAGCCCACAGCCGCGCACCCCGCCGCCCGACCAGGCAGAGCGCGACAAGGCGCTCGATCCACGATGCTCGATCCTCGTGCGCGCGCCCGCCGGTTCGGGAAAAACAACGCTGCTTACACAGCGATTTCTTCGTTTGCTCGCCGAGGTTGACGAACCGGGACAAGTACTCGCCATCACCTTTACCAACGCGGCTGCGGCGGAGATGCGCAACCGCGTTCTCGGCGAATTGCGAAAGGACGAACCCGACCCGATCGCCCGGCGCGCGCTTGAGCACTCGCAGAAACTCGATTGGAACCTCCTCGATCTACCCGCGCAGCTCCGCATCCAGACCATCGACTCTTTCTGCCGCGACCTCGCATTGCAGCAGCCGCTCCTCTCCGGTCTCGGCGGCGGCCTCGACATCGCCGCACAGCCGGACGAGCTCTACCGCCGTGCCGCGCGCCGTACGCTCCAGCAGATCGGCCAGGACAACTCCCCAATCGGCGCGGCCATCGAAACTCTTCTCAGTTGGCGCGACAACAACTGGCAGGAAACCGAAAACCAGCTCGTCGATATGCTCAAAGACCGCGATCGCTGGATGCACGACTTTGTCCTCGACCGTGACCCCGATTGGCCGGCCCTCCGCGAGCGCCTCGAGCGTCCGTTCGCACGCGCCAATCCCGGCGATCCCGCCATGGCCCATTACACTGGCGAGGAGTGGTCCATCGTCCGCGCCTGCTTCACGCTGCTCCGCCGCGCCGCCGCCGAGCTGAAAGTGGTCTTCGCGGAGTCGGCTTCCGCCGATTACACCGAGGTCGCCCAGATCGCGCGAAATGTGCTCGAGGGTGAGGATGGACTCCCCACCGACGCGGCGCTCGCTGTCGCCGAAGGCATTCGCCACCTGCTTGTCGACGAATTCCAGGACACCAGCCGCCGCCAGCACGAGTTGCTCGCGCACCTCATCGCCGCCTGGCCCGAACGCGAAGGGCGCACCTGCTTCGTCGTCGGCGATCCCATGCAATCCATTTACTTCTTCCGCGAAGCCGACGCCGAGCTCTTCCAGCGTGCCGAGCAATGCGGCCTCGAGATTCCCGGTGACCTGTCGCTGCGCTTCGATCCTGTCCTGCTAACAGCCAATTTTCGCACCGAGCCGCCTCTCGTCAACGATCTCAACGAGATGTTCTCGCGCGTCTTCGCCGTCGACGACGGCAGCGGTGTCGCCTTCACTGCGGCCGATCCAGCCCGCGACGGCGCCACGCGGCCGGGCCCGCATCTCGTCGGCGAATCATCCCCGCTCATGCAGCTTCACCTCGAGTTCATGCCCGATTCTCCGCGCGGCAAGTCCGATCCCGAGCGGAAGAGGGCAATCGCCGCCGAGCGCAAAGCCGCACACGAAAAGCAGATCGACGAAATCGTCGCCATCGTCCGCAGCCATCTGCCCCGCATCGGCGAAGCCCGCGCCGCCAATGAGAAAAAACAACCCAACGAAAAGCAGGAGAAGTACCGCATCGCCATCCTCGCCCGCGCGCGCAAATCGCTCGAGCCCATCGCCGCCGCGCTCCGTGATGCCAACATCCCCTTCCGCGCCGTCGATCTCGAAAAGCTTGAGGATCGCCCCGAGATCATCGATGCCCTCGCCCTCGTCCGCGCGCTCCTCAATCCTCATGATCGTGTCGCATGGCTCGGCGTGCTGCGCGCTCCGTGGTGCGGCCTCTCGCTCGCGGATCTCCACGCGCTCACGAGCGCCGACACGCCCGAACTGCTCGCGCGTCCCGTGCCCGAACTCCTCTCTGAACGCTTGCACCTTCTGAGCGGCGAAGGCCGCCTGTCCGCCGATCGCGTGTTGCGCGCAATGGAATTCGCCGAACGGCTGCACTGCGCGCAGCCCTCCGCCGCGCCCGGAACCTGGCTCGAACAGGCCTGGCTGCATCTGGGCGGAGCCCATTGTGTCGACGCCGCCGCGCGCGCTAACCTCGATCTGCTTTGGAGCACCCTCGACGGCCTGCCGCAGGGCGAGCCGGATCTCCTCGGCCCAACACTTGACATTGCCCTCCGTAACCTCAAGGCTCTGCCCGACCTCACCGCCGACAGCGATTGCGGTGTTCAATTGATGACCATCCACGGGTCGAAAGGCCTCGAGTTCGAAGTCGTCGTTGTACCCGATCTGCAGGCCGGCGTGGGTGGCGGCAACCCCACCATGCTCTCCTGGTTGGAGCGCGGCCTTCCGCCTGAGCGTGATCCATCCAACCCTGAGGTGCCCGGCGAGATCACGGAGTTTCTCGTCGCGCCGTTCCAGTCCAAGGGCGCCGATCGCGGCGCCGCAAAGAAGTGGGTCGACCGCCAGCGCACCGAGCGCGAAAAGCAGGAATCGCGCCGCCTTCTTTATGTCGCCGCCACGCGTGCACGTGATGAATTGCATTTCTTCGCGCGGCCCTCCTACAAAACCGCACAGGATGGCTCCTTCAGCCTCACCGATCCTCGCGATAGCTTACTCGCCACGGCCTGGCCAGCCTGGCAGGCGGAGATTCATCGCCAGTTCGATGAGTGGATCGCTTGCGCGGCTTTAACCGCCGAGCCCTCTATTATCGAATCCCTCGCCGCATCTGCCGGCGGCAATCCCTCCGTAATGCCTTCCGTGCCCTCCCCAGCGCTCTTGCGCCGTTTACCGCAGGACTACCGTCCGCCGTCTGCGCAGTTCTCAGCTGCGGCGTCCGACGAGCCGCTTCTCGGCGCGGGCCGCCTCTACGAGCGCCACGAAGGCGGGCTGCTCTCGCGCGCGCTCGGCACAGCAATGCACACGCTCATGCAGCAATACGCACAGCTTCTTGCCACGCAGCCGGATGAAGCAGCCCGCGCGGCTCTCGCCCAAATGCAACCCCGCATTGCCGCAACCGTCCGCGCTGCTGGCGTTGAGCCCCGCCATGCCAGCCGCATCGCCACGCAAGCGTTGCAAACTGTACTCAAGGCCGCCAGCGATCCTCTCGCGCAATGGATCCTCGCGCCGCACACCGATGCGGCCAACGAAGCCCGCTGGACCGGCGTCGTCGACGGCAGCCTGCGCACGGTACAGGTCGATCGCGTTTTCCGCGCCGGGCGCGCGCCGCAAACCGGCGGCCAAGACACGTGGTGGATCGTCGACTATAAAACCGTCCACGAGGACGGTTTCGACCCTGCCGCGGCTCTGCCCGAATTGCGCCGCATCTTCGCGCCACAGATCGAGGCCTACGCAAAGGTCCTGCGCAATCTGCGCGGCGAGAGCTCAAGCCTGCGCGGCTGCCTCTATTATCCGCGGATGTCTCTGCTTGATTGGTGGCAACTCTAGTTCTGCGCGGTGAGCTCTAAGCAAGGCGGCGCCAAGCCTCAATCGGACGCGGCCTAAATCTTGCAGAGGACCTCGGCAAACACGTCGCGGTGAGCCAGAATGAAATGATCGACATTACGCAGCAGCAGCGCGTCTGCGGCGATGGCGGCGGCGGCGAGAAAGCCAAAGATCCATGCGGTCAGCCACGGCTCGTGGAAGGAATGACTCAGGTACACTACAGGAACCTGCAAAATCATGCTTCCGAACAAGACCAAAAATATGAGAAGGCCGCTGGTGCGATTGGTCGGCGTACCTCGCTGCCGCTCCTGACCGGGGACAAACCGGTGTGGCGCTTGAATCGATCGCAATGTCCCCAGAGCGAGATTCATCGCAATCACAAAGATCGCCCATAACGCGGTGGAGATTTCCAGCGAAAGCGGAATCGGGTTTCGTGCAAGCATCGCCACCGCGGCCCACGCCAGCCCCGCTTCGACGGCGATCAGCCCGAGACTCATAAGATTTTTGGCCAGAATCACGTCCCGCATGCGAATAGGCGCGAGCAGATAAAGCTGCACGCCAAGTCCGTCCGCGCCAAAAACGTTGTAAAGTCCCGCCAGAAGGCCAAAGAGAACGTAAGCAATCGCGCCGGGAAGCAAGTATGTGGAATGCTGGCCGAAACCGCCGCTGCTGAAAATGACAACGAAGATCAGAGGAGTGAACATTTTGATGATCTGCGCCCCGTTGCCACGCAGTACGAGCCACTCCTTGCGCAAACACGCGCCTACCACCGGCGGGAACGCCGCGCGGGAGGGCAGAGGCCGCGCCTGTGTTGCCAGGGCGTCCGCTTGCCGCGAGAGCGCCCGCCCTCGCGTAACTGTGTTTGCTGGAGTGCGCCGGCTCACGCCTTCACTCAGGTGTTCGCCGAGAAATTGTTTGTGAAGCCGAATCGCAAAAACAGCCGCGAACAACGCGGTGCTCGCCAGCAAGCCCGTGAATTGCGCCAGCGCTACGGCAGGACGTTGTGGGGCGAGGAGAATGGCATTGGCGGCGAAGCCCGGCGGCAGCCAATGCAAATACGGGCCAGAGCCGTGAAAGAACCGCAAAAACCAGTTGTCGGGTATGCCGGGAATTCGCATGGAAGCCCGCTGAAAACTCAGAAACTGGATTCCCACGGCAAAGAGCGCCATCAACAGGCCGAAGATTTCGCGAAAGCGGCGGTTTGCAAGCCAGCGCTCCATCCATGCGCCGATCATGCGCGTGAGAAAGATGTTCATCAG
Source organism: Occallatibacter sp. (assembly GCA_049522315.1). Classification (GTDB taxonomy): domain Bacteria; phylum Acidobacteriota; class Terriglobia; order Terriglobales; family Acidobacteriaceae; genus Telmatobacter. Next base: position 103,826 of record JBEKNY010000010.1, read on the forward strand.
CGCGTAAACCGCCAGAACGATTACCGCGGGCAGTGCCAGCGCGGGCTTCGCTAAGCTGATTCCTACCGTGGCAGCCAGCAAGGCGAGGCAGCCCACGATGGTGCTGGACGTCAACAAACCGAGCAGCGTCCGCAAAACCAGATAACGTCCGAATCGCAGAGGAAAGCGCGTGAGCGAGGCGGGATCGAAGCTGGAGACAGCGGCGGCAATGTTCAGGCCGTTGATGCTCACGAACTGCCACAAAATCACGATGCCGGCCAGCAGCGGTGCGAGTGTCTGCGGGTGGCCTTCGGCAATCGCGATCCATGCCAGGAATCCGCTGCCGGCGACTGGGCCAACCACCATCAGGGCAAGAAAGGGCCAGACGATAAGGCGCAGGAGAATGGCAAACGCAAGTCCAACGGCCTGGTGCGTGCCCGTTGGACGCCGGCGAAAGATGTTGTTGACAAACATGCGCCAGCGCAACCATGCAACTGCGGTGAGTTGCGTTCCGGCAGGAATGCCGCGCGTGGAAACAGAAAGCGTGTCCCTGGCCGCTAGCTCAGCCATGAAAGCTCCTGCTCAGGCGCCGTTGCTGCTGGGTTTCCTTCGCGATCGGCGCCGACAATTTCGAGAAAGACCTCTTCCAGGCTGCGATCCTCCCTGCCGCTTGGCGCAGTTCCTTCTCTTGAATCCGTCTGGCCGCTGCCGGCGCCGGCGCGCAGTTCTTCCAGCGATCCCTGGGCCACCAGTTCTCCGCGGTGAATAATCGCGACGTGTGTGCACAGCCGTTCCACGATTTCCAGCACGTGCGAGGTGAGGAAGACGGTTGCGCCGCGCGCGATCATTCGTTGCAACATCGCCTTGAGCGTGCCTGCGGCGACTGCATCCACGCCTTCGAACGGCTCATCGAGGAAAAGAATCCTGGGACCGTGAATAACCGCCGCTGCCAGGGCAAGTTTTTTTTGCATCCCATGCGAAAAGTCTGTGATGAGCTTCTCCCGCTCGCCGGCCAACTGCATGAATTCCAGCAGCTCCCGGGTGCGCTGCAGCGTGGTGGCGCGATCCAGGCCATACATGCGGCCGACAAATCGAAGATATTCGTCCGCGGTCAGGCGGCCGAAGAGCGCCATGCCTTCCGGAACAACGCCAATCTGCCTTTTCACCTCCGCCGGATGTTCATTCAGATCTTCACCTAGGATGCGGATGTTTCCCGAGGTCGGCGCCAGCAGGCCCGTCAGCATCTTAATTGTGGTGGACTTGCCCGCCCCATTGGGCCCAAGAAAGCCGAAGAACTGTCCCGCGGCAACGCGCAGGTTTACATCCTTGACAGCCGTGAATTCGCCGAATTGGCGGGTGAGCGCAATGGTATCGATGGCGAGGGACGTCATGAGTTTTTAAGTTGAAACCACGATGCACGTTTGCAGTGCGCCTTCTGCGCATAACCTCCACGCAAACAACGCGTTTCGTGGCGGTGCAATGAATCTCGGCCTGCGCGCCTGCATCATTGTCCTTCCCTGGTGCAAGTTTACATGGAAGGTTCTTGGATGGCCTTTCGCCTACCGGAGAGCATCGTTTTTCGGTATTCTTTAGTTGATCGCTTGTGCAACCAACGCACCTGCGCAGGAGGAACTGCACATGGCAAAGTCAGCCAAGAAGCCAAGCGCTGCGCCGAAGGCCGCCGCGAAACCGCGCAAGCCCGCGGCGAAAAAAACTGTCGTCAGCGCGGATGGAAAAGGGAACTCGATCCGCCAAGAAGAAATCGCGCAACTGGCGCATCGGTTCTGGACCGAGCGCGGCCGCCGGCACGGACACCATGAAGAGGATTGGTTGCGCGCCGAGCGGGAGCTGCGCGCTAAGGCGTCCTAACCGGCTCGGTCCACGGTCTCAATGGCAACGCAACGCCCCTTTGCGGGCGAAGTGCATTCTGCCGGAAATCCAACTGCAAGTTCGCACTATTGTAAATTCACCATCAGACTTTCCAGCGCCGACTTCGGCGGTCGCGTGAGCGACTCGGACAGCGTGGCCAGCGGCTCGTCCACCAGATTCAACTGATCGATGAATGTTTCCTTCTGCGCTTCGATGTAGAAGACACCGGTAAGGATCTCGTCCTTTTCATGCGCTTCCATCAGCGTGCGCACCGCGTTCGCCTTGTCAGTCGGGTCGTAATCCTCCAGCAGTTTTCGCAGCCTCAGCTGCGAGCCATCGTGCATCTCCACGTTGTACACTTCGCCGGAATCGTAATCCACCTCGATATCGTCGAAGCTGGCCACGAATCCGATCTCGTTGATGGGCTCGTCGTTCTCCTGCAGGAATTTGTAGCTCTTCGTCGATCCCTCGTGGTCGTTGAACGTCACGCAGGGGCTGATCACGTCCAGCATCACCGTTCCCTTGTGCGCGATCGCCGCTTTTAGCATCGCGAGCAACTGCTTCTTGTCGCCGGAGAACGACCGCCCAACGAACGTCGCCCCCAACTGGATCGCCATGGCGCAGGTATCGATCGGGGGAAGTTCGTTGATCACGCCGGTCTTCAGCTTCGATCCGATGTCCGCCGTGGCCGAGAACTGTCCTTTGGTCAGGCCGTACACGCCATTGTCCTCGATGATGTAAATCATGGGCAGGTTGCGCCGCATCAGGTGGACAAACTGGCCTATGCCGATCGAAGCCGTATCGCCGTCGCCGGAGATGCCCAGTGCGGTCATCGTGTGATTGGCCAGCATGGCGCCCGTGGTGAGACTCGGCATGCGCCCGTGCACACCGTTGAAGCTGAAGGAGCGATTCATGAAGTACGCGGGGCTCTTCGACGAGCAGCCGATGCCGCTCATCTTCATCACCCGCTCCGGCTCCACGCCCATCTCCCACATGGCGTCGATAATGCGCTCACTGATTGCGTTATGCCCGCAACCCGCGCAAAGCGTTGACTTGCCGCCGCGGTACTCCAGCACCGGCAGACCGATGTGATTCAGTTTTGGGCCCGTGGCCCCATTTGCTGTTGCGGTAGCCATCTTAGAGGCCCTCCTTGGTTGCAAACTCATCCGTGATGGTGCGCGCGTCCGGCGGCAATCCGTTGTACTCGAGAATGCTGCGCAGTTTCACCACCTGCTCGGCAGGAAGGTCCAGCTTCAGCAGGCTCGCCATTTGCGCGTCGCGGTTCTGCTCCACCACGTACACGCGCTCATGGCCAGCCACAAAGTCGTGAATCTCGTGCGCAAACGGATAAGCCCGGATGCGCAGATAGTCCAACTTCAGCCCGTGCTCCTTCTCGATCTGGTCGAGGCTTTCGCGCAATGCAAAATCGGTGGAACCATACGCCAGGAACCCGATCTTCGAGGCTCCATTCCTGAAGACCACTGGCGCCGGAACCAGCTTGCGTGCCGTCTCGAACTTGCGCGCCAACCGGTCCATCACTTCCTGATACTCGTCCGGCCGTTCGGTGTATGCGGCCTCATCGTTGTGCCCCGAGCCGCGCGTAAAATACGCCGCCTTCGGATGCGCTGTTCCCGGCAGCGTGCGCCAGCCGATGGCGTCGCCGTCCACGTCGCGGTAGCGCGCAAACTCGCCCAGCCGCTCGAGATCTGCCGCCGTCAGCACTTTGCCCCGGTCCAGCGGCTTTTCGGGATACGCAAACGGCTCCGACATCCAGTTGTTCATGCCTAAATCCAGATCCGACAGCACAAACACCGGCGTCTGCAGCCGCTCCGCCAGATCGAACGCCGCATAGCTCAGCTCGAAGCACTCCTTCACCGAGCCCGGCAGCAGAATCACGTGCTTGGTGTCGCCATGGGAAAGAAACGCCGTCGACAGCAGGTCTGCCTGCTGCGTGCGCGTCGGCATGCCCGTCGAAGGCCCGCTGCGCTGCACGTCGAAGATTACTCCCGGAATCTCGGCATAGTAGCCCAGCCCCGCAAACTCGCTCATCAGCGAGATGCCCGGCCCCGACGTCGACGTCATCGCCCGCGCTCCGGCCCAGCCCGCGCCCAGCACCATGCCGAGCGCCGCCAGTTCGTCCTCGGCCTGCACCACGGCAAACGTCGCCTTGCCCTCCGGCGTCACGCGAAACTTCTTCAACAAATCCGTCGTCGCCTCAACCAACGACGTCGACGGCGTAATCGGATACCACGCCACCACCGTCACGCCCGCGAACACCGCGCCCATGCCGCATGCTGCGTTCCCGTCCACAATGATCTTGCCCTTGGTCTGATTCAGGGGCTCGATCCAGTACGGATCCTGCTTGGTCAGCGTCGTCTTCACGTAGTCCCAGCCCGCCTGCACCGCGCTGAAGTTCAGGTCGAACACCTTCTGCTTCTTGGCAAACTGCTTGCGCAGCCCCGCTTCCACCACCCCCAGGTCGATCCCCAGCAACTGCGCCACCGCGCCCACGTAGACCATGTTCTTTACCAGCTTGCGCAGCTTGGCTTCGGGACAAATGTCGAGCGTGATCTTGTCGAACGGCACCGGATAGCAGATCACGTCGTCGCGATACTGCTTCAGGTTCAGGTGCTCTTCGTAAATCGCCGCCCCTCCGGCCTGCACCTGCATCATGTCGTCGCGCGCCGTCTCGGGATTCAGCGCCACCAGCACGTCCGACTCGCGCTTGCGCGCCACGTAGCCGTCCTTGCTGGCCCGGATGGTGTACCACGTCGGCAACCCGGCAATGTTCGATGGGAACAGGTTCTTCCCGCTCACGGGAACTCCCATTCCAAAAATGCTCTTCAGCAGCACGCTGTTCGCGGACTGCGATCCCGATCCGTTGACCGTGGCTACAATGATGCTGAAGTCGTTGACGACGCGCGGGCGCGCACTGCTTTCACCCTGTTCTTGACCCAGGGCCAGGTTTCCAGTCGCCATATGGCGGGATTCCCTTCCGATGAATTCTGCCGTTCTACAGGCGCCGGCTCACTTCTCTAGGTTCGCGGCTCTTTGCGCCCCAATATGTGATTATAGTCACTTCTTGCCTCGACCGTCTCTCTCCGCATCCCCAAGAGTAACTCCCTCACCTCCATGCCGCGGGAAGGCCCTCTGTGATGAATAACGCCAAGCAACCGCTTTGTTTTCATCGCGCCAGCGTGCCCCGTGCGGGTGCCCCATCCTTGCGGCGCCTTCTGCCGCAAGGGTGGGACCGCACTCACTTGACCCTGCCACGAAGAAAACTACCGGCTACTGGCTATTGGCTATTGGCTAGCACCAGCTTTTCCGCATCCCTCTTCCACCGCGCAATCAGCGCCAGCGCAATCACCACCAGCGCCAGCGTCAGCCCGATCCACAATCCGTAGATCCCCCACTTCAATCCAAAGCAAAGAAAGAACCCCAGCGGCAATCCCAGTACCCAATACCCCACCAGGTTTGCCCACATCGGAGCTTGTGTCTCTCCCAGCCCGCGCAGCGCGCCCGTACTCACCGTTTGAATCCCGTCGAAAATCTCAAACGCCGCCACAATCGCCAGCAGCCCCGGCCCCACTGCCATCACTCTCTCGTCGCTCGTATACAACTCGATCAGCGGCCGCGGCCACACCAAAAACGTCACCGCCGCCAGCAACATAAAGCTCGTGCCCAGTCCCAGCGCCAGCCACCCGGCCCTCCGCGCGCGCGCCGCGTCTCCCGCGCCCACCGCGTGCCCCACGCTCACCGCCGCCGCCGCGGAAATCCCCAGCGGCACCATATACGTTACGCTCGCGTAGTTCAGCACAATCTGGTGCGTGGCCAGCGCCACCGGCGTCAGGTACCCGGCAGAAAACGTCGCCAGGTTCCACGCGCCCACCTCCAGCAGAATCTGTCCCGCCGCCGGAGCGCCCAGCCGCCACAGCCGCCGCAGCCGCGCCGTCTGCGGTCCCGCCCAGTGCCGGAACAGCGGATGCCCGCGCCTGCGTTCGTACCTCCACGCAAATCCCATCAGCGCCGCCGCCATCGTCACGCGCGCCAGCACCGTCGAAATCGCCGACCCGTTCACCCCCAGCGCCGGCATCCCCAGCTTGCCGTAGATCAGCACCCAGTTACCGAACCAGTTCACCAGGTTTGCCCCCACATAGGTCGCGGTAATCACGCGCACCTGGCCCACGCCCTGCAAATACCGCCGCGACGCGCTGTAGAGCAGCAGCGGCAGCGTGCCCCAGTTCAGCAGCCGCAGATATCCGCTCGCCGGTCCGGCCACCTCCGCCGCAATGCCAAAGTGCGGAAAGCCCACGCTGGCCAGCCAAATCCCCGCCATGATCGGCACGGCCGCAATCGCCGCCAGATACACGCCCTGCGCCAGCCACCGGTGGCACTCGTCATGATCCTTGCGCCCGTAGGCCTGCGCCACCAGCGTATCCAGCCCCAGCATCAGCCCCACGCCAAACAAGCTCGGCGTATAGCAAACGGCGTTGCCCAGCGCCACGGCCCCAATCGCCGCCGGACCCAGCCGCCCCACCATGATGGTGTCCACCACGCCCATCAGCATCCAGCCCAGCTCGCTCAACACCACCGGAAGGGCGAGCGACACCATCGCGCCCAGCTCCCGCCGCCACTGCGCCCGCCCCTGCCCCATCACTCCAATGTATCTGCGCGGGCGCACCGCCGAGCGCGCGCCGGTCCGGTGTAGCGCCGGTCTCCAGACCGGCTGTCGTGCGGGTCTCCTGGCCCGCACTCACAACTCCCGCAACAGCAATCGCAGTTTTATCGCTATTTTCCAGAATCGTTGTGTCGGGTGCCCCACCCTCGACAGGTCTTTGTTTCTGGGGCTAGGGCAGGATTGCACGAATCCAAACCCAGCACTGTCATCCTGAGCGGAGGTCGCCGTGGCGACCGAAGTCGAAGAATCTGCGGTTGCTTTTTCCCTCACTTCAGAGGAGCAGCAACGGAGGGAGCCGCGGGTTTCAACCCGCGCAAAATTTCCCCACCCGTCTTCGAAAAAGAAAAGTGCGCGGCGAAGCCGCGCTCCCTAAGAGATGTCATCCTGAGCGGAGGTCGCCTTGGCGACCGGAGCCGAAGGATCTGCGGTTGCTTTTTCCGCACCTCGGCGGAGCAACGATGCAGGTAGGCGCTGGGTTTCAACCACCGCAAAATCCATCCACCCATTTTCGAAAAAGAAAAGTACGCGGCGAAGCCGCGCTCAACTGAACGCGCCAACACGCTCACGAAAACCGCAGGACCCTCGCCGACTTCTCGGTATCTGGCATCAATGCGGTCTCGAATGGAGATCATAGAGCTTCTGACTGTTCATCTTCGAAGTCCTCTGCGGAGTCTGACACTGGGTGCAAGGGCGGAGAATAGACAGTACGGAAGTAGCTGCCGATTGCCAGGCAAGAGATTCTGACAGTCAGTACGCTCTCTCGTTCTTCAGTGCTCTCGACCACGCCCAAAATGTTGCTCACTTTCCTCCCACAGAGGCGATCCGACCAGCACGAAGTGCTCGTGGCTTCCCAAGCATCAAATCCACCCTCAATCCGTATGTTTCCGATCCGCCTTAGGAATGTCCTCCATTGTCCTGGCCCACGCTTCTTTTTCGTCGTCGATTTGAAATAGCAAGGGCCCTGAAAAAAGATGAAATCTCCTGGATGAGCTAAAGCGCGAAGCGACATCTTATCTAAGGTGTTGCTCACGTTTGTCACTGAAAGCTTCGGGAGCAATGCCGCGATCAGGCCCTTCACGTACCGATAGAGGTCGATAATCGCTTCCCCCTCAGAAATGTACATTTTGTTCTTCTTATCGCTTTCGGAAGCTGCGAGAGAGCCGTCCTTGTTGATCTTCTGGGAGGTACATAATTCGGCATAGTGCGGGAGAGCTTCTACAGAAACGTTCAGACTACCGGCGAGCTTAAGTAGCCGAACCTGATTCAGGTAGTCCCAGTTTCCACCGTCTACAGTTGAAAGTCCTAGCACTGCACGTGAAGCGGCCCTCTCCACCCGATCTTCCCAATCTCTCTTGTGATCCCGCAGGAGTTCAGGTGTCAGATTTTTCCCTAGCTCACGGGTCGTATGCGCTTCGCCGTGGCAATTTAGACACAGGACAATCAGATTCTTCTCATCATGATTCTTGCTTTTTGACCACGCTTCAATGTGGTGTATGGCGACGCTTCGGCCAACTTGGTGACAAACGCTACACGTCCTCTGTGTCTTCATAAGAAGACGGCGTATCGTTTCACCTGGAATCGGCGGGCGACCTGCTTCACGTATGTTCGAGATCGCAACGGAGTGAATCCCCAATACCGCCAACTGCTCGGCGTTGAGACCCTTCAGCACCGTTATCGTGTTACCGCCGGAAACGAGTTCTTTCGCCCTATCGGTGTCGATCCCATAGCCGACAAGTGACTCAACGCTCCGCTCTGTCGCAGTCATCTGTTCCCCTCGCACATCTCATGCTTCGGATTAAAGGTATCGCATTGTTGGGAAGCGCTCTAGAGCCGGGCACGAGCAACTATGAATTCGTTTTCTGAGTAGAGAACCAATATGCGATCGGTACCCATAAACGCCGAAGTGCCAGAAAAAACCCTCGCCGACCCCACCTTCGTCGACCCCCGCAACCCACTGAAAACACGTCACAGAAACTTCCCCCAAGTTTGCCGATCATTTCCCGCTTCCGGCGCATAATCCTCAATCACCGTTCGTACACTTCCCGCCGGTGCCCGATGCGCAGCACGAGAATGAGCACCAGCTTGTCCTCGATGGAGCAGATCAGCCGGTAGTCGCCGACGCGATACTTCCAGAACTCGCCGAGTTTGGCGCCGCGCAGGGCCTCTCCGATGCTCCGCGGATTGTCCAGCGGAGCGACGCGGTCGTTTAGAAATTTCAGAATGCGCCGTGCGATCTGCGGATCCAGCTTGTCGAGCTGCCGGTCGGCCTCCTGGGACAGCTCAACCTTCCAGGCCATGCTTCTTCATCGCGCTTTCTAGGGGAATGGTCTTGCTGCGCCCGGCGCGAATCTCCTCGAGCGCCGCCTCGGCCAGATAAATGTCTTCGAGATCTTCGAGGTGGCGGAGCACAGCTTCGCGGGCGTAATAGGTCTTGGTCCGTCCGGTCCGCTTCGCCAGCCGGTCAAGGCGCTTTTCGACATTTTCAGGGAGCCTGATGGCAAGCATGACCCACCTCCGCTATACACGTATAGCATAGCCCACACTACCCCCTCCTGTCCACCTCGGATGAGCTACCTCTCAGGGTAGCGCGGTCGCCAATGAATCTGGGCCACTGCCGAGCCTGATCCAAGTCAAGCCACAAATTCTCTAAGTCGTTCATCCTACTCACCTTCCATTTGCAGGGAATTATGTTCCTTCAGCGCATACTCATTCCATAAGCGTTCAACCAGGTCTCCCGCGCCGACGGCCAGCCGTTCGCTGTCTGCCGTCTGCTACTGGCTATTGGCTATCCACTGCTCACGGTCCACTGATCTCTGATCCCTGACCCCTGATCCCTGGGTTGGCATTTGGTATGCCAGGTATGGGTAAGGTATGAGCAAGGTATGGGCCCACCCCTAAGTCCTTTGCTATCAAATATGGAGGTACGGCATACCGGGGGAGGGGGCTGCGTAGCACAAAGGGAAAAGTTGGGGGAGCACAAAGGAGAAAGTTATGGCTTCGGATTGCCGGCATGTCATGCCGAGCGGCAGGAAATGTCACGGTTATGCCCTTCGGGGCGGGAACTTTTGTTATTTCCATAGTCGGCTGCACCTCGCAGCCCAAAAACCCGCCGGCAAGAAGGGCCCGGTCGAGATCCCCGTCCTCGAAGACCGCTGCGCCATCCAGGTCACCATCACCCGGATCCTCCGCGCCATCGTCAACAACACCATCGACCGCCCCCGCGCATCGCTCCTCCTCTACGGCCTTCAGTTGGCTTTGCAAAGTGTCGATCGCAACGGCTGGGCCATTCCCGTCGGGACCGTCGAGGCTCTCTCCCACACAAGCGACGGCGACGAACTCGCCGCCGATCCCGACGACGACGATGAGGACGAGGACGATGAGGAGGAGGAAGACTCAGACCCAGATGAATCCGACGCCGAATCCGGCGACGATTCCGGCGGTGAGGACGACGAAAACTCGGACGACGGCTCTGAGGAGGAGAATGCCGCCGATGATGAGGACGACGGCGATGAGGATGGCGACGACGGCCTCGATAACCGAACTACCGGCGAACTGATCGCCGACCTCAAATACCTAGATTCCATCAAGCGGCAAGCGGGCCTCGACCCCTGATCCCACCGGCCACGGTCCACGATTCACGGTCCACGGCCCTCACCCTACTGCCGGCCGCAGCTCCACCTGCTTTGTCGTGATTTCGATTTTTGCCTGCGCAACCGTGCCGCCGCGCACGACGGTGCTGGCTTCAATGGCAATCGTGCCCGCCGTTTTGGTGGATTGCACGATCGCCTGCGCGAGGCCGTTGAAGAGCGAGCGCCGTGGCGCCTTGTCGCTCTCCTGGCAGTTGGGATCGCCGTTGCCCACGCCGATGAGCGCGCCCTCGCCGCTAACCTTGAAGTGAATGGGATTCGACGCCGTGGGCAGGGCGCGGCCCGCGCTGTCGAGCGCCTCGACGGTGAGAACGGCGACATCTTCGCCGTCGGCGTTGATGGCCGTGCGATCGGCGGTGAGCCGTAGCGCCGCAATCGGTCCCGTCGTCTCGCGTTTCTCCGTGAGCACGAGCCAGCCGTTCTTCCACCCGTGCACCTCGATCGCGCCCGGCTCGTAGCGCACCTTCCACTCCACGTGCCCGAAGCGCGGAACCTTCTGCCGGCCCGCGCTCTTGCCGTTGACGAACAGCTCCACTTCGTCGACGTTTGAGTGCACCCACACGGGAATCTCGTCGCCTTCCCTTCCTTCCCACGTCCAGTGCGGGAAGAGATGCAGCACGGGCTCCCTGGTCCACCACGCCTTGTAGTAGAAGAAGCTGTCCTTGGGAAATCCGCAGGTGTCCACGATGCCGAACTGCGAGCTGATCGAGGGCCATCCGTAGGGCGTGGGTTCGCCGCGATAGTCGAATCCCGTCCAGGCAAACCCGCCCGCCTCCCACTCGCGCACTGCATAGAATTTCCACCAGGTCTCGTTGGTGTAGCCCCACGGAACCGCATTGTCGTCGTAGGCGTCCACGGTATTGCGTAGCGGATCGGTGAAGTAAACGCCGCGGGTTCCGATGTAGCCGGAAGTCTCGGAACCAAAGATGGGCTTGCCGGGGTGTTTCAAGTGGAAGCCGTCAGGAAATTGCAGGTGGTAGTTGAAGCCGATGATGTCGAGCGCAGTGGAGTCGCCTGTTTCGTTGTCGCCGTCGACGGCCGCGGAGACGACACGCGTGGGGTCGAGCTCGTGGCAGCGCCGCACCATGGTGGCTGCGATCTTCGCGCCCTCTTCGGCCATCGGGCCTTGCAGTCGATCCTCCTCGTTTCCGATGGACCAGATGACGATCGACGGCGAGTTGCGGTAGCGCTTGACCATGACCTCAAGCTGCGCCATGCTCTCGGGGCTGGAGCTCATCTGGCGCGTCTCGCACATCATCATCATGCCCATGCGGTCGCAGGCTTCCACAAGTTCCGGCGTGGGCATGTTGTGCGAGGTGCGAATGGCGTTGCAGCCCATGCCCTGGAGCACGGCGACGCGAAAGGCCTGCAGGCGGTCGGGCAGCGCCACGCCGACTCCGGCGTGGTCGTGGTGGTTGCACGTGCCCTGGATCTTGAGCGGCTGGCCATTGAGGAGGAAGCCGTGATCGGCGTCGAAGCGGGCAGTGCGCACGCCGAAGCTGACGCGCTCGGCATCGCGGACTTTGTCGCCGGTCTTGACGGTGACGATGGCGGTGTAGAGATTCGGCGTTTCGATGGACCAGAGGGCCGGCTGGTCGATCGTAGCGGTTGCCTGGAAGGTTGCAGCCCCGTCCACGGCGATCTGCTGCGCAGGCGCATCGGCCGTCGCTACAATCTTCCCGGCAGCATCCAGGATCTGCCAGCTCACTGCGGCTGCTTCGGCGGACTTGCCTTCATTGGCGACGCCGGCGCCGAGCGAAAGCGCCGCGGCACTGCCGTTGACCTCGGCGCGGACGTAGCTCTCCCACTTGCCCAGGTGCAGAGGATCGGTCTTGGTGAGCCACACATGCCGGTAAATTCCTGCGCCCTCGTAAAACCAGCCGTCGCCATAGCTCGCGTCCGCGCGGACCACGATGCAGTTTTTGGCGCCGATGACGAGGAAGTCGGTGATGTCGAAGCGGAAGGGGGCATAGGCGTTGTCGTTGCGTCCGATGAAGCAGCCGTTGACAAAGAGGAGGATGTCGCGAAAGGCGCCGTCGAACTCGACGGCGATGCGGCGGCCCGCGTCGGCGGCAGGGATCAAGAACTCGCGGCGGTACCAGCCGATGCTGGTCTCCGGATAGCGCCGGCCCAGCGGCTTGTATCCATGCGATTGCAGCTCGTCGTCGCGAACGAAGGGCAGCTCCACGGCCCAGTCGTGGGGCAGGTTCAGCGAGCGCCATTTCGAGTCGTCGTAGCCGACGCGCGCGAACTTGAAGTCGCCCGTCTTGGCGAAGGCATCCTGGTTGATCGCGAAATCCAGATCCTTGGACGGGTTGCATCCGTTGCCGAATTGGAACTTCCAGCCAAAGTCGAAAAGGAGTTGCTCGCGCGGGGCTACGGCCGCCAATGCACCAGCACTTGCAGCCCGAGGAGAGGCTGCGAGCAGGGCGGCGGTGCGCGCCCATGCCGACTTAGCGATGAATGAGGATGCGGAAAGCGCCACACCGGAACAAAGCAGATCGCGGCGGGTGATTGAAGACATAGAAGACCTCTTTCGCATGGAAGATTCGCCCTGGATCAAAGCCGATCGAAAAGCGGCGGCAACAAGGCACTATAAATCAGCCCGCGCCCGGCTGTATACGCTTTCAAGTCCTTCCCGGCATGCCCCTCAGCCCAGGTTCCGGTCACGCCGCCACCGGATCTGACGACATGCAAGTGTGCTACATTCAAACTGTCACGCCGCTCTGCGGAGAGATGGCCGAGCGGTTTAAGGCGCACGCTTGGAAAGCGTGTGTACTTTAACGAGTACCGTGGGTTCGAATCCCACTCTCTCCGCCATAGAGTCTTTAAAATCAATGATTTATCGTTTGCTTTTCAGCCGGGCTCGCATTTCCGGCCGAATTTCTGGATCTTTGCGCGTAAAGGATGCCGGAGAGAATTCTCTGCCTGCTTCAGTTTCCCGATAGCAAAGAGTTTCGAAGCCACTCTCTTCGGCGAGATCGCTAGGGCAGTGCGTTGCGGGGTAGGAACGGACCCGCAAGGATGGGAAGCGAAAAACGCCGGCAACATCGGCGATTGCAGCGCGGGAAGGGCGGAGCACCCTTCCCAAATCCGCGCGCGTCTCGCCCGACCTACAATTCAAGAATGGCGATAATCCCCGAAAACTCTGACCCCGTGGCCCTGACCGCACAGGCAGACATTCACAGGTTTTATGTCAAGGTCGTCCAGCCAGCACTGAAGGAGTTCGCACCTGGAAATGATGTCAAGGGTTCGGAGACGACGGATTTAGAAGTCTTTCTTGAAGCTGCCCGTCAGAATACACACAATTCGCTTTGCTACGAAATGCGTCGAGCTTTTGCACTTGTTATTGGTGCACTATTCGAACGTCAACTGCGATTCTGGCTATCGGGGAAGACATCTTCCGCCACAAAGGAAATCGAAAAGGAGAAGTGGCCGGCGTTGGTCGAACGGACGAAGACGGCGCTCAGAACGGCCGTGATCCCGGAAATGGCGGATCTCGAGACCCTCTGGTCAGTGGCGAATGCGGTGCGCCACGGCAATGGAACTGCGACAACCAAGCTATTGACACATGCGCCGCAGTTCTGGAACCAGGCCCGACGAGTAACTAAATTGGGCTGGAAATCCGATCTGGTGGGCAACTTGCGAATCAGCGATGCCGATTTGGAAGAATATGTAATCGCGGTATTAAGATTCTGGCGCAGGGCAGGTGCATCGCAAATTCCAATCGTCTAGTGCTCAATCCATAAACCTCGTAGAGCGGGCCATTCGCCTACAATGGAGGAAGCTCACGGACAGCTAACCATTCATCCCTTAACGCGACCTGGGAGCTAATATGCCGTTTTATTCGGTGACGTATATTCTGCGGAACGAGGAACGCTGCGAGCCTGCGCGTTTTCTTTGCAACAAATGTGGCTCAGAACCGACTTGGCACAGTGGTGCTGCCGACCGGCCGGATCTTCCAATTCAGCTTCGCTGTGACGCCTGCTTTAGTCAGTGCGCAGAATTTCTCACGGAGGAACTGAAAAACGAGGAGATAGCGGAGATTCATCGACGTGCGCTCTTGCTAAATGCTCCCTTGCGCTTTGAACAGCCAAAGTTCGGATCGAAGCGAACGTGACCATGCGTCATCGCTAGAAGTGCCGATGCTAGAGGTGTCTGACGCAAGGAGATGAGATGGAAATTCGGGATCGTCTCGAGGTGTACAAAACGCTCTTCGAAACATGGCGGATCGAAGTGAATTCTCATTGGCAACGCAGCTCGTACTTTGCCGCATTTGAAACCGTCGCGGTGACCGCGTGCTGGAAGTTGTTAGAAGAGACGAAGTCTGTATGGGCTGGGATTCTCCTCGCAATCCTGGGAATCTTGTTGACGGAGATCTGGCGTAGAAACAACGAAAAGACGCACTTCTATGCAGTTTATTGGCTTGGTAAAGTCACAGAAATTGAGAGAAGGCTTTCGGTGGACGCCAAAGAATCGCTCGCATTTGCGACAGAGATTCTGTACCGCCCTCGGACCGGATGGCTGAGACATCGACACCTCGTTCAGGCAGTCCCAATGATCTTCTTTGTTGCTTGGGTGACGCTCTTTGGCTTGGGAGTATCGCGTGAAATCGCCGGTCGGCTTTGGCCAATGGCCTACCTAGAAGGGAAGACAATTCACGAAATGACATCGCTACTTGTTGCAGTTGCATCTCTACTGGTCGGTGACCTGCCCCCGTTTTCTCAACCATTGATAACTGGAGTTTCCCGGTTTTGGTTTGGCTTCGAGACTGACCCGTAGCCGCCGTCGTCGTAGAGCAGCGCGACCGTGCTGCCCATGGACATCAGATGGTTTTCCGAATCGTAGCTGAACGTCTTTCCGCCGGCCGCCAGGACGTTGCCGTTCGCATCGTAGCTCTCCGAGGACACTTCATCGTCGGCGTTGTAGCCCCAACTACCCGACGGGATGCCGGTGAGCGACGAAGCCTCGGAAAGCCTGTTCCCTACCGGGTCCAGTCCATAACTCACGCTGCCATTGTTGTGGCTCGGATCGAGGCTAATCGCCTCATTTGTCAAACGATAAATTCCGTCGTAGGTCCAGTTGACAGTCCTGCCGCTCGACTCCGTCTCATTGGTCAGATTGCCGGTTGCGCCGCGCTGGTACGTATATCCTGCAACCGATGAACTTAAGGCGGAGACACGATTGAGCTGGTCGTAAGAGAAAGTGGTTTGCAGCCCGTTGGGGTACGTCGCAGTCGCAATATTATTCGCCGAGTCGTAGGTATAGCTCGTCGTGTTGGAACCGTTCAGGTTGCCGTCTACCACCGCGGTCAGCCGGTTCAAATCGTCGTAGCTGTAGCTGACCGAGACGCCGTGGGCGTGGTTCGAACTCATCGATTCCAGATTTCCCGCTGCATCGTAAGTGTAGCTCAGAGTGCCTTCCGGCGTCGCTTTCGAGATGAGCCTGTCCATCGAATCATACGAGTAGGTGGTCGTGCCCGACGCGTCGCTCATCGTCTGGCGCTTGCCGGTGGCCGTGTAGGTGAAGCTCACCGTGGCCTCGCCTGTCGTGGCGCGGCTTAGCAGACGGTTGAGCTGGTCGTAGGTGTACGTCGTGGTGACGCCGTTGAAGTGCGTCACCGTGGCGAGGTTGCCGTTCTGGTCGTACTGCCGCGTCTCGGCCAAAGTGGCGTCGGGCAGCGTCTTCTGGGTCAGCTCGTTCAGCACGTCGAAGTAGTTGACCGTGGCGTGCGTGTTGGCGTCCTCGAGCAGCATCGGATTGCCGTTCGCGTCGTAGCCGTAAATCGTCGTGTTGGCGTTGGAGTTGGGGCTGTTGACCTGGACCACGCTCGCCAACTGGTTGGCCGCGTCGTAGGTGTACTGCACCTGGTTGCCGGCCTGGTCGGTGACCGAGACCAGATTGCCGGGGCCGTCGTAGGCGTTGGTCTTGGTGGTCTGGTCGGGATACGTGGTCACGGTGAGCCGCTTGCGCGCGTCGTATTGGTACTGGGTCGTATTGCCGTTGCCGTCGGCCATCGAGACCTGATTGCGCGCGTTGTCGTAAGCGTACTGGAAGCTGCCCTTGACGCCGGAGATGGCGGTGAGGTTGCCGGCCGCGTCATAGGTGTAGCTGGTGGTGTGGCCGAGGGCGTCGGTTTCGCTGGTCTTGCGGCCGGCATTGTCGTAGGCGTAGCTGGTGGTGGTGGCGTTCGAGGCGCCGTAGGCCTGCGTGACCGCGATCTGCCGGCCGGCGAGATCGTACTGGTGCAGGGTGACGTGGCCGCCCTGATCGGTCTCCCTGATCACGTTGCCACGGAAGTCGTAGGTTTTGCTCGACGTGGTTGTGTCCGGGTAGGTGGTGAGGATGAGCCGGTTGAGGTTGTCGTACTGGTAGGTGGTGGTGTGGCCGCGGGCATCGGTATCGGAGATCTTGTTGCCGTTGCCGTCGTACTGCGAACTCGTTACCCGGCCCAAGGGCGCAGAGGCCTGCGTCAGATTGCCGAAGGCGTCGTACTGGTAGGTGGTGGTGGCCGCGGCGGCGCTGCTTCCGGAGGGCGCCGGCTCTGTCATCGTGATCTTCTGGCCGAGCGAGTTGTAGGTGTAGGACGTAGTGCGGCCCAAAGCGTCGATCTTGCCGGTCATGTCGCCGTTAGCGTCGTAGGTGAACTGCGAAGCGCGGGTGGGCGCGGAGGTGAGGTCGTAGCCGATGGCCCCGGCCGCCATGGTGCCGTTGGCGTTGAAAATCGTGCTCATGAGCGTGCCCAGGCTGTCGGTCACGCTGAGCGGGTTGTAGTTGGCGTCGTAATTGAACGTCCGCACGTGGCCCAGTTCGTCGGTCGTCGAGGCCGGCTCGCTGTACTGGTTGTACGCGGTGGTGCTGGTCGTGTTGGTGCTGGCGGCCGTCGCAGGATAGGTTTGCGAAGTCCGGTTGCCATTCGAGTCGTAGGTATAGCTGGTGGTGTGGCCGAGAGGGTCGGTCGTCGAGAGCAGGTTCTGGTTCGCGTCGTAGGTATTCGTGGTCGTGTGGTTGAGCGGATCGGTCAAGGTGAGCAGATCGCCCAGGGCGTCGTAGACCATGGTGGCGTGTCCAATGTTGCCGCCCGCATCCTGTGGATAGGTAATTGTCGTGGTGTTGGTCGAGAGATCGTAAGCGTAGGTGGTGGTCTCGCCCAGGTTGTCGGTTACGTTTTTCAGCTTGCCCGCAAGCGGGTTGCCCGCGGCGTCGGTGTCGGCGGAAGTGTAATACTGCGCCGTCGGCAACGGATTGCTGCGGAAATCCGTGCCGCTGAGATAGTAGTGATTCGAGTCGTAGGTGTAGGTGCTCGGCTGCGGAGTGTTGGGATAGGTCACCGTCGCCAAGTTGCCGTTTTCGTCGTAGCTGTACTGGTAGACGTTGCCCTGCGGATCGGTAATCTGCGTGATGCGATTCTGATCGTCGCGCACGAAGGGAACCGACAGGCCGGTGTTGCTGGTAATACCGGCCGGGGTGATGGTCAAGCCGTTGCCGCTCCGGTCGGTAATGGACTGAAGACCGCCAGTCGCGCTGATGATGTACTGGGTGCCGTTGGGATCGGTGTAAGTGTACGCGGACGGATTGAATTGACTGCCGTCCTGGCACTCCCACAATGATCCATCGGCAACCACGATGTCGAGCGGCGGGCATCCCGACGAAGAGTCTGTAAGCGTTCCGTGCAAGCCCGGCTCCGGTGTGTACCCGACGAAGTAATACGGGAACAGGCAACCAACGAGTGGAGAACAGGGGGGGGGCTGCGGGGTTAAATAGAACGTCTTTCGTTGTCCGCCAAGGGTGAACGTGACGTCGTCTTTGGGGCTTACTATCAGGTTCACATTGATGCCCAAAGACCACCCGTAGCCAAAGTCGCTGCTTATTCCGGCATTCAAGCTGTCATACGATCTTTGAATACTGATGGCGACTCCGGTGGAAGGTACAACGAGGTCCATTACTGTTGACGTGACTCTGCCTGGCTTGTAGTTGCCGGTTACATAGACAAGGACGAGGCTATATCCAGATTGGCCGACAGTGTTGGTGGCCTGGAGCTGAATCCAGTACGCGCCATTGGCCAACGCCGTCGCATCCAATGAGCCTATCTGGCCCGATCCGGATAAGTTTGAGTTGAGGACCGTGACATCATTCGTATTATTCGCCGGCATGTAGGACAGCGTGCCGCTTGCCAACGAAACTCCGGGGGCAAGAGTGATGGGAACGATTCCGGAAACCTCAGAGCCATAGAGAGGGCTTCCGATCCAACCTTGTGAAGCCCCCGCAATAGGTGTTGGAATCACCGAGACCGTGAACTGGGCAGTTGCGTTGGCGCCCGTATCGCTCGCGTAAAGCTGCACAACATACGTGCCGATCTGGCTGAAGGTCGCGGTCGTCACTGCCTGCTGAGGATTGGCGAATGTCACGACGCCGGGCCCGCTGACCTGGCTCCATTGAATCGTGGGCGTGATTCCAACGTTGTCAGTGACGGTTCCATTCAATTGCAGCGAATTGGGCATCGTCACCGTCGTCTGGGCAGCGATACTGACCGTTACATTGTTGCAATTGTTGCAGGTGTTGGTCGTAGTGGGCGAAGTCCAAGTACCACTGATGACGTTCGAGAAGATTACATTTCCGTTGACCGTCGCGACTGCTACGAAGTTGAACGGTCCCGGCTTCGAGTGCATGTAGGTGAACATCGCATGGCCGGTTGAATCGGTTGTGTTGCCTTCGGAGAAGTTGTCGACGCCCCAGACGTAGACTCCGACGTTTGCATTGGTGATCGGATTGCCGGACGCATCGGTCAGATATATGAAGTATCCGTAGGCGTCGTTCACGTATGCGAAGAAAGTGAGCGAAAGGGAGGCGCCCGCCGGAGAGGTTACTGGAGTAACCCACGTCACACTGCTTAGGCTCGAAGTCAGGTTTGACCCTCCGGCCGGTGCAGCTTGAGCCACCAAGCTGTCAGATCCGGCGTAGGCTCCCGTGTACATAAATGTTGCTGTTCCCGTAGAGTCGGTTGTGGCTTCGTATTGGCCGGGATTAGCTCCCGAGACGGAGAGTGTCACTGGAACATCCGGCGCCGGCGCTCCACTCGAATTCGTAACCAGTGCATTGAAAGCGATGGGCTGGCCAACCGGATACGCGGAAGCGGTCGTGTACAGCGTCGGGAAATAGATTCCCTGCCATTCATTTGTACCTGTGATCCAGGTCTGATCGCCATTGGCATTAACCAGTGGGCGAAGCGGCAAATTTTCTGAAGCCGATCCACTCTGAAAGGCAATGCTAAGGACTGTACCCGGCGTCAGATTTGTCGCCGCGACAGCGGGGCCTGTTCCATCAAGAATACCGTTTTGAATACTTGGGTTGAGGAGGCTGTATTGGTAGTTACTGTTCAATCCTCCAGCTGTCCAACTCCAGGGCGTTGCCGTCGCTGGAACTGTTACAGGAACCCCGTTGACCGATACGACATACCCTGGCCCTCCGTCTCCTGTCGGATAAGCGCTATCGGTTCCCAATTGCAAACGGGTCGCTCCGGCCGGCACGATGAACTCTGCCGGGGAGGCTCCAATGGAAATGGGCTCAATGACTGACCCATTGCTGTCGGTGAAAGCACCCATCAACCCGGCAGCTCCAAGCGCCGGAGGACCCGTCAGGGTAATACTGGCTGTCTCGGTTACAGGGATTGGAGCGATCCATGAAGCGACAACTGTGTTCGAGGTCAACAACTGCCCTTCAAAACTTGTCGAGGCCTGAATCGAATCATTTCCGCTATTCGTCCCGGTATAGGAATACGTGGTAACACCATTGCTCACGGTGGTCGCGGTCCCGATTGCCAGGTTTGCGCCGGAAACGGTGAATGTGACGGTTGCCCCGATCACTGGAGTTCCATCCGGCTCGAGGACCGTCGCAGTAAAGGCTTGTGAAGTCCCGGTGGTGTAGGGCGATTGGGCCGACGCAGAAAGAGTAATGGGCGGGGGCGGAGGCAAAAGCGTTACCGCCGCGGATCCCACTGATGTTTCGCTCACCGGATTCGATGCGGTGACCGTGACATTCTCGGTGGACGGTACATTGTCCGGAGCCGTGTAGAGGCCCCCCGATGTGATTGTGCCGGGCGCGCCGGACGGAATTGAAAACGTCACTGCGGCATCACAACTCCCCGGAACGGAGAACTGCTGGGTCTGTGACGCATAAAGGCTCACGGCTGCTGGAGCAACTTGAACCGCGCTACGAGGATAGAACTTGTAGAACGTTGACGGCGAGCCTTGATTGTTGTACTCGGTCTGAATCCAATCGCTCGAAAGGGCGGTATTCGAGACGCTAACTTCATCAATATCGCCATTGAAATACAGCCAGCTCCAGTTCCCTTCAAACTCCTGGAACGTATATGCGGTGCCCACAAAATAGTTGTAGCCTGAACTGTAGCCTACCGGAATCACTTGCGCCGATCCCGCATTCTGTCCGTCGACATACAGCGTGTCAGTTCCGTCGCCGGCATAAGTGACGACCGCAAAATGCCAGATGTTGTCGTTATATGCATTGGCGGTGGTAATTCCGTTCGCCTCCAACTTGCCGTTGTCGTCCACATACACCATTGAATCCCATCCGCCGGGATCGTAATAGCCCGGTTCGATGGACTGTTGCGTGTAACACACGCCGAAAAAGTAGACACAAGCTTCGCTCGGAACCTAAGTTAGAATTCCGCCGGGCGACGCCGTTCTAAACCAGACGCCAAAGGAAGCCGAAAAGGGTGTTGTTGTTGCGCCCGTTCCAGGAAGACCAATATCGTCGTAAGCTCCTGTCGGGTAAGACGGGAAATCCGCCCCTGGAATCTGCACATAACTCGAAGTTCCGTTGAAGGACCCTGCTCCGTCGATCTCGCCTGAAGCGGCAGCCACTGATGTCAACGTCCCATTGTCTGCGAGGTTCGTCGAGTCGTTTGCGACTCCATTCGCGACATTCGCCAGATGGTAGACGGCTTGATAATTGCTGTTCCAGACTCCTCCAGGGTTCTGTTGCGACGATGTAATGTTCGGATTTCCATAGAACAGGTAAAGAACGGTATCCGTGGTGTGCGAGAGCGTTGGAATGCGCACCCACGCGACGACCTGCCCGGTTACCGGATTGTATTCCTCCATTTCGTGATCCAGCTTGGTAAGGCCATTCGGATCGGTGCTGAAGAAGATATCGTAGCCGTTTGGATTCGCGACATGGCCGCCATTGTCAGCTGAAGCCAAATCAGGATCCGTCGTGTTGAACAGGAACGGGAAATTCGCCTGATCGGAGTTCGGCACTTTGGTGTGATCGATGACGATGACGCGCTGATAACCATAGCCGCTTGATGCGCAACTGGTCGGGGCGAGGGTGATCGTCGCCGAGGCTGACTTGCTCGTATCGACTTCACTTGTCGCCGTGATCGTCACCGTCTGCTGCGTGGCAATTGCCGACGGCGCCGTGTATACGCCATCCGCGTCAATTGAGCCCGTTCCCGCCGGACTGATCGCCCATGTCACAGCCTGGTTACTTGTATTTCCTACAGTCGCCGCAAACTGCTGAGTCTGATCGGCGGTTAATGTCACCGCCGTCGGAGTCAAGCTAACCGAAACAGACGGAGTAAGAGTAACCGTCGCGGAGAAAGATTGATTTGTGTTGTCCTGATTTGTAGCAGTGATGGTCACCGTCTGCTGCTCAGTGATGGCGGAGGGCGCCGTATAAAGGCCGTTCGCCGTGAGCGTACCCGGCGCGCCTGTCTGCAGTGACCAGGTCACACTGCAGACTCCAACAGTACTAAACTGCTGGCTCTGACCTGCGTAAAGGATTGAGCTTTCGGGGGCAACGCCCTCACTCAACTCGGGAAGAAGTATATAAAATGCGGACGGCGAGCTTTGATTGTTGTACTCAGTGGCGATCCAACCGGCGGAACGGGCAATGTTTGAGACCCTGGCTTCCTCCAAGCTACCGTTGAGGAAGTTCCCCCTGGCACTCTCCGCACCGTCAACTCCGAATGTGAGATGGTATGCAGGGGTTGCGTCCGTCGTCTGAGGCGCGCCGCCAGCCAGTACGCCGTTTATATAGAGTCTTACACTGGATCCATCCCAGGTCCCAGTAAGGTAATACCATTGGCCGGTGGTAAGACTTCCACCTCTCGCCGTGTTGCTATTTCCAGATGGGCCATCGACTTCAAAAAAAATCTGCGGCCCGCAGGGGTTGTAGAACATGGCTCCATCAATGTCATATCCGGCGTTGCCGTTTCCCATCGGAGTGGTCCAGCATGAGAAGGCGTTGTAGTTAACCCAAATGCTCATCGTGCCTGTATGTGTGGGCAGCACACTGGGGTTGTTTCCTGCATCGATGTAATTTGGCCAACCCGTAAGCGCGGCGCCATAGCCAATTTCCGCGGGCGTTAGCGAAGCTGAGCCGGATACGGTTGCATTATTCCCATTGGCTGTTGAATCGGCAGTCGAGAGTGCGTTGCCACTTTCCCCGAGATGCCAGACTCCGCCGTAGTTGCTATCCCAGACTCCAGTCGGGTTCTGCTGCGGCGTGGTAACGCTGGCGTTTCCATACAACAAATAAAGAACAGTGTTTGTGCTGTGTGAAAGCACGGGAACGTTGACCCATGCAACGAGCGTGCCTGTGGCCGGGTTATACTCTTCAATTTCGTAGTTCAGCTTGGTCAGTCCGCTGGGATCGGTGCTGAAGATTATGTCATTACCGTTCGGGCTCGTAACGTGGCCGCCGTTTGCGGTGCTCGCAAGCATCGGGTCAGTCGATGAAAACAGAAATGGGAAATTGGTTTGATCCGTATTCGGCACCTGCGCGGCGTTGATGATAACTTGCCGAACGTAGCTGTATCCGTTCGATGAGCACACTGGGGGGGTCAACTCTACCGATGCGGATGCCGAGAACGAAGAATTCGCCTGGCTGCTCGCAGTGACCGTTACTACCTGCTGTGAACTGATCGTTGCTGGTGCGGTGTATAGCCCGGACGGAGTGATCGATCCGGTTCCTGCCGGGTTGATCGTCCATGTCACAGCGGGGTTCGTCGTATTCGTGACGTTGGCGATAAATTGTTGTGACTGTCCGCCGTAGAGCGTTGCATTCAAAGGACTGACGCTGATCGCTATCGGGGGCGCGGATGCAGGGACAGCAAGTGTGATCGTCGCAGATGCCGACTTAGTCGTGTCTGCATTGCTGGTCGCTATGACGTTCACCGATTGCGTGGTCGTCACGCTGGAAGGCGCCGTGTAGAGACCCGATGAGCTGATTGTTCCCAAACCAGCCGGGCTGATGCTCCAGGTCACTGCGGTATTGCCGGCGTTGCTGACGGTTGCTGTGAATTGCTGCGATTGACCACCGTAAAGAGAGACGCTCGATGGAGTGACGCTTATCGCGATGGGAGGCATCAACGTGACCGTCGCTGTCATCGGCGTAGATGTAGGTCCGAGAGTGGTTCCTGTGATGGTCACAGTCTGCTGAGTTTCGATGCTCTCGGGTGCCGAATATAGCCCGTTGGCACTCAGAGTGCCTGGGCTGTTCGCAGGCATTGACCAGATCGCGTCTCTGGTGTTGCAAATGCCGGAAACCTGGAACTGCTGGAGCTGCAAAGCATACAGCGTGACCGAACTCGGATCAATCGATTCGGCGTTCTCGGGACCCAAAACGTAGAATGTTGCTGGGGATCTCTCGTTGTTGTATTCAGTCAAAATCCAATCGGAAGACCGGGCCACATTCGAAATGCGCGCTTCGTCGATCAAACCGTTGAAGGGATAGTTTCCGCCGCATCCAATACACGCCCATCCCCCCGAATCGCTAATTAAGCCGGAATCCGTATACGAGGTAGTCGTCTCCAGGATTCCATCTACGTAGATCAATATCGACTTGCCGGCGCTCCTGACTGTCTCGATATGATGCCAATTGCCGTCATTGACAGCGGTATTCCCGCTTGCAACGAGGACGCTGCCGTTATTGGTGCGGAAGTATGCGACGGCATCGTTTGAACTTCCCCCAGCGGTCGTCGGGCCAACGGAAAGATAAGCTAATGGATTGCCGTCTTGAAGCTGCATCGCGATGAGTCTGTTTCCCGTTGTTTTGACCCATGCAGAGAGAGTCATGTCGCTGGAGAAATTCCACTCATTGCCGGATGTTGGCAGTGATATGTATGCGGCACTCGACCCGTTAAAATTCGCACCTCCGTCAATAAACCCTGCGGCGGCGCTTGCTCCGGATCCGGCACTGCCGTTGTTTCCGTTCGCCGTTGAATCATTCGCGGAAAGTGTTGAGCCGTTTGGGAGATGCCAAACGCCGACGTAGTTGCTGTCCCAGACTCCAGCGGCGTTTTGTTGCGAGGTCGTGACGCCAGCGTTTCCGTAGAACACATAGATGACCGTGTCCGTGTTGTGCGAAAGCACCGGAATCCGCACCCAGGCGATCACCTGACCCGTGACCGGGTTGTACTCTTCCATTTCGTAGCTCAGTCGGTTCAGCCCCGCCTGGTCGGTAGTGAATATGATGTCGTAGCCGTTCGAGTTGGCTACGTGGCCGCCGTTGGCTATGGTCGCAAGAGTTGGATCCGTTGTGTTGAATAGGAAAGGGAAATTGGTCTGATCAGTGTTTGGCACCTTTGTATGATCGATAACAATCGCCCGCACATAGCTGTATCCATTTGATACGCACGGCGCCGGAGTAAGTGTGACAGTTGCAGACGCGGATTTCGTCGTATCCGCCTGACTCGTCGCGGTGATCGTCACTATCTGCTGCGCCATCACAGTGGTCGGTGCGATGTAAAGGCCGGATGAGCTAAGCGAACCTATTCCTACCGGGCTCATTGTCCATGTCACGGCCGAGTTCGAGGCATTAGCCACCGTGGCGGAGAATTGCTGTATCCCGCCTGCACTTAAGGTCACAGTAGCCGGAGAAATCGTGACCGAAATAGCCGCATTTACCACTTGCGCGATGGCGCTTGAGGTGGCGGAAGCGTAGTTGCCTCCAGCCGCGATGCTGGCCGTAATGCTGTCCGAGCCGACCGCCAGGCTGCTGGTTGTCAGGGTCGCAGTGCCACCGCTTGGTGTGGCCGTCCCTATCGAGGTACCGTTGCTGTAGAAGGTCACCGTGTTTGTATCCGCACTGGTCACCGTCGCCGTGAAGGTCACGGAATTTCCGTAGGTCGAGGGCGTCCCCGAAGTCGTCACGCTGATCGTCGGCGTCACCTGGTTGACCGTCACGTTCACCGAGCCGGTCACCGTGTTGTAGTCGGTGCTGTTGGTGGGGGTGAAGGTCACGCTCTCAGAAGGCGTGCCTGCCGCAGGAGCCGTGCTCGGCGTGGTCCAGGCGAAACTGCCGCCCACCGATGCCGTGCCCCCGGTCAGGGTCGACGAAGATAGGGTCTGGCCGTAGGTGATGGCGCTGGCCGTGGGCCACGCTGATACTGTCGGCGTCGCCTGGTTGACCGTCTGCGTGATGGCGCTTGAGGTGGCGGAAGCGTAGTTGCCGCCGGCCGCGATGCTGGCCGTAATGCTGTCCGAGCCGACCGCCAGGCTGCTGGTTGTCAGGGTCGCAGTGCCACCGCTTGGTGTGGCCGTCCCTATCGAGGTACCGTTGCTGTAAAACGTCACCAGGTTCGTGTCGCCACTGGTCACCGTCGCCGTGAAGGTCACGGAATTTCCGTAGGTCGAGGGCGTCCCCGAAGTCGTCACGCTGATCGTCGGCGCGGCTTGATTCACGGTCACGTTCACCGAGCCGGTCACCGTGTTGTAATCGGTGCTGTTGGTGGGGGTGAAGGTCACGCTCTCGGAAGGCGTGCCTGCCGCAGGCGTCGTGCCCGGCGTGGTCCAGGCGAAGCTGCCGCCCACCGATGCCGTGCCCCCGGTCAGGGTCGACGAAGATAGGGTCTGGCCGTAGGTGATGGCGCTGGCCGTGGGCCACGCCGATACTGTCGGCGTCGCCTTGTTCACTACTTGGATGATGGGGCTGGAGGTGCCAGACGTATAGTTGCCTCCGGCCGCGATGCTGGCTGTGATGCTGTCGGAGCCGACTGACAGGCTGCTGGTCGTCAGCCTTGCAGTGCCGTTGCTCGGCGTGGCTGTGCCCAGCGCAGTACTTCCGCTGTAGAAGGTCACCGTGTTGGTGTCCCCGCTGGTCACAGTGGCCGTGAAGGTTACCGAACCCCCGTAGGTCGATGGACTGCCGGAACTGCTCACGCTGATCGTCGGCGTAATCGGGTTGATTGTATAGGCCGCCGAACCGACTGAGGATTGGTTATAGCCACTCGCAGTCGCAATCGCCTTGACGGTCTCGGATGTGCTGACCTGGATTGGGCTCGTGTACTGGGTGGAAGATGTAGTGGGCGTGGAACCGTTGGTTGTGTAGTAGATGGACGCTCCGTGGGTCGAGTCGCTGATGGTCACCGTCTGCGTGCCGCTATATGTCCCTGCCCCTGGACTGAAAGTGGGCGTAGCAGCAGTAGGACAATCTGGAGTCACCGCTCCTTGCGATAGACTAACCAAAGGTGTGCAAGCAAATAGACAGAAGACGATGATACCGCGAGTCAAGGGAGCAACTTGCATCGTGCGAGTCATTTCTAACTCTTTCTACACGGAAACCCAACCGTGTCTCGGCAGATTTAGCTTCTCGAATCGAATGATTATTCGTGCGCAGAGACTACCCACTTGCAGCAGATGAGGATCTCCCGTGACAATGCAATATCGCATTCCGTGTCGCGACGCACCTTAAGTGCGCTTCCTGTAGGCGCAGTCATTACCGTTTGTGATAAAGGCGGAGCTTCATTGGGGTACGCATCGACCAGGCGGATCAAGAGCGGCTCGCCGCCAGCCGTGAGTCGCAGTTCCGCGAGGTAGGTATCCTCGTTCCATCCCCAAGTCCCGCGGACCAGCGTGCTAGTCGCCAGAAACCGTATCTGCGCTTTTGGGCCCTGCTTATGAGGCCAAGCTCCCGCAGCCGCGGCAGAAATGACAAGGGCCATGGCGACAGACACAACTCGGGCAAGCGAGTTAGAGAGCACAGACCTCCCCACGGCGTCCGCGATCCGCCAGGCGCGCAAGAAATGACTTACTTCGGCGGTGAGGCGTCTTTGACGACTCA
>JBEKNY010000011.1:0-243913 GCA_049522315.1 Occallatibacter sp.
GCTTCAATTCAGTACGCCAACATGTACGGTTGCTGGGCCTACGACTCGTTCGGCAACCGGACCGCCAACGACCCTCTCTGGACAACTGCCTGCCCGGCACAGGAGTCGAGCCTGACGCCATGTGACAGCCACACTGCTACTGGCTTGCAAGGCGTTCCCGTCGCTATCTGAGGCAGAGTGCAGCGCGCTAAAACAGGTCCGGCGCGCCGTAGGGAAAAATACCTACGCTCACCGTTTTGGGGGCAACTCTGGGGGCAATAGTCAGAAATCAATGAACGCTCAGTCAATAGAATCAACTAGATACACCTGTAATTCGATAGGCGCCTCGCCTACCATGTGGAGTTGATCGTTTGCCGTCGCAGATCGATCCCTGCCAATCCGGCAAATGTTCAATCCCGCAACCTACGCGCTTAGCAGTTTCACCAGATTCGCGTAGCTGATTGCGAGGCTCTCAAGCGGCGGCCTGTCCGTCACGTCCTGCTCCACATACATATTTGCAATATGGTTCTCGGCAGCCAGCCGCAGAATCTTTTTCCAGTCCAGCGTGCCCTCGCCCACCTCGGTAAAATGCGCGGAGCCGGGGCCCGTGTCGAACGAAGTCGTCACGTTCGGCTTGCGATCCTTCAGGTGCAGCGACTGCATTCGCCTGCCATGTTGGCGCAGCATCGCCACCGGGTCGTACCCCGCCTGCGCCACCCAATAGCAGTCCATCTCCCACTGCACCAGCGCGGGGTCGGTGTTTTTGAGCAGCACATCCAGACCGGTCACGCCGCCGTAGTCTCTGAACTCCAGATTGTGGTTGTGAAAGCCGAATCTCAGGCCCATCTTCTGCAACTGCGCGCCCCAGGCGTTGTATTGCTCCGCCACGCGCTTGTATCCGTCGGCTGAATTCGCCAGAGACGCCGGAGGCATGGAGCAGACCATGCACTCCAGACCCAGTTCTTTGGCGTAGTCTAAGCGGCTTGCAAATTCGTCGTAACCGAAATGCCCGCTCGGCGCAGTCAGCCCCGCGTCGAGGATGACCCGCCGCAGATTTTTCGCACTCATCGTGTACTGCAATCCAGAGGTCTCCACGGTCTCGTAGCCGATCTTGCGAATCGCCGCGAGTGTACCCGCCAAATCCCTGCCGGCAAGGCTGCGTACCGTGTAGAGCTGCACGCCCAGCGGCCGATCCGCCACTTTGCCAAATGCGCGCGGCGCCAACGCCAGCGCAGCCAGTCCAGCCGCCGCTTCCGTGGCAAACACTCTTCTCGTCAGCATGGCGAATTCTCCTCACCGGCCATTATAGGCGCACTCATCCGGCATCTCGGGCAACGTCTCTGCGCCATGTTCGAGGATTTGGAGGAGCGTATCTGCTTCCCGCACGCGCAGATGGGAAATCACCAGGCCTAACCTCAGATCATCTCTGCGTCCGGCATCGCCCGCGCGGCAGCTTCGTTGTAAGCGTTGGCCTCCGCCTCAAAGCTCTCGTCTGCCTCAATTCGCGGCACGCAGAATCGCTCCACTCCGCCCAGCACGTCGGCTCCGGTTCGCCGCTGTCTCGGTGGCGCCCCGATGTAAAACTTGGCCCATAGTGCCTCCTTCCACCCGTGGGAGCAAGAATGCACCATCAAATGCCGGGACCAAACGCAAACATGAGGTTGAGTATTCGCCGTGACCACATGCATTCCCTGAACAGACTCGATACGTATCGCAAAAATGCACATAAAAAGTTCCCGGGCGGGAATCTCTCTTGTAAGGTCTAATTGATAGCGTCGATTTGTTCCCGTACGGTAATTTTTCCTTGACTTTATTCTGAAAAGGCACGATTATTCCCGTACGGGAATAATCGTGGTGAGCAGGTGAAATACACAGCGCAAGCAATCGGCCAAATGATCCGCGAGAGCCGGAAACGGCTGGGCGTCACGCAACGAGATTTGGCGCTGACCTCCGGCACGGGTCTGCGCTTTGTCATCGACCTCGAAAAGGGCAAGGAGACCTGCCAGATCGGCAAGGTTCTGACCGTCCTGAATACGCTGGGAATCCGGATCGCGCTGACGCCGCCGACGGTCTCCGAGAGCAAGGAGTAGCGCATGGCGAGAACCCTGGATGTCTACCTGCACCGCGAACTGGTCGGCCACCTGATTCAGGATGAGGGCGGCCAGATGGTCTTTGATTACGCGGAAAGCTGGCTGCAAAAACCCGACGCCACGCCCTTGTCCCATTCACTGCCCTTGCGGCGGGAGCGCTTCAAACGCAATGAGTGCCGGGGCTACTTCGCTGGCGTTCTGCCCGAGGAAAGTAAGCGCGAGATTATCGCCCGCAACCTGGGCATCAGTGAGCGCAACGATTACGCCATGCTGGAACGAATCGGCGGGGAGTGCGCGGGCGCCGTTACGTTCATTCCTGCTGGAGAAAACCTGCCTGCCCGCGACGACCACTATCGGGCGCTTACCTCCCACGAACTCGCGGAGATTCTCAAGGAACTGCCGCGCCGTCCGCTATTGGCCGGCGAGACCGGAATCCGCCTCTCGCTTGCAGGCGCACAGGACAAGATCGCCGTTCGCGTGGAGGGCGATGCAATCACGCTCCCCCTGGGTGGCGCGCCGAGTACGCACATCTTGAAACCGGCCGTGGAGCGATTCGCCGGGGTTGTCTTCAATGAAGCCTTCTGCATGAGACTCGCTGCGGCGTCAGGCCTGCCCGCAGCCAAGGCTGAGATCAGGTGCGTGGAAGAACTTGAATACCTGCAGGTCGAGCGCTACGACAGGACACACCGCCAGAGTCCAGAGGGCGCAACGCTGCTCGAACGGTTGCATCAAGAGGATTTTTGTCAGGCATTGGGCATCGTCTCGGAAAACAAGTATCAAAAGGAAGGCGGACCTTCGCTCAAGCAATGCTTCGCTCTGCTGCGCGAGGTCTCCAGCGCGCCGGTCCTCGATTTGGCGCGTCTGCTGGACGCGGTGGTTTTTAACTTTCTGGTCGGCAACAATGACGCGCACGGCAAGAATTTTTCATTGCTCTATCGCGGCGTGGGTACAGCGAACCGGGAGATTCGGCTTGCGCCTCTTTACGATGTCGTCAGTACCTGCTACTACTCTGAGCTCGCCCGCGAGATGGCGATGAAGATAGGCGGCGAGTATTCCTCCGACAGAGTCTCGAAAACAAACTTCGAGCAACTGGCGGAAGACGCCGGACTTGCCAAGCCGCTCGTGCGTAGTCGTGTGCCGGAATTGGCTGAAGCGGTCCTCTTGAATCTGGACAAAACCGGGATCGAACACCCGGTCGCCGAAGCCCTGGCAGGGCAGATTCGGGAGCGCTGCAAAACAGTGCAAGACAGCTTTGGCAAAGCGTTATGAAAGGATCGCTAGCGATGCGCTGAGGCCGAAAGGCCTGTGGCGGTGGGAAGGGTGGCGCGGTAGCTGGCGTCGAGAGCGGGACCGAGGAGGAGGATGGCGGCGATGCTGCCTTGACCTTGGTGGCCCCAACCGGCGGTGACCTTTAGGGCCCAATCGAGGTTTGGGTCGGGCGGGAACCGTTTTCCCGGCGACCACCATCAGGCACGATCGCCTTTCTCAGAACGCTGCCTTGTCAAACGCAAGCCAAGCCCTCGCCCGATTCGTCGAGGGCAACCACTCCTCAATCACAGAGTTCATGCAGCACGTGATTGCAACCCTCCACGCGCCCATATACCTGCGAGAAAACGAAGGCGCATTACGACGCGGCTGGCCCCGCATCCCACTCCCAGCCACAGCCGATCTGTTGGCCCACTCCGCTTTGACGAGAGTTCATCATAGACCGCACGCAACGCCGGTCACGCGCAGCGCGGAGCTATTTCCGTCTGTCGTGGAATTCCTGGCCGATCTCTGCGATGGTGCGACTGCCGAGGATCGCGGCCGCACGTGGGAATACGATTTGCTCCTCCACCTGAATGTGCTCCTCATAGAGATGCTTGAGCTGCTCTGTACCGGATCGCAACCGCTGTCCGTCTTCCGGGCTCAAGAAGCCGTCCGCGATCCATGCCGTGTAGAAAGCGTCGACCGCCTGGTGCAGATCATTGGCGTGGCGATGGTCGCTCTCAAGCTCGCGCAGTTCTTCGACGTTGCCGGCGGCGGACTCTGTGCGGAGCCTGGGAAACAGAGATTCCTCCTCGTCCGCCGTGTGCCGCTGCCCGCCCACGCGAAAGTAATGGAGCGCTGACTGCACGGCTTTTGCCTCTTCGTCCGTCAAGGCCCTGCTCTGAGCACGGTTGACCACGACGCAAAGCATGTGGAGGAATCGCTCGATCCTGCGATGGCAGTCAATCAGCATTCCGATGGGGTCGTCGAATCCGCTATCCGGCTTTGCTCCAATTTGTACCGCCATCATTTCACCTCCGCAGCAGTATGCTTGCGATAATCGTTGATCGTCGAATTGCAAGTCATGACGCGCAATCGATTGCGGCATTTCTGTCACGCACCCTGCAGTACATGCAGATGCGTTGCCCGCTTCACGCTCGAAGGAGGTGGAACATATCCTTTGGGCATGTATGCACAGCAGGGCTCTTCCCCATAAGGGTTGCCGGTGAGGGCGTAGGCTCTGGCGCGCGAACCGCCGCAGATTTCTTTGAACTCGCAAACGCCGCATTTTCCTTCGAGCTTTGCAGTGTCTCTTAATCCTTGAAAGAGCGGGGATTCGCGGTAGACCGTGCTCAGTGGCTCGTGTCGAATGTTGCCGGCGGACACAGGCAGAAATCCGCTGGGGAATACTTCTCCAACGTGCGAGATGAACACAAACCCTTTCCCGTCGTTCAGTCCGCGCGGAGCTCTGCCGATGGCATCCGCGACCTTCTCCGGAATGACAGCCTGTTCACCGGCCTTTCGTTCCGCCACTCTCTGTTGCAAGAGAAACCGCCGATAGTGCGGGGCTTCTGTCGTTTTGATATCGAAGCTTGCCGACTTTGAAAGGCGGTAAATTTTCTCAAATACCTGTTCGAACTCGGCGGCGCTCTGAAGATCGTTCAATTTGCCGCGGCCTGTGGGAACCAAGAAGAATACGCTCCAGAGAGTGATATTGAGGCTCTTCGTGAGCGCAACGATAGCGTCGATTTCGCCGATATTTCTGCGGCTGAAGGTCGTGTTGATCTGCACAGGCAGGCCGATTTCATTAGCCCAACGAACGGCATCGAGCGTTCGCGCAAACGATCCGCTCATTCCCCGGAACGCGTCGTGGGTCTCCGCACTTGCTCCATCCATGCTCACCGCGAGCCTGGCCAGTCCGGCTTCCTTGAGATGCGCGATAATTTCCCTCGTGAGCAATGGCGTTGCGCTCGGTGTCAAAGATACTCGTACGCCGCGAGAGCGGGCATGGCCAATGAGTTCGAATAAATCCGGGCGCTTAATTGGATCTCCCCCGGTGAGTACGAAAACAGGCACATACATTGCCACAATCTGATCGATCAGCGCCTTGCCTTCGCTGGTACTCAATTCCATAGGATGACGGTCCGGTTGAGCCGATGCGCGGCAATGCACACAGGCCAGATCGCAGGCTTGGGTCACTTCCCAGATGGCGATGAATGGCCGCTCGTTGAAATCAATCGCGTTGACTTGCGGGTTCATGAATCCATCACACCGCGCCGTGGTTGCGTCGCGCAGTGACAAAAGTCCCAACTGCTAGAATTCCGGAGTGACCACCCAACGTATCGATCTCGGTGCAGTCCTCGAAAAGACAGCTTTGTTGTCCAGTCTTTCACCGTCTGAGCTGCAGCTGCTCGCTGTTCGCACGGTACGGAAACTGTTCAGCGCAGGCGAGTTGCTGTTCTCTGAAGGCGAGCCCTGCAATGGGCTGCACATCATTGTGCGGGGCAAGGTTCGGATTTTCAAGACCTCCATGAGCGGCAGGGAACAGGTGCTCGCGATGAATGGTCCTGGGGAATCCGTTGCGGAACTGCCCGTCTTTGACGGAGGCCCATACCCGGCATCGGCCGTCGCCATCGAAGACACGGAGATTGCTTTCATTTCGCGGCGCGACTTTAACGCCTATTGCCTGGAACATCCAGAGGTTGCGCTCAAGGTTCTCTCCGTGGTCGGTACCCGGCTTCGCCGCCTGGTGGGAATTATTGAAGAATTGTCGTTCACCACGATTCGACAGCGCCTCATCTCGGCATTGCTCAAACTCGCTCAAAAGGAAGGCAAGAAGACAGAGCGCGGCATTGAATTTCAACTGCCGGCAACGCACCAGGAACTGGCCAATCAGCTCGGAACGGTACGCGAACTGATCTCACGCAATCTCATGCGTCTGCAGGCCGAGGGATTGCTGGATGTGGACGCGAGAGAGATCGTGGTAAAGGACATGAAGGGCCTGAGTGCGCTTCTGGATGCGGCGAACTAGCCGATTAGAGCTCCGAGTGACATAAGTTACTGCGCGCCATTTGGACACTCGCTACTGTTGCAGGTGGAGAGTGCTTATGCCTACCTCAACACAGTCCATCCGCGAGATCGTTTCCACGCAGCCATCGGCAGCGCAAATCTTTTTGCGCTTCGACATTGATCTTTGTTTGCATGCTGACGACTCGCTCAACCAGGCGTGCGCGGAGTTGCAGCTTTCGGTCGATCAAGTCCTCGAAAAGCTCGCGGACGCCGAGGCCACGGCGATCGGCGCAGCGCCTGCGGATCCTGCAAGCCTGCCCGTGGGCCGGTTGATTCAACACATCGTTCGCGTTCATCACCAGCGCGTGCGCCAGGAACTGCCCGGACTGGCCGAAATGGCCCACAAACTTGCCGCCAAACGTGGCAGCCGTGCTCCGGAACTGAAGAGTGTTGAGGCGCTCGCCGAAGAGTTGCGTGCGGATTTATTGAGCCATATTCAGACAGAAGAACAGGTTCTGTTCCCATTCATATCTGAAATGGACCAGAATTCGACGGTTGGAACGCCTCCTGCCCATGCGTACTTCGGGTCCGTTGCGCGCCCCATCTCCATGATGATGCTGGAGCACGAATCGGCCGGCCGAACTATGGCAGAGCTTCGCCGCCTCACGCGCGGCTTTGAGCCGCCTGCGTGGGCGTGCGCAACGCACATCGCTCTCTTCGGCGGGCTCCGCGCATTCGAGCTCGATCTCGAACAGCATGTGCATCTGGAGAACGAAGTACTATTCCCACGCGCAATTGAAATGGAAGCCGTGCTGAATCACAGAGGTTGAACATGGCAATTGATTCCCTTATGGATGCGACACTCTCTGAAGGCGGGACGAAATTGACGCAGGAGATTGTGGCTCGCGAACGCCAAAAGAGCCTCATGCTCCGTGCCTGGATTCTTGCCGGGCTCTTCTTCATGGCGCTGCCGGGCACTTTGCTGGGCTTTTCAAATTTGATGGCGATCAGCACTCATCACGGACTCGCCAGTCTGCCGGCGGCGTGGATCCAGGGTCACGGACATGCGCAGGTATTCGGCTGGATCGGCAGCTTCATTCTCGGAATCGGATTCTATTCGCAGCCATCGCATGGGCGGTCGGCGATGTGGATTCCGCTGACATGCTTTGTTCTGTGGACCTCGGGCGTTGCGATGCGATGGACAGCAAGCATTTACGGCTGGCATTGGCGCTTGGTGTTCCCGATCTCGGCCGGATTTGAATTGATCGCAGTTCTTTTGTTCATCGCTGCCGCGTCACGGCACAAGCTGCCAGAGCGGGCGCAAGGTAAGCGTGCAAAGCCGCGAATGGAGCTGTGGATGGTCTCCGTGTTGATGGGAACCGCCGGGCTCGCAGCTTTGGCCATCTTCAACTTCGTTGAATGCGTACGCCTGGCAGTCACTGGAACACTTCTCGCCTTTCCGCACGCTCTCGACCAGAAGTACCTGGTATTGCTTGCCTGGGGATTCCTCGTGCCAGTGGTCTGGGGATTTTCCGCGCGTTGGCTGCCTACCTTCCTCGCGATTGTCCAGCCGAGCACGCCAGTATTTTGCACCGCTTTGTTCCTGGACCTGTTGGGCGTTCTCTTCGGCGTCTCCGGTTGGACCGTCGCGGCGACGATTTTGCTCACCTCGGGTTCAGTCGCAATCGGGCTCGCATTGCATCTGACACAGCGGCCTCACGGAGCCGCAAAGGTCCAGGGAATTCATCCCAGTTTTCCGTCGTTCATTCGACTCGCTTATGCGTGGCTGGTGATCGCCGGCTCAATGAGTGTCTGGGCCGCTCTTGCCGACCAACACGGAGGCATCTGGGGCGCTTCTCGCCACGCTCTCACGGTAGGATTCGCCGCCACCATGGTTTTTGCTATCGGCCCGCGCATCCTGCCGCATTTTGCAGGCATCAATTCGATCTTCAGTAGGCGCCTGATGTTTGTCAGTCTTCTGCTTTTGCAGACGGGTTGCATGCTGCGCGTATTGTCCGAGCCGCTTGCTTACGAAGACATCCTGGCCGCCGCGTGGAAGGCTCTCCCAGTTTCGGGAGTGCTGGAACTGAGCGGGGTGCTGGCGTTCGCTTGCAATATCGCGCTCACTTTTCTGCTGGGGCGGTCCGCATTTGCGCTGAATGGTTCGACCGAGCGCTCTATGGCGTGACGAGAGCCAAGGATAAAAGTGCAATCTCCCGCTCCCGAGGGCGCCTCAGTTCTCAGTCATTCGTCGTGCTCCAGATCCCCACTCCCAACCACGGGAGCGATTCCTGCGGGATTGTGCTTTCGCCACAGGGGATAGGGCACCCCCGCAAGCCGATTGATTGCGAGAGCCTGTGCCGTAAGCAGGATCACTGCGACTTCAATGATGACGAGCTCTCGGGGCTGGGAGATGATGCCGAGCGAAACGATGAGGGTCGTGGCTCCTGCCGGCGGATGGCTTACCCGGAACAGCGCCATGAGCGCACCGGTAGCTGATAGTGAGAGCGCAGCGGCCAGGACTCTGGCGCCATGAACGCCGGGGTGCATACCGAAAGGCGGGCTGGAAGCCACGGTAAGAGCAAAGGCGGCATAACCGCAGATGAGTCCGATTGCGTGGCCGAAGATGGTATTACGCGGGCTCGAGGCCTCCGCCAGGGGAGAAAAAAAGAAGAGATACGCAGTTGGGCCGAGCGACGGAAAGACAAAGGGGCTGCCCGTAAGAAGGGCCAGCAACGCGAGCAGTCCGATGGTGATAAATCCGTTGATGCATACATAAATCGCCCACACAACACGCGTTGGAAAGTGCTGTAACAGCCACTCCAGTCGCAAATGAGCAAGTAACACAGGGACATGTTCAATGCTTCCGGGACTGCCGTTCGCGGAGTTCTGATCGCTCATAAAAATCATCAGATGTTCGGTAGCAGATCGAAGTACTCATCGTCTTCATTCTTACCGCCTTCTCCCTTGCCGAGCTTCTTTTCCGATTCGACGAACTCGATGCGCTCGATCCACTTCACCATCTTGTAGCCGAGCTGGTTTTCGACCCGGAGCCGCAGCGGAGCTCCATAGACCTCGGGCAGCGGCTGGCCGTTCATCTCGGATGCGAGCAGGCACTGCGGCTTAAGCACATTTTCAAGGCTTTGCGTGTCATAGTAGGGGCCGCCGTAGAGCGCCTCGCCAAAGGAGAAGAAGGCTACGGTGCGCGCTTCGGGCAAGGGGCGGACGAGTTCGATCAGTTTCTCCATGGGGATGCCGCCCCACTTGGCGATGCCGCTCCAGCCCTGGATGCAGTGATGCATGGTGATGTGATCCACTTCGCCGAGATTGCGAAGGTCGGAGAGAGAAAGCTCGACCGGCTTCTCGATCAGGCCGCTGACCTTGAGCTTGAAATCGCGGAAGCCGCCCTCGGCCAGGCGCTTCCAGTCATCGCGCACGGGCAATTTGCCGTTCGGCCACATGTAAGGCGAGATGTCCTTCTCCGAATACATCTGCTGCGGCACGAGCCGGTTCAGCGTGAGCAGTTGCATGGGATAGGTGACGACCTTAAGCGCATGCTGCAGCGCGCGCGGCTGATGCCAGGAGAGATAATGAGCCACGATCCAGCAAACAAACACCACGCCAATGCCCACGAAGCCCAGCCAGATGCCCAGCCGGCCCTCACCGTTGGTGCCGAGCACGATGTGGTTCATGTTGCGCGCGAATCCGGTCATGATCACTAGCGTGATGTGCACCACCAGAAACGCCAGAAAACTGAGCATGGTGAGGAAGTGTATGGAGCGCGCCGATTGCCGCCCGCCGAAGAGGCGCGCATACCAGGTGAAGTGATTCACAACCGCCGGTGACATGGCGATGCCGGTGAGAATCGCCA
Source organism: Occallatibacter sp. (assembly GCA_049522315.1). GTDB lineage: Bacteria > Acidobacteriota > Terriglobia > Terriglobales > Acidobacteriaceae > Telmatobacter. The sequence goes on from JBEKNY010000011.1 coordinate 10,198, forward strand.
GCGGCCCGAAGACGAAGACCACCGTGAAATAGGCGATTTGCTGCAGCGCGTTGTAACCGTAAAAGCCGTTTGGTTCAGCGGGTAGATGGAACGTGGCGTAGTGGACCCAGGTATTCCATGCCTGCAGAATCACGGTTGGCGAGGTGGGGATCAGGCGTTTCCATTGCTCAGTGGTGCAGAGCATGGCGACGAAGTAGACGCCGCAAAGGATGAAGCCGTGGACGTTGATGAAGTGCCACACGCGCGCCACGCCGATGGTGTGCCGGTAGCCAGGCGTGCCCACGAGCGGCGTGAGATAGCGGGCATCGTCCTTGGCCGTCCACAAGCGGTCGCGCGGGACTTTGATGGGCGTGAAGCGGATCCACTCGCTGCCCGGCGTGCAGTCGTCGTTGAAATAGAGCCGCGGATGATCGGCCAGGATGGAAAAGCCGCTGCGGATGAGCATTGTGACGAAGAGGAAGTTAAAGAAGTGACAGTAGCGCACCCAGAGCGGAAAGCCGTGAGGGCCGGCAAAGCTGTTGGGGTACACCACGGGAACCGGCGGAATGTGCGGCAGGCCGGCTGTGGCTACTTCAACCCACGCCGCTGCCACAAGCGACGCGATTAGAGCGGCGGTTCCGATCAGAAGCGAAGGGCGAATCCAGAGGCGGTGGCGACGATCCGGGGGATAATGAACGGCGGCGTGCTCCGCGTCAAACTTGATCATTCGGTGCCTCCTTTAGCGGCTGGGACTCTGATCGCTCCGCACGCGCAAAACCAGATCCCTCCCTACCCCCGCCAGCATAAATGTGCCTACCGGCTCCCGAAGCGACTTTTGTCACTGGAAATCCGCGTGCAGCCCCTATAATGTTGCAACGCAAGTGTCACGGGGAGAATCTGGGCCCCCTGCCGGCCGGAGAAGAATGTGCGGTCATCATCCTCCCAGTGACTAAAGTCCCTGCAATCCATTTCTTCCCGTACTAACTTTTCAACTAACAGCAACTTTTCCGAATTCTTAAACGCGAATTGAGGCAAACCATGAACTACAGGCGTTATTGGCTGGCGTTGGCCGTCGTCATCATTGGATCTTTCGCTGTTTTAGGCGGCGTGGGACGAAAAATGATCAGTCAGGCCCCTCCTATCCCGGATGTCTACACGACAGACGGACAACTCCTCTTCTCGGGTACTTCCATCACCAATGGCCAGGGCGTCTGGCAATCCATCGGCGGCCAGGAGATTGGGACCGTGTGGGGCCACGGCGCATACGTCGCTCCCGATTGGAGCGCCGATTGGCTGCATCGCGAGTCGGAGATTCTGCTCGACAATTGGGCGGCCAGGGCCGGAGCACGCGACTTTACCGCCCTCGGCCTGGATCAACAGGCTGTTTTCAAGGCTCGACTCATCCGCGAGATGCGGACAAATACCTACGATGCCGTGCGCAACCGTGTGACGATCGATGAAGATCGCGCCGCCGCGTTCCAGCAATTGACGGCATATTACGCGAATGTCTTCGCCGCGGGGCGTGCGGCGTATGCCATTCCGCAAGGCGCCCTCACAGATGCCGCCAAACAAAGGCAGATGGCGGCATTCTTCTGGTGGACCTCCTGGGCTGCCAGCACGGAGCGGCCCGGCTCCACGGTGACCTATACCAATAACTGGCCGCACGAGCCGCTGGTGGGCAACGAACCCACTCCGGGCGCGGTGCTTTGGAGCGTAGTTAGCTTTGTGGGTCTGCTGGCAGGTATCGGCGGCCTTGTGTGGTGGTACGCGTCGCAGGAGAAGGTCGTTGTCCATGGTCCTTATCCCGAGAGAGACCCCTTCCTGGCAATGCAGCCTACACCTTCACAGCGCGCCACGATGAAGTATTTCTTCGTAGTGATGATTCTCTGGGGCGTGCAAATCCTGATGGGCGTGCTGACCGCGCATTACGGAGTTGAAGGCCGCGGATTCTACGGCTTCCCTCTGGATCGCTATTTGCCTTACGCCGTCACGCGTACCTGGCATCTCCAGCTGGCAATCTTCTGGATTGCCACCTCGTGGCTTGCGACCGGGCTCTTTGTCGGTCCGGCAATCAGCGGGCATGAGCCGAAGTTCCAGCACATTGGGGTCAACGTGTTGTTTGGTGCGCTCGTCCTGGTGGTTGGCGGCTCGCTTGCCGGCGAATGGCTGGGCATCCAGCAGCGTCTTGGCAACATGTGGTTCTGGTTTGGTAGCCAGGGTTATGAATATGTCGATCTGGGCAGATTCTGGCAGATTCTGTTGTTCATCGGTCTGGTTTTATGGCTTGTCCTGATGGCTGCGGTTCTCAAGCCGGCACTCGTCCGCAAAAGCGAAGATCGCACGCTTCTCACGCTTTTTCTCATCTCCAGCATTGCGATCCCGCTCTTTTATGCCGCCGGCCTCATGTACGGCCAGCGCAGCAATCTGGTCACAGCCGAATACTGGCGCTGGTGGGTTGTGCACCTCTGGGTGGAAGGCTTCTTTGAAGTGTTTGCCACTGTTGTCATCGGGTTCCTGTTCACACGGCTGAAGCTGATCGAGATTCGTTCCGCGACCAGAGCCGCGCTCTTTTCGACCACGATCTTTCTTTCCGGCGGAATCATCGGCACTTTCCATCACCTTTACTTCGCGGGCGCTACGCCCGCGGTGATCGGCCTCGGTGCGATCTTCAGCGCGTTTGAAGTGGCGCCGCTCGCATTGATCGGTTATGAGGCGTGGGACAACCTCCGCATCGCGCAGCCGGCCAGGAAGTCGCCATGGATTGCGAATTACAAGTGGCCCATCTATTTCTTCGTGGCCGTTGCATTCTGGAATATGGTCGGCGCCGGGCTGTTCGGTTTTCTCATTAACCCGCCCATCTCTTTGTATTACGTGCAGGGTCTAAACCTCACGCCGCTTCACGGCCATACCGCATTGTTCGGTGTGTACGGGATGCTTGGGCTGGGCCTCACGCTCTTTTGCCTTCGCGCATCGAATCCCGGGCGGCCCTGGAAGCAGGGTGCTTTGAAGCTCTCTTTCTGGTCTCTCAATGTCGGCCTGACCCTCATGTCCATCCTCAGCTTGCTGCCGGTTGGGCTGTTGCAGGCCTGGGCATCTATCCAGCACGGCACATGGTATGCACGATCCGCGGAGTTCATGCAGTCTGGCTCGATGCAGACGCTGCGCTGGATGCGAGTTCCCGGCGACATCGTGTTCTCCATCGGCGCGGCAGCGTTCGCCTGGTTTGTACTGGGGCTAATGACCGGGCATTCCTACGACAACGGGCAGTCATCCGGTCAGGATCTACGGTCGTACGAAACGCACGATGAACGCGAAGAAGCGCTTGCGGCGCGCTGATTATGGCGGCAGAAATCCACGCGGCGTCTTCGATCGAGGGAATCTTCCTTCGAAGGCGCCACAACTAACCGCGTGGGAAGCGGAGATGCACGCGAAGGAGAGTCGATGAACTATGTATTCCTTGCAAATCTGCAACAGGAGATTGTGCTGCCGGAAAAGGGAATCTTGAGCCAGGTTCTCAAGAAGGACAACAAAATAAACGTTACCCTCTTTGGCTTTTCGAAAGGCGAGGAGCTTTCCTCGCATTCGGCCCCGACGCCGGCTATTCTCTATTTCCTCGAGGGAGAAGCCGAAGTCCAACTGGGAGAAGATAAGGTCGACGCGCAGCCAGGCTCATTTGTTTACATGCCTCCGATGTTAGCCCACGGAATCCTGGCAAGGACTCCAGTCAAAATGTTGCTCGTTCAGATGAAAAATGAGGCGGCTTGAATTTCGTTGAAACCCGGGAGCAGGCTAGACGTAGCGGAACGTTGCGCACGATCGAGCCTGCGGCAGCGGGGACGGTTTTGCCATTCGAACTGTTTTTCATCCATCGTGGGCGGATCGAATTTCTCTTGCAGGAGCGTGTACGATGATTCAGCTCAAGCGAGTTTACGAAGCATCTTCCGGCACAGACGGCGCCCGCTTCCTTGTTGAGCGGTTATGGCCTCGCGGCGTGAAAAAGTCGTCGCTCGAAATCAGCGCATGGCTAAAGGACGTAGCCCCAAGCGTCGAGCTGCGGAAATGGTTTCACCACGATCCGGCCCGATGGGATGAGTTCCGGCGGCGTTACTTTGTCGAACTCAACAAGAATCCAGCTTCATGGAGCCCGATACTGAAAGCTGCGCGCAGCGGCAACGTCACCCTGATCTACAGCTCTCATGACCCTGAGCACAACAATGCAGTTGCATTGAAGGGCTTCTTGATCCAAAGCCTCCATAAGGAAAAGGATTGCTAGTTTCATTCAGGGCTCTGCTTGCCTGGGTATCGCTTGGACTAAATCTGGAAGGATATGCTTCGTTCCGACTCTCGCGCCACCGCTCGACGCCGTCCCAATAGCAACTCTCGCGCCCCGATTGTTCCACACACGCGCCCCGTTTCCCGATCCACGACCAGCATGTTCATTACTCCCGTGGTCGCCATTTCCTCCGCGGCTGCCCGGCAGGTCTCGTCGCAGTAGGCAAAATTATCCGGTAATGCCTCAAGTGCATCGTTTGCGCCTTCCACTCCGCCCGGCGCGGACAACTCTGTCATCACGTCCGCTACATTCACCATTTCGAGAGGGTCAACGCCATATTCACGCGATAAGTGATATCCGCGGCGGGTGATCTTCTCGGTAAGAATCGAGCGCGGCATAATCAAAGAGGTCACCAGGTAGGACGCAGTACACGCCAATGCAAGCGGCAGTATCGCCGGCAGTGCATGGGTCAGCTCCAGGGAGAAGAGAATCGCCGTAAGCGGCACACCCAGCGCGCCTGAGAGCATTGCCCCCATCGCCATCAGCGCCCAAAGCGCCTGCGTTTCGCCCGGCATATGCGCCAACTGCGCCGCAGCCTCTCCCAAAGCTGCGCCAATCATCAAGATGGGAGCCAACACGCCGCCCGAAGTCCCGGAACTCAGAGAAAACGCCCACATCAGCGATTTGGCGACAATGAGTCCCAGCAAAAGGGCCATCGGAGCGTTCCCGCGCAGAACCTCCGCGATGTTGTCGTAGCCTACGCCCAATCCGCGCGGGAAGAAGTACCCGCCGATGCCGATACCGATGCCGCCGAGGGCCGGCCACCACATCCAATGAATCCGCAGACGGCTGCCGAAGTACTCGAAGCCATCCTCGAATCCGTACATGAGACGGCTGAGCCCCGCGGCGGCAAGACCGGCGAGAATGCCCAGCAGACTGGCGACGAGAAGCGTCGGGCCGAGACGGATGCCCGATGACAGATCGACTGGAAAGAGCGGCCCCGGGCCGAGCCACCGAATGCGCAGTGCGCCAGCCAAAATGCTCGCCACTGCCACTGGGACCAGCGACCGCGGACGCCACTCGAAGAGAAGCAACTCCACGGCAAGCAGAATCGAAGCAATCGGCGCCGCAAACGTTGCGGACATCCCCGCGGCGGCGCCGGCCGCCAGCAGTGTTGTTCGTTCGGCATCCGAAAGTTTGAGCCACTGCGCGACCAGCGAGCCGAAAGCTCCGCCGGTCATGATGATCGGTCCCTCCGCACCGAAAGGCCCGCCGGAGCCAATTGCGATCGCTGCCGACAAAGGTTTGAGAACCGCTACTTTGGGATCGACACGTGCGCCATTCAACAGAATTGCCTCAATGGCCTCGGGAATTCCATGGCCGCGGATCTTGTCCGAGCCAAAGTAGGCCATCAGCCCCACCAGCACGCCGCCCACAATTGGAACCAATATCAAGAGACCTGGTGAGAGTGGTGATCCGGCAGGCCCAACCATTGCCAGCCTCAGCCGGTGGTAGTAGAAGACGTTTGTTGCGAATGCGATTGCACGCAAAAGAATCACCGCAAGGACCGCTGCGCCTGTGCCGATAACGAGCGATACTCCGGTCAGGAGCCATACCCGACGATCCACGGTAAAGTCGCGCAAAGCGGAGGGCCGCGATCTCATCGGGTCACCGCACTAGCGGTGCCGTGGGAGTGCAACGTAATATCCTCCAAAGCCTGTGCCAGTCGTGGGGCCAATTCGTTCAGCTCACGCGCATGGTTGCCTGCCAGACAGCCCAAAACAGCCTTGCCTTTGCGCGTCACTCGCAGAATTGCCCGTCGCCTGTCTTTGGGGTCAACCGTTCGCGCCAGCAGGCCTTCGCGTTCCGACCGATCGACAAGTTCAACTGCACTGTTGTGTTTCAACCCGAGTCGTTCTGCCGCATAAGCGATAGTCACGCTAGTTGACTCCGGCGCACCCGCCACCTGCAGCAGAAGCTGGTGTTGCCGTGGCTGCAGCCCTGCTTCCAGCGCTGCGCCTTCGCTGAAGTGCAGAAAGCGGCGCAGCTCAAAACGAAAGTCGGCCAGGGTTCTGAGCAGAGAGTCAGAAGCATTCTCGGGAGATTCAAGCTTCATACGTATATATCGTATCACGATATATCGTGACGCAATGGCCGTCTTGACATACAAATGGCGGTCAAAGGTCCCGAATTGGCGCTTGCGTGTAGAGAGATTTCAGGTAGCCACGCAATAATGAGGCGTCGCCTAGGACCATAAGGGAGCATCCGCACCTCAAAGTTTTTGCCGTCCAAAGTTCGCCTGCACCGAGTAGGACAGATGCCGCTCCGATGTCTTTTCAGAATCTCAGCGCGGCGCTGCTCGCCTTCGTGGGAGGGTGGCAGCTTGGTTGGCGTAACCTCCTTGACGTAACGATCCACAGCGCTCTCCACAGTCATGCGGTCCGCGGTGGCGCGCTGGATGTAGGTGCCGCGCGCCATCGCATCCTCAGTGCGCCGTGACCGGTCTTCCGCGTCTCTCTTCGTCCGAAATGTCTTGACGCTTGTGGGCCAGCCATTCTTGCGGATAACTGCCTTCCACGTGTTCGAAGGCGTCTTAACAATTGTCGCCATATTGCTCCCGGTACAGTGCTTGCGCTTTGGAACTGTACCGAATGTGTACCGAAGAGCGAGAATATGGCGCAAGATTACGAAAGGTACTCAGGGGAAATATTCAGCATTCAATCATAATGTATTTATTTTGTTTAGCTTATATGGATGAAATTTGGTGGGCCCGGAGGGATTTGAACCCCCAACCAAGGGATTATGAGTCCCCTGCTCTAACCGTTGAGCTACAGGCCCTTCAATGACTTACGGCAACCCTTCCTGCGAGTGTAGCGGATACAGTAGCGGCTGGCAGCCGTTTCGGCTCGTATACAGCAAAACCGCCAGACAGTTGAAGCCGCTCGAAAGCGCGCTCTACAGCTACTGGTGACGGATGAACGTGTCTCTGAGAAACAACCACTCGGCTGTGACCGGCAATCCGCATGATCGTGAAAGCATCCACTGCCGATTCCCCAGAGCCTTGTATGCATTGTATGGCGCAGAGAGAGGAGAACAAAATCGGATGAGAAGATGTGGTGCGCCCGGCCTTCACTTCGGGAGCGAAGAGACCCCCGTGCTAGGGATGAGTGGATCTTCCCTGGTGTGGCTTGCCGTCGCCGCTCGCAGACAACAAGCCAGAGCGCTTGAGACGAGCGGAAATCGTGGCATGATTGTCTGTGGCGGCCGATTCCGCGCCCGGCCAGTTTTGGACCGGCGTTCTCTGCAGCAACGTTGCGCTCGCATTCCGAGCCCTGGGGCGCAGCGATCCGGCCCTATGCTGTCTTGCTGTCGGGCTACGAATCACGTATAAATGATTCAAAAGCCCCCGTAGAATTCTGAGCATTTTCGAACTTGTCCAGCCCTAAAGAACGCGGCCAGGCCGAAAGTGCATCTGTATCGTTTGACTTATCGGCCCTGCTGCCGCGAGAACCTGCTTGACGAAGAGGTAAAAGGATGAAACACGGAGAATCCAGCATAGGTAAGCCGCTGACGATGAACGAGCATCTGGTCCGCTGGGTAGAGAAGATGGCGGAGCTTACTCAACCGGCCGCAATCCACTGGGTGGACGGAAGCCAGCAGGAGTACGACTGGCTGTGCGACGAACTGGTGGCGTCGGGAACCTTCATCCGGCTGAACCAGGAGCAGTGGCCGGGGTGCTTCTATGCGCGCTCCGATCCGCGCGACGTGGCGCGGGTGGAGGACCGGACGTTTATTTGCTCGCTCTCGAAGGACAACGCCGGGCCCACCAACAACTGGATCGAGCCGTTCGAGATGCGCAAGAAGCTGAAGGAGCTGTTCGCAGGCTGCATGCGCGGGCGCACGATGTACGTGCTGGCTTACAGCATGGGGCCGGTGGGCTCGCCGATGTCGCGGGTCGGCGTTGAGCTGACAGATTCGGCCTATGTTGTGGCCAACATGCGCATTATGACGCGGATCGGGTTGCCGGTGTTGGCCGAGATTGACCGCGGCGAGGTGCGCGTAGTGCCGTGCATGCACTCGGTGGGTATGCCGTTGGCTCCTGGGCAGAAGGACGTGCCTTGGCCCTGCAACGACACAAAGTACATCGTGCATTTCCCTGAGACGCGCGAGATCTGGAGCTACGGATCGGGTTACGGCGGCAATGCGCTACTGGGAAAGAAGTGCTTCGCGCTACGGATCGCTTCGAACATCGCGCGCGACGAAGGCTGGATGGCCGAGCACATGCTCATCCTGGGAGTGGAATCGCCGCAGGGCGAGAAGACGTATGTGGCGGCGGCGTTCCCCTCGGCATGCGGCAAAACCAACCTTGCCATGATGGTTCCGCCCGAGGCGTTCAAGGGCTGGAAGATTTCGACCGTCGGCGACGATATTGCATGGATCAAGCCGGACGCGAGCGGACAACTACGCGCCATCAATCCTGAGGCGGGTTTTTTTGGTGTGGCGCTGGGAACGAGCGCAAAGACCAATCCCAATGCGATGGCGACGCTGAGCCGGAACTCGATTTTTACCAACGTGGCGCTGACGCCGAATGGCGGCGTGTGGTGGGAGGGGATGACGGACGAGCCGCCGGCCGAGTGCCTGGACTGGCTGGGCCAGCGCTGGACACCGGAGATCGCTAAGCAGACCGGGGCTAAGGCAGCGCATCCCAACGGCCGCTTCACGGCGCCGGCCGCGCAATGCCCGTCGATCGACCCCAAGTGGGAAGACCAGGTGGGAGTGCCGATCAGCGCGTTCATCTTTGGTGGGCGGCGCTCGACGACCATCCCGCTCGTCTTCCAGGCGTTCAACTGGAGCGCGGGCGTTTACGCGGGCGCGACCATGGGATCGGAGACCACGGCGGCGGCCAGCGGCACGGTGGGCATGATGCGGCGCGACCCCATGGCGATGCTGCCGTTCTGCGGCTACCACATGGGCGACTATTTCCGGCATTGGATTAAGATGCAACGCCCGCTGAGCTCGACGCCTCGCATCTTCCATGTGAACTGGTTCCGCAAGGGCGAGGATGGGAAGTTCCTGTGGCCGGGGTTCAGCGAGAACATGCGCGTGCTGAAGTGGATTGTGGACCGGGTGCACGGGCGCGCGCAGGGCAAGGAAACGCCGATCGGCTGGACGCCTTACTACGAGGACATGGAATGGGCGGGGCTGGCCTTCTCGCGGGAGCAGTTTGAGCAGATACAGGAGGTAAGCAGCAGCGCCTGGCGCAAGGAGCTGATCGGGCATGAAGAGCTCTTTATCGACTTGCACGACCACCTGCCGCCGGAGATGATCGACCAACGCGAGCTGCTGATCTGCCGGTTGTGAACGCGAGCCGGATCGGGGATCGGGCAAAACGGAAATTCTAGGCGAGGCAGCGTTCGACTACCGGGCGGAATCCAAGCCGCGTCCAGAAATCGACGAGAAGAGCGGCGGTTTCGTCGCTGGTGGCCGGGGCGGCGCGCAGCAGAAGATCGGGTTCTGCGCCGGCCGTGAGAGCCGCAGGCGAGGCTGCTATGGCGATACATTTTTCCGGCCGGTACGTGCACGCGGCCAAGTCCGCGATCGACAGATGCGTCGTGGGCGTGGCGATCGCCGTGCGCGGAGGAGCCATGCGGTCGAGCAGCCAGAGGATCTCCAGCTTGGATTCGAGCTCGTCGGGCACGCAATCGATGACCAGGTCGGCGTCGCGGACGGCATCTTCGATGGTGGAGACGAACGAGACGGCGGGCAAGGCCTGGGGGCCGAGTTCCTGGCGGATCGACTCCCGCGCGTGGTGAAGATTGCCGGGCATCACGTCCTCAAGAAGCACGCGAAAGCCGGCGCGGGCGGCGCCTAGCGCAATCCAGCGGCCAAGAGGCCCGGCCCCGATGATGGCGACGGTCTTCACAAAAGATTACTTGGCGTCGAGGGCCTCGGTCACTTCCTCGGCGCTGGGGCTGGCGTGGCGCAGATGCTCGGCGACTATGGCGCGCTCGTCGGCGGGGAGCGTGGGAACGGCCGCCAGCACGCGGCGCAGGGTGACGGCGACATCGTCAATGTAGTTCATCAGGCGGATGGCTTCTCCGGACAGCGGCATGGTGCTCCTCTACGTGTGAGTTCCGCTCTTATTGTAGGGCGTGGGGTTGGGCGGCGCGAAGCCGGCCAGAAGGAAATCCCCGATCGGCGCTGCAATGCGCGGCCCGCGCTACGGCTCTTGTGTGCTTGCGGTATTTTCCCAGTAGACGCAGGGCAGGACTCGGGCCTGCGCCCTGACACCAAATGGGCGGATGAAAGATACTGTGAGTACTCCCAGGGAGGGAACTTTCTGACCCCGGCTGCCGATCGACACTCGCGCAAAGAGCTGGCCAAGGCTTTCCATGCGCATCGAGCGGAGCTTGCCGGCGCATTCTTTCAGGCCGTGAAGGAGGCGGACCAGTCGGCCGGATTCCTGCCGGATCGTTTCGCGGAGCTTCACGGGTGGTGGCAGGCGGTGATGGAAACGGCCATCGGCCTTGCGGCCGATTGGCTGCGAGCTCCCGATGCGCTGCAGGAGGATCTGTTCTCAGGCTGGATTGCCCGATTGAATCACCCGTCGATGCGGCCTGAGGGGGCTGGGGTATTCTCGGCGGGCAGAATTCTCGAACGCGCCAAGCCGAAGTGGCTGGGAATCGTGGAGAGGGAAGTTCCGGCACAGGCGGTGCAGGCGCTGGGAGAGGCTCTGGACCGGTTGATCGAACGGCTCTCGCGGCCCATGCGCAAGAGTCTCCGCGTGCTGTTCCTGGGCGACTGCCTGATGAGCGAAATCATGGCCGGCGTGGCCGGGCCGTGCGCGCAGGCGCAGATTGCGCTCGAGCCCGTGTACCGCTACGACGGCGTGCAGGCGATTCTGCGCAACGAGATTCGGGGGCTAGCGCGGGGCGCGTTCGACCTGGTCTTTTTCAGCCCTTTTTCGTACACCTTCGTGCCGGAGTACGACCAGATGCTGCGCTGGAACGCGGCATTGTGGCCGCGAGCGAAGTTCTTCGGCGTGCTCGACCGCATGCTGGAAGATGTGGCGCAGACGGTGCGCCTGCTGGCCGTGCAGTTTGCCTGCCCGGTTTACGTGCACGACTCCGCCGGCGTAGTGCAGACGTTCGGCTTCTGGAGCGGGCTGGCGAAGAATGCGTCCTCGCTGAGGAACCGGATCCAGGCGCGGCCGTTCATCAGGCAGCGCATCCAGCGCATTGCCGCCGATGCGGCGTTTGAGGGGCGCGTGCGGGTGATGGAGGAAGAGGCGCTGCGGGGGACCGCGGGCGATTTTGCGCTGGGAAGAGTTTTGTTCCAGGGCGACGTCTATCATCCAACGCCATTGAGCATGGGGCTGGCTCGCGGCCCCTATATGGATACGATTGTGGCGGCGGCGCACCTCGCGGCCAGGAAAGTGGTGGTGTGCGACTTGGACAACACGCTGTGGGATGGCGTGATTGGCGAGGGGCCGGTAAAGCATTTCGCCGAACGGCAGATGATTCTGAAAGGGCTGAGAAACAAGGGAGTGCTGCTCTCCATCAACTCCAAGAACGATCCCGCGAATGTGGATTTTTGGGGGGGCGTGCTCGCCATGGAGGACTTTGTGGCTCCGCGCATCAACTGGGAGGCGAAAGTGCCGAATATGGCGAGCATCGTGGAGGAGCTGGACCTGAAAGAGAAGGATTTTGTCTTCCTCGACGACCGGCCCGATGAGCTGGAGCGTGTGCGGAATGCGTTTCCGGCGATGACCACGCTGGACGCGCGGGATGCGGCGGCCTGGCGGTGGCTGGCGCACTGGGAGAAGCATCTGCCTGCGGATCAGTTGGAGGACCGTACACGGCTGTATCACGAGCGCGCCGCGCGAGTGCAGTTTTTGGCGAGCAGCAGCGGGCAGAAGGCGGGCCAGGAGGACGAGGCTGCCGCGCTGGGCAATCTGCAGCTTTCGGTGAAGATTGAGCCGGCGGCGCGAACCGCGGAGTTGAAGCGCGCAGTGGAGCTGGTGAATCGCACCAACCAATTCAACCTGTGCGGAAGCCGCGTGACCATGGCCGAGCTGGAGCGGGGATTCGGTGCGGAACATTGGGTGTTGACCGCGGCGGCGAACGACAAATTCGGCAGCATGGGCGTGGTGGGCGTCATGGTGGTGAGGCGCACGACGGAGGGATTGGAGATTCCCGTGTTCGTGCTGAGCTGCCGGGTGTTTGGATTCGGAATCGAGTATGCCCTGCTGAACGCAGTGAGCTCACTGGCGGCGCGGGAATGCCGGCTGGTGGGGCGCTACAAGGAGACGCCGCACAACGAGCCGTGCCGTGCATTCTACGCCAAGGCGGGCCTGCGCTGGGAAGAGGCCGGATGGGTGGGCATGATCGCCGATCTTGCGCCGCCGCCGCCGTGGCTGACGGTGGAAAACGCAGCCGTGGCGCGTGAGTGAAGAACAACCTGGCAGAAAACGGCAAACGCAAACAGCAAACAGAGAAGGTTGAGCGTTGCCGGCAGGAAACAGCAGCCGGTGCGCATTCGCGTCGCGCAGCCGCTGATCGCTTTTCATTCACCCCTGACCCCTGACCCCTGACCCCTGACCCCTGACCCCTGACCCCTGTCCTACGGTTGCTGCTCGATGGCGATGTTGACGGTTGCCGTAGAGCCGGAGGCGGCCAGGCCCAGGAGATTGGTGGCGACGCCGGCGAGCGAGGCGGGGACGAAGGTGGCCGAACCATCGACGGCGGAGGTGGCCGTGGAGGACTGGGTGGCGAGAAGCGCGCCCTGCGTGCAGACCGTGTGTGCGGAGCAGGGCGAGGCCCACGCGTAGAGAGCCTGGTAAAGCGTAACCGTGCCTCCGGCCATGGGGTTCCCGTCCATATCGAAAAGACGGAGCACGATCTGGCTGGGCGTCCCCGAAGCGGCCAGGCTCTGGCTGGTTCCCGAGACGGCATTGAGCAGGGCATACTCCGGCCGCGCGCCATAGGCGGTGTAGGTGACGCACTGGCTGGCGCCGTTAACGCAGGCCTTGATCGTGGCCGTCTGCCCCTCGGTAAGCGGGCCCACGGTGAGCGTCTTGGCGGCGATGCCGCTGGAGTTGGTGGTGGCGGAGACCGAGCCGGAGACAGCGATGCCGCTGGAAGCCGATTGCCAGGTGACCGTTTGGCCGCTCATGGGAGAGCCGCTCGAGAGCACAAGCGCCTGGACGGTCCAGGTAAAGGTGGCGCCGGCGGCGAGCGAAAGCTCCGAGGTGAGGGAGGCGATGGTTGGAGAGGTTCCGCCGGTAAAATGCGCCTGCAGGCTGGAGCCGTTGGTGAGCGAGGCGGTGACGATGGACGCTGTACTGTCCACCGCGGTGAGATTCATGGTGGCGCGGCCGTCGCCCATGGCCGTGACGGAACAAACGGAGAGGCCGCAGCCGAGCGTGGCCGTGCCGCTGGTGACGGTGTAGATGACAGTGACGCCGCCGGCCGGTGTAAGGTCCGGCGTCAGCGCTGTAACGGTAAAGGGAAGAGGCTCGCCAATCGGCACCGTGTTCGAGGGCGCCGTGTCGAGGGTGAGCGCGTCGCCCGTGCCGGAGTCATAGCTGACGCCGCCAGTGATAATGGCTGCCGCATAGAAAGAGGGTTCGTCGTCGACCTCGACATCGACCGAGCCGGTGACGCCGGAGGCAGCGGCGGGGGCAATGGCCGTGATCTGGTTGGGCGAGATGCTGGTGACGACCGCGGATTGCCCGCCCACCAGCACCGTATCGGCCAGCCGGAAACCCATCCCCTGAATCGTGATAGGGCCGCCCGATGCGGGCAGATGCGTGGGCGAGACCGTGCCAGCGTAGAGGATCCAGCCGTTGTAGGCGTAGTCGGGACGGCCGTCGCCGCGAAGGTCGGCGACGCCGATGCGCACAATGTCGTCGCCGCTGGAGGCGACGCGGAGCCAGGTTTCGCCCGTGGCGAAACCGTTCAGGCCGGGCGCCTCGCCGACGGCCGTGGAGCCTGCGGGATCGAAGGCGTCCCAGACGCCGATGGAGGGCATGGCCTTGGAGCCGGAAGGAGAGCCGCTCTCGTCCAGAGCCTGGGTGACGATGGTGAAGGTGCGGTTGCCGCGTACCGGGAAGGTGAACCAGTCGGTCTGTCCGACCTGGCTGAGCCGCCCGCACCAGAAGCCGCCCGCGGGCATCGTGCGCGGCTGGGACTCGCTGTCGATGGCGTCCGAATAGCCGCCCGCGGCCGAGTCCGAAACGGTGACGGTGAGGGTTTGCGCGCTGCCGGCCGTGAGGCCGGAGAGGGCGATGGCGTTGAGCGTGCCCGAGGGCGTGACCTGGCCCTCGGTGTATGGGCCCACGGAGTCTTCGAGAATGTAAAGCGCGTTGATGGACTCGAAGGTGACCTGGTAGTTGGCCGCGGTAACGCCGGGGGGCAGCGGAATGCCGCTCAAATCGAAGTACCCCTGCAAGCTGGAGTCGTTCGATCCCCACATGGTGAGCAGGTTGCCGCTCGCGTCGTTCCATCCGGTGACGGGATTGCCGTGGTTGCCGTTGAAATAGGCGCCGGAGACAAAGCTGACCGTGTACTGGTAGAGGGGATTGCCGTCCGCGTCGAGCGGGCGCGCCACCACGTTCACGCCCTGCATCCCGTAGCCGGTGCGGAAGCGGATGGTGCCCTGAATGGAGATGGTGTTGGCGGCGGTCAGCTCCTTGCCGGGAAAATTGGCGAGGTTCGAGGCGGTGATGGGGTAGATGCGGTTGAGCGCGGCGATGTCGTCGTAGCGCAACACCGTGGGGTCGGGGATGCACTCCCCGCCGCTCGCCCCGCAGACGCCGCTCAGTGGCTGCATCACAGGCCAGCCCTCCGTGCCGCCGGTTTCGCCGTTGGTGAGCGCGCCGGGATTGACCTGGGAATAGTCGAGGCCGAGGACGCGGCCGAAGGCGCGCTCGATCTCGTAGCTCATCATCTCGATGAGATTGGCGGTGGAGGTGCAGCGGCCGTTGACGAGGATGACGGCGTGGGCGATGGTGGCGTCGGGTTTCAGGTTGTCCATCCACACGTAGACTCCGTTGTCCTGGCAGGTGTCGGGCTCGCTGGTTCCGGAGCCGTAGATGGCGTCGATGACCGAGCCGTCGGAGTCGTAGAGGACGGCCAGCGGATAGTTGGCGGCCGAGGGCGTCACGTCGGCGGGCGCGGTGATCGCGCCGGAGGAGTTCACCTGGATGTTGGAGCCGCTGACGTCTTCGTTCAGCGATCCCATGTCCGCGAGGGTGACGCCGGCGGTGGAAACGGCGCTCCAGAGGGCGGCGGCGGCATCGACCATGGCCGTGGCCTGCTGGTTGGTGACGGTGCTCGAGAGCGGGCCCTGATCGACGTAGTAGTTCACCTGGCCGCCGGACCAGTGGATGGGCTGGCCTACGACAGCGGAGTTGAAGTAGCTGGTTCCGGCCACGTATTTGGGCCCGCCTGCGAAGGCGGTAGTGGAAGCAAGCAGCAGGAGGGGCACGGCGAGGGGAAGAACCACGCGGCGGCGGATCGAGCAACGGCGAGGCGGAACGGCGCAAGACGAGGCGGCGCGGGCGGACGCGGGTCGAGCGATGGGCACAGGATCCCCCAGACGTGGGAGGGGCGGCATCCGCGTGTCCAGAGGGTGTTGGCGATTCTTAGAAAACTCTCATGAGGTCTCCGTGCCCAAAGTGAGAGGATTTTGCCAGATTCTTAGAGCCTGAGGAATCTTTGAGAGGACACGCGAGGAAAATTTCGCCTGCCGCGGAACGGGAGGGCGTGAGCGCGGGCCTGCGGATTAGAAAGCACTCATAGAAGAGAGGCAGAGATGAAAATTCTCTTATGCCGAGGGCGTGCCGCGTTTGTCTTGCGGCCATAAGGAGCAGGTCTCCGCTAGGAGTCGAATGGACTTTGCGCGTCATCTCATCTTCAGCGAAGGCAGGGCCTCAACCGCGGCGCTCGTTCGAGCGGCGGCGAGGCGGCTCTTCCGTCTACAATCGACACGGGACGATCCATGACAGAGATACGCGATACGGTGATTCTTGGCTCCGGCTGCGCCGGACTGACGGCAGCGCTCTACACGGCGCGGGCCGGACTGAAACCGCTGGTGCTGGAGGGCCACGAGCCCGGAGGCCAACTTTCGATCACCACGCTGGTCGAGAATTTTCCCGGCTGGCCGGATGGGATTCAGGGACCGGAGTTGATCGAAAACATGAAGAAACAGGCGGCGCGGTTCGGCGCGGAGTACCGGCTTGCGCACCTGGTTTCGGTGGAGGTGGGCGCGCATCCCATCCGGCTGCACACGTCGGCCGGCGAGATCCACACGCGCACGCTGATTGTGGCCTCGGGCGCGAGCGCGCGCTGGCTGGGGCTGCCTAGCGAGCAGGCGCTTATCGGCCACGGGGTGTCGAGCTGCGCCACGTGCGACGGATTCTTCTTCCGCGACAAGGAGATTGCGGTAGTGGGCGGCGGCGACTCGGCCATGGAGGAGGCGATGTTCCTCACACGCTTTGCCTCGAAGGTGACGCTGCTGCACCGGCGCGATGCCTTCCGCGCCTCGAAGATCATGCTGGAGCGCGCCATGGCCCATCCTAAGATCGAACTGCGCACGAACACGGTCGTCGAAGAGGTATTGGGCGTGGACGAAAAAGAAGTGAAGGGCCTGCGCCTGCGCGACGTGAAGAGCGGCGAGCGCGGCGAGCTGGCGGTGAGCGGGCTCTTCCTGGGCATCGGGCACGAGCCGAATACGAAGATGTTTGCCGGGCAGATCGATCTCGACGAGGACGGCTACATCGGGACGGTGAACAACGTGTTCACCACGCGCAACGGCGCGATTGTCCCCGGCGTGTATGCCTGCGGCGACGTGCAGGACCGGCGCTACCGGCAGGCGATTACCGCGGCGGGCTCGGGGTGCATGGCGGCGCTGGAAGCGGAAAAGTATCTCGAAGAGCACGGGCGCTGAGGGGCGCTGGGTGCGCGATGACGGCGCTTAGAGAAAATCTCGAACAGCTCGAAGAAGCGATCGGCGCGGCGTGCTGCGCGGCGGGCCGGACGCGCGGCGAAGTCGAACTGATGGCTGTCTCGAAAACCTTTCCCGCGGAGGCGATTGCCGAGGCCGCGGCGCTGGGGCTCACGCTGTTCGGCGAGAACCGCGTGCAGGAGTTTGCGGCGAAAGCGCCGGGGCTGGCGGCGCTGCGCGGGAGCGCGGGGCAGCCGGCCAAAGTCCACTTGATCGGGCATTTGCAGTCGAACAAGGCGGCGCGTGCTGCGGAGCTCTTTGACGGCGTGGATTCGCTGGATTCGGTGCGGCTGGCCGAGCGTTTGAACGAAGCGACGGGCAAGTGCGGAAAACGGCTGCCGGTGCTGATCGAGGTGAAGCTGAGCTCCGAGGCGGCAAAGACAGGCGTGGAGCCGGAGTCGGAGGAAGCGGCGCGGCTGCTGGAGCGGCTGCCGGACTGGCCGCATCTGGAGGCGCGCGGACTGATGACGATTGCGCCGTGGGGAGCGGCGGAGGACGTGACGCGGGCGTGCTTTCGCAGCTTGCGCCTCTTGCGGGACCGTTGGGCGGTGGCGCACAAGAACTTGAAGCTCGATGTGCTGTCGATGGGAATGAGCGGAGACTTCGCGCAGGCCATTTCGGAGGGTGCGACGCGCATCCGTATCGGCACGGCGTTGTTTGGCGCGCGCACGCCGCGCGCGGAGCGGCGAAGCCGGGAATCGGAGCTTGACTGATGTTGCGCGCGGCGCCGGACGGAGTGACGCTCGCGGTGCGCGCGCAGCCGGGCGCGAAGAAGACGGCGATCGCGGGCATCTACGGCGAGGGAACGGCGGCCCAACTGAAGGTTGCCGTGCAGGCGCCGCCGCTCGAAGGGCGGGCCAACGAAGCGTTGATTGCGTTTCTCGCCGGGACGTTTGGCGTGCCGAAGAGCGCGGTGGTGCTGGCCGCAGGCGAGCTGTCGCGCAACAAGGTTTTCCTGCTTCGAGGCATCACCTTGGCACGGGCGACGGCAGTTCTGGCGCAGCGCATCGACACCTAAAGCGGGTCTCCTGCAGGTGTAGACCAAGGCACAATCGCTAAGTGGCTTTTTCATCAAGAAAAAGCCACCTTGGATTCTGTCCGAAATGGCTCATAGTTGCAGGAGAACCGCCGTAGCGTGGTGCTCTACGGCGGTTCGCCCATTCCTGTGCGATCTTGAAAGGCGCGCCAAGGGGCGTTTCTCTTTCAGAAATCGCCACCTGGGACCGCCGTTTCACACTGAGCGAATTGGAGAACTGCCATACCCGCGGCCTGGCCTGCTCATTGGTTCCGGCGGCCGCTTTCCTGTAGCAGGAAAGCGGCCATCGGTGAGAAACGGCGGCTAGTTCACGGTCAGGGTGAAGGTAGTGCTCTCGACCGTGCTGGCTGGGTCGTTGCCGGTTCCGCTTACCGTAAAAGTGTACGTTCCGGCCGAAGTGCCGGGGATGGTTGTCGTGCCGCCTCCGCCGCCACCGCCGCAACTGGACAGCGCGCCGAGAGCTACCATCGCGACGAGGATGCCCAGCATAGAGCGCCAGCTACGGCGCCGCGCGGGAATGCCGAAGAAGATGAGCAGCGCGAGAACTGCGCCGGAACCCGCACCTAGCCATCCGCGGCCCTTGCCGGCCGGCTCGGGACGGACCAACCCGGACGTGCTGGCCGCTGTGGTGAAGACGGTGGCCGTGCCGCTGCCGGTTGGCGTGCCCGAAGCGTAGGTGATCTCGCCGGTGACCGAACAGGCGGGTGGGGCGTTGGGGTTGGTTACACTCGACGAGGTGAGTGTGCAGGAACTCAGCGTTACCGTTCCGGTATAGTCTGTGCTGCTCGCGGTTCCGGTGATGGTTGACGTGCTCGAGGAGCCGGGCGAGACCGACGCCGGAGTGGAGGCGCTAAGCGAATAAATGGACTGCGTCACGGTCAGGTTTCCGTTGTTGGTGGCGGCGCCGGACAGGTAGACCACATCGCCGGAATAATTCGCCGTGAGCGTCGGTGTCCCTGCACTCAGGCTGTTGCCGGGGATGGTAAAGCTGGCGGCGCTTCCCGTGAGCACAGTCGAGGAGGAGGAATAGGTGCCCCCGGACAGGGTTACAGTCCCCGTAGGCGGCGCGCCGCTCCCCGTCACGGTAACCGTCACGTTGACGCTCTGGCTGGTATCGATGCTGGTTGGCGACGGGGTGACGGTGATCGTCGGCGTCAGCGGCGTGGCGCCGGTAATGACGATCGTTGCTGTTCCCGAGCTGCTCTCGTAAGTGCTGTTGGTGCTGTTGAAGTTTGCCGTGAGCGTGTCTGTGCCGACGGTCAGAACGTTGGCGTTGATCGTGAAGTTCGCGGTGCCTGTGCTCGAAAGTGTGACAGCTGTAGAACCATCGAGAGACACGGTTCCCGCCGGTGTTGCGGCTCCGTCGGGCCCTTTGACCGTGACCGTGACATAAACCGGATTGTGGACATTGTCGCTTGCCGGCGCCGAAACCAGAACCGTGGGCGTGATGGCCGTCACGGTTACATTTTCCGTGGTGCTCGTGGACGCGTAGGTTTGGTCGCCGCTATAGGTCACCGTCAAAGTGTCGGAGCCCACGGCCAGGCTGCTGGGCGGAATGGTAATCGTGACCGAGCTGCTTGCCGGGGTGGTTGCCGGGGTGACGGCTGCGAGTGTTCCCGCCGCGCCGTATCCTCCGCCGGAGACCACAACCGCGCCGGTGGGCGCTGCAAGGTTTCCGGAGCCCGTGACCGTCACTGTAACGGCGAGCGAGGTGCTGGCGGAGATGGTGCCGGTCGGGCTAAGCGTCACGCCCAGGGTGGAGCTGGCGGTGCCCGCGTCGGAGACCCAGTCTCTCACCACGTTGTAAACGTTGAGGGAGCCGAGTCCCGTGGCCAGGTTGTAGCCGGTGGTTGCGTTATAGGCCGGGGTGGTGCCGGAACTGACGAGGGTACCCACGGTGTCGCCCGAGTTCAACGCGGTGCAGTTCGGCGAGGTGGTGCCTGCGTACACCGGGGCTTCCGGAGGGAGGATCCATCCACCGTCGTAAATGGCGCCGCCGAGACTAGCTCCCATGTCGCAGGGCATGGCGTTGGTGCCCTCATCGATGCTCTGGAAGTAGCAACTTGAGCTGGAGTTCTTTACGGTTTCAGCGCTGCAGTTTGCGTAAGTCTGCTGGGAGGCCAGCTTGTACAGCCCGGGGTTGGGCAAACCCTGCGGCGCGCCGGCCTTTTGGTTGATGAGCGCCATGACGCCGGCCATGGCGGGAGAGCCGAACGATGTCCCGCCGGCCTCCTCCGCTGTGTTCTCTGAGACGCCGCTGTAGGAACAAGTCCCAGTCGCCGAGACGCAGAACAGAGAGGCGCTGTACAGAGTGCCGTCGCCGGCGAAGAAGCTCACGTCGGGCAGGTCGCGCACGCCGTCGCTGGGTATGCCTGTGACGCCAGTCTGCCAAGAGGGTTTTTGCCACCCGTTGTTGGTGAGGGGAATTGAGCCGTTCGCCGTGCCTGTGGTCGTAGCGCCCGTCGAGCAGGTTCCAGCGCTATCGGAGTCGGGATTGGTAGTGTTGACCACGCAGTTGCTGGCTCCGCCGCTGCCGCCAACGGTATCCACATAGAAGGCGAGCATAAACCCGGCATCTTCCACCGAATAAATGTAGTTCCAATCGTTCTGGACAAAGTTGCAGGACGCTTCGGCGTTGTTCACGCCTGAAAAGCTGAGATAAGTCGCGGTAGTTTCCAGGTAACCGGCCAAAATCGGGTTCAGGCACGTGTCGTTCCATGGCGTCTCAGGCACGTAGCCCAGCGCGCTTTCATACGGTTCAGTCGTGGTGTTGTTGCTGGCGGACCAGTAAGCCGGCGAGCCCTGGCTGGTGCTGGAGGTTGGGCAGCCTACAAGAAAGCCGCTGGAATTGACGGTTGGTTTGCACCAACTGAAGTCGGTTCCGCCTACGGCTACGTCATAGGGCGTGGATGCGAGGCCGCTGACCGAGAGGCCGTGCTGCGCGGAATAGGGCCAGCCGATGGAGTCGCCGCCGTTGTCGCACGTAGAGGAGCCGGAGTCGCCCGCGGCCACGAAGACCGAAATGCCCTCGGCCGCCGCCGACTGCCACAGGTTGTAATATGCGACGTTCTCCGCCGTACCCTGGTAGAGCTCGCACAGGCCGTAGCTGAGGTTGAGAATCCTTGCCGTCTCGTTCTGGACAATGTACTGACCGGAATCGTAGACCGTGTCGACGGTTCCTTCGGAGTTCTGGCCAGTGACAACAAGATCGATCGAAGCGCCCGTGGCCACGGCGCCGGACCATTCGACATCGATGGAGTTCTCCTCCAGATCGCCAACGCCGCAGAGCGCGCTGGGACTTGTGCTGGTGCACTCGGTCGCCGCTGGGCCGTACTTGGTGTCGATTTGCTGAAAGCCGGCGAGAGCTGGAAGACCAAAGATAGAGCGGAAGGTGGCTACGTCGTTGCCGCTTTCGGAAACTCCGGAGCCCTGACCGATGGGGCTCTGCGCGATCAGGCTGGTTCCGGCGATGGCGATGGTCTGGTTGGCGCCCGTGTAGCCTGCGTTCCAGGCCGGAATGACGTTATAGATCGTAGCGAAATCCCAGGGAGTCACGTCCTCTACGAGGTAGGGGTTGCCTCCGTAGTTGCCGTTGATGCCAAACTGCGGGCGAGGGCCTGAAGAAATGGCAGGCGCGTTGGACGAACCCAACTGAGTGTTCGTCGTTGTGGAATTTGTGACACGTTGCCACTGACCCGCTTCGCGATTGAACTGTACCTTGCCGTTGAGTCTGTGTAGAGGACGCGGCAGGAAGTTGTGCAATTGCTTGACGCCCACGACCACCGGCGCGAGCGCCGCGGGAATCTGCGGATCGCTCATGTTCGCGTAGTGCGGGGCGCCGTTCACTGAGAGGTTGTGAATCTCGGTGTGGAAGGCGCTTTCGACCTGTGCGGCTGTGCCGCTGAAGCGGATAGCCATACGGTCGGGCGTGACCTGCTTGACCGTGAAGCCGTGGCTTGTGAGCCAGCTAGTAACGGTAGCAATGTCCGCCTGGGCGGGACCAAACTGCTCGCCGATCTCGGCGGGCGTGAGCCACTGGTGGTAGTCGGGCGAGCTGGAGTCGTACTGACCGCTGATAAATGTCTCGAACGCGGCCTCTTGCTCCGGACTCCGGTTCAGGACGAGCGTGAGATCGGGCAGAATGAGGCCGGGGCTGACGGAGCCGCGATCGTTTTTGGCGTTCGCGTGCGGGCTGGTGTTGCCTTTGAGCGTTACAAGTTGACTTTCGTCGATCGGGGTCAAGATGCGGACGGCGGGTGCGGCTTGCTGGGCCAACGATGCCGCGGAGCAGAGAACGATACTGGCCAGAACGCACACTGGGAGAGCGCGCGAATTGATCATTGCGGATTTCCTGAACCCTTTCTTGAGTGAGATAGATCCTCGAAAACCTGAGGAGCTATCGTTGGCGGCAAAAAAGGCGAATCGCCGAGCCCGTTGAGCAAAGCGGCGGAGGTGGGCGACAGCACCATCATACTCAGTCTCGCAAAAATCAACTGGAAAACGCACAACAGAGCCCAAGTGCGCTGCCTGCCGTGCTGCTTTGGGGAAAGTGTGCCCAAAATACAACAATGGAACCCGTAATCGGGCAATTCGTGCCAGGCAACGAACGGATGAAGCCGGATGACGGCAGGAATAAAATACAGCCGCGCCGCGGGATGAACCCCCAAGGCTCGTTGTAATTAGACGGCGACGGGCGAAGAATGTTGAGAAGAAAAAGCAAAGAGAGTTGGAACTTAGGGATGCAGAAAGTGGATCGGAGCGACGGCGGCGAGCGCGCGGCTGGGGCAAGACGCTGGCTCGCTGGGAAGGGATGGAAAAGACCAGCCGGAGGCCGTCGTTGCAATAGACCATTGGTTTCTTAAGGGATATGATGCGGTTTCCTCGTTGCTGCCGTCTGAAACGGGTGATTTTACGCGCGCTTCTCTCTTCGTAACCTGTTATAACGGCACGCTGTTTCCTGAGACCGGACTCGCGGTCGTGCGTCTGTTGGAACGGCTGGGCGTGGAAGTTGCATTCCAGCCGAAGCAGACCTGTTGCGGGCATATGCGCGTCAACACGGGGTTCCGCGGCGAGGCCTTCAGCCAGGCCAGGCGGCTGTGCCGAAAGTAGCCTCGCGAACGCCACAAGGCTCCATTGGAGAGGGAATCAGGGGGCGGAGGCCGGTCTTGACGCCGCGGCGCCATAGGCCGTAGTTTGTCCTTACACGGGAAAGGAGGTTGATCCAGCCTATGAGCAAAGATTCTTCGAGTTGTAACTTACGTGAGGTGACTGAGGCCTAGGGCATCGCGCCCATGACTCAGATAAGACCAGGCGGAGGGTTCTCCGTCATGGCTCTGGCTCTCGCGGCAGCGCGATGGCCTTAGTCCAATCCCAACAGATCACCGGCAGCGGCCTGGGAACGCCAGTTCTCAGGCCGTTGTTGCGTCTGGGCAGGGAAGAGGTGACGGTGATCGGTGGCCCTGCCCGCTGTTTGATGCCGTAAAATCGGCCATAGCATGAAGTGTCCATATTGCGGCTTCGGGCAGGACCGGGTAGTGGACTCGCGCGAGAGCAAAGAGGCCGACTCGATCCGGCGGCGGCGGGAGTGCGAGCGCTGCAACCGGCGCTTCACCACCTATGAGCGCATCGACGAAATTCCCTACATGGTGGTGAAGAAGGACGGACGTCGCGAGCGTTTCGACCGGCAAAAAGTGCTCAGCGGCCTGCTGCGCGCGTGCGAAAAGCGGCCGGTCTCGTCCAGCCAACTGGAAAAGATCGTCGACGCCGCGGAAAGCTTTCTGGTGGACGCGCCGGAGCGGGAGCGGACCACCGCCGAGATCGGCGAGCTCATCATGCAGCACCTCAAGGGCCTTGACACCGTCGCCTACATTCGCTTCGCTTCGGTCTATCGCGACTTCAAGGACGTGCGCGAGTTCAAGGAAGAACTGGAAGGTTTGCTGGCGAGCCACGGGAAGAAGAAAGGCTGATCCTCAGCTTCTAGCCGCTAGCTCCTAGCTTGTCGTGCCGCGTGGGGCGCTGGCGCGAGAAGGGACAGATGGGTACACGAAGAAGTTGGCGCGGTGCGCAATTCCTTGAGGAGCTAGTGTGGTGTGCTCGAAGTTTGTCGCACAAAAGCGGAAAGGCAACCGCAGATCCTTCGACTCCATTTGCCGCAAAAAGCGCGGCAAACTCCGCTCAGGATGACAACTTCATTATGGATGACAATCTCATTGTGCTAGGTGCTAGGTGCTAGGTGCTAGGTGCTAGGAGCTAGGAGCTAGCGGCTAGAGGCTAGGAGCTATGTCAGAGAAAAAGACGCATAAAGTCACGCTGATCCCCGGCGACGGCATCGGCCCCGAAGTGACGCAGGCGGTAGTGCGCATCCTCGAGGCCACGGGCGCGAAGTTCGAGTGGGAGCGATTTGCCGCGGGGGCCGAGGCCTTCGAGATTCACGGCGAGTACATTCCCGCGGCGCTCTATGAATCGATCGAGCGCAATCGCGTGGCGCTGAAAGGGCCGGTGACGACGCCCATCGGCGGCGGCTTCAAGAGCATCAACGTCACGTTGCGCAAGAAGTTCGATCTCTTCGCCAATCTGCGGCCCATCCGCAACCTGCCCGGCCTGGACACGAAGTATCCCGGCGTGGACCTCGTGATCGTCCGCGAAAACACCGAGGGCGAGTACGTGGGCCTCGAGCACGAGGTGGTTCCGGGCGTGGTCGAGAGCATCAAGGTGATCACGGAGAAGGGATCGACGCGCATTGCGCGGTTTGCCTTCGAGTACGCGCGCAAGCATGGGCGCAAGAAGATCCACGCCATTCACAAAGCCAACATCATGAAGCTTTCCGATGGGCTTTTCCTGCGCTGCGCGCGGCAGGTGGCCGAAGAGTTTCCCGGCATCGCGTATGGCGAGCACCTGATCGACAACACCTGCATGCAACTGGTGATGAATCCCTTCCAGTACGACACGCTTCTGCTCGAGAATCTCTACGGCGACATTGTGAGCGACCTGTGCGCCGGCCTGGTGGGCGGGCTGGGTCTGGCGCCGGGAGCGAACCTGGGCGCCGATTGCGCCATCTTCGAAGCGGTGCACGGCTCAGCGCCCGACATCGCGGGCAAGGATGTGGCCAATCCCACGGCGCTGTTGCAGTCGGCGATCCTGATGTTGCGGCGCCTGGACGAAACGGCTGCGGCCAACAAGGCGCAGCATGCGCTGGAGACGGTGTACGCGGAGCGTAAGATGCTGACCCGCGACGTGGGCGGAACTGCCGGAACTACGCAGTTTACCGACGCGATTCTCGCGGCGATGAGTACGTCCTAGCCCGCGTCTTCGATCTTGCGCAACAGCGCCACCACGCCACTCACCGAGCCATTGTCCTTGTCCAGGATCGGCGACGTGCTGATCTCGACCCTCAATTCCTTGCGTCCGCGGGTCAGTAAGCCTGCGGTTCCTCTACATGCGCCTTCGAGCATGGCGCGATAATCGAGAAGAGTGCTGCCGCCCGGCGGGAACGCCTGAACGGGCAGGAGCTCTTCCATCGCCATGCCCGTCAGGCCGCGCGCGCACCAGCCGGAGAGTTCCTCGGCGGCGCGATTCATGGAACGGATGGTGCCGAGTGCGTCCATGAGAATACAGGCTTCAGGGAGCGATTGTATTGTGCTCTCCAGCCATTGGCAGTCGCGGCGGGCGTCTTCCAGAGCCTTCCTCGCACCGGTTACGTCTACGCAGAGCACGCGCATTCCCGCCGGCTTTCCCTCGGCGTCGCGGATTAGGCTGACATGGATTTCGTAGACGCGGAAGGTGCCGGAACGATCGAAGAGAGATCGCGAGATGACCGGCAGCTCTTTGCCCGAGGCCATGTGCGACAGGAAAGTAGCGTAGCTCAGATCTTTTTCGTCCAGGGCCATCAAATCCCAGCCGCTTTTGCCGATAAGCTCGCCCTGTTCGGGATGGTGCAAGGCGAGTGTGGCGCGGTTGGCGCGGGTGATGATGCCGCGGGCGTTTATTTCGAGATAGGGCAGCGGCAGGTCGTCGATGTCGAGCAAGAATGCAGATGCAGCCGTGGCGGGGGCGGTTTCAAGAATTTCGTTCATCGCGCTCTCCCGCCATGGGTCAGCAAAGTAATTTTGTAGAGGTCTTCAGCGGACTGGAGCCGCTCGATGGGTGTCGGATCGAAGGTGATGGGAATACGAAGCATGGTGGAGCGGCCTCCGATGTTGACCGCTGTTTCTCGATTCTGCATGGCGATGCGCTCCAGCTCCGCGGTGAGGATCTGTTCGTTGGCGCGGCCCTGAAGAATGGCCAGCAGCGACGAGTCGCTCCAGTGGTAGATGGCGTCGTCGGAGTGAAGGCTTTGGGTCAGGAAGGCGGCCACGGCCATCAGGCAGTCCTCCACAGCTTCGGCGCCAAAGCGTTGGTTGATCATGTTGAGGCAACTCAGGCGGAAAAGGACGATGAAGCCTTTGCCTCCACTCTGCAGGATGCGTTTGACGTGCTCGATGGCGCTACCGCCGCCGCGCAGGCCGGCCGCATTGTCGTTGGCGGTGGTGTGGTCGGCGGTTTGGAATTGCGACGCCTCCGCGGGGGTGGAGTTGGCGCCGTCCGGGTGCAGGAACGACTCCATCTTCTGGCGGTAGTCTTCGATGCTTACCGACGAGGCGACGCAGGCAATCTTGCGCAGGAGTTGTTCCGCGTTGGCGGCCGAGGGACTGATGCCGAGGCTCTTCAACAACTCCGTGAAGAGCAACGACACCAACGCGCGCCATTCCGTGGTACGATTGCGCAATTCCCCGTCGCTCCGGTCGCGATAGTTCTCGAACTCATGCAGAACGGCGCGAATCTGGGCCAGCTTCTCCTCGTCGGGGATGTGGTCGGGGAGCCGTAGCGCCGACTTGGCCACGCTCTCGCGAAATTCCTTGTACGCTTCGCCGTCGACCTCGGGAACGCCCAGTGCCGCGCCCTCGACAACAAGCGTAAGGAACCTCTCCGAATTCGGCATCTCGGACGCTTTGCCGCCGGAAGAGTGCGACGGGCCCCGGGAAGTGATCTGGCGGAGGTTCATGCAAAGGCGTTTCTGCCAGCATGTATCGGCCAAGGGCAGCAAAGCTTGAGTTTGCGGGCGGGCCTCTCCGGGCCGGATGAAGGCTGTGTTGCCGTGTTGCGGCAGCCGGGGATCGGTGCAGAAGCCTCAAGTGGCTGGGGCGGCGTTCCGCGCCGCTGCGGACGCACCAAACCTCCTGTACACTGGAAAGTTAAGGACATGAAAAACAAATACCCAATCGGCATCCTGGGCGCGACTGGAATGGTCGGCCAGCGCTATATTCAACTGCTCGAAAACCATCCGTGGTTCGAGGTCGTGTGGCTTGCGGCCAGCGACCGCTCCAGCGGCAAACCTTATGGCGAGGCCGCCAAGTGGCGGCTGGATACGCCTCTGCCCGAGCGTATCGCTAAGATGGTCGTGTCGCCGGCCGAGCCCGATGCCGCGCCAAAGATACTCTTCGCCAGCGTGGATGCGGCCATCGCCAATGAGATGGAGCCGAAATTTGCCGCGGCTGGCTGCGCCGTGATCTCGAACTCCAGCGCCTTCCGTATGGCTCCCAACGTGCCGCTGGTGCTGCCCGAAGTGAATGCCGATCACCTGCAGATGATCGAGGAGCAGCCGTGGCGGAAGGCGTCGGGCGGTTTCATCGTCACCAACTCCAATTGTTCGGCGATGGGGCTGGTGCTGGCGCTCAAACCCGTCGAAGAGCGGTTCGGCATCGAGCAGATCTTCGTGACTACGATGCAGGCTGTCTCGGGCGCTGGGTATCCCGGCGTCGCGTCGATGGACATTCTGGATAACGTGATTCCGTTCATCGGCGGCGAAGAAGAAAAGATGGAGACTGAGACGCTCAAGCTGCTGGGCAGCCTGGATGGCCATGCGGTGACGCCGCTGGCCGCGAAGATGACCGCCCACTGCAACCGCGTCGCGGTCGTGGACGGTCACACGGAGTGCGTGTCGATCAAGCTGGGGAAGAAGCTGGGCAGGGAAGTCCGGCGCGAAGACATTCTCGCCGCCTGGTCGGAGTTCAAGCCGCTTGCCGGGCTGGGACTGCCGTTCGCTCCCCAGCAGCCAATCCAGTGGGTGGAGCAGAACGATCGTCCGCAGCCGCGCCTCGACCGCAATCGCGGCAAGGGCATGACGGTGACCGTGGGCCGCCTGCGCCCCTGCAATGTGCTGGACTGGAAGTTCGTGCTGCTCTCGCACAACACCGTGCGCGGCGCGGCCGGAGCAACGATTTTGAATGCCGAGATGCTGGCCAGCCTGGGTAAGCTGGAGCCCGCGGCAGTAACGGCTGCGCGCGGATAAGCCGGCGCGGCGCGGTGGGCATGGTCATTTCCAGGTCTTACGATTGAGACCGGGGGCGCCCGGCGGAAAGGAACGATAGGAAGTTTGGCATGAGTTTAGTCGTGATGAAATTTGGCGGCACGTCGGTGGAGGATTTTGCCGCCATTGAGCGCACCGCGGCGATTGTCGCCGGGCGCGTGGCCGGCGGCAAAAGCCCCGTGGTGGTGGTCAGCGCCATGGCCAAAGTGACCGACCAGTTGCTGCGCGCGGCGGCGGCTGCCTCGCAGGGCGACCGCGCCGGAGCGCTGGCCATCAGCTCGCGGCTCAGGGCGCGGCATCGCGACACTGCGGCCGGGCTGGTGCAAGACAAGACCGCGCGCGCCGCATTGATTCAGCTCATCGACGAACACTTTGACGCGCTGGACGAGGTGCTGCGCGGGTTATCGGCGATTCTCGAGCTCACGCCGCGCATCTCCGATTTGATCGTGAGCTACGGCGAGCGCCTCTCCAGCTGCATCGTGGCCGATGCTTTCCGCGAGCGCGGCATCGATGCGGCGCACGCGGATGCGCGCGAAATCGTCATCACCGATTCGGAGTTTCAAAAGGCCGCGCCGCTCGATGCTGTCATTGACAAGCGCGCGGCGGAGATACTGGTGCCGCTGGTTGCGCAGGGCAAAGTGCCGGTGATGGGCGGCTTCATCGCCTCCAACGAGGCGGGCGTGACCACCACCCTCGGCCGCGGAGGCTCCGACTACACCGGCGCGCTGGTGGGCGGCGCACTCAACGCCGAGACCATTGAGATCTGGACCGATGTAGACGGCATTATGACCGCCGATCCGCGCGTGTGCCGCGACGCTCTGCGTGTGAAGGAGATCAGCTTTGAAGAAGCGGCGGAGCTGGCCTACTTCGGCGCCAAGGTGCTGCACCCGGCCACTATTCTGCCGGCGGTAAGGAAGAACATTCCGGTGCTGGTGCTGAACAGCCGCAACCCTTCCTGCGAGGGTACGCGTATCATCTCGGTGGCGCCGCATTGCAGGAGCCCGTTCAAGTCGATCGCGGTGAAGAAGAAGCTGAGCATCATCGACATTGTAGCCAGCCGCATGTTGATGTCGCACGGCTACATGAGCAAGGTCTTCGCCGTTTTCGACAAGCACAAATGCCCGGTGGACATGGTTTCGACCAGCGAGGTTTCGGTTTCGCTGACGGTGGACTCGAATGCCAGCCTGCCCCGGATCGCCGACGACCTGAGCGCGCTGGCGGATGTGACATACGAGGGCAAGAAGGCGCTCGTCTGCATGGTGGGCGAGGACATCCGCGGGCAGAACGGCATTGCCGCGCAGGTGTTCGCCGCCATCCGCCACATCAACGTGCGCATGATCTCGCAGGGGGCGAGCGAGATCAACATGAGCTTCATGATCGAAGAGGACGACGCCGACGAGGCGGTGCGGTCGCTGCACGCTGCGTTTTTCCGCGATCCCGACCCCGCGATCTTCGACGTGGAAGCAAGAAATGCAGTTCACAGTTCGTAGTTCTCAGTTGTGGCGCGACCCTTAGATAATCACTGCGAACTGTGAACTACGAACTGCAATCTGTTCCGAAGGAACCTATGCTGATTCTCGTGCTTGGCAAAGGGAAGACCGGCTCGCTCGTCGCGGAGGTGGCCCGCGAGCGCGGCCACGGCGTGCGCGCGCTCGACATCAACGAGAACCAGCACGCATCGGCTCTCACAGCGCCGAACCTGGCCGGCGTCGATGTGGTCGTTGACTTCACGGCCCCCGAAGCCGCCGTCGAAAACATGCGCGCCGTGCTGGCACTCGGCGGGCGCATCGTAGTGGGAACGACGGGGTGGTATGAGCATCTCAACGATATGAAGGCGCTCGCCGTTCAGCGTGGCGGCGGCCTGCTCTACGGCACGAACTTCTCCATCGGCGTGCAGAAACTCTTCCGGCTGACGGCGGAGCTGGCCAAACTCGAAGGCTACCAGTTCTCCATCGACGAAACGCACCACACCTCAAAGCTCGACGCGCCCTCAGGCACGGCGCTGACGCTCAAGGAGATCATTTTGTCGGCGCGGCCGGGGGCCGATGTTCCTATCGATTCGCATCGCGTGGGCGACGCCAAGGGCGAGCACATCGTCCGCGCCGTCAGCGACTGCGACACGCTGGAACTGCGCCACGACGCGAACAGTAGGCGCGGCTTCGCGCTGGGCGCCGTCCGCGGCGCCGAGTGGCTCACGGGCAAATCCGGCGCCTGGGAGTTCCGCGAGATCTTCGGTCAGCTGTAATCAGGCCAGAACCGATGCAGAGCACCCAGATTCTTCGCCCCGCCCAGCCCGCAGATATCCCGGGCATCGCCGCGATTGAGCGCCTGCTCGCGGCTCGTTGCTTTGTCGGCCGATGGACGGAAGAACACCATCGCCAAACCATGGCCAGCGCGGATTCCCGCTATTTCGTGAGCCAGACAGAATCCGGCGAATTGCTGGCCTTCGCCATCCTGCGCGGCCTGGCCGAAGGTAGTCGCGCGATCGAGCTCAAGCGCATCGTAGTCGCAACGCCAAGCCAAGGCCTGGGCCGGAGAATAATGCAGGAGCTGATGCGCATGGTCTTTGAAGAGTTCGGAGCGCACCGGCTGTGGCTCGATGTCTGCGACGACAACACCCGCGCGCGTCATCTCTACGAGAGCCTCGGATTCGTCTACGAGGGCGTCCTGCGCGAGGCTGCGTACCGCGACGGCGAGTTTGTCTCGTTACGCCTCATGTCCCTGCTCGACCGCGAATACGAGGCGCGCGCCAGCCGACCTGCCGGTGCTGCCCATTAAGCAGGCGCCTCACCGGGCGAAGGCCCGCCTTTCGATATAAACTTGACCTGTTATGGAAACTAGAGGCTGTGGTACCGCAATTGTGACGCCCTTCCGGGCCGATGGATCGGTGGACGAACCGGCGCTGTGGGCGCTGGTGAACTGGCAGATCGAGTCGGGAATCGATTTTCTGGTCGCCTGCGGTTCGACCGGCGAGGCGGCGACTCTCGACGAGGAAGAGTGGCTGCGCACGGTACGGCTGGTCATCGACGCTGCGGCAGGACGGGTTCCCGTCTGGGCCGGGTGCACGCACAACTCCACGCGCGTATTGGTGCGGCTGGCTGCGCAGTTGCGGCGCGTGCCGGGCCTGGCGGCGGTGCTCTCGGCCAATCCCTACTACAACAAGCCCACGCAGGAGGGGCAGTTCCAGCACTTCCTGGCGCTGGCCCGCGAAGTCGATCCGCTCCCCGTTTGCGTCTACAACGTGCCCGGCCGTACGGCTGCCAATCTTGAGCCGGAGACGGTGGCGCGGCTGGCCGCGGCGGCCGGCAATATCCAGGCCATCAAGGAGGCCAGCGGCAAGCTCACGCAGTTTGCCGAGCTGGCGCACATCCTCCCGCGGGGGTTCAAAATCTTTTCCGGCGACGACAACCTGGCGCTGGCGGCCATCGCCGTCGGCGCGCACGGACTTATCAGCGTGGCGTCGAACGAGGCCCCGGCCGAGGTGGCGCGCATGATCCGCGCCACGCTCGACAACAACTGGGACGAGGCGCGCGAGCTGGAGCGGCGGTACTCTCGTCTGTTCGAAGCCAACTTCTGGGAGTCGAATCCGGGGCCGGTGAAGACGGTGCTAAGCCTGATGGGAAAGTGCGGCGATCATCTGCGGCTGCCGCTTGTACCTCCCGCGGCGGCTACGCGAGCCAAGCTGGAACGGCTGGCCGGCGAGCTGGGCCTGCTGAAGCATGTGCCCGTTCCTGCCGGTGTGCGCTCGGAAGTGTTCTAGAAAGGTTTCTGATCTGCTGCGTCCGGTCAAGACGCTAGCCCCAGGCGCGAGGGAACAATGGAAGGTGCTGAGCTCGTCGAAAATCTCCAGAGCGGTAGCCCCAGGCGCGAGGGAACAATGCAGAAATCCGTGTCCCGAGCCCGCGCAGCGGGCAAAAGACGCTAGCCCCAGGCGTGAGCCTGGGGGATCTGACGCAGAATCCACACCCCAGCCCGCTTTAGCGGGCGAAAGACTTCTGTCCTGGATGCAGATACGCCATTTCCGAAACCACCGTAGTACGTCCGGTCTTGACGCCTGAACCCTGCATCGGAAGTACGACAGGTAGTTCCCGCGCGGTCGGGTTGATGCCCATCGACTGTCGGAGGAACGGGGACACCGTTACCCTGGTAATGCCCGCACGGTAGAAATCCGCGGAATTTTCAACGAT
Organism: Occallatibacter sp.; assembly: GCA_049522315.1. Lineage (GTDB taxonomy): Bacteria > Acidobacteriota > Terriglobia > Terriglobales > Acidobacteriaceae > Telmatobacter. The sequence goes on from JBEKNY010000011.1 coordinate 43,026, forward strand.
CTTTTTTAATCCACCCGCAACTTCTGTGAATCTTTTGGTGTCTAACCAGATCAACGGCGGTCACTGACTCAAAATACAGCTCCTGCCGTTGTACTTAAATTTAGGCGAACGCTCCGTGCGCGAGCGCGCCCTGGAATGGTCCATTTCCCTGCCTGGGTCGTCGAGAACCGAAGCAGGTTCACTGGTTGCACCTTGACTGATGGATGTGTTCCAGCTACGGCTCGATACCTCGGCGGCGTCCCCTGCAGAGGGGACGGGAAGAAGATCTACCCGGCGCTCGCTCTCCAAGCCACGCAGACTCGCGGAAGGTGACCAAACTGCTATGAATCTCAACGCATGTGACAGGCTCTTCAGGTTGGCGCTGATTCCTCTGGCCGCTGTTGTCCTCGTGGCTACGGGCTGCACCAGTTCCATGTCCACCGCAACCCAGTCCAGCGCGGTTACTGGGTCGACCTTCGTGGTCGGAACCGACGCGCCCGCTCCGTTTGCCTCAGTCGTCTCGTTTCAGGTACAGGTCGAAAGCGTTCAATTGGTCCCAGCCGGCGGCGGAACCCCGGTATCGATGATCAGCGGCACGCCGACCGTCGACTTCGCGCGATACAACGGTCTGCAAACTCTGTTGGACATGAATGACGTTCCCGTGGGGCAGTACGGCAGCGTGATCATTACGCTCAACTCGACAGGAACGATCGGCTACCTGGTCACCGGCGCCGGCGCGCCGACCATCTCCACTATGCCCGCAACCATCAGCCCGGCCTCGGTGACGGTCACGTTGAACAGGACCCTGAACGTCGTGAACGGAGGCTCGCCCGTGGGCCTGCGCGTTGACTTCGATCTGGCCCAGTCCATAGGCGTGACGAACGGCGCAATCAACGGCAATGTCGACCCGGCATTCGATGTACGCACAGTGGCCCGCACTGATACGGGCGCTTACATCGACGAGTTGGCCGGCGGCGTGGTCAGCGTGGACCAGACCGCGCAGTCGTTCGTGATTTCTGGACCGCACGGCGAGAACTTCACCATCAACACCAACGGGCAGACGGAGTGGGACGGCGCCGCCAGCCTGAGCACCTTGACCACCAGCAGCATCGTGCAGGTTTCAGGTCAGTTGGATCCGGCCGACCAGACTCTGGATGCCGACGAAGTGGCCGTTCTTACAGATTCGCGCTTCTACGCCACCGGGCAGATTACCTACGTCAACCCCCCGCCGCCCGCGACAGGCGCGGCCTCCAGCTTCGACCTCTACGTGCGCGCTCTTGAACCGGCAGACATTTCCGGATCGACAGGCATGCCCATCTCTCTGGGCCAGATTGCGCAAGTGAATCTGACCGGCAGCGAGAAGTACGACATCTACTGGATGCACAATCCGCTCACGCAGTTCCTTTTCAACTCCAGCGCGCTGGTGGCGGGGCAAGACGTAGCTATCGGCGGACCGGACACCGGGATAACGGCTGGTACGCCTGGCCTTACCGTCAATCGCATTCACCTGCGCAACTGGGGCTTTAACGGTACTGTGGTTGCCAGCAGCCAGAGTTCGGCCAACGGCACCTTCCGGATGACGGTGAACGGCTTTGCCGGGTTACTGATCCCGGAGACCATCACCGTATATCTGGGTCCGAGGTGCGACTTCCGGTATGGCTTCGGTGCATTCGACGATCTCGCCAACGCGACCAGCATTCGCGTGGTGGGACTCTTGCTCAAGAATCCGGCCAACGGCAATGTGGTGCTGATCGCCCGTCACGTAGACGGGCGTGACTTCACCGACTTTACCACCGCCGCCTGGCAGCAGTAAGCCGAACACAGAATCACCCGCGCGCCGGGGCCGGCATCATGCGGGCCCCGGCGTTTTTTGCGCCCTCGCCGGGCGGGAAGCGCGGCTTTCAAAATAGGTCTGCGACCGGCGGAAAGGTGAGCAGCAGGCCAAGCAAGAGCAGTATGAACGCGATCGCGCTCACGCGCGCCATCGCCAGGTTCCGGTTGCGCCAGCTCGCGTGCAGACCGGCCCAGCTAGCGAGCCAGAGAACCACGGCGCACGTGGTAACGCCGGAGAGCGGCCCGGTGGGCTTGTAGAAGTTCATCAGGCTCTTGATGCTGGCGGATTGGTCCGCGAGAATCGCAAAACAGGCGAGGAGCAGGGAGCCGATGCCGGCCGCGAGAACGGCGGCTGCGCCGGCGCCGTTGGGCCGTGCCTCGCGGGCGGCTGAAGCGGAGGGGCTGCGATCGCTCATGGACGCGCTCCTTTCACCAGATGGATGGTGCGTCCACCCTCGACGGGCGCATTCTTGTTGAGCATGGCGCCGAAGAATCCGGCGATGCCGGCGGCAAATAGCGAAATCCAAACGAATCCGAGGACCGCATTCCGAAGCTGGGGATGGAGCTTGAAACTGCGGCCATACTGAAAGGCAACCGTTGCCGCCATGGTGATGCAGATGGGCACGAGCCAGGCTACGTGTTCCTTCCACTCCATGCCTATGGAGTGCCACGCGATTGTGGAAGGGCTCGACATCAGCAGGCGCTGCGGAAATCCGGCTAGGCTTGCAGTGCCCGGCGGCGGAACGGCGCGATACCAGGGATAGATGATGTAGGCGCCTGTGAGCACGGCGAGCCAGGCGAGCGCGGCCATCGCGGCGAGATAGACGCGGAGGAAAGTTTCGTCCCGCGCGGTGACCGGCGCCTGGCTGTGCGAGGAGTAGCGGCGGTGGAGCTCGACGAGCGCGCCCGAACATGCCATCAGATAAAGCGCGCCGAATCCCATGCCGTGGATCATCGTCCAAAGACTGCGTACGGTGATTTCCATTCAAACCTTCCTTTCTCTGCGGGTACCGCGAAAGCTCGCACAAAATGATCGCATCGATGGAACCGTCTCATTGGAACCGTCATCAGTCGCGTGATCGCCGTCTGCACAGGGAGAAATGTTCGTCCAACGAAAGACTCCCCGCGCCGAGAAGCAGAATCGCAAGCAGTCCAACAAACATGCAGAAATCCGTACGTCCCTCGTGCATGGCGGCCCAGAATCCCTGCTTCAATAGCATGGGAATTTTCGTTGTCACGATTGCAACCGCGATATCGATGAGGAGAGGAATCGCGGCGAAGGCGGTAAAAAAGCCGACAATCAGCATTACGCCGCAGACAATCTCCATGAATCCAACAAATGGACCGGTAAACCACGGAACAGGAATTCCGATCCTCTGAAATCGGCCTGCACCAAGAGCCGCAGGAAAGAGAAACTTTTGAATCCCTTCAGAAAGAAAAACCCAGCCGGCAAGTACGCGAAGGAGCAGGAGCCCCCTGGAAGCTCGCTTGTCGGTTATAGTCATCGCTGCCATTTGTTCCTTCCTGTGAATTTGTCGAACCGTGCAAGTGCTTTCTCAGGGGACGTTGCGGTTTGGGGGCGTGGGGAAAAGCAGATTGCCTGACGATTCCTTCTTCTCGTCCGGCGCTCCGCCCTTCGCGTCCTTGCCCCACGTCCAGTACCAGCCCAGGTAGGCGTAATTCTCGGTCTGTCCGGCAATCGAGTGGCCGTAGCAGAAAAGTATTTGCTCGTTGGTGTTGTGCTTGAAGTGGTAGTAGCCGCCCACGTCGATCATCGTGGAAGCCTGCGTCTGCGCCGCCGCGAATCCCTCGGCGCCATGCGCAAAAACCTCCGCGCCCAGCTCCCACTGCTCGCTCAACTCGCGCTTGATCAGCCAGCCGGTGTAAGCAAAGTCGCGGTAGCCGGTTTGCGGCACCACTTGGTAGCCGCCGCCGCCGTCGAATAACCACTTGCCTTGATTCTTCTGTAGCCAGATGGGCAGCTTGTACCAGACTTTTCCCACGCCGAGGCCTTTGTCGTAATTTCCGGTGGGCATCTCGAACATGGTGAAGCTGCCGATCTGCGGCATGTGCTTGCCCTCTTTGATGTATGCGATCTTGGCGCCCAGCTCCACGTCGGTCAGGCCGAAGGCGGCCGGTCCGGTGCCGCCGGGAAGATAAACGGGGTTGTTCGACGGCGCGATGACGCCCCAGGGCAGGATGGCGTGGAGCTGCACCCTCGGGATCGCGCCCCAGTTGAACTCGAAGGCCGGCCCGGTGGAGTCGATCTCCGCGGTGGTCCCGTCCACGCCTCCGAAGATGTAGAACTCGTAGTGATGCAGGTCGACCGGAACCGGGTCGTCGGTCTGGTACGGCGGGCCCTGCGCGCCGGCTCGCGGAACGGCAAGTGCGCACAACAGGAGGAACGCCAAACCGAGGCGATTGCCGCCGCGCCGTACCGGAGATTTCCTCTGACCAGGGAAGAACTGCCTTGCCGGGAAAGCCATCTGCGGCAAACCATATATCGAATTTCGATATGAGTCAAGCCAAAATCGTGTAAACCGCGGTATAGTGTTTCCTGTGAAGAATCACAAGCGGGAGTTTTTTTACGGCCTGATCCGCATCCACGTGCTGCTGCACGCGCGCCACGAGCCGATCTTCGGTCTGGCGATGATGGAGGAGCTCGCGCATCACGGCTATCGGATCGGGCCGGGCACGCTCTATCCGCTGCTCCACGGCATGGAGCGCGCCGGTCTGCTCAAGACGCTTCCCGGGCAGGCTGGCGGGCGCGCGCGGCGGCTTTACCGGATCACGCCTGCCGGAAAGAAAGCTCTCGAAAAGGCTAAAGCGAAGGTCGATGAGCTATACCGCGAGCTGCACGAAGCGCAGCCGAGGAAACTCAAGCCTCATTAAGCGGAATTGGCGCCGGTCAGCGACGGCAAGCCCGGCGGGTACCCTCCGGCTACAGGCGAAAGAATCAGAAGCGATGATGTCCGCCGCCGCCGCCTCCGGAGTGGCTCATCTTGGGCGCTCTCATGTGCCCGCCACCGAAGCTCCTGGGAGCCTTGTACTTCGGCGCTCGTTCACTGCCGAAAGACCTCGGCGCGCGCCCGCTGCCAAACGCCTTGGGCTCCTTGCCTCCGCCAAAGGGACGGAAGCCGCCTGAATGGTCATTCCGCGCCATCGAATTGCCGTAGCCCTGAAAGGAGCGGCTGGAGAAAGCACGCGAATTGCTGCTTTCAGGTGCGCGATAGGAACCATGGGCGTTGGCGAATCCGGGGCGCGTCGCATAGGCCTGCTGCCCGGCGTACGCGTTCCTCGAAAAATTGCCCGTTGACCGGTTCGCATATCCGTACCCATACCCGTAGACGGAATTGCTGGAGGTCTGTGGCCTGCTGGAATAGCCCGGGCTCATGTACGTCCGCGCACGGTTCGGGTAGGTCTGCGGGCGATACCCGTAGCCCTGCTGCGGCGCGCCGCGCGAATACGGCTGGGCCGTCGGGCGGTTGTAGCTCTGCGCCGGAAGCGCGGGATGCGTATAGCCATAGGAGGGCTGCTGGTAGCTGCGATTGTTGGCGTAGCCAGCCCGCGGGTCCTGATGGGATGTCTCCGCCGAGCGCCCCTGCCATTGCCCCGGAGTTCGGTTGTTCGACCAGTTGCCGCGTCCGTTGTAGGTCTGCTGCCCGCCATAGGAACGGTACCCGGAGTCGCGTCCGCGCCCCGGCCCTTCCCGGCCGTAGTAGGCGCGCGGACCGCCATGCGGCAAGCCCCAATCGGCCACTGTCGCGCTGTGCGTATAGTAGTCCGAGTGGTCGAAGAGCAGCGCGTGTCCCAGCCAGTCCAGGCCCCAGGCCAGCCAGCCAAAGGGCATGCGATCGAAGGCCGCCAGCGCGAAGCCGAGCCCGTACTGAATGGGAGCGCCGCCGAAAAAGTTGCCCAGCGCGCCAAAGAGCGAAAAGCCGGGATAAGGCGAAATGGGCTGGCCATAGACGTCCCACGGGTTGTAGGTAGGAACGTAGGCCATCTCTGGATTGGCGGGGGCGAGCTGAATGTAGCCCTGGTCGTTGCTCACGTCTTCCTGCGGCGTGGATTCGAGGTTGCCGGCCTGTTCGGCGCGCTCGCGCAGCACCTGCACCGTCTGCATCACGTCCTGCGGCTGGTTGTAGTAGGCGTTGCCCAGGTTGGTGGTCCACTCCAGGTTGTGGTTCATCATGTCGAGCACATCAGGGAAGGCGGTCAGCGCCTTCACGCTCGGATCCCACGTGGTCTGCGCCTGGGCGCCGGCGGCAATCTGATCCGGTGACCCATAGCCCTGCGCACGCATCTGTTCGAGCCACTGGTCGGCGACGGCGACCTGCGCAGGGTAGGTCGAGGCAGCAAGAATCTGCGCCAGCAGTGTGTCCGGGTAAAGCGCGATCGGCGCCAGAAGCTGCTCCAGATCCGCGGCGCTCAAAGCCTGAACCGGCGTGGCGGGCTGGCTCAAATCCTGCTGCTGGTAGGGGGAAGCCGCGTAAGGTTGCTGCGCGTAAGGCTGCTGTTGTGGAGCGTACTGCGGCTGACCGTACTGAGGCTGCGCGTACTGAGGCTGCGCATACCCGTACTGCGGTGTCGCCGGCTGCGCGTAAGGGTTCGCGTACGGGCTGCTGTTGTCGCCGTAGGGCGAAGCCGGATACGCCTGCTGAGCCGCGGCGCTTACGGGTGCCGCGAGCGCCAACACGGCGACGGCGCCGGCGAGCACCGCGAGCATCGGCCGGAACCCGCGCAGCGGGGAGTCTTCTCTGAGAACTGGAAGCAAAGGGACGCTCATCCACAGCCTGGGCGGCAACACAGAGGGCGAAACACGCAACTGCGTTCGGGGTTTCATGCTCCCTCACAGTCTGCTCCGGCCCGGGTGTCTGCCAGGTTCCGTCGCATCCGCGCCAGAGCCGCCCTGCCAGCCCCGGAGAGGGCTAATTCAGCAAACCCTGTGTGTGGGGATTAGTTTCGCCTGTCTGGAGGAGTTTTGGGGCCGAAAGGGCAAGGTGCCCTGGCCCCATCGCCGGTTCCGCGCGCAAGGGAGTTATCCCTCCAGCCCCTTTTTCACCAACTCGCTCACCGCGCGCCCATCGGCCCGCACTCCCGCTGCCTGCAGCTTGCTCTGGACCGCTTTCATCGCCGCGCCCATCTCCTTCGGGCCGGGCTTGCGGCCCAGGTTCGCCTCCAACTCGCCCAGAACCTCCGACACCACCTTGGCCATCCCCGCCTCGTCCAGAGCCTTGGGCAGGAACTCCTCGATGACCACGATCTCGGCCTGCTCCTTCGCCACCAGATCGGGCCTGTTGCCCTTCGCGAACTGCTCGATTGAGTCCCGCCGCTGCTTGATCATCGAGGCCAGCGCCTGCTCGTCCTCGGCCTGCGTCAGCGGCGCGCGCTTCTCAATCGCCTTGTTTTTCAGCGCGTTCTTGATCAGCCGCAGCGTGCCGGTGCGCTCGGCGTCGTGCGCCTTCATGGCGGTGACAATCTGCTGGCTGATGAGGGCTTCCAGTGCGCCCGGTTCATTCATGGATCTGCTCCTTGCTTGGAACGATTGGCCGCTTCCTTCCTGACCGCCCGTCCTCACGAGCGGTGAGTACAGAAGTGCCAGCCAAAGAAGAATTGTATCGATTCGAGGCACTTCGCGGGCAAATTAGGGCAAACATACGGAGAAAATCAAAAAAATCAGATTTCCACAAAGAAAATACAGCCACAATAACCACAAAGTTGTGTATTCTGTGATTTCACGATCCAAGCCGCTAGCTCCAGGGTTACTCTTCAGCGCTCCAACCACGCAGGAGGAACAAATGATTCGCAAAACCCGTCTTTATACTCCCGGTCCAACCCCCCTCCTTCCCGCGGCGCAGTTCGCCATGGCCGCAGCCGACATGCATCACCGCACGGCCGAGTTTCGTGCCCTCTTCCAGAAGGTGCTCGCTCAGCTAAAGGTCTTCGTGGGCGCCAAGAACGATGTGCTGCTTCTGGCTTGCTCGGGCACCGGCGCCATGGAGGCATCGGTCTCGAATCTGACCTCGCCGGGCGACAAGGTGCTCGTCCTCACCGCCGGCAAATTCGGTGAGCGCTGGACGGGCCTGGCCAAGGCCTTCAACCTCGTGCCGGAGGTCGTCAGCGCGCCCTACGGCCAGACCTTCGACCTTGCGGCAGTCCGCGCCGCCCTCAAGCCCGAGCACAAAGCGATCTACATGCAGGCAACCGAGACCTCGACAGCCGTGCGCCACGACGTTCAGGCCATCGCCAAGCTGCGCGACGAAGTCTCACCTAACACGCTTCTTGTCGTCGACGGCATCACCGGCCTGGGCACCACATATTTCGACGTCGACGGCTGGGGCATCGACGTGCTCATCGGCGGCTCGCAGAAAGCGGTCATGATTCCGCCCGGCCTCGCCTATCTCAGCATTAGTGACCGCGCTTGGGCGGCCATGGAGACCAGCAAAAATCCGCGCTACTACTTCGATCTGCGCAAGGAGCGCAAAAATGCCGCCGCGGGTGAAAGCGCCTACACGCCGGCGGTGGCTCTGGTCGCCGGGCTGGGCGCGGCGCTCGACTACATCGCCGGCCAGGCGGGCGGCGACCTCGAAAAAGGCCGCATCGCGCTCATCGACAACGCGCAGGTAAACGCCGAAGCCACACGCGCCGGCCTCACCGTGCTCGGCTTCAAGCTCTTCGCGCCCACGGCTCCGGCGGCCGCGGCCACCGCGGTCGCGGTTCCCGAAGGGATGGACTCGGGCGTCGTGGTGAAGGCGCTCAAGGCCAGGTTCGCGCTCGTCGCCGCCAACGGCCAGGGCGAGATGAAGGGCAAAATCTTCCGCGTCGCGCACCTCGGCTTTTTCGACTATCTTGACACCGTGGCCCTGCTCGGCGCCATGGAACACATCGCTAAGGACACGCTCGGTCTGCCGGTCGTTTACGGCCAGGCCGTCGCCGCGGCGCAGGAAGTGTACGCAAAGGCAGTGAAGGGATAGCGGGGTTCGCGGTGTTAGCCGTGCTTCGCGCGTGTCAGCGGAGCTAGCAAGAGCAGCGACAGCCTTCTAACTCCGCTAGCACCGCTAACCCCGCTAACTCCGCTTTTCCTATGCAGAGGACACATGGCAGAACTTAGTTTCGGCGAAAAGCTGCTTATCGCCCGCAAGCAGCTCGATCTCTTTCAATACGAAATGGCGGAGCGGTTGGGCGTGCATCCCAACTCGCTCACCAAGTACGAGCGCGGCGAGGGCAAGCCGCACGCTGCGGTGGTGCGGATGTTCGACCTGCTCTGCGAGAGTGAGGGCATCCGCTTTGACGACTATAAGAACGGGTCCGCCGCGGCGGACAAGGGAGCAGCCATGAAGATCGTATTGGCGGAAAAGGTTTCTCCGGCCACGCTGGCCGTATTTGCGGGCGAGCCGGGATGGGAAGTGAAGACGCATGACCAGTTGCCCGGCGGCTTACCCGCGGCCCTTGCAGACGCCGATGCGCTCGTGGTGCGCAGCGCAGTGCAGGTGGGCGACGAGCTGATGGCGCACGCGCCCAAATTGCGCGTGATCGGCCGCGCCGGCGTGGGCGTCGACAACATCGACGCCGAAGCCGCCACGCGCCGCGGCATCGTGGTGATGAATACGCCAGGCGCCAACGCCGTAGCCGTCGCCGAGCTCACCGTCGGCCTCATGATCGCTCTGGCACGCAAGATGCCCGCCGCGAACTCGACCATGCACGCCGGCAAGTGGGAGAAAAAGAACCTGCAGGGCGCTGAGTTGCGCGCCAAGACGCTCGGCATTCTGGGCCTGGGCCGCATCGGTCTGGAAGTGGCCAGGCGTGCGCGCGGATTCGGCATGGAGATTCTGGGCTCGGATCCGTTTGTCTCGGCGGCCGTGGCGCGCGAGAACGGCATTGCCCTGGTTCCCGTCGAGGAGCTCTTTGCCAAGGCCGACTATCTCACCCTCCACGTGGGCCTCACGCCGCAGACCACGGGCATCGTCAACGCCAAAACGCTCGCCGCGATGAAGAAGGGCGTACGCATCGTCAACTGCGCGCGCGGCGAGCTGGTTTGCGATGCGGATCTGGCCGATGCGCTTAAGAGCGGGCAGGTGGCTGGCGCGGCGCTCGATGTGTATTCGGTCGAACCGCCCAAGGACTCACCCTACTTCGAGCTCGATAACGTGATCCTGACGCCGCACATCGCCGGCTCCACGGCCGAGGCGCAGGAAGCGGTGGGCGTGCAGATTGCGCATCAGGTGTGCGACTACCTCAAACTGGGCGTAGTGCAGAATGCCGTGAACGTTCCCACGCTGAGCCGCGAGGAGTACGTGCAACTGGCGCCCTACATCGATCTGGCCGGGCGCCTGGGATCGTTTCTTGCCCAGGCCGGCAAGGGCGGCGGCAAGTCCGGCATTGACGCCATTCACATTGTCTATGGCGGCACGCTCACAGAGGCTAAAACCGATCTGGTGCGCAACGCGGCCATCGCCGGGCTGCTCTCTGGCTCCGAGAATGTGAACCGCATCAATGCGGCCGCGGTGGCCGCCGAGCGCGGCATCCGCGTGCACGAGGAGAAGGAAGAAAGCCATCGCGGCGGCGCCGCCACGGTGCTCACGGTTGTGCTGCACACTTCGCAGGGCGAGAGCCGCGCCAGCGCCACCGTCATCCACGGCGAGCAGCCGCGCCTTCTGGCCTTCGACGGCATCGACGTCGAAGCGCCGCTCGAGGGCGCTCTGGTTGTCTGCCGCAACCTCGACGTCCCCGGCGTTATTGGCCGCATCGGAACCATTCTTGGCCAGCAGGGAGTCAACATCGCCAACTTCGCGCTGGGCCGCGAACGCCTGGGCGCCGGTCCCGCGGGCCAGCCCGTCAAGGCGCTCGCCGTCGTCCAGGTCGACGAGCCGGTCTCGGAGTCGGTGCTCGATGCGCTCAAGGTGATCGAGGCGCTGCTCGAAGCCAAGCTGGTCAAGCTGCCCGACGGAAAATAGGGCTTTTCGGTCGCCAATCGTCGTCCAAAATCGACGAATCAGCGTATCGCGCACTCAAAATCCGGCGATTTCACACGATATCGACGACCTGCAGGTCACAAATTCCCCCGTTTGCTCCACCTGCAGGTGCACTCTTTCGCGAGCGCGCGATGCGACGATTTTTGAGTTCGCGCGACGAACGACTTTCGTACACCCGCAGGTCGTCACTTTGTCGGGTCTTCCACGCGCCCCAGAAACAGAATTGCCCCAGTGCTCGTGTCGCGAATCAGGAACAGAAACGGATGGTCGGCGTCGAAGACGATCGGCGGAGGTTCGTTGTTCGGGCGCTGCATCGCTGTCGCCACCATCTCGATCGCTGTCGCGGCCGCTGCCTCGGTGCCTTGCTCGTTCACGTCGATAAACGCCTTGTGGATCGCCGCCGAGATGGTGAAGTCGGGCTTGCCCGTCATTCCCGAAAAATCCGCCGCGCCGCTGAAGGCCTGCGGCATGCCCATCGCGGAGAGGGTGCTGCTCAATTCAAATTGTTGCGTCATGGTGAAGCGCGGCAGGGTAAGGATGACCTTGCCAACTGGCTCAAGCTTCTGAATCCATTCGCTCGCGGCCGCCGCGGTGAACGACCGCTCCAGCGCCGGCAAGCCGCCAATCTCCTTGGGCAGCAGGATGATCATCGCGAGCTCTTCGCCTTTATAGGGCATTTCGAGTTCCTGGAACGTGCCGCCATCGTAGTAGCGGTAGCTGCCGTTGCGATTCATCATCTGCGTCTTGATGGACTGCTTCGCTGTGAGGTGAAACTCCTCTTCATCGGTCCAGTCCACGTCGAACGGGTCGAGCCAGGTTCCCTTGAAGTAGATGGCGTTGGTCAGCAGCAGGCGCGTGGCCGGCGTGACCGTGCCCGGCCCCAGCAGGTTCTGGATCTTGTCGTTCGTCTGCTGCTCGACCCATTGATTGATCGTGGCCCGCACGGCTTCGGGCGACGACTTGAAGTCGACCGATCGGAATCCGGCTGCGTAGTCGGTTTGAACCAGCGTCAGGTAAGCCGGCAGAAAGCTAGCGTCCTTCTGCGCCCACAGCGCGTCGGCCACGTGCAGCTCGTAGCCCTGGTGCTGGCCGTTCATTTGCTTGAGCAGAGCGCCCTCGGCCGGGTGCAGCTTTTCCTGCGGCAGCGTGAAGTGGAAGACCTTCTCGATCTCCGTCGCCGTCTGCCCGCGCGCTCCGGCATAGGCCATCGCGAAGTCGGCGGAGATGCTTTCCGGCGAAAAGAAAAGATTGCCGGGCTGACCGCGAAGCTGCGCATAGAGATCGATGGCGAAGGCGTTGCTGCCCTTTACGGCCTCAGCCTGATCGGACGCAGACGACAACGGCGCCTGCGTGAAAACCACAGCCGCCTGGAAAAAGAGGATGGGGATCAGCTTAAGAAGAGACGGTTTCACGCGAGCCTCCACTCCGATGCATTGAGAGTAGCACTTGGGTGGCGGAGGTGGCATCCTACGCCCGGCTCAGGTAGGCGCCTTCGCTCGTGTCAACCTTGATCTTCTCGCCCTGGTTGATGAACGGCGGCACCTGCACCACGAGGCCGGTTTCAAGCGTGGCCGGCTTGGTCACACTGGATGCAGTGGCGGATTTCAGGCCCGGCTCGGTCTCGACCACTTCCAGATCTACGGTCTGCGGCAACTCAACGCCCACCGGCTGCCCATCGAAATAACTCACCTTGATCTGGAGGTTGGCGGTGAGGTATTCGACTGCGTCGCCGAGCGTGGAGCTCTTGAGGATAGTCTGCTCGAAGTCGACCGGATTCATGAAGTAATAATCCTCGCCGTCGGCGTAGAGAAAATCCATGGGAATCTCGTCCACGACTACCTTTTCGATGGCGTCGGCGGAGCGGAAGCGGTGCTCGAACATGGCCCCGGATTTCAGGTTGCGCAGCTTGGCCTGAATGAAGGCGCGAAGGTTGCCGGGCGTGCGGTGCTCGACCTTGAACACCAGGTGAAGCTGGTCGTTGTGCTTGATGATCATGCCCGGACGTAGTTGTGTGGCGGGAATCGCCATAGGTGGCGCTGCTCCTTGCTGGAATTGCGCGCAATGCGCGAAGAATGATGCCGTTTGGCCTATGGATTGATTGTAGCCCATGGGAAGGTTTGGACCGGGGCGAAGACCGTGCTCCATTCCCGGCAAATCATCTTCCGGATGGCGGAAGTGGCCGTTCAGCGAGAGTTGTTTCGGGCCATTTTGGAAGGGATTGGGCGGCTGAGGTTCCCCGCAGCGCCATCAGGGTAAAGGAAAAGTGAAAGGAGCCGCTTGGAAATAATGAAAACGGCGGAAGATGTGTCCTCGCGTCGGGTCGAAAAGTGTGCCGAAAAGCACAATTATCGACGAAGGACTACAATCGCCAGAGAAACAGCCGGGGCGGATTGGAAAAAAGACTGAAAAAAACGATTTGCAAACCTGTGCGGCAGGAAGAAAATCACAAAGAAGGCCCACGCCGGTCGTAGGCCGGAAACCAAATGGGAAATGCCAATGAACGATAAGAATTTCGCCGCCAACGACCCTTTCCGCGCGCAGCGTGAGGCCGAAGGCGTGCTCGAAGCCTCCTTTCAAGGCAAGAAGGTTCCCATGATTTTGGGATATAAGGATGTTCGAGCCGCCGCCGCCGATTGGGAGACCTTCAGCAACGACGCGCCTTTCCGCGTTCCCATTCCGTCCGAGGAAGACGTCCGTTCGGTGCGGCAATTGCCGATCGAAACGGATCCGCCGGAGCACGCCGATTACCGGAGAATCATCGAGCCGTTTTTCCGCCAGCCGAAAGAGCCGGAGATGGAGAAAAAGGTGGATGCGCTGGTCAATGAACTCCTCCAGCAAGCCATGCTCAGGCCGTCCATTGAAATTGTGCGGGAGTTTGCGCTGCCGTTGCAATCGCGCGCATTGACCTATCTGCTGCGCGTGCCGGAGCGAGAGGCGAGTGAGTGGATCGGTTGGGGAACTCATGTCTTCCGCGACGGCGCCAATGGCCAGGCGAAGGGTGCCGCGCTCGAACGCTACATTCAGCGGCAGTTGGACCATAGCGCCGAAAACCCCGGCGACGATTTTTTTAGCGCGCTGACGCAGGCGAAATTTCGCGGCCGCACTTTGACGCGCGAAGAAATGATGGGCTTTGCCAATCTGGTCTTCGCCGGTGGGCGCGATACCGTCATCCAGACGGTGGCATTCATCATCGGCTATCTCGGCGGACACCCAGAGGCATTGGACGCGTTGCGGGCAAGGCCGGAATGGTTGAACAGCGCGGCGGAAGAATTTTTCCGGTTTGTCTCGCCGGTGACTCACATTGGCCGGGTCTGCCCCCATGCCACTGAAGTCAAGGGGGTGGCGGTTGAGGCCGGCGAGCGGGTTTCCCTCTGCTGGGCCTCAGCCAACCGCGACGCCTCCGTTTTTGAAGACCCGGACGAATTGCGCCTGGATCGGAAGATCAATCCGCACATTGCCTTCGGCAGCGGGCCTCACAACTGCATCGGAGCCATGCACTCCCGGCTGCTCACCCGCTGTTTGCTGCGCCATTTGTGCGAAGACATCGCCGTCATAACAATCCTCGACGCCAAAGCACACCTCGAACGCGAGTCTCAGTACGAGCGCCGTCTCGGCTACGATTCGCTCCTTGTTCAAATGACGCCGTATCGCCAATCGTGATCGCCTCACGCGAGCGGGTCTTGACCCTGCTGGCCGGGAAACCGGCGGCACGGCTGAACCCGTACCCTTTCAAAACCCGATTTGCGCAACCGGTTCCAGGTGAAATGCGCCGCCGAAAACATGTCTGGGGCCTCTCCGCTCGCCGCTGATACGGGGGTCGCCCGTTCTGACGGAGCCGCTGGACGAAACGGATCATCCGAAGTATGTCCTATAAAATGTGGATGAGCCGGCGAGCGGCTGGAAAGGTCCTTGATTCGCCGGTTTCGCGGCATACAACCGAAAGGGAATTGCGTAACTCCACGAACGCGCCGGTAGAATGACGCAAGGGAGAACGTACGAACGCATGACCAGGCAAGTATCTATCTGTGTGATAGGGTCCGGCTATGTTGGGCTCGTGGCGGCGGCTTGTTTTGCCGACATGGGTCACAAGGTGGTCTGTGTCGATAACGACGAAGCCAGGGTCAAGCTGCTCCGCGAGGGCGGCGTACCGATCTTTGAAGAGCACCTTCCCGAGCTGCTGGCGCGGCACCTGGGCGGCAGGGTGGTCTTTACCACGCATCTCGGCGAGGCCGTGGAGCAGAGTGAAGCGGTGTTTATCGCGGTGGGCACGCCGCAGGGCGATGGGGGCGCCGCGGACCTGTCGTACGTCGAGGCAGTGGTGGCGGAGATTGCCCGCGCCATCAAAAGCTACAAGGTGATCGTGGAAAAGAGCACGGTTCCGGTCTATACCAACGACTGGATCCGCCGCGTGCTGCACCGGAACGGCGTGGAGGCAGAGCGGTTCGATGTGGTTTCGAACCCCGAATTCCTCCGCGAAGGCTCGGCGGTGGAGGATTTTCTGCATCCTGACCGCATTGTTGTGGGAGCATCCAATGAGCGGTCTGCGGAATTGCTGCGGCGGATCTATGAACCGCTGACCTGCGGGTCATATTATTCGCAGCCCGGCGCGGTGCCCGGAGCTTGCAGCGCGGCGCGGCCCGCCCGGCTGCTGGTGACCTCAACGCAAAGCGCGGAGATCATCAAGCACGCTTCGAATGCGTTCCTGGCGATGAAGATCTCTTTCGTCAACGCGGTGGCCAACCTGGCTGAGGCGGTGGACGCCGACATCGAGGACATCGCTGCGGGCATCGGCATGGACAGCCGCATCGGTCCCGGGTTTCTGCGTGCGGGGCTGGGGTACGGGGGATCGTGTTTCCCCAAGGACGTGGCGGCATTCCACTGGGTGGCGCAGGAGCGCGGCATCGACTTCCAACTGCTCCAGGAAGTCCGCAAAATCAACGACACCCAGAGGGAAGTGTTCTTCAACAAGGTGCGTTCGGCCCTCTGGACCTTGCGCGGCAAGCATCTGGCCGCGCTCGGTCTGGCCTTCAAGTGCGATACCGATGACGTCCGCGAGTCTCCCGCCATCGAGATCGTCAAGAAGCTGCTCCAGGCTGGCGCCGTGGTGACGGCGTATGATCCCGCGGCGATGGAGCGCGCAAAAGAAGTTCTGCCGCCGGCCGCAAACATGAAATATGCGGGTGACCTTTACGAGGCGGCCAAGGACGCTGACGCCGTTCTGATTCTGACCGACTGGAAGGAGTTTGCCTCGATCGATCTGGCGCGGTTGAACCGGGCTCTGCATTTTCCCATCATGATCGACGGGCGCAACCTGTATAAGCCGCAGGAGATGCAGAGCCACGGCTTTACGTATGTGAGCGTGGGCCGGCAAGCGGCCTATCATGCGCAGGAAGGTAAGCCGCGCAAGGCGCCGGCGTAAGCGTGCATTTTGACGATCCCGAGTGCGGTGGTGGGACGATTCAACGCATGGAGTGAGACGTAGCTCATTCGCATGTCCATCGTTAACCTTTTTGGGAGTACGAACCCTTGACGAAGCACGTACTTGTCACCGGCGCCGCCGGATTTCTTGGTTCTCATCTGACTGACCGATTGCTGGCCGAAGGCTGCTCCGTCGTAGGCGTCGATAACCTCTCTACAGGCGACGCCGCGAACCTGGCTCATCTCGCGGGTAATCCGCACTTCCAGTTTCAGGAGCGGGACATCTGCGTAAGCTTCGATCCCGGCCCTGTCGATTATGTATTCAATCTGGCTTCGCCGGCCAGCCCGCCGGAGTATCTTCGCCTGGGAATCGAGACGCTGCGGGTAGGCTCCGCGGGCGTTGAGAATACGCTCGAGATTGCCGCCCGCTACGGCGCCAGGTACCTTCATGCCTCCACCTCTGAGTGCTATGGCGATCCGCTCCAGCACCCCCAATCGGAGACCTACTGGGGCAATGTGAACCCGGTCGGGCCGCGCTCGGTTTACGACGAGGCCAAACGCTTCGGCGAGGCGATGGTGATGGCCTACCATCGGTCGCGCGGCGTGAATACGAGCCTGGCGCGCATCTTCAACACCTATGGTCCGCGCCTGCAACCCGGCGATGGACGGGTGGTCTCGAACTTCATGATGCAGGCCCTGCGCGGCGAGCCGCTCACCATTTACGGCGATGGCCGCCAGACGCGCAGTTTTTGCTATGTCGACGATTTGATCGAAGGGATGGTGCGCCTCTCGCGCAGCGAGGAGCACCTGCCCGTGAACCTCGGCAACCCCGAAGAGTTCACCATTCTCGAATGCGCGCAGGCGGTTCTGGAGGTTACGGCGTCGAAGAGCGAGTTGCGCTACGTCGATCTGCCGGTGGACGATCCTACGCGCCGCCGCCCCGACATCGCCAAGGCGCGCACGCTGCTGGGATGGGAACCGCGCGTAGGGCTCAGGGAAGGGTTGAAGCGGTCGCTCGAGTTTTTCCGGAGCAGGGCGGCGTAGAGGCGGTTTGCGAAGGGGCCGGGCGCCAGAATCCCGTGAAAAGTGACGACCTGCAGGTGGAGGGTTTTCGAAGCTGGGACGGAGGGGAAAATCGTCGCATCGCGAGCTCGCTGGAAATGAGACCTACAGGTGGAGTAATTGGGTAGATCTGTGACCTGCAGGTCGTCAGAAATGGTGGATTTCGTCGCATTTTGTGTGCGCGATAGGGTTTTTTGAGGGTGCGGGCGGGGTTTTGGAGGCGATCCCGGTCTAGCGGAGCTAGGACGGGGCACCCGGCAGCGAGGGAGGTTAAAAGCTACGCTTGCTGCTAAGTGGCTTGCTCTCCAGCGGACAGCGCGACTCTGATCATCAATCAAACAACCGTAACTTCGGACGGCAATCATAATGGAATGGTTTGACAGGTGGCTGGGGCGGAAACCTCCTTCTTCGTCGCAGAAATCGGCATCTGATACTCAATTGGTGCCGATCAATTGGGCAAGCAGCCAGCCACATCTGGCCCTGCTCCAACGGTTTCTATCGGCACGCGATGCCGAGGACGGTGCTCCCGATTACTGGGAGCCTATATTTGGGATGCACCCTCAGCGCGTTATTGATGGAATGGTTGCGCTAGGGTTACTGGAACCTGTCCCCCTGCTTGAGAAGATCGAAATCTGTCATACCGGAGCAGAGCTCAAGAAGATACTTTCGTCGCGTGGCTTAAAGGTCAGCGGAAAGAAGGCCGAACAGGCCAGACGGCTGGTCGAAGCCGATCCAGAAGGCATGGAGAAGCTGCTCGTGCATCGCAATGTTGTACGATGCGCGCCTGCGGTAAGTGAGGTTGTTTCAACGTGGGTAGCAGAACAAGAGAAATCCTCTGAAACGGCAACAGATGGCGTAATTGCTGCGCTCCGTAGGCGTGATTTCAAAACAGCAATACGAATTGCTGACGCCTATAGCGAGAGCAGATTTCAGCCCCCTAACCACCCGGCGCAAGATGCCATGACCATCAAACCCACGCCGCGCTCCGCAGAAGAACGTGAAGCCGATCTCGCAACGGTGTTTACCTTGCGTCCAAAAATCCTGAACGGTCTGCAACCTGAGCAATGGGAAGGTCTCTATCTCAATTACGCAGTCTGGCAATTACTGGGGAGTACAGCGCCAGGAAAATTTACGCCTGGATTTACTGGTGTTGGAGTCATGAATTCGGCGACGGCTACGCGAATGCTGAGTTTTTATGTCAAACACCAAAGCGATCTTGCGCGAATGCGTGAATCGGGTATCAAGAAGGCCAAAATTATCGGGGTCGGAGGTTGCGAAGCGTGCGTTGCTCTCAAGGGCAAGACCTTCCGTCTCGACGAGCTGCCTGAATTGCCACACAAAGACTGTACGTGTGAATTGGGATGTCGATGCACCGCCATAGCAGTCTTACCATGGTCGGAAGGGCAAGCCTGATATCGTCGATTCGGCGTCAAGTGAAAATCTAAGACTAGCTCTTCACGTCGCTTTCTTCGCAAAACGGAATTCGGTTTCGCCACGTTCCATTTGGCTAAACTTCACGTCATGGCAATAGCTCTGGGCAAGCTTGATAACAAGGTCGCGGTCGTCTTGCGCTGTTCGCAGTCCGAAACACACTTCCGCTAAGAACACATCCTTGAGTTTGAAAGGGCCGGACTTCTGCCGAATAATCCTGGCTTCTTGCTCGTACGCCCAAGCAGGACTCTTTGTTCTTAGGTACCTTTTCGCAAGCTCTTTGGCAAATTCGGTCATATCCATGGGAGCATTCCCAACAAGCCACGGCACCAACGAATCGTCGAGGTACTCGACATCTTGGGATGTGACTATTTCTTGGGCCGTGGCCATATCCCCCATGAGAGATGCCGCTCGAAACTGGTATTTGAGACGAACGCCCCTGTGATCATCTGCGTAGTGTGCCCACATCAATGTTTCCATCAGTGTTTCCTCAACCGTCTTTTTTGAGAAGGAGCACACCCCCATTTTGTCGAATGTAGCTCGCCAATTTTTAAAGAACTCCGGATTGGTCAAAAAAGATGATAGGGAATCTCTTCGATCACCCGTAGCGGAAATTACGGCACGTTCAATGGCCTTTTGGAGGTCAATACGGCAGTCGAACGGATCATTCAGCTTATCTGGCGTCGCGAAATACAGGGTCTGATTGATCAGCGATTCGATCAGCCATTTATTGATCGCTCTGTACTTGTACAAAACGAACGATTCATTGTCCATACGAGACACCTTCGGGATCGTTGGTAGATGGTGCATTCCTGCCTTGACAAGAAGATGGCGATCCAGCAGTTTTATGTTTTGAATCCAAGACGGCTGCGCTTGTTTTTGTTCTCCTTCAGCCAAGCATTCACGTCATTGACATCCCACCTAGTGTGGTGTCCCCGAATTTCGCGACAAAATGAGCGAAGAACAACCGCAGATCCTTCGACTCCGTTTGGCCCAAAAGCCGGCCAAACGTCGCTCAGGATGACAACTGGATTTATTATGCGGACTTTGGAGACAGGACACTAGTCTCCTGAGTCATTGGTTTCTTGCATAAGTGGCAGGTACGTATGTTGCGGGAGTTGCTGGCGATCATTAGCGCGGCGGCTCATAGGGTTCGGCGCGCAGCAGACTGAAGAGGATTTCGCGCTCGTCGGGCGTGAACTGGCTCTGGTAGCGCGCGGAGTTGAGCACCGTCGAGCGCTGATCGAGCGGCACGGAGCGTAGATCCTGAAATGCGCGCTTGACCATGGCCTGATGATCGGGCGGCAGGGCCAGGTAATTGCGCCCGGCCTGGCGCACCTGCATCTGCTCCTGCGGCGACATGTGTTCCAGCATCTCGCTGCGCGCCAGACGGCGGTCGCGTTGCGCCTCGGGCATCTGGTTCAACTGGTGCAACTGCTGCACAAGACGCTGCTGGGTGGCTCCGGGAAGGCGGTTGAAGCT
Source organism: Occallatibacter sp. (assembly GCA_049522315.1). Classification (GTDB taxonomy): domain Bacteria; phylum Acidobacteriota; class Terriglobia; order Terriglobales; family Acidobacteriaceae; genus Telmatobacter. Next base: position 63,203 of record JBEKNY010000011.1, read on the forward strand.
GGGATCATTGCGCAGCAGCCGCTCCTGGTCCTGCGCGGGAAGACCCTGGTGCCGATTGAGCCAGTCACCGAGATGTCCCGGAGGAAAAGCGCCGGGATAGGCGGTTCCTGGCCGCGCGGCATAGGGATAGGCTGGACGGGCGTAGGAAGGACCCTGAGCGCCATATCGGGCGCCGTTTGCAGGGGTTGCGGGCGCAACACGCTGCCCGCCGCTATATTGCGGGCTCTGTTGGTACGGGCGCTGCCGGTTCTGGTACTGCCTCTGCTGATTCTGGTACGGCCGCTGTTGGTTCTGGTACTGCCTCTGCTGATTCTGGTACGGCCGCTGTTGGTTCTGGTACTGCCTCTGCTGGTTCTGGAACTGCCGTTGCTGATTCGGCCGTCCGTTTGCGCGGGGCTGGGACTGAGTCATTCGCGGCTGCGGCTGAGGAGCATGACGCGCACCGCTACGCTGGCCGGGAGCCTCGACCGCGGCCAGACAGAGCAACAGGACCGCTGCGGCGATCGCCGCCCGACGCATTCTTTCCGCGTTTGAGGTCCAGTTCACGAGTCTTTCTCCCGGCAGGCGGCCGAAATGTCAGAAAAAATCAGTCTCCGTTTTGGTTGCTGGTGAGAGCTTCCATCTGATCGAGCACCTGAGCATTGTTGTCGAGTGTTTGCAGGTCGTGCACCACGACCGCATCTTGGCCAGACTGTTGCGGGGGTTGCATCCAGTCCGTGATGCCCAGATAGGTTCCGCCGCCCACAAGAAGCATGATCGTAAGCGCTAAGGCCGCCAGCGGGCGCGCATGCAATCCGGACCCGTAGGTTACGGTGGCGCGCAGGCGTGCGATGGCGCCGGCGAGCCAACCGGCCGGCGCGGCCTCGCGTTCCTCACGCATCCTGGCGCCTAGCCGCGTAAGAAAATAGGGGCTTGGCTCGGGAGCCTCCCAGGCATCGAGCAACTGCATTGTGGCTTTCGTCTCCTCGAGCTCGCTCTGGCAGCGGTCACACTCCGCAACATGCGTTTGAACCTTGGCGGCAGCCGGGGGCGGATCGAGAAGAAGCCCGGCCAACCCGGCATCCATCCCCGTGCAATTTGTCTTCCTCTGTTTCATGGGTTACCACCTCAAATTCCGCCGGTCAATCTTCGTTTCTCCTCGCCCGGCTTATTTCCACTCTCGCCCTCAAACAAAATCCTTCAACTTGTCCCGCAGTGTTTGGTAAGCGCGGAAGAGGAGCGACTTGGTTGCCGACTCGCTCAACTTGAGCGCCTCCCCGATCTGCTGGTAATCCAGCCCATGGTACTTATGCATCAGCACCGCCATCCGCTGCCGCTCGGGCAACGCCATCACGTGCCGGCGAATAGCGGCCATGCGCTCCTCGCGCAGCAGTTGCTGTTCCGCCGTCAGCTCGTCGTCGGCTACGTCGGGAGCCGTACCCGTCTCCGCGTCCGGCGCGTCCAGATACACCGTTTGCGCTCTCCGCTCGTGCCGGGTGTCGCGAGCATAGTTGACCGCCAGGTTGGTCGCGATCCGGTACAACCAGGTTGTAAAACGAGCTTCGGCCCGGTAACTGCTCCTGGCACGATAGACGCGGAGAAAGACCTCCTGGGCTAGCTCTTCGGCAATTGCCTGGTTCCCAACCATCCGGTACAGGAAGTGGATCATCGGCCGGTGGTACTTCTCCGCCAGATAATTGAAACTGGCTTCGTCGCCCTCGGCCACGCGCAGCATAATGGCCGCGTCGCTTTTGGGGTCCAGCTCCGCCCGTTGGCCCGTACCCGAGCCCGAATTGGCGCCAGGCCGAAAAGCCGAACCCGCTCCCAGGCCCGGACTGTTAAGGACCATGGTAGCCATATCTTTTGGAACACCATCCGCGCCGGAAGGTTGCGGCCCGTAACCGGCTTCCTGACTGGAATTTCCGTCCTCGGAGCGATTCTTTTCAGGGGTTTGCGAGGCGGCCCGCGCCAGAGTTTCGGCCCGGGCCAATCCGGTAGGGAGCAGAGAGCCGCCGAGGCCGGGAACAGGGGACAGCGCAGCTTCCCCCTCGAAGGGAAGTTCGTTCTCCTGGCGGATTGAACGCGCTCTCCAGAGCATGGCTGGTCTTTGGCGAGGCCTCGGAGCAAATGGTGTGCGCCCGGCCCGCAACAGGCGGCCAAGGTTGGACGCAAAGTCCTGCTGGTGTTACTCTACCTTACAGGACGCCTTTTGCGGTGACCTCCCATTGCAGGCGGAATTAACGGCCCTAAATCGGGCTACGGGGGGCAAAAGCCATAAGGCCGCACCTCTTTGGCAGCGGGGATTTTCCGGGGCCGCGAAGGTGCACGTAACCCCTCTCAAAGCCCTTTCTGGGCGCTTAACTCAGCGGTAGAGTGCCATCTTCACACGGTGGAAGTCGCAGGTTCGAATCCTGCAGCGCCCACCATGCGGAATCGACAGGCAGGTTGGGTGCGAGCGCCCATGCCTGCCGGGTAATATGAGGGGATTGTCTGCCCTTTCAACTATATTTGCCTATGAGCAGCTTCGCGCTGCTGAGGCCGTTCATTTCCGCCGCAAAGGGCAAAAGGCCGGTAAGTGCGATTTTGCAGAGCCGCGAACGCAGGAAGACAGAGGGGTAAACCGTGAAACGAGTGGCTGAATTTGTTGCAATCATCATTACAGTGGCAATGACCTTTTCGGCCATTGCAAAGGGAGAAACGAAGATGGCGATTTGGGGTCATACTGCGGACGGAGTTGCTGTTCCCATTTACACGTTGACCGATGGGCAGATTGAGGTGAGAGTAACGGCGTATGGAGCACATCTGGTCAGCGTGAAAGCCCCCGACCGAACAGGCAAGGTAGAGGATGTCGTGCTGGGCTTCGGAACGCTTCAGGGATACCTGCAGCAGCCGAACGCGAGTCTGGGCGCCATCGTCGGGCGCTATGGGAATCGGATCGCGGGGGGCAAGTTCACGCTGGACGGCAAGACCTACCAGATTCCGCTGAACAACGGGCCCAACGCGCTGCATGGCGGGCCGAAGGGATTCGACCAATACGTTTGGAAGTCGCACGAAGTGCCGGACGGAGTCGAATTCACCCTTGTCAGTCCAGACGGCGACATGGGATTTCCCGGAACGCTGACCGCGAAGGTGCGCTACACGCTCAAGGGCAATTCGCTGCGCATCGACTACACGGCCACCACGGACAAGCCCACTGTGGTCAACCTGACCAACCATGCCTACTTTAATCTGCATGGCGACGACAAGGGCAACATCCTGGATCAGCGGATCGAGATCGACGCTGATCGCTACACGCCCGTGGATGCAACGCTGATCCCCACCGGCGAGCTGGCGCCCGTGGCCGGCACGCCGATGGACTTCCGCAAGCCGGAGGCGATCGGAGCACGGATCAACGCCGATAACGAGCAACTGAAGCTGGCCGGCGGGTACGACTTCAACTGGGTGGTGAACGGCAAACCCGGAACGCTGCGGCTGGCGGCCATTGCCACCGATCCAGTGAGCGGGCGTAAGCTCACGGTGGAAACAACGCAGCCGGGCGTGCAATTCTACACCGGCAACTCCCTCGATGGAACGTTAACCGGCCGCCATGGCGTGAAGTATGAGAAGTACGCCGGCTTCTGCCTGGAGACGGAGCACTTTCCCGATTCGCCGAACCATCCCGATTTTCCGACCACCGTTCTGCGGCCGGGCGAGACCATGCGCTCCACAACGACGTTCACGTTTGGCGTGGTGAAGTAAGACCAAGCCGGTTAAGCTGTGAAGTGGATGCCGCCGCGGCACGAACCGTCAGTGCGCGGCGGCCTTCCACTTTTTGAACCATTCCAGCCCTGCCGATGTGCCGGCGGCCGGGATGTATTCGCAGCCGATCCATCCCTCGTAGCCCAATTCGTCGATCAAATCGAAGAGATAACTAAAGTTCACCTCGCCGGTCGAAGGCTCGTGGCGTTCTGGTACTCCGGCGATCTGGAAGTGGCCCACGCGCGTCTGCTTCGGGTTCGCGAGATACTTGCGGATCTTGACGGCCAGATCGCCCTCCTCCACCTGGCAATGAAAGAGATCCATGAGGATTTTGAGGTTGGGAGTGCCGATCTCCGCAACGATGGCATGAGCCTCTCCCTGCCGATTGAGAAAGAACCCCGGCATGTTGCGCTGTGCGATGGGCTCGATGAGCAGCTCCACCCCTGCTGCCCGCGCCTGCTCCGCCGCCCAGGCAAGATTGGCGGTGTAGACGTCGAGGACACGCGCGCGATCCGCTCCCGCCGGGGGAATTCCGGCCATGGAGTGAATGCGTGGGCACTCCAGTAAGCGTGCGTACTCTATGGCGCGCAGAAATCCGTCGCGGAACTCCTGCTCGCGGCCCGGCAGGGCGGCAGTGCCGCGCTCGCCGGCCTTCCAGTCGCCTGCAGGAGAGTTGAAGAGAACCTGGAGCAGGCCATGCTCCTTGAGCAGCGCGGCCAGCGTGGCGGCCGGGTGCTCGTACGGGAACAGGTACTCGACTGCCGTGAAGCCATCACGCGCAGCCGCGGCAAAGCGGTCGAGAAAAACGTGCTCCGTGTACATCATGGTCAAATTGGCGGCAAAGCGAGGCATGGCGGTGGCTCCGTGATCGGGTCGAAGAAATGGCAAGAGGGCGCGGCAATGGAGTAACGCGCCGCGCCGTAGAATCCGGGCATCTCAGAAGCTCTATGTTCGTGCCGCTGAAGATTACTTTGCATGAGTGCTCAGCTCATTCAGCACCCGTTTCAGATCGTCGAGTTTTTGCCCGGCCTCGGCCAGTTTGCCCTCCGAAGTCAGGCGTTGATAGTCGGCGAAGTCGCTGCTGGCTTGTCGGATCAGCTCATTAAGATTCGCTGACGGCTGCGCAGCGCCGGCCGGCGCGGCCGCTCCTGTCGCGGATTGCTGCGCTTCGCCGCCCGTCACTGACGGTGTTTCCGATCCAAAGAGCGAACTCAAAGCGGCTTCAAAGTTCGGCCCGTAAGCCAGCCTGTCCTGCAGCGCCAGCACCACCAAACGCAACTCCGGCATGGGACTGTGCTCTGCCTGCAGATAAATCGGCTCCGCGTACAAGAGCGCCTGCCCGCAGGGAATCACGAGAAGGCTGCCGCGGATCACATGCGAGCCTTGCTGGTTCCAGAGCGTGAGCTGGCCGGAGAGCTGCGCGTTCTGGTCGATGCGCGCCTCGATCTGCTGCGGCCCGTCGACCAGGCGCGTCTTGGGAAAGTCGAAGACCACTGCCTTGCCGTAGCTCGCGCCGTCGCTGCGCGCCGCAATCCAGCCGATCAGATTGTTGCGGTTGATGGGCGTAAAGGGCAGAATCTCCACGAACTCCAGCCCGCTCGGTTCCCCGGGGATCGTCATCAGCACAAAGTTCGGATGCATTTCCTGCGCCGTCTGGTCGCCCTGGTTCGAGCCGGTTTCAGTGGCCACGCTCCACTGGTCCTCGCGGTTATAGAAAACCTCGGGATCGGTCATGTGGTAAAGGCCATACACATCGGCCTGCACGCTCAGCAGCGTTTCAGGATAGCGAACGTGCGCGCGCAACCACGCCGGCATCGTGGACGCATCCTTGAATAGTCCCGGAAAAATGCCGCGCCACGCGGCGAGGATGGGATCGGCGCTGTCGAAGACGTAGAAAGTAACCGTGCCGTCGTAGGTGTCCACGACGGCCTTCACGCTGTTGCGGAGGTAGTTGACGGGCTGGTTTTCGAGGCTGGCCTGCGCCGAGTAGGGGTAACTCGCGGAAGAGGTATAGGCGTCGATGATCCATGACAGGCGCCCGTTGTCGCCGACCAAGATATAAGGATCGGTATCGAAGGTGAGGAATGGCGCGAGCGCCGAGACTCGCGTGAGCACGTTGCGCCGCATCAGCAGCCGGCTTTCGGCGGTGATGTCGTCGCTGAACGGGACCTTGGTCAGGTCGCCGCGATCGAAGGCCAGAAGCACGCGGCGGAAAAAGCCGCCCATTACGATGCCCCCGGTGCCGTCGTACGTGGAGAGGTTGTTGCTCTGGCCCTGGGGATAGTTGAATTCCTGCTGATGGGTCTTGACGTAGACGTCGGTGTTGGTGAGTTCGCCAAAATAAATTTCAGGGCGCGTCACGTTCAGGCCGGACACGGTGCTCTGCACGGGCATGTTGCTCAGGTAGAGCGTGGGCAGGCCCTCTGGCGTGAAGCCGTTCACGGGATTCATGGTGATGCCGTAGCCATGCGTGTAGATGAGCTTGTCGTTGATCCAGTTGCGGCTGCTCTCCGGCAGCTTGTCCACGTTCAGTTCGCGCACCGCAAGCATCACTTGGCGCAACGAGCCGTTGATCTGGTAGCGGTCGATGTCGATGCCCGGAAAATCGTAGTAGGTGCGAATCTCCTGCACCTGGCGCAGCGTATCTTGCAGCGCGCTCACGTCCCACAGGCGGATATTCTCGAGCGTGGCCTGGTTGTGTTCCGGATCGGCGGCCGCAACCGTGGTGTCGGCGGGAAACTCGCGCTGGGCAAAGCGGTCGAGGCCGTACGCCTGTCGAGTGAAGGCGATGTTGTCGGTGATGTATGGCCGCTCGCGGTCGAGCTGGTTGGGCTTGACGATGAAGGTGCTCACATACCATCCGGCAACCCCGGCCACGACATAACAGACCGCCGCCGGAACGATCGCTGCCAGCAGCCAGCGCGCGCCCAGCTTCAGGATTCCGCTGGCGATGGCAATCGCCCCGCCCAACACCAGCGCCGCACTGATCAGCAGCATCCAGACGATGTTTACGTGCGCGTCGGTGTAGGTCACGCCGGCGAAGATGGTGTGCTGCTCGAAGAGGAGTTCGAAGCGGCCGACATACTCACGAATGGCGAGCGCGAACAACAGAAAGCTTGCGGCGATGGAGACACCGCGCCAGGGCAGGCTGGCGGGACTGCCGAACCGCCCGCCGAGCGCGCGCCCCCCGCCTGCTGCAATGAGAAAGAGGACAGCCAGAACGCCGATAATCACCGCCAGCGTCAGGAACCATCCTGCAATGAGCTGCCAGGCGGGCAGGGTGAAGAGATAGAAGCCGAGCGGCCGGCCAAAGATCGGATCCGTTACGCTGGCGGCATGCGGGGCGTACCAATAAAGGGCCAGAGTCGGCCACTGCGATTCCATGGCGAAACCGGTGACGATCGAGATCGCAAGCGTGGCAACGACAGCGATGGTGCGCAGGAATTTCTTTAAGGGCAACTCGAAGGGCCGCCCGCCGAAAAAGATGGTGTGTGTGTCGGGCAGGTCGGCGGCGTGGCTGTGGTGCAGCGCGAGGAACGAGCCGAACAGGATGACGAAGGTGAGCGCCGCAAAGGCGGCGAAGGTTCCCCATTCGAGGCCAAAGCTCTTCCAGAAGACGCTCGCGTAGCCGAGCGCGCCGAACCAGAGGAGATCGACCCAATAGGAGACGGCTGCGCGGCCGCCGATGAAGATGAGGACGACTACGGCAAGGAAAAGGTAAACGGCGAGACGCGAGCGGCGCGGCTTAGACTGCATCGGCCAAACGATGGTTTCGGGCATTCTTCTCCCCACTCAGGCGATTTGTACACGCTGAACTACGCAAGCATTGTACAGCGGCAGAGAGAGGCGGACGCGTCCTCAGATCAGTTCTGAGCGCCCCGTGATGCTCAGCTCCCTCACAATCTTGCCCACGTCCTGGGAGTGGTCGCGGTGGGCGATCAGCAGTGCGTCGTCGGTATCGATAACGACAAGGTTCTCCACACCCACCAGCGCAACGAACTTCTTGGGGCTGAAGATGTAGTTGTCGCAGGCCTCGATGGCCATGTGGCCGACGGTGTCGGCCACGTTACCCTCGGCGTCGCCGCGCAGCCGCGTTTCCACCTGGTACTCGTAGAGCGAAGCCCACGAGCCGAGATCGTTCCAACTGAATTCGGCGGGAATGCAGTAGAGATTCGACAGGTGCTCGCCTTTGGCGGAGCGGGGCTCGATGACGGCGTAGTCCACGGAGATGTTCTCGCACTGGGGGTAAACCGTGTGGAAGACCTCGTCGAAGCCGGGAGTGCCCCAGGCGGCGGCGATGGTCTCGAGCAGCGGCGCGGTCTCAGGCAGGTGCTCGCGGACGGCGTTAGCCAGCGTGCGAGCCGACCACAGAAACATGCCGGAGTTCCAGTAGTAATTTCCGGCGGCGACAAACTCCTCGGCGCGGTTCTGGTTGGGCTTCTCGATAAAACGGCGCACATGCAGCGCGGCATCGTCCTTGGTCAGGTCGCCGGTCTCGATGTAGCCGTAGCCCGTCTCGGCGCGAGAGGGCTCAATGCCAAGCACCACGATGTTTTCGCCGGCTGCGGCCACTGCGACGCCCTTTTGCAGGGCCTTGAGGAAGCGCGGTTCGTCGGCGATCACGTGGTCGGAAGGAAAGACGCCCAGCACCGCCGCGGGGTTGTCGCGCTCGATGAGGAAGGCAGCCAGACCGCAGGCCGGGGCGGTATTGCGGGCCACCGGCTCCTGCACGATCTGCGCGCCGGGCAGACCGGGCAACTGGTCGGCGATCTCATGAGCCAGAAACTCGTTGGTGATAATCCAGGTCTTTTCAAGCGAGGCAAGGGGTTTGAGCCGTTCCACGGTCTGCTGGATCATGGAGCGCTCGCCGTCGAGCGCCAGAACCTGTTTGGCGTGGGCGCGCCTGGAGCGGGGCCAGAAACGCGTGCCGCTGCCCCCGGCCAGAATCACAGGGCGAAAATCGGTTTCATTCGACATTGAAGAAACATCGTACTCGACAAACACTAGGTTTGCACAGGGCCGTGCGAACTATTTTCAAAGGAAATTGAGTCGCCAGGGCAGCGGATGCACCGGCTAGCGCATTTCTCCCAATGGTATATAGGAATTCCAAACAGCCAAGTTGACGCAAACACCAGTGAGCGGCAACCTTCTCGACGGTTGGCGCTCTTGAGGATTGGGAGAAATGCCTTTGCCGTGAGTCACGGCCGTTCAGGCGTGTTTACCGCAAGCCGGTGTTCGGCCAGGCGCCCTTGCCCTGCCGGCCGTGCCCGCAAGCAAGGACCTCCGGTTCGGGAAGCCGAAAGCCGGACACGGCAGGCTCCGGCAAGCTCGCAAATCAGGTAAGCTATCAGGAATGCCAAGCATACGTCAGGGTTCGATCCATCTGTTTCGTTTTGCAGGAATCGATGTGTTTCTGCACTGGACCTGGTTCGCGTTCGCGGTGATTGAGATCGGCTACCTGAGGAGCCGCTATACATCACTGATTTGGAGCGCGCTCGAATACCTGGCCCTGTTCCTGATCGTGCTGCTGCACGAATTCGGCCACGCTCTGGCTTGCCGCCAGGTGGGGGGAACGGTTGACCGGATCATGCTGTGGCCGCTGGGCGGGGTGGCCTTTGTGAACCCGCCGCAGAGGCCGGGGGCCATGCTCTGGAGTCTCGCGGCGGGGCCGTTGGTCAACGTAGCTCTGCTGCCGGTCCTTGGTGTTGCGTGGCTGTTGAGCCGGTCGCTGGGATGGGCGCACACCATGCCCAACGCCTACCACTGGCTCGGCTGGGTTCTGGGGATCAATGCTGTCCTGCTTGTCTTCAACATCCTCCCCATCTATCCGCTGGACGGAGGACAGATTCTTCGCTCGCTGCTGTGGTATGTGCTGGGGCGAGGGCGCAGCCTGGTGGTGGCCACGACGCTTGGCTTTGCGGGCGCGGCCGGTTTGGTTTGCTTCGCCTTGTGGATGCGCTCATCCTGGTCATTGTTGATTGCCGGCTATTTGCTTTTGAACTGCTGGGGCGGGCTGCAAAGTGCGCGCGCGATGATTCGCATGGAGAAACTGCCGCGGCGCGAGGGATTTGCCTGCCCCAACTGCGGGGCAAAGCCGCCGATGGGAGCCCTCTGGAAGTGCGCGCAATGCAGCCAGACCTTCGACACCTTCGAAACCCAGGCGGTCTGTCCGCATTGCGGGGCGCAATTCCCCAACACCATGTGCGGGGAATGCCAGCAAATGCATCCTATCGGCGAGTGGCAGGCTGCCGCTTACGCGCGCCAAAGCGCGGCAGCCGGCGGTTCTCTCGGGAATCGCTCGTTCCAGCCGGGAAATCGGGCTTGAAAGTGCATGTCGGGCACAGAGGCGCCCGCGCCTGACCACTGATCACTGACCACTGTTCCCTGTCTACTTCAGCCCGGTCAGGAATTCGCCCATGCGCCGCGTACCTTCGTCGATGTTCTGCTTGGTCACCGGATAGGAGATGCGGATGTGTTCCCCGGTGCCGAAGGCCTCGCCCGGTACGGTCACCACGTGCGCCTCGTGGAGCAGGCGCGTGGCCAGTTCCGTGGCGGTGCGGATGCCGCCCTTGCCCAGGTAGGCGGAAATATTGGGGTAGACGTAGAACGCGCCCTCTGGCTTGGTGCAGGTGACGCCGGGAATCTTTCTGAGCGCAGCCAGCATATAGTCGCGCAGGTCGATGAACTCGGCCCGGAACTCGGCCACGCACTCTTGCGAGCCGGTGAGCGCCGCGATAGCCGCCTTCTGCACAAAGCTGGTGGCGTTCGAGGTGGACTGCGACTGCAGTTTGCTCAGGTTGGCGGCGACCGGCTTGGAAGCCAGCGCGAATCCTGCCCGCCATCCGGTCATGGAATAGGTCTTCGAGAGCGAGCCGAGGATGACGATGTGCTCTTTGGCCCAGGTGAACGAGCCGCCGGAGACGGGCTTGCCGGCATAGTTCAGATACGCGTAGCACTCGTCCAGAAGCAGAAAGATCCCGCGCTCGTGGGCCAGATGAACGATACGCTTCAGGTCCTCGCTCGATACCACCGACCCGGCCGGGTTGGACGGCGAGTTGAGGATAATGGCCTTGGTGCGCGGCGTGATGGCCCGCTCGATGGCGTTCGCCGTGATGCGGAAGCTCTCCGCCTCGCTGGTTTCGAGATAGACCACCGTGCCGCCGGCGTACTGGATGATGTCTTTGAAGCTCACCCAGTAGGGAACGGGCAGAATGACCTCGTCGCCGTGGTCGACCAGCACCTGGATGGCGTTAAACAGCGCCAGCTTGCCGCCGGCGGTGAAAACGGCCTCGTCGATCGCATAGTCCGTGCCGAAGTCGCAGGCGTGGCGCTCGACGATGGCCTTGCGCACCTCGGGAATTCCCGGCACCACGGTATAACGGGTGAAGTTGGCCTCGATGGCGGCAATCGCAGCGTCCTTGATGGGGCGCGGCGTGGCGAAATGGGGCTCGCCGGCCCCGAAGTCCACCAGGTTGGCGCCCTGGGCGCGCAGTTTGGCCGCCTCGGCGGCCACGGCCATGGTCGCGGATACTTCGATGCGGCCAATGCGATCGGCAAACACTTTTTGCGGAGCTGTCACGGTCATATCACTTCCATCTTGCCAGATTTCGGGATGAGCGCAAAATTTAAGCTGTGGATGGCCGAGGTCAGCTTCCGCCGTTGATCCGCGCCCGCAGCCGCTTCAGCACGTTGGGCGGAACGAGGCCGCTGACGTCCCCGCCAAAACTGAAAACCTCCTTGAGCATCCGCGAGCTGACAAACGAATAGCGCCCGGCGGGCTGCAAGAAGACGGTCTCGATCTCCGGCGCCAGCCGCCGGTTCATCAGCGCCATCTGGAATTCGTACTCGTAGTCGGAGATGGCGCGGATGCCGCGCAGCACCGCCGATGCGCCCTGGCGGCGCGCAAATTCGACCATGAGGCCGTCGAAGGTGGCGACCGAAACGTTCCCGATCTCCGCCGTGAGTTCCTTGAGCATCTCCACTCGTTCCTCGACCGTGAAGAGCGGATCCTTGACCGGATTGACGAGAACCGCCACGATGAGGTGGTCAAAGAGCTTCGACCCGCGCTGGATCAGGTCGGCATGGCCGTTGGTCGGCGGATCAAAGGTGCCGGGATAGAGGGCTTTAACGGGCATTGGAGGCTCTACGGTGATTCTAGCAGCGAGGGAGTGGGAGGGGTTGATCGGCTGGTAAGGCTAAGGCTTGCAAACCCGGCACTGACCGCTGTCGCTGTACCCAAAACTTTGCAGCAATGCGCCTGCTGCACCCCGGTTATCGAAGGGGCCATGCCATTTGCCATTGTGTCCACTGTCATGCGGCTGTGTGCCCTGGCCATTCTTGCATTGGCCGCAATTGCTTTGGTGCACGAGCGCTCTCTTGCGATGCCAATTCTGATAAACGTAATAGCTCATCGGGCTCTTTCGCCTCCTAATGCGAGATCAAATTACCTTCCCGTCCAGGTCCGCAAAGAATCGGATTCCGGGGATAGCGAGCGATCTTAGTTTTTCGTCATTGGTAAAAAAGATGTCGACTCCCGCAGCCGCAGCCGTTGCCAGATGAATTCCGTCCGCCTGACTTACCCGCGTATCAGAGCGGATCATACTGTACCTGTCGGCGGCTTCGAGGTCGAATGGCAGGATGCTGACTTCATCGCTCAACATGAATCCTTTTACGCCGCGTATCCCCGCCTCGTCTTTCTGCTTTCGAAGGCCGGTGAGGACTTCGCCGACGGTAAAAATGCTGGTACATAAGACATCGCCCCGACGCCGCATAGCTTCATGGATCGATTTCACCCGTGGGCCGAAAATCGGATTGTCTTCCAGGAGATAAATGAACAGCATGGTGTCCCAGTAGACGCGGCTCACTTTGCCGCCTCTTTATTCCGCCGCTCAAGCTCCTCCTGTTGGTATCTCTCCCAAACGTCCGGGCCCCATTCCCGCTCGCGCCGCAAAAATTCCTCGCCGCCTCCAAGCGCTTTGAATGTATCTGCGCAGAGCCCATAGAGAGCCAGGAGCCCACTTCCGGTTGGAGTTGCCTTTGCCTGTGAAGCAGCCTTTTCATCCTCGCCCAGCACCCGGAAGACAAACTGCCATGTCGTGCTCGGACCGCCAGACGCGGGACCACCCCTCTTCTCGATTAACTCCACGCCGGCTTCCTGCTGGAATTCCTTCGAGGACAATGTTGAAAAGACTGACGGCGTACGATTTGTCCAGCCCAATTCTTTTTGAACATTTCCGACTCGGACTTGAATGGTCTTTTCGCCTTTCAAGCGCGCAGGCCTTACATAGGTTGAAATCACGTGCCTCTTTGTCTCCTCAGTAGGCTTCAAGGCGACCCTCCTGAATACATTCATAACTATACACTCATTCCTCATTTCCGGTCAAGAAAAGCGCCGCTCGACGGCAAGCTGCTTTCTCAGATTCCGGAAATGTTTATCCCCTGCGTCCGCGTACCGCTTCCTTGGCTTCGGCTGCGCCGCCGGCCGGGACTTCGGGCACATCGGTCTTTACAGCGCCGATGTTCAGCCGCTTGCGCAGCTCGGCGTCGATCTTGGCGTAGACGCCTTTGTTCTCCTTCAGGAACGACCGTGTGTTCTCGCGGCCCTGGCCAATGCGTTCGCCGCCAAAGCTGTACCACGCCCCGGACTTCTCCACGATGTTGTGGGTCACGGCCATGTCCAGCACGTCGCCCTCTTTGCTGATGCCCTCGCCGTAGAGGATGTCGAACTCGGCCTCGCGGAAAGGCGCGGCCACCTTGTTCTTGACGATCTTCACCTTGGTGCGCGAGCCAACCACGGTATCGCCTTCCTTCACGGCGGCGATGCGCCGGATGTCGATGCGGACAGAAGAATAGAATTTCAGCGCGCGGCCGCCGGTGGTGGTTTCGGGATTGCCGAACATCACGCCGATCTTCTCGCGAATTTGATTGATAAAGATCAGCGCCGTGCGGGATTTCGAAACCGTGCCCGTGAGCTTGCGCAGCGCCTGCGACATGAGCCGTGCCTGCAGGCCCATGTGCGAATCGCCCATCTCGCCGTCAAGCTCGGCTTTGGGAACAAGGGCGGCGACGGAGTCGACGACGAGAACATCGATGGCGCCGGAGCGAACCAGGGCCTCAGTGATTTCGAGAGCCTGCTCGCCGGAGTCGGGCTGCGAGACCAGCAGGTTGTCAATATCCACGCCTAGCTTTTTGGCGTAGGCGGGGTCCAGGGCGTGCTCAGCGTCGACAAAGGCCGCCAGACCGCCATGCTTCTGCGCCTCGGCGATCACCTGCAAGCAGATCGTCGTCTTGCCCGAGGACTCGGGGCCGAAGACCTCTGAGACCCGGCCGCGCGGGACGCCGCCAACGCCCAGCGCCGCGTCGAAGCTGATGGAGCCGGTGGAGATGACGGCGATAGGCAGCAGCGCCTCGCGGGACCCGAGCCGAACGATCGACCCCTTCCCGAACTGTTTTTCAATCTGTGCAAGGGCAAGTTCTACGGCTTTGGCGCGGTCGTCGACGATGGCCATTGGGAGGGCTCCTCAAAAATTGAATCACCCCACGCACTCTCCTGCTTCCCTCGCAGGAAACGGCAGGGGTTTGAATTGGATTTCCAACGGATTGTAGCAGGATGGGACACGGAAGAATAGGAGAAAATAGCGAAGAAATAGAGAAAACACAGAAGTCGTTCAAAACAAGTCAAATCCATGAAAATTCGCCGATGCTAACATGAAGCAGTGAGGGATTTTGAAATGGCGGACCATCCGTCTGACGCTAACCGACACGGTCTGGGGATCAGCAGAATATCCGTGACAGGGTTCAAGTCCCTTGCTGCGAAGACCGACTTGGAAATTCGACCGCTGACCGTCTTGGCAGGTGCGAACAGTTCTGGCAAATCGAGCTTTATGCAGCCGCTGCTGCTGATGAAGCAGACGCTGGAGAGCGATTTCAATGCGGCAGGCCCATTTTTTTTGTCCGGCCCCTATTTGCAATACACCGGGACGAAGCAATTCCTTACAAGAACCGGCGGACGCAATGGCTCTTCGCAGCCCTTAACACTTGAATTCGGCTTCAACCCTGGATTGACTGCAGGGATGGCCTATTCGGTGGAACCGGAAGCTGGCCTGAACATCGTCGAAACCTGGGGATCGAATGTAGTAAAGAACACCAAGTGGAAGATCGCTAAGGATTCAACGCCGGAAGAGTTGAGAGCGATGCTTCTTGAGCTCGGTTCGATTTCCCTGTTGATGGAGCAGGTCGGATTTACGCAAGTATCGGTTCAAGATTCCGGTTTTTACCAGAGCGTCCTTTATTCCGCACCAGAACCTCCAGGGAGGAGACGCGGCGAAACCTATTTCATGCAGGAAAACCTCGAACTGAATTCACAGATACGCAGACTGATCTATGTTCCCGGTGTTCGAGGGGATCAGAGGCGGAAGAGGTTGTTTGCAGAAATTGCAGGGCCTGGCTTTTTCCCAGGGTCGTTTGAGGATTACACGCCAACTCTAATTGATTCGTGGGTCGTGCCCGTGCACGGCGATAGCAGGAATATACACGATCTCGTTGGGGCGTTGCGTACATTGGAGCTGGCTTCCGGGATTGGCTCGCGGAGGTTGAGCGAATCGGAGATTGAGGTTTCGATTCCCAGAACGCGCAACTCTACCGACGACGATCCTGTCAATATCGCTGATGTCGGACTCGCGGTCCCTACAGTTCTCCCGGTTCTGGTTGCATTGATTCAGGCCGATCCCGGCCAACTTGTCTACATAGAACAACCCGAACTGCATCTGCACCCGAGGGCGCAATGGAAGTTGGCGCAGTTGCTGACGGATGCGGCGAACCGCGGCGTGAGGCTTGTGATTGAAACTCATAGCTCCCTCTTGTTGCAAGGCATTCTGACATGCATCGCGAAGGGTGAAATTTCTCCGGATCAGGTTGCCCTGCATTGGTTCGCTCGTGATGACGACGGTGTGACGAAGGTGACGACGGCAGCCATTGATCGAGAAGGAAGGGTCGGGGACTGGCCAACTGACTTCGATGATGCTGAACTGAAGGCGAGCAACGAATACTTGGACGCGGTCGACGCCAAGTTGATGGCAAGCAAGGGCGTTGAATGAGGCTAGTGATCGACGCTAACATTGCTCAGTCCGCCGGACGTTCAGAAGTCCCATCTTCGCGCTATTGCCGTGAATGCCTAAATGCGGTCCTCGAATGTGAGCACAAGGCGGTATTCAGTCAACCGCTCCGAAAAGAGTGGAGGGAACATTCTTCTCTGCACGCCAGGCGGTGGTGGAGGTCAATGTCTGCGCGCCGGAGGGTCGAATTTCTGGAAGGTGAAGAATTCGCAGCCCATTTGGACCGCTCCTGTGCCTGCCTTGAGCACGATCGATGGAAGGAGGACTTGCGCAAGGATTTTCACCTCATCCAATCCGCGCTTGCCTCGGATCAAACGATTCTATCGAGGGAAAGGGACTTTCCAAAGTACGTAGCCATTGCGTGTCGCACTGTGCGGGTGCTATCTACGCTGTACTACGCCAATCCAGAGGCCGAAGAAGAGCCGTGCATTCTCTGGATCAAGGCCGGAGCCGAGAAGCACACGGACCGGCGCATCGATGTCTGGGTTGAGAACCACACTAAAAGCAATTGACGGTCCGACGGACTGTTGGGAGGTCTTCAGTCCGTGTACGCCCCCACTCGCGCTTCGCGGCTGGTCAGCGCATCGCACTTGCGGTCCAGGACCTCGTACTCGGAGTCATGTGCTTTGCGGAACGCGCGGAAGGCCTCTTCGCTGGTCCAGCGGTCGATGGTCAGGTAGCTGCCGGGAACGTAAGCGTCGCGCAGCAGCTCCGTTCCCCGGTAGTCCGGCGAGGTGCGGAAGAGCTGCGCCCATTCGCCCTCGGGCCCATATGCGGCCTCAAAATCGGCCACCTTATCCTCGGCAATTTCAAACTGCCAGACTACGACAAACATTTGGAACCCCAATCCTGTGTTTATGGTAGCGCAGCCGACCGGGGAGGCGAATAAGGGAGGATGAGGCGCCGCAAATTCCATTGCAGGCGGGTGGAGGCAACTGTACCATCTTCTAAGACGGCATCCCTTGAAATGGCGCATACTGATCGTGAGCTGATCTCAAGGAGTAACCTTCCCCTTAGGTCTCCTGATTGCCGTTTCAGCTGCTCGACTTGCATGGAAATCGATAAGGGTTTTTGACGGGCTGCCTGAGGCTCGCGCAGAGGCGTCGATGTGCCGCGCATGACGCGGCAGGACGTGGCTGCGAAAAGGATTGCGCGCCACGCATTTCGTCGTCCCAACGCAGTGTAAGAGCATCAAAAAAGTAGGAATGGTGAGGAATCTATGAAGGCAGCTCGCTATCCAGGCATTCGCGTTACCGCCAACGGAAACCAGCTCGTCAGCTACCACACCGAAACGCGCATCGCCGATGCCGGCGTGTTTTACCCCATCACGCCCTCCACGGAAGGCGGCGAGCTCTTCCAGCAGGCCTACGCCGAGGGACATCTGAATGTTTTCGGACACAACACGCTGGCTATCGAGGCCGAGGGCGAGCACGCGGCCCAGGGCGGAGCCATCGCCCATTCGGTTTGCGGCAAGCGCGTGGTCAACTTCACCTCAGGCCAGGGAGTGGTCTACGGCGTCGAGCAGGACTATCACGCGCCCGGCAAGGGTTCGACCATGGTGCTGGAAGTAGGCGCGCGCGCCCTCACCAAGCACGCCCTCAATGTTCACTGCGGCCACGACGACATTTATGGTGCGCTCGACACCGGCTGGATCATGCTCTTCGGCAAGGACGCGCAGCAGGCCGCCGACCAGGCGCTCATTCTGCGCCGCGTGACCGAGCTCTCGCTCACGCCCGGCATGAACATCATGGACGGGTTCCTTACCACCCACCTGGAGCGCACCTTTTACAAACATGAATCGGAGCTGATTCGCGAGTATCTGGGCGCGCCGGACGACATCATCGATTGTCCGACAGAAGCGCAGAGAGTTTTGTTCGGGCCGACACGGCGGCGTGTGCCGAAGATGATGGATCTGACGAATCCGGTCCTGCTCGGTCCCGTACAGAACCAGGAACACTACATGCAGGGCGTCATCGCTCGGCGCAACAACTTCGCCGAGCCGATTCTCGAGTTCCTTGAAGAAGCCTACGAGAAGTTCGCCGAGCTCACCGGCCGCCGCTACGGCCTGATCAGTGAATATAAGACGGAAGATGCGGAAACGGTCTTTGTTTCGCTCGGTTCCGCTGCGGAAAACATCGAGGCCGCGGTCGATTACCTGCGCCAAACGCGCAACGCGAGCGTAGGCTCCATCCATGTCAACGTCATCCGTCCCTTCCCCGAGGCCGCTCTCGTCGCCGCGCTCAAGGGCAAGAAGAACGTCATCGTTCTCGAGCGCACCGACGAGGCCCTCGCCGGCGACAATCCGCTCGGCCGCGACATCCGCACCGCATTTTCCAAAGCATTGCAGAGGACCGGCGGCCTGCCCGCCATTACGCTCGCCGAAGTACCCCGCTTCTTCGGCGGCAGCTACGGCCTGGGCTCGCGCGATTTCCGCCCCGAGCACATCATCGGCGCCTACGAATTCGCCGCCGCGGGCCGCGCTCGCAAGGATGGCAAGACCGCAGCCGACGACGTGAACTTCATCGTTCTCGGCGTCGACCACCCCTACTCCGTCATCGCCGACGAGATGCCGTCATTGCTTCCCGCGGGCGCGGTCGCCGTTCGCTTCCATTCCATCGGCGGCTGGGGCGCCATCACCACCGGCAAAAATCTCGGCGCCATTCTCGGCGACCTGAACGATCTGCTCTTCGAGCGCGACCATCTTGTCGACGAGCTCGGCAACCCCAGGGAAGTCATCCACGTCAGCGCCAATCCCAAGTACGGCTCGGAGAAGAAGGGTGCGCCCACCAGCTACTTCATGGTCGCAGCCAAGGAGCGCATCCGCGTCAACTGCGATCTCCGCCACGTCACCGTCGTTCTCTGCTGCGACCCCAAGGCCTTCACCCACACCAATCCGCTCGACGGCATGCAGGAGGGCGGCAGCCTGGTGTGGGAGTCGGACGTGGACGGCGCGCATGCCTGGCAGAACCTGCCCATTTGGGCGCGCCAGCAAATCATCCAGAAGAAGATTCGCGTCTTTACGCTGCCCGGTTTCGAAATTGCGCGCAAGGCCACCGACCGCAGCGATCTGCAACTGCGCATGCAGGGCAACGCGTTCCTCGGCGCATTCTTCGCCGTCAGCCCCATGCTGCAGGAGTTCGGCATTACGCAGGAGCAGTTCCGCGAAGTCGTTCACAAGCAATATGTGAACAAGTTCGGCAAGCTGGGCGACGCGGTTGTCCAGTCGAACATGGAAGTCATGATCCAGGGCTTCGAGCGCGTGAAAGAAATCGCCATCGGCGAAGTCGCAGCCGCCGATCACTCCAGCCTGCGCGGACAGGCGTTGCTTCCGATTCTGGCGCAGGCGCCGGCTTTTGTTGAAGTGGCGGCAAGCGCCGTTCCTGGAATGCGCCGCTCCACGCCGCCTCCCGCAGGCCAGGCGCCCCGCACGCCGGTTTCTTCGATTAATGTTTTCGACGCCGAGTTCCGCTCGCACTTTGGCTACAACCAGCCGGCTACGCCGCTCTCCGCCATGGGCGTCATCGCCGCCGCCACCGGCGACACCGCATCCAAGTACGTTGCCCGCCGCGAAACTCCGCTCTACATTCCGGAGAATTGCACGCAGTGCATGGAGTGCATCTCGGTCTGTCCGGATACAGCCCTCCCCAACTGCTCGCAGGACCTGAGCACCATTCTCGGCACCGCGGTCACGCGCTACGTCGCCGACCCCGCCGAGCGCAGAAAAATGATCGACAAGTTGCCCGAAATCGAGAAGCTCACGCGCCAACGCATGTTGGCGGAGATCAAGCAGGGCACGCCGCTGCCTTCGATCATTCGCGAAGTCACCGAGTCCCTCGACGGCTTCTCACCCGAAGCCAAGACGCAGTTCTTCTCCATCATCGACAAAGTCCCGATGGCCTACCAGAAGACCAACGCCATCTTCTCTTCGCCCGAGCGCAAGACGCCGGGCTCGGGCGGCATCTTCTCCATCTTTGTCAGCGATCTGTGCAAGGGCTGCGCGGCCTGCGTCACAGCCTGCGGCGACCACATGGCGCTCAAGATGGTTCAGGAGACCGAAGAGGTGAACGCCGAGCACGAAACCGGCACCGCGTTCCTTGACCTCCTGCCCGATACTTCGCAGAAGTATCTCGGCCTTTACAACGGCGCCAATCCTGCCGACTCAAAGACCGCCACGCTGCGCAACATGCTCATGGTCCGCACCAACTACGACGCGCTGGTGGCAGGCGACGGAGCCTGCGCCGGCTGCGGCGAAAAAAGCGTGCTGCGCTCCATCGCGGCGGTCACCGAGGCATACATGCGTCCCGTCTTCCACGCCAAGTCCGACCGCTTCGTCGCCAAAGCCGGCGACCTCGAAAAGAACGGCGCGGCCCGCCTCGCCGCCATCAAGGAGAGCAATCCTGCCGACTACGCCCGCCTCCGCCAGGCCATCGCGCACCTGGTCATGGGTCTGGGCGGCGAAGAAGACTCCGACACCAAGGCGCGCATCGCGGCCTACGAATCCGAGCATGGCCCCATCACCGACGCGAAGTTGGTCGAGGCCATCGCCGCGGTGCTGCTCACCGAGGCCTTCAACCACAAAAACCTCCAGCCCATCGACGGCCGCCTCGCCAACGGCATGAGCGTGATGGCCATGGCCGCGCACACAGGCTGCAACACCGTCTACGGTTCCACCGCGCCCAATAATCCGCATCCCTATCCCTGGATGAACTCGCTCTTCCAGGACGGCGTCACCGTCGGCTGGCTCATGGGCGAGAGCTTCATTGTCGATCACGCGCGCCGCTCCGTCGTTCCCGAGCGGCTGGCCGACATTCTCCTCACACGCGACACCGATGTTTTGAGCGAAGAAGAGTACTACCAATTCGCGCACTTTACCGACGCGCTCATGACCGACCAGGAGATTGTCGAACTGCCCAAGGTCTGGGTTGTCGGCGGCGACGGCGGCATCGGCGACATCGGCTACCAGAACACCTCGAAGGTGATGCTGCAGAACCGGCCCAACGTCAAGGTGCTGATGCTCGACACCCAGGTTTACTCGAACACCGGCGGGCAGAACTCCGATTCGACCCCCATGCCCGGCGGCAACGACATGAACGTCTTCGGCTCCGCCACCCAGGGCAAGAACACCGAGAAGAAGACGGTGGCCGAGACCTTTCTCGCCGGCCACGGCTCGCCGTTCGTCGCGCAAGTCTCCATGGCCAACGCGCCCAAGCTCTACCGCGCCATTCTCGACGGCCTCGAATATCGCGGCACCATGTTCCTGCAAGCGTTCACCACCTGCCAGCCGGAGCATGGCGTAGCCGACGACATGGCCCTCTTCCAGGCGCAGCGCGTGCGCGACTCCCGCGGCGCGCCGGAGTTCGTCTTCGACCCGCGCAAGGGCGAAAGCTACCAGGAGGCGCTCGACATCAAAGGCAACCCGTCCATCGATCTCGATTGGTACGAAACCAAGTCCAAGGTCACCAACGAGCCGTATCGCTACACCGTGGCGCACTGGTGCGTCACTGAGGCGCGCTTCAGAAACCATCTCAAGAAGATAAGGCCGGACCAAATCCAGGGAAAAATCCCGCTCGACAACATGCTCGTCCGCATCACGCAGCAGGATGTGGTCTACCGCCGCTACCTGGACCCGCAGCACCGCAGCTACACTCCCGACTTCGGGGTGTACATCACCTTCGATCAGGACGGCAAGACGGTCTACTACGCGATCAGCCGCCAACTGGTGCTGTTCTGCGTGGAGCGCCGCAAGGCCTGGCGCCTGTTGCAGTCCAAGGCCGGCGTCGTCAACCGCGAGTACCAGGCGCAGAAAGCCATCCTCGCCGACCTCGACGCAGGCAAAATCTCGAAGGACGAGTTCTTTGCCCACGCCCACGAAATCATGGCCGAGCGCCTCGGCAAACCTGTCCTCGCAAAAGCGTAACCGGCGATCCATCCCAACAAACGCGAAGCGCGGACCCGCGGGTCCGCGCTTTTTCTTGCACGATCGGAGAGTTGGGAAACGAAAATGATTCGCCATAAAGGGCCTTATAATTCGTTCCGAGGCCTGATCCTGCTAATGAGTGAGGTCGAAATGACCAATGGGCCAAAAAGCGGAGACCTGCTGGGTTTGGCTCCTTACGAGGAAGCCGTTAAAGTCGCCACAAGCGACGCATCGGGATTTCTTCGCGGCTTCCTTGAGAGAATCTGTTATCCAGTCGCAGAAGAACTTGGACTCACTTTCCAAGACAAGGTCCGTGCTTGGAGATTTGGCAACCTCAACAAGGTTGCAGGTAGGGCGAACGCGCTCTTGGACGGAAGGCCCAATGCGCAAGAGCTACGGGCGCCTCCCCAACTGGTTGCCAAAATAGTAGAGGCGGCGTCGTGGATCGACTGCGAAGAACTACAAGATATGTGGGCCGGCCTTCTTGCGTCGTCATGCACAGAGGAAGGGAAAGACGATGGGAATCTGGTTTTTGTCAATCTACTCAATCAGCTAACATCAGGCCAGGCTAGAGTCTTAAAACACTCCTGTGAAGGGAGCGCGAAAGGCAGATCTCAAAACGGTTGGTTATTCGCAAACCCGCTCTATGCGACACGCGAAGAGCTCGAGCAAATCACTGGGATCAGCGATCCATACCGCCTCGATAGGGAGCTGGACTGCCTTCGGGCCCTAGGTCTTATCGAAAATCAAGGGGGCTTCCAAACATTTTCGCCAGATCCCCGTGCAAACATCCAGCCATCCGCTTTAGCGCTCTATCTCTACGCCAAGTGTCGTGGCCACGCGGGGACGCCGGTTGATTTCTATTTCCCCCAACGCGCCTAACAGATCACGAAATCAAACGGATAATGGAAGAAACTACTTGGGTGATCGCGCAAGACCTCACCTTGCTCATCCTGTGCGCAAAGGACTGAAAACAATCGCAAAATTCTGCTCGCGAAGTTTGCCGATAATTACCACCAATCGGCGCACAATATCCATATGCTCGATCAAAACCAGTCTCCGCTCCTTTGTTGCAGTGTCAGCAATGTCCCCGGTTCAAAATGTCAGCCATGTCCCCGGTCCGTACCACCGTCACCCCCTACCCCCTCCCCCCTATTTTTGCGATTTCTAGTGTATAAGTCATTTATAATCAACAAATCATATGAATTTCCGCGTCGAAATTCGTCGCTTTCTGTTAATTTTTTACGGGATTTGTTACCGATTTTGAGGGATTCGTTACTGAATCAAAGCTCCGGCACGAACTGATCGACGCATTCGTTCACGGGCATCGCTTCCAGCCGCTCACCGTCGAGCGAGGCTTCGAGAACCCGTCGCTGTTGCGCCCGGTCGCTCGTGCTCCCAGCGGGCACAGCTAAAGCCCCGATTCATTTGGCACGATGAAGGACACCCTTCGGCAAGCTCAGGGCAGGCTTTCGGCTCCCACCGCTACGCTCCGGCCGCTCTGGATGACAGATGTAAAAGGTGGTGAGTTTGCTTTCCTGAGAACCGGGGCACACGCCGGAGGATTTCGTCGCGCAGCCTCCCTCTATGCTGCCTATCGAGCCGGCCGCGAAGGTTGTACGGTCCGCTCGGATAATGCAGCAAGCATCTGAGTGCTGGTTACGGTCGGCGCCCAATACTGTTCGATGTATTCGATCACCAGCTGAGTGCCGGCCGCATGAGAGACATAGGGCCTGGATGCGGGATTATACATAGCATCCGTCAGGTCGCGCACCAGTACACAACGCACACCCCACCTGGAAAACTGACGGATCCCAAAGGTCCGGTCCAGGATGCACATGTTGGCATGCACACCCATAAAGAAAACCGTGTTGATATGGTGTTGCCGGAGCACGTTGTAGATCTCCGCACCGCTATCGGAGATTACATCGCCCGGGCCAACGGTGAGAAGTGGAGTCTCCCGGCTCCAGGCGCGGTGGTCTTTGTCTCCAGGAGTATCACAGCCACCGTCACTGGCGTCGATGGGCAACGGAGGGTTCTGCAACGCCAGCTCCTTTGGAGGTTCGAAATGCGGGGCGTCTTCAGCCAGCCGCCTGCCGGGCGTGTTCGCGTAAAAACTCATCGTGTCGGAGGGCGCATGGATGATGAGGATCCCGGATGCGCGCGCCTTCTGCAGCAGCGGCTCCATCTTGCGCGCAATCTCACCGACCCGGACGGTCGCCCCTCTGCACCAGTGCCTATCCCACATGTCGGTTATGATGATTGCCATGTTCGCGGTTGAGAAGCTCTGCTCAACATTGGCTTCTGCCCAATCGCCGCCAACATGAAAGGGCTGGATCCGGGTCCGGAGTTCAAGGTTCATGGATGCGCCTTTTTCCGGCGGTCGAGAGGCCGTCAAGAATTCCGATGCGAAAAGGACCAACGTTAAGCCAACTACGAACCTCGTTCTCATAGCGCTCCCCGGCAAATTTTCTCTGATATTCCAGCATGCTAAGTACGCGGGACAAGTATAGCAACTTCCCAACATGACCGGAGCCCGAGTGTCCTGAGTCATAAGGTCGTTGAAGAAATGAGCCGTACAAATGCAGGTCCCCTTCGACTTCGCTCAGGGCAGGCTTTCGACTGCGCTTGCCGCAAAAAGCGCGACAAACTCCGCTCAGGATGACAATTTCATTGTGGTACGAACTTCTGACTCACCACACTAGCTCCGCAGGGGCAAACTCCCACCCATCCTTACCGCCGGGTACGTTGACACATTCGTCGCGAAACCTTGACCTGCGCAAATTCGCTGGACACGGACCTCGCTAACTGATATATCATCTAGTCGGCGGCCGTTGGCGAGAGGCTGCACAATTCAAGGCGCGCTCGTATGCATTGCCGGCATGGGTGCGGCCCGTTTGAGGTGACAAACACGATGGAACTGGCAGGTAAAGTATGTCTGGTTACCGGAGGGGCAAGCGGTATTGGCGCAATGACGGCCCTTGCCTTTTACCGGCGCGGAGCGCAAATTGCAATCACAGGGCCAGGTCCGCGAATCGATTCACCGGAAACGCGGAAGGTCGCGCCGTCGGAGGATGTACCCGGCGCTCTTTATATTCAGTCCGATGCAAGCATCGCCGAGGATTGTAAACGCGCCGTAGCCGAAACCGTTGCCCGCTTTGGACGCCTCGATGTTCTGGTTCACTGCGCGGGCGGAGCCGTCCCCGGCGGATTCTTCGAGGTCAGTGAAGAAACCTGGCTCAAGGCCTTCGATGTTCATGTACATGCCGTGCTGCGGCTGGCACGCGCCGCGGTGCCGCATATGATCGAGCATGGAGATGGCGCAATCGTGCTCATCAGTTCAGCAGCCGGCCACCGGGGCTGCCTGGGCGCGCTGGCATACGGAGTGGCAAAGGGAGCCATACCGCAATTTACCCGCACACTGGCGCGGGAACTGGCGGAATACAATATTCGCGTGAATTGCGTTTCTCCGGGGATCATTCGCACTTCCTTCCAGGACATGCTCACACCGGCGCAGGTGGAGAACAATATCAAGAACCGGATTCCTCTCCATCGCGAAGGCAAACCGGAGAATGTAGCCCGCGCAATCCTGGATTTTGTGGAGAATGACTTCATCACCGGAGAAGACCTGGCCATCGATGGCGGCATGGCCATGCGCATCGTCTAGAACCTGTAATTCACTTTGTTCCTTTGTAGGGCGGCAAGGGCATACGTGCCTTGCAGCCTCGGCCCGTTGAACTGTGGCTCCGCGAATTGCCTTTATCGGCGAAATCCAGGACGCACGTGCGCTCGCTCATGCAAGGGCTTGCGGAGTTTGCGATGTGGGCCGGTCTGCCGGACATCAGCCGCAATCCGGTCTCGCCGGTCCAAAACAAGGGAGCCACGCGACGGATACAGGGCTGTGCTCACCCTTGAGTTTTCGACTTGATAGACCGTGAATTCGGCAGGAACTACTACGTCAGCAATCTGTGCCTGTGCCATGTGGCAAACCTCGAATCAAAGTGGGTTATTTGATCCAGGCTTTGCCGAGTGGCTAGAGCGGAACAAACGGAGTGCCTCGTAACAGAGCTGATTCGCAGCGGAAAGAATTTGGGTATATTGCCGGGCATATTCTGAACGGATCGTCTGTAAATTATTGATTCTATATAGGATTTGGCTCCTCAGGTAGGACTCGAACCTACAACCCTTCGGTTAACAGCCGAATGCTCTGCCATTGAGCTACTGAGGAGTGTCGTGGCGCTTGATTGTCCCTATTTAAGTTAGCAGAGGCCGACAAGTGCGTCAAAAGTCCTGCCGCCCTCCAGCCGGGCAAAACCCCGCCATGGGAACGCAACCGTCCACGGGCCCGGAACGATACCATGAGGAAGAACAGCCAGGAGGCTCAATGTCCCGGATTTCCCGTCTCGACCGCAGCGAAGTGACGCCCGGCATCGCGGCTCTCTTCGACAAGGTCTACGCCCAGCGCGGCAATGTCCCCAATATGTTTCGCGTGATGGCCCACCGCCCCGAGATCTTCTCCACCATGCAGGCGCATTTCGCCGCAGTGCTCTCCACCGGCACGGTCCCAACCAAGCTTAAGGAATTGATTATCGTCCGCACCAGCCAGGTCAACGAGACGCCCTACTGTCTTGCCAGTCACACCATTCTCGCTCGCAATCTGGGCTGGACTGACGACCAACTCGCCCATCTCGCCGACTGGCCCCGCCGCGACGACTTCACTCCCGCCGAAAAAGCCGCCCTGCGCCTTGCTGAAACCGTTACGCGCGACTCCAACGCCGTCAGCGACGCGCAATTTGCCGAATTGCGCGGCTTCTACTCCGAGGGCGAAATCGTCGAGCTACTCTGCGCCATCGGCCTCTTCAACTACTTCAACCGCTTCAACAACGCTCTCCGGATGGAGCCGACCAGGCCCGGCGAGGGCGGCCCGCCGCAACCCGCGCCCGCAGCCGAGGCCGCGGCTGCGCGGTGACGCAGCCGTGCTTTCGTTGCCCCATCCGTTTCGCGTCTTTTGCGAAAAGGGTGGGAAGCTGCCACATCTACTTCCAGCTGCTCTTTGACCCAACCCCAAGGAGTTCCCTGCAAGCATGAAGCTTCCATTGCCCCCAGGAACGTTTGACGCCTACCTCTTCGACTGCGACGGCACCGTCGTTGACTCGATGCCCCTCCACCACATCGCCTGGAAGCAAGCGCTCGGCGAGTGGGGATGTGCCTTTGATGAGGATCTCTTCTACACGTGGGGCGGCAAGCCTCCCGTGGAAATCATCGCCAGGTTGAATCGGATGCATAAACTCAGCATGCCCGTCGAAGCCGTCGCCGAGCGCAAAGAAAGCCTCTATTACGAGCTTCTCCCCCAGCTCAAGCCGGTGCCGGAGGTTCTGGAGCACATCAACGCCCAGCAGGGGCGCATCCCCTTCGCCGTGGTCTCCGGCAGCACCCGTGAGTCCATCGTCAAGTCGCTCACCGCCGTCGGCCTTCTCGACCGCTTCGCCGTCCTCGTCGGCTCTGAGGACTACGCGCGCTCCAAGCCCGCCCCCGACGCTTTCCTCACCGCCTCCGAGCGCCTCAGCATCGCGCCTGAAAATTGCCTGGTCTTTGAAGACACTGACGTGGGCATCCAGGGCGCAACCGCAGCCGGGATGGCTTCGGTCCGCGTTCCGCCGCCCCTCGAGCGCAATGGAACCGGGTCCTGTGCGACCCCATAGACCAGCTCGGTAACACGTCAGGAGACAGTGGGCGAAGAGCACAGGCCGTGCGCGCAGCGCGAGTTATTCAGTCGGCGGCGCAAGCTGATTCACGGCTGCTTCGATGGCGCGTTCAAGGTGAACGCCGCGCGAGCCTTTGACAAGAACGACGTCGCCGGGACGCAGATTCTGCGCCAGCCACTGACCGGCAGTTTCGGCGTCACGAAGAAACACTGCGGGGACTCCGCCGGCACAGGCGGCCGTAGCTAGATGTTCCGCGTTGCCTTGAACGGCGACCACGAGATCGAGGCCGGCCTCGGCGGCGGCGCGGCCGCAGTCAATGTGCAGCGCGGGGCCATGCTCGCCCATCTCGAGCATTTCACCGGCCACGAGGATGCGGCGGCCTTTTGCGGGGCGCGTGGCCAAGGTGCGGATCATGGAACGCAGCGCTTCGGGGTTGGAGTTGTAGCTGTCGTTCAGAATGGTTACGCCGGCGATTTCGATGACCTGGCCACGCTTGTCGCCGGCAGTGAGCGAAGAGATGGCGGCTATGGCGGCGTCGGGTTCCACGCCCGCCTCGAGCGCGACGGCGAGACCGGCGATGGCGTTGGACGCATTGTGCGCGCCAAGCAGATGCAGTGTGAAGTTGCCTTCACGACGGCCAGCCCGGCAGCGGACGTGAAGGCCATCGGAATCTTCGACGGCAGAGAGGATTTGCGGGTCGGCGCAGGGACCGCTGCCGAAGTAGACAACGCGACCGGGAAAGTCGCGGCCGAACTGTGCGGCATAGGCGTCGTCGCAATTGAGGAAAGCGACGCCGCTCGAGGGCAGCGCGGCGACCAGCTCGAACTTGGCGCGTGCAATTCCTGCCTGGCCTTCGGGAAAATACTCGATATGCGCCGTGCCGACGTTGGTGATGACGCCCCAGTCGGGCGCGGCGATGCGCGCCAGCGCGGCAATCTCGCCGGAGTGATTCATGCCCATCTCTATGACGGCGAATTCGTGCTCCGGCATAAGGCGCAGGAGTTGCAGGGGCAGGCCGAAATTGTTGTTCAGATTGCCCCGGGATTTGAGCACGCGGAACTTTGCGCCCAGCGCGGCGGCTGCGGCGTCCTTGGTGGTGGTTTTACCGGCTGAGCCGGTGATGGCCACCACGCGGCGGCCCCACTGGCGGCGCACATGCGAAGCCAGCGTTTGCAGGGCGAGGAGTGGGTCTTCCGCGATGAGGAGCGGATGGGCCAGCGCGACATCGGGCAGGGAAGCGGCGCGCGCGCGCGCGACAACTGCGGCCAGGGCTCCGCGCTCAAAAGCGGCGGAGACAAAATCATGGCCGTCGTGGCGCTCGCCGCGGACGGCGAAGAAGAGCTCGCCGGGCGCGATGGTGCGCGAGTCGATGGAATAGCCGGTAGCCAGCATTGCGCCTGCGTTGGTCACACTGGCCGGCGCCTCGAGCACGGCTCCGGCGCCCATCGCCGCTTCTGCGAGCGTGAGATTCATTGCCCCTCACCATAGCCCAATTGGGCCAACATGGAAAGCGCAACTTCGGCATCGTCAAAAGGGATCGTGCGGCCCGCGAGAATTTGTTCCTTTTCGTGTCCCTTGCCGGCAATCAGAACCACGTCGCCGGGAGCGGCCGCCTCAAGCGCCTGCCGGATCGCCGCTGCGCGATCCACCTCAACGGTATATTTAACGCCGCTGGACTGCAATCCGGGTTCAATCTCGGCCAAAATCGCCGCCGGATCCTCGGAGCGGGGATTGTCGCTTGTGGCCACGACGAAATCGCTGCCTTCGCCGGCGGCCTGGCCCATTTTGGGGCGCTTGGTGCGGTCGCGATCGCCTCCGCAACCGAAGAGAGTGATGATGCGCGCGCCGGATTTCGCGGTCATCTGGCGGGCGAGCGCGGTAAGGTTGCGCAGCGCGTCGTCGGTGTGCGCGTAGTCCACGATCACCGTGAAAGGCTGGCCCGCATCGACCGGCTGAAAGCGGCCGGGGACGGGCTTTAGCTTAGAGACAGCGGCGGCGAGCTGTGCAAACGGGACGCCGCGCGCGTGGGCAGCGGTGAAGGCCGCGAGCAGGTTGAGGATATTGACTTCGCCCGCCAGATGCGAGGTGAGCCGAGCCGAGCCCGCGGGTGTCTGGAGCTCGATGGTTGCGCCGGAGGACGTGAGCGTGTGGCTGGCGGCGCGCCAATCGCCTTTTCCGGTGCCGCCAATTCCATATGTCCGGATCTCCGCGCCGGCTGCGCGAGCGGTAGCAGCCAATTCTTCGGCGCGCGGGTCGTGAATGTTGATGACGGCGACGCGCGGTGGCGGATAGACCGTGCCGTCGAAGAGCAGGCGTTTGGCGGCGAAGTAGTTCTCCATCGTCTGGTGGTAATCGAGGTGATCGCGCGTGAGGTTGGTAAAAACGGCAACGTCGAATGGAATTCCGACCATGCGGCCTTGATCGAGCGCGTGACTCGAAACCTCAGTGACCAGCTCGGTAGCGCCACGGCTCGCGCCCTCGGCCATCAACTCGAAGAGATCGCGAGACTCAGGCGTGGTGTGAAGGGAGGGGCGGGTTTCGCCGGCAACGTGGCACTCGATGGTTCCGATGAGAACGCTCCTGCGGCGCGCGGAGTTCAGAAGCGACTCGGTCAAAAATGCAGTCGTGGTTTTGCCGTTGGTGCCCGTGATTCCTGTAGCGGCAAGCGAGCGTTCGGGGTGGCCCAAAAAAGCCGCGGAAGCCTGGGCGAGCGCGCGGCGGCCGTGCTCGACGTGAAGAACGGGTACTGCGGGCTGGTAGACGGTGAGATGGTCGAAGGTCTGCGCGGAGTCGGTGAGGATGCCGAGGGCGCCCGCGGCGATGGCCTTCTCGACGTAGCGATTGCCGTCCGTCGAGCCGCCTTTCAT
The DNA here is from genome assembly GCA_049522315.1 of Occallatibacter sp. Classification (GTDB taxonomy): domain Bacteria; phylum Acidobacteriota; class Terriglobia; order Terriglobales; family Acidobacteriaceae; genus Telmatobacter. The sequence goes on from JBEKNY010000011.1 coordinate 93,522, forward strand.
GGCGACGAAGACCGAGCCGGGCCGGACGCGGCGCGAGTCGTACTCGACGCCAGTGACGGGCGCCGCGGAGTTGCCGGCGAAGCCGACGGCGGTGATTTCGGCGACGAGATCGTTCCAGTTCATCTCGGCTTTGATTGTAGATTGCGGAGGAGGTGCGGACGGCGTCGATTCGGAGAGCTGACGTGCGGGTCAGGGATAGTCTCCGATGAATTCGTCGATACCGTCCATCAGAACCTTCCGGCCGCCGTCGATTGCAGCGGTTTGCTCCGCCGCTTCAAGAAGCGCTGAAAGAGCGCCCTTCATCTGCTCGTACTGCGCATTGGCTTCATCTTCAGAGGCGAAGAAGCGCGTGTGCAGCATCCAGCCGTAGATGCCGCAGGTGATGGCAAACGGCGTGACACTGGTAGCGCGCTCGAGGGCGATGCGTGCGCCAAGGTCGTGCTCCTCGTCACGCAGGATGATGCCCCGTTCGGAGCCCGGTTCACCGAGGGTTGCGCCCTCCTCGAAAGGGCGCCACGAAATTTCTACCATAACCCACGATTATGGCGGTTCCGGCTCTCCCTTGTGAAGAAAAGCACGCCGCACCGGTGGTGGATTGCCCGCGAGAATTCGCCCGTAGAAATCATGTCGCGGAGTCATTGGCATCCGGGACCGGTTACCGTTAGGTACACCAATGGACTCTGCCGGCGAGGCCGAGAAAGTTACCCCCGATGAGGCGGTCCAAACACGTCTGATTGACGGGCCTACCGGACTCTGATAAAGCAAAAGAATGGTCCCCTGCAAGGCAAAAGTCGTAGCCGCCAGTGTGCTTGTGTCGCTGGCGCAATGGACCCTGTCCGGATGCGCGTGGGAAGGGGATTCTGGCGACGGCGGAGGAGTAGTTGTCACCTCGACGCATGGCGGCGCCAACGATTTTCCATTCCCGGATGGGATTGGCGTTTCATCTGATTTGGGAGCCACGGAAGGTGTGGCGACCGGCCCCGACGACAACGTCTACGTAAGTTCCCAAGAAGTGCTGACCGCTTATAACAAGAAATGGCGGGTACTTTGGAGCAATACCAACCCGCTTGCCGGCATGCCTTCGGCAGTGGATCATTTGGGCGACATCGAATACGGCAACGGGTACATCTATGCGTCGGCTGAAGCGTGGAGCAGCTGCAGCAGCTTTTCCCCCGTGCTGCTCGCTGTGTACGACGCCCGCACAGGGCAACAGGTCACATGGAGCAATATCACCGCGGATGGACATGAAGCCAGCGCAGTAGCGGTGGTTCCAGGCTCAAATCAACTGGTTGTGACGAGTTTTTGTCCTAACCAAAACGGCGATACTACGCTGTGGAATTATGACCTGAACGCGTTGACTACGAACCCGTCCGGCAGCACGATGACCTATAGCAGTACAACCACGCTCTCGAGCGCGATTTCGGAGATCCAGGGAATCAGTTGGAATGCCGCAGCCAATCAGTTCGCGGTTTCAACGGACATGGACGGGACCGCTGGGAGCCTGTGGCTTGTCACTCCGGCGGGAACGGTCAGCGGCCCGATCTACATTGTGCCGGCCTCGGTGGGGACCGAGCTAGAAGGCGTGGACTATATTTCAGGGGATCTGTATTTCCTCGAAAGCGGGTACGTTTACGGGGTCGGAGCCGTGCCAGCCACACCGGTTATCAATCTAGCGTCTGGTACTTATTGTGCGGCGCAGGCGGTAACCATCACTGACGCTACTACGGATGCGATCATCTACTACACCACAGACGGCACAATGCCGACCACGAGCTCAACGGTTTACGCCGCAGCGATCGCGGTTTCGACGAGCGAAACAATCAAGGCAATCGCGATGGCCGGCGGCTTAGCCACCAGCGCCCAGTCGACGGCAACTTACATGATCGACACGTCAGGCTGCCCGGCGGTGGTCAAGGGCCACTGACGATTCGGTTCCTGGATTGGGTGCGGGATCGCTTTTGAAGCGCCAAACCTTTATCGTTTCGGAACGCACAATACAATCAACGACCGCAGCGGACAACGATCTTGGTGCCTGCCGACACCACAGTGCCGGGGACAGGCGCCTGCTCGCGGGCTGTGCCGCTGCCGACGATTTCCACCTCCAGGCCGGCGCTTCCCGCCTGCTCGATGACCTGGCGCACCGAAAGGCCAATAAAGGATGGGACACGCAGTTGGCCGGTCTCGGTGATAACGATGCGATCCGCGGGGGATGAAGAGCCGGTTCTGGCTGGCTGCGGAGAGGCTTGGGCAGGTGCGGTGTGGGAGGGCTCGGATGCAGCGCCGGTTTTGGAATTTTCCGATGAGTTTGCGGCCTGAACAGAGTGCGGCGTAGCGGCTGAGACTGCTTTGGCCGACGAAGCGGGCGCGGTGCGCAGCGGATCGTCGCTGGGCAGATCGTTGGCGGCTTCGTAGAGAGCCTGAACGTCTTCGCCCTGCGACGCGGCGTCGTCTTCGGTAACAGGAGGCTCTTTTTTGGAGGCCAGGGATGCGGGACGCAGATCGATGTCGTGCGCAACGCCAAGATATTCGAGGACCTGCTGCGCCACCTCGGCGAATACTGGCGCGGAGACCTCGGCGCCGTAGTACTCGCCCTTGGGGGAATCGATCACCACTGCCACAGAGATAGCCGGATCGTTAACCGGCGCGAAGCCCGCGAACGAGGCGATGTGCAGGGTCTTCGAGTAAGTGTGCGTGGCGGGATCGATCTTCTGCGCGGTGCCGGTTTTGCCGCCGGAGGAGTAGCCGTCGAGTTGCGCCTCCTTGCCGGTGCCGAAGAGCACCACGCCCTCCATCATCTTGCGCATCTCCGCCGCGGCGAGCGTGCTGATGACTCGGTGCGCGCCCGGCGGGAGGGGATCGGGCAGATCCTCGCCTGTTTTCACCGGGGAAGCCTGAAGCGGCGTTTGCGACCCTTGCTGCGCGTCAGGCTTTTGGTCGGTGTTCGTGGCGGGGGTGGGCTGGTCGAACAAGAGGATGTGAGGGGGTAGATACACGCCGCCGTTGGCGATGGTGGAAACCATGGTGACCAGTTGCAGCGGGGTGACGGCAACCTCCTGGCCGATAGCGATGGATCCGATGGACGAGGGGTTCCAGCGATTGACAGGACGGAGGAGGCCGCGCGTCTCGCCGGGCAGCTCGACGCTCGATCGCGAGCCGAAGCCGAAGCCGCTGATGTATTGATAGAAGCGGTTGGGACCGACCTTGAGTGCCAGCTTGACGGCCGCCACGTCACTGGAGCGGGCGAGGGCCGTGGCGACGGTGACCTTGCCGAGGCCACGATCGCTCTTGTCGTCGTGAATCACGCGCCCGGCAAGCGTGATTTGGCCGCCCTGGCAATCGATCGTGTCGTCCGGCGTGGCGGCCTTCGCGTCGATCGCGGCAGAGTAGGTAACCAGCTTGAAGGTGGAACCGGGTTCGTAGACATCGCTGACGGCGTGGTCGCGGAGCAAATCGGGCGTGGTATGGCGAAACTGGTTGGGGTTGAAGGTGGGACGGATGGCGAGAGCGAGGATCTGACCTGTGTGCACGTCCTGGACCACGACCGTGCCGTTGGCCGCCTGCGTCTTCTCCATGGCGTGATCGAGCGCGCGCTCGGCCAGGAACTGGATGTTCTCGTCGATGGTGACGACGAGGTTGCGGCCTGGTTCGGGTTCGTGCTCGCTTGAGCCCAGAACCTTGCGGTGCGCATCCATGGCCGTATACATGAGGCCGGGGCGGCCATGGAGATCGCTGTCGAATTTTTCTTCCAGGCCCCCGAGCCCGTTGTCGTCGACTCCCACGTAGCCTAGCACCTGGGCGGCGATCTCGTTGTCGGGATAGAAGCGCTGAAACTCCTTCTGGAAATAGATGCCCTTCATGTTGAGGGCTTTGACGCTGGCTGCGACCCGCGGCGTGACGCGGCGCGCGATCCAGGCAAAGTTGTGCCCGTCGTTGAGGCGCTCGGCGATCTGTTGTTCGCTTGTGAGCCCATCCTCGGGGCCGGTGTGGACGAGCGCGGCAAGCGTGCGCGCGGCAGCTTGCTTGTCGGCGATCTGGCTGGGATCGGCGTAGATGGAGTCGACCAGGACGGTCATGGCCAACTCGCGCAGGTTGCGGTCATAGAGAATGCCGCGGTGCGGAGCTACTTCAAAAGTGCGCTGCTGCTGCTTTGCAGCGCGCTCGACGAAGTCCTGATGGCGCACGATCTGGAGCCAGAAGAGGCGCGTGGCGATGGCGCACACCCAGAGGAAAAAGAAGAGGCAGATGATGAAGAAGCGAGCCCGCTTGAGGGGTACGCCCTTGGGCGTTTGGGAACGGCTGCGAATGGCTTGGACGGTTGCCGACATCTCGACTGAGTCTAGTGGGGTGGATTACTGCGCAGTGGGTGCCTGAGATGTTATTTGGGCAAGCGCGGGAGCGGCGGAGGCGGGACGGGCATCGGAGTGAACCACCTGACCCGGCTGCGGCTCGGCGAGCCCAAGCTGGCGAGCCATCTGATCGATGCGGCTGGGCTGCGTGAGCTCGGCCTCGGTGAGACGCAACTGGCGATTCTGCTCCCGCAATTGATCGAGCGTTTGCTTTTCGCTCTCCACGCGGTAGCTGCTCTCGATGGCGTAGAAGTGCTGGAGGCCATAGACCATGATGAGCGAGAATAGCATGGCGACGGCGACGGAAAAGACGCGCATCTCGCGAGCGCGCACGGGGTCGGAGGCCTTGACCAGGCGCGAGTTGTCGAAATGCTTTACGAAAAAGAATTCCGGCGTGCGCACGCGGCGGCGGCGCGGCGCCTGCTGCACCATCAATTCGGCGTTGTGCTCGGCGATCCGCGCGCCCCATCCGCGCCCGGTCTCGAAATAAGTTGTTGCACATGCCGCCATTTCTGTTCTCCTTGCCCCTCGGTTTATTGCCGTTCCGCGGCTCTGAGCTTTGCGCTGCGCGAACGCGGGTTACGGTGGATCTCTACTTCGCCTGCAGTCACGGGTTTTCTGGTCAATACCTTCCAGATTCCCCGCTGCGCGCCCTCCCGGATGCTGTCTTTCGCAATGCGATCTTCAAGAGAATGAAAGCTGATAACGACGAGCCGTGCGGAGGGCTTAAGCAAGTTTGGTGCGGCCTCAAGCAAAGCCCGGATTTCGTCCAATTCCTGATTGACGAAGATACGCAGCGCCTGAAAAGTTCTGGTAGCCGGGTGAATATGTTTCATTGGCGGGACGGCCGATGCTACGATCCGTGCAAGCTGCCCGGTGCTAGTTATCGGCCGCCCCCGCACAATGGCTCTGGCGACTGTCCGCGACCTCCTTTCCTCACCGTATTCGTAAATGAGATTTGCCAGCTCGCGCTCACTCGTCTCATTCACCACTTGTTCGGCAGTTGGGCCGGATCGCGTATCCATTCGCATATCCAGCGGCCCGTCCGCCTGAAAACTAAACCCTCTGCGCGCCTCGTCGAATTGCAGGCTGCTCACGCCGAAGTCGGCGAGCAATCCATCCGTCGAGACCGGCACTACATGCTCGGCGATGCGGCTAAAGGCTTCGCCGATCAAAGTCACTTTCGGCGCTTGGCTGCCCAGCTCATCGCAAACCCTCGCGAGGCGGGCCCGTGCTAACTCAAGCGCCTCGGGATCGCGGTCAAAACCGATCAGGTGACCCGCCGATCCCAGTTGCCTGACGATGCCTTCCGCGTGTCCCGCCAGGCCCAGCGTGCAGTCGACAATGGTTGCGCCCGGCCGCACGCGGAGAAAATCCAAAGCTTCCTGAAAAAGAACCGGCACATGGCGTGCTCGCGGCTGCGACATGCGCGCCCCCCTGAGGGGCTTACGAACTGCTCCGGCGGCTCAACAGCGCCGCCACCGCCTTGCGATCGTCGGGGGTCAGAGCGTTGGCGGGCAGTGACTCCTCGAAGAGCGCCAGATTGTGCACTTGCAGGTGGTTGATTTTGCCCATGACAGCGACCTCGGCATCGAGCTTCGCTGCCGCGCGGAGGATCTGGGGGAGGAGAACGCGCGACTGGGTGTCCATTTCCACCTGCTGACCGTAGTAGCTGGTCAGGTTCAAATACTTGGCCACGGCGTCGTCCATGGTGCTGGACTCGGCCAGGAGATTCTCCTGCCTTTCCCACTCGGCCAGGGGCCAGATTTCGGCGCTTTTGCCATCCACGGAGGTGATGTAGAACTGGGCGACATGCTGGGCATCGAGGAGCTGCTTGAAGGCAGCCGGAAGCTTGAGCCGTCCCTTTTCATCGACCTTCGCCGGATGGTTGCCGCGAAACATTTGCTTGCCCTATCCCCGTCCGCGACAAACCACATTTCCGCGCCGCGGTCCAATCAACGATCGATTCGACTCCGTCCGGGTTAGCCAGGCTGGTTCCCCAGCCGGTTCGGCGCCCGGAAACCCATTGCCAAGAGGGAAATCGGAGTAAACTTTGAGATGAAAGCTGTTGAGCGGCTCCAGTAGACTCCACTTGGCTCCAGAATTTCCCACCTCTCGGTCGATAGTATCCCTGTTCTCACTTTTCGCAAAGAAAAAAATCGGTGGAAAGCTTAGGAAAACCAGGCCCTCCACGGGAACCTCGACTAATAGAAGAGAAAAATCGAGACACCACAAGATATGGGGTTAACCGCTTTGATTACCCGTCTGGACAGGTGTGGAAAGGTGTGATAGGGGAAGAAAAGGCGAAAAAGACAGGGACCAAGGGAACAAGGGGACCAAGGGACCAAGGGAACAAGGGAACAAGGGCGAGGAGGAGCTTCTAGCTCCTAGCTCCTAGCTACTAGTGTGGTGTCCCCGAATTTCGCGACAAAATGAGCGAAGAACAACCGCAGATCCTTCGACTCCGTTTGGCCCAAAAGCCGGCCAAACGTCGCTCAGGATGACAACTGGATTTATGAAAACTGACGGATTGCGGCTTCGCGGAAAAGTGCACCTGCAGGTGGAGCAATCCAGAGAATTTGTGACGCACAGGTCTACGAATTCAAGTGAAATCGTCGAATCAGCGATGTTGCGAAGGGTGGTTTCGCCCCTTGGAGGCAGGGTTTTGGAGTGTGCGGTGGTCGAAGTCCGGGTTCAGATGCGAGATCCGGGACTCCCGCCATACTCCGATGACGGGAAGCCGGCGGTTGTGGCTCCCGGGTTCCCCGCCGCGGCGGGCGGAACCACGGGGCACCCCAGGTTTTCAGTGAGTCAGCTTCCCCGGGACGTGGGCCACCCGCCAACTGAAGGTGATGAAATGGAGTTGCCGGCTCTGCTGGAATCGGCGCAATCCGGAAGGCATGCGATCAGTCTATGATCCCGTCTGAGATTCTGTCCAAGGCTGGGCGGCGATGGGATCTCCCGCCCTAGCGGAGCTAGGACGGGGCACCCCAATGTTTGGTTGGATGGGCCACCCGCCGAAACAATGACCATATCCTGTTGAAATCAACAGACTAAAGTCGTCCTGGATTCCAAACCGATTACCCCATGCCAGAGACTTGTGACCAAAATACTGTATCTGTTGTTGACGTAGTTGCATCCAACTACCGATAATGAATATGTCAACCGGGGGTTGTTTTATGAACAGCAGCACAGTCCAGCCTGACTCCGTTGAGCAGGTTCAGGCCGTGATTCAAGACTGGTTTCGTGGTCACAACATGACTGTTGATTCCGCTTTGAAGTTCTCTAGGAAACCGCAGGGGTCAGCAATTGATATACGGCTCCCACTTAAGTGCGATAAGAAACTGCGATTCGAGATGAAAGGGCGGCAATTGCTCTTCCAATTCCATCGCAAGAAGCTCCATCTCGAACTCGATAAGTTCCAAGTACGAGCAGGATATGAGGGCAACGTGTTGTGCCTAAATATCGATAGCGACCCTGCGTCCGATCATCACTTCTTGGCGTCTACCTTGCTGACATTCAGGAATACAAAGCATCCAGCGTTCTATACTCGCGTGCTGAGAGCGGTCAAATCCTTTGAGGACGACCTTACGAATTCGATGATCGACGAGGCTACGTCTGCGCCTACAGACCATTTAGTAATGCTCGAAGCCGTCAGTTCCGCCTCATGGATGTGTGAACTGGCAGTACAGGATCCCCTTATCGACGCGAAGATCAGAGGTATCGGCCTTCGACAGCAGATGCTAAAGACCTCGGGAGGCGTGCTTACCTCCGAACAGGTAGCCGAATTGTTGAACATCTCTCGCCAGGCGGTAGATAAGCGACGGGCTTCTAACCAGCTCCTTGCGCTCACGCAAGGTAAGCGTGGGTATAGCTATCCATGCTTTCAATTTGATGAAGGAAGAACGCTCAAAGGTCTGGAGAAGGTTCTTGGGCAACTGAGCGAACTTGACCCTTGGATGCAGCTTAACTTCTTCACAATCCCTAGCGAAAGGCTTGGTAATAGAACACCCATCGATGCTCTTCGGGAAGGATCTGCTGATGATGTAGTAAGCGCAGCGTGTGGCTACGGCGAACAAGGAGCGATATGATCGACTTGCCAGGCGAACATCCGCTCCCCCACACTGAATTGCGCACACAGAAACCACGTATATTCACGCTTCAGACAGGCGAATTTATTTATCGCCATCACAGGAAAATTCGCGATCCGATATTTTTTGGAACCTCTGGTGGACATCGTTTCGATGACCCGGACTGTCCTGAGCCTGGATCGTTCGGTGTCTTATATGCCGGCGCCGACCCCGAATGCTGTTTGTTGGAATCATGTGGCTCTACGACCGGAGTACCGGCTGTCTCTGGCGCCTATCTTAACGAGCGACAGATAACGCGAATGAAGCTGACAGAGGATCTACGCTTCATCGATCTAGTTGACTCAGGCGGGCTTAGCAGTATTGGTGCAGACGGGCGGCTGACTACAGGCTCGTACAAGATCGCTCAACAGTGGTCAGCAGCCTTGAGAAAACACCCTGTCAAGCCCGATGGAATTCGCTACCGATCACGGCACGCCCCTGAGAGAACGGCCTACGCTATTTATTCTCGATCCCATGCTTCATTCGAGGTTACTTCGCTGGGTTCATTTCTCGACCCAGTAAACGAGAGCCTTTTCAAGCAGATTCTTATTACCTATCACTTTGCCTTGATCTGAAGCTAGAATTGTGCCCGCACATTACCGCTGCTGTCGCGCGCGAACATCCACATTCCGGTGTGAATCCCGCGAGTTTTCCACGCATAAACGGTGTACGAAGTGTCCGCACTGCATTGATTACAAAAGGCTTCCAGAACGCCCTGTAGTACCTTTATGTAAACCTATATAGATAGCCTGTAGTAGCGGCGGGTGGCCCAACCTAAAACCGGGGCACCCCAATGTTTGGTTGGATGGGCCACCCGCCCGAATCACTCATCGAGAATCCGGGTTAGTACCGCAATGTCGGCTTGTGGGAAGCGGTTCTTGCGCACAGGCGGGGGGTCTGGCCGGGTGGTAGATCGGCTTTTGAGACCTGGATTCAATCGCGGCTTCGCCGCGTACTTTATTTCTTGAAAAACGGGTGGGCGGGGATTCGTGGGGCTGAAGCCTCGCGCTCCCTCCGCCGTGATCCCACCCGAGCGGCGCCAGGACGGAACGAACGGCGGGGTTTGAGCGCGGCTTCGCCGCGCACTTATTCTTCAAAAAAGAAGTGGGGGCGGGTGCGGCACGCGACCCACCCGCCGGGTGGGTGCCCCGCTCGTGCCCTTTCAAAACGACGAAAGGCAAGCGCAGATCCCCATTCGGCAAGCTCAGGGCGGGCTCCGGGGCGGACAGCGGGGTTGGCGGAGCTAGCGGGGTTAGCGGGGCTAGCGGGCCGGCGGGTCAGCGGTCAGCGGAGCGAAAGGCAGCTTCTAGCTGCCGGTTTCTCTTGCTTGGATCCGAAGTTGGGGACAGGCGCGTCCTTGTGGCGAAATGGGCGTTTATCGTTACCTATCTTCAGTGTTCGAATCCGGCCGTCCCGACAAGCTGATCGCGCCGCCGGTTTGGGTATAGGTTTGAACGCCGATTTCTTCGATATCGAAAAGTTTCCCGTGATGACATTCAAACAGGCTTTCTTCAAATCCTTCGGTAGCGGCCCTCCGAAGGCATACAGGTAGCCCAGGCTGGTCTCTGCCTGAGCGTTTCCCTTATCGGCCGATTTTTGGATAAGTATTCATGACTTTGCAGTGTCTTTTGGGACACCGGACCCATACATATAGACCGCTAAAATCCACTTCCCGCGTGAAAGCGATTTCTTCATTATCAAGTTTTACGATTATTCCACGCGCTGATTGACCTGCATTATCCACTACAAAGATCACGGGAAGCCCTTTGCCCATATCGCTCCCCACTTCATTTCTAAACGCAATAACGCCCAATCTTCCACCTTCCAACTCTACGCACGGCGAAAAATCAGTACCGCCACATCGCCCGGCATGACCGAATGGTCCAAGCCGGACCAGCTTGGATCCTGCCACTCCGCCACTTCAAACTCGTAGCCCACCGCCAACACTCTGGCTCGTTGCGCCACATCGGTAGGGTTCCACAGTGTCACCGCCATGCGGTTTCCGGCCACGAAAGCATGGGAAGAAACTTGGTCGTTGTCGCACAGGAAACCTTCGTTATCCACAAAACGACCATCCAGCAGAAGGCCGGCATGACTCTTGTAAAGTTGAGTAAGTCTGCTCAGGTAATGCGCGACCTCGGAAATTCGCAAATTCCGCAGGTTTTCGATATCGAAGCGCAGTCCCAGAGCGAACGCAAGGCCAAGTTGCTTCCGGCTGTCATACTCCTCCGCGCCACCGGGGCGGTTGGTGAGGATCGGTTCCGGGAAGGTATAGCGAAACATCTCTCCGAATGACTCCGGGTCAACATAAAAACCGACGCCCTCGGACCAAACGATGTCCGCCCAGCCGGCATAGCAATCGCTAACCAACTCGTTCACCAAAATGGCTTCGGGGTCGTGCGCCTTGATCACTTCGCGGATGCGCTGAAAGTTCTTCACCTTCCACGGGCCGACCGCCAGAGACGGCCTGGTGTGCAGATGCTCATCGGAAAAACAGATGTAGGGAGGAGCGCCTCCCAGTTGGTCATAGAAAACGCCTTGAGTGCCGTAGCCGAGCACCATCTTCGCCTGGGACACCAATTGGTCGCCCCAGCCTTGAGCCGCCGGACAGGCTACGCCAAACCATTTGCTGCTCCACACCTCCGTAAAGGCGCCTCTCTCGTCTTCGGGATAGGTCTCGCGATATTGGTAACCCCAGACATCCTGGGCGCAAGACTTGTAGCCGCCCTTCCGATACCACTCCGTGACCGGATCAATCAACTGTCCCTGGGTGTAAAGAAACGCCCTGCCGCCGGCCTGTTTTATTTCTGCCAGCGCCTGCTTGAGGCCGGCTTCTCCTCCCATCGCCTCGTCGGGGTCGTATTCGGGATAATAACTGTCGAAGCCCTGCTTTACCCAACCGGCGATGTATAACAGGCTAATCCCCACCGTTTGGGCTTCTTTTAGCATGCCCGGCAAATCAGCATAGGTGGCCAAAATGAGTCCGTCCTGGTCCTTCAAGAACGGTTGGATCCATCCCGGCGCACGCCGGACCCACTCCGGAGGATTGGGCTTCTGGATCCAGGTTTCAGCCCATGCCCGGTAAGTTCGCGCCGCTTCGTGCCAGTCACCCCGGTAGAGTTGCAACACCGCCGGCTCCGAGTCCCAAGTCTCCCCCGCCCTGACGAACGGAAACTTCACAATCGCGGCCGACATCGCCTTCTGGTCATCCGCCGTGACGTCCAGCACGGTGCTCATCAGCGTCTTGTCGTGACTGCCGAAATACAAGCCTTCCTGGCGGTTGTTGAACGTGAACCATTGCATGCATCCCGGATAGGGATAGGTGAGACGGTAATCGGGCGCCCCAGTGTCGCCTTGCAGCCACGTTGGATTCGACCCGAAGCCCAAGGGTTGAGGCCGAGAGCCAATCGCAGCCACCAACTTGTTGTACGGCGCCTTTACTCGGCGCCCGCCCCGGTCCGGCCAGTAGAGCATGTCCGCTTCCGCGCCCATCCCCATGTCACCAATTCCGTAGATCCAAGGCAGCCAGATCTCGCTAACCTCGAGTCCTTTTTCATTCTCCCGGTTCTCAATCCTGGCGTTCCAAATCAGCCGGTCCTCTTCCAAAGCGATCCGTACCTGCAAGCCGAACTGCAATTCCTGCGTCTTGCCGGCCAGCGGCACAGTTCCCGTCAGGGTTTCATACGAGAGCACCAGACTGTTGCCCTCGCGTTTGACCTGTCCTCTTTGGCCATCAGTCGGGATCTCCAAGTCCAGCGCGCCGCCGAGCGGAGGCAGCTTTGAGCGATAATACATCCGCCACGGCGCATGCCGCGCCGCAGTCGCCGCCAGATAATTGTGTCTTGTCTGAAGGTTACTCAACTCCACCAGCCGTCCTTCCTTGTCCAGCACCAGCCGAACCTTCTCGTTGGACAACTCGTAGTGTTCTCCTGCTCTTTGCTCAGGCGCCGACGGCGCTGCCCCGGCGCTGGATACTTCAGACTTCCATGGCAGCATCAGGCTGTTGCCGGTGAGACCGGCAATCTTGATAAAGTTACGGCGTGTGGTTTTCATAACGTTAGTTCTCCTCTGCTGGGAGCCCATATTCATCGGGATTTCACATATGGATTCTAGCCCACGACCCGCGTGAGCCTTTTTCGTGATTCTCTTCCTGTTCCACAGGTTTGCAAATCTCTTTTCAATCTGTTTCCAGTCCGCTCTCGGTTTTTTCCGGCACAGGGGGTGTTTCGCTGGAATCCGCTACAGTGGGCGCTTCCACGCCGAAACCGAAAGTATCGGTACCGATAAGTCGGCTTGTGGGAAGCGGTTCTTGCGCACAGGCGGGGAGTCTGGCCGGGTGGTCGATCGGTTTTTGAGACGTGGTTTCAATCGCGGCTTCGCCGCGTACTTTATTTCTTGAAAAATGGGTGGCCGGTTACGGCATGGCTGAAGCCACGGCCTGATACAAGACGAAAAACAACCGCAGATCCCCATTCGACTCCGATCGCTTCGCGATCTCCGCTCAGGGCAGGCTCTCGGCTCCGGCCGCCGCGGCGACCTTCGCTCGGGATGACACTGCGAAAATAGGGGTTTGTGGTGTCCCACCCAAGCGGAGCTTGGATGGGCACCCCTTGTCGTGATGGGTTTGCTTCGACGGGAGGTACGTCACCCGCCAGCAGGTTGGCAGGTTAGCAAGTTAGCCGCGCTGCGCGCGTGTTCGCAAGTTAGCGAGTCAGCCGCGATCCCGTGACCAGCTCTTGTGGGTGGAGAAGAGCCCGAAATGCAGGTTCCCTTCGACTTCGTTCAGGGCAGGCTCTGGGGCACCCCGAAGTGGCGGGGCACAGGTTGGCAGGTTAGCAAGTTAGCCGCGCTGCGCGCGTGTTCGCAAGTTAGCGAGTCGGCCCCCACCCAAGCGGAGCTTGGATGGGGGCGCCCCCTGTCGCGGTGAGTTTGCTTCGCTGAGACCGGGGGCACATGCCAATGTGGAGATTCTTCAGGTTGTTTTGCGCAGGGAAGGTGTAGTCTATTCCAGTCTGAAAACCCTCACGCGCAGTCAGGAATCGGTGATGAAAACTCAAGATCATAAGTTCAACCAGATGGCCCAGACAGCCATGAAAGAAGTTGCCGAAGCTCTTGCTCGAACCTCTGCCGACGACGTGGAACGAATGTGCGAGGAGATTCTGAAGGCCCGTTGCGTTGCCTGTTACGGCGTGGGGCGCGAAGGCCTGATGATGAAGGCGCTTTGCATGCGGCTGATGCACCTTGGAATTGACGCGCACTACGCCGGCGACATGACCACGCCCGCAATCGGGGAGGGCGATCTGCTGATCGCCAGTGCCGGTCCCGGCGCGTTCTCGACGGTGTCGGCCCTGGAAGACGTGGCGCACCAGGCTGGGGCGCGGGTCATGATCGTCACCGCGCAGACTGCCGGACGCGCAGCAAGGGAAGCGGATGCGGTGATCGAGTTGAGGGCGCAAACCATGGCCAGCGATCAGAACTCAAGCGCCAGCCTGCTGCCCATGGGGAGCCTCTTTGAAGCGGCAGAGCTTGTGTTCTTCGACCTGATCTCGATTCTGCTTCGGGAGCGAACCGGGCAGACGGCGGAGCAGATGCGCGGACGTCACACGAATCTGGAGTAAAGAAGGAGGCCGCGATGAAATTTGGAGTCAATCTCAGCTTTGCAATCAAGCGTTGGGTCGAGCCTGACGCATGGGCGGAACTTGTGAGCCGGAAGCTCGGCGTGCACCTCGTCCAGTTCACCTACGACCTGCTCGATCCGTGGTGGCCCGATGCAAGCCGGAACACGATGGCGGCCCGAGTACGCAGAGCGGCAGACGAGTGGGGTATTGAAATCGAGAGCGCATTCAGCGGACTTGCCAACTATTGCTTCGATGGCCTGCTGCATCCCGAGGCGGAAGGCAGAGCTGCGTCTCGCGAATGGTGGAAGCGGGCATTCGATGTGGCTGCGTCGGTGGGAGCGAAGGCATCGGGCGGTCCGCTCGGCGGCATGAGCGTGGCCGACGCAGCCGATCCCAAGCGCAGCGCCCAGCGGTACCGCGACCTGCTGGAAGCCGTCGCGGAATTGACGTTTGCCGCAAAACAGGCGGGGCTGGAGAGGATTCAGGTGGAATGCACTCCACTGGCCCGGGAGTTGCCGCACACGGTCGAACAATCCAAGCGGTTTCTCGCCGATCTTGAGACGAGTTGCGCCCTTCCCGTCAAACTCCTGATCGACATCGGCCACGCACTTTATCAGCCGCTCTATGGCCCAAATGCAAGGATGCCCGAATGGTTGAATGGCCTGGGCCGATCCATAGGGGCATTCCATCTGCAAAATACCGACTTTCAAAGCGACTCGCACTGGGGCTGGCCGGACAAGAGGGGATTGTTTGACGTCCAGAATTTCGCTGCAGAGGTGCGCGCAGCCGGACTGGAAGATGTTCCGGCTTTCCTTGAGATCATTTACCCCTTCGAAATCAGCGATGAATTCGTACTGAACAGCATCACCAGCTCAGTGATTCATTGCCGGCGGGAATACGCCGGAGAGCGTGTTGAAGAACTGCAACTGCGCTGAGAGATGCGAAGGATTCAAGAGCCGCAGGTTGATTCGACATTTCCAAGCGGCGCGATTTCTCGGTAGTGGGTCAATTTAAAGAAGCTTTCCCTCAGGAGCTAAGGCCCCGGTTCATGTGGCGCGATTTGCGGCGCGAGGCCAGAGTGCGCCTCGTCTTGCTGAGCTGGCTTCGACGGGAGGTGGGTCACCCGCGGAGCCAGCAAGTGCAAGTTAGCAGGTCAGCGAGTCAGCCCCCACCCAAGCGGAGCTTGGATGGGGCACCCCCGAAATGGCGAGTTAGCGAGTTAGCAAGTTGGCAAGTTAGCGAGCCAACTGGCCGGCGAGCCGGTGGGTGAGCGGCGCCGGTCAAGCGGAGGACTTGTTGCGCGTTTTGGCGCGGAGGCGGGCGCGGTCGAGGACGAGGCGCAATAGATAGAGGAAGACGAGCAGGTTGATGGTGAGCAGGCCAACGCGGAACCAGGTGATGCGGCGAAAGACCTCGAAGAGTTCCAAAGGCAGGAAGGAAGCGGTGATGGCGAGGGTGAGGAACTCGCCCCAGGCCTTCTCGAGATAGAGGCCGATGCCCTCGGCCAAGGTGATGGCGGCGTAGGAGAAGGCGACGAAGCCGATGCGGCGCAGGATGGGATCGTTGAGGAGCGAGGCCTTGTCGAGGAGGAAGTTGACCAGGTGCGACTCGGGATTGAAGCGCAGATGGCGGGCGAGGAGATCGATCTGGTCGGAGATGTCCTTGTGGAGCAAGCGTTGGGCGCCGATGCCGATGGCGAAGAAGAGCAGAGCGTGGAGGAATTTGTAGAACGCGATAAGAAGGAGCAAGCGGTTGTGGCGCTGGCGTTTGGGGCGTGCTCGGCTGAGTATGCGGGGCATGATGGCGGGAATAGAGTGCTGGAATCAAGGGTACATGATGGGGGGCAGCGGGGCAGCAGGTTGGCAAGTTAGCGAGCCGGAGGTCGGCGAGCCGGCGCCCACGGGGTTACTTGCGCAGGTGGAGGAGGGCGTCGCGGTCGAGGGGTTCGCCGTCGAGGAGGACCAGGGAGATGCGGCGGGCGTTCCAGATGCTGGCGGTGGGGTCGGAGTCGAGGACGAGGATGTCGGCGCGGCGGCCGGGAGCGATGAGGCCGAGCTCGTTCCATCCGAATTGGAGAGCGTAATTATTGGTGGCGGCGGCAAGGGCTTCGCGGGGCGAGAGGCCGAGGCGGACGAGCAGCTCGAGCTCGGTGTGGAGGGAGATGCCGGGCATGGCGCCCATGGCGTCGGCGCCGGAGCCGGCGAGGTAGTGGGGGAAGGCGGAGAAGATGGTTTCGTTGATGCGCCAGAGGCGGAGGGCGGATTGGGCGGCTTTCTTCTGGAGGTCCTCTTCCATCCAGCGCTGGGCCATGCCGGGCAGGTGGTGCGACCAGGCGGGCAGCGGGTAGTTCATGTCGCCGGTGGCGGGATCGGCGGGGTGGTACATGCGGCCGGGGTCGAGCAGGGCCGCGGCAGGCTCTTTCCAGAGATTGCGGTGACCGGGGAGCTCGGCATAATTGAGGCTGAAGGTGGGCAGAAGCGCGGCGTGGTGCGCGGCGAGGAAATGGGCGTAGTCGCGCAGGCGTGCGTCGGTGGGGGGAACGCGCTCGGAGTAGTCGAAGGCGGTGTCGGCCGAGGGGCCGCCGGGGTCGTCGACCAGGGGACGCTGCAACTCGTCGGGAAGGACGCCGAGAATGTAGTGGTCCATGTGGACGAGGGCATCGACGCCGGCCTCGACGCCTACGCGGTAGGGCGTGGCTACGAACTCGCCGTAGGTGACGAGGCCCATCTCGTGAGCGCGGGCGACGATCCACTGCGAGTTGGCGGCGGTGAGATGGGCGGTGAGGAGCAGGACGCGCGTGCCGATGTGGGCGGTATCGACCATCTGGCGGGCGGTATCCTGCGGGCTGAGCTCAACGGGATGCGCGCCCTCGCGCAGCTTGGAGACCCACTCAGGATGACGGGCCAGCAGGCTCCAGTTGTCGGTGACGCCGATGGTGTCGATGGGGTAGACGTGCGGGCTGGGCTGAGCGCCGGTTTCGATGAAGCCGCGCTCGGAGTCGGCGCGGGCGACAACGGTGGTGACGCCCATGTAAAGGTTGGCATTGGCCTGCGCCTGAGAGTTCATGCCGGCATAGCCGTCGATGAGGCCGGGGATGAGGAATTTTCCGGCGCAGTCGATGATGCGCGCGTCTTTTGGGATGGCCACCTCGCCGGGCAGGCCGACTTCGGTGATGCGGCCGTCGCTGATGACGACGATAGCGCCGGGAATGTCGCGCGCGGAGTCGCCCCAGCCGGTGACGTCGACCACCGTGCCGCCGGCAAGAACCAGCGGAACGGGAGGCACCTGTGATTCAGGCTGCGGATGGGCCGGGAGAGCCGCAAACGAGCAACCAACGATCAACAGAGCCGGGAAAAAATGAAGCAGTCGCATGTAAAAGACAGTCTTACGAGGATTGTCGCATACCAGGGATCAGGGATCAGGGGTCAGAAATCAGGATGCAGAGAGGCTGGACCGTGGGTGGGTGAGATAGCAAGGCAGCGAGGCGGCAAGTCAGCGAGTTAGCAAGTCAGCGTGTCGTGAGGTTGTGCTGAGGGATGCGCCGGAGATCGGGCGGGAGTGGATGAGCGCGGCCGCGGCGATGATCAAGATGGGAAAAAATTGCACCGTGTAGCGCGGCTCTGGATTCTCCATGGCGCCAAGGATGATAAAGCGCACAGCGATGTAGGAGATGAAGATCAATGCCCATGGAACGCGGCCGCGGATGAAGGCCCAGGCGCCAGCAGCGACATAGAAGAGATTCATGAGGCCGAGGAGAATCGCAAAAACGGTTTGGGCGGGGTGTTCGCCCCATCGCCACCAGAAGACGTCGAGGTCGAACTCCAGCGTCCTGGGGCGGAGCAGCATGTCGGTGTCGCGCAGAATGGGGAGGGCAACGTAGTAGCGAAATGGATGGTCATGAATGCTCTCGCCGGCGACGGCGGCAAAGCGATCGATGAGCGAGGGAGTGAGGGTGTAATCGCGGTTGTATTCGGCGAGGAGCTGGAGCGTTTGCGCACGCTGCGCGGGTGAATCGAACGCGCGCGGGGGAATGTCGGCGGGGTCGACGAATTCGCCGGGAAACCTCCAGCAAACGATGGCAGTGTCGACGAAATCGATTGTCCAGGTACGGAGCCAACGGCGCGCGCCAGCAATAGACAATTCGCCGGGGTCGGCGTAGCGCGGCGCGAGCGGTTGAAAGACTTGAAAGACCTCCCAGTTGCGCACGGTCCACGGGACCAGAGGGAGCAGGGCAATAACGCAGAAGATGGATGTGGCGGCGAGGCTGCGACGGAGAGCAGTGCCAAGGGATTGCGCGGCTGCGCGGGCGCGAAGTGTGTAGAAGAACAATCCAAGGGCGATGGCGCCGAAGAGAACGATGCCGTCGGGGCGGAGGAGCGTGGCGAAAGCCGCGGCACAACCGGCGAGGATCAAGGCCCAGAGGTCGCGGGAACCGGAGGTTTCAGCCGCGAGGGCGCGGCCGGCCGCATAGACGCCGAGAGAGACAGCGAAGATGGAGAAGCACTCGGTCATGGCGATGGCGGCGTAAACCGCAGTGAAGGGGCAGAGCATGGCAAGGGCGAGAGACACTTCTGCCGCGCGTTCCGAGAGGAAGCGGCGGGCAAAGGCCGCAAGCAGAAGACCGGAAACGAGATCGGCAATGGTCTGCACGAGAAAGACGGTAGTGAACCAGGTGTTAGGCCAGATGCGCGCGAAGAGTTGCTCAAACGTAGCGAGAAAGATGGGATACCCAGGCAGCCGGTAGGTTGAGGGTCCGAGGTCGTCGCCGGTTCCGGTGCCGTAGATGCCGTAATGGCAGAGATTGTGGCCCATCTGGAGGTAGTCCCAGGTGTCGTCGTCGACTGGGCGCGGGAAACAGACGAAGACCAGGCGCAAAACGAGGCCCGCAGCAATCCAGAGAAGCCAGCGGCGTGGCCAGCGCGATGGATGGATGCCGAGGGACATGCATGAAGGATACTAGAGCGGCGAGTGAGCGACTGAGCAGGCGACCGTTCAGGAGGCGACGAGGTTGGGCCGGCGGCGCGTGAGCAGCGGGAGGACCTGGGCGAGGGCGGCTTCGACGGTGAGGCCGTATTTGGCGCGGAGCCGATCGACTTTGCCGTGCTCAATGAACTGGTCGGGCCATCCGATGCGGACGACGGGAAGGGCGAGGCCCATTTCGTCGAGCGCTTCAACGACGGCCGAGCCGAAGCCGCCCATTTTCACGTGGTCCTCAAAGGTGACAAAGGCGGCGACGCGGGAGGCGTAGCGCTGGAGCAGCTCGCGGTCGAGCGGCTTGATGAAGCGAGGGTTGATGACGGCGGCAGAGTAGCCTTCGCGTTCGAGAGCGGCGGCAAGCTCCTGCGCGAGGGCGATCATGGGGCCGAGGCCGAGGATAGCCACATCGGAGCCGTCGGAGAGGACCTCGGCCTTGCCGATGGGGAGCGATTGCGGCTCGGGCTTGCGGGCGACACCGGCGACGGCGCCGCGCGGATAGCGGATGGCGCTGGGGCCGGGAAGCTCGAGGGCGGACTTCATCATGTCGGCCAGCTCGTCTTCGTTCTTGGGCGCCATGAGCACGATCCCGGGAATGCCGCGCAGGTAAGCGATGTCGAAGAGGCCGTGGTGGGTGGGGCCGTCGTCGCCGGAGAGGCCGGCGCGATCCATGCAGAAGAGCACGGGAAGCTTCTGCAGGCAGACGTCGTGGACGACGGGATCGAAGGCGCGCTGCAGGAAAGTGGAGTAGATGGCGCAAACGGGGCGGTAGCCGCGCGTGGCCATACCGGCGGCGAAGATGACCGCGTGCTCTTCGGCGATGCCCACGTCGAAGTAGCGCTTGGGATGGCGCGGGCGGAAGAGATCGAGGCCGGTGCCGTTGGGCATGGCGGCGGTGATGGCGACGATGCGCTCGTCTTTGGCAGCGAGATCGGCGAGCGTGGCGGCGAAGGCCTCAGCCCAGGTGGGCGAGCCGTCAGGGGTTTCGCCGGTCTCGGGATCGTAGGGGCCGAGCCCGTGAAACTTCTTCTGGCCGTCGATGGCGGGCTGAAAACCGCGGCCCTTCTGCGTGAGCACGTGGAGCAGAACGGGGTGGTCGAGGGTCTTGAGGAACTTGAAGGTCCCGACCAGCAGCGGGATGTTGTGGCCGTCAATGGGGCCGAAGTATTCCAGGCCGAACTCCTCAAAGAGGATGGAGGGCCACAACATGCTTTTGGCGGCCTCCTCGGCGCGGCGAACGACTTTCACGGCGGTTTTGCCGCCGACCCGCTCGATGAGGCGCGTGGCGCGCTCGTGCAGGTGCTGGTAGCGCTCGTTGGTGACGATGCGGTGGAAGTAACGGGCCACGGCGCCCACGTTGCGGTCGATGGACCACTGGTTGTCGTTGAGGACGACGATCATGCGCCTGGTCTGCACGGCGATGTTGTTGAGGGCTTCAAACGAGATGCCGTTGGTGAAAGCGGCGTCGCCGGCAACGGCGACGACGTGTTCGTGGCCGCCGGCCAGGTCGCGGGCCACGGCCATGCCCAGCGCCGCGGAGAGCGCGGTTCCGGCGTGGCCTGCGCCATAGCAGTCATGCTCGCTCTCGGTACGCAGCATAAAGCCATTGAGGCCGCCGGGCTGGCGGATAGTCTCAAAGCGGTCGCGGCGGCCGGTGAGGATCTTGTGGATGTAGGCCTGGTGGCTGACGTCGAAGAGGATCTTGTCCTCGGGCGTGGAGAAGACGGCGTGCAAGGCGATGGTGAGCTCGACGACACCGAGATTGGGGCCGAGATGACCGCCGGTCCTGGAGAGGGTTTGAATCAGGAACTCGCGGATCTCGCCGGCAAGCGAGGCCATCTGCGCGGAATCCAGGCGCTTGAGGTCAGCGGGAGACTGGATGGAGTCGAGCAGGGTTCCCATATGCTTCCTTCCCCGGGGAAAGGCCGGGCATCCAGGGGAGATCCCCCCTGCGGCAAAAAGCCCCCTGAGACGGGGGTCTATGGTTCCAGAGTGTTCGTGCCCTGCTTTGCCAACCCTTAGTATACCTGCGTGGCAGAGCAGGGATTTGGATGATTAGACGAGCGGGCAGGGGAGGGGTTTCAGACGGAGCATCGCTTCGGCATCGGGCGAGATTCCGCGGAAAATCAGCGATAGCGCGGCCATGCGGCAGCGGGGCCGGGCAGACGAGATCGACGCGGATTGAGCGGGCGCGCGGGAATGGGGAGCGCAGCAGCGGCGGAGCCCAGCGTTGTAGGATGAGCGCATAGATTTCAAATTCGTTGGAGGGTTGGATCGTGACTGGATGGCGGTGCTTTTTTTTAGTGCGGAATCTTTCTTCTTTGGCGGTGATTGCCGGATTGGCGGCGGGAATGGGTTCGAGCCCGGCGTGGGCGCAGTTGCTGGAGCCGGGGACGCAATCGCAGGCGCCCAATCCTCTGTCCGATACGACGGTGAAGCCGGGCAAGATGGTGCTCTTCGACCTGGAGGCGCGCTTTGCCAAGGATGTACTGGAACGCGGAGGGGCAGGATTTGCGGAGTGGTTTGCCGGCGACGGTGTGGTGCTGGGCAACGGGGCGGCGCCGCTGATCGGCAAGGTGGCGATTGCCAAGTCGGCCAACTGGTCGCCCAAGGACTACCAACTGACGTGGACGCCTACGGATGCCACGATGGGGCCTTCAGGGGATATGGGCTACACGTGGGGCCACTACGAGGGACGCAGCAAGGATGCGAACGGGAACCCTGTGCTGACGAGCGGGAGATACATCACGATGTGGCGCAAAGAGCCCGATGGCAGTTGGAAGGTGGTTCTGGACGCGGGCGCAAATGAGCCCCCTGAGGCGGGAGACTGCTGCAAGCTTCCGGGACACTGAGAGGTAGGGGTCAGGGGTCAGTGTTCAGTGTTCAGTGTTCAGTGGTCAGGGATCAGAGATCGGCATCGGCTTCGGCTGAGTTTTTTGACGAAGTGGGGCACATACCTATCGACGGGTGTCTATAGTAATCACCTTTAGAATCGAATGGGACAAAAATCGCGGGTACTTGGGTGGTACCGCGTTTTCCTCCGAATAACCGGATCGTGGAAGAGCCAAGTTTGTCAATCTCCGTGATACTGGACACTCGGGAACGTGTATCTATGAGCGCGACGGTCGGTTCGCATGCCGGAGAGAACCAGGATGAGGCGGTGCGCCCCGAGATAAGCCTTTTCGATCGCAACCCCGATCCTGCGCTGAACGAGCTGGTTGAGCTTGCCGCGGTGCTGTGCGACGCCGATTATGCCTACATCGGGTGGATGGATTTCAACCGGCTTTGGTTCAAGGCGCGCTTCGGATTCAAGGCGGCCGACCAGCCGCGCGCGACGACAGCGTGCCATTGGATGCTGGAGAAGGGCGAACCGCTGCTGATTGCGAACGCCGGCCAAGATCCGCGCTTTCCTCCCGAGGGGATTCCGCTGGCCGGGGCCGGTGCTTGCCTCTCCTACGCTGCCGTGCCGCTGTTCAGCAGCGATGAACAAACGATCGGCACCATGGCGGTGCTGGCGCGCAAGACGGACCAGTTCAAGCCGGAACATCTGACTCTGCTGGAGCTTCTGGGCCGCCAGGCGGTGACACGGCTGGAGCTGTACAACCGGATCCGGATGCAGGAGCAGGCGCAGCGGCGCTTGCAGCGCACGGAGCAGGCGCTGGCGATGGAGCGCTGCTTTGTGGCGGCAACGCTGGATTCGATTCCCGCGCTGGTGGCGGTGCTGGACACTGCGGGGCGCGTGGTGCGGATGAATTATGCCTGCGCGCGCCTGACCGGGTTGAGCCTGGCGCACGCGGTGGGCCGGCTGTTTGTCGAGGAGTTTCTGGGGGCGGACGACCACGATTGGGCGGCGGGCAAGCTGCACGAGGCTTCGGCGGGGCAGGATTCAGGACCGCATGAGACGCTGTGGCGGGTGAGCGGCGGCGAGACGCGGCGCATCAGCTGGACGCTGCGGCCGCTGCAAGGCCCGAACGGAGAGATCCAGTACCTGATCGTGAGCGGCCAGGACGTGACCGACCAGCGCGAGATGGAGAAGACGCTGCTCAAGAGCGAGGCCCGCTATCGCGAGGTGGTGGAGAACAGCCTGGGCTTCGTCTTCACCTGCTCGATGGAGGGACGGCTGACCTCACTGAACGCGTTTACGGCCGAGACGTTGGGCTACCGCGCCGAAGCTCTTGTGGGGCGCATGGTGACGGAGTTGATGGACGCCGAAGGTGCGGCGGCCTTCCAGGATTGCCTGAACACGCTGGAGAGCGAGGAAGAGTGGCAGGGGGCGTTGCCGCTGCGGCGGAGCGACGCGGTGTACCGGCGCATCGCGGTGCGCAGCCGGCGCATGCAACTGCCGGGCGAACGGCCGTTTGTGCTGATCCACGGCATGGACGTGACCGAGCAGTACGAGGCCGAAGAGGCGCTGCACATTGCCACACGGCAGCGCGAGCTGATTCTGGAAGCCGTAGACGATGGCATCTTCGGCATGGATCTTGACGGTAAGGTGACCTTCATCAACGAAGCCGGCGCCCGGGCGCTGGGATATGCGGTCGACGAACTGGTGGGGCGCGGCTTGCACGATCTGATTCACCACAGCCACGCCGACGGGACGCCGTATTCGCTATCGACGAGCCCGATCTTGCAGGCGCTGCGGCGGAGCGAACCGATCAGGATGCGGGATGAGGTGTTCTGGCGCAAGGACGGCAAGGCGATTCCGGTGGAGTACAGCGCCAATCCGCTGCTGGAAGACGGCCAGGTATGCGGCATGGTGGTGGCCTTCCAGGATGTGAGCGAAAGGCGGCGTCTGGAGAAGATGAAGGACGAGTTCATCTCCACTGTGAGCCACGAATTGAAGACGCCGCTGACATCGCTGCGCGCGTCGCTGGGGCTGATCCAGTCGGGCACGCTGGACAAGCGGCCGGAGAAACAACGGCAGATGATCGACATGGCCATCGAAAACAGCGACCGGCTGGTCCGGCTGGTGAACGACATTCTGGACTTCGACCGCGGAGAAAGAGGCCGGCTGCTGCTGAACCGCGAGACGGTGGAACCGGTGACGCTGTTGCGGCGCGCGGCCGACGTGGCGCACAACGCAGCCACGCAGGCGCGCATCGATTTCCGCTTCGACGTGAACGCCTTGCCGGTGTATGCCGACGAAGATCGGGTGTTGCAGGTGCTGAGTGAGCTGGTGACCAACGCCATCAAGTTTTCGGCGGCGGGCACGACCATCCGGCTGGCCGCGCGGGACATGGAGACAAGCGCGCCGGGCGCAGGCGCTTCGGGGGCCGGCGAGGTGTGCTTCATGGTCGAGGACCAGGGGCGCGGCATCGCGCCGGAGAAGCTGGAGCGCATCTTTGAGCGCTTCCACCAGGGCGACGCGAGCGACGCGCGCGCGCTGGGCGGCACGGGGCTGGGACTGGCGCTGTGCCGCAGCATTGTGGAGCAGCACGGCGGGCGCATCTGGGCCGAAAGCGAAGTGGGCAAGGGAAGCAGATTCCTGTTCACGCTGCCGGCGGCGGGGCCTGGCGCCGGATAACGGGCGGCCGGCAAAAGGAAAGCCATTTTGGGTTGGGATTTGACTCAACCGGTGAAGCATTCCGGTCCGGACTGACCAGGCCCTAAAACATCGCTTCGATTTCCTCGAGGACCTTGCCCTTGGTCTCGGGCAGAAGAAATGCCGCGGTGAGGAAATAGACCACGGTCGCCGCCGACCAAAAGAAGAACATGCTGGAGTAGCCGAAGCGCCCCACAACGGGCAGAAAAGCGGCCGCATTGCCGGCCGCGACACTCTGATTGAGAAAGAGAGCCACGCCGATGCCTACTGAGCGAATGCGCATCGGCATCAATTCCGACAAGACGAGCCAGACGACGACGCCGGGACCGGCGGCAAAAGCTGCAATATAAATGGCCAGACATCCTGCCACAAACCAACCGACCCACTTTGACGGCAACGGGCCGTAAGAGGCGCGTCGAATGACCAGCGCGGCGTCCCGGTTTTTGTCGGGGGGGACGATGCGCAGGACGGGACTTTCGTCGCCGGTGGACACAGAGGCCATGCGATTGCCGTCTCCCCACGTATAGAGGACGGTCAGGATACCAGGCTGGTTTCCGGTTTGCGCGCCAAGCGCAGCCGTACGCAGATCCAAAGTTA
Organism: Occallatibacter sp.; assembly: GCA_049522315.1. GTDB lineage: Bacteria > Acidobacteriota > Terriglobia > Terriglobales > Acidobacteriaceae > Telmatobacter. The sequence continues at coordinate 118,729 of JBEKNY010000011.1, forward strand.
CAGAGTTCCCCTTCATGGCTGCCTCAACCGCACTTTTCGCATCCCATCGCTTCGATTCCGCGGAAGAGAGGGCAATGGCAGCCGCGAGAAGCGAGCAAACGATCACCGCCGTGCCAACCTTGAGCAGAAAGGTGCGGCCTTTGCGATCGACGAGCGCTATGGCCACGATCGTCATCAGACAATTCAAGGTCTTCACCAATACATCGCCCACAGTCGAATTGACCGCCGTCAATCCCGCCTGGCGCAGGATGAGCACCAGATAGCCGAGCACAGAATTGATCCCCGTGGTCTGCGTACAGATCAAAACCAGGCACACGAGCAGGAATGGGACGATGTATTTTCGTTTGAGCAAAGACTCGGAACTGCCGCGCCGATGCTCAACGGCCGAGGCGGTCTGCATGGCCAATAACTCCGCCTCGGCTTCCCGCGGAGAGCAGGCGCGGCGCAAGGCGGCGATGGCCCGTTCAGTTTTGCCTCGAAAAAAGAGCCAGCGCGGCGACTCGCTCAGGAGCGCCGTACAGCACATGAATAAGACTCCGGGGTAAATCACCGAGAGGAGCATGAGCCTCCATGCGTGATCCTGGACGCCAAAGATCTGGCCGGCATCGCCTTGCGCCAGAGACATCGATTGCTCCGCCCGCTGGGTGTACATCCAACCAATAAGGGCCGCAACCGCGATGCCGAAGGTCAGCATGAGCTGGAATACCGCGGTTCCCCGGCCGCGAACCTTGGAGCTGAGGCACTCGGCGAGGTAAGGCGGCGCGACGGTGGCGATGATCCCGCAACTGATCCCCTGAAGCAGCCTGCCCGCAAAAAGCGCAGCGAATCCGTGGGAGGCGACCACCAGACAGACGCTGGTATTGAAGATCGCGCCACTGACGGCGAGCATCGTCCGCCGTCCGAAAGCGTCTGCGAGGTAGCCGGCAGCAGGCGACGCGAGCATGCCTCCAGCCAGCACGGCGGCAACGATGAACGAAGTCTGCGTGACCGACATCTGGATGGTGGCGATCAAATGCGGGAGGGCCGCCGCGATCACGCCAATATCCATGCCGTAGAGCAGGGCGCCAAGCCCGGCTACTCCAACCAGAAAGATCCGGTATCCGGCCGGCTTCAGTAAGCTTCGGATCATCGCGCGCCCGGTCCTGCCGTTTGCTTTGCCTGTGCGCCGGTTTTCTTGAGATCTTCGAGCTTTTGCTGCGCCTCTTGCAGAAGCACCTGCGTGTCGATGCATTCCTGGAACCCGGGCCGATTGTTAATATCGCGATAGCTTGCGAGAACCTTCTGCGCGTAGGCGATCGCGGTCTCCAGATACTGCTGAGCGATTTGCTGGTCGCTCGTCACCAATGCCTCCTGGTAGCTATCGTCGGCCAATAGTTGCTCGATCCACGCCGTCCGCTGAACACAGTATCCCCCGGGGCGCGAATAACACGGCGTCAGCGAATAGTCCCCTCCCTTTTCCGCCGCGGGGAGGGTGCGCTCGATTTCCAGGTAGCGAATGAAATCGCTCTCATAGTAGTCCATCGAGTTCAGCTGCCCATTTAGAGCGCCTGGAATTACGCAGGATTTCGGAGTAAACAGCGACCGGTTCTGAACTCGTTTGACCTCGCCGGAATAATAGACGCCATAACCGCTACTGGGATCGATGGTTAACAGCCCCTGAATGTCATTCCTGGTGCTGGTGAAGTCGGGCGCGCCCGCCGGCGGCATGGCGGAGAGCGCCGCGTGGAAGTCATTGCGCAAACGGGCTGCCAGTGAGAGAAGTCTCGTGTCAGGAGACCAGAGCGTCCGCCAGAGTACAAGTCCGCCAGCCGTGGCAGCGACAGAGGCCAGAGCAAGAATCAAGGCCAGCCTGACCTTCTTCGAGATCGCCCGCGCAGGCACGGACTCCAGTCGAGCTTTGGCCTTGAGCGTTCGCGGCCGCTCCGCTGTCCCAGTCTGGATCATTTCCAGGATTTTTCCGGCTGTTGCCTCGAAGAAGGTATGCGAATACTCAACCGCCTGATACCTTGGTAGGCTCGCGATACTGGGCGGGAGCTCCTTGGGAAACTTGAATCCGGGCAGCATTACCGGAATGATGTTGCGCTCCGACAGGATGGCGTGCGCGACCTCCCGGTGCACCCAATCGCCCTCGTTGGCGCAGCGGTCGAGACTGTGCGACGACAGAATCAACAGGAAATTCGGCGTATCGGAGATCCGGCGCAACAGCGAGTCATCGAAGTATCCCCGGCCCAGATCGGTTACATCGAGGAAGACGTTTAAGCCGTGCTTCGTCAGATTCTCCCGCAGGAGGCGCGCTTCGGCCGCTGCCTTACCTCGCCTGTAGCTGATGAAGACATCGTATCGATCCTCAGCCATGGTCGAATCCGCCACTTCACGGGTCTTGATGAAACGCTCAGCAGGGCGCGTCCAGCGCCGCACTGTGGAGAGTCACTGACCGGCAATGCAGAATTACGTTAGCACAATCCATGAGCGATCAACAGCCGCGGCACTTCGGCGCAATGCGGTTCTGGACTGATAGTGTCACGCATGAAAGCGAAGCGGAACTGGATCCCAATCACGGTACTGACAGTTGCGACTTTTCACCATTCTATTCTCAGCCGCACGATGCTTCATCACCGGTTTGGGGGATTCTCGGATTCCCCTTGGGGGATGGAGCCCGCTCTTTCCACGGATGCGCAGGCAATTCAAGACTGGGGGGTTACGCGCCATGAGACACTGGCATCGGCGGCACTCCCCGCGTTGAGTTCACGGCCGCCGGGCAGTCATACATGGGCGTATACACGCGCTTTTTCAATCTACTTTTCGGGCGTCCGCTCAGGACCAGCGAGGAGCGCGCCGAGCACATTGGTCCGCTAGCCGGGATTCCGGTTTTCGGACTGGACGCGCTGAGCTCGGCGGCGTACGGGCCGGAGGCTGCGCTGACGCTGCTGATCCCGCTGGGTCTGATGGGCGTGAAGTACATCGTGCCGGTGAGCGCGGCCATCGTGATCCTGCTGACGATCGTATATTTCAGCTACCGGCAGACGATCGAGGCGTATCCGCACGGCGGAGGCTCCTACACCGTGGCCAGCCAGAACCTGAGCGAGGGCGCGGGATTGCTGGCGGCCGCGGCGCTGATGATCGACTACATTCTGACCGCGTCAGTGGGCATCTCGGCGGGCGTGGGCGCGCTGATTTCGGCCGTGCCCAGCCTGCAACCGCACACGCTGGAGCTGTGCCTGCTGGTGCTGGCGATTCTGACCATCGTGAATATGCGCGGAGTGCACGACACGGGCGTGGTGTTCATGATCCCGACCTATCTGTTCACGGCCACGCTGCTGATCGTGATCGCAGTGGGCGGATGGCAGGTGGTTCATGCGGCGGGGCATCCGGCGCCGGCGACGCCGCTGCACACGATTCCGGCGGCGACCGCGATGGTGAGCTGGTGGCTGATCCTGAAGGTTTTTTCTTCAGGATGCACGGCGATGACGGGCGTGGAGGCGGTGAGCAACGGCGTGATGGCCTTCCGCGAGCCGACGCGCAAGAACGCGAAGACGACACTGTCGATCATCATCGCGCTGCTGGCCATCCTCCTGGCGGGGATTGCGCTGCTTTGCCGCGCCTACCACATTGCGGCAACCGATCCGGGCAAGCCGGGATACGAGAGCGTGCTCTCGATGTTGACGCGCGCGGTGATGGGCCAGGGGTGGTTCTACTACCTCACCATCGCGTCCGTGCTGCTGGTGCTGGCGCTCTCGGCCAACACCGCATTCGCCGATTTTCCGCGGCTGACGCGGGCCATTGCGCTGGACAACTACATGCCGCACATTTTTCTGATTCGCGGGCGGCGGCTGCTGTATTCGTGGGGCATCTACGTGCTGGTGGCGCTGACGGCGCTGCTGCTGATCGTGTTTGGCGGCGTGACGGACCGGTTGATTCCGCTGTTCGCCATCGGCGCGTTCATGGCGTTCACGCTGTCGCAGGCGGGGATGGTGATGCATTGGAGACGGCAGGGCGGTTCGCGGGCGCGCATCATCATGAATGGCGTGGGCGCCGTAGCTACGGGCATCACCACGCTGGTGGTGCTGGTGGCCAAGTTCGCCGAGGGTGCGTGGATCACCGCGCTGCTGGTGGTGGTGATGATCCTGTTCATGCGCGCCGTGAATCGCCACTACGTGCGCGTCAATCGCGAGATCGATCTCGACCGGCCCTTCGTCCCCGCCGAGGTGGGCGAGCCCATCGTGGTTTTGCCGGTGGACCGCTGGAGCCGCGTCAGCGAGAAGGCGCTCTCGTTCGCGCTGTCGATGTCGTGCGACATCCGCTGCGTTCACGTGCAGACGGGAGAAGCGGCTGATTCGTTCGGAGATTCGTGGGAGAAGGACATTGTGGCGCCGCTGCGCGCGGCTGGCCGCTGCATTCCCAAGCTCGTGACTCTGAAGTCACCCTACCGGTACATCCTTTACCCGATCGTGGACTACGTGCTTAGCGTGGAGCGCGAACGCGCGACCTGCAAGGTGTGCGTGCTGGTGCCGGAACTGGTGGTGCGGCATTGGTGGGAGGGCCTGCTGCACAACCGGCGCTCCGCACTGCTGAAGATGCTGCTGCTGATGCGCGGCAACCGGCGTATCGTGGTGATCAATATTCCGTGGTATCTGGAGAACAGGCAGTAGTGCCCGGGCGGGCAGCGGGACAGAAGCGCGCGCCTTTTGCGCGGAACCCAGTCAAAGATTTGGGTGTTTTCCGCGCCGATGGGGCTTCGTGAAAGCCGGGGGAAGAGGATAGTCTAAGAGCGTAACGGAAACCAGCCAGGGCGCCTGCTCCGAGCCAAAGCCCGGATTAGGGCCGATTTGTTTTGCGCACGGTAACAATCGAGGAGATTCTTGCGTTGAAGAGGACGTTGTTATTTTATTTTCTGGCTACGGTTGCGGCCACGCTCACGCCTTTGGTGGCCGCCGGACAAGTGAGCCCTGAAGCGGCGCCTGGCCCCCGGCAGGCTGCACCCTACAAGTACGAGGTATTCGCGGGCGTAGCCTATTCCCGCCTCAGGCAGGCTCCCGTTTCGTACAGCGGATTGGTGGGCGGAAAGATCTCACTGGCTCGCGATTGGGGAAAGTATTTTCAACTCATGGGATCGGTGGACTACTACAAGGTGGGGACCGGCCACGCCGGACTACCGAATCCCGGCAACCCGTCGATTTACACGTTCCTGGTTGGGCCGCAGCTCCACCTGAACATTACCGAAAAATTGAGCGGGAAGGTTTTCGCGGAGCTGGGCGGAGAGCATACCGGGGGCGAGAGCATGACGCCCAGTATCTCCTTTGCCGGTGGTTTTGGCGGAGGCTTGGCCTATAGCCTGGGCCGCAATTGGGGCGTGCAACTTACGGGCGACCGCGTCGCCGCATCGTTCTCACTGCCCGGCAACACTTCGCAACTGGGCTACTCAACGAATCGCACCTGGAATGCGCGCGGGACGTTCGGCGTGGTGTACCGGTTCTGAAGGCGCGGGCGCTTTTGGAACCAAGAGTCGAATTGGAATCCTAGCTTGGGCCGTCGGCCTGGGCTCCGATGCGGCTGCCACGCCTGCAAGGCTGCCCACGCCGGACTAAACCCTGCGCATGAGTGAAGGCGAGTGAGATGAACCGCCGCACCTTTTGCCTCTCTGCCGCTGCCGCCGCTGCCTCAACCCGCGCTGGCGCTTTGGCCGCGCCGGCTGCTCCGGCGCCGGTCAACAGGCCGCTGATCACACTGAACGAAATCGAGCGCATCGACCGCGAACGGATTTTGCGCGCAGCCGGCGAGTACCTTACAGAGGCTCCTATAACGATGACGGCGCTGTCCGCGGTGCACGGCGGCTCGACGAACGCGCAGAACCCGGCCGGTCAAGACGAGGCGCTGATCCGGATGAGCCTGATTGTGCCCGCGCTGACAGCCGCGTGGCTGATTACCGGGGAGAAGCACTACGCGGAGCACGCGGCTAAGCATCTGCATGCGTGGTTCCTCGATCCGGCGACGCGGATGAATCCTCCGCTGGCGCGAGCGCAGACGGCTGAGGGAGCGGCTCCCATGCGCGGCGCAGGAATCGCCGGCACGGTGCACCTGATTGAGGTGACGCGCGCCGCGCGGCACCTGGAAACCGCGCAGGCGATGACGGCGGGCGAGTTTGCCGGCCTGCGCGCGTGGTTCGCGGAGTATCTGCTTTGGATGCGCGCGTCGGCGGCAGGGCAGGAAGAGGAGGCCGAGAAGAACCACCGTGGAACCTGCTGGGTGGCTCAGGCGGCGGCGTATGCGGCGTACACCGGCAACGAATCCGCGATGGCGCTTTGCCGCGAGCGGTTCCGCAACCATCTTCTGCCTGAGCAGATGGCGGCGGACGGGAGTTTTCCGGCAGAGCTGACGCAGCCCTCGCCTTACAATTTCTCGCTTTTCAATCTGGACCTGCTGGCGATGGTGTGCGTGATCGCATCGGCCGGGGGCCCTGGGCCGGTTGGCGCGACGAACGACCTTTGGCAGTTTGCCCTGCCCAACGGCAACCGCTTCAAGACGGCCGTCGATTTTCTGTTTCCGTATATCGAGGACAAGAGCAGGTGGCCCTACGCGCGCGACGCAGAATCTTTCGGCGACCTGCCCGGCCGCAGACCGAGCCTTTTGTTCGCCGGGTTGGTGTATCGCGAGCCGAAGTACATTGCGCTGTGGCGCACGCTGCCGTCCCAGCCCGAAACCGCCGCTGTGCTGCGCAACTTTCCTGTACGCCAACCGGTGCTTTGGCTGCGGCCGGCGTAGGACAGCGGGCCAGCTCATCGTGCTCGGCGGCCGCTTTCATCCACCCTGACAGCAATGGCGGTAAGAAATGGCGGTCAGCACATCAAGCCCCGCGGCCACTCGTTAGCACCTGGTCTTGCGTGGCGTTTCGCCGCGCTCAGTAGAGCAGCACGGCCACGCGATACGCCGTAAACGACCCTTCCGAAACCTGCGCCGGACAACTGCCCACCGCGGCCTGGCGGTAATTCCCTGACGTCAACTTGTCCACCAGCGCCTTCGGCAACTGGTCCAAATCTCCGGCCTGCCAGCGCATGACGAAGCGCGGCATCGCCCCGCCTGCGGTAGGCGGCATTCCGTCATCCATCGCGCATGTCGCCCGCGCCACGCCCGGGTTGCGAAGAATCGCCACCCCGCTCACGCGAATGAGCGCGGCCACCCGCGCCTCCACCTGCGCGGCGCTTAGCTGTTGCACGGCGCGGCTGTAGTCGGCCACGGCGTAAAGCGCGCCGCGAGCGGCCACCACGGCCACGCCCACGCGGTCCACCTCAGGGCTGAGCAGGTTGGCGCGATGCCCCGGAGACTGCATCCATTCTTCGTGAATCGCGGCGGCCGACATCCCTACCGCCACGTTCTCCTCAATCACGCTGAAGCGCGCGCCGGCCTGCGCGGCGCGGGCGCTCAGGTCCGGCTCACCGCCGTAGCGGTGCGCAATCGGCCCCTCGGCCGCCATGCGCAGGCAGTGCTGCAAGGCCGCGGCCGCCAGCGCCGGATCCCACTCGAGCCGCCCCACGCCCGCCTGCGCGCGAGCCTGGTTGGCCAGCGCAAAAATCTGCTCGGACTCACCCTGAAGGCCGGCTCCGTCTTGCCCGGCAGCCGGCGAATTCCACTGTGCCGAGGCAAGCGCAGGCAACGCCAGTGCTACAGCCACAACAAAACCGCGCGCAAAAACTTTCAGAGATTTCGCTGCTGCCAAAGTTTGCAACGTTACTATTGCACCTTTCGGTTGGAAAAGATCACTGCATGATTCGGAGCTTCAGGAAGACGTACAACGACCCTGCCCGCATCGATCTGCCGCCATCCCGGCGGGAATGAGTCTGCCAGTCGCGTATCGAGTTGCGGTAGCAGGCGTCCGTCAACTGTCACACTCCCGATGTGCCCCTGGATGCCTAGAACCACCAGGAAGCGGAGATCCTGCCATCCATCGATCGTCACTCGAAACCCAGCGCCTTCACGACGGTTCTCGAGTTTTGTTTCGACGCTGTTCCCGGGAAGCTTCCAGGCGTGCGAAGAGGGGTACGCATCAGGCGGTGTGACCAGCAGAGCCGGGACACTGCCGGCAGATAGGGATTCTCCAAGCGTGAAGCCCGGAGCAACACGGATCGGAACCATCGCACCCGCGCGGAGAAAAACGGGAATCTCATCGAGCGATACGTGCATTTCGTATTCTCCTTTGGCCGAGGGCAAACCGGAAAAGAGGCTCGTCCAACTCCCCTTGGGCAGGGATACAACACGGTGCTCGCCGGGCGTGTGCACAGGGGCTACAAGTAAATCGCCGCCAAACATATATTCATCGTCAGCCAGCGCAGGCAACGCACGCATCAGCGGCACACCGGTTGCATGCGCATCCTGCGCCGACCCGTAAATGTATGGCAGAAGGTTCTCGCGGAGCCACGCATATTTCTTGTAAGTTGCGACGGCTGCATCGCCGTAAAACCACGGCTCGCGCGGTTCTGTTCCGTGAAAACGCATCAACGGAGAAAATGCGCCGAATTCGATCCAGCGTTCGTACACTTCCTCATCCGGCTTCCCTTCGTATCCGCCGACATCCACACCCCAGTTCGAGAACCCCGAAGCGCCGATGCTGAGCCCACCCGCGATCGATTCATCCAGCCCGCGAAAGTTAGACGCGTGATCCCCGGCCATCTGCGACACGTCGGCCTGGCTCCCCGGCGAAGCTCCTCTCGAAAACAACACATGATCGTCACCCCGCCGTTCCTCGAATACCTGGTGCATGTACCGATGGTAAAGATGGGCATACCAGTTGTGCATCTGTTCGCCGGTGCTGCCGTCGTGAAACAGCGCATCGCGCGGAACCAGGTCTCCGAAGTCGACCATAGTGCCGGCCACGCCCAGATCCAGACGCTGCGCCCAATACGCGCGCAGCAGATCGAGCGCCGCGGGATCGGTGAAGTCGAAATATGGGAATTGCTCCGCGAGAATATGGCCGGCCGGAAAGCCATATACGGAGCCATCCCTTAACTTCATCAGCGGAAGCCGGTCAGCCGGCGTCTCGGGAAGCGCCTGCCTGATCTGCTCGCTCGTCCATCCGAGCGGCTGGCTGCGTCCCCACGTCAGCACGCGAATCTGCAACGGATCGAGTCTTCGGTAGAGCAGAGGATCGCTACTCCCTTCGCCCTCGGCGTAAATGCTCGAGTGAGGAATATCGAGTCTCCGGAATTCGGTTACGACATCCAGCATGGTCTCTGTGGGTGTCTTTTCCCGGTCTCTTGCCCATCGTCCGCCGCCGCCGCCCATCCACGGCTCGAACGCCCACACCGGGGGCAGCAGAGGCATACCGGTGAGAGACGTGTATTCTTTCAGGACGTTCTTGTAGTCGCCCGGCCAGAGATAAAGATCAAAGATCGGTCCGTGCGCAACGACTCTGTACCGGTCTTCTCGCGCACTGCCAAAATCCGCTCTGATCTCATAACTCGAATTCCAAAACACAGAGTAGCCTGCACTGCTATGCCAGAGTGGAATCGGTTTGTACGCCTGATTTTCCAGGCCTCCACGGTACAGCGAATCCCATGCATCCAACTGCCAAAGGGTCAATGTCTTACCACGTTGATTGAAAGAATCGAAGCGCTCGCCCAATCCAAAGATATTTTCTCCAGAGCTCAGGCCGCCTCTCAAATCGAAGCCTTCCATTCGGCCGTCACCATTCTCGTGTACAAGGAGATCGCCCTTGCTTAGACTCCAGAAAGCTCTTCGCTCTCCCCCGGAGAAGAAATCGATGCGCCAATCCCCATGCAATTCGATCATGGCGGCTAAGTTCTTCGAGGCGGCATGAATCTCATCCGCTGTTTCCGTCAGTTTGACCGGCAAGGAGGAAGGCGAAGAGAAAAAGCCTGTATCCGGCCCATGCAGCCGGACGCCTCCGGTGGATGGAAACGAAACATACAGCGGAAACTCTTTTTTGCCTGCTCGAGCACGCAGAACAATTCGATCCGGCGTGCCGCTCGCACTCTCGATCGCTTCGACCGGAGTCCATGCGTCCTCCCTCGCATCTCCCGGAGCGCCGTCCGCGAACCACGATTGCGAAACGCGATTGAAATGCCGGAGGAGTGAATCGAGAATCCGGCACGCCGTGGCGGCATCGCGATTGGCCAACGCATCGTTGAATCGGTGCCGCGCCGTCCATGGGTCAAGCTCGCCGGAACCGAGAATCCACGTTCCGCTTTCCGGATGGAAACTGAAGCCCTCCCGATCGAGAAGGTCGTACCAAATCTCGGCCAGGCGGACCCGATCGGGAAGATTGGTTTCAGAAGCCGGCTCTGCTTCGAGTTGCCGCTGCAGACGCTGAATCTGATTCAATTCCGTGTCCGTTGCGCGACGCAACGCAGCGCGCCGTTCCCATCGCCGGATCCCGGAGGGCAACGCAACAAGTCCGAAGTCCGCCGCCTGCGCATTCCTATTGCCCCCCAATCTTGCTTCCATAAATTCGTCGGTTGCAGCGGGCGCGAGACTGGTCGAAACAGGTCCATCGTGGAAATCAACCGCCGAAGGACTCAGCACCTCTCCTGTGATGAATCGCACACGGGAGAGTTGCATATGAAAGACCTCCTTAGGCATTCCGCCGAGCGTGTCCCATGGAATTACAAAATCCGCGACCCACTCCGTGTCTTTCAATGCGACAGTTGTGCCTTGCAATGCGCCTTTGTTCTTACCGTGGGTCACAAAGCCGTCGCCGGATTCGTCGATAGTAAATTGCCAAAGATCGTCTTGATTCGCTCCGGGCGGCAGCACTCCCACTTCGACGCGGTCGCTCCGGCGCAGCCGGACTCCGTTGCGGTACACAGGATCGGGGTCGGCGCAGCGAAAGCGAACATAGAGTGCCGCGGCATCCCACGCCACCCATGCGGCAGTCGGCGTAGTTTGCACCAGCACTCCATTTGCAGGCAGAAAACGATCGAGTTTCAGTGTTTTATCCCAATCGGACTCAGCCTTCGGCGGGTGGTCAACAGCGGCTCCGAGATCGATTGCAACCACAGCGCCCTGCGCCTGGCCAAAAACCATTCCACAACCGGCCAATAGAGTTACCGCGGCCCACGCTGCAATGCTTCGTTGAATCCAATGGTCGAACACACGTATGCCTTTCGTTTGAACCGGGATTTCCATTTTGCTTTTCCGGCCACAAGAGAATATACCCCCCGAGTGCACGGCTCGACATTTTTCTCGCATTAGTCCAGGGTCAGAGCCGGAGCGTGCCCGGCAGGTCCGTTACCGGAACCCAGAGGCTGTCATTTGCCCCATTTCGAAGCGATTTTACTGACGTCTCTCCCGCAATTCCCTTCGTCGTCCAGATTGGTTTCGCCAGGCCGCCGCGCCTACCCGGCAGATGGAGAAGCCCATCCGAAGATTCGCAAGTCAAGGTCAAAATGGAAATGTGGGTTTCATCCTTGGTTAGACCCCATCCCCAAGCCCGTGTCGCTGTATTCTTTTGTTTGCCGATGGTTTATCCCGTCTCCAAAGTGTTGCGCCAGGCTTGGGTCCGCGTTCGCCGCCAGCCGCTGGCCAAAGTAGGTGGGCGATATGGGCGAAATCTCGACTGGAAAGGCGCTGGCGGGTAATGCTTCTACGCCGGGGTCTGGTCTTCTGACTTGCCATCCGTGCTTTCGAGGGCGGGCTTGCATTGGTTGAGATCGTCACGCGGCCCGATCCAGATGAACAGGATGATGGCTGGCAAGGCAACGACAGTGGTGAGCAGGAAGAACCGTACCCAGCCGATCTTCTCCGACAATACTCCGCCTGAGGAGGCCACCACGGTGCGGCCGAGCAAAGCGAGCGAGGAAAGCAGAGCGTATTGAGTCGCCGTAAAAGCGGGCGAGCACAGGCTGGAAAGATAAGTTATCAACGCGGTCCCGGCCATTCCACCCGTGATATTCTCGGCGGTGACACATAAAGCAAGATAGCCGATCCGGTGTCCGCCTACAGCCTGCAGGACAAAAAACAGGTTCCCGGCCGACTGCAAAATGCCACAAAGAATCAGCGAGCGGCGAATTCCGAACCGGGTCGTCACGACACCGCCTAATAGAACCCCTGCCACAATCGAGAAAAATCCGAACACTTTGGAAACGGCCGCGATCTCAGGGAGAGAGAATCCCAGCGATATATAGAGCGGCGTTGACATCACTCCCGCCATCGCCTCGCCCAGCTTGTATCCGAAGATGGCGATCAGAATGACAGGCCAAAGCGGCCGGCGCATGAAATCGCGAAAGGGACCGATTACAGCGGTCGAAAACGCGTGGCGAATCGCGAGCCAGCTCGATCCAGCCGCATGCGAAGGGTCCGGCGGAACCTTCGGTTCGGGAGCCAGCAAAAATACTAGTAGTCCCACGCCGACGAGCGCAGCCATTGTGGCATAGGCCGCGAACCACCCCGCGTATGCTGCGATGAACAGGCCGCCAGCCCCGGAGACCAGCATGGCGATCCGATAGCCGGACTGAATCATGGCCGCTCCGGGAGCCTGCCGATCCGCATTCAGGCTCTCCACCCGCCAGGCATCGATCACGATATCCTGGCTCGCCGATAGAAATGCGACAAGCACCGCCAAGGCGGCCATCCGAGGCAGGTTGTGCTTTGGATTGCACGATCCCAGACAGAGAATTGCGCCGATCAGAAGAATCTGGATGGTGATTCCCCAACCGCGCCGCCGTCCCAAAGGCAGTGGCGGAGGTACGCGATCCATCAGCGGCGCCCAAAGAAACTTGAGTGCATAAGGCGTGCCAACCAGGGCGAAGGCGCCGATCGTTGCGCGCCGCACGTCGGTTGTCGCAAGCCATGCTGAAAGCGTCGAGTAAGTCAGCAGGAGCGGCAAGCCACTCGAGAACCCCAGTGCGAGCACTTCGAGAACTCGCGGTTCAGTGTAAGCTGCGACCGCGTGCCGCCAGTTGGTTCGAACGTGTCCTTCGTTGATTCGGGAGTTTTCCTTCATCTCGATTATCGTGCGCCTCTTTCAGCCTAACTCGGCTAGCCCCGCTGACCCGCTCGCCCCGCTTATCCTGATTCCATGCGCCTCGGCATCGTCTCGGACACTCATGGCCTTCTCCGCCCCGAAGTTGCTCCCGCACTCAAAGGCGCCGACCGCATCCTGCACCTTGGCGACGTGGGCAGACCTTCGGTCCTTCAGGCTTTGGAAAAGATTGCTCCGGTAACGGCGATCCGCGGCAACGTGGATCGCGAGGGCGCCTGCGCCAAGCTGCCGGAGACCGACGTGGTTCTCATCGAAAACCCACCCGGCCCCGGCCTCTACCTCTACATGCTCCACGACCTGAAGACCCTACACCTCGATCCCGCCGCCGCCAAGTTCGCCGCCGTTCTCCACGGCCACACCCATGTGCCGAATTTCTATACCAAGAAAGGCGTGCTCTACTTCAATCCCGGCTCCTGCGGCCCGCGCCGCTTCGAGCTGCCGGTGACGGTGGGGCTGCTGACGGTGAGTGCAGATGGAAAGCTAAAGGCCCAAATCGTGACGCTCCGTCTTTAACTGCTGCTCTTTCTGGAGGTTGAGCGCCTTCGCCTCTTGCAGATCGATCTTTGCTCGATGCCCATGCGCAGCGAGTAATGAGAGCAGTTCGCCGCCGCTTAGCAATGTAATGGGCTTATCCTTTGCGAATTCATACGCGTCTGGCCCGTAGGTAGCGGTGGTCACGAGTATCCCCTTGTTAGCGCCTTCATTGAGAAGGGTGCCGAAGAGGTCTCTGACCGCAGATACGCCAACTACGTTCGTATACCGCTTTGCTTGAATTACGATCTTGCCGCCGCGGATAGGATCGGGATCGAAAGCTACTGCATCGACTCCGCCGTCACGGCTGGCTTGTGTGATCTTTACTTCCCCGCCGTTCTTGCTGAACTCCTCTTGGAACAGTTCTCGAATTAGATTCTCAAAATCCAGCCAATCCATCGCGGCAAGATTCGTCCTGTCGTCCAGAGTTTCGGCCACGGCATAGCCTTCAACGAATCGATGATCTTCTTTGTTGATTGTCAGGATAGGGCGGACCGGTGTTAGTTCAATGAGCTTACTGCTCGCGATTCCTTTTAGCTGCCGGAAACAGGCCCTTGGATCGACTTGACTTAGATTGATCTGATTAAATTCGTCAGAGCTGGCTTCGACGGACAGGATGCACCCGTGGGTTTCAACACCAGTGGCCTTATCGACACTGTTGACCCATCCGTTGAATACGATGCTCTTGAGCACCGCAAATTCGTCGGCGGAGTAGAGTTCGTGAAGCGTCTTCAGGGCAATCTGGTATAGAACGTCATCGTAAGTCTTCTTCAGCCATGCGTCTGAAACCGGGACTTCTTGAAACTCCTCGCGAGCTGCAACATACTTTACTTCCTTGACCGCCGGAAATGCAGACTGGTTCGGAAGCTCAAGATCAACAATCAGCACGCCGCTGTCCTCGTCAAAACTAAGCTCATGCTCCTGCGGAAAGCTCTCTGGATATGCGGAACAATTCAGTACTGCACCAAAGAAAAACTCGACAGCCGGAGCCTTCCCCGCTCTGCACTCTTCGCGCAGGACATCAATCTGTGCGTGCTGTTTCTGCTGTTTCTCCTCATGCTCTACTCGCGCGGCATCCCAAGTCTCGACAGCTTGGTGGAATCTCCTGAGATTCTCCTTGTGGGCGGAATCGTTTATTTTGAGTTTCCATTCATGCGCGTTATCGATTTCAGCGCAGGCTTTCTGCCAGCCCACTTGCGCGCAATGGAGTTCGGCCTCGGCAATGCCCTCCTTCTTGGCGCGTCGAGAGTTAATTATGCGGTCAAGCAAATTGAGCTTCGCAGCGTACACCGAAGGATCGGGCGAGCTCGGGTAAGGCGGCTTGATTGGATTCTGAGGAGGAACAGGCTCTTCCGGACGCGGCACTGTGAAGGGGGTTTGGTCCTTCAGACTGTACCATTTGAAAACCGGTCGCCGGAGGCCCTCAGCAAGAATCGTATCTAGCGAAGTGAGTTGGCACTGTAGCTCCGCTGTCCGGTCTTTAGCAGCTTGTCTATTAGCATCGCTATTCCAAGACTTTTTGAGCTTTTCGAGTTTGTTTTTGAGCGACGATTGCCTTTTGGCCCATCGGTCGTTCCAGGCAGCCATCTGCAAACGGGCCTTGAGTTCCGCCTCCTCCTTTGTTACACCACGAACCACTCGATAGGCTTTGAGCCCTTCATGCTGCACTCTGACTTCCCACACGTTTGTGCTCCGTCCCTTGAGCCAACATGCTATCACCACGCGGGAGGGGGCGACGGAACAGAATGAACGACGAACTGCGTTGAACCGAACACCCCTCGTCAAGCGCGCTCGATTCAGATTTCGTATTCATTGTTGACCTTCGCGCTCCTTGATCTGTTCGACGATTTTGGCCAAGGCAGTTTTTTCATATACCCCGCCGGTGTTCTCGACCTGCTTTACGAGCCGCGCGAACGCTGGCGGCAACGGGAAGTCCATGTCGAGAGCATCGGGGTAGAACTTCTTAAGGTAATGGCGATATCCGCCGTAGGCCAAGAGATCGGCCGTCTGCAAGGCAGCCATCTTGATGCTGGATGACTGAGCTACGCCAGCAAGATTCCGATTCCAATTGGGATCGTGAATGTAATTCAGGTAGCGTTGACGAGATTCTTGGGCAATTGGTTGATTTTCTACATCGAAAACGAACCATATTTCATCCGAAGGGTAATGGTCGCGGACGAAGCCGATACCGAATTGCATCGCAGCCTCAACCAGGAAATGATAAGGACTCCCGATTCTCTTTTTCATCGGCTCATCAAGAGCATCAAAATGCTCGCGGACTAGCACGGCATGTATCGCAACCAATTTAGAGTCGACTAACAAGCCGACAAGATCTCCCCAAAGCCCGAGACGTTCTGCAAACTTCCAGCTCTCGAATTCATCGATGCCGTGGGTGCAGTCGAAAGCGTGGAAGCGCGTAAGGCGTAAAGGATGCGTTGGCTGTCGAACGATAGACCACCATTTTTCGTCAAACGCCTCCCATATTTCGAGAGGCGCGACAAATCCGGCGACCGAGATAATCCTAGAGTTATCCCTGCCCTCATAACTGCCATCAAAAAAACCGAAAAACACGCCGATGCACCCCTCCCCCTCGCAAAGCAATGGACCACGAAGGCGATATCACAGACGAAGGTCTCCGCACACCTCAATGTTCTTGCCGGAGGGGCGACTCTCAAGTACATTATTATCCATACGAGGCAATCAGGCACATATCGCAGCCTTCGCCACGAACCTGTGTTCCTTGCTCCCTCGCCCACTTGCTCACTTCATCCTCGGATTAATCCACTGGAACACCACGTCCGTGCAGAAATTCACCAGCAAATACGTCAGCCCGATTGCGAGCAAACACCCTTGCACCAGGGCGTAATCGCGGTTCGAAATCGCGTCCTTAGTCCCTCAGTCCCTTAGTCCCTACATCCCTGCCTTACGCGTACACCTCGGGAACAAAGTTCTGTTCATGGATCGGAGGCCGGACGTATTTCGATTTCACGATCCGCGGCAGCTTGAGCGGCGCCGGCGTCAGGTCGCGATAGGGAATGATGGAAAGCAGGTGGCGGATCACGTTGAGCCGGGCCCTTTTCTTGTTCTCCGCGTTCACCACGTGCCACGGAACCTGCTTGGTGTCTGTCACCGCGAACATCTCGTCTTTGGCCCGCGAGTAATCCGCCCAGTGCTTGCGCGACTCCAGATCCATCGGGCTCAGCTTCCACCGCTTGGTCGGGGTGTTCATGCGGTCCTGGAAGCGGCGCTCCTGCTCCTCGTCACTCACGCTGAACCAGTACTTCATGAGGATGATGCCGGAGCGGACCAGCATGCGCTCGAACTCCGGGCAGCTCTGCATGAACTCGAGGTATTCGCGCTCGGTGCAAAAGCCCATCACGCGCTCCACGCCGGCGCGGTTATACCAACTGCGGTCGAAGAGAACCATCTCGCCCGCCGCGGGCAAGTGGGCCACGTAGCGCTGGAAGTACCATTGCGTCTTCTCGCGTTCCGTGGGCGTGGCCAGCGCCGCGATGCGGCAAACGCGCGGGTTCAGCGACTCGGCGATGCGCTTGATGGCTCCGCCCTTGCCGGCCGCGTCGCGGCCCTCGAAGAGCACGACTACGCGCAGGCCCTCGTGCCGGATCCACTCCTGCAGCTTCACCAGCTCGATCTGCAACCGGCGCAGCTCGTGCTCGTAATCGCAGTCTTTGCCCAGCCGCAGGGGGGCGGGTGCGGGCTTTTTCCCGAGGAGAAGGTTTCCGCCATACGCTCCCTTCTCTTCCTCGCCCTTATGGTTCGTCTTCCTTTTGTCCGCCACGATCTTTCTCGCGCCCTTTCGCGTTGCCCGGATCTTCGCCGTGTTCCGGCGCTCCACGGGACGGCGAGGCGCGCCCCGTTTCTGCTATCGGCAGAATGCTACGCAACATGACACGTATTGACGATGTTGACCCCGTAATGAACAAGGTACGGTAACTACGCGAGTCACCATGGGCACAGGTTCGAGACGCCGATAATCGAATCTGTGGACAGCAGAAACAATCTCGCGCTTTTAAAGGATTATGAGGCCTATCTGCGAGTGGAGAAAGGACTTCGCCCGCTTACCTGCGAGGCCTATCTCAGCGACTTGCGCATCTTTGCGGAGTTTCTCGAGGGCCGGAACGCCCTGCTGCTCACCGCGGTCGAGGCGGACGTGGCCGCATTGCTCGAGCACCTGCGCAACCACGGCATCGATTCCCGCTCCTCGGCGCGCAAGTTGAGCTGCCTGCGCAGCTTTTACAAGTGGCTGCTTCTCGACCGCCGCATCCGCTACGATCCAACCGTCAACATCGAGTCCCCAAAGGCGTGGAAGGTCCTGCCCAAGTCTCTTGCCGAGCCGGAGGTGGCGGAGATGCTGGAGCGCGCTGCCATGGCGGCTTCGCATCCGCAAGCCAAGGCCACGGCGCTGCGCGACCGCGCCATCCTGGAGCTGCTCTACGGCGGCGGGCTGCGCGTCTCGGAGGTTACTTCGCTGGCAACCAGCGATCTTGCGCTCGACACCGGCCGCGTGCAGGTGCGCGGCAAGGGCGATAAGGAACGCATCGTTCCGCTGGGGCGTTCCGCGATCCAGGCCCTGGAACAGTATCTGCGCGAGGGGCGGCCGCACCTGGAGCGCATTTCCTCGGTCCGGAAAACCGGCGCCCCCGCAGACGGGAGGCTCAAGGAGCCGGGGTCCGCGAGGTGGAAAACCGGAGCGTCGCGGCCAGACCGCGCGCGCCTCTTTCTCTCGTTGCGCGGTATGCCGCTGACGCGCCAGTGGGTGTGGCGCCTGGTGAAACTGGCCAACCGCTCCACCAGCCCCCACGGCTTGCGCCACAGTTGCGCCACGCACATGGTGGAGCATGGCGCCGACCTGCGCAGCGTGCAGGTGATGCTGGGCCACGCCGATATTTCCACGACGCAGGTGTACACCCACCTGGCGCTGGGCCGGTTGAAGGCCGTGCATCGCATGCATCATCCACGCGGGGCGCGGCGAGCGATAGAGGCCGATGCAGGCGCCGGGAAGGCTACTGGTCCTCGAGCTGTCACGCAGAAGAGCCCAGGCGAGGGAACCCCATGAGCGCCACGGTTCCGCTGCCGGTCACGCCCGCAACCGATGCGTTGGTGCAGGCTTACCTGCAAATGCTGGCCAACGAGCGCGGCGCCTCGGTGCACACCTTGCGCGCCTACCGGCGCGAACTGCAGGGGTTCGCTGCCTGGCTGGCGGATCGCCAGAATGGGCTCAGCGTCGATCGGATCGAGCACACGCACATCCGCGCTTACCTGGGCACGCTTTACGACCGCGGGTTGTCGAAGGCCTCGGCGGCGCGGGCGCTGGCGGCCATCCGGAGTTGGTTCAAATGGCTGGCGCACGCCGGCCACATCGAGCAAAATGCGGCATCGCTCGTGGCTACGCCCCGGCTTCCCAAGCATCTGCCGCGCGTGCCCTCCATCGAGCAAATGAATCGCGTGGTGGACTCGGTGCGCGACGACGTGGCAAGCTGGCCCGCGCGCGACAAGGCGATCCTCGAATTGCTCTATGGATGCGGCATCCGCAACGCCGAATTGACCGGCTTGAACCTCGACGACATTCATTGGGCCAACGAGGCGATCCTGGTGCGCGGCAAGGGACAGAAGGAGCGCTACGTGCCGCTGGGCGACACGGCCGCCGTGGCCCTGCGCGCCTATCTTGCCGAGCGCGCGGCGCGTCTGGCCGCTGCCGCCGAAGAAAGGCAGCCGGAAACTCCCGCGCTCTTCGTCAATCTTCGGCTCCGCGGCCTGGGGAAAGGCGGCCGGGCCCGGCTGACCACGCGCAGTGTAGGCCGCATCGTCAAGCGTATCGCCATCCTGCGCGGCCTTTCCTCCGACGTCCATCCCCACACGCTGCGCCACGCCTTCGGAACCCATCTGCTTGAGGAAGGCGCCGACCTGCGCGCCATCCAGGAGCTGCTCGGCCACGAGCGCCTCTCGACCACGCAACGGTACACGCAACTGACCGCCGCGCATTTGGCTGAGGTCTACGACCGCACGCATCCGAGAGCGCGATAGGCGCGCAAGACGGAAACCCGGCACCGAACAGCCTGATAGCTAACCTCCAAGGCATGGGACTACACCTCGCCATCATGCTGGTATAATCGCGGCGAACTGTTAAGGGGGAATTATGGCACTCAATCGTCACGTGGACGTTTCCGGCGAGCAGGAAAGGAAGCACAAAAACACCCTGGTCAGGACCTTGCGCGAGAAGTACGGCGAGAAATTCGCGCCTGAATTCTCTGCCCTAATGCAGTTAGGGACCCTCCAAACGCGGTTGGGTCTCCCCGAGGACTCATCGCTGAATGACGTGCTTCGCCATTACAAGATTAAAAAACGCTAGTCAGCCAAGCGGGCCTATCTCGAAAGCTTGCCATCTGGCTTGATTGTTGCCCTAGAACTGTTCTCGCTGCCTTAATGACCTGTCTGAATTCTCAGCCTTGTGGAAGAAGGTAGGTTGCAATGTTCAAACATGGCATATTATCAGTCGCCGCCTTGTTGCTTCTTGCATTGCAGATTCATGGACAAGAGCAATCGGCAACGCCAACGGCAGCTAGTCCCCAAGCGGTCTGCAAGTTCCTAAACGAACGAATGCAATCGGCGCTGCCGCAGATACCGACTCTTTGCGCGGGAACGCAGGATACCTCCGGATATTACGAAATCAATGTCTTCTCGCCGAAAGACGTGCTCGAAGGTGACATGCGAAGGGCGTGGTCATCTGCTCTGTTCCAGACCCTTGAGGCAACTGTCTCGGAAAAATCGCTAAAAGGGGCATGCTCTGCAAAAGAGCCGACTTGCGTTGTGAATGTCACGGACTCTTTCATGGCAAAGGAGGGTATCCGCTATAGGTTAATCCTCGACATGAGAGAAGTATCCGGGGTGCTGGCGGAAGTGGGGGCTTTCCACGGCACGGAGTTTTCCGATCCGTGGTACTTCGCATGGTGGGATACCCTGATGATTTCCAAGGTGTCGGAACATCCACAATCAAAAGCAAGTGCAGAGTGGATTGTTAAGAAGGCTTGCGAAGACTATCTTCAAGCGGGCGCTCTCACATTTAGGGTGCGCAATAAGCCGCCTCCGTCTTGTACAGTCTTATTGTCAACAGATAAAGCTCTATATATTGAGATAGATTTCAGCGACTTCTTGAGGGCACTTGTATCCGACAATGCGGCGGATTTGCCGAAGACGTTTGGCAAGGCATTCGATGGTACAGCCTATGACGGACAGGTCATCATCAAATCGCCGTGGATGAGCATGTCAGATGGTACTCAACAGCGGGTTTACTACACTATTCCTCTTCTCGATCTGGAGTTCCTCTTTGAGGAGATTCAAAGTGGAGCGAGAAGCGAGGCGGACAGCCATATCATTTTGGTCAGCCGCTACAGAGGCGAGGGGCAGACAACAATGACCAAACTGCTTCGCTCTGACCAAAATGACAGTCTTATCGTCAGAAACGCCGCGATCGTTAATGTCAAGTTCGGCCAAAACAATACAGTTTCATTGCAGACGACTGACGGCGCGGAATGGCGGATGTCTGAGGAGAATCTGCTCCGCTGCGGGGTTTCTCCTGGAAGCGACGTTTTGATTCTTGTAGTCCCGGAGAAAACCCCCTCAATGTCAGTACAAAGAGGTGGCGAGCCTTGTCGTCTAGACGTTTCCTTCGTCTCTGGCTGGTGAGGTCAATGCAGTTGGATTCTAAGGCTTATGCTTGCCGTACTGATCTCGACCAGTCACAGGGCTTATGTAATGACCGTTCTTGTGATGCTCATTCACCGAACCTGGATACTGGCCCCCATGTGATGTTGTGTGCGACGACCCAGGGTAACGGGGGCGCGAGGCTGAACGCGAGGTTGAACGCGAAGTTGAACGTGAAGTAGAGTGTGATGTGTGAGTTGTCCCAAAAGAACTTGCGGCACGATGAGTCGTCGCGCTGCTGCTCAGTGAAATGAGCATCGCCAGTGCGGCGAGTGCGGCGAGTCTGAAGATTCTCATGGAGCCATAATACATCGGGTTGGAAGTTGCAAGCACATTTTAAGAATCTACGCACAGAATAGTGTGCTAACATTGTTATTACATGGAGGGCGGCAATGCTGACAACCATTCGGCGCTTGGGAAACTCGCGGGGCATTTTGATTCCGAAGCCTCTGCTGAAGCAGGCAGGGTTGGAGGATCAGGCCGAGATTCTGGTGGAGGGCAACACGTTGATATTGCGCCGGCCCGACAAGGTTCCGCGCCAAGGCTGGGCCGACGATAGCAAGCGGCTCTCGGCCTGTGGCGACGACGCACTGATCTGGCCTGAGTTTTCAAACGAAGCAGACGCGGATTGGACATGGTAAGGCCGAGACCGGTGAAGCGCGGCGAAATCTGGCTCGCGAAACTCGATCCAACCGTCGGCAGCGAAATTCGCAAGACTCGCCCCTGCGTCGTAATCTCGCCTCCCGAAATGCACGACCACTTGCGAACTGTAATCGTGGCGCCCATGACGACCAAGGCTTTTTCTGCAGGCTTTCGTGTCCCTATTACATACAAAGGCAGAAAAGGCTTGATTCTGCTCGATCAGATTCGCGCGATCGACAAAACCCGCCTGTTGAAACGTACCGGCGTTGTCGATCCCTCAACCCTGCGTTGGACACTCGCCACGCTCAGCGACGTTTTCGCAGAATGATGCTGCGTTCCCCCGTCACCGTCTACGTCGAGTAGTCCGCGTTGATGCGGATGTAGTCGTGTGTGAGGTCGGTGGTCCAGAAGACGCACGAGCCGGGGCCTTGATGGAGATCGATCGTAATCGAGAACTCGCGCCGGCTGATGCAGGCGTGCGCGGCGGCTTCGTCGTACTCCGCCGCGCGTCCGCCGTCGCGGCAGATGGGCAGCTCGCCGAAGCGAATGTCGATGCGGTTGGGGTCGATCTGCGCGCCCGAGTAGCCGATGGCGGCCGCCAGCCGTCCCCAATTCGGATCGCAGCCCGCCCACGCGGTTTTCACCAGCGGCGAGTGGGCGATGGCCTTGGCCACGCGCAGGGCGTCGGCGTCATTGGCCGCGCCGCCGATGCGCAGCTCCACCACATGTGAAATGCCCTCGCCGTCGGCGACCACTTGTCGAGCGAGCGAAGTACACACCTGGGCCAGCGCCGCGGCAAAGGCCCGGTCAGCGCGCCCAATGGAGACGCCGCTCGCTCCGGAAGCGAGCAGAAGCACCGTGTCGTTGGTCGAGGTGTCGCCATCCACCGAGATGCGGTTGAAGCTGACCTCGATCGCGGGACGAAGATAGCCGTCGAGATCGGCCGGTGAGATTGCCGCGTCGGTGAGGATGTACACCAGCATCGTAGCGTGCGGCACGAGTTGCGGATGGATCATGCCCGAACCTTTGCCGAAGGCAGCAATCCGGACCTCGCGCACGGCGCCGTCACGGCCAGCCAGTTCGACACGCGCAAACGCCGTCTTCTCGGCGGTATCCGTTGTCAGAATCGCATGGGCCGCATCAAGAAAGTGCCTGGAGCCGGAACCTAGACCCGCGGCCAGCCCGGGGAGCGCGGCGACGAGCTTCTCCGCCGGAAGCGGAACGCCGATGATGCCGGTCGAGGAAGGAAACACCTCTTCCGCGCGGCAGCCAAAAACCTGTGCCGCGGCGGCGCAGGTGGCGCGAGCGGCGCGAAGACCAGGCTCACCCGCGGCGCAGTTGGCGTTTCCGGCGTTGATCGCGGCCACGCGCACCCGCCCGCCAGTGGCCGTCAGGTGTTCCTTGTCAACAAGAATAGGCGCGGCGACGACGCGGTTGGACGTAAATGCGGCGGCGGCGCTGGCTGGCGCATCGGCCACGACGACGGCGAAGTCAGGCCGGCCGCTGGCCTTCAGTCCTGCCTTGGCGGCGGCGAACCGGAATCCGCGAGGGATGACGTGGTTGGCAAGATCGCGCATGGACTCGACCCCATTTAATCTAGCAGGTGGGGCTTGTCGCGCGGCGGCCGGCAAAACGGGGGCGGATGGACGAGAGCAAAGAAAACCTGGCGGCATTTTTGGAACTGCGTAACGTGGATGTGGCCCGGGGCGAGCGCGTGGTTCTGCACGGCGTGAACCTCAACATTCGCACCGGCGAGCACGTTGCCATCCTGGGGCCTAACGGCTGCGGAAAATCCACGCTGATCCTGGCCATGACCTGCCAGCTCTATCCCATCGTTCGCCCCGGGGTGCGCGCGCGCATCTTCGGCCGTGAGCGCTGGGATTTGACCGAGCTGCGACGCCACTTCGGCGTGGTCGGCGCCGGCCCCATGGGAAGCGAGCTGCCCGGAGAAAGAACGGCGGTCACCAGCGGGCTGGACGTAGTGACGGCGGGCTTCTTTTCGGCCTCCACGCTGTGGCCGAACCTGCACGTGACGGAAGAAATGCGCGCGCGGGCGTGGGAAGCTTTGGAACGAATGGAAGCCAAACATCTCGCCGCGCAACTGGTGGGCGCCATGTCGGCCGGCGAGAAGCGGCGGATCCTGATTGCGCGCGCGCTGGTGCACCGTCCGCAACAACTGCTGCTCGACGAGCCTTCCAACGCGCTCGACCTGGCCGCGCAGCGCGAGCTGCGCGAGACGCTGCGCGGATTGGCCCGCGAAGGAACGGGACTGGTGATGGTCACCCACCACCTGGGCGACATTCTGCCGGAGATCGAGCGCATCATCCTCATGCGCGGCGGACGTATTGTGGCCGATGGGCCAAGGGAGCAGTTACTCACCGAGGCGAGGCTGAGCGGCCTGTTCCATACGCCGGTGCGGATCGGGCGCGATGCGGAGTGGCTGCATAGCTGGTAAGGAAAGACGGTGATTCTGGGCGCCGAAAGGTTCGTGAAGCGATATCCTGATGGAAGTTTTGGCCGCTGTGACACAACCTGCTCGATGGAAAACCCTGCTGGCCTTCGGCATCATCTACTTTGTCTGGGGCTCAACCTTCTTCGCCATTCGCGTAGGCGTGAGCGAAGTCCCGCCCTTCCTTTTTTGCGCGATGCGTTTCCTGGCGGCGGGACTGTTGGTTTATGTTTGGGCCATCGCACAGGGAGAGCGCTCGCCGGCCGCGCGGCAATGGCTCTCCGTCTTCCTGCTGGCCTTCCTCATCTTCGTTGTTGACTACGGCCTGCTGTTCTGGGCGGAACAGCGCGTGCCGTCGGGCATCGCCGCCGTGATCCTGGCCACGATTCCGGCATTTATGACACTCGCCGAGATTCTCATCCTGCGCACGCAGAGGCTCACGCTGCGCTTGGCCGCGGCGCTGCTCGCCGGGATCGCGGGAGTCGCGGTCCTCATGAGCCGGTCGATTCTCCTGGGCGGGGCGCCCATCGACACGGCCGGCGCAGTGGCTCTCGTCATCGGCGCCGTCAGTTGGTCGGTGGCTTCGGCGCTGGCCCGCAAGCTGCCGCAACCCCCGTCGAAGGTGATGAGTTCGGGCGCGCAAATGTTCGCCGGCGGAATCATGCTGGCTGCGGTTGCCGCCTTGCGCGGCGAGTGGCGCGGAGTTCAGTCCCTGCATATGTCAAGCGCGGCGTGGATCGCATTAGTCTATCTCGTCTTCGCCGGTTCCATTGCGGGATTCACGGCATACGTTTGGCTGCTGCACCACGAATCGCCGACAAAAGTGGGAACCTACGCCTATGTGAATCCAGTCGTGGCCGTGCTGTTGGGCTATTGGCTGGGTGGCGAGCCGCTTGGCGCCCGCACAGTCCTCGGCGGACTGTTTATTCTGGCCAGCGTGGTCGCCATCGCCAGCATGCGCACCAAGACGAAGCCTGTCGTCGCAGAAGACGCAGGATAAACGGATTACGGCGGACAGGTGCGCCGCAAGCCCGCTTGGCCTGACCCGTGCACCTGAAATTGTGTTACCATTCGGCCAACTGGTCACTCCCCTTTGGCTAGGCGGCGGAGGTCAAAATCATCATGCGGATTTCCAGACGAGATTTCCTGAAGACGGGCGCAGTTGCCGGTGCGATGGCAGGCATGGGCAGCCTGCCGCTGCTTGCCGAGCGCGGAACCGCTTCTGACCTGGTGACGCTGGGGAAGTCGGGCGTAAAAGTTTCGCGCCTGGCATTCGGCACGGGATCGGATAACGGGTTAGTGCAGCAGGCGGTGGGGCAGGAGGGATTCACCCGCCTCGTGCGCCACGCCTACGACCGCGGCATCCGCTTTTTCGAAACCGCGGAGTCGTATGCTACGCCGCAGATGCTCGGCATCGCGCTGAAAGGGATTCCCCGGGACACCTATCAGTTGATGACCAAGGTGACGACGGAGGACGAAGGCGATCCGCAGAAGAAGCTCGACCAACTGCGCAGGGACTGCAACACCGATTATTTCGAGATCATGCTGCTCCACTACCAGCACAAAGGCACCTGGCCCGTTGACAGCGAGCGCTGGCAGGACGCAATTCTTGAGGCTCAGCACAGGAAAACGATTCTGACGCGTGGCGCCTCGGTGCATGGGTTGCCCGCGCTGCGCCAGGTCCCCCGGAACAAGTGGCTCGACGTGGCCATGATCCGGGTCAATCACAAGGGCACGATGATGGACAACGAGAACGACGAGTGGGATGTTCCCGGCGACGTCGGCGAAGTCGTCACGCACATTCACGATTCGCGTTCCGCGGGCATGGGCGTCATCAGCATGAAGCTGATCGGCGCAGGCGCTTTCACCAGCCGCGCCGACCGCCAGAAGGCCATGCGATTCGCGTTCCGCAATGCGGACGTCGATTGCGTTACTGTCGGGTTCAAGAGCACGGCGGAGATCGACGAGGCCATCGACAACGTGAACCTGGCGTTTGCCTAGGACTGTGCCGGGGTAGGCCACGCCGTTCTGTCCTGGCACCGGAACGAAGCGCCGCCTGCCATCGATCTTGATATACTTTTATAGGTTTACGTCCTTGCTGCAAATCCAGAATTTGGGTTGCACGCTGGATAATCAATGGGGCGTGATTCCGCAACTTATCGGTTATAAAGAGCGGGAGTAGTTCAGTGGCAGAACGTCAGCTTCCCAAGCTGAATGTCGCCGGTTCGATCCCGGTCTCCCGCTCCAATCCCCTCCGCAATTCGCCCACGCAACCTTCACGCCGCTAAACGGTCTCCTGAACCTTCATCACCAGGCAGGTGATGGTATCGTCTTCCTTCACCAGCATCCGATGCGGCGTGCCCGCCGGCACGTGGGCCAGATCTCCCGCTCGCAGCGTTTGCCGCACCCCGCCCTCGATCCCGGTTCCTCGGGTCTCTCCCGCCGCAACCGTCCGCGCCCCGGCGACCACCCCGCCCGTCACCAGCGTCGCCTTGCCGGCAAGCACGCAAAACAGGTCCGCAAATCTCTCATGCACCTCCGCCTCGCCGCTCCGGCTGCGAAACGAAAGCATGGCGTAGTGCTGCGGATACTCCTTCAGCGTCTCCGAGGCCGAACCATCTCCGTGCTTGGCCATCTTGCGCAGATATGCCGCCCGCTCCAGCAAAACCGCTGGGGACCAGTGATCCACCGGATTCTTCGGCCGATGTGGTTTTGGTCCGGCCTTGTCCAGATTGACGTCCTTCAGGATCTCGTTCGATAACAGATCCATCTCATCTCCTTTTGCGCCGCAAGCGGCTTTTTTCTGCTATCCGCCGTCCCGGCCAGGCCCTTCACATCTCCGCCAGCTTGCGCGCTCGCGCGAAGACGGCGAGCAGCATCGCCCGCGTCAGCTTGCCGGTATTGGTGTTCTGCAGCGAAGGATGATAGCTGGCGAGCGCGGCCAGCCCACCCGGCAGCGAATATTCCGCGCCGTGCCGAAACACAAATCCCGCGCGCGATGCGAGCTTTCCCGCCCGCGCCGCGTGCGCCAGCAGCCCGTCAAATGCGATCCGTCCCAAACAAACCACTACTCGCAAATTCGTCAGCAGTTCGATCTCCCGGTCAAGCCACGGCGCGCAGTTGCGCAGTTCTTCGGGTGTAGGCTTGTTGCCCGGCGGGGCGCACCGCGCCACCGACGTGATCCACAGTCCGGTCAGCTTCATGCCGTCGTCCCGCGACACAGCTGTCCGCTGCGACGCAAACCCGGCCTCATGCAGCACGGGATACAGAAAGCCGCCCGATCCGTCGCCCGTGAACGGCCGCCCCGTGCGGTTCGAGCCGTGCGCTCCCGGCGCCAGCCCCAGCGCCATCACGCGCGCCCTGGCGTCGCCGAACGACGGCACGGGCCGCCCCCAATACTCCCACTCGGCGTAGGCGCGACGGCGCTTCCGTGCCACTTCAGCGCAGTACGTGCGCAAGCGCGGGCAAAACTCGCACGCCACGATCCGCTCATTCAGCACTGCCAGCGTTCCGGCCCCGCCCATGAGGAAATTCTACGGCGCAGCGGCGCAATCACCATCAGTCCGCGCCGCATCTGTCTGTCGTATACCGTGTGCCATACTGAATCTGTCTTCGCAGTCCCCAGTAGATGGAGTGACCTCGAATGCCCGGCCAGCCCAACCCGGAATTCCTGCGACGCGCCATCGCGCTGGCCACTGCAAACGTCGCCTCCGCTCGTGGCGGGCCGTTTGGCGCCGTCATCGTGCGCGCCGGCAAAATTGTCGGCGAAGGGGCAAACTCCGTCACCGCTACCAACGACCCCACGGCGCACGCTGAGGTCAACGCCATCCGCGCGGCAGCCAAAACGCTGAGGGCCTTCACTCTTGCCGGCTGCGAGCTTTACACCAGTTGCGAGCCTTGCCCCATGTGCCTCGCTGCCGCCTACTGGGCGCGGCTCGATGCCGTCTACTACGGCGCCAGCGCCGCCGACGCCGCCCGCGCCGGCTTTGACGACGCGTTTCTTTACGGCGAGTTCCGCAAAAACTCGAACCAGCGCAAACTCCGCTCCATGCAATTGCTTAGCGGCGAGGCGTGGGCCAGCTTTGCCGCCTGGATCGCCTCACCGAATAAGATCGAATACTGAGGGCCGCATGAGCACCGCCGCTATGGCCGCAACTCCCGCTCCGCAAGACCGGGGTCCCCACAGACAGGTCTCCGTCTGTGGGGTGGGAATTGACTGTAAGCCGCTGCTCGTCCGCCGCGCTGCCGTTCTCGGCGCCGGAACCATGGGCTCCCGCATCGCCGCTCACTTGGCCAACGCCGGAATTCCAACCCTTCTCCTCGATCTTGCTCCCAAGCCCGGAACTGCGGAGCCACAGCCGGCTGGCTCGGCCCTCGGCGCGCTCTCGCGGTCCAAGCCCGCGGCCTTCTTTGAGCCATCACTCGCTTCACTCATCGCTCCCGGCAACTTCGACGACGACCTGCCCAAACTCGCCCAGTGCGACTGGATCATTGAAGCCGTCGCCGAGAACCTCGACATCAAGACGGCGCTGCTCGCGCGCGTGGTTCCCTATGTAGCCGCACGCGCGCTCCTTACCACCAACACTTCCGGCTTACCCATCGCGCGCATCGCCGCCGCGATTCCCGCCGTCCGCAGCCGCTTCTTCGGCACGCACTTCTTCAACCCGCCGCGCTACATGCGCCTGCTCGAAATCATCCCCACTCCCGACGCCGACACTGCCGTAGTCGCCGCCTTCTCGGCCTTTGCCGATCGCATCCTCGGCAAGCAGGTTGTCTTCGCGCACGACACGCCCAACTTCATCGCCAACCGCATCGGTATCGCCGTGATGTTCAGCGCCGCCAATCTGATGCTTGAGCAGGGGCTCTCCATCGAAGAGGTTGACGCGCTCACTGGCCCTGCCATCGGCTGGCCCCGCACCGGAACCTTCCGCCTCGCCGATCTCGTCGGTATCGACATCCTCGCCCACGTCGCCGCAAACTTCCCTCAGGGCGTCACCGGCGGCAAATTCTCGCCCGTTCTCGATGAGCTGCTCAAGCGCGGCTGGCTCGGCGACAAAATGGGCCAGGGATTTTACAAGAAAACCCGCGGCGCCGATGGTAAAGACGAGCGCCTGGTCCTCGATCTTTCCACCTTCGACTATCGTCCCGCCGCCAAGCCCGCACTGCCTTCGCTCGAAATGGCGAAAAACGCCGCCACGCTGCCCGAGCGCCTGCGCCTGCTGCTCGCGAACGATCCCGCCAAAGACAAAGCCGCGGCCTTCCTCTGGCCATTTCTTTCATCGCTCTGGAATTTCGCCGCCGATTGCATCGGCGAGGCCGCCGACGATGCACCCTCCATCGACGCCGCCATGCGCGCCGGCTTCAACTGGGAACTTGGCCCCTTTGAAATGTGGGATGCCGCAGGAGTCGCCGATTCCGTTGCCCGCATGAAGGCTCTTGGCTTTCCCGTCGGCGCGCCTGTTCAAGTTCTGCTCGCAGCTTCGCGCACAAATTGGTACTCGCCCGATCGCGATGCCTGCTTCCAGCCGGGTACCGGCCAGCTCATTCCCATCCCCGCTGTTCCCGGCCACGCCCGCATCGCCGATTTCCGCCGCTCGCGCGCGCCCATCCGCTCCAACCCGGGCGCTTCGCTCGTCG
Organism: Occallatibacter sp.; assembly: GCA_049522315.1. Lineage (GTDB taxonomy): Bacteria > Acidobacteriota > Terriglobia > Terriglobales > Acidobacteriaceae > Telmatobacter. The sequence continues at coordinate 148,701 of JBEKNY010000011.1, forward strand.
ATCTCGGCGATGGCATTGCCTGCATCGAGCTGCACTCGCTCAAAAACGCCATCGGCGGCGACGTTCTCTCTCTCATCTCCGCCGTCCTCAACCCCGCCTCCGATGAGGTCCGCGAATTCTCCGGTTTCGTCATCTCCGGCGACCGCGACAACTTCTCCGTCGGCGCCAACCTCATGCAACTCCTGCTCGCCGCGCAGGAAGGCGAGTGGGGCGAGCTGGCCCAGGTCACCCACCAATTCCAGCAGATGACCGCGGCCATCAAATTCTGCCCGCGACCGGTGGTCGCCGCGCCTTTCGGACTCACTCTCGGCGGCGGAGCGGAGATTTGCCTGCACGCCGAGCGCCGCCAGCCTCATGCTGAAACTTACATGGGCCTAGTCGAAGCCGGTGTCGGCCTCATCCCCGCCGGCGGCGGAACGAAGGAAATGTTGCTGCGCGCCCTCGACGCAGCCGCCGCGCTCAACCCGCCCGATCCCAAGGACCCGCCTTCGCGCTTCGCGCAGTCCGCCGAGTTCGCCACGGCGCTCAAGCGCGCGCTCGAAACCATCGCCTTGGCCAAAGTCTCCACCTCCGCCGCGGAAGCGCGCTCCCTCGGCCTGCTCTCGCCCGCCGATCGCATCACCATGAACCGGGAGCGCCTGCTGCTCGACGCCAAAGCGCAGGCCGCCGCGCTCGCCGAGTCCGGCTACGCTCCGCCGCAACCGCGCACGCAAATCCCCGCTCCCGGAGCGGCTGCCCTCGCCACCCTCGAAACCGGCATTTATCTGATGGGCGAAGCCGGCTACGCCTCTGAGCATGACCAGAAAGTCGCCCGCTGGGCCGCGCATATCCTCGCCGGCGGTCGCATCACGCCCGGCACTCTCGTCAGCGAACAATACTTCCTCGACCTCGAACGCGAAGCCTTCCTCTCCCTCTGCGGCGAGCGCAAGACTCAGGAGCGCATCGCCTTTACGCTGAAAACCGGCAAACCGCTGCGCAATTGATATTGACGTACGTACGTATGCGTGAGAAGATGACTGTTGAAGGAGAATCATCATGTATCACGACCCCAAGACAGTTCTCTCGCCGAAAGACAGAGTCAAGTCCGTGGAAGTGGTTTGTGACACAGGCCCCGTTGATGGTAGCTGGTCAGTCGCGCAAATCGAGTGGGATGGCTCGCCCGTCGTAGGCATTCGCTGGAACGGGGACTCCATGAGCCATAAAGGGCTGCCACAGGCCCGCGGGAATCCCGCATGGTTCATCGTTCCCGACGAACTTGCGGATGCCGTTCTCAATGCGGCCCAGGAGTGGAATCGGGCTAGACAAAATGACTTAGCGGAGGGCTATCGCCAGATGGCCGCTGATCGGGCGCGGGAAACGGACGCGGAGGAGTGGACGGAGGCGCTGATTGGCGACATCGATTGAACGTGGAGATGTTTACTGGGTCAATTTTGAACCCAGCCTGGGCGGAGAGGTTAAGAAGGTACGGCCGGCGATCGTGCTGTCGAACAACGCCGCAAACACCCATTTGAATCGGGTTCAGGTGGTTCCAATCACCTCGAATACCAGCCGCCTTTATCCCGCCGAAGCATTCATAACCCTCAATACCGAAAAAAGAAAAGCAATGGGCGACCAATTGACGACAGCGAGTAAGCAGCGAATAGGCAGAAGAATCGGAGCCCTGAGCACAGAGGACCTCGGCAGGGTAGAGGATGCGGTTTTGCTCCAATTGGGCATCGTTCGCCACTGAGATAGTTCCATGGTTCGCGTCATCCTCAAATCGGCCGCCTCCTCTCTAGGCGCGCTGCTCTGCGCCTGCGCTCTCGTCGCCTCGCAGTCGTCTCCTCCTGATTCGCTCATCGATTCCGGCCAGGTCGTCGTCAACGGCCACCGCACTTCCTACCTCATCCGCCACCTCCCCGTGAACGCCTTTCCCCAGCTCCCGTCCGCCGTCCAGAACGCGCTCACCCGCCGGGGCTGCCTCATTCCGCAAACCTACGAAGCGCACGGCCCGGAAAATGTCGTCCACGCCAGCCTCGAGCGCCGCGGCTCCTCTGACTGGGCCGTACTCTGCTCCGCCAACAGCGCCGTCTCATTGCTCGTTTTCTTCTCAAGCAATTACGCTGATCCCACGATCCTCGCCAGCGCGCCCGAGACGGAGCGCCTCCAGTCCCACGGCTCAAGCAATGTCCTCGGCTTCGACTGGGCCATCGATCCCGCATCGCCCGAGGAGGTTCATGAAGCGCAGCTCGGAATGCGCTATCCCCCGCCGCGCCTCGCTCACGACGCCCTCGCCGACTCCGTCATCGACCAGCGCACTATCTACCACTTTTATTCCAGCAACGCCTGGACGCTCATCGACACCGAGGATTAGCATCGCGACAGGAGTCAATGGTGAATATCAACGCTGCGGAGACACGCATGACCCATCGCCCCAATGCTGACTTGCTAACTCGCTGACTTGCTCCCCGGAGCTTCTTAATGCCCGAAGCCGTCCTCGTCGCCGCCGTCCGCACGCCCGTTGGCCGCGCTCCCAAGGGCGCGCTTTCCACCACTCGCCCCGACGACCTTGCCGCAGCGGCATTGACCGGCGCTCTCGACAGGGTTACGGCTCTCGACAAAGCCGACATCGAAGACATCATCCTCGGTTGCGCGCAGCCGGAGGGCGAGCAGGGCTGGAACATTGCGCGCATGGCCGCCCTCCGCGCCGGCCTGCCGGTTGAAATTCCCGGCGTCACCGTCAACCGTCTCTGTGCCTCCGGCCTTGAGGCCATCGCGCTGGCCGATCACCGCATCCGCTCCGGAGCCGCGAACGTCATCGTGGCCGGCGGCGCCGAATCCATGAGTCTCATTCCCATGGGCGGCAACAAGCCCAGCCCCAATCCCTGGCTTGCCGCCAACTACCCCGCATCGCTGCTCACCATGGGCCTCACCGCCGAGCGCGTCGCCCGCCGCTATGCTGTTTCCCGTGACGATCAGGACGCCTTCGCTCTTGCCAGCCACCAAAAGGCCCTCGCCGCGCAAGCCGCCGGCCGCTTCGCCGAAGAACTCGTCCCGGTCAAAGTCACTACCACCGTCCCCGGCGAAAAAACCGGGACCCCCGGTGATGGGTCTTCGTCGCGGGAGTGGCAAATACCAGGCAAGCCCATCCCAAAGGAATCGCTGTTCTCGGCCGACGAAGGCCCCCGCGCCGACACCTCTGCCGAGGCTCTCGCCCAGCTCAAGCCCGTCTTCCATGCACAGGGCACTGTCACAGCCGGCAACTCCTCGCAAACCTCGGACGGCGCCGCCGCCGCCGTCCTTATGGAGGCCGGCCGCGCCCGCTCGATGGGCATTTCGCCGTTCGCACGCCTCGTCTCCTACGCCGTCACCGGCTGCTTGCCGGAAGAGATGGGCATTGGCCCCATCACGGCGATTCCAAAGGCCCTGCGCTTCGCCGGCCTCAGGCTGAACGACATCGAACTGATCGAGTTGAACGAGGCCTTCGCGGCGCAGGTTTTGGCCATCGTCCGCGCGCTCGATCTGGACCCGGCGCGCGTCAACGTCAACGGCGGAGCGATCGCGCTCGGCCATCCTCTCGGCTGCACCGGCGCCAAGCTCACCGCCACGCTTCTCGCCGAGATGCGCCGCCGCAAACTTCGCTACGGAATGGTCACCATGTGCGTTGGCGGAGGCATGGGCGCCGCGGGCATCTTCGAACTCCTCACATGATCCGCAGCCTCGGCCCTCCCGACCTCGACCGCTGACCCCTGATCCCTGACCCCTAGTTCTTGAAGAACTCCCCATGCCCGCCGTACGCCCACGGATCGTAGTGCAGCGCAAAGTCGGCGCGGTGTTGTGTGCTGGGATGGTTGTAAAGCCAGAACTCAATGAAGGGGTTGGGATCGGGATCCTCGAGCCACGCATTGCCCAGCGCATTGAACGCAGCGACCGTCGTCTTTTGCGGGTCCGCAACGATGCCGTGGATCGCCTCCTGCCCATACACATCGGCCTGGTGCTCAAAGTGGCGGCTGAAGGCATTGCTGGCGGGTTCCAGCAGAAAACTCGCGATCGAAATCGTGAACAACAGCACGACGAATCCCGTGCGCGAAGCCAGCTCCGTTGTGCCCCACTTCGCTCCAAACCGCCGCACCATCCATGCCGCCAGCACAGCGCACGCCCAATACACAAAGAACAGCGCCACGGCATACCCGGCAATGATTTTGGGAATGTGGTGCAGAACGTAATGCCCGCTTTCGTGCCCGAAAATGAACATCACCTCGTCGTCGGGCACGCGGCCGGCCGTCGTATCCCACACCACAATCCGCTTCGTCGCGCCAATACCCGACACGTACGCGTTCAGTCCATTGCTCTTCACGCTCGCCTTCATTAAGTACATGCGTTGCGGTGGGATATTGGTTCCCGTCCGCGCCACCACCTTCTCCAGTTCCACCACCAGGTCAGCGTGATTCTTTTGGAGGGGCTCAAATTTATAGAAGATCGGTTCCAGGAACGGCGATACGAAGATAAGAAACACCAGGATCGGCAGCGTCACTACCCAGATGCCCAGCCAGTAGCGCCGCGGCCAGCGCCGCACAATCCAGTTGAAGAGCAGCAGAACCGGAATGCCGAGGAGCAGGGTCAGTCCCAGCGCCTTCGTCTGGTCCCAGAACCAGCCTCCCCATCCCTGCACGCTGATGTCATACGCGCGGTCGAAGTGCTGTCCCAGCCAATCCAGCGGCAGCCCTGCCACTTCCAGGATGATGAAGTACGCGGCGAAAAACACCAGCCCCTGAAGCCAGCGCCGGCCCGCAATCCGCTGCGCCCAGCCCTCCAGGCCCGTCCACGCTCGCGTGGACAGCAGCAGCCATAGAAACACAATGCCCCAGATCGATCCCGTAATGTCCAGGATGTTGCGAATGCGGCTAAGCGCGATCGCCTTGGCCAGCTTGTCCGGCGGCAGCGTGTAAGCCTCCTGTGGATTCACTGGCGCGGCCGGCGCAGCCGCCGGCGCCACCTCGGCCGGAGCAGCCTGTGCACCCGGGTTCGCGCCACTCTGCGCAGCCGATGGCAGTTGGGTCACGCCTGCCAGAAATGCTGCCCAGCACGCCGCCAGCCGCAAGTATCGCCGTAAACTCATACCAATTCTCCTTACCCCGGGGAACTCTGCGACAATCAGGCATACACATGCTTTTGCCCAAACCCCCGAGCCACTTGCCAAACGATTCTACAGCCGCGCTGCGGCGCCGGGCGATTCGATTCCCACACCTCGCGCCCGTGGCCGCCATCATTCTGTTGCTCGCCCTCCCGGTTGCAGCGCGCGCGCAGCAGCCTGTTCCGGTCGTCCTCGACGCCATGACCGCCGAGCTGCATCGCGCTTTCACGTTGCTGGGCAGGTCCGCCTCTCCGCAACCGGCAGACACCGCATCCTCTGGCAGCCAGCAGTTGCCGCCCTATTTCCTCAGCTACTCGGTCAGCGATGCCAGCTTTGTCTCCATCCGCGCGCAGTACGGCGCGCTGGCTGACAGCTCTCAAGGCCGCGCGCGCGTCGCCGACGTGCAGGTCCGGGTCGGCGATTCCAAGCTCGACAACACCCACGGCACTCACCGCGGCTCGGCCGTCAAAAGCATGCAGCTCCCGCTCGGCGACGATCGCGAGGCTCTGGAGCGTACCCTTTGGCTTGCCACCAACAACGGCTACGGCAACGCCCTCGAAAGCTACCTGCGCGTCAAGACCGAGGCCCAGGTCCGCGCCAAGGAAGAAGACACCTCGCCCGACTTCAGCCAGCAGGCCCCACAGACACACATCGGCGCCATGGCCCCGCCCGTCGCCATCGATCGCGCCGCATGGGAGCGGCGGGTGAGGGAACTGTCGCGCATCTTCCGCGACTACCCCGATGTGTATCAGAACATGGTCATGCTTACCGTGCAGAACGAGACCGACTACTTCGCCTCCTCGGAGGGCTCGCAAATCGTCACGCCGCATTTGCAGGCGCGGCTTGTGGCCATCGCCGTTACGCGCGCCGACGACGGCATGGATCTCTTCCGCGAACAAACCTTCGAAGCCGAAACCGTTGACGGCCTCCCCGCCCAGTCCGATCTCGAAGCCGCGGTGCGCGACCTGGGCAAGAGTCTTGAAGCCTTGCGCAAGGCGCCGGTTACCGAACCCTTCGACGGTCCCGCTATTCTCTCTGGCCGCGCCGCCGCCGTCTTCTTCCACGAAGTGCTCGGCCATCGCCTCGAAGGCCAGCGCCAGCGCGGCGACGAGGAGGGCCAGACCTTCACCAAGGACGTCGGCAAACCGATCCTTCCCGAATTCCTCTCCGTCGTCGACGACCCCACCCTCACCACCTTCGGCAACACCTGGCTTAGCGGCAACTATGAGTACGACGACGAAGGCCAGAAAGCCGAGCGTGTTGACCTTATCCGGGACGGAGTGCTTAAGAACTTCCTCATGTCGCGCCTGCCCATCGCCAGCTTCAGCTCCTCCAACGGTCACGGCCGCGCTGAAACCGGCCACGTCCCCACCGGCCGCCAGGGCAACCTCATCGTCACCTCCGCCAAAAGCGTCTCCGAATCCGAGTTGCGCAAGGAACTGATCGAAGAGGCAAAGAAGCAGGGCAAGCCCTATGGCCTCTACTTTGAAGACATCTCTTCCGGCTTTGCCGTCACCGAGCGCGCCTCGCCGCAGGCCTTTCAGGTCATTCCCCTCGTGGTCTGGCGCGTCTACGTCGATGGCCGCTCCGACGAGCTGGTGCGCGGCGTCAGCATCGTCGGCACGCCGCTGGCCGCCATGAAGAGCATCATCGCCACCGGCGACAAGAGCGAAGTCTTCAACGGCGAATGTGGCGCCGAGTCGGGCACCATTCCCGTCAGCGCCGTCGCTCCCGCTATGCTCCTCAGCGCTATTGAGACGCAGCGCCAGCCGCAAGGCACCGCTCGCCCGCCCATCCTGCCCATCCCCAGCGCGGACGCGCAACCGCCCGCTACCAAGGAGGCGCAATGATTCCGGTTCGCCCGCTGGCCATTCTCGCCTGCGCCTCTCTCGCGCTGGTCTTCTGCGTGCCTCATCTAAGCGCTGCGCAGCCCACACGCGCCGACGCCAAAAAGGATCCCGTCCTCAAAGCTATGCTGGAAGAGCTCGACCGCAGCATGAGCCAGCTCCAGTTGCAAGGCTTTGCCAAGCCCTTCTTCATCCAGTACCGCATCGAGGAAATCGACGACTTGCAGACCAAAGCCGAGTTTGGCTCGAGCGAGGGCTCCAACCACGCACACCAGCGGCTCATGCGCGTCACCGTGCGCGTCGGCGACTACAAGACCGACAGTTCCGGCGCCCGCGGCGACGGTTCGCTCGAGATCGCCGCTCTCGACAACGACATCGTCGCGCTCCGCTCGTCGCTTTGGACCGCAACCGACCTTGCCTACAAGAGCGCTCTCGCGGCCTATGCGCAAAAGCAGGCGGAGCTCAAGCAGGTGCAAACGCCGCCCCAGGCCGACGACTTCAGCCAGGAAAAACCCATCATCTCGCTCGCCGATTCCATCGCGCTCGACCTCGACGAGAATGCCTGGGCCGATCGCGTCGCACGCGCCAGCGGTCTCTACCGCACGGCCGCCCCAGTCAGCGCCAACCAGCGCGACATCGAGTACTCCACCACCAGCTTTAGCGCCCGCGCCACCACCACCTGGCTCGTCACCAGCGAGGGCGCCATCGTCCGCAAGTCCTCCGCCGAGTACCAGGAATCCTTCGCCGCGGGTACACAGGCGCCCGACGGCATGCGTCTCGACCGCTCCTACGCCTCATCTGGACTTTCGCTCGCCGACCTTGACTCGGAGGCGGTCTTTAACCAGCACGCCGTCGATGAGATCGCCTCGCTCGCCGATCTGCGCAAGGCGCCGCTAGTCGAAGAGGAGTATCACGGCCCGCTGCTGATGAGCGCCGACGCCGCCACCGACACTCTGCGCTCGCTGCTCTCCACTGCGGTCACGGCCACGCGTCCCGCTCTCGGCACGGAAGCGCGCACCAACGGTCCGTTCGCCTCCAGCTACCACGCGCGCGTGATGCCAGATTTCCTGGATGTGGTCGACGATCCCGGCCTCAAAACGTACAACGGCAAGGGACTCATCGGCGCCTACGACGTCGACGACGAGGGCGTCCCTGTGCAGCCGGTCAAACTGGTTGATGCCGGACGCCTCGACAGCTACCTCATTGGCCGCCAGCCCGTGCGCGACTTCCCGCAATCGAACGGCCACGGCCGCGCTGGCATCACCGGGTCCGCGCATCCCATGATCGGCGTCCTGAAAATCACGGCAGAGAATGGCCTTTCGACAGACGAGCTCAACCACAAGCTTCTGGACATGGCCAAAGATCGCGGCCTCAAGAGCGTGTACTTCGTTCAAACTTTAGGAGGCGAGCGGGTGCCGCGCCTGCTCTACCGCGTCAGCCCAGACGGCCGGCGGGAATTGGTGCGCGGCGCCGTGCTGGACGACATCGACGTGCGCGCCCTTCGCTCCAGCATCGAAGCCGCGGGCAACGATCTCTGGGTGGCTAACTACTTTGGCGACCCGCCGGCCACCGTCCTGGCTCCGGCGCTGCTCTTCGACGATGCCACCATCCGCCGCGCGAACGCGAAAAACGAAAAGCTGCCCTTCTACCCTCCGCCCGGCTAGAGTTTGTTGGTGGCGCCGGGGCGAGCCCAAACCGCCTCATTCTCGCTCTATTCATCTCACTCTGTGAACTTTCCCCGCACCCCAACCGCCGGTTCGCGCATCCATCCATGCAGAAGACTTTGCTGCTGCATGTGACGATTCGGTTACATTGGCGGCGCCTACCCTCCGTCCTGCGCCGTATTTGTTGCCTCACGGCGCCGGATTCAACCCAAACACGCTTCAATCGGGCTTAACCCGCACAGTACAATCCGAATGGAGGAGATTTCCCCTATGGCATACGAGTTACCACCGCTTCCCTACGACTACTCGGCGCTCGAACCCTTCATCGACACCGAAACCATGAAACTCCACCACGACAAGCATCACCAGGCCTACATCAACAACGTGAATGCCGCGCTGGCCAATCACCCCGCGCTGGCCGCCAAGACCGTAGACGATCTGATCAGCGACCTCAACGCGGTGCCCGAAGACATCCGCACCGCCGTGCGCAACAACGGGGGCGGCCACTCCAACCACACCATGTTCTGGAACATCATGGGCCCGGCCAATGCGCCCGGCATCGGCGGCCATCCCTCGGGCGAGCTCGCCAAACAGATTTCCGCCGACTTCGGCGATTTCGACGCCTTCAAGAAGGCCTTCAACGAAACCACCGCCAAGCAGTTCGGCTCCGGCTGGGGATGGCTGGTCTTCACGGGCGGCAAGCTGAAGGTCATCACCACCGCCAATCAGGACTCGCCGCTCTCGCAAGGGATCTATCCCATCCTCGGCAACGACGTGTGGGAGCACGCCTACTACCTCAAGTACCAGAACCGCCGCCCCGAATACCTCGCGGCCTGGTGGAACGTCGTCAATTGGGCCGAAGTCAACAAGCGCTTCGCCAAAGCCAAAGGATAATGACAGGGATCAGAGATCAGAGATCAGGGATCAGGGATCAGTTGCGGCGGCCGGATTGCAACGTGTTCCGATCATCGTTCCTGATCGCTGACCACTGTTCACTGTCCACTAGGAGCGAGCAATGGCCACTATGCAGATGAGTGTTCGCCCCGAGGATCTCTCCCAGCTCCCGCAAGGAGCCGAGCGCATCCCCGATCCGGGCGTCCTCGTCATCTTCGGCGCCTCCGGCGATCTGACCAAGCGCAAGCTGCTGCCCGCGTACTTTCACCTCTTTCAGGCGAACCTCCTGCCCCAGCAGTTCGCCATCGTCGGCGTCGCGCGCCGCCCGCTGGGCGATGCGTTTGCCGCCGACATGCGGTCCGGCATCGTCGAATTTGGCGGCGTTGAAGCCGCCGACCCCAAGCTCGACAGCTTTGTCAGCCGCATTAGCTACTTTCCCCTCAACTTCGACGATCCCTCACACTACGCCGCCTTGAAAACCGAGCTCGATCGCATTGCGAGAGAGAAAGGAATCGGAGACGACCGCCTCTTCTATCTCGCCACGGCTCCCGAGTTCTTCGCCGGCATCATTGAGAACCTGGGCGCGCAGGGCATGGCCCAGTCCGAAAAAGGCCGCGTCGCCGTGGTCGTCGAAAAGCCCTTCGGCCACGACCTCGACTCCGCCCGCGAGCTCAACCATCAGGTCAACGCCGTCTTCCAAGAAAGCCAGGTCTTCCGCATCGATCACTACCTCGGCAAAGAGACCGTGCAGAACCTGCTCGTCTTCCGCTTCGCCAACGGCATCTTCGAGCCCATCTGGAAACGCAACTACATCGACCACGTGCAGATCACCGTGGCCGAAACTCTCGGCGTCGAAGGCCGCGGACCGTTCTACGAAAAAGCCGGAGCCCTCCGCGACATGGTGCAGAATCACATGATGGAGCTGCTCGCGCTCGTGGCCCTTGAGCCGCCCTCCAACTTCGAGGCCGAAAGCGTGCGCCGCGAGAAGCTCAAGGTCTGGCAGGCCATCCCGCCCATTCCCATCCTCAACGCGGTCCGCGGCCAGTACGGCCCCGGCATCGTGGCCGGCGAACATGTCGTCGGCTACCGCGATGAAGACCGTGTCAATCCCGAATCCGGCGCCGAAACCTACGCCGCCCTCCGCCTTGCCATCGACAACTGGCGCTGGGCCGGCGTTCCCTTCTATCTCCGCGCCGGCAAGCGCATGAAGAAGCACGCCACGGAGATCGGCATCCAGTTCAAGCAGCCCCCGCTGCTCATCTTCAACCGCATGGCGCTCTCCGGCCCATGCAGCGAGATTCAGCCCAACCTGCTCACCATCCGCATTCAGCCCGACGAAGGCATCTCCCTGCGCTTCGGCGCCAAGCTGCCTACCACGCCCGAGATGACCGTCTGCCCCGTTTATATGGACTTCGACTACGAAGCGGCCTTTGGCAAATCCAGCGCCAACGGCTATGAGCGTCTGCTCCTCGACGCCATGCTCGGCGATCAAACCCTGTTCGCGCACCGCGACGGCGTCGAAACCACCTGGGCGCTTTACACGCCCATCCTCCAGGCGTGGGCCGCGAAAAATCCCGAAGTTTTCCCCAATTACTTCGCCGGCTCATGGGGTCCCGAGTGCGCCGACCATCTCCTCGAAAAAGATGGCTACGCCTGGCGCAATGATCTCGGCCGCAAAGCATGACGGGCAGGGAACGGGAGGTGGGAAATAGGGTATAGCTTGCCCGCCCTGCCTGCGGCTGACATTCTGAGCGACTGAAGTCCGCGCGGCGTACAAAGGAAGTTGTAAAATCCACAGTTTTTTTGCGCCCGAGGAGAAGTGGCGGCTTTAAGCCTTTGCGCGATGCGCCTTCCCCGTGATCCGCTCAATCTGAATCCGGATCACAGCCGTGTCCCGGCCAGCCCTGTTTTTCCGCATGTGCTCCTCGAACTGCTTGTCCGTCTCCTCGCCCGTTCCGCAGAAACGCTCCGTCAGTAGCTTCAACGCCCGGCGCTTTTCATCGGCATCGGTCACCAGCGCCGCGCGTCCAAAGACGATCGCGCTCTCATACAGGGTCGAGAGCATCGACGGCACAACCGTTGCGCTGGCCACCGCGCAGTAGGAGACTCTCTCGTTGTGCGCAATATTCTCCAGCTTGTGCCCCTCGAATGCGCAATGAACATAGAGCGCATCTCCAATCAGCACGTGGTTGAGCGGCACGGCATAAGGCCATCCGTCTTCTCCGGCGGTCGCCAGCACGCCATAATCCGCGCGAGCCAGAATCTCACGAGCCTCCGCCTCTGCAAGCGCCCTCTCGTGCCTTCGCATCTCCCGAAACGCCATCTCTCCGCTCTCGTCTTTCTGTTCCCGAACCTCGAATCCCTCTTCTCTCGTTCCTTGGTCCCCGCTCCGATCTTGGCCACGGCAATCTAACTCCGCTAGCCCCGCTTTACCCCTTCCAGCGTCAGCGTCTCCAGCCGCAGGAATCCCGCCGGCCGCCGGCTCTCATTCTCAATGTTGCGCAACTCCGGAGATCGGCTCTGGTTCAATTCGCACCGCTCAATCTCCGCGAATCCGGCTGCTTCCATCGCGATGCGCAGAGCCTTTTCGTCGTAGATAAACTGGTGTCCCCACTCCCGTACGAACCGGTTGATGACATGCGTATCCAATGCCTTCACTCCCGGCTCTTCTGCCGCCCGCCGTACATATTCCTCCTGCAAGGGTGACTTATCGCCGCGATAAAGTTCCACGAGGAATTTGAAATCCGGTGTCGAAATCCGGATTCTGCCTCCGGCCTTCATCACTCTGAAGCATTCGCGCAGCATGTGCTCGGCTTGGGCATAAGAAACGTGCTCGATCATGTGTTCGCTGAAAACAAAGTCAAAAACCCGGTCAGGAAGCGGAAATCTCTCCGTAGCATCCAGATTCACCACCTCCTTCGACACAGGATCGAAGTCCACATTGAGCCATCCCTTGAGAATGTTCTCGCCGCATCCCAGATTCAGCTTCTTTGCGCCTGCGCCTGCAAGGTATCCGGCCATCCTCCTCTTGTCTTTCCCGCTGAGCCGGCGCCGGAGCTTGCGCCAATCGCGGCGGAGGTTGTACATCACCAACCCAAGGCCCACCCGCTTCAAATACGATCTTGCCTTACCAGCCATTCCTCAATGCCCCTTGCCCAATCTTCCCAGTCCAGCCCCGCCTTAGTCCCTAGTCCCTAGTCTCTGTCCTTTATCCATCGCCTCATTCGCCAGCCGGTCTGCTTCCTTGTTCCCGCCGCGCAGCGTGTGCCGCATTTCGAACCCCTCCAGCTTGAGCGCCCGCCGCTGCGCCTCCTCCCACAGCGGCCGCAGAGCCGCGCTCTTCACCTTGTACCGGCCCTTCATCTGCCGCACCATCAGCTCGCTGTCCGACACCACCCGCAGCCTCTTCGCGCCGTTCGCGAGCGCCCAATCCAGCACCGCCAGCAATCCAGAGTATTCGGCGTAGTTGTTCGTCTGCTTGCCCAGATACGCGCTCAGCTCGGCCACCACCTGCCCCGCGGGGTCTTCGATCACCGCCCCGTATCCCGCCGGCCCCGGATTGCCCCGCGACCCGCCGTCGCAGTGCGCCGTGAACCACCCGCCGCCCGCCTTCCCATGTGCTTTCTCTATGCCGTCAAACAAATTCCCGTTCATCGTCTTCTCAGTGTAACGGCATCCGTCTTCGCCCGCGCCGCCAGTTGATTCACCATCTCCGCGAACTCCGCTAACCCCGCTCCTTTCTACTCCCTATCCCTTGTATTGTTGACCAAACCCGCCATGAAGCGTCCATTCGGTGTATTGAACTTGCACCTTCCCTGCGTGGAGAGGCGATGGCGACTGACGCGAGTGGTGTTTCCATGACCTCATCGATGAGTCTCGCCCAGGCGGCTGGTATTTTGGCTTGGCCGGCCGGTCGAAGGGTACAATCCTCTCCAGGTATGACTGCGGCGAGGGCAATGGGCGGTGCGAGCCGGGAGGATATGAGCCAGGGTCAGGAGCGCGCGCAGAACCGCGCTCATGAAATGGACCTCATTCGCGAGGCCCAGGCCGGTTCCCGGGCCGCTTTCGATGTCCTGGTCCGTCAGTATGAGCACCAGGTTCTGCGTTTAGCGCTTCACCTTACCGGCTCGGAGCCGGACGCCGAGGATATTTACCAGGATGCTTTTCTTAAAGCCTTCCGGTACATCGGTAACTTCCGCTTCGAATGCTCGTTTTACACCTGGATTTACCGCATCGTCACCAACCTTTGCCTGGATCAGTTGCGCCGGCGCAAGACCCGCCGCGAGGACCACGCCGTGGTAGTGGACCGCGGCGGCGACGAGATTGACGTCCTGGCGTCTGTCTCCGACAATCGGTCGTTTTCCAACCCTGCCCGGGAACTTGACCGCAAGCTGCTGGGCGAAAAGATTCAGGCGGCGCTGACCAAGCTGACGCCGCGAGAACGGATGGTCTTCGAGTTGAAGCATTACCAGGGACTTCGCCTGCGCACCATCGGCGAGATTTTGAACACCACGGAAGAGACCGCCAAGAACACTCTCTTCCGCGCAACCAAGAAATTGCGGGCGCAACTGGCGGAGTTGAGATAGCTGCGAACTACGAACTGAGGACTGCTTTTTTGAGGCTTAGAGGACGTAACTATGAATTGCGAACTTGCACACGAACGAATCGTTACGGCGGCATATGGGGAGCTGCCCGACGAGCTGGCGCATGAGCTGGAGCGCCACGTGGCTGCTTGTCCAGACTGCCAAAAGGAGCACGAGAAGGTTCTGGCGCTTAGGGTGGTCGCCGATGCGCATCCTGTCGCCGAGCCGCCACCTAATCTGATCGCCCGCGCGCACCTGCGCCTCGACGAAACGCTCGATACGCTGCCGCCCAAGCGCTGGTATGAGCGCCTGGGCGAGCGCATTCTGAACAGCTTCGCCAGTCTCCAGGCCGCGCCCGTGGCGGCGTTGCTCCTGGCGGCTGCGGGCGCCGGCGCCGGCCTTCTCGGCGGGTACGAATTCGCGCTGAACCGCGCCGCTCACGCCGCAACCACGGCCCGGACAGCCGTGCCCGCCGGCGCTCAGGTTCAGCCCGCGCTGGCTCTGCCCGAGTTGGCCAACGTGGCCGGAATCTCCAGCATCGTGCGCCAGCCCAACAGCGAAATCGTCGCGGTCAGCTACAACCAGCTTGTCCCGCGGCACGCCGAAGGCCCGGTCGACGACCCGGCCATCCGCCAATTGCTCATGCTGGCCACTGAAGACGCTGCCTCGCCGCGCGTCCGGGACGACTCCGTTGCCCTGCTTGCCGCAGAGTGCCGCACCGGCCACGGTTGCCAACCTTCGGGCATCCGTGAGGCGCTCATGGTCGCCCTGCGCTACGACCGCAGCCCCAGGGTGCGCCAGAAAGCCCTGGAGGGCCTCGAACCCTACGTCGCCGACGATGTGCGCGTCCGCGACGCCGTCCTTGAAGCCGTGTTGAGCGACAGCGACCCGGCGATCCGGACCGCTGCGATTGGCTTGTTGGACCCCGTGGACGCCGATACCAGCGTCCGGCAAGTGCTCTATTCGGTCTCCAATTCGGACCAGAATTCTCAGATCCGGAATGTTTCCCGGCAGGTTTTGAGCCGGGTGCCGGAAATTCAGTAATTTCGCCTATCCTTCCGGTCACTGCGCCGTCTTTCAGAGTGCGGATCGGACGATGAACTGCCGGGGGAGTTAACGCAATGAATCACCTTTTGAGGCCGTGCCGGACATCTCATCTGAACTTTGCTCTCGGCGTGTTGACCGCCGCTGCAACCTGCGTGCTCGCCGCGCCGCCCGCGGCCCACGCCCAGGCGCAGGAGCTGGCGCACTTCTTTGAGGACACCAGCCCGCTGCTGGCCCACGCCGGCGCGCCCGGCTACCTTGGCGTCGACGTGGCCGACGTCGATGCCGACAAGGCGCAAGCGCTCAAGCTCAAGGAAGTCCGCGGCGCCGTCATCACCCTCATCGACCACGACGCGCCCGCCGGCCAGATCGGGCTCAAGGTCAACGATGTCGTCCTCGCCATCAACGGCCAGAACGTCGAGGGCGCCGAGCAGTTGCGGCGCATGCTCCGCGAAATTCCTCCCGGCCGCAAGATCAGCCTCGAGATCAGCCGCGATGGCAGCATCCAAACCCTGGCCGTGCAACTGGTCGACCGCAAGGCGATGGAGCACGACATCTGGTACCGCATCGGCATCGATGCCGACGGCATCGCGCCCATTTCCCCTCCGCCCGCCATGGGCCTGATGGGCGGCGCGGGCGACGTACCGTCCGGCGGCTTCCACATGTCCATCTTCACCAGCACCCTCAACGTGGGCGCGCTGGTAGAGCCGCTCACCTCGCAGATGGCCGAGTACCTCGGCGTTCAGGGCGGCCTCATGGTCAAGCAGGTGGCGCGCAAGAGCGAAGCCGCGGCTGCCGGATTCAAGGCCTTCGACGTGATTCTCAAGGTCGGCTCCGATTCCATCATGACCTCCGCCGACTGGGACCGCTCTCTTCGCTCCAACCAGGGCAAGCCCGTGCAGGTCACCATCCTGCGCGACAAGAAGCAGCAAACCCTCACCCTACAGGTCGACTCCAAGCACCGCGGCGCTGTCGAGTACCAGGATCTCTTCTCCGGTGACGACGGTTCGCTGTTGGCGGAGATGACGCCGCCGCTCGATCCCCGGTTCATGGAAGAGCTTTCCGCTCAGGCCCGCGCCGAAGCCGCGGCTGCAGCCGCCCAGGCCGATGCCCTGCGCAAGCAAATGGAGAACCTGCACCTCCAGATCGGCCCCGAGCAAGCCGAACAGCTTCGCCGGCAAGCCGAAAAGCTGCGCGACAGCATGAAGGACTTCAAGATCGACCCCAAACAGATGGAGCAGCTTCGCCGGCAGATGGAGGAGTTCCGCAAGAACTTCAATCAGGAGCAGATGAAGCAGCTTCAGCAGCAGATGGAGCAGTTCCGGCGCCAGATGGAAGAGTGGCGCGAGCAAAGCTCCGGCAACTTCGTCTGACACGCTCCTCCGCTTCAGCCATCACACGGGCGCCGCATAACCACCGGCGCCCTTCGTGTTTCGCGCCAATTTCGGCGGTAAATCAGCTTTGATAAATGGTGCCAATAGTGGTACCATAGGAAAGATGGCAGCTTCGAAGAAGATCCTCGAAGCAATGCGGCGCGCGCCAAAGAATGTTCGATTCGGAGATCTGTTTCGGCTATGCGTGGAGCATTTTGGCGAACCCCGCCAGCGTGGCACCAGTCATGCAGTATTCAAGACCCCTTGGCCGGGCGACCCGCGCGACAACATCCAGGAGGAGAAAGGAAAGGCCAAGGCGTATCAGGTTCGTCAAGTTCTCGCGGCCATTGACAGACTCAAAGGAATTCATGATGAAGCACACACAGAGAAGGAATCCCAAAGCTGACCGCTTTACTTATCGCGTCACATGGTCTGCGGAGGACAACGAATACATCGGCCTCTGCGCGGAGTTCCCCTCACTCTCCTGGCTCGCGCGCACTCCTGAAGATGCGCTCGCTGGAATTCGCAAAATCGTGAGGGCCGCTGTCATGGACATGGAGGATGCGGGCGAGTTGATTCCCACTCCCCTGTCCGTGAAGCATTACAGCGGGCAATTCCGCGTTCGCATTCCGCCTGAGGTGCATCGTTCGCTGGCCGTGCAGGCCGCCGAGCAGGGTGTCAGCCTCAATCGACTAGCCAGCGCCAAGCTGTCCTCCTAGCGCACACGCCAACTAAACTAGTCCAATGGAAGTTCTCTACGGCCTGCACCCGGTCGAGGAAGCTGTGAAGGCCGGCCGCCGCCGCTTCGATCACGTCCTCGTCGCCCGCGAACGCCGCGACAGCCGCCTCGAGCGTCTCGTCGCTTTCGTTCGCACGCGGCGATTCGAAGCGCTCCGCGTGCCCGGCTGGCGCGCTTGCGTTGACGAACCGAATCATCTAGTATGAATCTAGGTTGATCGGACGAGTGAGGTCCAATGAGGACAGTTGGATTGTTTGAGGCCAAGCAGCGGCTTTCGGAATTTGTCGATGAGGCGGAGCGCGGACAGGCTGTCGGCATCACCCGGCGCGGCGTACTGAAGGCTGTTTTGGTTCCCGCTCCACACCGGCCCAAGCGGCCTCTGGCTGCTGTTTTTGCGTCGTTGCGCGGCAGCCTGAAGATGCCAAAGGGCGTCACTGCAAAAAGTCTCATTGAGGAAGGCCGGCGCTGGTGAACGGATTCGTACTGGATGCTTCGGTGGCCTTGGGCTGGTTGATTGACGATCCGCCGTCCGCGTATGCCATGCGCATCCAGCGGCTCATGATTGGCGGGGCGCGGCCCGTGGTTCCCGTTCATTGGCATCTGGAGATTGCCAACGCCCTGCTCATGGCGGAACGGCGAAAGATCTTGCGCCGGCAAACCGCTGAGATTTTGTACGACATTGCTTCCCTGCTGCCGTTCATTGAAACCGATGGCCTTCCCGACGACATCGGAACGCTGGTTGGGATTGGGCAACGGCAACAGCTCACGGCATATGACGCTGCCTATGTCGCGCTCGCCGCGCGCCTCAACTTGCCCTTGGCAACTCAGGACACGGCGATGACCTCGGCGGCGCGCGGCATCAAGATTCCCATTGTTCGTTGATCGCTGCGCGCGAACTACACTATCTCCATGGAAGTTCTCTACGGCCTGCACCCGGTCGAGGAAGCGCTGAAGGCCGGCCGCCGCCGCTTCGATCACGTCCTCGTCGCCCGCGAACGCCGCGACAACCGCCTCGAGCGTCTCATCGTCCAATGCCGCCAGGCCCGTATCCGCGTCCTTGAGCAGCCGCGCGAGCAGCTCACCCTCGCCGCCAAAACTCCCGGTCACCAGGGCGTCGTCGCTCTTGTCCGCCCGCAGGAGTTCCTCACTCTCGAAGATCTCTTCGCGCCCGCCCCCTCCGCGAGCAACCCCTCCGCCGCCCGCCTCGTCCTCGCTCTCGATGGCGTCGAAGATCCGCAGAACCTCGGCGCTCTGCTGCGCGTTGCCGATGGCGCCGGAGTCGACGGCGTCCTCCTCACCGAGCGCCGCTCCGCGCCCTTGAGTCCCGCGGCCGTCAAGGCCAGCGCCGGAGCCGCCGAGCACCTGCGCATCGCCCGCGTCGTCAATCTCGTCCGCGCCCTCGAGGACCTCAAGCGCCGCAACCTCTGGATCGTCGGCCTCGACGAGCGCGGCCCCGTCAACTACGACCGGTTTGACTTCACCGGCGACCTGGTCATCGTCCTCGGCCGCGAGGGCGCGGGCCTTCACGATCTCGTCCGCCGCACCTGCGATCACCTGCTCCGTATCCCCATGGCCGGAGGCGTCAGCTCGCTCAACGTCTCCGCCGCCGGAGCCGTCGTCCTCTATGAGGCCGCTCGCCAGCGCCGCGCCGCCGTCAGCCCGCGCGCCTCCAATGCTTCTGCGGCATCGAACGCTCGCGCCGCCTCTCCGGCCGCGTCCAAAACAAGAACGCAGAAAGGCCTCGGTTCATGAAGCTCGCTTTCATCGGCGTCGCGGGGCGCCCCCTATCCCGATTCTGGGACATGGGAACCCAAAAAACGAGGCTCTCCAGCATCGCGGTTTCTCTTTTCATCGCGTTCATGTTTCTCGCGCGTTTTTCCGCCGTCTCCCAAGCCCCTCCCGCTCCCCCGCAGAACCAGCAACCTCACGGCACGGTCATCTTTTCCCGTTCCACCGACGAAACCGGCCAGACCACCACGACTGCCGGACCTGCCGTAACAACGCCGGGCGGCCAAGCGGTCACAGCCCCCGTCGCCACCGACGCCGAACGCGAAGCCGTCACCTTCACCGCCTTCGACATGGAGGTCCATCTCCGCCCCGCAGCGCAGCAAATCTCCGTCCGCGCCCTCGTTACCGTCCGCAACGACAGCCGCTCCCCGCTCGTCCACATCCCGCTCGAAATCTCCTCCTCGCTCACCTGGGAACAAATCCGCGTCGCGGCCCGCGACGTCGCCTTCACCGTCGCCACGCTCAACTCCGACGTCGATCACACCGGCCAGCTTCACGAAGCCGCAATCCCGCTTGTCGCCCCGCTCGCCCAGCCGCTCGCGCCCGGCGCATCGCTCCAGCTCGACGTCACCTACTCCGGCGCCATCCCGCAATCCGCGCAGCGCCTCATCGCCATCGGCGCGCCCAACGATGTCGCCCTCCACACCGACTGGGACTCCATCGGCGTCGACTTCACCGGCCTGCGCGGCTTCGGCAACGTCGTCTGGTACCCCGTCTCCAGCGTTCCCGTCATCCTCGGCGACGGCGCCCGCGCCTTCGACGAGATGGGCGAGCACAAGCTGCGCATGGCCGGCGCGCATTTTCGTCTCCGCCTCACCGATGAGTTCCCTCATGGTCAAGCCCCCACCGTCGCCCTCATCAACGGCTACCTCGTGCCGCTCGCCGTCACTCAGCCCGCCACCGCGGGCGCTGAAGTCCCCGGCATCGCCACCGCCAGCCTCGACACCCCGGCCCTCGGCTTCGAAGCTCCTAGCCTCTTCCTCGCCATCCGCACTCCGAAGCAGGCCGCCAACACCACGCTCTTCACTCTTCCCGGCGACGAATCCGCCGTCGAGGCCGGGGCCCCCGCAGACAGGTCTTCGTCTGCGGGGTTGGAGGGCTGGGCCTCGGCCGCCGCCTTCGTCACGCCGTTCCTGCAGGGATGGCTTGGCCCGGCGCCCCGCTCCCAGCTCACCATTCTCGACCTGCCCGACCCCGACGACGCGCCCTTCGAGACCGGCGCGCTGCTCGTCACCGCCATTCGCCAAGCCACACCCGACGAGCTCGATGGCGTCCTCGCTCACGCCCTCACCCACGCCTTCCTCTGTACATCGACGTCCTCGCCCCCCGCCTGGCTCTCCGAGGGCGTTGCTCACTTCATGGGAACTCTTTGGATCGAAAAGCAGTCCGGCCGCCGGAAGGCACTCGAATCGCTCGAGTCCGGCCGCACGGCCCTCGCGCTCGTTGAGCCCTCCAGCCCCGGCGAAAGCCCCGGCCAGCCGCTCGCCCAGGCCATCTCGCCCGCCTACTACCGCACCAAGGCCGCCTACGTCTTCTGGATGCTCCGCGACCTCGCCGGCGACCCCGCTCTCTCCGCCGCTCTGCGCGCTTATCATCCCGGCGACGACGCAAGGCGCGGGCTGGGTCCGTCGGCTGGTTCGGACTACTTTGAAAAGCTCGTGGAGCAGGCCGGGGCCCCCAGCGACGGGTCTTTGTCGCAGGGGTGGAAGGCCGGGGCCCCCAGCGACGGGTCTTCGTCGCAGGGGTGGAAGGCCGGCCTGCGCCGCGATCTCTCCTGGTTCTTCTCCGATTGGGTCGAAGCCGACAAGGGCCTGCCCGACATCGCCATCGACAGCGTGTTTCCCTCTGCTACGGAAGGCAACAATTGGCTCGTCGCCGTCAACCTCTCCAACTCCGGTTACGCCGCCGCCGAAATCCCGGTCACCGTCAGCAACCCTGACACCTCCGTCACCCAGCGCGTCATCGTCCCCGCGCGCGGCAAAGCCACTCTGCGTATCCTCCTCCAGGGCCGTCCCACGCAGGTACAGGCCAACGACGGCACCGTCCCCGAAACCGAAGCCAGCGTACACATACTCAACCTGGTCAGCACAGACAGCAACTCGTCGCCATCGCAGTCGGGCAGCGAGCCGCAGTGATGGGTTTTTTCTATCCCACCCTGGCCGCAAAGATCCACCGCTGCGGACGGCAAGGCTGGGGCGCCCAAATCTTCATCGACCGGCAAACGGCAGAAATGCTCTAGCTGGTCGCGGAGGATTCGTCGTCGACGGTGGCCGACGTATCCGTTTCAGACGTCGAGTCCATCTCCGGGCCCAGCTCACCGCCGTACTCGCCTTCTGCTCCGGAGTTGTCGGCGTTTTCCTGCTCGTTTTGAGCAGCGTCTCCGTAGACCTCGGCACCTTGAGCATCTCCTGCCTCGGCGGAGCTCTCGGCACTCTGGGCGTCCTCATTGGCTGTTTGCTGGTCCCAGTTGGCCCAGCTCTCGTCCTGCATCGCACTCCAGGTCGTGTCGGTCTGGTCTGGCCCTCCGGCGTCGGCCACGTCCTCAGATGCCTGATAGGCTTGCGTGGCATCGTCCTGCGCCGTCGAGTAGTCGCCTGATGCGGCGGCCTGTGACTCCCCTTGCTCGGCCTGGTCGAGATTGTATTGAGCATCGCTCTGCGCATCGGACTGGGACTGAGCATCCGGATCCGTCGTGTCAGTCGTCGAATCGGTGGCGGTGGCGTCGGTATCTGTTCCGATAGTCCCCCCGCTGGTATCGTCTATGCCGGCGACAGTTGAATCGCCGGTCGTCGAGTCTGTCGGGGACGTGTCGCCAGTGGCATCGGGGGACGCATCGCCGGCAGGAGCTTCGACCTCACCCGGATCGGCGCTGCCGGTGCCGGTCACCGACGGATCGCTGTAGCCGGTATCGTTTGCAGGCGAGTCCGTCTGGTCCGGAGTGTCGGTCGCCGCCGGTTGACCTTCTGTATCGGTGGTGACGCCTTCGGGCTCAACCACAATCACTTCTTCCACCACTGCAGTTCCTTCGGTGGAGGTGTCGCTGCTCCCAAGCGGATCCAGGACGACATCGATAATTTCTTCTGTCACCGATCCGGGATCGGAGGGATTTGAAGCGTCAACCGGGTTGGCGGTTGGATCGCCGCTCGCTTCCGGCACGATTACTACAACCTCGTTCGGATTATCGTCTGCCATGGTTTAACCTTTCTTTCCTGAGTTTCTCCGGATCACTTATCCGAACCGGCAGGAGCCGGAGGAGCAGGGGGTTTGGGGCGCAACGTAAGTACGTTGTGACATTTTGGACAGCGCACATTGAGGCTCGTTTTACCGCGCAGGACGGCAAACGGAACCCGCATGGCTGCCTGACATTTTGTACAAATCACCCGGATGGAATCGGCGGGCGCCGACGGCGGCGCCGCTGCGGCGGCCGGCTTCGCCTGCTCCGCTGGCGCCGTCGGGGCGAGCCGTTTGCGAATGGGCTGGATGGTCTGGCTCCAGCGCATCAGCTCAGGCTCGCGCGCCGATTCGCCGATCAATCGCAGGCGGCGCGACGTATACATCGACGACGAGGTTGTCATTTCGGAGATGCGCGTCAAGGCATCGTCGCTCGCCTGCTCCTGCTTCATCCACTCGTCGAGATTCACCTGCTTGAGGAGCCGGTTCGAGCGGATGGACCAGGCGAGGAGAACACGGCGCGCAAGAGCCTCGTCGCCCACTGCGAGCAGGCCGGCCCGGTCGGCGGTGACCTCCGACTGGCGCGACCATGCCATCAACGGCATTTCGAGTGCGCCCTCGATCAGCTTTGTAGGGCTGATTGCATTCAATATTCCCTGGGAGAGAATCCCGCTGTGCATTCCGGTATCGCCGGCGAGGAAGCGAATCACCGTCTTCCATAGAGCATGGCCTGCGCGGCAATGCCCCATTTCGCGCGCCAGCAGGAAAAAAACCTCGTCGTTCTGGAAGTTGGTGAGGATGGCAGTGCCCATCACAATGAAGGAACTTGTATCGGAGCCGAAGGTATTTGACTCCCACATTTGTCCCCCCGACACGTAAACATCGGGCATCGTGGGCAGGCCAAGGACGCGCGCAGCGAGTACGGCCTGCTGCCAGATGTGCGGCAATTGGTTCGGTCCCAGCAATATGCCGTTGTATGTCGACTCGATCCAGGGACGGCCCACTCTGTCGGAAACCGAGCGCACGATGGAATGGAGCGCGGGAAGCTTCTGCAGCTTCATCATTGCCTGGCCGTCCTGCTTCCACAAGAAGACCGAGCGATCGAGCTGGTAGCCGGGGAGAAAAGGACGCAGCCACCCGCATTCCGGGCAGACATTCTCTGAAGGCTTCAGGCCGGCCCCTGTGTTGCCGCACAGAGTGCACTTCTTTGGCGCCTGGAGCACCGTCGGCATAGGCGGCAAGAAGGAAGCGGGCTGCGGCTGCGGTTGTGCTGGGGGAGCCGGCTGTGCCTGTGCCGCGGGGACCGGCTGTCCTGGGGCGGGAGGTGGTACAAGCCCGCTGCCGCACCAGGTGCAGAACCGCGAACCTGGAACTCCCGGCCCGTGCCCTTGCGGACAAATGAGCTGAGGCGCGGTGGTGGGCGATGGAGTCGTAGTCGCCAAGGGCCGTTCCTTTCTCGATGGATTTCTGGCCTTTAGTATCCAACAAAGTGAAACGTCGCTAACTTGAAAATCCAGCTAATGAAGTAAAGGACTGTTGCGGCGTACAGGGATTTTGGGAAGAGATCGTGCTCGGTAATCCGCCGAAACGAAATGCGCCGACAAAGAAGAACGATCGCCGCCGGAATCGTCAAAACGGTTGCAAGGAAAGCCAGTATGCCGAACGGATTGGCGAAAAATGCGTTGCGGAATTGCAGCCGAACCGCCCAGGCGAAGCAGGTGGTGAGCCCGCAACTGGGGCAGGGCAGGTGCGTCAATCGCAGGAAATTGCATGGAGGGAGGCCGAGCTGCATGTGCGTTCCGTAGCCCGCTGCGGTAGGTTTAAGCCAGGCCGCAACGGCAAGTACGGCGCAGGCCAACACCAGTGCGCCGATGGCAACCGACTTGTCGGAGCGGCCGTACATGCAGTTCCCTCAGTCGTCCTTAGAATCTGCCCAATCCGCCCAGGCCCCTCATGCTCCACCAGAAGCACAGGCCAGCGACGAACAAAACCACGGCGGCAATATTGAGGTAGAAGGCGCCCTTCGCCATACCCTCGTTTAAGTGCGGTGCGCGCCCCGCGGCGATCTCATCCATGTCCTTCTTCGCCATGAAGATCCCCGGCACGGCGGTAAACGGTCCGCAACAGAACACGCCGGCAATTCCCAGGCCGAGGGCCCACTTGGTGTTGTCGCCGGTTACCTTGGCGACGGGATATGGTGGCGGATACCCGGCAGGCGGCGGTGCATAGCCGCCGGGCGGCGGCGGCGGGAAGGCGCCGGGAGGCGGAGGTGGCGGCCCGCCGGCCGATTGCTGCCAGCCCGTAAACGGCCCCGCTGGAGGCGCGGGAGGAACCGGAGGAGGTGGTGGAGGAGGCGCGGGCGGTTGAGCAGCGAGCGGCGTTCCGCAGGTTCCGCAGAAGGCCGCGCCTGGCGCGTTCACCGCGCCGCAACGTGGGCAACTAACACTATTCATCGAGCGTCACCTTGCAATTGCATGATGAGATTCAAAGCACGAATGGATTGCACACGGCGCTCCCGTTCAACCTGAACCTCGCACCCGGAGCAGCGTGGACACCAACTTCGAATTGCATGATCCGAGTTTTGCGTTCAACAGGGGGAGAAAGAATGGCGCGATTATACCGGACCTGCCGTGGAGAAGCAACGCCAATATCACGCAGGCTCGACAAGGATTCCGGGCGGCCGGGCGTGGGCCCATGTGCTTTCATTTTGCCCTAGTTCTTGCGCGCGTGCCGTTCCCTCACTTTGAACCAAACCGGCGTCCCCTTGAAACCGAAGGCATCGCGAATCTGGTTCTCCAGAAACCGCTCAAACGCAAAGTGCAGCTTTACCTCGCGGTCCGTAAACAGTACAAAGGTCGGCGGGGCCACGGCCGCCTGCGTCATATAAAGAATTCGCATCCGCTTCGCCATCGGCACCGGCGCGCGTTGAAAGTCGATTCGCTCGAGGAAGCGGTTCATCGCGCCCGTCGGCACGCGCTTGCGGCGCTCCTTTGCCACGGCTACCACCTCGCGCAGCACGCGCGCCATTCCTTTGCGCTCCCGTCCGATCGCTTCCAGCGCCGAGAGGAAAATTACCGGCGCATAATCCAGATATTTGAGAGCCGCGCGCACTTGTTTCTCAAAAATCTCCCGGTCGGCGGGCTTTTTCCCATCGCTGCGCCCCGTTGTCACCAAGTCCCACTTGTTCACGATGATGATTACGCTGCGCCCGCTCTCGTGCGCGTAGCCGCCGATGGTCGCGTCGCTCGCCGTCACGCCCTCTGTCGCGTCGATCATCACGAGCGCCACGTCCGCGGCTTCCAGATGACGCCGCGCCATCACCACGCTCAGCTTCTCCGCCATCAACTTCGTCTTACCCTTGCGCCGAATTCCCGCCGTATCTACAAACCGCAGCGTCTCGCCCTCGAACTCCACCACCTCATCCACTGCGTCACGCGTGGTCCCCGCAATGGGCGACACGATGGCGCGTGACGTTCCTGTGAGCGCATTCAACAACGTGCTCTTGCCCACATTCGGGCGCCCGATAATCGCTACGGAAGTTTCGCGCTGCTCAAACTCCCCATGGGTGCGAAGTTTTTTCTCACCCCTCTCACGCTCCTTGCTGGCCTCCGGGCCTTCGCTCTTTTCCGCCTCTGCTGCCCGCTCTGGAATCGCCTGCGCAATCGCATCCAGCAGTTCGCCCACGCCCTGCCCGTGCTCCGAACTCACCGGATACACATCGCCAACCCCCAGCCGGCGAAAGTTCTCCGCCTCAGCCGCCAGCCCTTCGCCCTCCACCTTGTTCACCGCGAGGAACAGCGGCTTGCCGCCGCGCTGCAGCAGACGCGCCAGGTCGTAGTCGGGCCGCGCCAACTCTGTGCGCGCATCTACCACCATCACCAGCGCGTCCGCTTCCTTGAGCGCCACCTGCGCCTGCGCGAAAATCTCTGCCGCCATCAGCTCCGGGTCGTCGGGCACAATCCCGCCCATATCCACCAGCCGGTAGCGCCGCCCCGCCCACTCATATTCCCCGTAAATCCGGTCGCGCGTGATCCCCGGCTCGTCGCCCACAATCGACCGCCGCGTCCCCGTGATCCGGTTGAAGAGCGTGCTCTTGCCCACGTTGGGCCGCCCCACGATCGCCACCAATGGCAGCTTCGCGGCCCCCGCCTTCACCGGTACAACCGATCTGCGATACGTCGGCAAAATTAACTCCAGCAGCGAAACAGTCGAAGATGCGCTGCTTCATCAGTGTACTGTCCGGTTGCAGCTCAAGCGTGTGCCACGCGCTTCCTCTGGGAATGCGGAGCCCTCACCAGACCAGTTCGTGAGCGATTTCTCATCCCTCCGCATGGATCGCGGTCTTCGAATTGCACTCTCACCACCGGAGGGTTCCATGCACATCCACCCTTCCGCCATCGGCCTGCATCCCATCAACACCTGCGCTGCCGGCAACGAACAATCTGCCGCCGCCGCCGAGCGCGCCACTCAAGTCCGCAAGCGCCTCCTCAAAACCGCACAAGGCGCCACTGCGGACGCAACCCCCGAGGAAACTCTGCTCATCGGCCAGTGGCTCGACAGCCGCCACAGCCAAGTCCTGCCCGGCGACGAATACCATTCCGCATCACAAGGCAAAGACCCCGACTTCGGCTGATCCGCAAGCCCGAATGCCCCTCGTTCTCTTGCTCCCTCGTTCGCTTGTCCCCTGCCTCCGCGCCCGCCTCACTATCATGGAGAGAGCACCCGGCCCTCATGCCCTCCTCCGACGCCACAACCCGCGCTCTTCCCACGCTCCACGAGTTCTTCGCGCCCGGCGGCATCCTCGCTGGCTCCGCACTTCCTTACGAAGTCCGCCCCGGTCAGTACGAAATGGCCAAGGCCGTCGAGCGCGCCCTTGCCGAGCGCCGCCATCTCATCGTCGAAGCCGGCACCGGCACCGGCAAAACCCTTGCCTATCTGTTGCCCGTCCTCCGCACCGGCCAGCGCGTCATCGTCTCCACCGGCACCAAGGCACTCCAGGACCAGCTTTTCTTCCGCGATGTGCCCTTCCTCGAAACCCTCCTCGGCGAGCTACGCGTCTGCTACATGAAGGGCCGCGCCAACTACCTCTGCCGGCGCAAGCTCTTCGCCCTCCGCGATCAGCCCATTTTGTCGGGATTAGACGAAATCGACGAATACCGCCAGATCGCCGAGTGGGAGCAGATCACCGAAACCGGCGACCGCGCCGAACTCTCCGCCCTGCCCGAATCCAGCTCCCTCTGGCACAAGCTCGACGCCCGCTCCGAAGCCTGCCTCGGCAGCACCTGTCCCGACTACCGCCGCTGCTTCATCACCGAGATGCGACGCCGCGCCCTCGAGTCCGACCTCATCATCGTCAATCACCACCTCTTCTTCGCCGACGCCGCCGTCCGCCTTGCCGCCGCCGGAGCACCAGACGCCGGCATCCTCCCCGAGTCCGCCGCCGTCATCTTCGACGAGGCCCATGAGCTCGAAGAGGTCGCTTCGCAATACTTCGGCCGCTCGCTTTCCAATCTCCGCTTCGAGGATCTGGTACGTGACGTCGATGTGCTCCTTCGTGGCAAGACCAGCGCCGCCACGCTGCCCGCTCTCGCCCAGCAACTTCGCGAGCGCGCCCGCCTCTTCTTCGCCGCGCTGCCCATCGCAGGCGAAGGCCGCCATCCCTTCACCGACCGCGAGGATTTCCTCGAGTCCTCCGGCGACCTCTATCTGGGCGTCACGGCGGCGCTCAAAATCCTGGAAGCCGAGCTTGACCGCCTCGGCGATGTGGAGGAAGCCTCCGGCCTCGAAGCCCGCGCCGCCTCGCTCCGCGCCGACCTCGAGTTCCTGATCGAGTCCACGGCCTCCAACATGGTCTTCTGGCTGGAACGGCGCGGCGCCGGCTCAAGCAGCTCAACGGCACAAAGGCCTTCCGCGCGCAGCGCCGCCACGTTCCTCCAAGCCACCCCCATTGACGTCTCCGAGCTCCTCCACGACCTCGTCTTCGACCAGATCCCCACCGCCGTGCTCACCTCGGCCACACTCACCGTTCAGGGCGGCTTCGAGCACCTGCGCCGCCGTCTCGGCCTGACCGAATGCCGCGAACTCGTGGTTCCCTCCCACTTCCGTTACGAGCGCCAGGCTCTTCTCTATCTCCCGCCCGAGATGCCCGACCCCCGCGCCCCCCAATTCGTCGAGGCCGCCGCCCGCTGCATCGAACGCGTCCTCCGCATCACCCGCGGCCGCGCCTTCTGCCTCTTTACGAGTTACGCGCAAATGCGCGCTCTCTACGACCTGCTCCTGCCCGTGCTCGACTTTCCCCTGCTCCTCCACGGCACGGCCCCGCGCAAAGCCCTCCTCGAGGAGTTCCGTTCCACGCCCAACTCTGTCCTCTTCGGCACCGCCAGCTTCTGGCAGGGCGTCGACGTGCAGGGCGAAGCGCTCAGTTGCGTCATCATTGACCGGCTGCCCTTCGCCGTCCCCTCCGACCCCGTCGTCCAGGCCCGCATGAGGGCCATTGAAGAAGCGGGCGGACGGCCCTTCTTTGACTACCAGGTTCCTGAAGCCGTGCTCACGCTCAAGCAGGGCTTCGGCCGGCTGATCCGCTCGCTCGAAGACCGCGGCGTGCTGGTTTTGCTGGACCCACGCATCATCAAGCAGCGCTACGGCCAGATCTTCCTTCAATCCCTGCCGCCCTACCGCATCACCACCACCATCTCCGACGTCGAATCCTTCTTCGCGGGGTAACGGCGTATCGAGCCGCGCGGCCCTAACCGATCCGTCACCCTCCGATTCCTGACCCCCGATCGCTGCTTTCGCGTGATCGCTCCTTCCTCTGCTACGGTTGAGAAACGGAGGAAGACGGCATGGGAGCCCTGATCCCGCTAGGCGACATCTCCCGCCGCACGCGGATGCCCATCGTCACCCTCCTCATCATTCTCATCAATGTTTTTGTCTTTTTTCAGGAGCTGGTTTACGGCAACCACTTCGTCCGCCACTGGTCCATCATTCCCGCCCTTGTAGTTGCCGGCCACCGCCCCATCACCATTCTCACGGCCATGTTCCTGCACGCCGGCTGGCTCCACATCCTGGGCAACATGATCTTCTTCTGGGCCTTCGGCCCGGCCATCGAAGACGCCATGGGCCGCGGGCGATTCCTGCTCTTTTACCTGTCGGGCGGGGTGGTTGCCATGGCGGCTCAGATTCTGGCCGACCCTTACTCCAGGATCCCCAACCTCGGCGCCAGCGGAGCCATCGCCGCCGTCATGGGCGCGTTCCTGGTCACCTATCCGCGCGATCGCATCCGCACCATTCTCATCCTCCTCATCTTTGTGCGCATCACGTTCATCCCCGCCTCGCTTCTCATCGGCTTCTGGTTCCTCATCCAGCTCGTCCACGTGGGCTCGGTGGCGGAGGTGCAAACCGGAGGCGTGGCCTACGTGGCGCATGTCGGCGGCTTCCTCTTCGGAGCGGTCACCGCGCGCCTTTGGCAAAGCCCTCGCCGCTTCGCCTGACCAGAGCGTGTTTCAAAAATAGTTTTGTAACAAGGGCACGGCTTGCCGGGGTCCCCAGCGACAGGTCTTCGTCGCTGGGGTGACTTGAGCCGGGCCGAAAAATGCAGAAAAATACGGGGGCGGCTGTAACGATCTCCGATGGCTTCGCGGGGGCGGGAGAGGCGACCACCTGCAGGTGCACGAATCGAAAACGGCGCACACGAGAAAAAATCGTCGCATCGGGAGCTCGCGGAAAACTCCACCTGCAGGTGGAGAGATCGGCAGAAAAGATGATCTACAGGTGGCTGGAATTGGCGGAAATCGTCGAAATGAGTGTTGCGAGCACAGTTTTTTGTTTCTAATTGGAACTTCCTCGTTGGTCTTGCAATTTGCTCCAACGGGCGTATAACCGCCAGCCATTTCTTTTCAATGGAGATTCCAGTCAAAAGGAGGATCGGAAACCATGCAGGATCGCTCTGTCAACCCGTCGAAGAGTGCTCCGGTCAGCCGCGCGCCCGAATTTTTACCTCACGCCAGTTAGCTCCCAACTGCCGCGGTTGCGGCAGAACGATTGCCGTCGCCATCCACGGCCACGATTTCGTAGCGGGTTTCCAGGCTGGCTCCAGGGGCAAAGTAAAACGTGCCAATGGCAACACGATCCGCCATTGCGCCGTCTTTCAGGATGAGGTATTCCGCAACCAAGCCGTCATCGTGACTGGACAACCAACGCAAGGCGACCCCGCGGCGGCCATTCCAGGTTTCAATTTGCTTCGTCGCGCGCTCCGGCACGCTCGGGGGCGTCTTGTCGGTTCCGCGTCCGGGAGCGCGGTCCAAGTTCAACAGGACCACCTCGCGCAGGTCAGCCGCTTTGAACCGGATGCCCGCGCGCATCAATTCCTCGCCATTGGCGGCGAACGATTTCTTCCCAAAACGGAACGCGACGCTGTAGTTGGCCTGCGGCACCAGTGCTTTGGGATACACGACAACTTTCGACTTGGGCAACGCGTCCTGGAGGATGGCCACCTTGGTGCGCTCGCTATTGGCCAACTGAAGGTAGGTGTGCGGCGTCGGCGCACCATCCGCCCGCGGGTGATACACCCGCATGTAGCGATCCAGAACGCCTTCCGCCCTCAGGAACCGGTGGAACAGAACGTCGCTTCGAAGCCGGTCTTGGGCGGCGGCGCTCTCCAGTTCGGTGGAGGAACCGCCGCCTTCGATTATTTTGGCCACCGGCCAGAAGTAACTCAGATAGTAAGTGTCATCGGGGCCGCCGCCATCCGACCCTTGGTTGTTCTCGATGAATTCGAACTTGTCCCAGTTCGCCCATTCCCCGCCCGAATTGCAGCCTTGCAGTCCCATCTCCGGATTGGCCGCCTTGACTTCGCGCATCAGGTCCAGGTAATGCCGATACTGCTGCACAAAGGGCTGGCCCGGCGGATGATCGTGATCGGCGGCATTGCAAGGGGCTTCGATCCAGCCGTCCAGACGCCAATAAAACGTGCCGTAGAGCTTTTCCCGATCCAGAATCAAGCGCCGCATGTAATCGTGCGCGCCCTTAGCCGCGCAACAGAATCCGAGGTTATACCAGACCGTGATCCCGTCCGGCACCTTGGGATCGAGCGCCCACTCGGGATGTTCCAAATCCACGGGTGTGCCCGCGGCATAGTGTTGCGGCGGCAGCCACAGCCGGAAGACAATCCCGGACTGACGCAGGTAGTCAACCAGTTCCTTCCAATCCGCGCCTTCCCAAACGCCGCGGCCGCGCAGGTCGAACCAGAAATCGTCCTCGTGGGCGATTTGCGCGCCGGTGCGGAGGCACAGGTCGGCAATCTGCCACATAACTTGGAGGCGCAAATCCGGCTTCTGGCGATACGCCATGTCGTCCCAATGGCCATTGTAGATACACGAAAGCCAAAGATAGGGTTCGCGAGTGTAATCCCATTTGAACGTCGCCTGCCAGTCCTGCAGTTGCTCGTTGGCGCTGTCCAAATCGCCTTGATACACGCCGATGAAACTGTTGGGCGCCTCGAAGCTTGCGCCGGGCGCCAGCGGTTCGGTGTGAAGCTCCAACTGCGACCGGATCGGAAAAGAGCTTCCCACTTCATGATCGCCTGGATTCCAAAACCGCGCCGACCAGGGACCCAGATAGTTGAACCCGAAAAACACGCCTTCGCCGGCCTTCTCGTCTTGCAAAACAAAGTACGGATGATAACTGGCGCAACCGCTGAAAATGTCATCGGCCCGGTAATCGGGCTGGCCGGCCATCGAAAAAAACGTCCGGCATTTCGTCCCCGAAGATTGCAACGACTGGGCTTCGATTTCATTGCAGTGCTTGCCACTCCCACCGCCTCGCCAATCGTAGAGCGTGAACCGCTGTGAGCCTACGGGCTTGAACCGCAGTTCGTGCAGGCTGATCTCCTTCAACGGCTGGGTGACCCCGGTCCGGTTGGTGACCCGATACCATTTCCGGATCATGCCCAGTTGCGTGCGCGGCGTGGAGGCAAAGACATCATAGTGCAGGCTGATGGCAAAACTTTCGTGCTCCAGGTTGATCTCCAGCGACAGCCCCGGATCAATACCCGGCGATGTCTTGGGCGCGGACAAATGGGTTATTCGGTAACTCTTGAGACGATAGCCGCCGCTGTTCCCCGTAAAGTCCCTTCCGCCGAAGTTGAAATGAAACTCATCGGAGTCGGCGCCGCCGACAAATTCCGCGCCGGTGAGCCTGTTCTTGAAGGCCGACAGGTGAAAGCGTCCGTCAATCAAATCCAATTGCTGCTCAATCAGACCAGTTCCACAAGTCCAACGGGGAAACGCGGAATTATATCGGATGTAGGCGTCCCCGGACTCCAGTTCCTCCGGCCCAGAAACAACCATGGCCGAGGGCGAAGACGATGCATCCGGGTTTGAAATAGATTTGCCTGGCGGAACAGTCTGAGGGGCCAAGTTCGCTGCGCGGGCGCTGGGTGTGGCAGATTTCCAAGGGAGCATCATGCTGGTGCCGGTGATGCCGGTAACCTTGATAAATTTACGGCGCGTGGTTTTCATGTTTCAATCCTCATATTGAAAGAAGGGTTTCGGCCTTTTTGATTAACATTTCCCATTTGATTTCATGCCCGCGACCGGCGCGCGCCTTTTTTGTGATTTTCTTGCTGCTCCACAGGTTTGCAAGTCTTTTTTCAATCTTTTTTCCAAATGTCGCATCGCCGGATCGGTTGAGAGCCGTTCGACGTCATTGGTATCTTCATAGCTCGCCAACCGGCTGAAGATGGATTGTCGCATGAGCGACTATCGAGTGTTGCGTGTTTTTCCCCGTGCGCCAATCGGCAAATCCTCGCCCAGGATGAATGCTTTGTTTCTGATGCGAACTTCGGAGATAGGACACTAGTTTTTGGCGCTTCCACCGAGCGCCTGGAAGAGCGTGGCGGAGTCAGTATAGCGGCTGGCGGCGGCATTGGAGCGGTCGAGAGCCGTCTCTAACTGCTGGCGCTGGGCATCGAGCAGGGCGAGCTGGCTGATGCCGCCGGCCTGGTAGCGCTGGGCCGCAATGGCGTACGCGCCATCGGACTCGCCAGCCGCGGCAGTGCGCGCGCGGAGCGCCTGGGCATCGCGCTCGACGGCATTGAGCGCGTCGGCGACCTCGCGGAAACTTTCGAGCACGGTCTGGCGATAGACGGCGGCCGCTGCGTCGTAGGCGTCCTGCGCCTTGCGCTTTTCCGCCTGGAGCGCTCCGCCGTTGAAGATGGGCGCGGCGAGCGACGCACCCACATTCCACACGCCGCCGCCTGTGTCGAAGCGCGTGCCCAGGCCGCCGCCGCTACCGGTGAGCACGATCTGCGGATAGAGATTCGCAGTGGCCACGCCTACGTTCGCGCCGGCCTCGTGCAGCAACGCCTCCGCCGCGCGAATGTCGGGCCGCTGCCGGACGAGTTCCGACGGTACCGTGAGTGGCAGCTCCTCCGGCAGATGCAGCTTGTCGAGTGAAATCCCCGGGACGTGCGCCTCCGCCGGACTCAGGCCCATGAGCACCGCCAGTTGATTGTCGATGGTGTCGAGCTGGAGCTCGAGCGGCGGAATCGAGGCCTCGGTCTGAGCAACCTGGGTTCGCTGGCTTCGCAGATCGTAATCGGAGAGTCCCCCCGCACCGTGGCGCTCTTCCGCAATGCGCAGTTGTTGCTGCTCGACCGCGAGCAGTTGGCGCGTGATTTCGATCTGCGATCGAATCTGCGCCTGGCGGATGGCCGCCGACACCACGTTCCCCGCCAGCATCAGGCGCGCGCCCTCAAGCTGCCACGCCTGGTAGTCGCGCTCCGCGCGAAGGGCCTCAATGGCGCGGCGATTGGCGCCGAAGATGTCGAGCGCGTAGGAGACGGCAACCGACCCGTTGAGCAGCGTAAACGGCGACGGGTTGGGGAAGGGAACTCCGAGTGCGGCGAGGTTGAGTTGCTCTTCGGTCACACCGGCGTTGCCAGTGACGGTGGGATATTTCGTCGCGCCGGTGCGGGCATTCACCTCTTCCTGCGCCTGCTTGAGCCGCGCCGTGGCCTGCGCGAGCGTGGGACTGTTGGCGAGAGCCTGCGCGACCATCGCATCGAGTTCAGGCGAGCCGAAGACGTTCCACCAGCTGGCCGGGACAGGCGCTGACGCATTGAAGTGCTGCGCGTCGCCGGCAAGCCCCGCGCTGCTCGCGGTCTGAGCCGGCAGCGGCTGGGGCGTGTAGGAGGTCACGGCGGGCGGCGCTGGCGCATGATACCGCGGTCCCACGGTGCAGCCCTGCAGCGTGGTGAGAGCCGCCAGCGCTACCACTGCCGTCATCCACTTCGCATCCGTCAATCGTTGCATGGCCTCGCCCTCCTCAATCCAGAGTTCTGCGGTATGTGGTCACAGCCACGCCCATCAGGACCACGGTGAACAGCACCAGGGGCCACACGCTGGGCCAGGAATCCGCCCACCCATTGCCCTTGAGCAGAATGCCGCGGATGAGGCGGTTGAAATATGTGAGCGGCAGAACGTTTCCGATGACCTGCGCCCATCCCGGCATACCCTTGAAGGGGAACATGAAGCCCGAGAGAACAATGTTGGGCAGAAAGTAGAAGATGGCCAACTGCACGGCCTGAAGCTGGTTGCGCGCCAGCGACGAAAAGGTGATGCCGACGGTGAGATTGGCCGCGATGAAGAGCAGGGCGGCAAGATAGACCGCTCCGATGTTTCCGAAGAACGGCACAAAAAACACGTAGCGCGCGGCGAGAAGGATGATGGATGCCTGGATGAGGCCGATGCCGATGTAAGGGACGAGCTTGCCGGTCATTACTTCCAGCGGCGTCGCGGGCATGGCCAGCAGGTTCTCCATGGTGCCGCGCTCGCGCTCGCGCGTGATAGCAAGGCCGGTCATCATCACCATGGTCAGCGTGAGGATCATGCCCATCAGTCCCGGCACCACGTTGTACTGCGTGATCTCGTCCGGGTTGTACAACTGGTGCACGTCCACGCTGAAGGGCGCCGGACCCGCCTCCCACCCCAACGACGAAGACCTGTCGTTGGGGGCCCCGGCCTGCAGGCCGGCGAGCGGGCCCGTCAGCTCCCGTTGGACGACCGATTGCGCGATGCCGTTCACGGCAGCCAGCGCGCTTCCCGTGGTGGTGGGATCGGTGGCGTCGGCTTCGATCAGGATCGACGGGTGCTCGCGGCGCAGCAGTTGCCGCGTAAATCCGGCCGGAATATTCACCACGAACAGAAGCTGGCCCTGAGCCAGCGCCTCGCGCCCCGCTTGTTCGCTGGGCAGGCGCTTGACAATCTTGAAATACGACGAGTTCTGCATAGCCTCAATGAAGCTGCGCGTAACGTTGCTCTCATCGGCGCTGACGATCCCGGTATCCAGGTGCCGCGGGACGGTGTTGATGGCGAAGCCGAACAGGGCCATCTGCATAATCGGAATTCCCACGATCATGGCGAACGTCAGCCGGTCACGCTTCAGTTGCGTGAACTCCTTGAGCACGACGGCCCACCATCGCGCGGCCGAAAATCGCTGGCGCCCCTTCATGCGTTTCCTCCTGCGTTGCGCTCCGCGTGGCCCATCAGGTAAATGAAGACGTCCTCGAGGTCTGTATCGATCTTCTCCGCGCGCCTTCCGCTGGAGACGACCATCTGCTCAATCTCCCGCTCCAACAGTTCGGCATTTGTGCCGCTCACATGCAGCACCTCGCCAAACGTCACCGTCTGCGCCACAGCCGCTTTCTTCCGCAGCTCCTCCTGCAACTCCGCCAGGCGATCGCCGCGAATAGCCCAGGTGCTTAGGTGTTGTCCCTCGATGATCTCCTCGGCGGTGCCCTGCGCCAGCAGGGTTCCGGCGGAGATGTAGGCCAGCTTGTGGCAGCGCACGGCTTCATCCATGTAGTGCGTGCTGACCAGCACGGAGATGCCGCCGGCAGCGAGCGTCTGAAGCTCGTCCCAGAAGTCGCGCCGCGCGCGTGGATCAACGCCCGCGGTCGGCTCGTCGAGCAGAAGCAGTTGCGGAGAGTGCAGCATGCACGCCGCCAGCGCCATGCGCTGCTTCCAACCTCCCGACAACTCGCCGGCAAGCTGACGCGCGCGCGACGCCAGGCCGAGCGCCGCGAGCGATCTCTCGACTGCCTGCTTGCGGCCGGGAATCTGATACATCCTGGCGACGAAATCAAGATTTTCGGCGATGGTCAGATCGTTCCAGAAAGAAAAACTCTGCGTCATGTAGCCCACGCTGCGCTTGATCTCGGCGCTGTCGCGCAGAATGTCGTGGCCCAGGCAGGTGCCGGTCCCCGAGTCGGGTTTCAACAGCCCGCACATCATGCGGATGGTCGTCGTCTTGC
The DNA here is from genome assembly GCA_049522315.1 of Occallatibacter sp. GTDB lineage: Bacteria > Acidobacteriota > Terriglobia > Terriglobales > Acidobacteriaceae > Telmatobacter. Next base: position 185,228 of record JBEKNY010000011.1, read on the forward strand.
CGCTCCCGTTGGGGCCGAGAAAGCCGAAGATCTCGCCCCGCCGCACGCGCAGCGAAACATCCTTCACCACGTGCTTGCCGTCGAAGCGCTTGTTCAGCCCCTGCACGTCGATGGCGTAGTTGGACTGCTCGGCCGGCGTCATGGAAACGTCACCTCCACCGGCTGGCCGGGATGCAGCGTGGCCGCGGCTTCCGGCGATGGCCTGGCGATCACCAGGAACACGAGCTTCGACCGGTTTTCGTTGCTGTAAATCACCGGCGGAGTGTACTCGCTCTGCGGCGACACGAAGGTGATGGTTGCCGCAACCGCGCTGGAGCAGCCGTCGCACGTCATGCGGACGCTCTGGCCTGCGCGCAGGCTACCCACCACCGTCTCCGGCACAAAAAAGCGGATCTCAACGTTCTCCGGAGGTAGAAGCTGGACCACGGGATTACCCGCCGCTACCCACTCGCCCTCGCGGTAGAGCGTGTCGAAGACCAGGCCATTGCGCGGCGAGGCGATCCGCTTCTGCTCGAGCCGCCATTGCGCATCCGCCAGCGAAGCGCGGTCCGCCGCCACCTGGTTCTTCTGCGCCTTGATCTGCTGCTCCCGCGCCGGCAGCGCGTCCACTTCCAGCGCGGCTTGCAGCTCGCGCACCTTCGCGGCGCTCGTTTCCGCCGCCGCCTGCGCCTGGATTAGCTCCGTCTGCGCGATCCCTCCGGCCTGGAACTGCGCCCGATCGCTGGCCAGAATCGCATCCGCCTCTTTCTTATCGGCAACCGCCTGCGCCAGTTGCGCGCGCGTCACGTCAATCTCCGCGGGGCGCTTTCCGGTCTCCAGGTCGCTGAGGCGCGCCTGCGAGCTTCGCAGCACCTGCTCGGCCGTCCGCTCTTCCGAGGCCTCGGGCTCGTCGTCCAGAGCGAACAGCGGATGGCCGGCGGCCACCGTCTGGCCGCGCATCACACCGAGGCGCTCGAGCCTCCCGCTCTGCGGCGATGCAACGTAGACGAACTTGCCTTCGATGTAGCCCTGGTAGGTGTTCGTGGGCTTCCGCGCGCAGCCGGCAATCAACACGAGCGCCATTGCCGCAACTGCGCCCGCCACGGTTTTGCCTCGGAGAACGTGCATCTTCCCCTCCATACTCACTTACGGCCCGATGTTGCGTTTCGTTTCCTGTGCCGGGCGGGTTCCAACCCATGCAGCAGCAATCCCGTGATGTGACGGCTGAGCGCTTCCCGGCTGGGCGCCTTGCGGTCAAAGATCTCCGCCCAAAGCTGGATGGTCGCCATGTGCATCATCACCAACCCGATGAGCGAGAAGGCAATCAATCCCGGATCGAGCTCCGGATTCGCCTCGCCGCGAGCCTGTGCCCTGGCCAGGCTCTGACTCAGAGCCCTGACCTTGTCGAGCGGCAGATGGCGCAGCACCCTGCCGCGCAACATGCCGCCCTCGTTCAGCACTTCGCGCATCCAGGTCGAGGGCACCCAGGGCATCCGTTCGATCCCCGCCAACATGCGCTGCACGATTCCGCGGATCAGTTCCGCGGGCGCCTCGCCGGCCTCCACCGGGCCCCACACCGACCGAATCAGCGGAGTCAACCGCTCCTCCACCACGGCGTCCAGCAACTGCTCCCGGCTGCGGAAGTAGTAGTGCAGCATGGCCGGGGTCAGCTGCGCCTGTTGGGCGATGGTTGCGAAGGTGGTTGCAGCCACGCCCTGCCTGGCGAAAAGCCCGGTGGCCGCCTTCAGCAGCCGGTCGCGCGCATCGAACTCCGGGCTGGCGGCGGGCCGTCCCGGCCTGCGTGCGGATTTGCGTCGCGTTGGCATATCCAAAGAATTAACTAATGCATGAATTAAATATCGGATCCGGTTTTTTGTCAAGCCCCCTGCCGCGGCCGGACTGACTGCCCAATTGGAATTTGCCGGAGCAGATGCTCCGCGCCGGCAAAAGCTCAATCGAGGCCGCCAGCCGCGTTATCATTGTGGCCGACCACACCAAGTTCGGCCGCGGCGGCATGATCCCCATGGCCCCGCTCAACGCGGCGCAAACCGTCGTCTCTGACGCGGAGCTCGGTTCCGAATACGCCGCCATGCTCCGCGACAACGGCATTGAAGTCCTTCTGGCATAATCGGAACTGCCGTAAGGAGTCCCGATGCAAATCGACGCACACGACGTTCTCCTCGTCACCGACGTGCAAAACGACTTCTGCCCCGACGGCGCGCTCGCCGTTCCCCGCGGAGACGAAGTGATTGCGCCCATCCATCGCGTCGCGCCGCGATTCGAGCACATCGTTCTCACGCAGGACTGGCACCCCCAAAACCACTCTTCCTTTGCCGTTTCGCATCCCGGCAAACAGCCCTTCGAGTCCATCGAGCTTTCCTACGGCGCGCAAACCCTTTGGCCGCCGCACTGCGTGCAAGGCAGCCACGGCGCGGAGTTTCATCCCGCGCTCCATTTGCCACAGGCCGAACTCATCCTGCGCAAGGGCTTTCGCCCGCACATCGATTCCTATTCGGCCTTCTTCGAGAACGACCGCACCACGCCCACCGGTTTGGCCGGGTACCTGCACGAGCGCAGGCTGAAGCGTGTGTTCCTCGCCGGCCTCGCCTACGACTATTGCGTCGGCTACTCGGCGCTCGACGCGCGGCGGCTCGGCCTCGAAGCATTCGTCCTGCGCGACGCCTGCCGCGCCATCGATCTCGATGGTTCCGTGGCCGCGATGGAAACTGAATTCGTTAAAGCGCAGGTCGTCGTGATGGAAACCGCGCAGCTTGTTGCTGCAAGCTGAGAACTGAGCCCATCTCCTATCTGATCCGATACAGATGCGCTACACTGGTAGCACCGAATTCGGTGCTACGGCTGGAGTCAACATTGCTCAATATTGCGACCGATATCCAATCTTTGACGGCATTCCGGCGCAACTCCGCTGACATGATGAAACACCTGCGGAAAAACAAACGCCCGCTCGTGCTGACCGTGAACGGAAAGGCTGTGGCTGTGGTGCAGGATGCCGGGGCGTACCAACGCCTGCTCGATGCTGCTGCGCGCGCCGACGCCGGAGAAGGCGTGCGGCAGGCCTTGGAAGACGCCCGTAAGGGGAGAACTCGCCCGGCAAGGGAGTTCTTCAGCGAATTCGAGTCCGCACGTGGCCTATCTCGTTAACATTACGGCCCGGGCCGAACGCGACCTCGCTGCTCTCTATGAAGAAATCGACGCCGAAAATTCCGTTGCGGCTCAAAGGTGGTACGGCGGACTCAAGCGGGCGATCCTCGATCTCGAAGATCATCCATATATCTGGCCGGCTACACACGAAGCACGCAAGCTTCGGCATATCCTCTACGGCCGCCGGCCTCACAGGATTTATCGCGTGATCTATCGCGTTATTGAAAGGCGAAAGGCGGTTGAAGTGCTGCACATTCGCCACGGAGCAAGGCGCCGGTTCCAGGCATCGGATATGAAATGAGTGGGGAACGTGCTGCTCTGCCAGCTAGAATCGCAACAGGCCCCGCATCGCCGCACCTTCACGAGTATGTCCCGCAACTTCTACATCCTCGCCGCCACGCTCGGGTTCTTCGCGCTCGTCTCGGCAGGCATGACGCTGGTGCCATCCAGCTTTCAGCCGGGCCTGCCCGCCAACGGGACGCTCTGGCGCACCATGTCGCTGCTGCTCCTGTTGGCCGCTCTCGCTTCTGCTCTCGTCGGCGTTCTGAGCAACCTCTTTGAGCAGGTGGACCGCCGCAGCGAAGAGGCCCGGCGCGCCGCACGGCAAAGGCGGCGCGGCAACCGCGGATAGCCGTTTGTCCGTGGGGCGGAAGACGCCCGGCTGCCGCGAGCGGCAACCACGCCGGTCCAATTAGAATGAAAGGGTGCAGGGCACTTTTCCCGCGCAGGATCGAGCAGACGCCCATGTTTGAAGTCACCGTGGAGGCAGATTTCTCCTCAGGACACTATCTCCGCAACTACAAAGGCAAGTGCGAGAACCCGCACGGCCACAACTACAAGGTCCGCATCACGCTGGCCGGCGCAGCGCTCGACGAGGCCGGCCTGCTGCTCGACTTCAAGCTGCTCAAACACGTGCTGCGCCCGGTCATCGAGCGCATCGACCACCAGATGCTCAACGACCTGGAGCCGTTTACGACGCTCAACCCCTCGGCGGAAAACATCGCCAAATTCTTTTACGACGAAACCAACCGCCAGCTCGCGGGAATGACCGCGGGCCGCGTGCGCGTGAAGGACTGCACCATCTGGGAGACCGACACCACCACGGCGACCTACTTCGAATAGCCTCTTTCAGCACAGTGAACGGCATCGCCCCGACTTCGCAGCGGCTGCCAGGATTCAGTTGCCGCCGGCTTGCTTCTGCGCGCTTGCCGAATACCAGTCTTCGCGGACAAGGGGGAGCCGGCTCTTGCCGCGGTCCGGCCGGCTGAGCAATACCTGATAGACCGCAATATCTCCCCTTGAGAAGGCGGCTGCCGATCCCGCCATGTACAACAGCCAGATGCGGTACGCCGGCTCATCCACGTACGCCCGCACCTTGCCGGCATTCTGCCGCAATCGGTCCACCCAGCAGCGCAAGGTCAGTTCGTAGTGTTCGCGAAGGTTCTCCACGTCGCGCACTTCAAGGCCCGCCGACTCCGCGGCTTGAATCGTCTGCGTCAACGTCACGAGCTTGCCGTCGGGAAACACGTACCGGTCAATGAATGAATCCTTACGCACGGCGGACCCAGGCGCGCGCGCGATGGCGTGATTGAGAAAGGCGCCGCCGGGTTTCAACAACCGGCGCGCGATGCTGAAATATTGGGGCAGGTTTTTCAACCCTACGTGCTCGAACATGCCGACGCTGGCAATTTTGTCGAAGGATTCATGCAGGTGCTCACACTGGCGGTAATCGCGCAATTCAACCGCGCAGGTCGCGCCCAGCCCCGCCTGTTCGATCCTTTGCTGCGCAACGTTGGTCTGCTCCTTGCTCAGTGTGATACCCAGCGCATTCGCGCGGCGCGCACCGGCAGCACAAAGGACCAGGCTTCCCCATCCGCAACCGATGTCAAGAAAGCGCTCGCCCGGCTGCAGGCGCAGCTTCCGGCAGATCATCGCAAGTTTCTGCGCCTGAGCCTGATCGAGCGAATCGCCGGGGCATCGAAAATACGCGCAGGAGTACGCGAGCGATTCGCCCAGCCACGGCCGGAAGAATTCAACCGGCTGATCGTAGTGGTATGAAATCGAGGAGCGGTCTCTCGCCATGGAGTGCCGCGAGCCGTGCCTAAGCCATCGCCGGGCGCCGGCAACTGTGCGCGCCAGCGTCTCCATCAGTTGCTGCCTCAGCCCTCGTGGGCCATTCAGGAGATGTTCCGCAACCGGAAAGACCGCGAAGATATCTCCCTCGATCTCCAGATCCCGGTGGATGAACGCCTCGCCGAGAGCGATCTCGTTGGGCTCGGCCGCGAGCGCTGCCAGGGCCTTCGGGGTCTCGATCGCAATCGTGCAGGCCGGCGCGCCGCCCGGCGACGGCGTCCAGCGCCAGCCATCCCACATCCGAATGGCAAAAAGGGGACCCTGGTAATTCTGAAAGAGAGCCGTCAATACCCTGGCTCTTTGCGATTGGAGCAAGCCAGACGCCATCTCGCGACCTCGCTGCCTCATTTGCGCGGGAACGGGTCAAGCGCACGCCGCGCAAAATTTGCGGGGAACCTGGACCACCAACAATCCGGATCGCAAACCGGAAGGTTGCAGCCGCTTCAAAAGTATTGTAAGGGCATTTGCGGCCTTCAAGCCTGTGCGATTTTCAGGATCCGGCGCCCCGGCGGACAGGTCTTCGTCCATGGGGCAGAAACGGCGAAGACCGGAGCATTCTTTTTGACTGAACAGGTGTGCCGAAACTGCTCTAATTCATCTGGCTCGACTTCGACTGCAGGTACTTGCTGAAGGGAATCTCGAAATAGAAGAGTTCATTGCCGTCGGCGTCGCGCAACTTGCGCAGCAGCAGCTTGGCGCCCACCAGCGGATCGCTCAGCCCCGAAACATCGTAGAACAGGAAGCCGGCGCGCGTGGTGTGCGGTTCCACCGCCAGGGCCGAATATTCGAAGGTGTCGAAGTCCTGTTCGATCTCCTTGTTGCTGCCCTTGGGCTTGGTGTGAATGGGCGGCAGAGGCGCGGGCAGGGGAATCCTGCTTCCCTGCTGCTGTTTGCGCGTCATCATTCGCTCCACGTCTTCCGGCTCGGCAGCCTGAATCCGTTCTCCATCCGCCGCCACAAAGAGGATGCGAGCGTCGCGCAGCGAGATGGGCCGGTCGCCGAGGTTGGTCACGATCAGCCGCACCGGCATCACGTCGTGGCTCAGGTAGTCAACGCGGAAGATGGACTCTTTCTCCCTGGTGTCGTATGGCTCGACAGCAATGGCCACGTGCTCATCGGGATGGACCTCGACCGCCGGGAATGAGGTGGCCGGCTGCACCGGGGGCGGCGCGTGGTCGCTGGCGCTCACCGGCAAGGCGAGCCAAAGCAGAACAAGCGGGATTGCCCGCAAAATTCTCATCGTGTGCGACTGTATCATTCTAGGGTCAGCCATCTAATCTGGAGCGGATTCGAAACCGTAGGATTAGACCGCAGAAGATCAGATTCGGTACCACATGATTCTTTTTTTCTACAACATGGCCCTGATTGCGGCGCTGGTTGCCGGCGCCCCGTGGTGGCTGTGGCGCATGGCCACCACGCACAAGTACCGCGAAGGGCTGTTCGCGCGCCTGGGCCGCGTTCCACCCCGGCTTGCTCCAAGCGGTGCTCCAGCCGGAGGCCGTCCTCTCATCTGGCTCCATGCCGTCTCTGTCGGCGAGGTTTTGGCGGTCACGCGCCTGGTCAGGACCTTCAATGCCGCTTTTCCGGACTTTCTTATCGTCATTTCAACCACCACCCGTACCGGGCAAGCACTGGCCCGCGAGCGCTTCGGGCCGAATCGAGTCTTTTACTGCCCGCTCGATCTGCCCTGGGCCGTCCGCGCCTACCTTAACGCCCTCCAGCCCCGCCTGCTGATTCTGGCGGAAACCGAGTTCTGGCCCAACCTGCTTCAGGGCTGCTTCCGCCGCGGCATCCCCGTCGCCGTGGTCAACGCGCGCATCTCCGACCGCTCCTGGCCGCGCTACCGAAAACTTCGGGGATTGTGGCGTCCGCTGCTCAGCCGCCTGAGCCGCGTGCTTGCCCAGAGCGAAACCGACGCGGAGCGTCTGCAAGCCATCGGTTGCCGGCCCGACCGCCTCTCGGTGGCCGGCAATCTCAAGTTCGATGTGCGAGCCGCGCAGGAGTCAGAAGCTGCACGATTGTTGAAGTCGATGTCCGGCGGCCTGCGGCTCTTTGTCGCCGGCAGTACGCTGGAGGGCGAAGAGTCCGCGCTGCTTGAGGCGTGGCCGCGGCTGCTCGCCGCCGATCCGCAACTCGCCATGGTGATCGCCCCGCGCCATCCCGAGCGTTTCAGCGCCGTTGCGGCCCTCCTTGGCAAGTCCGGTGTCCCGTGGCGCAAACGCTCCGATTGGCCTGCCGAACCATCCAGTGCTTCGCCCACGACCGCCAACCCGCTCCACCCCGGCGAGATCGTCCTTCTCGACACCATCGGCGAACTGGCTTCTATTTATTCGCTGGCCTCCGTTGCATTTGTCGGCGGCAGCCTAATTCCCGCCGGCGGCCACAACCCGCTCGAGCCGGCCCAGTTCGCGGTCCCTATCGTCATGGGCCCGCACTACGCCAACTTCGCCGCCATTACCGACAGCCTGCGCGGCCACAACGCGATACGCATCGCCGCCAAAGACGAACTCGCTGCGGTCCTCATCGAACTCCTCGGCGACCGCGCCACCGCCGAGGCTATGGGCGCGCGCGCGAAGGAGGTCTTCGATCGCCAGGCCGGGGCGACCGATCGCTGCGTTGAGGCGATCCGTGCATTGCTTGCACCCGCAGCCGCGCCGGAGGCTTCGCGATGACACGCACCGCGCGCCCGCTGCTCTGGCCTCTTGTGCCGCTCTACCGGTTAGGTGTCGCGTTACGCGAGATCGAGCTGCGTACAGGATTCAAGAAGGTCAGGCGGCTCGGCTGGCCCGTCGTCAGCATCGGCAGTCTTTCCGCGGGCGGGGCAGGGAAGACGCCGCTTGCCATTGCGCTCGCGAAGGCGCTCGCGGCGCGCGGCCTGCATGTTGACGTGCTCTCGCGCGGCTACGGCCGGCGCTCCACGCCCCCACTCCCGGTCAACCCTGGTGGCACAGCAGAAGATTTCGGCGACGAGCCACTGGTGATCGCCCGCGAAGCCGGCGTCCCGGTCTACGTCGCTGCCGAGCGCTACGAAGCGGGCCTGCTAGCAGAGTCAGAGCGCACCGCGCCTTCAACTTTTGGTGTGCATTTGCTCGATGATGGTTTTCAGCACCGCCAGCTCGCCCGCGACATCGATATTCTGCTTCTGAGCCGCTGCGACCTGAACGACCACCTGCTTCCAGTAGGCAATTTGAGGGAGCCTTTGCACGCGGCGAAGCGGGCGCACGTGATTGCGATTCCTGCGGAAGAACCCGATGTGGAAGATGAAATCAGAGCGCGCGGCTGGACGGCGCGGGTGTGGCGCCTGCGCCGCCGCATGGTGATTCCCGGCATCAACGTGCCCGTGGCGGCATTCTGCGGCATTGCGCGGCCCGGACAGTTTTTTCAGGGTCTTGAATCTGCCGGCATGAAACTGGCAACGCGGTTCGCTTTCCCTGACCACTACCGCTTCACGGTGCTCGATCTCGACCGCATAGCCGTCGCCGGGCGCCAGGCCGGCGCCAGCGTTCTGCTCACGACGGAAAAAGATCGGGTCCGCATGGGCTCTCTCGCCGATGCACTCCCGACAACGCTCCCGCTCTATACCGTGGGCCTGCGCACGGAGATTGTGGATGGGGCCGCCGCCATCGGGTGGCTCACCAGCCGCTTGACCAGCCCTCGGGCTCATGTTTCTTAACACAGATCGAGCCGCCATGGCCTTGCAGCGTCAGAATCGGAAGGGAAGACCGCGAAGGCCCTGACCGAAAGACCGCGATGCGAACGAAACCGCCGCCCTTTACAGCCGCTCATCCAGCGGAATCCATGGCGAAGGATACGCGGGGCCGATGTACTCGGCGCGCGGCCGGATCAGCCGGTTGTCATCGAGCTGCTCGATGACGTGCGCGGCCCAGCCGGCGATACGGCTCACCGCGAAGATCGGCGTGTAAAGATCGATGTCGATGCCCAGGGTGGCGTAGGTCGAAGCCGAATAGAAGTCTACGTTAGCGTTCAGCTTCTTGTCCTGATTGATGTACAGTTCGATGGCCCGCGACATTTCGAACCACTTGGGCTGGCCCGCATCCTTACCCAGTTGCTCGCTCATCTTGCGCAGGTGCGTGGCCCGCGGATCCTCGGTCTTGTACACGCGATGCCCGAAGCCGGAGATCTTCTGCTTGGCGGCAAGCATATTCTTCACGTACTCCACCGGATCGGCGCCCAGCCTGTCGATGGTCAGCAGCAGCCGCATCACGCCTTCGTTGGCCCCGCCGTGCAGCGGGCCTTTCAGCGCGCCGATGGCGCCGGTAATGGCGGAATGAATGTCGGAGAGGGTTGCGGCGATGACGCGGGCGGCGAAAGTGGAGGCGTTCAATTCGTGGTCGGCATGAAGAACGAGGGCAATATCCAAAGTTCGCGTGGCCGTTTCCGAGGGCATTTCGCCGTTCAGCATCCACAGAAAGTTTCCCGCGTGCGAGAGCGCGCGGTCCGGCGGCACAACCTCCTTGCCCTTGCGCAGCCGGTCGTAGATCGCCACAATCATGGCGATTTGCGCCGTCAGGTTATAGGCCTTACGCACGTTCGCGTCGTGGGAGCAGTCCTTCTCGTCGGCGTCGTAAAAGCTCAGCGCCGAAACCGCCGTGCGCAGCACCTCCATGGGCGTAGCCGACATGGGAAAGCTGTGCAGCATGTCGATGACGCGCTGATCCAGCGACCGCGCCAGGGCCAATTGCGATTGGAACTCGCGCAAAGCCAGCGCGTTGGGCAGGATACCGTTCCAAAGCAGGTATGTGGTTTCTTCGAAGGTCGAGTGCTCGGCCAGCTCGTGGATGTCGATGCCGCGGTAGGAGAGAATTCCCGCTTCTCCGTCGATCCAGCAAATGCCGGAGTTCGCGGCGACAACGCCTTCCAGGCCCTTTCCTGCGACAGCAGTCGGCATAGCCTTTCCGTCTCCCTTATTTTCGATGACAGCTCGGCACTTGCGGTAGAGATCCAGGCCGCAAAAAGCAGGCCCGCGCCGAAGAATGCAGTAAAGATGTTTATAACCTAGCTGTTCCATGCTTGTCACGGAGGGTGGGACGATCGGCGGCGGGAACCGCCGGGCCGGGAACGAGGGAAGGAAAGGCTGCACAATTCCCGTCCATCCCATTTATCCTGTAGATGTCACACGTCCGGGGAGTGGCCCTCCGTGCTTTCTTCGGAGGCACTTCCATCGGTAAGATAGTGAATCATGGGGATTTCCGGAACGATTGAGATCATTCCCTCCCGCTGCGGCGTCTAACCGGATAGGATGCCGCCATCACGCCAGGCATGGCTTGCTAGAAACGGCCGGCCTGCGCAGGAAAGGTAACGAATGAGCGAAATTGATGATGCCCCCCGAACTTACTCTGGCGCGTTTTTAGCGGCAATCGCTATCGCCCTGCTGGCCGCGATCGGCAGCCTGATCTGGTGTTTCACGCTGGGCAGCCGGTTAACCACCGCCCAAGCGGAGCTGGCCGACGCCAAACAGCAGAGCACGCAACTTGCCGCTGAGTTGCGCGAAACCGATGCCCGCGTGCGGGTCGCCACAGATGAACTGGGTAAATCCGTCGGCCTCACACAGAAGGAACTGGACGAGCGCGCCCAGGCGATTATCCAGCGCGAAGCAGCCGACAGTAAGCGTCTTGAGAACGCCCAAAAGCAGACCGCGCAACAGGTGAACGCCGTCTCCAACCAGGTGTCCAACGTGCAGACGGATGTAGGCGGCGTGAAAACCGATCTGAGCAAGACGCAGAGCGACCTGGCCACCACCATCAGCCAGCTCCAGTCCGTGCGGGGCGACCTGAGCAGTACCAACAGCGTTATTGCCCGCAATCACGATGAGCTGGTCCTGCTGGAGCATAAGGGCGACCGCAACTACTATGAGTTCAGCCTCGACAAGGGCCAGAAGAAGCCCGTGGGCACGGTCAGCCTGGAGTTGAAAAAGACCGACCAGAAGCGGAGCCGGTTCACCCTCGACATCTTTGCCGACGACAAGGTGTACGAGAAGAAAGACCGGAACGCGAACGAGCCCTTGCAGTTCTACAGCGGCAAGGAGCCGGCGCTCTTCGAGATCGTGGTCAACAACATCAATTCGAGGAACCAGGTTTCGGGCTATCTCTCCGCACCCAAGAGCGCGCCCATTCCGCCTACTGCTCAGTAATCGCCACCTTGGGCGCGAGCACCAGATTGGGCTGATAGCGGAAACTGAAGGTGTAGTCCAGCTTCTTGCGCGCGTCCCATTCTTGTTTCGTCATCATGAAGGCCGAAACAAAGGTTCCCTCGACTGTCTGGCCAGGGTCGATCGTGGTGTCGAGTGGCGAAATGGGCTTCAAGTGCGGCACAGGAATTTGAGGATAAGCGATAAAAATCCTGTCGTAGTCGGCCTTGTTCGCTGCATAGCTGGAGTGAATGCCGTCGTCCAGCGTGACATTCGTCAGCACGTTCGAGAGGAACAGCGGGTGATCGGTCTGGTTGTGCAGGTTCACCTGGGTGAAGACCATCACCTGGTCGGCGACTTCCTTGGGCATGGGCATCCCATTGGCGTCAGTACCCGATGTCTCGGTATGCTGTGGATGCGCCCACACGGCAACGATCTCTCCCGTCGCGACGGGTGGCTTTTGTTCCACAATCACATAGATCGCAATGGCGATGCTCACCACGACGGTGGCGACGATGGCGGCCCAGACCACGTGGCTTGTGCCTCTGGTCAATGACTCGCCCCGCGCGGCATCGTCCACTGATGTCGAATCCTGCTGCAGCAAGCTCATGGCAACCTCACCCTCGTTGCGCCCTTATCTTATCTCCAATCGCGCACCACAAGCCAAGGATTCCCGTAGCGCGGCTCAACTCCTTTGTGTTCAACAAGGTGACTTTTGTGGGATGGGGCCGGAGCCAGACAACTCACCAATCAATCGGCTTCGGGATGGACTTCCCGTCCGGCGCAATCACCGGATCCGGAAATTGGCTGACTCCGAGGTATGGACCCTAATGCCGGATATGGGTGGCAAGCTTTTGTAAGTCGCTCGATGGATGGACCACTGGAGTGAGGAGAGTGACTGGCAGCTTCGCCTCCTCAACGACAATGCGCAGTGGTTCTCTTAGATCGGTATCGTTGGTTACAATCGCAGCGTGCTCAAATGCGCCCTTGAGGGCGTCTCGCACCAGATGGACCCCGAGATTCACATCGGAGCCCTTTTCCTCTGTTTTGACGACGCGGACAAACTCAGGAGTCGGGTAGGGGGTAGGCCCTGGCGGAAGGAACTCCATCGGCTGGACAAGGAACATGGACTTATCGGTGACCTGGAACCGGCCGAAATAAACCTGCACATTGGGCAAAGTCGCCAGCGCAGTCAGGTAGCTGTTTTGGTCTTTGGGAGACGAAGGGTTGCGACGGGCGGAAACGCGTGCCGTATAGTACTTGAGCGCCGCAATATCGCAAGTTTTCGGAAGCGCCGCCCCACACAGCGCAAGCAGGTTGAGCCACTTGTGCTTCGAGCTTCTCAGGGCGCAATAGTAGAGGTTAAACCCATCTACGTAAACGATTGTTTTCACGCCCAGTATTTTAAATGCAAAAGGCCGTTGCACTTTCACGCAACGGCCTCTGAGCCTACGGCACGCCGTAGGTGAGCTTAAATCAAGTATACACCAGAATCCAAAGAAACGTGCGATTTCTCAAAGAAAATCGCGTTTTGGGTGATTTTTGAGCCGGGTCGCAAGGTCGGAATTGCCATCTTACGGTCGCGGCCTTAGCCCCGCAAGAAAGCCTTCCGCCCTCTGTGTATTCAGCACATCCTCGGCCGTAAGCCAGGCTCGCCGCAACTGCCTTAGGCCATAGCCCATCTTTCCCAGGTTGCGGCAGTCGTGCGAGTCCGAAGACATCACGATCCGGCATCCCATCTCCCTGGCCAGCCGCAGGTCGTGATCGTTCAGGTCGAGCCTCTCAGGAGCGGCGTTGTGTTCCATGGCCACGCCCAGATCGGCCGCGCGCTTCAGCACCGCTGCCATGTCCAGCGCGAACGGCTCGCGGCGCAGCAGCAGCCGCCCCGTGGGATGCCCCAAAATCCGCACGTAGGGATTCTCAATCGCCTTGAGCACCCGCTCCGTCATCTCCTCGCGGCTCTGCTCAAAGCGCGTGTGTACGGCGGCGATCACCACGTCCATTGCGGCGAGCACCTCATCGTCCAGGTCCAGCGCGCCATCGGCCAGGATGTCTACCTCGATGCCGGTGAAGACGCGAATGCGCCCCTCCATCTCCCGGTCTACGCCGCGAACCTGCTTGATTTGTTCGAGCGCGCGCTTGTCGTCGAGGCCGTTCGTCATGGCCAGGTTCTTCGAGTGGTCGGTGATGGCGATGTATTCATACCCGCACGCCAGCGCCGCCTCGGCCATCTCGCGGATCGAATTGCGTCCGTCGCTGGCCGTGGTGTGCATGTGCGCGTCGCCACGAATGTCGCTCAGGTTCACAACGCGCGGCAACTCATGCGTGGCCGCCGCGTCGATCTCGCCCAGGTTCTCGCGCATCTCCGGCGGCATCCAGTCCATCTTCAGGGCGGCGTAGATCTCCTCCTCCGTTGCCGCGGCCACGGTCGAGCCGTCGTCAAGCCGCGCCAGCGCCCACTCACTCAGCGTGTAGCCCATCTTCAGCGCCCGTTGCCGCAGCGCCACATTGTGCGCCTTCGATCCCGTAAAGTATTGCAGTGCAGCGCCGTAGGAGTCGGAGGGGAGCAGCCGCACGTCCACCTGCAAGCCTTGGTCGACGTGGAAGCTCACCTTGTTTTCGCCCTTGGCGATCATGTCGCGGATGCCGGGGTAGGCGACCACGTAGTCCACGGCGGCTTGTGTATGTTCCGGTGCACAAGCAGGGCCGGTGGCCAGCAGGTCCAGATCGCCCACTGTCTCCCGCCCGCGGCGCAGCGAGCCGGCAGGGACCACCTTGTCAATTCCCTTGAATTGGAGCAGGTAGGCAGCGATCCTTTGCGCTTCCTCGTCGGCCACGTCGATACGGAAGCGGCCGACGCTCCGGCGGTAGTCTTCGATCCCCTTGCGCAGCTTTTCGATCTGTTTGTCGCCCATCCGCGGCAAGCCCTTCAGCCGCCCCGCCTCGATCGCCTGGGCCAATTGGCCGATGCTGCCGATCCTGGCCGCATCCCAAAGCAGCGCCACCGTCTTGGGTCCCATGCCCGGCAGCTTCAGCAACTCCAGGACCCCGGCTCCATACCGCGCCAGCAACTCCTCGCGCTGCGGCAGCGTGCCCGTTGCGGCGATGGCCTGCAGCCTGGCCGCCATGCCCTTGCCGATCCCGTCGATCTCCATCAGCCGCGCCGTATCGTTCACGGCCTCAGTCAGGTCCACGGTGGTTTGCTCGGCGGCCTCGGCGGCGCGACGGTAACTGCGGATGCGAAAGCCGTCGGCGCCATCGATCTCCATCAGATCGGCCGTCTCCGCAAGCAGGCGGGCCATGGTCTTGTTGTCCATCGGGTGGCCCTCAACTCGCAGTATCGATCATCCATCGCTATTTAGCCACTGGGCAGACCTCCACGCCGAAATCGCGACAACTCCGCGGTCTCGCGAAAGAGATTACTTACAACTGTGATGAAGAGAAGTGTATTGGGCGCAACTCACCCTTACCGCCGGGCGGCGGTCTTGCGGGAACGCCCGGGGCCCTACTAGCGCCTAGGCTGCGCTGTGAGCGCTTGCACTATCCCGATTGCGGACTACGGCATCCGCCTGCGGGCCTTTCTGGCCTTCAACGATATCGAACTCGACCTCATCGCCTTCTTTGAGCGTTTTGTACCCATCCAATTGAATCGCCGAGTAGTGGACGAATACATCCGGCCCGTCTTCGCGTCCGATGAATCCGTAGCCCTTGGCGTTGTTAAACCACTTGACCTTTCCCTTGTACTGAGCCACAGGTTCCTGCCTTCCTTTTCTCTTACCCCGTACGCGGCAAGCGCATAGATTCCTGTGGGGAAAATACCTGCCTTAGAGAACTATTTTCTTCGCCGGACGGCTTGCTTCCGCGCGTACAAGAGCACGCTGGCCAGGGTTTTGCCGTCCAGAATCATGCCTTTCTCGATCATCTTCAACACTTCGGAGAGCTTTACCAGCCGCAGCTCGATCTCCTCGTCTTCCTCCGGCCGCGCATCGCCCGCCTGCAACCCCTTTGCCAAGAAAACCTTCATCGACTCGCCCAGAAAACCGGGGCTGGGGTAGTACTCCACCAACGGCTGCCATTTTTTTGCCTTGTACCCGGTTTCCTCTGCCAGCTCGCGCTGCGCGCCCGCTAATGGCTCCTCGCCCGGATCCAGCTTTCCTGCCGGCAGCTCCCACAAATACCGGTTCGCCGCGTACCGGTACTGGCGCTCCATCACGATCCACGGGTCCCGCTTGCTCTTCGAGTCGTCGAGGGCCAGAATCACCACGCTTCCATTGTGGCGAACCACGTCACGCTGGTTTTGCCGCCCGCCCGGCTCAATCAACCTGTCGCGCAGCACGCGGAACAGCGGCCCATGAAACACGACCTCCGAGCTCAGCACGGTTGCTCTTTCCATCGCCGCAGCCGCTTTTACCGTCCTCTTTCTCTTTGCCTTCCTGGTCTGCGCGGTCTTTCCGATCGTTTTGCTGGGCATTTCCACCTCTATCCATTTTGTGAGCGCTCGCCGGGTTCGACTCATCCTGAGTATACGCAGAGCGGCGATCGTCTTTCGCCGCTTCTGCATCGATCCGGCCCGCCGTGGCATCCTTAACACAGCACCATAGCCGAATTTTTGAGCGAAGACATTCATCACCCGCCAAACCAAACGAGCCATCCGTGAACGACTTGCTAACCGCAGAATGTTATTCCGTAACCGTGGCGCCGGGGCAGAGCCGGCTCTTTGTGGATTTTTGCGCCGGGGCGCTCGGCGCCTTTCTCCCGCCGGATGACCCGAGGCGGGCGCGTCCATCCCTTCCCGCGCACTGGCCGGAGCTGCTTCGGCTGCTGGCCGAGCAGAATCCATCTCCCGCTGCCGCGCCCGCGCTTACAGCCCTCGCCCAAGGCGCCGGAACCGTCCTCACCGGGCAACAGGTGGGTTTGTTCGGCGGACCGCTCTTTTGTCCCTTCAAAGCCGCCACGGCTGTAGCTCGCGCGCGGCAAGGCACGGCCTCAGGCCACCCCCACGCCGCAATCTTCTGGCTCGCCAGCGAGGATCACGACTTCGCCGAAATCAATCGGGTCGCTTTCCCCGCCGGGCGCAAGCTCGCCGAGTTGGTTTATTCCACTGCGCCCGCTGCGCCTTTGCCGGCCGGCCGCATCGTGCTCGACGATTCGATCACCCCGCTCGTCGATCGCGCCGCCGAGATCCTCGGCCCCTCCCAAGCCACAGAGGCCCTTGCCGCCGCCTACCGGCCCGGCCGCACCTTCGCTCAGGCATTCGCCGGTTTCTTCTCCGCCATCTTCGCCGCGCAGGGCCTTCTCATCGTGGACGCCAGCAGACGCGAATTCCATCGCCTTGGCGCGCCCGTGTTGCGCGCTGCCATCGAACGCGCCGACGAGTTCCATGCCGCGCTCATCGAGCGCAGTCAGGCTCTCGAAGCCGCCGGCTACCACGCCCAGGTCGCCGTCACCCCGCAGCCGAGCCTTCTGTTTTTGATCGATGACAAAACCGGCGCCCGCCTCGCGCTCCGACGCGTGGCGCCGAGCGCCGCGGAGCCTGAGGGTCTGTGGCAGGCCGACAGCGAACGATATACGACCGCCGATCTTCTCGGAATCCTGGACGCTGAACCGGAACGTATTTCGCCAGCGGCATTGCTGCGGCCGGTATTTCAGGACTCTCTGTTCTCGACCTCAGTTCAGATCGGCGGCCCGGCCGAGATCGCCTACCTTGCCCAATCCACCGTCCTCTTCGAGCGCATTCTTGGCCGCCAGACGCCGCCCATCGCGCGCTTCTCCGCCACGCTCATCGAGCCGTCGATCGCCGAACTTCTCCGCAAGCATGATCTTTCGCTAGAACAGGTCTTCGCCGAAGAGAGCACAACCTCGCTCGCCCAGCGCCTGGCCGCCCGGTCTATGCCCATCGAAACCAGGCAACGGTTGGCCGCAGCAGGCAACGCACTCGACGCCGAACTCGACGCTCTCGTCGGCTGGTTGCAATCGCAGGACAAGGGACTGGGCCAGTCGGCTGAAACCGCGGCCGGTAAGATGCGCTACCAGATGAATCGCCTGCGCACCCTTGCCGCCAACTTTCAACTGCAGCGCGAAGCCACGCTCACGCGCCATGCCGAATCAATCTTCAACGCGCTCTATCCCGGCGGAGTTCTGCAGGAGCGCATCCACGGCGCGGCGTACTACTTCGCCCGCTACGGACCCGATCTTGCCGATACTCTCTGCGCCCAAGCCGCACGCCTATGCCCCGGCCACACCGCGCTTTGGCTGTGAAACAGGGACAGGGTTCAGGATTCAGTTCATGAGCCTCAAGCCAGAACAATGCTCGGCCCTTATCTGCCAGCGCCTACGTCCCGCCGCCCCCTCCTGACCCCTGATCCCTGAAACCTGACCCCTGGTTCTATAATCCTCCCGAACCAGTCCGAGGTTCCCATGAAGCAGTTCTTTGTCTTCCTCATTGCGGGGTTGCTGGCGATCCCCGCAGGCTACGGGCAGACGGCCTCCTGCGCCACGTCCGGCGACAACAACGCCTTCCTGGGCATCCAGACCATTCGCCTCTGGCCCGGAGCCCCTCCCCAAGCCAAGGGCGACACCTGCAACGACATCCCCGCGCTCACCATCCTCGCGCCGCGGCAGGGCAGCGAAAACGGCTCCGCCGTCATCATCTTTCCCGGCGGCGGCTACTCCATTCTCGCCGGCGACCTCGAGGGCCGCGAAATCGCCGACTGGTTCACGGCCCGCGGCTTCCGCGCCTTCATCCTCAGCTACAGGCTCTCCTCGAACGGGTACCTGTTGCCGGTTCCGTTGCTCGACGCGCGCCGCGCCATCCAGACCGTTCGCGCGCGAGCCGCCGACTACCACATCGACCCCAATCGCATCGTGGTCATTGGCTTCTCGGCGGGCGGCCACCTTGCCGCGCTCGCGGCCACGCAATTTGTCCCTGGCAACCCCGACGCCGACGATCCCATCGACCGCGCCTCCAGCCGTCCCGACTTCCTCGTCCTCGGCTACCCCTGGATCGACGCCTTTTCCAGCGATGCTTCGCACCTGAGCTACTGCCAGATCTTCCATGTCATGGATCGCTGCGAAGAGCTGCGCGCGGCGTATTCTCCCGGCCTGTTTGTCACGAAAGACACGCCGCCGGCCTTCATTTACCACACCTTCAACGATCAGGCCGTTCCCGTCGAGCAGAGCCTGCGTTTTTATGCGGCGCTGGTCAAGGCCGGTGTGCCCTCGGAGATGCACATCTTCGCCAACGGCGGGCATGGGTCGGGCCTGGGCAAGGGCGATCCCGCTCTGGACCAGTGGCCCCAACTGCTCGAAAACTGGCTCCGCGCGCAGGGGCTGCTGACAGTGGACAAGACGGCGGTGGGGACAGCCAGGTAGGCCGGGGTTTTAACCCCGGCAATGAGAGGCAGGCGAAGCCAGGAGGAATCGATTGTGAGTGCTGAATGGTATCTGGCCGAGTTGGTCATGAAAATCACAGTTGCAGATGATCCCCGAAATGTTGTGCACCAGGATCTGACTCTTATTCGCGCGTCTTCTGCGGACGAGGCGTACGAGAAAGCCACCAAATTCGGGAAGGATGGGGAGACTGAGTATTGGAACCCAGATGGGAAGGCCGTTCAGATTAGCTTTCAAGGAATATCTGACCTGACAGAGGTTTACGAGGATTTGGAAGACGGCGCGGAACTTGCATTCCGCGAAACGGTGGGGATGTGCGAGGACGAAATACGAAACCTGGTCCCGTCGCGTGATCGCCTGCCCGCATTCCGACCGCTCGGGAGGTCAGACGGGCCGGACTACGCTTCTGGCGAAATCGTTGCCGAAGTTGAATGCAGATTCGGAATCAAGCGTCCAGCGAAGTAGCCCTAAAATTAGAGGCGGGCCGCCTGCTTCGGGAGTGGAAGGACTTCCCGAAACGGGCGACCCGCTGGACCCTGGACCGGGTCTAGGTGGTAAGTTAAGTTTAGGCTCATTTTGGGCAAAATCAAGCTTTTTTTGGTGGGAAATTCCCGCTTCGTGACAGGTGTCACAAATGGCCGGTTTTGCTGCCTCTCCGCGTTGACTTGGCGGGCAGCCCCTGATACAAAAAAGTGTTCCACTTGCAAAATTTCGTCGTGATGGGCGCAGCGGCCCGGTACCTTGATGCAGGACATCCTTCAAAAAGTCGCAGAGCTTCTGATTGGCGCAATTCCAACGGCTCTGCTGTTCATCGTGTTAGTCGTCGTTTATGAGTTCCTGATGCAGGGCCCGTTGACGGCTGTGCTCGAAAAGCGCCGCGCCCTGACGGAGGGCGCCAGGGAAGATGCCCGCAAGGCCATCGCCCAGGCGGAGGCCAGAACAGCCGAGTATGCCGAGAAGCTCCGGCTGGCCCGCGCCGATGCCTACAAGCATCGCGAGCAGCGCGTGAAGCAGTGGAACGCCGAGCGCGATGCCGCCCTCGACGCCGCCCGCCAGGCGGCCGGCCAAAAGGCCCGCCAGGCCAAAGCCGAGCTGGAGAACGAAGCGGCTGCCGCGCGCCAGACGATTCAGGCTGCCGCAGCCGATCTCGCCGGCCAGGCCGTTCGCGCAGTCCTGCCGCTCGCCGCCGGAGGCTCGCGTTGAAATATCCCCTTGCGAAGATGCGCCGTTTTGCCCATTTCCCGACTCCCGTGTTTGCCGTGGCGTTTGCCCTTGCGCTGGCCCTGGCGCCCTTTCGTGCCGCCGCGCAGACGCCCGCTCCCGCTCCCGGCGCCTCGCCGGTCGCGGCAAGCGCTCCTTCCTCCTCTTCTGCCGCATCCCAAGCTCCCAAGTCAGCGGAAGAGCAGGAACAGGCGTTCCTCCATTCGTCCGTTGTGCAATCGCTGGCCCGCATCCTGCACCTCAGCCTCGACACCACGATCGATCTTCTGCTGGGGATTAACTTCGCCATCATCTTCCTGGCCGTCGCCATTCCCATCGGCCGGCTGATGCCCAAGATCGTTCGCAAGCGCTCCCAGACCCTGCGCCACGACTTCGAAACCGCGCGCGAGGCGACCGCCGAGGCCCAGGCCAGACTTAGTGCCGTCGAGGCCAAGCTCGCCGGGCTGGGCGAGGAGATCCAGAAGTTTCGCGCCCAGGTGGAGCAGGAGAGCCTGGAAGACGAGCAGCGCATCAAGGCAGCGCTTGGCGAAGAAAGCGCCCGCATCGTGGCCGCCGCCGAGCAGGAAATCGACGTGGCCGCAAGCCAGGCCCGGCGCGCTCTGCGCAGCTTTGCCGCCGATCTCGCCATCGATCAGGCGGCGAAGCAAATGGCGGTGACGCCGGAGACCGATCGCGCCCTCATCGCCGAATTCATCGCCGGCGCTGCCGCTGACGCTTCGGGCAAGGGAGGTTCGAACTAAATGCCTGCCTTCGTCTCCCGATACGCCAGCGCCTTTGCCGATGTAGTGGCCGACGCGAAGCTTTCAACAGCCGCCATCGACGGGCAACTCACCAACTTTCTGGCCACGTGGGAGGCAAGCGCCGAGCTGCGCGCGTTTTTCGTGAATCCGGCCATTCCGGCGGCGCAGAAGATTGACATTCTCGACAAGCTGAACGCGAAACTCGGCATGCAGAAAGAGCTGCGCAACCTGCTCGCGGTGCTCATCCAAAACGATCGCATCGGCCACGTGGCCGAGGTCGCCGCGGCGTATCGCAGCATTCTGCAGGAACGGTTGGGAATCCGCCCGGCGGAGATCGTCACCGCGCGCGAGTTGGGCAAAGACGAGCGCGCCGCTCTGGTGGCCGAAGTGGCCAAACTCGCCGGCGCAAAAATCGACCCGAGCTTCAAACTCGACAAAAACATTCTCGGCGGCGCCGTGGTGCGAGTAGGCTCCACGGTTTACGACGGCAGCGTCCGCGGCCGGCTCGACCGCCTGAAAGAAGCACTGGTAAGTGGTCAGTGATCCAGAGAACAGAGAACAGAGAACAGAGAACAGAGAACAGAGAACAGAGAACAGAGAACAGAGAACAGAGAACAGAGAACAGAGAACAGAGAACAGAGAACAGAGAACAGAGAACAGAGAAATGACGCAATCGTTTCGAGACTTGGTGATGTGGCAGAGGTCGATGCAATTAACCGTCACCGTCTATCGTTTGACGAGGGATTTTCCGCGTGACGAGCTTTACGGGCTCACCTGCCAAATCAGACGCGCAGCCGTTTCGCTGCCGAGTAACATTGCGGAAGGGCACGGTCGACTGAATAGTGCTGAGTTCAAGCAATTCCTGGGTATTGCACGTGGTTCAAATTCTGAATTGCAAACACAATTAGAGATCGCTCGCGTGCTGGGAATCGGAAATCCTAAATTGCTGGATGAAGCTGAAGGGTTGTCTCGGGAAGTCGGAAAGATGATTTACGCAACGTTGCAATCACTCAGAAAACGAGCAGGAACCAACTGATCTCTTATCTCTGGTCTCTGATCTCTAAAGGAACGCAGCATGGCTCAAATCAAGGCAGACGAAATCACACAACTTCTTCGCGAGCAGATCGCGAACTACGACTCCAAGGTCCAGGTTGACGAGGTCGGGACCATTACCTCGCTCGGCGACGGCATCGCCCGCCTCCACGGCCTCGACAAGGTCATGGCCGGCGAGCTGCTCAGCTTCCCGCACGGCATTGCGGGCCTGGCGCTCTCGCTCGAGGAGGATCAGGTGGGCTGCGTCATCCTCGGCGACTACACCGAGCTCAAGGAAGGCGAAGAGGTCAAGCGCACCGGCAAGATTCTCTCCGTCCCCGTGGGCAGCGCCATGATCGGCCGCGTGGTCAACACCCTCGGCCAGCCCATCGACGACAAGGGCCCCATCGCCGCCACCGAATCGCTCCCCATCGAGCGCCTCGCCCCCGGCATCGTCGACCGCCAACCCGTGCGCGAGCCCATGGCCACCGGTCTGAAGGCCATTGACTCCATGATCCCCATCGGCCGCGGCCAGCGCGAGCTGATCATCGGCGACCGCCAGACCGGCAAAACCGCCGTCCTGCTCGACACCATCATCAACAACGCCAAGAACGACCTCATCTGCATCTACTGCGCCATCGGCCAGAAGCGGTCTTCGATCGCGCAGGTGGTGCAAACGCTCACTGAGCACGGCGCCATGGGCCACACCATCATCGTGGCCGCCTCGGCCTCCGAGCCCGCGCCGCTGCTCTATCTGGCGCCCTACGCCGCCTGCGCCATGGGCGAGTACTTTCGCGACAACGGCAAGCACGCCCTGGTGATGTACGACGATCTATCCAAGCACGCCATGGCCTATCGCGAAATCTCGCTCCTGCTGCGCCGCCCGCCCGGCCGCGAAGCCTATCCCGGCGACGTCTTCTATCTCCACTCGCGCCTGCTTGAACGCGCCTCCAAGCTGAGTGACAAAAAGGGCGGCGGCTCGCTCACCGCGCTGCCGGTCATCGAGACCCAGGCCGGCGACGTCTCGGCCTACATTCCGACGAACGTCATTTCGATCACCGACGGCCAGATCTTTTTGGAGACCGATCTCTTCAACTCCGGCGTGCGTCCGGCCGTCAACGTCGGCCTTTCGGTATCGCGCGTCGGTTTCTCGGCGGCCATCAAAGCGGTCAAGCAGATCGGTTCCACGCTCAAGCTCGACCTCGCCCAGTACCGCGAACTTGCCGCCTTCGCGCAGTTCGGCTCCGACCTCGATCCGCTCACGCAAAAGCAGTTGGCCCGCGGCGTGCGCCTCACCGAACTGCTGAAGCAGCCGCAGTTCCACCCGCTCACCTGGCAGCAGCAGGCGGTGGTGCTCTTCGCCGGCACGCAGGGCTATCTCGACGATCTCCAGGTCTCTGACATTCGCGCCTTCGAGGATGGCCTCTACAAGTACTTCGACGCCTCGCAGCAGGCGCTCATCGCTGACCTCACGCAAAAGAAGCAACTCGACGACGACCTCCGCGGCCGCCTGCACGCGGCCATGAAGGAGTACGCGGCAAACTTCAAGGCGGAGTTGGCCGCGCAGGAACCGGCCGCGCCACCAAGCACGACGCCGGCCCCTCAGGCGCCAACCAAGAAGGAAGCGACGCAGAAGGAAACCACGCAAGAGACCGGCGCCAAAGAAAATGCTCCAGCGGCCGCCGCCAAGGCATGAAAGAAGTTCACAGTTCGTAGTTCACAGTTCAAATCAAAAACGACGTGAGCGAAGAACAACGAACTGAGAACTACGAACTAAGAACTGTGAACTGAATTATGGCAAACGTACTGGACTTACGGCGGCGGATCAGAAGCGTGAAAAACACGCGGCAGATCACCAAGGCCATGAAGATGGTCTCCGCGGCCAAGCTGCGCCGCGCGCAGGAGCGGGCTCTGGCGGCGCGGCCCTACGCCCGCATGATCGTCAGCGTCCTTGAGTCGCTCCGCCGCCGCGTCGATCTCTACGACGAAACCACCGGCAACCTTTGCCATCCGCTCTTCCTCACACGGCCTGAAAAGCGCATCCTGCTCATCGTCGTCAGCGGCGACAAGGGCTTTGCCGGCGCCTTCAACGCCAACATCCTCAAGACCGCCTACCAGTTCATCTCCGGCAACCCCGATAAGGAAATCGACATCGAGGCCGTCGGCCGCAAGGGCCGCGACCAGTTGCGCCGCCACTATCCCACGGCCGTCTTCACTGAGCAGACCGGCGAGGATGGCCAGACGCATCAGGTCCGGTCCCCGCGCCAGGGCAACGTCGAGCTTACCGGCGACCACCCCGGTTTGTTGGTCAAGCTTGAAGCTTCACGCGTCGAGGATCTCGCGCACAACATCATCGCGCGTTACGTGCACGAGGAGATCGACGCCGCCTACATTGTCTACAACGAGTTCAAGTCGGTCATCGCGCAGCGGCTCGTAGTGGAGCGCCTGCTCCCGCTCATCGATCTCGGCGCCCCGCAGATCGCCGGCGCCGTCGAGCCGACCGCCGAAGAGAAAGAAAGGCTGGCTGAGGCCGCGCTCTCCGCAGGTATCGAGCTCGAGCCAGCCGACACCACCGAGGCCGAAGAGGAAGCCAGGAAATTCGGCACCGCCAGCGTCGACTACATCTACGAGCAGCCCGCCGGAGAGCTCTTCCGCGGCCTGCTGCCGCAATACATTTTTTCTGTGCTCTTCCACGCCATGACCGAATCGGTCGCCGCCGAACACGCGGCGCGCATGACGGCCATGGATTCGGCAACCAACAACGCCTCCGACATGATCGACTCGCTAACGCTGCACATGAACCGCGTGCGCCAGGCCGCCATCACCAAGGAGATTATCGAGATTGTAAGTGGAGCGGCGGCGCTGTAAGTTTTTGGGTGTTTGTAATGAAAGTCCGTGAGCTTTTGCAGCACGAGATCTGGAGCAAAGAGACGTCACGGAAGATTCTTGTCGGGTTTGCGGTTTTTGTAGCTGCGCTGTTTATCGTTTTTGGGACTTGGTACGAATTCGAAACGCATTGGTTAACCATTCGGGAACGCGTGGCGGCCAAAGTGGCACTTCAGCGAATCGATGCGTTGCAAAACGCAGATTCGCTGAGCGATGAAGAGTTCAAGATTCGAAGAAACGAAGTGAATTCAGCGGTGGACGCTGCCGGATTGGCGGCTAGAACGAGCAAGGACGAAATGGTCGCCGCCGAATTGATAATGTGCTTCATGGGTACCGAATCGGCTCGTATGGACATGATGAAACAGAGATGGATTCAAGAGGGGAAATTGCATCAGTCGGCGAACGATCGGGAATCGGATTATCAGATCGAACTTTTCACGGATACAGTTGCACGCCAGAGTTGTTTGAAGTTGCACAAGGAACTGAAATAACGGAAAGCACAGATTTCAGAAGGCACACATGGCAGAAAACATCGGCAAAGTCATCCAGGTCTCCGGCCCCGCCGTAGACGTTCAATTCGAAGAAGCCACCATGCCGCCCATCTATCAGGCGCTGCGCGTCGTCAGCGAGGGCTTCAAGGTCCCCACGCCCATCAACGTGATCCTCGAGGTGCAGCAGCACCTCGGCGAGGGGCGCGTGCGCACCGTGGCCATGCAGGCCACCGACGGCATGGTCCGCGGCATGAACGCCATCGATCTCGGCGGTCCCATCCGCATGCCCGTGGGCAAGGAGACGCTGGGCCGCGTCATCAACGTCATCGGCGAGCCGGTCGACGAGCTCGGCCCCATCGGCGCAACGCGGCAGATGCCCATTCATCGTCCCGCGCCACTCTTCGACGAGCAGTCTACGCAGGAAGAGATGTTCGAGACCGGCATCAAGGTCATCGATCTCATCCAGCCCTTCCTCAAGGGCGGCAAGATCGGCCTCTTCGGCGGCGCCGGCGTGGGCAAGACGGTCATCATCATGGAGCTCATCAACAACGTCGCCAAGAACCACGGCGGCTACTCCGTGTTTGGCGGCGTGGGCGAGCGCACCCGCGAGGGCAACGACCTGTGGCTCGAAATGACCGAGTCCGGCGTCATCAAGCCAGGGCATTGGCAGGACTCGAAGTGCGCCCTCGTCTACGGGCAGATGACTGAGCCGCCCGGCGCGCGCCTGCGCGTCGCCCTCAGCGCGCTCACCGTCGCCGAGTATTTCCGCGACGTGGAAGGCGCCGACACGCTGCTCTTTATCGACAACATTTTCCGCTTCACGCAGGCCGGCTCCGAGGTTTCGACGCTGCTGGGCCGCATGCCCTCGGCCGTCGGCTACCAGCCCAACCTCGCCACGGAAATGGGCGAGCTGCAGGAGCGCATCACCTCCACGAGCAAGGGGTCTGTAACATCGGTCCAGGCCGTCTACGTCCCCGCCGACGACCTCACCGATCCCGCGCCGGCCACAACCTTCGCGCACCTCGACGCTACCACCGTGCTCAGCCGTCCGCTCTCCGAGCTCGGCATCTACCCTGCCGTCGATCCATTAGCGTCTACCTCGCGCATCCTCACGGCGCGCGTCGTCGGCCAGGAACATTACGACGTGGCGCAGGGCGTGAAGAAAATTCTGCAGCGCTACAAGGACCTCCAGGACATCATCGCCATCCTGGGTATCGACGAGCTCTCAGAAGACGACAAGCTCACCGTGGCCCGCGCGCGCAAGGTGCAGAAATTCCTGTCGCAGCCCTTCCACGTGGCCGAGCAATTCACCGGAATCCCCGGCGCCTACGTCAAGATCGCCGACACGGTGCGCGCCTTCAAGGAAATCATCGACGGCAAGCACGACGATGTTCCGGAGCAGGCGTTTTACATGAAGGGCGGCATCGAGGAAGTGCTCGAAACCGCCGAGAAACTGAAAGCGACGGTGTAAAAGCAGCTTCTAGCTGCTAGCCACTAGCTTCTAGCCTTTTCCATGCGAGGTTGACGCCCTCAACTCTCGCAACATGAGCTAGAAGCTAGAAGCTAGAAGCTAGGAGCTAGGAGTCAAGAATGGCCGAAGAATCCAACCAACTCCGCGTCCGCCTCGTCACCCCCGAGCGTACGCTCATCGAGTGCGACGCCACGGCCGTCGAGCTGCCCTCGAAGTCCGGCTACATGGAAGTGCTATACGGCCACACTCCACTTGTCGCCGAGCTGGGCGCGGGCGACGTCACCATCCATGGCGGCGCCGATGAACCCGACAGCTTGACGCGCTACAACGTCAGTTGGGGATTCGTTGAAGTTCTGCCTGGCCGCGTCACCATCCTCGCCTCCGATGCGCTCAAGCCGGAGGAGATCGACGTGCATCGCGCCGAGCAGCAGCTCGACCGTGGCTTGAAGATGTGGAAGGAAGCCGGCGATAGCGAAGAAGCCTACGACGAGGCCCTCCGCGTTATCTCCGAAGCCGAAGCCAAGATGGCCTCCGCTGCCGAGGTCGAAAAACACTAATCCGCGTCGCTCCTTCGCCCACTGCGAACCAAAAGCCCTGCTCGTGCGAACAAGGCTTTTGGTTCTCCTCCCTCTTGCTCTCCACACCTCCCACCCGATAAAGTTTGAGCCGAGGCTTCTCCCGTGCAGGCGCCGCCACCGTGTGCCCCGCGGGCCGCATCCTTGGCGCGTCTTTGTTTTTTGCGCCAAGGGTGGGATAGTGCTCCCAACGCTTCCCTAAAGGACCCTGCATGTCTTCCTCGCCCGCTTCCGTCGCCAACCGGGATATTGACTCTACGCTGCGCGAAGACCGCGTCTTTCCCCCTCCGCCCGAGTTCAGAGCCAAGGCCCGCATCAAAAGCCTCGCCGAGTACGAAGCCCTCTACAAGCAGTCCATCGACGATCCCGAAACATTCTGGGCCGGCGTGGCCCGCGAGTTGCACTGGTTCAAGCCATGGGACAGGGTCCTGGAGTGGAATCTGCCCTGGGCTAAATGGTTCGTCGGCGGTCAGCTCAACCTGAGCTACAACTGCCTCGATAGGCATATTGACCGGCATTTTGACGGTCACGCTGGCGGCGGGCGCGCCAACAAAACCGCCATCATCTGGGAGGGCGAGCCCGGTGAAATTCGCCGCCTCACCTACGCCGAATTGCACGCCGAGGTTCAGCGCTTCGCTAACGCGCTCAAGTCCCTCGGCATCCAGAAAGGCGATCGCGTCGCCGTCTACATGGGCATGACGCCCGAGCTCGCCATCGCGCTGCTCGCCTGCGCGCGCATCGGCGCCGTCCACTCCGTCATCTTCGGCGGATTCGCCGCCAACGCCATCGCCGATCGCGTCGCCGACTCCGGCTGCGTCGCCATCCTCACGCAGGACACGAGCTATCGCCGTGGCAACGAGATCAAGCTGAAGGCCACCGTCGACGAGGCGATGCCCGCCTGTCCCACGGTCAAGAACGTGGTCGTCTACCGGCGCACCGGCTCGCCGGTCAACATGGTTCCCGGCCGCGACTACTGGTGGCACGACCTCGTCGCCAAGGCCGCACCTACGTGCCCTGCCGAGCCCATGGACTCCGAAGATCCGCTCTACATCCTTTACACGTCCGGATCGACCGGCAAGCCCAAGGGCCTGCTCCACACTACCGGAGGCTACGCCGTTCAGACTTACCTCACCACCAAATACGTCTTCGACCTTCGCGACGACGACATCTACTGGTGCACGGCCGACATCGGCTGGGTCACCGGCCACTCTTACGTTGTCTATGGCCCGCTCCAGAACGGCGCCACCGTCCTCATGTACGAAGGCGCTCCGAACTGGCCCGACTTCTCGAGATTTTGGAAAATCATCGATGACCATCGCGTCACCGTCTTCTACACAGCGCCCACTGCCATCCGCGCCTTTATCAAGTGGGGCGACGAGCACGTCGAGAAATACAAGCTCGATTCGCTCCGCCTGCTCGGCACCGTCGGCGAGCCCATCAACCCCGAAGCCTGGATGTGGTACCGCGAAAAGATCGGCCGCAACCGTTGTCCCATCGTCGACACCTGGTGGCAAACCGAAACCGGCGCCATTATGATCACGCCGCTCCCCGGCGCCATCGCCACCAAGCCCGGCTCGGCCACTCGTCCCTTCTTCGGCATCCAGCCTGAAGTGGTCACGCGCCCCGATGCCGAAGGCCGCTTTCACGCCGTCCCCGCCGGAAGCGGCGGGCTTCTCGTGATCAGGAAGCCCTGGCCGTCGATGGCGCGTACCATCTATGGCGATCCCGAACGCTTCAAGAAAACCTACTGGTCCGACGTGCCCGGCTGCTACTTCACCGGCGACGGCGCGCGCCAGGACGCCGACGGCTACTTCTGGCTCATGGGACGCGTCGACGACGTCATCAATGTGAGCGGCCATCGCCTCGGCACCATGGAAGTCGAGTCCGCGCTGGTCGCCCACCCCAAAGTCGCCGAGGCCGCGGTCGTCGGCCGCCCCGACGATCTCAAGGGCCAGGCCATTGCCGCCTTCGTCACTCTCGAGTCCGGCAATCAGCCCACAAACGAGCTCAAGGACGAGCTGCGCAAATGGGTCTCGAAGGAGATCGGTTCTCTCGCCCGGCCCGACGATATCCGCTTTACCGAAGCTCTGCCCAAGACGCGTAGCGGCAAAATCATGCGCCGCTTGCTGCGTGAGCTGGCCACCCACGGCGAAGTCAAGGGCGACGTGACCACGCTTGAAGATTTCACCGTCATCGCCAAGCTGCGCGAAGCTGAAGAAGGCTAAGAATCATTTGCCGAGGTGGAACACAAAGACAGCGCAATTTCGGTCGACGGTCTTGTTATTAAACCTCCTCGTGCTCGTCTTCACGATATCTGTCAAAGCCGTACGAATCAGAATAAGGTTGGTATTTAAGCTGACTCATGTCCAATATCCTACGGGCTCGGGTTTATGCTTGGGGCAATGAAAACCGGAAAGAAACCGAAGTCGAATGCGCGAAGAAACAAGCAGCTCGGTACCCGCGGAGAGAGCTTTGCGTTAGGAATATTCACCGACATGGGATTCCATGTCGTGAGTACAAATGAAAAGCCATCGCTAGACGCTTACCTAATGGCAGAAGACGGCGAGACGCATCTCACAATAAGCGTCCAAGTGAAAACAGGTCCGAGCTTCGTCGCGCAAGCGAAGAAGCCTGGAAGCTCTGGCAGCCTAAGAATCAATCTAGTGAAATCCCACGTGGTCGACTGGCAAAGGAGCGGGCAACTCGTGATCGTTGTTTGGGTTGACCCCACTCCGGAAGCGGATCGTACATTGTGGAAAGCATATTGGGCGGTCGCATCCGACGCGAAGGGAGCGTCGATTCGAATGTCGCAGAGCTCGATGCTCCTTCCAGAATCGAAGGGAGAGATCTTGAGACTTGCTCGAATCCATGCAGGGAGACATGGGGTTCCGCTGGCGAGTCAACCTTTATTTCCCACGAGGGTCGCTGATATTAAACCACAGGCCTGGAAGTACTTTTCGGAATGGAAGAGACAGGGCACAAATTCACCCGACTTTGGCCCGGTAGCCGTCGGGTGGAGGGCATGGAAACATCTGACCCGGACGTCGCGTCCGCAGAGGGAAGTCGTCCACAAATTGTCATTGCTGCCGTACGCTAGGGAGCTGTTGGGGCAGCAAGGAATGCCCGAACTGAGGCGCAGAATAAGGAAGGCAAACAATACGACCTATATCTTCGCGTTGTGTGGCAGAGTTGAAAGCAGGTATCGTGCGCGTGTTGCTATCGACGTGATCGTGGAGGTCGTAAAGCCCGACAGGCAGACGGACCGACGCAGAACCGAGGTGAAATTCCT
This sequence comes from Occallatibacter sp., assembly GCA_049522315.1. GTDB lineage: Bacteria > Acidobacteriota > Terriglobia > Terriglobales > Acidobacteriaceae > Telmatobacter. Next base: position 215,744 of record JBEKNY010000011.1, read on the forward strand.
GTCGGTATACGAGGCATGCGGGAAGCAATCAATGCGACGATTAGAGCGGATCGGGAACTCCCGGACTGTCGCCCGCTTTCTAAGGCGCCTTAGGGCGCGCAAATCTTAGTGGGATAGAGGGTTCATCTAATCCCGATCAATGCGAACTAGAGCCGAGAAGTCATTCGCGGTTCAAGAACGGCGTTGAGCCATCCCTCGCACAAAGAAAAGGGCGCCCCTCTGTCCGACAATGGTAACACGGCCCTGATATCTCCGCGAAGCGGAAGAAGGCTAGCAACTCGGCCGAAATTTCGGAACACAAGGCCGAAAGCGTGCGCCCACTGCGCAGGCTTTGATCCCCAGCCCGTGACGGTTTGCGGCGTCCCATCGTTCACCTACTTATAATGGATAGTGATTGGCTGAGTGTTCTGTGCGCTCGCCGCCTGATCGAACTTTCTATCTGGGGAATTCATGGCTGCACTGATTGAAGCAATCACTGTAAAGCGCAAGATGGTTTTTGAGTTTGAAGGCACGCCATATTACTGCCTTGAAGCCGAGATCTCCACGCCCACGGCCCGCGGCGGCCAGACCCTGGTCCGCCTGAAGATGCGCAACCTGCTCACGCGCGCCGTCTTCGACAAGACCTTCAAGGCCGGTGAAAAGTTCAAGGAGCCGGATCTGGAGCTTGTCGAGTCGTCCTACCTTTACAGCGATGGAGATGGTTCGTATTTTCTCGACCAGCATAGCTTTGATACACATGCGCTCTCCCCAAGCATGGTCGGCGACGCGATGGACTTCCTGGTCGAAGGCTCGCTGATTCAGTTGCACAAGTTCAACGGCAACCCCATCGGCTTGCAGTTGCCTGCCCAGGTTGAGCTGAAAATCGCGTACACTGAGCCCGGAGCACGCGGCAACACATCGGGCGACGTCACCAAGTTCGCCCGGTTGGAGACTGGCCTGGAGATCAAGGTTCCGCTCTTCATTCAAGAGGGCGAGAAGGTCAAGGTGTACACAGAAACCAGGGAGTTCGCCGGCCGCGCTTGAATGTCCTCAAACTAGAAGCTGGAAGCTACGCCTCCCGTAATCCCGCGCCCCGATTTCCCCGTCCATCTCTTTATGAGTTCTGCGGTCGAAGTGCGTTACCGCTGCCCGTGCTGCGGATACAAAACACTGGAGGTCCCCGGCGCATTGGTTCTGTGTCCGGTTTGCTGGTGGGAAGACGACGGGCAGGAAGATCGTGACGCCTCCGAAGTCCGGCTCACCGTGAACGGCCAGTTGAGCCTGAAGGAAGCGCGAGTCAACTTCGCTCAGTACGGCGCAGCCGATCCCCGCTTTCTTCCTTACGTCCGTAAGCCCCAGCCCGCCGAACAGTAACGTCGCTTTCCCGATGCAGCTTGCCCTTAAGGCCGTCGCGCCGGTTTGACCCCTGCCTGCAAACCCCCGTACCATAAGACGAGGTATTCCCCCGGCCAAACGGCGCTCGATTGCCATCACCGGCAGCCCGTGGCCGAGGTCTCATCGGCGCGCGCGCCCGGAAGGTACAACGTTGAGTTCCAGCAGCACCCTCGAAACCAAACCCGAAATGGCGGAATCCCAGCACGATCACGATCACGCCGAAGAGACCCACTCGCACCCGCACGGCCCGGTTCTCAATCCCGAATGCACCCGTGAGCTGGTCATCGATGTGTCTGCCGACGACGTCGCCGCGGCTTGGCGCAACGTCGCCAACAGTTATCGCAAATACGCCAAAATTCCCGGCTTTCGCGCCGGCAAGGTTCCTGAAACCGTGATCCGGCGCCGCTTCGCCAGCGAGATCCGCAAGGAAGTCATCGAAACCCTGATTCCCGAGCGCTTCAACAAGACGGTCAACGAGCTGAATGTTCGCCCCGTCGGCCAGCCCCAGCTCACCGAGCTTACCCTCGATGAGGGCGGGCCGCTTCACGCCAAGGCTGTCTTCGAATTCATTCCCGCCTTCTCCATCGACGGCTACAAGGATGTAAAGGTCGACAAGCCCTCCGTCGAGATCACAGAGGAAGAGTTCCAGCACGAGATCGAGCATCTCCGCGATTCGCGCGCCACCATCGAGCCGGTCGAAGAAGACCGCCCGCTCACGGACGGCGACTGGGCGCAGATCAGCTACAAAGGCCAGATGCAAAGCGATCCGGCCGCAGCCGAGGGGGATGCGCCTGCGGCCGAGCCGCAGCCCATTGCCGGCGAAGACACGCTGGTCGAAATTGGCGGCAAAGACACGGTCGAGGCCTTCACCAATGCACTCCGCGGCACCAAGCCCGGCCAGGAGTTCAAGGTCGAGGTCCTCTATCCCGCCGATTACGCCGAGACCAAACTGGCCGGCAAAACCGTGGCTTATGACGTCAATGTGAAGGCCATCAAAAAACGCACGCTTCCCGAGCTGAACGACGGCTTCGCCAAAGAACTCGGCCATTACGAAAGTTATGCCGATCTCGAAGCCCGCATTCGCGAGCACCTGGCCAACCGCAAGCGCCGCGGCGTCGAGGCCGAAACCAAAGACCGGCTCTTCGCCGCTCTCACGGAGCGATTTCCCTTTTCGGTTCCTGAGTCGTTGGTCCAGGACCAGATTGACACACGCCTGGAGCGCGGCCTGCGTGCCCTCGCGGCCCAGGGAATGGAGCCCGATCAGATGCGCAAGCTCGACTTCGCCCGCCTGCGCACCGCGCAGCGCGATAGCGCTCTGGCCGAAGTCAAGACCCACATCCTCCTCGACCGCATTGCCGGTGAGGAAAACATCACCATCAGCGACGAGGAATTGGACAAGGAATTGCATCTCGCCGCTCTTCAGTCCCGCGAGCCGCTCGATGCCCTGAAGGTGCGATTGACCAAGGACGGCGGACTGGCTAGGATCAGGGAACAACTTAGGCGGGACAAGACTGCGTCCATCTTGTACGAACGCCTGCCCGAATAAACGGACGCAATCCTTCCGGGCCGTGAGACAAAAGGCCTGGTAAACAAGGCCGATTCAGCACCGACAGGCTGAAAGCTGAAAGCTGGAGGCTAGGAGCTAGTAGTTCATGGCATTAGTTCCCATGGTGGTTGAGCAGACGAGCCGGGGCGAGCGCGCCTACGACATCTACTCCCGTCTGCTGCGCGATAACATTATCTTTCTTGGTACCCCCATCGACGACCAGATCGCCAACCTCGTTGTCGCCCAGATGCTCTTTCTCCAGGGCGAGGACCCCGAAAAAGACGTCTCGCTTTACATCAATTCCCCAGGCGGCTCCATCACCTCCGGCCTCGCCATCTACGACACCATGCAGTTCATCAAGAACAACGTGGTCACCTACTGCATCGGCCAGGCCTCCAGCATGGGCGCATTTCTCCTATTGGCCGGAACCAAGGGCAAGCGCTTTGCCCTGCCAAATTCGCGCATTCTCATTCATCAGCCGTCCATGGGCGGCTTGAGCGGGCAGGCGACCGACATCGACATTCATGCGCGCGAAATCCTGCGCATTCGCGAAATCACCAACAACCTCATCGCCCGTCACACCGGGCAGCCCCTCGAACGGATCGAGCGCGACGTCGAGCGGGACTTCATCATGAACGCGCAGCAAGCCAAGGATTACGGGATCGTGGACGAGATCATCGACCGGATCCGCACATAGCCGGACTTGCGAATTTGGATTACACTCGTTCAGGGGAGCCACCACCATGAAGACGCGCACCGGGCCGGAAGAAGCGCTACGCTGCTCGTTCTGCCATAAGTCGCAGGATGCCGTAGCCAAGTTGATCTCGTCGCCCAGCGACTACCCGCGCGCCTACATCTGCGACGAGTGCGTTGCGGTCTGCAACTCCATCCTCGACGACGATCGCAGCGGCGAAGCTCCCGCCACCACTGCCGGCCACCTGCCCAAGCCCACTGAGGTCAAAAGCTTCCTCGACGACTACGTCATCGGCCAGGACCAGACCAAGAAAAAGCTCGCCGTCTCCGTCTACAACCATTACAAGCGCATCCAGATGAACCGCGCGCGCAACGGCGAAGTCGAGCTCACCAAGTCCAACATCCTGCTCATCGGCCCCACCGGTTCCGGCAAGACCCTCCTCGCCCACACCCTGGCCAGGATGCTCGACGTGCCCTTCGCCATCGTCGATGCCACCACGCTTACCGAGGCCGGTTACGTCGGCGAGGATGTAGAGAACATCATCCTCAAGCTTCTCCAGGCCGCCGACGGCGACGTAACCCGCGCCCAGCAGGGCATCATCTACATCGACGAGATCGACAAGATCGGCCGCAAGGACGAGAACCCCTCCATCACCCGCGATGTCTCCGGCGAGGGCGTGCAGCAGGCGCTGCTCAAGATTCTCGAGGGCACCGTGGCCAACGTGCCTCCGCAGGGCGGCCGCAAGCATCCGCACCAGGAGTTCACAGCCGTCGACACCACCAACATCCTCTTCATCTGCGGCGGTGCTTTTGTCGGCCTGGAGCGCGTCGTGGGCCGCCGCGTGGGCAAGAAGGCCCTCGGCTTCCGCGCCATCGATGCCGATGCCGACCAGGCCACCACCCGCTCCCACCGCGACACCGAGCTGCTGCGCCAGACCGAGCCGCAGGATCTCATCAAGTACGGCCTCATTCCCGAGTTTGTCGGCCGCCTGCCCGTGGTCGGCGTTCTCGACGAGCTCGATGAAGCCGCGCTCATCGAAATTCTCACCAAGCCCCGCAACGCCATCCTCAAGCAGTACCAGCGCCTGTTCGAGTACGAGAACGTCCGCCTGCACTTTACGCAGGAGGCCGCCTGCGCCGTCGCCCGCGAAGCCATGGCGCGCAAAGTGGGCGCCCGCGGCCTGCGCATGATCCTCGAAGAGCTCATGCTCGACCTCATGTACCACCTGCCCTCGAACAAGCGCGTCCGCGACCTCGAAATCACCAAAGATATGGTCGAGCGCCGCGACCTCTCCCTCTGCCTGCTCGAAAAAGCCGGCTGATCTCAGCTCCTGAATTGTTCTTGGGTGCCTCGCCTGGGCACAGATGCGCTCGGGATGCGCGCGCCGCAAGTCTGGATTTTCGAGACGACCAACCGGTAAGTCTCTGCTTCGCTGGAACTGACCCCTGACCTCTGACCCTTGACCACTGTTCACTGCCGCTGTATTTCCACCAGCTCCTGTCCGCCCGGCGCCACCATTCGCGTCTGCGGAGCGCGCCAGTGGTCAATGTAGCTGATCCGGTGCACGCAGCCCACCGTGCAATGCGGCGCGCAGCTCTTCGCCGTCGTAAACTCCCGCTTCACGTCCGCCTTCGTGTACTTCTCCACCGGAATCGCCGGAAATCCCCGCTGCTGCGAGCAGTAGTGCACCAGCCCGTCTTCGCAGACGTAGAGGTACCGCGACCCCGCCCGGCAGCGCCAGTTGTTCGGCCGCCCCTCGGCAATCGCCTCCTGGAACTTGTCGAACTGCGCGTAGTTCGTCTTCTTCCGCGCCTTCATCTCGTGGTACACCCGCGCCTCGTCCGGCTTCAGCGGCTTCAGTTGCCCATCCCCGTCGTGGATGATCCCGATCGTCGACTCGAACCCCAGCTCCAGCGCCCGGCGCCCAATCACCAGCGCGTCGTTTGGGTTTTTGATCCCTCCGCCCACCACCGAGTTGATATTCACGTGGAACTCGGCATACTCGGCCAGCATCTCCAGCCGCTTATCGAGAGTCTTAAGGGACTTTTTCGACACCTCGTCCGGCTCCAGGTTGTCGATCGAGATCTGCATGTGATCCAGGCCCGCCTCGTTGAGCCGCTCGATCCGATCCGGGCTCAGCAGGAACCCGTTCGTGATCATCCCCGCAATCGCGCCCGTCCGCCGGATGCGCCGGATAATGTCGTCCAGTAGCGGGTGCGTCAGCGGCTCCCCGCCCGAGATGCCGATCATCGCCGTCCCCAGCCGCCCCAGGCGGTCGATCCGCCGGAACATCTCATCGAGCGGCACCGGCTCGCTCACCTTGTCGTACTCATTGCAATAGGCGCAGCTCAGGTTGCAGAACCGCGTGGGAATAATCTGCACCAGCACCGGATGCGACGTGTCCGCCAGCGCCCGCGCCACCATCGCGTACTCGCGCACCTTCCGCTTGGCCGCAATCCATCGCCCTCTCAGCGTCGATCTCCGGGGAGTGCCCATCCTTACTATTGAATCACAAAGGGACTGCGATACTGCGGGGTTGTGCGAAGATGGGTGTAAATGCCCAAATCCCCGCCAATCGACTTTGGCGAAATTCGTCGCCTCGCGATCACCGCGGTATTTTCCGACGACCTACTTTTCGAAAAGGTAGTGCTCAAAGGAGGCAACGCGCTTTCGCTTGCGCATCACTTGAGCACGAGAACGTCGCTCGATCTCGACTTCTCAATCGAGGGCGACTTTGAAGATATTGATGAAATCCGAGGGCGGCTTCGGAGGGCACTCGAGAATCGATTCTCTTCGGTGGGTTTGGTAGCATTCGACTTCAAGCTCGAGCCAAAGCCGCGCACTGTTCCCGAAGGGCAGGATCCCCGATGGGGAGGCTATATGGCCTCGTTCAAGGTCTCTGAAAAGCGCAAATACGATGAACTGCTCGGCGATCCGGATGCCCTACGCCGCGACTCTCTTGTTGTTGGCCCTGCGCAACAACGTGTATTTAACATCGATCTCAGCAAGTACGAATACGTGGCCGGAAAGGTCCAATTGGAACTCGACGATTACGTGATCTACGTCTACAGCCCAAGAATGATCGCGATCGAGAAGCTTCGCGCAATCTGCCAGCAGATGCCCGATTACGCGCTAAGACGCTACCCCACAGCAAGAGCACGCGATTTCTATGATATCCATCTCATCGCAGCGACTTTAGGGATGGACTTCAGCTCTCCAGGAAACCTTGAACTAACCCGACAGATCTTTGCGGCAAAGGCGGTCCCCCTCGAATTCCTAGGCTTAATCAAGGATCAGAGGGAGTTTCATCGGCCGGATTGGGATAGCGTCAAAGCATCCTCAAGGGAGAAAGTGGAAGACTTTGACTATTACTTTGATTTCGTTGCAAAGCGAGTGGAGTCAATGAAGGCTCTTTGGGAAGAATAGCCGCCAATCTGGGTCATATTTCTTGTCCTTGAGGCCGTATGCCAAATAGAAGTCGTATTTGAGGCCGATGCTCATGAGCCTGCTGTACCGGCTCCTCGAGTAGCCTGCTTTTTGCATGTAGAAACCTATCGCCTGATGGTAAGGGTAGACATAATCGATCTTCTTGAGCGTTGCCACCAACGTGCCAACAGACACACGATCTTTTGCTGCGCGATATGCTTCCAATACTCGGAAAACTCCCCCGGCATAAGATGGTCGGACGGCAATATCGATGAGAGTTCTTTCAAGCCCCGTCGCCCTCAGCGTCGCCCCAGAGTATTCCAAATCGACAACTCCCAACTGCCCGGTGTTCTTTCCCCAAAGCAGCAATGCTTCCGAATTGCCGAATTTGAAGATGAACTGAGATTCACGCTGTTTCCCCGCAAAGGCTCGATTAATGCCTTCCTGGGTGAGGTGGCCGGAGCTTGGCTTGGAGCTTTGTTCGCCGTTGACATATATTCTTGACGGTATTTGCTCTGTAAGGCCGTGCAGGAGCATCGCAGTTGCCTGGCACAGGTAAGCATCACGCTTCATTGAAACTGCAATTTCGTAGGCAGATGCCTGTTTCCATACGTAGCGGGATATGCCGGAAACATTCGGATGATTTGCAGGTTCCAAATATTCGAGATGAAGATCCGTCTTATCCAGAAGGAAGTCTAGGAATTTGGCCGCTGTAGTATTTTGGGCCAATCTCCAAAAGGCTCGGTTCTCTTCCAATATCCGCGAAATGTCGCTCGGCCAGAAAACTCGCTTGCCAGCTTTCTCGAAGGCTTTGACGATATCGGGCTTGGCAATTTGCAAACGACTCTGGCCGGCCATGCTTTTGGTCCTGCCCTCATTGTATCACTAGGTATATATACCTAGTGATACGGCGATTCCTGAGGCCTCAAGAGATAACAATCCATTTAGCATCATTAGTTTATACCTGTGATCTTCTCCCCCGATATCTTGCTGTACTTGGTATATATACCAAGTACAGCAACCTCGCGGTCAGGAAACAGCCGGCTACGCTCGCTAACGCTGGAAAATGAAGGGGTTATTCATGTTCATTCTTGCCGTTCCGGATCTGGTATACATACCAGATCCGGAACGGCAAGTTCGCCCATGAATTTTCACTCCACGAAATTGCGCGCAAATAATCGCTGTGGGCGACAGACGGAGGACCAACTCTCAAGGCCTCAAAAACAGGTGCGCGGCTGGCCCAGATCCCAGGTCATCAACTCACCACAAACTCGGGTGCCCCGGGTCTCGTTTCTGAAACCTGGGATACCACCAACCAAAAACTGAGAGCTGAAAGCGGCCGGCTGGAAGCCGTCATCCGGCAGAATAAGCTCCCACAGGGAGCGTCAGAAAATAGCCCAGGGCAACCCTGAGTCGCCCAGACCGGGGTCCCCGACGAGCGATTCGTGCTCGTTGGGGTGACGTGGCGACGAAGGGGCAGCCCTGGGAAAGCCGCCCCAAAAATCCTCCAGCTCCGTAGGGGCGAAAGAACCCACACTACTCCGCACTAGCCCGGCCGGTCCGTCGAATTGCAGTACATTTCTACTGCAAATGCAGTATAATTCTACTGCAATGATCTCCCTCCGCTCCAACCTCCGCCGCAGCCTGCTGACGCTCTTCTACGTCAACCGTTCTGCCCGCGCCTATGTCCGTCAATTAGCCGCGGCAATAGGCGCCGACTCCACCAACGTCTCCCGCGAACTCGCCCGCCTCGAGCGCGAGGGGTTCCTGCGCTCTGAGACCGAGGGCCGCCAGCGCTATTACAGCATCAATCCCGCTTATCCCTATCTCAAGCCGGTCTTCGCCCTTTTGCAGGGCTCCGTCGGCGTCGAGCCGACTCTGAGGCACGCGCTCCAGGCAATATCCGGCGTCGAATCCGCCTGGATTTACGGCTCCTTCGCCAAGAATGAAGCCGATGCCGCCAGCGACATTGACGTTTTGATCCTCGGACAGCCCGACCAGCGGCAACTCGCGTCCGAAATTCGCAAGGCCGAAAAGGCCCTCCGCCGCGAAATCAACTACACTGTTCTTTCTTCCCCGGAGCTCAATCGGCGGCTTGCCAGGCGCGACGCATTCATCGCCGACATCTGGAACGGAAAGCGCGTCGAGCTGATTGGCCATGGCCCCGACCAAACCGACCAAACCACAGCCGGTAAATCCGAATCAGTTCAGGCAGTTTCTGGCAGACGCGCGCAAGAAAGCCGCCGCCGCGCGAAAAAACCTGGCGATCGACGAGGAAACCGCCCATCAAACGGCGTACGAGGCCATCCTCAAGGCTTCTCTGGCCCTAATGCTGAGCCACGGTCAGCGTCCCCGCGCCCAACTCGGCCATCACGTAGCCATCCTCGAATTCGCGCGGAGGCGCCTCGATCCCGCGCAGGCGCCAACCTTCGATCTGTTTGACCGCATGCGCCGCAAGCGGAACATTGCCTTCTACGACATTGCCTTCATTACCGATGTGGAGGCCGAAGATGCGGTTCGCGCAGCCGAAGACTATCTCAAAGTAGTCGCCGCTGACATCCAAACCAGATTTCCATGATCCGCCGTGTACCGCATGCCCCGGTTCTGAGACCCGCCACTGCCGCGCGCCTTTGCTCCCCGAATCCCGCCCATCGCCGCGAAAGCCGTGCAATTCAAGCCCAAATCAGGACATTCACGAAACAAATGTGCGGCGCGTGCCGAATGAGCGTAGTGTGAGAGATGGAGTGAGCATCGTCCTCCCCTTTCAGGTCCGCTGAACTAAGGCAGTTTATCTGAAGTTCCTTCCCCTCTTAGCCCACGATTCTCATCGAGGGTCCTAAATGATCGTGTCAAAAGTTCAAAAACAGCCCAAGCTGAACAAAGTTGTCGTTATCGCCCCGCAAGCCTCCACCTCGCAAGACCGAATCAGAGAGCGGGCCTTTGAAATCTTTGAAAAGCGCGGCAGCAAACCCGGCTACGACATGCAGGACTGGTTCCGCGCCGAACGTCAGATTCTGGCGAGCTAAAACAACCGTACTTCAACCGTTATAAGTCCGGCTGAAAGGCTGGAAGGGGAAGCTGTGGCTTGCTCAATCTGCACCTATCTCGAATACGCGCTTGAGAGCAGGCACAGCGAATACCTCGCGGCTAGTTCCGAGACGCTCCGTCGCGTCAGCTTGAAGTTTGCGGCCTACGGCCTTGTCGAAATGGAGCGCGCCCGCAGTGAACTGGAAACGCACCGCTCGGTCTGCATCTCCATCCTCGCCGCGGAGGCCGTATAGCGTTCCCTGATCCTTGTTCCCTAACCCGTGTTCCTTGATTCCGAAGCCTGTCCTGAGAGCGAAGTCGAAGGACACCAGTCCCTAGTCCCTAGTCCCTATGTCCCTGTCTCAAGCGCGTCCCGATCCCACTTCCCGCACACCGCTGCCGCCTCATACGTGCTCTGCAAAAACTGGAGCAGCGCCCCGTCCGGGTCCGCCGACTGCCGCATCGCCTCATAGGGAAAAATGAACTCTCCGAAATTCTTGTCGAAACTCGCCTCCACGGGCGCAATCGCGTACTCCCGGTAGCCGGGCGGCTCCGGGTAGGCGTAGCTATAGAAAAAAGGCTCGATGCTTGGAGCTCCCGGCGGTCCCGGCGCTCCCGGCCAGAATCCGCAGCTGCTCACCTCGTGCGAATACGCGTCGCGCGTCACGCGATCCGGTAGCCCCGGCATGCTCGGATGCTCCGGCGCCGTACGCCCGGAAAATCGCGTGCACGCCAGATCCATCGCGCCCCAGAACAAATGAACCGGGCTCACCTTGCCCCGGAATCGCGCGCGAAACACCGTGAACACCCGTGTCGTCTGCAACAGCACCCGCCAGAACCGCTGCGCATACTCCGGGTCGTAGGCCCGGTGTACATCGTCCTTCTTAAACGGAATCGGCTCGGCCACTTCGCACGGCACCGGCCACACGTTGCAAAGCGCATCGAGGCTACCGAGCGCCGCCATCAGCCGGCTGTAAAACTCGGCCACCGTCATCGGGACGAGAGCGATGGTTTCCCGCCCGCCGTCGCTGGTCTCGACCACCAGCTCGTGCTCCACGAAATCGAAGTCGATCTGCACCATGCGCGTCCCGTGCGCCATCGGCATGGTCGTCAGCCCGCGAATCGTGGGATAGAGCGTCACATTCCAACTGTGATTGATCGCCGGCGTCAGCGCCATCCTCACCTTGCCCACCATCTGCAGCCACAGTTGCAGCGTGGCGCAGGTATCGCTCCACGCGCTCTGCGGCAGCGCCGGCCACACCTCGTTCTCCTTCGTCACGTCGCGTTTCGCCGCCATATCGCCTCCTCGCAGCCCATCATAAGTCCCAGTTTCCGGCTGTCCACAGTGCACTGTCCACTGTTCCCTGGTCCCTGTCTGCTGTCTCCCTTCTCCTGCCGTCAAGTGCCTTCTCTGCCGGAACCCGCGCAATCCACTGAAAACGCGGCCCAAATAAAAACGCCAGCTTTGCAGATCAATTCGCGCGTTTTGCTAACCTGATCTCAGCATCTCCAAAATGGAACTTTGGCGGAGCCAGATGACCGTGGACCCACGTCGATGGGGGAAGCTTAGTCCCTTGGTTCCTTAGTCTCTGTTCCCTGGTTTCTGCCGCGGATATCGGCGTCTCGTAAGTTCTTTGTTATCAAATATAGAGGTATGCGGAGGTACGTTTGGTGGTATGGATCGTCCCGTAAACCCTTTGTTATCAAATATGGAGGTATGACATACGGGGGAGGGGGTATACCAACCCGGCAACAGCTTTTGAAAAGTAACGCCGCGGGCCTCGATTCTGAGACCCGGGATGCTGCACACCTGAACCCGCCCCCCGCGACTTACGATCGCAGCGCCCCGTGGCTCCGAACTGCCGTCTGCTTACGACTGACTTGCCGGCTCCGTTGGTCCGTGTCGAAACCTCCGGCCGCTCGCATCACAACTTTTACCTACGATCCAGGGTTGGAGAGTGGTAACAGGAGGGGGACGATAGGCCGCATTCCGGCGCTTGCCGGTCCTGGCGCGCGGATTTATCGTCTAATCAGACTGAGATGACGATCGCTTCGGTACGCGCACTCTTCCCCAAAGCATCTGCAGCAGCAGCCGACGATCTGGCGCGGGCGGAAAGCTTGGCCGTTGCCCAAGGCCTGAAAAGCCGCAAGGCCGGCTTGATTGAGGAGCTGATTGTCCACTACCAGCACCGGCTCATGCGCTATCTGCTCTTCCTCACCGGCAACCGCGAGACCGCCGAAGACCTCTTTCAGGAGGTCTGGATGCGCATTCTGGTTCACGGCAGCCAGTTCAACGGCCATGCGCGCTTTGAGACCTGGCTCTTCACCATCGCCCGCAACCTGGTCATCGACCAGAGCCGCAAGCGCACCATGAACAGCCTCGACGAGTTGATCGACGGCGCGACCGAGGATGACCGGGCGATGACCTTTGAAGTGGCTGCGGACGACCCGACACCCTTCGACCGGATGGCGAGCCTCGAAGACCGCGAGAGGATTGCAGCGGCGCTGCTTGAACTGGATGCGCTGCACCGCGAGGTACTGGTTCTCCGCTTTCATGAGGAGTTGTCGCTTGAGGAGATCGCCAGGGTTACCCGCGCCCCGCTTTCCACGGTGAAATCGCGGCTTTACCGCGGCATGGCGATGCTCCGGCCCAAGCTCGAATTCGCGGCTTCGCGCTTCCAGGAGGCAGTGTGAGAACGGCTGAACTGACCGGCCACCCTGCCGGCAACCCGGCTCCGAACCCACACGCGGTTGATAAGGCCGCCAGCTCCGATCTGCTGTCCGCGCTCACCGGCAAGCAGGCCGGCCGTGACCGCGCCGTGGCCGAAAACACCCGCCGCGTCGTCATGGCCTCCCTCGGCGTCATGCAGGATCAGAAGGCCGGCCGCCGCCGCACGCGATCTCTCGCCCTGGCCTCGCTGGTGCTGGCCCTCCTTGCTCTTGGGCCCTTCGTCTGGCGCGTGGCGGAAGACATCCTTGGTGGCGAGCGCTTCGGCGACATTGCCACCCAAACCAGCCTCTGGGCCTGTATCCTTTACCCGGCGATCCTGGCTGCCGTTCTGGTGGTGGGGTGGCCCCGCAACAAGCCGTAATCGCCCAATGGGTGCCAGAAAATCCGCCTGGCTTGCAGAAGGCGGCAACTTCCGAGGCTTCTGCTCCGTCCATTCAAATAGGGGCGAACGTGTCTCCAATCGTCTTTTGAAAGGCCCTCCAGGGGGAGGGAAGGCCCATGTCTGATCCGAAATCAATGAGCATCAACGATGAAGAGCGACTGATTCCGGTCTGGTCGATCGTCCTCGCCAGTCTGGCGTTTGTCCTCGTCGAATATTACTTCTGGGTCGTCGCGCCGGAGCAGCGCCATCATGGGCCGCAGCCTCTCGGCCTGCGTGTCTACTTCAACCTCTCCTGGGGCGTCCTCGCCTCGCTCTACTTTCTCATGGTCGGCTACATCAGCAAAGACTCCCCGCGCCGCGCCATGAGCACCCGCTTCTGGATGTTCATCTGCTTCGTTATGCCGGCGGGCATCGGCGCTGTGCTTTATTTCCTCCTGCGCCAGCCTCTGGTTTCGCGCTGCCCGGCCTGCGGCACCCACGTGCAGGGCGACTTTCACTTCTGCCCCCAATGCAACTACCAGCTTGCCGCCAATTGCGGCAACTGCTTCCGTACCGTTCGCGCCACGGATATTTACTGCACGAATTGCGGCCACGAGCTGGCCACCGACCATACCCCTGCGCGCCTGCACGCGATGAGCGACTAGCACCATGAGCCCTCGTGGGCCAACCTGCTGAATGGGCAAGTCGCTTCATCGCAATCGCCGCGCCAGCGTCAACTCACTTGCATTAGAATCGAGTTTTCGGTCTCCATGTCCATTTCCGCGCTCATTATCGACGACGAGAAACTGGCCCGCGACGAGCTCAAATATCTTCTTGACTCGGTGGGCGGCGTGGATGTGCTTGCACAGGGCGACAACGGTATCGAGGCCGTCGATCTGATCGAGAAACACCGTCCCGATCTCGTTTTTCTCGATGTGCAGATGCCGGGGCAGGACGGTTTTGCTGTGATTCAGCGCCTCATGGAGCACAACCGCGCCCAATCGGCCAGGGCCAAGAGCTCCGGCGCGGAAAATGGCAGCACGCCCCTGCCGCAGTTCGTCTTCGCCACCGCTTACGACCAGTATGCGGTTCGCGCCTTCGACGTGAACGCCGTGGATTATCTACTCAAGCCCTTCGACCTTGCCCGCGTCTCAGCAGCCGTCGAACGCGCCAAGGCCCGCATGGCTGCCGGTCCCGCTGGCGCAGGCTTGTCCGGCGACGCCATTGAGTCCCAGCTCGATCATTTGCTGCGCTTGCTCAATCGTCCCCTGGGCGCCGAGCAAGGCCGCCTGCCCGCCAAGCTCATCGTCCAGACCCAGAGCCGCCTTCTGCTCGTCGATCAGGCGGACATCTGTTTCGCTGCCATCGACGAAGGCGTCATCCGCGTCGTCACCCGCGCCTTCGAAGGCCAATCCAAATGCCGCACCCTGGAGGAACTTCTCGAACTCCTCGATCCGGCCCGCTTCTGGCGCGCCCATCGCGGCTACGTGGTCAACATCGACCAGATCGGCGAAGTAATGCCCTGGTTCAAATCCAGCTACCAGCTCCGTATGAACGACCGCCAGCACACCGAGATCCCCGTCAGCCGCGCCCAAACCAAGCGCCTGCGCGAGCTATTCAACCTCTAGGTTCTTTTGGCTTTTCGCCTGACTTGACGCACGACTTGCTACCAATTCACCTCGAAGCCTGCATCCGGTCGTGTGCGAGGAATGCGGCTCATTCTTTGCCCTGGGTATGCGTTAGTCGTAGCGCTCGAAGACGATCTGCTTCTTGTGCCAGCCGTAGCCGTCAAGAAGCTCGCGGACACCGGAGACCATGAAGTTCAGCCCGCAGATGTAGGTGTAAATGTCGAAGCGCAGGTCTGCCGCCGGGATCGCGGGATCGACGGGCAGGGCGGGCAACGGCTGGCCCATCCGCGCGGCGCGCTCCTCGATAATCTTCGAGACATGCACCTGCACGTGGCCGCGCAGACCGGTCCAGCTATCCAGGGCGCGGCTCAGTGTGGGCAGGTAATGGAAGTTCGGTATTCGTTGTTCAAGCGCTTCGAACTCGTCCTTGTAATAAATGTCCGTTTCGTGGCGCGTTCCGTAGACCAGCCAGATCTCCTTGCCCTGGCTGCGGTCGGCGCCGTCGGCCGGAAACAGCCACTGCAGGTAGGCGCGCATCGGCGCTACGCCGGTTCCTGTGGCCACCAGGATCGAGTCCGTGATGGGTTCCTGCAGCGTGAAGTGCCCGTGCGGTCCGTGAAAATCAATCGTCGCTCCCACGGGCAAATCGGGCAGGTCAGCGAGGTGGTTGGAGAAGAACCCGTTCTCCACGCGGTTCACGCACAGGTCGAACTTGTTGGCTCTCGCTGCCGACGCAATCGAGTACGCGCGCGTCTGCGGCTTTCCATTCTCGTCCGCGGCCACGGCCGAAATGAATTGGCCGGGGAGGTAGTTGAAACTGTCACGCCCTTCGACTTCAAACAGGAAGTGATAGCACTGGGCAACTTCCGAGATGCAGTCTTTGCTCAGGAGACGCGCTGTAAATAGCTCACGTGCCAAGGTTTTTCTCGCTTTACCGGGAAGTAGGGATAGGTACTCGACCTACCGCAATTATAGGTCGCCGGGCTCCGCCGCCGCCACGTCTGGAGCGCCCGGAATCGGCAGCCGGCCCCGTCCACGGCGCTTACGGCGAGCCGATCACCGGCGCTTCGATCGCGGAATCGTGCTCTGGCCCCGAGTAAATCGTGATCGTCGCGGCCTTGTAGTCGCCGGGCTTGGCCTTCATGATGTTGGGCACAAACGTCTGCGGGTTGCGGTCGTAGAGCGGGAACCACGTGCTCTGGATCTCAACCATGACCGTGTGGCCGGCCTTGAAGACGTGGTCCACGTCGTGCAGGCTGAACTTGTACTCGAGGATCGAGTCCGGCGCGAGCGCAGTGGGTTGGCCGTATCCCGAGAGGTACCGCCCGCGGAAGATTTCGGCGTTCGTCATCAGTTGGTAGCCGCGCATCTTCGGGTCCGGATCGTCCTCCGGGTATTGGTCGATCAGCTTCACCACCAGGTCGTTGTCCGTGCCGGTAGTGGAGGCGAAGATGTCGGCCACAACCTCGCCAGTCAGAGTCAGATCCCGCGTGAGCGCGGGCAGCTTCCATACGGCCACGTCCTTGCGATCCGTCACAAAGCGCTGGTCTTCAGTGAGCCAGTTGTACCACTCGGAGCCGTTTGAGTAGGTGGGCTGGATGGGCCGGCGCCGGTAGGGAACCGGGTTGGCCGGATCGCTTAGGTACGAAGTTGCGGCTTGCCGTGTGGATGCGCGCCAACTCAGCAGCCCCGCGCCTTCGAGGTGTAAGCTCGTGGGCCGCGATTCTTTGGGAGGGAAGTGAGAGTAGTAGTGCCAGGTGTTCGAGCCGGTCTGGAAGCTCGCCGTATCTTCAAGATCGAATCCGGACTCATTCTTGAGATATTGCGCAAAAAATTTCGTCTCGATGCGCGCCCCGAACTCGCTGCCAATCGGCTCGCCGTAGTTCAGGTTGCCCAGCCGCTGCGAAGACGAAGACCAATAGCCGTGCCGCCACGGCCCGAGCACCAGGAAGTTCTCATGGTGCGCATCGTGCGGCTCGAGCCGGGCATATTCCTCCTGCGGGCCGTACATATCTTCCTGGTCGTAGTAGCCACCCACGGTGAGCGTGGGCACGGTGACCGAGTTGAGCGCATATTCCACGGCGCGCGAAACCCAAACAGAATCGTAGGCAGGGTGGTCGAGAAAAAGCTTCCAGGTGGGCAGCGTTTCGTGCCCCGACTGCTTCACATCCTGGGCGAAGCCGCCGCGCTCGAGAAAATAATCGAAGCCGTCTACGGGTTCACCGTTCTTATCCGTGCCGTAGTCCACATTGCTTTCTTCTTTGCTCGATTCCATCCCCAGCACGTAATCGTAGCCGTAACTCTGGCGGAAGGCTCCGTTGTGAAAAAAGTCATCGCCGATCCACACGTCGATCATCGGCGCCTGCGGCGAGATCGCCTTCACCGCCGGGTGCGGATCGATGCCCGCCATCATGGCCAAAAATCCCGGGTAGCTGGTGCCCACCACGCCCACGCGGCCGTTGTTGCCCGGCACATTCTTGATGAGCCACGCCACGGTGTCATAGGCGTCGGTGCTCTCGTCTGATGCGCCCGGATCGCGGTGATCGGCCAGCGGCCGCATCATCGTGAATTTGCCCGGGCTCTTGTAACGCCCGCGAATGTCCTCGGCGACGTAGATGTAGCCGTCTCGAGCCAGTTCCGGGCGCTGTGCAAAGAAGGACGCTCGAGTAGTCCCATCCACGCCGTAGGGCGTGCGCTGCATCAGGATGGGCAACGGCGTTTCGATGTCCGCAGGCTGAAGTATCACCGCATGGAGCTTGACCCCGTCGCGCAGGGGAATCATCGCCTCGCTACGCACATACTCGTGGAAGATGTGATGCACTGCTTCGCCCGTGTGCGTGTAAACCGTGCCTGGTTCCCCGGAAAACGAGACACTGGCCTCCCGGCCCGACGCGTCGAGGACAAATGTGGCCGTCGTATCCGAGCCCTCAAAGGCGAACACGGTCGCGGAGATTGGCCTGAGCTCGGTGGGAACAAGGCGGTCGGATTCGATCGTCAGCGTTCCATCCTGCAAGTAGAAACTGAATGGGCTGGCGGGGTCCGCCAGATTGGTATACTCCCCGGCAAACGCCTTGAGATCAGCTGTGCCGGTCTGTTGCGCGGATTGCGCCGCTGGCCACACCAAAGCCGGCGAGATGCAAACCAGCGCAAGACAAAAGGCCGGAAAAAGCATGCGGCGGAAAATCAAATCCTGGTCCTCCAACAGCAATTCCCGCGAATCGGCGCACACCGAATTGCCGTAAATGGGTCGGCGCGGCCGCCCCACATCGTCGCTGTCCTTGCCTCAATTCAGGTGGCCCTGAGAATGTTCGTGCCTGCCTGCCAGCTCTTCCGGCGGCGTCACGCAGCCCTCCAACTCCTCGCAGCCGGTGTGTTCGAATTGGAAGGTTGTGTGGCTGATTTGGAACTGTTCCCGAAGCAGTCCGTTGAGCTTGATCAGGATACAGGCGCTTTCCGACGGCGGAATGTCGGCTATGGTCACGTGGCAGGCCAGAGCGCGCGAATGCGATCCCAGGCTCCAGACGTGCAGATCGTGGACATTCACAACTCCCTCCACCGCTTCCATGTCAGAGCGGATCCGGTCAAGTGAAATGCCGCGCGGAGCGCCTTCGAGCAGAATGTTCAGTGTCTCGCGCACAATGCCCACGCTCGACCAGAAGATCATCGCGGCGATCAGCAGCGAGAGAGCCGGGTCGATCCAACCCCTGCCGGTGAGCAGAATGCCTATGCCTCCGGCGATCACCGCCGCCGTGGAGAACGTGTCGCCGGCCATGTGCAGAAAGGCACTGCGCAGGTTCACGTCGCGGGCCACTCCCCACAACAACGCTGCAATCGCGCCGTTCATCACCACGCCGGCAGCGGCCACGATCATCATGATCCTGGGCTCCACGGTTACGGGGGAGTTGAGCCTGTGCACGGCCTCCACGCAGATCCACAGTGAGATGGCGATGAGTGTTGCTGCGTTGATGAACGCTGCAAGCACGCTGGCCCGTTGGTAGCCGAACGTTCTCGCCTGGTCGGCCGGCCGCGACTGGAAATAAACTGCGGCAAAACTGAGCGAAAGAGCCAGGAAATCCGAGACGTTGTGCCCTGATTCCGACAGCAGCGCCAGCGAGTGGGCGCGCAGCCCGGCCACAAACGTGACCACGACGTACACCAGCGTAGCTGCCAGCGAGATACGCAGGACCAGCGTAGTCCGCTTCGCTCCCTTGCCTGCCGCGTGGAAATGCATATCGATAGTCTAACCGGGGCTGGGTATCGCGCGCCAACGCGCGGCTAGTCGTAGCCGGACCGCAGATGGCTCGTATCCAAAGGGTCGGGATCGCTAAAGGAAGGCAACTGCGGCAGCCCTTCGCGCAGCCCTGACCAGCCCTCCGACACCACAATACTATTTTGCGGATTGCCCGGTTGGTAGCGCACCGTGCACGGGAATCCGGCCCGCACCTCGGCCACATTTACCACGTCACGCATCGCGGTAATGTCTTGCGAGCATTCGTAGTCCACACCGGCGATCCGGTAATTGAACAGGAGCATGGTCAGCGTGCGTCCGTCTTTTGCGTCTACGTGGTAGACATCGAGCAACATGCCGTCGACGAGCCGTCCCGATTGCGCCAGGAACTGGCGCCGCGCGCGCTCGATCTCCTCCTCGCTCGGCCGCTTGCGCAGCACCAGCCACAGGGCAATCGCCGCCACGGCGGCAGCGGCGGCCAGCCCGGCGGCGATCTGCCATTCGTTTTCGTCGAGGAGGATCATTCCAGGGCGGGACTCCACTCAAA
Source organism: Occallatibacter sp. (assembly GCA_049522315.1). Lineage (GTDB taxonomy): Bacteria > Acidobacteriota > Terriglobia > Terriglobales > Acidobacteriaceae > Telmatobacter. The sequence goes on from JBEKNY010000011.1 coordinate 235,306, forward strand.
GAGCCCCAATTTGAGGATACCGCAGGCGAAATGCACCTTGCGCCGGGACGGGCCAGGTTCTGCCGCAAATATCGCGCATGGTCCGGAAACAGCACCAAATCGGCGCTAATGACCTATACTCTAGGTTGCATCTGGCACGGGGTTTGACGCTGCCAGAGCCGTTTTCCCCCGGTTTTCCCATCGGGTTTGGCCGGAAGGTTCAAAATGAAAGATCGTTCCCAAATTCGCTCCACCACCGTCATCTGCGTGCGGCGCAACGGCCAAGTCGTGATGGCCGCCGACGGCCAGGTGACCTTCGGCGATCATGTGCTCAAGCACTCGGCCAAGAAGATCCGACGGCTCTTTCAGGATAAGATTCTCGCCGGGTTCGCCGGTTCCACGGCCGACGCCTTCAACCTCTTTGCGCGCTTTGAAACCAAGCTCGAACAGCACGCGGGCAATCTCAACCGCGCCGCCGTCGAACTGGCCAAAGACTGGCGCACCGACAAGATGCTGCGCAACCTCGAGGCTTTGCTTCTGGTCGCGGACAAAGCGCAGACGTTCCTCATCTCCGGCTCGGGCGATGTGATCGACCCCGACGAGCCGCTGGCGGCCATCGGTTCTGGAGGCAGCTACGCTACCGCCGCCGCACGCGCGCTGCTGGAGAACACCGACTTGAGCGCCCGCGAGGTCGCCGAAAAAGCCATGAAGATCGCCGGCCAAATCTGCATCTACACCAACGACCAAGTCACCTTCGAGGAGTTAACAAGCTAGCGGTCCATGGCCATCTACCTTCCCGCATCCGCCGAAGAACAGGAGCTCGCGCTCGACGAGCTGACGCCGCGCGAGATCGTCGCCGAACTCGACAAGCACGTCGTCGGCCAGAAGGCCGCCAAGCGCGCCGTGGCCATCGCGCTGCGAAACCGCCAGCGCCGCCAGAAGCTGCCGCCCGACATGGCCGACGACATCATGCCCAAGAACATCATCATGATCGGCCCCACGGGCGTGGGCAAAACCGAGATCGCGCGCCGCCTGGCCAAGCTCACCAACTCGCCCTTCCTAAAAGTCGAGGCTTCCAAGTTTACTGAAGTCGGCTACGTAGGCCGCGATGTCGAGTCGATGATCCGCGACCTGATCGAGATCGCCATCGACATGGTGCGCGAGGAGCGCCTGGAGGAAGTGGAAGACCGCGCCGAGATGAACGCCGAGGAGCGCCTGCTCGATGTGCTGCTGCCTCCTCCACCCCCCGCGCCGCACGGCCAGGAGAGCCAGCTCTCGCTTCCCGGCGCCGAGAGCCATCAACGCTCGCGAGAGAAACTTCGCCAGCAATTCCGCGAAGGCAAGCTCGACGACCGCATCGTCGAGATCGACGCGCGCGAGCGCAACCTGCCCCAGTTCGGTATCATCTCCAACCAGAGCCTTGAAGACATGGAGATGAACCTCAAGGACATGCTGCCCAACATTTTCGGGGGCGGCACCAAGAAGCGCAAAATGAAGGTCGCCGACGCCTTCGATTACCTGGTGCAGGAAGAAGAAGGCCGCCTGATCGATATGGACGCCGTGAACCGCACCGCGGTCGAGCGCGTCGAGTCCAACGGAATCATCTTCCTCGACGAGATTGACAAGATCGCCGGGCGCGAGAGCGGACACGGCCCCGATGTCTCGCGCGAAGGCGTGCAGCGCGACATTCTACCCATCGTTGAAGGCACTACCGTCAACACGCGCTACGGCATGGTGCGCACCGACCACATCCTCTTCATCGCCGCGGGCGCCTTCCATGTTTCCAAGCCCAGCGACCTGATTCCCGAGCTGCAGGGTCGCTTTCCCATTCGCGTTGAGCTGCACTCGCTCACGGTCGACGATTTTCTGCTCATCTTGACCGAACCCAAGGCCTCGCTGACGAAGCAATACTCAGCCTTGCTTGAAACCGAGGGCGTACGGTTGGAATTCGCACCCCAAGCCCTGCGCGAGATGGCCGAGTTCGCCTTCAAGGTGAACGAGCAGACCGAAAACATCGGCGCGCGCCGCCTGCACACGATCATGGAGCGCGTGCTCGAAGACATCAGCTTCCTGGCGCCCGACGTGGCCCGCCGCGCGCCCGACGAAAAGGCCGCCCCGACGCTTGCTGAGGCCATCGCGAAGGAAGCGAGCACGGCGCTACCTTATCTGGAGCGGATGACCGCCTCCGGCCCCGAGAAGGTCTTCCTCGTCGATGACGCATATGTCAAACAGATGGTGGCTTCGATTGTGAAGGACCAGGATCTAAGCCGCTACATCCTTTAACAGGCGCTTTTGCCTGCGAGGAGCGCGGCGGCGATTTCAGCAGTGCTGCGCACCCGTCCCATGCGGGGGAGAATGCGGGTGATGGAATGGGCGTGGCTCTCCGCGCTGCGTCCCGTCATGGCGTCTTCGGCAAATACCTGTTCGTAGCCGCGCTCATAGGCGTCGCGCGCCGTGCTTTCCACGCCAAACTCAGTGGCGATTCCGCACAGGACGATGGTGTTCAGTCGTCTGCGGCGCAGTTGCAGATCGAGGTCCGTGCCGTAAAATGCGCCCCATTGGCGCTTCAGAATCACAATGTCGTTGGGCTGCCGGTTGAGTTCGGGAATCAGATCGCTCCAATCCGGCGGCATCGCGCCGGAAGCGCGCATGGGCTCATCGGCCGTCACTTTCAGGGCGTCTCCAAAGTCCGGCGAGCGGCCCACATGGACGAGGATCGGCTGCGCTCCCGCGCTCCGGGCAGCGGTGAGCAGCTCGACGCAGTTCGCAATGACGCTGGGGGTTGAATGCGGCGTCCCGGGCATCCCGGCAATCCCCTTCTGAAGATCGATCACCACAACGGCGGTGCGGCGCGGTTCAAGGATCACTTCGCTCATGGGTTCTCCCGGTTCTCGCCACCCCAGTGTAGTGGAAGACGCATGGTCCCCATCAGGCCGGGTTTGCGCCATCGCAATCGGCACGGTAAAATGAAATGAAGTTAAAATTAGCAAAGTCGTCGGGGAGTGGCTCAGCCTGGTAGAGCACCTGGTTCGGGACCAGGGGGTCGGAGGTTCAAATCCTCTCTCCCCGACCATTAAATCCCGCAATATCAATTAATTAGAGAAGACCCTAATTCCGGCCATTCCGGAACTTGGGTCCATTTGGGTCCAATAAGCTTTCCCCTGGTTCCAAGCAGCTTTTCGACCCCCTCCACAGCCTTCCGCGCGTCTGAAGGAACCGACGCAATGTACGTCTCGCGCGTGATCTCTGAAGAAGAGTGACCGAGCAGAGCTTGGACTGTGCCTAGCCGAGAGAGTTGGTCATATGTGTCTCCTGTATCTCCAAATCAAAAAACCGTGCGTCCCCCTTGCTACGCTTTCTGCCCAAGTGGAAGAGCTCTCGACCGTGCACACGTCAACGCGCGCTTTGCTGGAGGACTGGTCTATTCGGCGACCTTAAACTCTGTCTCCGCCGTCGCCAGCGAACTCCCTCCAACCCATATGTCATATGTCGTCGGCTCCACGGTCTGTTTGAGTTCCACGTTGTAGAAGTTCAGCTCATTGAATCCCAGCGGGAACTCCACGTGCTTGGTCTGGCCGGGCGCAAGTGCAACGCGCGCGAAGCCCTCCAGCTCCCTCACCGGCTGTTCTACGCTCGCCACCGTGTCGCGAATATAGAGCTGCACCACCTCGGTTCCCGCCACCCTGCCGGTGTTGGTTACGTCTACGCCCACCATGGTCACCGGCTTGTGATCGTCCAGAATCTCGTTTACAGGAACGACGGGCCGGCTCACCGTCGGCTTCGAGAAGCTGAAGGTCGTGTAGCTCAATCCCCACCCAAACGGAAACAGCGCCGAATTCTGCTCATCCATATACCGCGACACCATCTTCTCTCCCCCATTTCGCGGCATGTGGCTCAGGTCGCCCTGCGCCGGTATGCCAGTTGGAAGTTGAGCATAATAAAGCGGCTCCTGACCCACTGCGCGGGGAAAGCTCGCCGGCAGCTTGCCCGACGGATTGACGCGGCCGAACAGCACATCGGCCACGGAGGGCCCTGCTTCAATGCCGGGACTCCATGCCTCAAGTATCGCAGGCACATGGGCCTCAGCCCACTTGAGCACAAACGGACGACCGGCCAGCACCACCAGAACCACCGGCTTGCCGGTTGCCACCACCGCCTCAAGCAGCTTTTCCTGCGACCCGGTAAACCCGAGGTGAACGCGGCTTGAGGCTTCACCCTCCATCGAGCGCGCAGGCTCTCCCAGCGCCAGAATGGCAAGATCGGCTTTTTTCGCTGTCTCCGCCGCTTCGGCGATCATCTTTGCATCGTCAGGAACCGGCAGACTTTTCTCGGCTGCGGCCGGCACTCCAAAACTGACCTGATCGAGCACCTTCTCGTCTTCGCCGGAAAGCAACCCGCAGCCCTTTGCGTAGAGCAGCCGGTTGCCCAGCCGCGCCGCAAGCGCCGTTTTCAGCGTTATCACATCCCTAGGATCGCCCTGGAACGACCAAGCGCCGAGCATCTCGACTTGGTTGTCGGCCATGGGGCCGATCAGGGCTACTTTCCTCGCCTTGGCACTGAGCGGCAGCAACGCTCCAATGCCCTCGACAGGATCGTTCTTGAGCAGAACCATGGTCTCATCGGCCACCTTGCGCGCCAGCACGCGGCGCGCCGGCGTGGCCTCGTACTTCGGTCCCGGTTGGGTATAAGGGTGGTCAAACAATCCCAGCGCAAACTTCACGCGAAGCACGCGCCTCACGGCTTCATCCACAACCGATTCCGGAATCTTCCCCGATCTCACCTGCGCGGCGAGGGTGGGGCCATAGAGGTTGCCTTCCGTGTCCATGTCTACACCGGCTTCCAATGCCTTGCGGGCCGCGGCCGCGCCGTTCGCGGCAATGCCGTGGTTCAGCAGTTCGGCCACCGCGGCCCAATCCGAGACCACGAAACCGCCGAATCTCCACTGCTTGCGCAGAATCTCAGTAAGCGTCAATGGGTCGGCCGTGCCGGGAATGCCGTTGATCGAATTAACGGAGCTCATCACCGTCGCCACGCCGGCATTCACCGCGGCCAGATAGGGTTTCAGATACACCTGCCGGAGCGTGATTTGGCTCATATCCGCGGCATTGTACTCGCGGCCCGCGATGACCGCGCCGTAAGCGGCAAAATGCTTCACGCAGGCCGCGACCGAGTCGGGTTTTGAAAGATCGTCTTGCTGATAGCCCTTTACCCATGCCCGCGCCATTACAGAACCCAGATAGGGATCCTCGCCGTTCGACTCGACGATGCGTCCCCAGCGCGGATCGCGGGCGATATCTACCATGGGCGAGAACACCCAGTCAATGCCGTCGGCGCGAGCTTCCACTGCTCCCGTGCGCGCTACAATTTCGGCCGCCTTGGGATCCCAGCTTGCCGCCACGGCAAGCGGTATCGGGAAGACGGTGTGGTCTCCGTGGACGACGTCCAGCCCAAAGAGCAGGGGGATGTGAAGGCGCGACTTTTCCATGGCAATGTGCTGGTAGTGATTTGTCTGTTCCGCGCCCACCACATTCACCATTCCTCCCATCTGGCCCTTGGCGACCAGGTCGTCATAGGTCGGATTTGAGGCATCCAGGCCGATCGCAAAGCCGCCCGAATATTGCACCAGTTGCCCGATCTTTTCGTCGAGCGTCATCTTTTTCAGGAGCGCCTCAACGCGGGCATTCACTTCCTTTGAAGCGAGCTGGGCGTTGGGCGGCCGATGCGGCTGGGCAACGGCCGGAAGCGAGCCGGGTCCGGCGAGCAGCAGCGACATAAGGACCAGTCGAGATGTGCAGCCAAGAGAGTTGTTCATAATGGTCTTTCCTGGATTTGGAATGCGTGTTGTGTCTTTGCAGAAGTCCATTTTCCCCTCAAAAATATGACATATCTGCCCGTTGCCGGAGTATACCGCTAGCAGGTAGATTGCACTGAGATACAATTGGTCTGCATCGGCTATATGGGCTCGAATATTCTCACAGATCAGGAATGCTGAATGCGCGGGCGGTATAACTCGACAAATTCTGCTTAATCCTCAAAGATTCTGCTTATAGCCTGTTATTAACTTCATGCGAGCATCCTGAGGGGTTGAGCGATCATAAGGCAAGCGAAGGCGAGGAAGTGGAAGGCCCCGAGTGTGGTGGCGAGTCTTTCGTAGTTGCGAGCCAGGCGGCGAAAGCGAGCCGCCCACGCAAAGCTTCTCTCCGCCGCCCAGCGGCGCGACAACAGCACGAATCCACGTTTAGCCTCGGTATGCTTGACTACTTCCAGCTGGATGCCGTGCTCGGCTGCGGCGGCTTCGGCAGCTTCTCCGGTGTAGCCCTGGACTACATAGGCTAACTCGACATTCTCTTCGGTAATCTGCTGCACTTGCCGGACCAGTTCTCCAACCTATGCACGATCTTGCTCATTGGCCGGAGTGACATGCAGGGCCAACAGATGTCCCAGCGTATCTACAGCCGCATGAACCTTCGATCCTTTGCGCCGCTTGGCTCCATTGTAGCCTGCCCGCGCGCCCGACTCGGGCGTCGATTGCAACATGCGGCTGTCCAGAATCATCGCTGTTGGCTGGGCCTTGCGCCCATAAAGACTCCCCTGGTCATTGATTTGAGCGGAGTCATACGACACCCTCCTGACAAGCTGAAATAACGATCGCGGATATTGCTTGTGAGTGTAAGGCATCCTTGCTCGCGCTCAAAGCGGAATTACCAGAAGTAACTGGCTTCCACTCTCGGAGTGCCCGGCTCGCCATCGATGATCTGCGTGCTTATAACGAATTCCATGTTCTTCTTATCACCGGCCGCCTGCGCAGCACGCATCAGCTGAGTCAAATAGGCGCTATCGGTGATGTACTCCGCGGCCGCGCGCGTGCCGCCGGGGCCGATTCCCGCCAATATCACCGCCAGCTTGCCAGTGTTGGGGTCGGTAAATCGCGCCACGATCGCATAGTCCCGATAGTTGTCGCTGGCCATTTGCGCGCCACGGTCGATCATCCAGCGTGTCTTGTCCGGCGCCGTACTGTCCACAATCCACTGGTGCATCATGTCGGCGTCGTTTGCAAAGTGGTAATGCAGCGGATTGGTCAGGCGCAGTGTCCACGCGTTGTCGTAGGCGCCCACAAAGACCGTAGGACCGCGCTGAAGGTCGTCAAGGGCCGTGGCTCCCTCGCCCTTCAGCGCGTACTGCTTCCCGCTGGATTGCAGAATGCCGGCCACTTTGATGCCTGCGCTCAGGTCGTCGATCCCCGGCGGCGTCTTTGCGTTCGTTGGCGCAACCTGATAATAGGGGAGATTGCCCGGGTTCAGCACATTGGGCGCGAAACCATTGGGCTGTTCGGGAACGCATAGCAATACCGGCCCGTTGGAGCTTAATACCGGCTGCCAGAAGAAATCGACCGCAGCGCGGTTGGCCCGCTGCCAAAACACGACTGTGCCCCACACCAACAGCCCGGCAGCGGCCACCCCAACTGCCGCCAGCAGCCACCAGCGGCGAGCTTGCGTAGCCGGCGCTGGCACATGCTCCGGCGTGCCCGCTGGAACCGCAGCGATCTCCGGAAGCCCATGAATGCTTCTGCCCTTCGGGCTGTGAAACTGAGGAATATACGATCCCGACGGCAGAGTGATGCGCAGCTCCTCGTCGTGCGCGGAATCTTGATAGTACTGCGCCAGCCGTTTGCGGATCTCCGCAGCCGTCACCCGCACAATAGGGTCAAGGGCGGTGTCGTAGCTGGCATCCTTCCCGAATATCTCAATGCCCAGGGTCCGTTCCTTTATGTCGTCTACTTCCCCGGCCAGAGTGTGTTCTACAACGAAGCTCAGGAAGTTGGGAAACCTCTTGCTGTGGCTCAAATACGGACTTGCCAGAAGGCGCTCCAGTTGTTCGCCGATTGCTTTCTGGGCTGTTTCGCTTAGACATTCCTTTCTGTGTGCCTGTGATGCATCGCTCATACCGTTCTCCGGCTCGAAGAAGCCATTGTACCCCCTCCCTCAGCAAATTTTCTGCTTTCTTGCGCCGCAGGACGCAAATAATTGAAACGAAAGGGAGCTATAACGCTGACAGGATAAGAATTTACTCCTCCTTTCGGTAAAGACCCTCACCATTCTGCCGTAAGGAGCTTATCAACCCTTCGATTGACCAGCCTAGAATGACTTGCAATTTGAAAACGTTTTCGCGCCTCGACGTTTACAACCAGGCTGAAGTCGTGAACCGGTTCCGCTACGCTAACACGCACCCTGGTAAAAATTGCGGGGCAGGCTATGCGCAAGACGTATGCCTTAGCGAGTTACTTCAATAGCGAAGGGGATACCAAAAAGGGAATCCAACTCTGTTAGGAGGAAGGAATGAAGGGAAAGAAGTTTCTGTCGTATTGGAGCGGAATCGTGGTTCCGCGACAGGAGCGTTGTGTCTGTTGGAGCGATGGATTGACGTAAGCGGCAAACAAAGAGAAGCGCAAACACGCAATTGAGGGAGGCATCAACTACATGAGGCTACACATTGACAACAAACAGGAAAAGGGAGGGCAGATGACGATCAAGCGAAATATCGTGTTGTTGATTTCGTTGCTCAGTCTTGGTGTCGGTATGGCTCTGGCGCAGATCGAGTCCAGCACCATCACCGGCACTGTAACCGATCA